>NZ_CP130831.1:397500-1805000 GCF_030549525.1 Stenotrophomonas sp. 704A1 | reverse complement strand
CCAGGATGCGCATCTTCGATTTAACCGCTTGATTTTCCAAGAATTCGATTCCGTCACCTTGCAGCGTGGGCGAGGATGACCGGCATCCCGACGGGATGCGGCACCTCCACAAGTGCGTCCGCTATTGTGCCGCAAGCCGGCCGCCGGTCCTACCCTGTCGGCGGTCACGGCTGACATCGGGCGGTCATAGGCAGACCGGCGCGGGCGGTTTACCCTGTGCGCATGTCGCACCCTGAAGATGAAGATCCGGCAGCACTGTTCCGTGCCGCCATCGGTGAGGTGACGCCGCTGCGCAGGGAGGTCGAGCCGGCGCCCGCCGCGCCACGGCCGAAACCGCGCGCACGCATGGCCGAGCGCGATGAAGCCGACGCGGCCGGAGAGTTCGCCCGGCTGCTGCGCGACAGCGCGCCGCTGGAAGCTGGCGATGTGGCCAGCTATCGCCGCGACAACCTGCCCCCGCGCCTGTTCCAGCGCCTGAAGCGCGGCCAGTACTCGGTACAGGACGAGCTTGATCTGCATGGCGCGACCGCCGCGCAGGCCGAGGCGATGCTGCGCCAGTTCCTGCTGGAGGCACATGCGCACGAGCAAGGCTGCGTGCGCATCATCCACGGCAAGGGGCTGCAGGCGGACGGCGGCGCGCCCGTGCTGAAGAACGTGGTCGATCGCCTGTTGCGGCTGCGCAACGACGTGCTGGCCTTCCATTCGGCGCCGACCGCACAGGGCGGCACCGGTGCAGTGCTGGTGCTGCTGGCGCGGCGTTGACCGCGGCATCCCCGCACGGCGTGGATCCAGTCGATGCCTCAGGCGTTCCACGCCATGCCGGGATATGCCCACGGCATCCGGCAATCAGTCCTGTGAGGCGTCTTCGACCGGGCCGAGTTCATGCAGCACGGCGGTGGCATAGCATCCCGGCGGCAACGCGAACGACAGTTCCAGCACGTCCTGGCCCAGCCACTGGTGCTGCAGCAAGGCCGGGCGCAGCCGCAGTGCGCGCCGCTCCTGCTTCAGCCGCGCGCTCTCCAGCCCGGCGCGCAACGCAAGGGACTGCTCATCCTCCAGCGCCCCCAGCTCCAGCGCGCGTGCCGCATCGCTGCTGCGCAGCTCACCCTCTCCCCACAACGGCGCGCTGGGGTGGATATCGAACCGGGCCAGGCGCTCGGCCAGCACATCGCTGAACGGCTCGGGCCCGAACACGCTGCGGCTGCCGTCGAGCATCCACACTTCGCCGTCCAGTGGCCGGTCCCAGCTGCCCTGCTCCACCCGTGCGGCCAGCACCCGGTTGAACAGCGCCGAACGTGCCGCCGACAGCAACAGCGAGCGCTGGTCCGGGCGCATGCGACGGCCTGCGAACATCGCCAGCGCCGCCGGCACGTTGCCGCCATCGCGACCGAAACGCTGTTCACCGAACCAGTTGGGCAGGCCGCGCGAGGCGATCTGCTGCAGCCGTGCGTCGATCGCAGCCGCATCGCCGTGCACGTCGCGCAGCACCAGCCTGAAACGGTTGCCTGCCAACGCGCCGCGCTGCAGCTTGCGGTTGTGCCAGGTCGCATCGATCACTTCGATTTCGTCGCTGGCCAATGCAGCCAGGTCCGGTGCGACGCGCTTGGGCAGGTGCACGCTGAAGCGCTGGGTGGTGACGGCATTGCGATCCTTCATGCCGGCATAGCTCACCGCCATGTCCGGCAGCCCTGCCCATCGGGCCAGCAGCCTGGCCACGTGCACGGTGTTCGCGCCGCGCTTGCGGATGTGCAGCAGCAGGTGCTCGCCCTCGCCGGTGGCTTCGAAGGCCGGCAGCTCGTCGACCTGGAAATCATCGGGGGTGGTACGGATGCGCGCGCGCAGCAGCGGCTCGCCGAACGCGAGGGGAAGCGGAATCATGCGGCCACCAGCAGCACCACGGCCTGCGCGGCAATGCCTTCACCACGACCGGTGAAGCCCAGCTTCTCCGAGGTGGTGGCCTTGACGCTGACCGCATCCAGCGGCAGCTGCAGCAGCTGGCCGATGCGCTCGCGCATGGCCAGCGCGTGCGGGCCGACCTTCGGGCGTTCGCAGATGACGGTGATGTCGGTGTTGCCGACACGCCAGCCGCGTTCGCGCAGCAGGCTGTCGCAGTGGCGGACGAATTCGCTGCTGTCCGCCCCCTTCCAGCGCGCGTCGCTGGGCGGGAAATGCTGGCCGATGTCGCCCAGCGCGATCGCGCCGAGCATGGCATCGCACAATGCATGCAGGATCACATCGCCGTCGCTGTGCGCCAGGACACCGCAGCTGTGCGGCACCGCGATGCCACCGAGCATGATGTGGTCGCCTTCACCGAAGGCATGGACGTCGTAGCCCTGGCCGATGCGGACGGGCGGGAACGGGGAGGTGCTCATGGATGCAGCCCTTGCAGCAGGGCCGCGCGGGCGTCAGCCGGCGCGGCGGGAGAGTACGAATTCGAACCGGTCGAGATCGGCCGGGGTGGTGACCTTGAAGTTGTCTTCGCTGCCTTCCACCAGCAGCGGGCGCTGGCCCTGGCGCTCCATGGCCATGGCATCGTCGGTCACGTCAATGCCGGCGGCAGCGGCCTCGGTCAGCGCGCGGATCAGCTGATGGCGGCGGAACAGCTGCGGGGTGAGCGCGCGCCACAGGCGTTCGCGCGGTTCGGTGCCATCGATGCCACCATCGTCGCCCGCCCGCTTGAGCGTGTCACGCACGGGGGCGGCGAGGATGGCACCGACCGGATCGGTGCGGCCCGCTTCCAGCAGGCGCCCGAGATCGGCCAGCGACAGGTTCGGGCGTGCCGCGTCGTGCACCAGCACGAACTCATCGGCACGCACGCTGTCCGGCAGCGCCTGCAGCCCGGCCAGCACCGAGGCGGCGCGGGTGGCACCGCCCACGCAGGTCAATACCGGCTTGCCGGACCATTCGCTCCAGCCCGGCCAGTCGGCATCGTCCTGGCCGATCACCACCATCGCGCCGGCGACGGCCGGGTGCGCCAGCAGTGCGTCCAGGGTATGGGCGAGCAGGATCTGCCCGCCCGCCTGCAGGTACTGCTTGGGCAGTGGTGCGCCGAACCGGGTGCCACGCCCTGCAGCGGGAACCACCACCCAGATCGCCGCGCTCATGGCACGTCCGCCGGGTGGTCGCCCACCTGCGCGGCGACCGGCGCAGGCGGCGCCGGTCGCGAGGGCGCATCTTCGACCACGCGGTAGAACTTCTCGCCGGGCTTGATCATTCCCAGCTCGCTGCGCGCGCGTTCCTCGATGGCGGACTGGCCTTCCTTGAGGTCCTTCACTTCGGCAGCCAGCGCATCGTTGCGCTGCTGCAGACCCTCATTGTCCCGTTCCTGGCTGGTGACCTGGGCTTCGAGCATCATCACATCTCCCGAGTTGCCCGGACCAAACCAGAAACGGTACTGCAGCCATGCTAGCAGCAGGGCCAGCAGCAACAGCAGCCAGCGCCAGTCGCGCATGGGCTCAGCGCTTCAGCGAAACGAACGCGTCACGACCGGCGTAACGCGCGCCGGCGCCGAGGGCTTCCTCGATGCGCAGCAGCTGGTTGTACTTGGCCACGCGATCGCTGCGGCACAGCGAGCCGGTCTTGATCTGGGTGGCGGTGGTGGCCACGGCGATGTCGGCGATGGTGGTGTCCTCGGTTTCGCCCGAGCGGTGCGAAACCACCGCGGCATACCCGGCGCGGTCGGCCATTGCGATGGCCTCCAGGGTCTCGCTGAGCGTGCCGATCTGGTTGACCTTGATCAGGATCGCGTTGGCGGTGCCCGAGTCGATGCCTTCCTGGAAGATCTTCGGGTTGGTCACGAACAGGTCGTCGCCGACCAGCTGCACCTTCTTGCCGATGCGATCGGTCAGCAGCTTCCAGCCCGCCCAGTCGTTCTCGGCCAGGCCGTCTTCGATGGTGATGATCGGGTACTGTGCGGCCCAGTCGGCCAGGAAGTCGACGAACTGCTCGGAGGTCAGGCGCTTGTTCTCGCCGACCAGGTTGTACTTGCCGTTCTCGAAGAACTCGCTGGAGGCCACGTCCAGGCCCAGCAGCACGTCTTCACCGGCGGTATAGCCGGCCTTGCCAATCGCTTCGAGGATGGTGTCGAGCGCTTCGACGTTGCTGCGGAAGTCCGGCGCGAAGCCGCCTTCGTCGCCCACCGCCGTGCTCAGGCCATGCCCCTTCAGCACCGACTTCAGCGAATGGAAGATTTCGGTACCGGCACGCAGCGCTTCGGAGAACGAGGTGAAGCCGACCGGCAGCACCATGAATTCCTGGAAATCGACGTTGTTGTCGGCGTGCGCACCGCCGTTGATGATGTTCATCATCGGCACCGGCAGCGACGGGGTGACACCGGTCTTGCCTGCCAGGTACTGCCACAGCGCCTGCTTGCTGGAGGCGGCGGCGGCGTGCGCGGCGGCCATCGAGACACCCAGCAGCGCGTTGGCGCCCAGGCGGCCCTTGTTCTCGGTGCCGTCAAGATCGATCAGACGGCGATCCAGGGCAGCCTGGTCGGACGCTTCCATGCCCTTCAGCGCAGCGGCGATGGCACCGTTGACGTTGTCCACGGCCTTGCGCACGCCCTTGCCGAGGTAGCGGGTCTTGTCACCGTCGCGCAGCTCCACCGCTTCCTTGGTGCCGGTCGAGGCGCCGGAGGGAACGGCGGCGCGACCGAACGAACCGTCCTCCAGGGTGACTTCGGCTTCCAGCGTGGGGTTGCCACGGCTGTCGAGGATTTCACGGGCATGGATGCTGCGGATCGTACTCATGGTCGGGCCGGTTACCTGTAGGAGAGGGGGCGACAAAAACGAATGCCGCGTGATTATCCCCGGCTACCCGCCGCTTGCCAAATGGCCTGGGCGGCCTCAGCCGGCGCTGGACCCGATCACGATCAGCAGCAGCGACACCAGCATCACCAGCAGGACGCCGGCAACCGCAGCGCAGACAGGCCCGCGCTGCCGCCGCCAAGCCAGCACCATCGCCCCCAGGCTGCCCAGGAAGGACAGCACCAGCGTGACCAGCGCGCCCAGCACCCACCACTGCATGGCCTGCACGCCGTGGTCGCCCTCCCCCGGCGGCCGGAAGCTGGCCGCGAAGGCCACTACGGCGGTCACCAGGCTGCTCCAGGCAAGCACCGACAGTCCCAGAGCGACCAGGCCCCAGGGCCGCCCGCGCGGCGATGCCGTCGTATTCATCAGAGCAGGTCGTGCAACAGCACGC
This sequence comes from Stenotrophomonas sp. 704A1, assembly GCF_030549525.1. Lineage (NCBI taxonomy): Bacteria > Pseudomonadati > Pseudomonadota > Gammaproteobacteria > Lysobacterales > Lysobacteraceae > Stenotrophomonas > Stenotrophomonas tuberculopleuritidis. The sequence goes on along the minus strand of NZ_CP130831.1, from coordinate 1,799,801 downwards.
CAAGCCACAGCGAGAGCAGGACCATGGCCAGCGCTGCGGCCGCCCTGCCCCGGTTCAGTCGCCACGCCAGCACCGACGCCACGATGCCGGCGGAAACAGTCAACAGCTCGGCCACGGCAAGGGTGATGACATAGGGCTTCAGGTTGAGGCCCGCGCCGTCACCGGGCGGGCGCATCGCCGCGCCCACCAGCATGAAGATGAAGAACGCCCCTGACAGCGACAGCAATGCCAGGCCCAGCGCGATCAGGCCCCATGGCCACTGCCGCCACCGCCGGCGGTGACGCTGGGCCTGCAGCGCCAGCCACGGGTCAGGACTCACGCGAAGCGCGAGAAGCCGTGCTTCTTGGTTACCGCGTCAAGTTCCATCAAGGTTTCCAGCAGCGCTTCCATCTGGTCCAGCGGCCACGCGTTGGGGCCGTCGGACAGCGCCTTGGACGGGTCCGGATGGGTCTCGGCAAACAGGCCGGAAATGCCGACGGCCACGGCGGCGCGCGCCAGCACCGGCACGTGTTCGCGCTGGCCACCGGAGCTGGTGCCCTGCCCGCCCGGCAGCTGCACCGAATGGGTGGCGTCGAACACCACCGGGCAGCCGGTGTCGCGCATCACCGCCAGCGAGCGCATGTCGCTGACCAGGTTGTTGTAGCCGAAGCTGGCGCCGCGCTCGCAGACCATGATCTGCTCGTTGCCGGTCGCCTTCGCCTTTTCCACCACCGGCTTCATGTCCCACGGCGCCAGGAACTGGCCCTTCTTGATGTTGACCGGCTTGCCCGCCGAGCACACCTTGCGGATGAAATCGGTCTGCCGCACCAGGAACGCCGGGGTCTGCAGCACGTCCACCACCGAGGCCACTTCGTCCATCGGGGTGTACTCATGCACGTCGGTCAGCACCGGCACGCCGATCTGCTTCTTCACTTCGGCCAGCACCTTCAGGCCTTCTTCCATGCCCGGGCCACGGAAGGCGGTGCCGGAGGTACGGTTGGCCTTGTCGAAGCTGGACTTGAAGATGAAGTTCACGCCGAGCCGGTCGGTGACTTCCTTCAGCTTGCCAGCGGTATCCAGCTGCAGCTGCATCGACTCGATCACGCAGGGGCCGGCGATCAGGAACAGGGGCTGGTCCAGCCCGACCTCGAATCCACACAGTTTCATGGCGTTTCCTTGTTGTCCGCTGCACCGGCGGGGCCGGTGCCCAGGGGATGAAGCATGCAAGATGGGGGCCGGCGGCCCCCGTGACAAGTCAGGCGCGGGCTTCCTGCAACAGCTTGCCACCGGCCTTGCGCTCGCGCGCGGCGCGGATGAAGCCGATGAACAGCGGATGGCCATCGCGCGGCGTCGACAGGAACTCCGGGTGCGCCTGGCAGGCCAGGAACCACGGGTGCTGGTCGCGCGGCAGCTCGACCACCTCCACCAGCGTGTCATCCATGGACTTGCCGGCGATCACCAGGCCGGCATCTTCCAGCTGGGTGCGGTAGCGGTTGTTGAACTCATAGCGGTGGCGATGACGCTCGGCCACCACGTCCTTGCCGTACAGTTCGCGCGCCAGGGTACCCGGCTTCAGGCGCTGTTCCTGCAGGCCAAGGCGCATGGTGCCGCCCAGATCGCTCTTGTCATCACGCTTTTCCACGTCGCCGGTGGCGGTGCGCCACTCGGTGATCAGGCCGATCACCGGGTTCGGCGACTGGCGATCGTTCTCGGTGCTGTTGGCGTCTTCCAGGCCGACCACGTGACGCGCGTAGTCGACCACGGCGGCCTGCATGCCGTAGCAGATGCCGAAGTACGGCACCTTCTGCTCACGGGCGTACTGCGAGCTCAGCACCTTGCCTTCAAAGCCACGGTCACCGAAGCCGCCCGGCACCAGGATGCCATCGACATCGGACAGCGCCGACATGTCACTGCCTTCCAGATCCTGCGCTTCCAGCCACTTCAGCTTGACCTTGGTGCGCTGGCGCAGGCCGCCGTGCTTGAGCGCTTCGCCCACCGACTTGTACGCATCCTGGTGATCGACGTACTTGCCGACCACGGCGATGGTGACCTCGTCCAGCGGATGCAGGGTGGCATCCACCGCCGCTTCCCACTCGGACAGATCGGCCGGGCCGGCCTTGTCACCCAGCCTGAACTGGTTGATGACGATGTCGTCCAGGCCCTGCTCGTGCAGGCCGAACGGAATCCGGTACAGCACGTCCACGTCCGGCACGCTGATCACCGCGCGCTCGGACACGTTGGTGAACTGGGCGATCTTGCGGCGCTCCGAATCGGGCACCGGCTGTTCCGACCGGCACAGCAGCACGTCCGGCTGGATGCCGATCGAACGCAGTTCCTTGACCGAGTGCTGGGTCGGCTTGGTCTTCAGTTCACCGGCAGCGGCAATGTAGGGCACCAGGGTCAGGTGCATGAACAACGCCTTCTCCGGGCCGCGCTCGGTGCGCACCTGGCGGATCGCCTCCAGGAACGGCAGCGATTCGATGTCGCCGACGGTGCCGCCGATCTCCACCAATGCCACATCGAACCCCTCGGTGGCCTCGTCCATGCAGCGACGGATCTCGTCGGTGATGTGCGGAATGACCTGCACGGTCGCGCCCAGGTAATCGCCACGGCGCTCCTTGCGGATCACTTCCTCGTAGATGCGGCCGGTGGTGACCGAATTCTTGCGGCTCAGGCGGGTGCGCACGAAGCGCTCGTAGTGGCCCAGGTCGAGGTCGGTCTCGGCGCCGTCGTCGGTGACGTAGACCTCACCATGCTGGAACGGGCTCATCGTGCCCGGATCGACGTTGATGTACGGGTCGAGCTTCATCATCGTGACCTTCAGGCCACGGGCTTCGAGGATGGCGGCCAGTGACGCAGCGGCAATACCTTTGCCGAGCGAGGACACCACGCCGCCGGTTACGAAAATCAAGGGAGTCATGGCTGCAAGCATCCTGTCTGGAAATGGAAAACGGCAGCGCCACGCCTGCCCGGGGGGCGGGCGTGGAGCAGAATGGGGGTTTTCCGGTTCGCTGGGACAGCGAGGGAGCGGGCGGTCCGGCCGGCGGCTGGCGCCAGCGCGGAACCATCGTGCGAGGTCGGGGCGGCCGTGCCGGTCACTTCGACCGTCACCTGCGACCCGCCTTGCTGGAAGCCACGCTTGGCCGCTCCAGCCCATTCGCAAATGGTGGACACGCACTTACTCCCGGAAAGCCATAGTTTACAGATAGATGGCCGCCAACCCAAGGGGCAGAGGGCGTCATCGGCAAAAAGAAACGCCCCGCTGGGCGGGGCGTTCGAGGGCGGGGCCCGTGTGGCAAGCGCTCACCGGGGCGGAAGGATCACTTCTTCTTCCGCGCCTCTTCTTCCTCTTCCTGCTGCGGTACCGGCTGGCCCTTGGCCTTCATTTCCGCATTGGCCTGGGCGCGGCGCTTGGCCTTGGCGTCGGCCTCGGACTGCGCCTTGTCAGCCTGGTCGCCCTGCTGCGGGGCCGGCTGGCCTGCGTTCTGTGCCATCACCAGCGGCACCGCAACAGCGGCAGCAGCCAGGATCGCAATGGTCAGCAACTTCTTCATGGAGTCCTCCTCGCGGGATGGCTTGAACATGGGGGCGCCGGCGTTCAGATTCCAGCGACTGTCATTTTACCCCCTCCCCGCGGCGGAGGCTGAACCGCAGGCGTGCAAAATCCCGGTCCAGACCGCACACTTGCCCGTCGCTCCAAGCTTTCGAAGATAGATGAACGCCCGCTATAACGCCGCCGATATTGAAGTCCTGTCCGGCCTTGACCCGGTCAAGCGCCGCCCCGGCATGTATACCGACACCGCGCGCCCGAACCATCTGGCGCAGGAAGTGATCGACAACTCGGTGGACGAAGCCCTTGCCGGCCACGCCCGGTCGATCGAGATCACGCTGTACAAGGACGGCAGCGTCGAGGTCAGCGATGACGGCCGCGGCATGCCGGTGGACATCCATCCGGAAGAGAAGATCCCGGGTGTCGAGCTGATCCTGACCCGCCTGCATGCGGGCGGCAAGTTCAACAACAACAACTACACCTTCTCCGGCGGCCTGCACGGCGTCGGCGTCAGTGTGGTCAACGCGCTGTCGACCCTGGTGGAAGTGCACATCAAGCGCGATGGTGCGGAGCACCGCATCACCTTCCGCAATGGCGACCGCGCCACCCCGCTGGAAGTGGTCGGCAGCGTCGGCAAGAAGAACACCGGTACCCGCGTGCGCTTCTGGCCGGACCCGAAGTATTTCGATACGCCGAAGTTCGCCGTGCGTGCACTGAAGCACCTGCTGCGCGCCAAGGCGGTGCTGTGCCCGGGCCTGACGGTCAAGCTGACCGACGAAGCCACCGGCGAAGTGGATACCTGGTACTACGAAGACGGCCTGCGCGACTACCTGAAGCTGGAGCTGGGCGATCGCGAATCGCTGCCGGCCGACCTGTTCGTCGGCAGCCTGAAGAAGGACACCGAGATCGTTGACTGGGCGGTGGCCTGGCTGCCGGAAGGCGAGCTGGTGCAGGAAAGCTACGTCAACCTGATCCCGACCGCGCAGCACGGCACCCACGCCAACGGCCTGCGCACCGGCCTGACCGAAGCGCTGCGCGAGTTCTGCGACTTCCGCAACCTGCTGCCGCGTGGCGTCAAGCTGGCCCCGGAAGACGTGTGGGACCGCGTGTCGTTCGTGCTGTCGCTGAAGATGACCGACCCGCAGTTCAGCGGCCAGACCAAGGAGCGCCTGTCCTCGCGCCAGGCGGCCGGGTTCGTCGAAGGCGCCGCGCACGATGCCTTCAGCCTGCTGCTGAACCAGAACGTGGAGCTGGGCGAGAAGATCGCGCAGATCGCCATCGAGCGGGCCAGCGCGCGTCTGAAGACCGAGAAGCTGGTTGTCCGCAAGAAGGTGACCCAGGGCCCTGCCCTGCCGGGCAAGCTGGCCGACTGCATCAGCCAGGACCTGTCGCGCACCGAACTGTTCCTGGTCGAGGGTGACTCGGCAGGCGGCAGCGCCAAGCAGGCACGCGACAAGGATTTCCAGGCGATCATGCCGCTGCGCGGCAAGATCCTGAACACCTGGGAAGTCTCTTCCAACAGCGTGCTGGCTTCGGAAGAAGTGCACAACCTGGCCATCGCGATCGGCTGCGATCCGGGCAAGGATGACATCAGCGGCCTGCGCTACGGCAAGGTGGTGATCCTGGCCGACGCCGACTCCGACGGCCTGCACATCGCGACCCTGCTGACCGCGCTGTTCCTGAAGCACTTCCCGGCGCTGGTCGATGCTGGCCACGTGTTCGTGGCGATGCCGCCGCTGTTCCGGATCGACGTGGGCAAGCAGGTGTTCTACGCCCTGGACGAGGAAGAGAAGCGCACGATGCTGGACAAGATCGAGCGCGAGAAGATCAAGGGTGCCGTCAGCGTGACCCGCTTCAAGGGCCTGGGCGAAATGAATCCGCCGCAGCTGCGCGAATCCACCATCCACCCGGACACCCGGCGCCTGGTGCAGCTGACTGTGGACGACCGCGAGCAGACCAGTTCGCTGATGGACATGCTGCTGGCCAAGAAGCGTGCAAGCGACCGCAAGGGATGGCTGGAGAGCAAGGGCGACCTCGCTTCGCTGGAAGCCTGATCGCAGCCCGGGGTCGGATCCGTTTCCCCGGAGACGGCGCTGACCCCGGCCTGCCAGCCGCGGGGGCATTACGCCCCCATCGGCAAACCCGGCGGGTCCATAATGCGCGCTCACCTGCGTGGATGACCGAATTGCCCGCCAACCCGCCGTTGTTCCCCGGCCTGCCGCTGCGCAGTGCGCGCCTGGTACTGAGCCCGATCCGCCGCGATGACGCCGCGGCGCTGTTCTCCCTGCAGTCCGATCCCGCGGTGATGCGCTGGTGGAACCACCCGGCGTGGTCGCGCCCCGCCGAGGCGCGTGCGCAGATCGACGATGATCTGGCCGCCCTGGCCACCGGCACCCAGCTGAAGCTGGCCCTGCGCGAATCGCTGGAGGGGCCGTTGCTGGGCATCTGCGTGGTGTTCGCGCTGGACCGCGATGCCGCACGGGCGGAGATCGGCTATCTGCTCGCGCCGGGCATGCAGGGCCACGGCTACATGCATGAAGCGCTGCAGCAGGTGCTGGACTATCTGTTCGGCACGTTGCACCTGCACCGGGTGGAGGCGGAGATCGACCCGCGCAACCAGCCTTCCGCACGGGTGCTGGATCGCCTCGGCTTCCACCGCGAAGGCCTGCTGCGCCAGCGTTGGCGCATCCAGGGCGAGCTTTCGGATTCGGCGGTGTATGGCCTGCTGGCCCAGGACAGCCAGGCGCTGTTCCAGCGCAACTGAGGGGTGCGGACGGGCCTGCGGCCCGGCACCGGCTCGCTGCAACGGCGAAGGCAACGACAACAGCGGGCTTTCTGCGGGAAGGATCGGCCCATCAAAAAGCCCGCCGGGATACGGCGGGCTTTTCTGCGGGCAACCTGCGCGTGCAGGTCAGGTCCAGCCGAACAGTTCGAACAGCTTCAGGATCAGGTACGCGCAGCCACCGGCCGCGGGGATGGTCAGGATCCAGGCCCAGACGATGCGTTCGATCACGCCGAACTTCAGCGAACGCGGGTTCTTGGCGAAGCCCACGCCCATGATCGCGGTGGAGATGCTGTGCGTGGTCGAGACCGGCATGCCGAAGTGGGCAGCCAGGGTCAGGATGGTGGCCGAGCTGGTCTCCGCGGCGAAGCCATGGATCGGATGCAGCTTGACCATCTTGTGGCCCAGGGTCTTGATGATCTTCCAGCCACCCGAGGCGGTACCGGCGGCCATCACCACCGCGCAGGTCAGCACGATCCACATGGCGATGCCATCACCGGCGTGGGCATCCGGGTGCATGAACGCCAGCCACGACGGCAGGTCGTCCAGCGCACCGGTGGCTTCGGCACCGATCAGGGTCATCGCGATGATGCCCATGGTCTTCTGCGCATCGTTGTGGCCGTGGGCGAAGCCCATGTAAGCCGCCGAGGCGATCTGCGCCTTGCCGAAGAACGCATTGACGATGCGCGGACGGGCCAGCCGGCCAATGGCACCGCCGATCTTTGCCAGACCGGCGATGAGTGCCCACAACAGCACCATCACCACGATGCCCAGCAGGAAGCCGGCGATCGGCGAGGTGATCATCGGCACGAACACCTTCCACAGCAGGCCCTTGTTCTGTGCCCAGCTGCCCAGCCGCTCGGACCAGATCAGCGCGTCCCAGTTGTTGTGGGCCGCCGCCAGGCCGGCGCCACACAGGCCACCGATCAGTGCGTGCGAGGAGGAGGACGGCAGGCCCTTCCACCAGGTGATCAGGTTCCAGATGATGCCGCCCAGCAGCGCGCACAGGATCACCTGCGGGGTCACCTCGACCACGTTGGTGTTGAGCAGGCCCGAAGCGATGGTGAGCGCCACGGCGGTGCCGGTCAGCGCACCGATGAGGTTCATGAAGGCGGCCAGCATCACCGCCCAGCCGGGCGAGAGCACCTTGGTCGCCACCACGGTGGCAATGGAGTTGGCGGTGTCGTGGAAGCCGTTGATGAACTCGAAGACGAGTGCGGCCAGGATCACCACCAGGACAAGGGTCAACATGCGGCGGCGTCCGTCAGCTGTTCTTCAACACGATCTGGTACGCCACCACACCCGCCTCGCGGCAACGGTCGATGGCCTTTTCCAGGATCTCGAAGAATTCCTTGAGCAGGAACATCTGCAGGTTGTCCAGGCGACCGGAGTAGATGTCGCGGTACAGCTCCAGCATCAGGCGGTCGGCTTCGTTCTCCAGCGAGCGCAGCTTCTCGTTGAGCGCGGTCATCCGGTCCAGGTTCATGTGGCGCAGGTCGGCCACCATCTCCACCACCACCCCGGCCGCCTGCTCCAGCATCGCCGCGCGCGGCGCGAAGTCGATGTGCTCCAGGTGGGTCGTGGCCAGCGAATAGCGATCGGCGAACTTCTCGATCTGCTTGGGAATCTTGTACAGGGCCGAGCCCAGCGCTTCGATGTCTTCACGCTCGATCGGGGTCATGAAGCTGTCCACCAGCGCCTGGCTGATCTTGTCCGAGGCGGCGCGCTCGCGCAGGCGGGCCAGCTTGAAGGCGTCCAGCGCGGGCTGGCGGTCGGCCTCGCGCAGCATCGAATGCAGTGCCCTGGCGGCATCGGAGGCCGCGACGGCAGCCTCATCAAGCAGGGTGTAGAACTGTTTGCCGGAACCGAAAATGGTCTGCAGAGAGAACATTGAGAAACCTGTCAGCCGTCGCGGGAAGGACGGCACCAGCGGGAATTATGACGGCTAGATGACCATCACGGGTATCCCCGCACCCGTCCGCCCCCTGCAACGGCCCAACCTGAACGGGCAGTTGCCACCCTGCCACGGCCCTTTGCTAAGATGCCAACGCGCCTTCGGGCGCACCTTATGGACGACGACCCTTATCCCCCTGCGCCGCGCCGGACCCTGGTCCTGAGCGCCTGCCGCCATCGCAAGCACCCGCCCTCCCTGTCACCAACCGGGGACGATGCCCGTGTTTGAAATGATCCTGATCCTTTTCGCGCTGGTTCTGCTGAACGGCTTCTTCGCCATGTCCGAGATGTCGGTCATGACCTCGCGCAAGAGCCGCCTCAAGCAGCTGGCCGGCACCTCCAAGCGCGCCGCCAAGGCCCTGGAGCTGTCGGAGAAGCCCGAGGCGTTCCTGTCCACCGTGCAGATCGGCATCACCGTGATCGGTGTGCTGACCGGTTTCCTGGGCGGTGAAGCGCTCGGTGAGGCGATCGGCGGCTGGATCCAGGGCCTGATGCCCGGCTTTGCCTATGCCGGCGCCGTGGGCAAGGCGCTGGCGGTGACCCTGATCACCTTCATCACCCTGATCTTCGGCGAACTGGTGCCCAAGCGCCTGGCCCTGACCCGGTCGGAGGACATCGCCGGCCTGGTCGCGCTGCCGATGAGCTGGCTGGCCAAGATGGCCTTCCCCTTCGTCTGGCTGCTGTCGCGGACCACCCAGCTGGTGCTGCGCCTGTTCGGCCTGGGCAAGGACGAAGTGGCGTCGGTCACCGAAGAAGAGATCCGCATGCTGGTAGCCGAGAGTCACGAGGCCGGCGTGATCGATGCGCACGAACGCGACATGATGAACCGCGTGATGCGCCTGGGCGACCGCACCGCCGACAGCCTGATGACCCCGCGCAACCGGATCGCCTGGCTGGATACGCTCGCCGGCCTGGACAAGAACCTGGAGATCATGGCCGAGCATGAGTTCTCACGGTACCCGGTGTACCGCGACAACGACATGGACGTGGTCGGCGTGCTTGAACTGAAGTCGCTGGCCACACGCATGGCGCGTGGCGACAACGCGCTGTTCCAGACCCTGCGCGAGCCGCTGTACGTATCCGAATCCACCCATGCGATGAAGCTGCTGGAGATCTTCCGCGAAGAACAGCAGTCGATGGCGCTGGTGGTGGACGAGTACGGCGAGATCCAGGGGCTGGTGACCATCAGCGACCTGATGGGCGCGGTGGTCGGCCGCCTGCAGGCGACCGAGAACGCCGACGAGGACGCCCTGGTGGTGACCCGGGAGGACGGCTCGCTGCTGGTGGACGGCTCGCTGCCGATCGAGGACCTGCGCGAACTGATCGGCACCAATGACCTGCCCGATGCCGAGGAAGGCGACTACTACACGCTGGCCGGGATGTGCATCCACTTCTTCGGGCGCATCCCGCATGCCGGCGAGTACTTCGACTGGGCCGGCTGGCGCTTCGAGGTGGTCGATCTGGACGGCGCACGGGTGGACAAGCTGCTGCTGCGCACCCTGTCCGACGAGCACGCCGATGAGCTCACCGCCTGAGTCCGGCGCCGGCGGCGCCACTCCGGAGTACCGCAACGAGGGCATCCGCACCCTGTTGGCGATGTTCGCCTTCGGCGACCCGACCCAGCACATGAAACTGGGCCAGATCCTGCAGGACCTGCAGCAGAGCGCCTTTGGCGTGTTCCTGTTCGTGGCGATCCTGCCGGCCTTCATCCCGATTCCCGGACTGGGCGGGGCGGTCAGCGGACCGCTGGTGATCCTGATCGGTCTGCAGATGCTGTTCTGCCTGCGCCGGCCGTGGCTGCCGGGCTTCATCGCCCGCCGCGGGCCCAGGCGCGGCACCATGCACCGCTTTCTCGACCGCATCGATGGCGCGCTGCGCCGGCTCGACCGCATGCTGAAGCCGCGCCTGCCGCAGTTGCTGAACCCGGCGCCTGCGCACGCCTTCAGTGGCCTGCTGCTGGTGCTGCTCGGCCTGCTGCTGTCGCTGCCGATTCCGTTCACCAACTATCTGTTCGGCTTCCAGCTGCTGCTGTTCGCGCTGGCCCTGCTGGAGCGCGATGGTGCGCTCATGCTGTTCAACTGGATGGCGGCGCTGGCGGCCATCGCCTTCTTCGGCTTCAGTTCCGGGCAGCTGGTGAGCTATACGGTGGACCTGTTCCAGCGCTGGTTCTGAGCGCCCGCCGGGCCATGCCCGACGAATGACGCACCCCGGTAGCGCCGGGCCATGCCCGGCGCACGATCCCGGATCAGCGCAGATCGATGAAGCCGTTGTCGCCCAGCTGCGCCGGCTCGTCCTGCACTGCCGACAGCACGAAGCTCAACGCTGAACCCAGCAACGTGCCCGGCCCATCCCAGTACTCGGCGGTTTCCGCGCGTACATGGATCAGGCGCAGGTTCGGATCGTCCGGGCCGCCGGGGAAGAACAGCTTCATCGCCGGCGACCACAGTTCCTCGACCTTGGCGCGGTCATCGACGATGCGCGCCGTACCTGCCACCGAGACATAGGTGTTCTTCGACGGCGAGGCGTAGGCCACGTTGACGCGTGGATCCAGCGAAATTTCAGCCACCTTGGGGCTGTCGGCGGCGGTGGCGAACCACAGGTCGCCATCGAAGGCGACCTGCTGGGTACCCAGCGGCCGGCTGTACAGGCGGCCATCGACGCCGGTGGTGGTGAACATCGCCACCTCCACGTCCTTGATCAGTTCAGCCAGGCGGGCGATGTGTTCGGCGCGGGTGTCGGCCATGTGGGGGCTCCGGTGGTGTGAGCCCCCATCAGACGCGAGTTGGCTGCAATGCGCCGTGACGCACGTGTTCAGCCCGCGTGGCGGGCGTGCCAGGCCTGCATGGCCAGTTCGAACGAGCGCAGGCGTGCGCGGTGGTCGTACACGTTGGCGGTGAGCATCAGCTCATCGGGCCGGTGGCGCTCGACGAACGCGGCCATGCCATCGGCCACCTGCTGCGGGTCACCGAGCACGGTGCAGGCCAGCGCCCGCTCTACGCCCAGCTTCTCGTGCGGCTCCCAGAAGGCGTCGATGTCGTCGATCGGTGCGGGAATCCTGCCCGGGCGTCCGCGCCGCAGGTTGACGAAGCTCTGCTGCTGGCTGGTGAACAGCCGCCGCGACTCGGCTTCGCTGTCACTGGCCACCACGTTCAGCGCCAGCATCGCGTGCGGCTGCTTGAGCGTGGCCGAGGGCCGGAATTCACGGCGGTACACCGCCAGCGCTTCGTCCATCGCGTCTGGCGCGAAGTGCGAGGCAAAGGCGTAGGGCAGGCCCATCGAGGCCGCCATGCGCGCACCGAACAGGCTGGAACCAAGGATCCAGGTCGGCACCCGCAGGCCGCCACCCGGTACCGCCTGCACGGCCTGGCCCGGCTGCACCGGCTCGAAGTAGTGCAGCAGCTCACGTACGTCCTGCGGGAACTGGTCGGCGCTGTCGAAGTAGCGGCGCAGTGCGCGGGCGGTCGGCTGGTCGGTACCGGGGGCCCGCCCCAGGCCGAGATCGATGCGGTCCGGGTACAGCGACGCCAGCGTGCCGAACTGCTCGGCCACCTGCAGTGGCGCGTGGTTGGGCAGCATGATGCCGCCGGCGCCGACGCGGATGCGCCGGGTGCCACCGGCGACATGGCCGATCAGCACGGCGGTGGCCGCACTGGCGATGCCAGGCATGTTGTGGTGCTCGGCCAGCCAGTAGCGGCGGTAGCCCAGCGCGTCGGCATGCTGGGCCAGTTCAAGCATGTTGGCGAAGGCGGCCGTGGTATCGCTGCCTTCGCAGACCGGGGCCAGGTCGAGAATCGACAATGGGATCATCAGGCGGATTTCCGTCACAGGATCCCCTTTCGATGGGGTCGCCCGGCCGCTGCGGCCAGTGCCGGTGGCAGGATGCTGATTCCCGCGGAGCGGCCTCGGCCGGGTCAGAACGCGCTGGGGCGCGGCGCCGCCAGTGGCTGGTCCACCATCGGCTTCAGCTCGGCATCCAGCGCCACCCGCTCGTCGAACACGAAACAGCGCCCTTCGTAGCCCTCGCCACCGACCTCCTCGAAATACCCGAGGATGCCGCCGTCCAGCTGCAGCACGTTGTCCATGCCGTCGTTGAGCATCCACAGCGCGGCCTTCTCGCAGCGGATGCCGCCGGTGCAGAAGCTGACCACCGTGCTGTCCTTCAGCGCCGCACGATGGGGGGCCAGCGCCTCGGGCAGATCGGTGAACTTGTGGATCGGCAGCACCAGCGCGTCCTTGAAGGTGCCGTAGGCGACCTCCTGCAGATTGCGGGTATCGAGCATCACCACCGGCTTGCCGGCGTCGTCGTGCCCCTGGCGCAGCCAGCGCTGCACGGTGGCCGGGTCGACCGCAGGCGCACGCGGGTAGTCCAGCGGCTGGCCGTCATCACGGCGGAAGCTGATGATCTCGTCCTTGACCTTGGCCTTCAGCCGCGCGAAGGGCTGGTGCTCGCTCGGACTGGTCTTGACCCGCAGGTCGGCAAAACGCGCATCGGCGCGCAGCGCCGCATGGAAACCCTCGACAGCCTCCGGCTCACCGGCCAGGAACAGATTCAGCCCCTCGCCCGCCACCAGGATGGTGCCACGCAGGCCGGCCGCCTGCGCACGCGCCTGCAGCAGGTCGCACAGGCCCTGGGGGTCATCGATGACAGCGAAATGGTAGGCAGCAGTGTTGGCGATCATCAGGCCATTTTAACGCCAGACCGCCCGCGGATCAGAATTGCCCGTTCATCCACGCGCAGCGGGGATCTGCTGCAGCGACGCGCCGCGCCCTACCCCCGCAACAGCATGAACGGCAGCAGCACCAGCGCCGCAGCCACCGCCATGCCCACCAGCACCAGCAGCACGAACAGCGGCCGGCGCCGGAACAGGCTGCCGAAGGTTTCGGCGGTGCCGTCGCGCAGCGCCTGTTCGCGCTCGGCGCGCACCCGGACCCCGCGCGCGGCCTGGTAATCGGCCATCAACGCCTTGGCGCGCGGCTGGTCGGCGTCCTCGCGCAGCCACAGGCCGCCGTTGGAGATGCCCCAGGGGCTGGGTTCGGTGCGGTACCAGGCAATGCCATGCTGGTCGAGAAGCGCGCAGACATCGGCGTATTCGTCATCGCCGACATTGCGCAGGTTGAGCAGGAGTTTGGCCATGCCCCCATGATACGCGGCGCCGATGCGCTACCCTTGCCGCCCTCGACTCATGCCCTGTGGAGACGCCCGATGCGCCGCCTGCTGCTTCCCCTGCTGCTGTCCCTTGTCGCCGCTGGTTGCTCCTCCGAGCCCGCCGGCCCACCGCCGGGAGGCACCCTCACCGCCTTCGAGCGCATCGACACCCAGCTCGGCACCGGTGCCGAAGCACTGCCGGGCCAGAAGGTCAGCGTGCATTACACCGGCTGGATCTACGACCAGCGTGCCGACAACAAGCACGGCAAGACCTTCGACAGCTCGGTCGAACGCGGCGAGCCGTTCACCTTTGCACTCGGTGCCGGCCAGGTGATCCGGGGCTGGGACGAGGGCGTGGCCGGCATGAAGGTGGGAGGCAAGCGCACGCTGATGATTCCGCCGGAGTATGGGTACGGCGATCGCAGCGTCGGCCCGATCCCGGCCGGTTCCTCGCTGGTGTTCGATGTCGAGCTGCTCGATGTCCAACGCTGATCCATTCCCGCCGCGCCGCGTCGCTGTCATTGGCGGCGGCCCGGCCGGGTTGTTCGCCGCCGAGCGCCTGCGTGCAGCGGGCCTTGAGGTGGACCTGTACGAGGCCAAGGGCTCGCCCGGCCGCAAGTTCCTGATTGCCGGCAAGGGCGGGCTCAACCTCACCCATTCCGAGCCGCGCCCGCAGTTCGACAGCCGCTACCGCGAACAGGCCGCCGCGGTCGCCACCTGGCTGGACCGCTTCGATGCGCAGGCACTGCGCGACTGGGCTGCAGGATTCGGCGTCGATACCTATGTCGGCACCTCCGGCCGTGTCTTTCCTGTGGACCGCAAGGCGGCGCCACTGCTGCGCGGCTGGGTGCGCCGGCTGAAGGAGCAGGGCGTGCGCCTGCACGTCAATCATCGCTGGCTGGGCTGGAGCGACGACGGCGCCCTGCGTTTCTCCAGCGATCACGGCGACGTGGACGTGCATGCCGACGCGACGGTACTGGCGACGGGCGGTGGAAGCTGGCCACAGCTGGGCAGCGACGGTGCCTGGGTGGCAACGTTGCAGGCGCGTGGCGTAGCGATCGCGCCGCTGCAGGCCGCCAACTGTGGCTTCGACGTGGCCTGGACGCCGTTCTTCGCCCAGCGCCACGCTGGCGCACCGCTGAAGCCTGTGGTGGCGCACTGGTGCGACCCGGCCGGTGAGCGGCATGCCCTGCAGGGCGAGTGCGTGGTCAGCGCGTATGGCATCGAAGGCAGCCTGATCTATGCGCTGTCCGCCGATCTGCGTGAGACCATCAACCGCGATGGCGAGGCCCGGCTGTGGCTGGATCTGGTTCCCGGGCGTGACGAAACCCGCTTGCTTGCCGACCTCTCGCAGCCGCGCAAGGGCCGCAGCTTCGGCGAGCACCTGCGCCGCCAGGCCGGGCTGGACGCGGTGAAGACCGCGCTGGTGTTCGAGACGCTGGGCAAGGACGCCGGCCAGGAGCTGCAGGCGGTGGTCACCACGCTCAAGCGGCTGCCGTTGCGCCTGCTGCGGCCACGACCGCTGGCCGAAGTGATCAGTACCGCCGGTGGCGTCCGCCTGGATGCGCTGGATGAGGCGCTGATGCTGCGCGGCCTGCCCGGCGTGTTCTGCGCCGGTGAAATGCTGGACTGGGAAGCGCCGACCGGTGGCTACCTGCTGACCGCCTGCTACGCCAGCGGCCTGCAGGCGGCCGAAGGCGTGATCGCATGGTTGGCGGCGCGGTGACGCCTGCTTTGTAGTGTCGAGCCATGCTCGACTGCTTTATCGCCTGAATCAAAAGCAGTCGAGCATGGCTCGACTCTACAAGAGCAGTCGAGCATGGCTCGACTCTACAAGAGCCGTCGAGCAAGCTCGACGCTACATCACCGCGGCCTGCGCATGCTCACCGACGCCAGCGCCACCCCGCTGGGATGCGGATAGGCTTCCTCACGCTCGGCAATGAAGCCCTGCCGCTGGTAGAACGGCACCGCGTTGAGCGACGCCGACAGCACCACGTCCCGCTGCGGGTCGGCCATCTGCAGCAGCCGCTGCATCAACGCCTGGCCTACGCCCTGCCCGCCATGGTCGGGGTCCACGAACAAGGCATCGACTTCGTTGCCGGCGGCGTCGAACACGCCGAACCCCAGCAGCCTGCCGTGGGCGTCCTCGGCCACCACGCAGCCGCCCTGCCCCAGCAGCCGCGCGTACTGCACCGGCGGTGGCGAGGCCGACCACGGCGCGATCACCTGCGGCGGATAGTGGCTGCTGCACAGCTCGCGGACGCAGCGCGTGCGCAGGGCCCACAGCATGGCGACATCGTGCTCGGTGCCGGTCCTGAACTGCATGATGCCTCCTTGTAGAGTCGAGCCATGCTCGGCTGTTCTTCGTTCCGACGTCGCGATGCCTGATCGAAAGGCAGTCGAGCATGGCTCGACTCTACAACAACGGTTACCGCGACTTGCTGGCGCGCAGGGCCTGGATGCGCGGCGGCGGCTGGAACGAATCGCTGCGCGCTTCGGCCCAGAACGAATGGAACACCGCGTGGTCAGGCACCTTGTGCAGCAGTTCGCCCGGCTCCAGGTAGCGGTACAGCGAGGCCAGCGAGCGGATCTCCACCGGCGACACCCGCCGCAGGATGTGTTCCGGACCCAGTTCGGCGGGGTCGTTCAGGCCTGCCGCACACAGCAGCTCCTTCAGCGCATGCAGCGTGTGCTCATGGTAGCTGTGCACACGCGTGGCCTTGTCCGGTGCATCCAGGTGCTTCCAGCGCGCCGGATCCTGGGTGGCGACGCCGGTCGGACATTTGTCGGTATGGCAGCTCAGCGACTGGATGCAGCCCAGCGCGAACATGAAACCACGTCCTGCATTGCACCAGTCCGCGCCCAGCGCGATGGTGCGGGCAATATCGAAAGCGCTGGTGACCTTGCCCGCCGCACCGATACGGATGCGTTCGCGCAGGTCCAGCCCGACCAGGGTGTTGTGTACCAGCAGCAGCGCTTCGTGCATCGGCACGCCCACGTGGTCGACGAACTCGGCCGGTGCCGCGCCGGTGCCGCCCTCGGCACCATCGACCACGATGAAGTCCGGCAGCAGCCCGGTCTCGTGCATGGCCTTGGCGATGCCGAACCATTCCCAGGGATGGCCGATGGCCAGCTTGAAGCCGACCGGCTTGCCGCCTGACAGCTCGCGCAGGCGGGCAACGAACTGCAGCAGCTCGACCGGGGTGGAGAACGCCGAATGGCGCGACGGTGACACGCAGTCCACCCCCATCGGCACGCCACGGGTCACCGAGATCTCGGCGGTCACCTTCGGTGCCGGCAGCACGCCGCCGTGGCCCGGCTTGGCGCCCTGCGACAGCTTGATCTCGATCATCTTGACCTGGTCATGCGTGGCATTGGCGATGAAGCGTTCCTCGCTGAAGCCGCCCTTGTCATCGCGGCAGCCGAAGTACCCCGAACCGATCTCCCACACCAGGTCACCGCCCATCTCGCGGTGGTAGGGCGAGATCGAACCCTCCCCGGTATCGTGGTAGAAGCCACCACGGCGCGCACCTTCATTCAGTGCGCGGATCGCATTGGCCGACAGCGAGCCGAAGCTCATCGCGGAGATGTTGAACACGCTGGCCGAATAGGGTTTCGCACAGCTGGCGCCGATCAGCACGCGGAAGTCGTGCCTGGCGATGGTGGTCGGTGCCAGCGAATGATTGATCCACTCGTAGTCCACCGCGTAGGTGCTGCGCAGGGTACCGAACGGCACGGTATCCATCTGGTTCTTGGCGCGCTGGTAGATCAGCGCGCGCTGCTGCCGCGAGAACGGCACATCTTCCAGGTCGCTCTGCACGAAATACTGGCGGATCTCCGGGCCGATCGATTCCAGGCCATAGCGGAAATGCGCCATCACCGGATAGTTCCGCCGCAGGGTGCTGCGCTTCTGCAGCAGGTCCCAGGTCCCCAGTGCCACCATCGCGGCGGTCAGGCCAACGCCCCAGTACCAAGCCGGCCAGATCGTGGCCAGCCACAGGCACAGGGGAAACAGCAGGATGGCGAGCAGGTAGACGATATACCGGTGCATGGCGTTCCTCGTTTGCAACTGCCTGCGAGTCTACCCCGCAGCGCCTACAGCCGGTCGTCAACCACGCTGCGCGGCCAGGCCGATTTCACGTCGTAGACCAGGCCGCCCGGCGCCAGCAGGTTGCGGATGCGCGCTTCGTCCATCGCCTTGAAACTGTGGTGGGCCACGGCCAGCACCACCGCGTCGTAGCAGCCGGCGGCAGGTTCGGCCAGCCAGTGCACGCCTTCGCCAGCCAGCGCCGCGGGGCCGACCCAGGGGTCGCTCACCTGCACCTGCGCGCCGCTGGCGGCCAGCCGCTGCGCCAGCTCCAGCGCGCGGCTGTTGCGCAGGTCCGGGCAGTCCTCCTTGAAGGTCACGCCCAGCACCAGGATGCGGGACTGTGCCGGGGTGCGGCCACGCTCGGCCAGCATCGCCAGCACCCGCGCCGCCACATGTTCGCCCACGCGGTTGTTGACCTGGCGCGCGGTGTGGATGAGGTCGGGGTGGTACCCCACGCTCTCCGATTTGTGCAGCAGGTAGTACGGGTCCACGCCGATGCAGTGCCCGCCCACCAGGCCCGGGCGGAACGGCAGGAAATTCCACTTGCTGCCCGCCGCGTCCAGCACGTCCTGGGTGTCGATACCCAGGCGATCGAAGATCAGCGCGAGTTCGTTGACCAGCGCGATGTTGACGTCGCGCTGGATGTTCTCCACCACCTTGGCCGCTTCGGCCACGCGCATGGAAGGTGCCGGGAACGTACCGGCGGTGATGATGCGCTGGTACAGCCGATCGACCACCGCAGCCGCCTCCACGCTGGAGCCGGAGGTGATCTTGCGGATATCGGCCAGGCGCCGGCCACGATCGCCGGGGCTGACCCGTTCGGGGCTGTAGCCGCAGTGGAAATCCACGTTGAAGCGCAGCCCGGACCCCTGCTCCAGCAGCGGCACGCAGACTTCCTCGGTGGTCCCCGGGTAGACCGTGGATTCGTAGATCACCAGGTCGCCCGCACGCAGGTGGCTGGCGATCAGCCGTGTGGCCGAGCGCAGCGGCTCCAGATCGGGTTGCTCATAGGCATCGATCGGCGTCGGCACGGTGACGATGTAGACATTGCAGGCATCAAGTTGCGCCGGGTCGCTGCTGTAGCGCAGCAGTGACGCGCCAGCCAGTTCGTCCGCCGCCATCTCCAGGGTGTGATCCTGGCCCGACGCCAGTTCTGCGATGCGTGCGGCGTCGATGTCATACCCCAGCGTCGGCATCTGCCGGCCGAACGCCACGGCCAGCGGCAGGCCGACATAGCCCAGGCCGATGATGGCCGGGGCCGGAGCCTGGGCCGCACCGATCGGCGCGCTCAAGCGCGGCGTCCGGTCGGCGGCTGCGGGGAGCACTGGGTCATGCGCGGGATCCGGTTGCGGGCAAACATGCGCACAAGGTTAACCGGGTCCACCGCCCCAGGCCACTCCCGGCTCAGGAGCCCAGGCTGACCGCAGCCGGTTCCAGTTCACCATGATCGCCGGTCCAGGCGCGCAGCAGCAGGGAAAAACCTTCGCCCGGGCACGCCGTTTCAAGATTGAACCCCTGCCAGTGGGCCGCCGCGATGCTGGCCAGCACCCCCGGCTCCACCTGCCGGTTGGCCATCGTCCAGCGCGGGAACCGGCGGCTTTCGATCGGGCCGGCCGCGAGCGGGGTGATGCTGCCATGGCGGCGCGCGTTGACAATGCGCGCCTGCACCGATGCCAGGCCGTCGCGCGGCCCTTCGATGTACTGCAGGAACCGGCTGCCATCGAACATCAGCACGCCGGTCACGCCCGCCATGCGGTTGAACGCGGTTGCATCGGCCAGCAGGGCATCGAGGGCGGACAGGTCCAATCCCTCCATGGCCGTGCTGACGTAGGCGTATGCGTGCAACGGCATGTCCATCGCTCTCCTGCGGAATGCAGGGAAATATGACACGAAGCACGAGGACGTCAAACGGTGGTTATTCCGGTGGCGCCTCGATCCGGTAGCCACGCTGCGCCAACGCATCCAGGTAGCCTTCACCGAGCAGCAGGCTCACCGGTACGGTCGCGAAGGTCCCGGCGTGACGTGCCAGTGCCGCGTCGACCCCCTGCAGCCAGCGCGCGCGGACCTGCAACGGCATGTCGCTCCAGCCGCGCCGACGCGCGAAGTCGGATGCCTGCAGCAGCTCCCGGCAGGTCTGTGCCATCGGCGAGGTGGACAGGCGGCGCAGCGCGGCGATATCTCCCAGCGCCCACGCGTTGGCGCGTTCGCGCAGCACCGGCGCCTGGAACTCGACGGTATCCAGTGTGCGCTCGAAACAGGCGCGGTCATCGACTTCGGTGGTCTGCAGTTCCTTCAACGTGCCACGGATGTCATCGACCTTCAGCTTCACCTGCACGTCCTCCGGGGTCAGGCCACGCGCCTTGTAGGCACGCCCGAGCGCGTCCTTCACCTGCCGGCTGTCGCGCAGACCGTTGCGCTTCAGGAAGGCCTGGAAGAGCCTGCCGGACGCGACCAGCGGCCGATCCTTCTCCACGCCGCGATTGTTGCCCAGGTAGGTCTGCTTCAGCCCCAGCCAGCGCGCGTGGGTGGCCGCGGGCAGGATCTGGTCCAGCGTGCGCCCCTGCGGATCGCGTGCGGTCTTCAATGCCAGCGGCAGCAGGGTCAGGCCCTTGAACACGCCGATCTTCGCATCGAGGGAGAACCCCGGATCGCCCAGCACGTGGTCGGCACCGGCAATCGTTCTTTCGACCTCGTCCGAACGCCATTGCACGCCACTGGGGATCGGCGAGACCGTGCCCAGGATCCACAGCACGTGGCCCTGCGGACCGGTCACTGTCCACAGGCCCGGTCCAGGCTGTTCGCCGGTGACCTGCACGGTGGCCATGTCCACCACCGGCGTGGCCGGGGCAGGCGGCGGCGCGGCGACCACCGGCCATGCCGGCAACAGCGCCAGCGCGATGCAACGCCCGACCCATCGACTGCGACGTCCGTGCATGCCGGCCATTCCACTGGAGTTGGCGGACTGTACCCAGCGTCGCGGCGCGCTGCGTAAACGCTTCGTTAGCCAGCGCCGCCCCAGGGGATTCCGCTACAATCGGCGCGCGCTGCAGGCCCGGATGGCGAAACTGGTAGACGCATCGGACTTAAAATCTGTTTTGTCAAGTCCTTTCCACTTGCGCCACCTGGCCAGAAGGCCAATAGAGACAATGGCTTGCGAGCATTCAAGACTTGGCTTCATGGCTGGGCTTGGTGGTCAGGGGTCAACTAGGAGTCAGTAGAGAGGTAGGAGTTTTCAGCGCGTCGCGCCACGCCCGAGTGGTGAAATTGGTAGACACAAGGGACTTGAACAATTTGAGCCCTCCGGGGGAAACCCCAGAGGTGAAGCCCGTCAAAGTCGGCGAACGCCCTGGATGCTCCGGCATCCGAGCCAACGCCGAACCAAGCCCAGGTCCAACGCCTGGGAAGGTGTAGAGAGCAGACGGCGGGCACCTACGGCCGCAAGGCTATGGTGAAGGCGTGCTCCAGACCACGAACGGCGCATGCGCTGGCGGCGAAAGCCGAAGTGGTAAGAAAATCCCTCGCCGCAAGGCGTGCCGGTTCGATTCCGGCCTCGGGCACCAATTTGGAAGCCGTCCCTGCCTCTGCAGGGGCGGCTTTTGTTGTCAATGCTCGATGATGCTTTATCTTTCAACGAGCTACCGGGAGCGTGCAGTAGTTTGGAAGATGAAGGAAGCAAGGCGACCATGTAGTCGCAACAACAATAGCAAGGACTCTTGGGGGCATCATGCGCGTCTCACGGTTGGGGATAGAGAACTTCCGCGGCATCAAGAAAGCCGAACTTCACTTCTCAGGGCATACGCTCCTGATCGGGGGCAACAACGTCGGCAAGAGCACGATCTGCGAAGCACTCGATCTTGTGCTTGGGCCGGATCGCCTGAATCGAACACCCCCCGTTGAGGAGTTCGATTTCCGTAATGCAGGCTATCTGAACGAAGACGGCGAAACACCCGTTCCTCTCCGCATCGAAGTCGTCCTCGTTGATCTCACCGACGACATCAAGAAGCTCTGCGCCGCCAATCTGGAGTTCTGGCACAAGGCCGACAAGCGGGTTCTCGGCGAAGGTGAGATTGGTAACGCCGACGACCCCAACGTGGAACTCTGCCTTCGCCTGATTACCGCTGCTCAATACGACATCGAAGAGGACCAGTTCTTCGCCAAAACGATCTATGGCCGAAGCGACGACGATGACGACGCCGATCCCAGGTCAATTCCCACTAAGGTCAAACGAGCGATAGGCTTTCTTTACCTGCGCACCATCCGCACCGGCTCGCGTGCATTGAGCTTGGAGCGCGGCACGCTGCTCGACAACATCCTGCGCATGAAAGAAGCCCGCAAGGGGATGTGGGAGAGCATTCGCAAGCGTCTGGCTACTCTTGATCCTCCGATAGACGCTGACGCTACCGAGCTGGGGCCGATCCTCGATGAAATCGAGGCAAGGCTGGCGGAATACATCGCGCCCGGCAGCGAGGGGCGTTCGACCCGTCTGTTCGTCTCCCAGCTCACGCGTGAGCACCTGCGGAAGACCATCGCTTTCTTCTTGACGATGGGGCGTGGAGAGGAAGCCGTCCCGTTCCAACAGACCGGCAGCGGAACATTGAACACGCTCCTGCTGGCGCTGCTGACCTTTATCGCCGAACTTAAGAAAGACAACGTCATCTTTGCGATGGAAGAACCCGAGATCGCCCTTCCGCCCCATACACAGCGGCGGATTGCGAACTACCTACTCGAAAAAACTTCGCAGTGCTTCGTTACATCGCACTCGCCATACGTCATCGAGCGTTTCGAGCCTGACGGGATACTGAAGCTCAACCGCGACCAACACGGCACCTTGAGCGGCACGGCGATCAAGCTGCCGGCTGGCATGAAGGCCAAGAACTACCGACAAAACTTTCGCCGAGCCATCGCCGAAGCCATGCTCGGGCAAGGCGTGATCGTCGGTGAAGGCATCACCGAACAGGATGCCTTGTTGGTGGTCGCGCAGAAGATGGAAGACAGTGATCCGGCCCTGTTCCCCTTGGACGTGGCCGGCCTGTCTGTCATCAATGCCGATGGTGACGGGAACCTGGAAAAGTTGGGGGCCTTCTTCAAGGAAATCGGGACTCCAGCCTTTGCCTTCTTCGACCGCAAAAAGCGCACGGATGCGGAAATCGCCACCTTGCAAGGTAGCTACGTGGTAGCCAAAGAAATCCAGCAAAAAGGTGCCGAAGTGCTGATGGCTGAGGAAACCCCCTTGGATCGGCAATGGCAGTATTTGGAGGCCCTACGCACCGAGGATGCCGACGGCCGGTTTGGGATTCCGGCGGCCCGCCCCGCTGACGACGAATTACGCAAGCTGACCACTTCCACATTGAAGGGCCTGAAAGGCGAAGGTGGTGCGGCAAAGCTGCTGCAACTGTGTGCCGTGGCCGAGTTGCCCAAGACCATTACCGACTTCCTCGCCGACATCTACCAACGCTATCCAAAGCCGAAGCGCAAGGAAGCACCTGCCGCGCAGGTCGATGCCGGAGCAGAAGCTGCAGGTGACAACGCGGCCGCGGCCGATGACCCCGAGGAACTGTAAGCCATGGCCCTGGTCATCTGTGCGCAGCGACAGAGCATTCTCGACGAGAACGGTGCGATCCTCGTTACGGGCGGCCCAGGCAGCGGCAAGACGACCATCGCTTTGGCAAAGGCCAGACTCGTTATCGAACGGGGCCTTTCACTTGGTCAGTCTGTTCTTTTTCTCAGCTTCTCGCGTGCTGCTGTGGCGCGCGTCGCCGAAGCGAGTAAGACGCAGTTGCCTGCCGCTCTGCAAGGAAAGCTCTCAATCCAGACGTTCCACTCGTTCTTCTGGCGCATCTTGCAGGCATACGGATACTTGCTGGGCGCGCCAAAGTCGTTGCGTCTACTAATGCCTCATGATGAGGCGGCGATGCGCCACGAGTTCGAGAACAATGGTGGCGATTGGAATGTCGAGCGCCAACGATTGTTTCGGGAAACAGGGAGGGTCGCATTCGACCTGTTCGCTCCGAAGGCTCACGAACTACTGTCTCGAAGCGCACGCCTGCGCGAGCTGTTCTCGTCGTGCTATCCGTTGATCGTTGTGGATGAGGCGCAAGACACAGCAGAAGATCAGTGGCAGTGTGTTCGACTGCTATCCGCTGGCACGCAAATGATGTGCCTCGCCGACTTGGACCAGCAGATTTACGACTTCCGGCCGGGCGTCAGCTCAGACCGAGTAACGCACATCATGGCCGCCTTGCAACCGCTACGCGTGGATCTGGCAGGCGAGAATCACCGGAGTCCTAATTCAGAAATCGTCGCCTTCGCCAACGACGTGCTACTGAACACACCGAGAGGCGCGGCTTACCAGGGTGTATCACGCATAAACTATCGCGCCAACCGAGAGTACCGTGATCGCGCGATCCGCCAAGCAATCGGAATCGCCATTCAGCGCGCAAAGGAGGCCGCCCAGGGCGACATCGAGAGCTTGGCCGTACTGGCAACATGGGGGCGCGGTGTCAACGTCGTTTCCCGTGCTCTGACTGGTAATGGCGCGAACTTGATCCCGCATCGAGTGATGATTGATGAAGCATCGGTGCTGCTTTCGAGTCGCATGGTCGCGTTTATGCTGGAGCCGCGCAGGCCGGCAGCGGAGGAACTGCTGGACTTGGCAGACGGCCTTGACCTTGCGGCGACGGTCTTCCGGGCACGCGGCGGAAATACCAACCTTGCCACCGCGCAGCGGTTGGCAGCAAGCGCCGTACAAAGCCGCGGTGGCACTTCCCCGCGCGCTAACGGAGTGGCATCCAAGCTCTTGGATGCGCTACGTACATTGCGCATACACGAGTTCTCGGGAGACCCGAAACGGGATTGGTTGGATGCGCGCAGCATTCTTCGTAACGCAGGCGCCAACCCGCTTCAAGTCATAGCAGAGGATGCCGAGCAGCTCGTCGCCTTCCAGCGTGGCCGCCGTATCTCAGCAGCACTGACCGAACTTTGGCAAACGCAGGGAGCGTATCGAAATGCGCGCGGTGCGCTTGATACGGCCATCGCGGAAGACCAGCTCTTGTCAGGCGGCAACGACCTGAGAGGTATCCACGTCATGACCATTCACAAGTCGAAGGGCAAGGAGTTCGACGCAGCAATCATTTTCGACGATCCGAACAGCAGCCCTCTGCTTTTCACTCAAGAGGCTGCGCCTCACCCTCGTTGCCGCAAACTGGCGCGGGTTGGCATCACCCGCGCCAAGCATCATGTGCTGATGCTTTGCGATATGTTCACTCCAACCGCCTTGCTGCAAGGGCATCAACTCTAGGAGCAAGGTCGCTTCGGTCTTGAAGCAGCAGTGCGACTACCCTTACCCTGATCGCTTCCTGCGAAACCCCCGGTCCCCCGCCATGAACGCCTCCAGCATATGCGGGATCAGCGTCATGGTGTCGACCGGCTCGCCATACGTCTGCGCGTGCAGCGCGGCGTAGCGGTCGAGGTCGGCTTTCAGGCTGGCCGGGCAAGCGAACGTCAGCTTGACGTTCTCGGTCTTGGGCAGCGGCCCGAGCCGCAGCTTCTTGGTCGTGCTCATTGCGAAGCTCCCCGATTGAAGAACAGCGGTTGGTAAGGCCGCAGCACCAGATCCCGATTGACGATGATCCGCACCGGCAGGCCCGGCCGCGTGGTCAGCGTCGGTTGGATGTTCATGTTGCGCCGGGTGATCTCCTGTCCGACCTGATTGATGCTGTCCTGTGCGCTGTCGCGCCCGGAGATGACGATGCGGTTGCCGTCCTGGCGGTTCTCCGGCGCAGCCAGCTCGGCGCCGACGCCCAGCAGCGTCGTCAGCACAGCGCCCGCGACGATGCGATTCCAATGCCAGTCCACGTCGTCTTCCAGGCCGGCGTAGCCGGCCGGGTCGGTGCCGACAAGATTGTCGAGCGTCAGCGAGGACGTGTCAGGCAGGATGACCCGGTTCCACACCACCTGCACGCGGCTCTGCCCGTAGCTGACCTGGCTGTTGTAGCGTCCGAGGATGCGCGATCCCTGCGGGATCAGCAGGAACTTGCCGGTGGCCGTGTCATAGACCGGCTCCGTCACCGTGGCGATCACGTCGCCCGGAAGATCGGACTTGATGCCTGTCACCAGCGCGCCCGCGATCACCGTCCCAGCCATCACCTGATAGGGCGACGCCGGCAGCGCCAGATTGCCGGAATTGCGGGTTTCCGTAGAACCGGCTTTCAGAAACGCCTCTTTCTGGTCTTGCCGGTTCTGCACGGCGGTCGGGTCGGCAGGCTGAGCCGCCGTCGAGGCTGGCCCAGCGGTGAGCGGATCGAAGGCCGCCAGCGTGCTTGCACCACCAGGCGCACCCGGCGCCGCCTGCGCCACCGTGGCGGCTGCCTGGCCTTGACCGCCCGAGCGGAAGAACACCGACGAGGCCGCCGCCGCGTCGGCCTCCTTGCGCAAGGCATCCTCGGGGTCATGGCCCGGCGGTACATACGTCGGCGTCACCGGCCGCTGCGAGTTCACGATGGCTGGGCCGAGATCACCCGGCAGCGGCGGCCCCAGCTCGGGCACCTTCGGCGGCATCTTCGAGTAGTCCGAAGGCAGGCCATCCAGCCCTTCGGACTTCGACACGCGATCGACGTTGTAAAGCTCGGTCTGCTCATTGGCACCGCGCCGCTGCGGTTGCAGCGACCAGATCGTGGCCCCGAGTACGGCGACCGACAGGCCGCCGACGAGGATGGCCAGCGTGCGCCGATTCAGGCGCGTGACCGGGCGCGGCTGGGCGCGCAGCGCCACCGCCTCGGGCGCGACCTTGCCCGCCTGCGGCGTGGCGAGGTCAGGGGTGTCGTCCTGGCTCATGGTCAGTTCCTCCGTGCCACGCTATCCGTGCGCTCGATTCGCACCACGTCGCCCTTGTCGCCACCCAGGCGCAGTTCGGCGGCACCGAATAGCCGATCCACGATGTAGTACGGCGAGCGGAAGCGGTAATTGACCAATTGCCCGTCGCCTTCCGGCCCGATCACGAACAAGGGCGGCAATTCACCCTGAGCGATACCGGGCGGGAACTGGATATAGACCTTCTGCCCGTCGTCGAAGGCACGCAGCGGCTTCCACGGCGGATTGCTGCCGCTGATGGCATAGCGGAAGCGCAGGTTCTCCAGCGCCAGCCCGCTATCGACCGGCGCGGCGGTGCTGGCCGCTTGCGCCTGGCGCTGCAAGGCCAGCATTCGGTCGCGCGGGTATTCCCAAGACACGGATGCCATCCACGTCTTTTCCGTCGAGGCCAGCTCCAGCAGGTACGTCCTGCGATTGGTAGTGATGACGAGATTGGTCTTGAGGCCCGAGCGGATCGGCTTGACCAGCACGTTCACTCGCAGGTCGGCGCCGCTGCCGCTCGATGTGTCGCCCACGATCCAGCGCACGGTATCGCCGGCGGCCACCGACACCAGCTCCTCGCCCGGCTGGAGCGAAACCACGGTCACGCGGCCCACGGCTGCATAGACTTGGTACAGCGCACCATCGCTATACGGCCACACCTGAATCGCGTTGACGTAGCCCTCGCGCGTGGGCGCGACGCGCGCCTCGGCATTGGCACGCGAAACGCGCACCTTCTCGTCTGCCGGCTCCGGCACAGGTTTGGCGTCCTCGGCTTCGGGCAACGGCTTCAACTGCGCGGGCATCGGCAGCACCTCGGGCACGGCCACCACCTCCACCGGCGCGGGCGGCTCTGGCAGCGGCTGGGCCTGCACCGGCTCATCGAGTGAGATGGTCGGCGGCGGCTTGCCCTGCGTGGCGCAGCCCGCCAAGGCAAGCAGGATCACCGGCAAAGCGGAATTACGGAAAAGATCATTCATGGCATGGCTCCTTCGGAAGAATCCAGTTCGCGGCTCCATGACAGGCCGTTGACGTAGATGCCCAGGGGGTTCTTGCGCAGGCGTTCTTCGGTGCGCGGCGGTTGGAGCACGATGGACACCACGGCCGTCCACCGCTCCAGGCCCGCCGCGGCGCCGTTGACGTAGCGGCGTTCCGTCCAGCGCACGTTGAAAGACGTGTCGCTGGCGCGCACGACGCTGGTGATCTGCACCGTCACCGACTCCTTGCCGATGCGAGCGAACGGGTCGTTGACCCGCGCGTAGTCGTTGAGCACGGCCGCGCCCTTGTCGGTGGTGTAGTCGTAGGCGTCGAGCCAGTTCTGGCGCACGACGATGGGGTCGATGGACAGCGAGCGCACCAAGCCGATGAAGCGGCCGAGGTGGTACGCGGTCTGCGCATCGCTGGGCTTGTAGGGCGTGGCTGCTTCGCCGACCGCACGCACTTGGCCCGCGTTGTCCACCTCCACGACGTAGGGCGTCACGATGGACTGCGCTGACCGCCACACCAGGCCGCCGGCCATCAGCAGCGCGAGCGTCAGGCATCCGAAGGCCATCAGCCGCCAGTTCTTCGCCTGCACGCGCGGCGAGCCGATACGGTCGTCCCACACCTGGCCGGCAGCTTGGTACGGCGTGGCAGGCTGCGGCGTGTCGGCGTAGCGCACCTGCGGTTTCTTGAATCGCATGGTCAGTTCTCCTTATGAATCGGAATCGCGCAGGCTCGGCCCTTGGCCGGAGCCGCCGCCGTCGCCACCGCGCAGCGCGTGGGCGGTGGTGGTCGCGGCATGGGTGAGCTGCTGGCGGCGATGCAGTCGTTTCGCCCAGGCAGGTTGTTCCTGCGTCTGCGCGCTGCTGGCGCTGGGCGTGGCCTCGCCGGCACCCTGACCGGATGCCGCACCCGCGCCACTGTCAGCCGCAGCGCCATTCCAGCCAGCACGGAAGGGAGCAGCCATGCGCTGCCCGACAGCGGAGGCACGGGATGCGGCGCCTCGCCCGGCTGCCTGCGCGCCGGTCTTGGCGACGTTGCCTAGGCCGGCCATTGCGCCTTTCGCGCCACCGCCGGCGGCGGCGGAACCGGCCTGGAACGCAGATTTCGCGCTGCTGGCCGCCGACGTGGCGGCGCGCGCACCGCTGCCGGCCAGCTTGGCGGCAGCCGGGGCCATGCGCGCGCCAGCCGCCACCGCACCGCCCACGCCAGTTGCGGCGGCACCGACGGCCACCGCCGTTCCGGCTGCGCCGATGGCCGCGCCCGCCATCGCGCCCGCGCCGAGCTGCGGCGCACCGGACACAAGGCCCGTGGCGATGCCAGGGCCGAAGATCCCGAGCGCCAGCAAAGTGAGCGAGGCCAGCATGATGACCAGCGCATGGTCGAGGGACGGCTCATCGGGATGGACTTGGAATTGAGTGAACAGGCCCGAGCCGATACCGACGATCACGGCCAACACCAGCACCTTGACGCCGGAGGCCACGACGTTGCCCAGCACCTTTTCCGCCAGAAAGCTCGTCTTGTTCCACAGCGCGAACGGCACCAGCACGAAGCCGGCGAGCGTGGTCAGCTTGAACTCGATCAGCGTGATGAAAAGCTGGATCGCCAGCACGAAGAAGCAGAGCACCACGACCAGCCAAGCGATGAACAGCACCAAGATGGCATCGAGGTTCAAGAACACCTCGGGAAATCCCATCATGTCGTCGAGCTGAAGGAAGATCGGCCCGCCCGCGTCAAGGCCAGTTTTCGCCAGCCGGCCCGGCTGCAAGAAGTTCTCCATCGTGATGGCCGAGCCGGTGGCGGTGATGCCTAGTCCCGCAAACGAGCGGAACACGATGCTGGCCAGCCAGTTGAAGTTGTTGATGATGTAGGCGAAGGCACCGACGTAGAGCACCTTGCGCAGCAGCTTGGCGATCACGTCCTCGCCTTGGCCGGTGGCATGGCTCATGGCCCAATACAGGCCGGCGATCGTCATGTCGATGACGATCAGCGTGGCCGTGAGGAACGCCACTTCGCTCCGCAGCAGTCCGAAACCCGAGTCGATGTAGGCGGCGAATGTGTTGAGGAACTGGTCGATGATGGTCACGTCATTCATGGCGTGTCCTCCGGTTCGGCGGGAACGGCCGGCGCCACGCCATCGGCCGGTTCCTCGAAGCTGGGCGGGATCGGCGGCAGGTCGGCCAGCGTCTGGTATTCATCCGGCCCGGCCTGGCCGGAGAAGAAGCGCCGCCGGAAGGCTTCGGCGGCGGCGCGGCAAGCGTCCTCGCCCGTGGCCTGCCGGTCGGCGGCGCATTGCGCGCGCAATGCCTTGAGCCGCACGGGATCGGCGGCCAGGGCATCGGGAAGGTTGGTGGCCGGCTGTTCGCTGCAAGCGGCCAGCAGCGCGGCACACAGGGCGAGGACGTATCGCATGGCGGCCTCCCGTCAGTTGCCGTAGAAATCCACGCGCTGCGGCGTGTACGGGGTGCCGTCGCCCATGAAACGCCGGCGTACCTCGCGGGCGCGCTCCGTGGCCGCCGCCTGACGTGCCAGCTCCAGCGAAGCGGCCCGGTCTTGCGTGATCTGGAGCCTCTGCGACTGGATCGACTGCTTGGCCTGCAAGGCCAGCAGTTGGTTCATGGCCTGCATCGCTTGCAGCGCGCCTTGGGCCGACTGGCTCTTGCCCACGAGGTCGGCCAGCACGCTTTCGTCTTCGCCCAGGTTCTGCGACACCTGCGCCTGCATCTGCATCGTGGTCTGCAAGCCGTTGAGCGTGTTTCGCCAACGCTCCTGCGCATCGCGGTACATCTGGTCGCCGCTGACGGTGGCGGCGTACTGCTCGGGATACAGGCGCGCGAACTCCCGATCCAGATTCGTCACGTCGTAGGCCAAGCCGCGAGCCTGGGCGATCAGTCGCTCGGTCGTCGCCAGATTGGCGCGCAACTGGTTCGCCACGCTGGACGGCAGGCTGGCGAGGTTGCGCGCTTGGTTCATCAGCATCTGCGCTTCGTTCTGGAGCTGCTGGATCTGGTTGTTGATCTGCTCCAGCGTGCGGATCGCGGTCAGCGTGTTCTGCACGAGGTTGGTGGGATCGACTACGACCCATTGCGCATGGGCGGTGGCGGTGCAAAGCATGGCCGCGATGGCGGCGGCGATAAGACGCTTCTTCATGGCAGGTTCTCCAGGGGTTGGTCAGCGAGGGAACCCGGCGCAAGGCCGGGGAACGAGGGCAGCAGCTCGGCCGCCCAATCGAGGCCGCGATGGCGCAGCCAGGCGCCCGCGAAGCCGGGCACGCCGGCGTCCAGCAGCACGCGGTCTATGTCGCGCTGATCCTGCGGCGTGGAAGCACCCGCGAACGCCAGCGTCGCCGGCCCCAGGTCGAGGTCGAACAGGCGGTTGCCGAGGCGGGATTGGTAGTAGTAGTCGCGCTTGGGCTGCGCGGTGGCGACGATTTCGATCTGCCGCCTGTTGAGGCCGAAGCCCTCGTAGATCGTGCGAATCTGCGGCTCGGTCGCCTGCGGGTTGGCGAGGAAAATGCGGCTCGCGCAGCTCTCGATGATCGCGGGCGCGATGCTCGATTCCTTGACGTCCGCGAGGCTCTGCGTGGAGAAGATGACGCTGACGTTCTTTTTCCTGAGCGTCTTGAGCCATTGCCGGATACGCGCGGCAAACACCGGGTCATCGAGGAACAGCCACGCTTCATCTAGGATCAGCAGCGTGGGCGCACCGTCGAAGCGTTCATCGAAGCGCGCAAAGAGGTAATGCAGCACGGCCATGACGGCGGCCTTGCTGTGCATCAGCTCCTCCATCTCGAAGCACTGCACGTTGGCCATGCCGAGCCGGTCATGGTCGGCGTCCAGCAGCTTGCCGTGGGCACCGCCGAGCACATAGGGCGACAGCGCCTGCCGCAGCGTGTTCGATTGCAGCAGCACGGAAAGCCCCGTCATCGTGCGCTGCTCCAACGGCGCACCGGCGAGGCTTCCCAACGCCGACCAGATAGCCGCCTTCTCGTCGGGGCCGACCGCCACGCCCTCATGCAGCAAGCGGCCTTCGATCCATTCGGCCGCCCAGGTGCGGTAGCCTTCGCGGTCGATGCGTGCCAATGGCTGGAAGGCGATTTCGCCATCCGTCCCGAGGTCGTAGTGCTCGCCGCCCAACCCGAGAACCGTGGCGCGCATCGAGCGGCCCATGTCGAACGCGAAGATGCGCGAGCCGCGATAGCGGCGGAACTGCATTGCCAGCGTGGCGAGAAAAACCGACTTGCCCATGCCGGTCGGCCCCGCGACCAGCGTGTGGCCCACGTCGCCGATGTGCGTGACCAGCCGGAACGGCGTCGCGCCATCGGTGCGAGTAACGATCAGCGGAGGGCCGTCGAGGTGGTCGTTCTTCTCCGGCCCGGCCCATACCGCCGACAGGGGCATCATGTGCGCCAGGTTCAGCGTCGAGACGATGGGCTGACGCACGTTGGCGTAGGCGTTGCCCGGAATGGACGACAGCCACGCATCCACGGCGTTGAGCGTTTCCGGGATGGTGATGAAGCCGCGTCCTTGAATGACACGCTCCACCATGCGCAGCTTCTCGTCGGCCACGGCCGGGTCGGCATCGAGCACCGTCACCGTGGCGGTGAAGTAGCCGAAGGCAACTTGATCGCTGCCCAGCTCCTGCAAGGCTGCGTCGGCGTCGGCCGCCTTGTTGCTGGCGTCGGTATCGACCAGCGGGCTTTCTTGCTGGAAGATCGTTTCGCGCAGGAGCGCGATGACGTTCTTGCGCTTGGCGAACCACTGGCGGCGCAGGCGTCCCAACTCCCGTTCCGCCTCGGCTTTGTCCAGGCAGAGAAAGCGCGTGCTCCAGCGGTAGGCAAAGCCGAGGCGGTTGAGGTCATCCAGAATCCCCGGCCAGGTCGAGGTCGGGAAGCCCCGCACCGACACCACGCGCAGGTGCTGGTCGCCCAGCATGGGCGCCAGCCCGCCGACCAGGGCGGAATCGGTCAGCAACGCATCGAGGTGGAACGGCACTTCGGGCACGCCGACGCGGTAGCGTCGCGTCGAGATGGTGGCGTGCAGGTAGGTCAACGTCTGGCTGTCATCGAGCCAGGCGATTTCCGGCATCACGCCATCGAGCAGGTCAAAGACGCGATCCGTCTCCGCGACGAAGGCTTGCAGCCGCTCGCGCCAGTCCACGCCATTCGTCGGCGTGTTCTCGTAGAGCATCTTGGCTGCACGGGCACGGGATTCTTCGGGCGGCAGGTACACCAGCGTCAGGTGATAGCCGCTCTCGAAGTGGCTGCCCGATTCCTCGAACGTGGCCCGGCGTTCTTCCTCCACGAGCCACGACAGCGGCTCGGGGAACTCCGAGTGCGGATAGTCGGCGGCAAGCCGGCGCTCGGCTTCGATGAACAGCGCCCAGCCCGAACCCATGCGGCGCAATGCGTTGTTCAATCGCGCTGACGTGGCAATCAGCTCGCCTTGCGTCGCGCTGTCGAGGTCAGGCCGGCGAAACCGGGCCGTGCGCTGGAAACTGCCGTCCTTGTTCAAGACGACGCCCGGCGCAACCAATCCAGCCCACGGCAGCCAGTCGGCGAGCAAGGCCGGGCGCTGGCGGTATTCGGCAAGGTTCAGCATGGCGGCGTCCCCTCACACGTCCAGCAGCGGGCGGTGCTTGATGTGCCGGGCGAACACGGCCATGAACTGCGGATCGACGCGCGCTCCCCACACCGCCAGCGAATGGCCGACGATCCAGAGCACCACACCCGGAATCCACAGTTGCAGGCCCAGCCCGACAGCGGCGGCCAGCGTGCCGTTGGCAATCGCCACGGTGCGCGGCGCACCGCCAAGCAGGATCGGCTCCGTGAGCGACCGATGCAGCGGCACCTCGAAGCCGTCCGCGAAGGTGTCGGGGGCACTCATACGACAGCCCCGCCGGAGAAGCTGAAGAACGACAGGAAGAAGCTCGAAGCTGCGAACGCGATGGACAGACCGAACACGATCTGGATCAGCTTGCGGAAGCCGCCCGACGTATCGCCGAAGGCGAGCGCGAGGCCCGTGGCGATGATGATGATGACCGCGACGATGCGCGCCACCGGCCCCTGGATGGATTCGAGAATGGATTGCAGCGGGCCTTCCCACGGCATCGAGGAACCGGCAGCCTGTGCGGTTCCGGCCAGGAACAGCAGCAGCGCGGCCAGCAGCAGCCCTTGCTCCGCAGGGCGGGCCAGGCTGCGCAACCGCGCCAGGTTGAACAGGTGCGAAGGCGGATTTACGGAAACACGGAAAGCAGGAACGGTCGTCTGCGTCATGGCAGTTCTCCAAGTGAGTCAGGGGATGGGAAAGTCGCCGCAGCGGGTGCGGCATCGGGGATCGGCGGCAGCTCGGGAAACGGCGTTTCCAGCGCGTCCGCCAGTTGGTAGCCCACGCCGTCGAAGCCGACGACGCGCGCGATGCTCTCGATGCGGCGCTTGCGTCCGCGCCCGGCGATGTGGATCACCACGTTGACCGCCTCGGCGATCAGCGCACGGGGCGGGTTCACCGCCACTTCGAGAATCAATTGCTCCAGGCGCAGCAGTGCGCCGAGCGCGGAGCCGGCGTGGATCGTTGCGATGCCGCCGGGGTGGCCCGTGCCCCACACCTTGATGAGATCCAGCGCCTCGGCGCCGCGCACCTCGCCGACGACGACACGATCCGGGCGCAGGCGCATGGACGAACGCACCAGCTCCGTCATGGACACCACACCTGCGCGCGTGCGCAGCGGTACGTGGTCGCGGGCCGCGCATTGCAGCTCCACCGTGTCTTCGAGCACCAGCACGCGGTCGCCAGTGGCGGCGATCTCGGCCAGCAGCGCATTGGCGAGTGTAGTTTTGCCGCTGCTGGTGGCACCGGCGATCAAGACGTTCTGCCGCTCGCGCACGGCGCGAACGAGAAAGCCCGCTTGGACGCTGGTCATCATCCCGTCGATGACGTACCGCTCCAGCGGGATCACACCGATGGCCCGCTTGCGCAATGCGAAGGCCGGCCCCGGCGCAGCCGGCGGCAAGATGCCCTCGAAGCGTTCGCCGGTTTCGGGCAGTTCCGCCGACAGCAGCGGCTGGCCGCGATGCACCTCCGCGCCGACGTGGGCGGCGACCAGGCGGATGATCCGCTCGCCATCGGCCTCGGGCATCTCCACGCCCATCGGCGCGCGGCCCGACGACAGCCGATCCACCCACAGGGTGCGATCGGGGTTGAGCATGATTTCCATCACGTCCGGGTCTTCGAGCGCGGTGGCGATCAGCGGCCCCATCGCCGTGCGCAGCATCTGGATGCGGCGGTCGAGCGACGTGGCGCTCATGGACTGCGGAGCGGCGCTCATGACGCACGCTCCTGCGCTTGCGCGGCTGCCGCCGCGTCCTCCATTCGCATCGGATCGGGGTGCAGTTCCTCCACCACGTCACGCACCAGGCTGCGCCCGCGCAGCAGGTGGCGGCCCAACTGTTCAACGAACTGCTCGAAGCGCGCCTTGCCCTGGGCGCGGGCAGCCTCTTGGTGCGCCTCGGGAACTGGTGTGCTGACCGTGAGGTAGTAGCGAATGAACAGCGCCAGCGTCTCGATCTGGATGTTCTGGTCGCGCTC
The DNA here is from genome assembly GCF_030549525.1 of Stenotrophomonas sp. 704A1. Classification (NCBI taxonomy): domain Bacteria; kingdom Pseudomonadati; phylum Pseudomonadota; class Gammaproteobacteria; order Lysobacterales; family Lysobacteraceae; genus Stenotrophomonas; species Stenotrophomonas tuberculopleuritidis. Next base: position 1,764,890 of record NZ_CP130831.1, on the reverse strand, counting down.
CATGCGCTCGGCTTGGCGCGACAGGCGATCCAGCCGCTTGGCGACTGCCGCCTCGCGCTGGTCTGCTGCGTCCGGCGACAGCCAGGACGCCAAAGCAGCGGCGACGATGCTGGACTTGGATACGCCTTTCTTGGCGGCCAGCTCGTCCAGGCGCTTGGCGTGCTCCGGCTGGATGAACAGGTTGAGGCGGTAGTGGCTCATAGCTCGATTCCGTCGTTGGGGTCGAGGGAAGCCAGCCGGGCCGTGCGCTGCATGGCCGGATCAAGCTGGCGAGGAAGGGGAAGCGGCAGGTCGTCGTCGTCGAGCAGCGCGAGGTCGGCCGCAGGCGCGGCCAGCTCGGGGGCGTAGGCGACGGCTTCCGAAAGCTCGGGCTGGCGGCGCGGGCCGCCGTCGTCGGCGGCCAAGCTCTCCAGGCCGTTAGCGGATGCGGCGGCCGGTGCGGCGGGCGTTGGCGGAATGGCCAGCCCGCTCCAGTCGTCCGGGCGCAGCGGCGGCACGTCGGCGTATTGCGCATCCGCAAGCGCGGGCGGCGGCAGCACGCGGCGCTTGAAATTGGCGTCCGCGTAGTAGCGCAACTTCTTCGCCTTGATCGGCGCCACGCTGGACACCATCACCACGGCTTCGTCCGGCGGAAGCTGCATGACTTCGCCCGGCGTCAGCAGCGGGCGGGCCGTCTCCTGCCGCGACACCATCAGGTGGCCCAGCCACGGCGCGAGCCGATGGCCTGCGTAGTTGCGCTGAGCGCGCAGTTCGGTGGCCGTGCCCAGCGTCTCGGAAATGCGTTTGGCCGTGCGTTCGTCGTTCGTCGCAAACGTCACGCGGACGTGGCAGTTGTCCAGAATCGAATGGTTCTGGCCGTAGGCTTTGTCGATCTGGTTGAGCGACTGCGCGATGAGGAAGCTGCGGATGCCGTAGCCCGCCATGAAGGCCAAGGCCGTCTCAAAAAAGTCGAGTCGTCCCAGCGCCGGGAACTCGTCGAGCATCAGCAGCAGCTTGTGGCGGCGCTCGATGCCGTCGGAGCCATCGAGCGATTCGGTGAGGCGCCGGCCGATCTGGTTGAGGATCAGGCGGATGAGCGGCTTCGTGCGCGATATGTCCGAAGGCGGCACCACCAGGTACAGCGACACCGGATGCTCTGCCGCGATCAGGTCGGCAATGCGCCAGTCGCAGCGCGACGTGACTTCGGCCACCGTGGGGTCGCGGTACAGGCCGAGGAACGACATGGCGGTGCTCAACACGCCGGAACGCTCGTTATCCGACTTGTTGAGCACTTCGCGCGCAGCGGAAGCGACGACAGGATGCGGCCCATCGCCCAGGTGGGGCGTGGTCATCATCCGGTGCAAGGTCAGCTCGAACGGGCTGGCCGGATCGGACAGAAAGTTGGCGACGCCGCGCAGCGTCTTGTCCTCGCCCGCGTAGAGCACATGCAGGATGGCCCCGACCAGCAGCGCGTGCGAGGTCTTCTCCCAATGGTTGCGCTTCTCCAGCGCGCCTTCGGGATCAACCAAAATGTCGGCAATGTTCTGAACGTCGCGCACTTCATGCGCGCCGCGTCGCACCTCCAGCAGCGGGTTGTAGGCGGCCGACTTCGCATCGGTCGGGTTGAACAGCAGGCAATGCGAGAAGCGCGAGCGCCAGCCGGCGGTGATCTGCCAGTTCTCGCCCTTGATGTCGTGGATGACGGCCGACGCCGGCCAAGACAGCAGCGTTGGCACCACCAAGCCCACGCCTTTGCCCGAGCGGGTGGGCGCGAAGGTCAGGACGTGTTCCGGCCCTTCGTGCCGCAGGTACTGGCGGTCGTGCTGGCCGAGGAACACGCCGGCCGGCTGTGTGAGGCCGGCTTTGCGAATGTCCTGAGCGTTCGCCCAGCGCGCAGAGCCGTAGGTCGTGACCAGGCGCGCTTGGCGCGAGCGCCAGACCGACATGGCGATGGCGACGACCACGGCGACCATGCCGCTGGCGCCGGCAATGGCGCCGCCGGTGTCGAAGACTTCCGGCGCATAGGCGCCGAAGAAGAACCACCACTCAAACAGCTTCCACGGGTGATAAATCGAAGTGCCAAGGAAGTCGAACCAGGGCGAGCCAAGGCGTACTTGATAGCCAAGGGCCGCGGCTGTCCATTGTGTGGCGCCCCACACTCCGGCGATCACGATGCCGAATACCACGGCGATCTGACCGAACAGCACGTTCGTCCCTTGCATGACCTGGCCTCCGATTTCTCCTGCGCTGATTCCTCATGGAAGAAGCGACACAAGGGCGTGCCGCAGGCGTCAGGTTCGGTGCCGGGTCAGTGCCGGTCAAAGACCGTTTTCAGCAGAAAGGTCGAGCAAAAAGACAGAATGAGTGCGACAGCCAGCCAAAGAAAAACGCCGCAAGCGCAGGCGCATTGCGGCGTGTCGATCAAAAAATGAAGACGATGCGGCGAACCGCCAACGATCAGAACTTGGGCGGTTCTTTCGGCGGCGTGTACGGCGTTTCGCCGTCGCCATAGAACCGCTTGCGCGTGGCTTCGGCCACCCGATTGCACAGCACGTCGCCGAGCTTCGGGCGGTCGGTCTTGCATTGCTGGCGCAGTTCCTTGAGCCGTTCGGGATTGGCCGCCAGTTCTTCCACCGTTGGGATATTCGCTTCCGAAGTGTTGGCCTTCTGAGGCGTTTCGGACTGGCCGCAGGCAGTCAACGCGGCCACCAGCAAGAATGGGACGATCTTCTTCATGGCGCAGGTTCCTCCAGGGAATCGGAATGATGGCCCGGCTTGGGCCTTGGGGGTTCCGGTGATTCGACGGCCTGCACGCGCTCAATGAACCGCGCAAGCTCCTCGGACGGCTCGCCTGCGGCGTGCAGTAGGTAGGTCGTTAGCGGTGGCACGCGCAGCGCCAGCGGCCGGGCGACTACGCCCGGTTCATGGCTGGCGGCAATACGCGCGGCACCTGCCAGACCAAGCGCGAAGCCGGCCGATACCAGCGCCATCATCAAATCACACGAAGCGACTCGTTCTGCGACCAATGGCTCCATGTCCACCCGGCGCAGTATCCGATCGACGTGCTTGGCGGGGCCTTCACACACTTGCGGATCACACAGGACGAGCGGATAGCGCAGCAGTTCATCCAGCGGAATGCGCTTGTGGGCTAGCAGCGGATGCCGTGCGGGCACCGCCACCATGATCGGGTCGCTCCAGACAGGTATGGCGGTGATGCCATCACCCACTTCATCGGACTGCGTGAACCCCACGTCGTACAGGTCGTCATGCAGGCCCTTGATCTGCTGCGACAGCGGCACCTCGAAGAACCGTATTTCGACTTCCGGCTCCTCCTGCCGGCATAGCGCCAGCACGGCCGGCAAGCGCGAGGGCGTAATGCCGTCCGACAAGGCCACGCGCAATTGGCCATGAAAACCGTTTGCCGCCGCTTTTACACTGTCGCGTGCTTGTTCCAAGGCCGTGAACACGCGGCGCACGTGTTCCAAGAACAGCGTGCCAGCGCGGGTCAGTCGAGTGGTGCGCGTGGTGCGGACGAACAGCGCCACACCCAAGTCTTCTTCCAACTCCTTGATCGCCCGCGACAATGGCGATTGCTCCATGTGCAGTCGTTCCGCTGCCCGCGCAAAGCGCAGTTCTTCAGCTACCGCAAGAAAGCAGCGCAGGTGTCGGATCTCCATAACTCTGCTGCCCCCTGATGAAGTCTGTCTTAGCCTGATGCCATCTGGATCAGACGCTTGGATTGGAAGCTCTACCCCCCACAACCTGACGGCAGTGAACACTCAGAAAATCGGACGTTCCCGTTGCTGCATGACGGGCAGAAATTTGCCCACGTGCGAGAACACCCAGCGCACTATGGGATTGGTCAAAAGTGACATCGCACGCTTGCGGATGCGGATTGCCTTGTCGCTGGCGGGGGTGAAGACGCCAATGCCGGTTCCGGCCGACTTCTGGAACTCCGCTATCCGTGGCCGCATCGTGGCTTCCCAGTCGGCGAGGGCGGCTGCGATGTCGTCGCCATGTTCTTCGAGACGCTTGCCCAGCACATTGGCGCCGGCCAGGCCGCTCGACGCGCCCATGCCCGAGTAAAGTGATGGGCACCAGGCCGAATCACCGACCAGCACCACGCGCCCCTGATACCAAGTGGAAAGGCGAACCTGCTCGGCGATGTCGAACAGGGCCGCCTCGCTCGTCTCCAGTTGCCCCAATGCAGCTTCCAGGATAGGGCCGAGAGGCTCTGGCCCGAATGCCTTGCGGATTTGTTCGGCGGCCTTCCCTTTACGCTCGGCATCAGGATCGGCCGCATACCAGGAGAACAGTACCGTCGATCGCCGATCATCGAAGGGAAAGACGGTGAACGAACGACCAGGCTCGATGATCTGCCCTCCGACCCCGCTTGGCAGCGTGGGTAGATCCTCCTGAAGCGCATAGGCGCAGATCATGGTGCCAAGACGCTGCAAGCCGCCAAGCGCAGGAGGGAATGCAAGACGGCGCACCGTGGAGCGGATGCCATCGGCACCGATCACAAGGTCGAACCAGCGGCGGCTCACGCCCTGCGGCCCTTCAAGCGTCACCTCGACACAATCCCCATTTTGCTCGATCGCGGTCGGAGTGGTCGAGAAGTGGATTTCCGTGTCGGGCGCGACCTCTTGCAATGTCTTCCAAACTGCGTCTTCGACATCACCCCGCATGGTGAGGTAGGGATTGATCGGTATGTCGGCGAAACTCAGGCCCGGAGATCGATTCCCTTGCCGATCGATGACATAGGTCATGCTTTCGGCCCTGTGATCGACCAAGCGGTCTCCGACTCCTAGATCGGCGGCAGCCGATCGCCCCACACCCATCACGGCAATGAAGTAGCCGCCCCGGCGGCGGGCTGGCGCACGTTCGACAACGACGGGAAGCCACCCCGCACGGTGCAGCGCAATCGCGCACGCGATGCCACTGATGCCAAGTCCTACCACCAGCGCAGTGCGCCTTGCCACGGCAGGGGTCTTCGACATGTCTGCTTCCAGCTCAGGGCCATTTTTCCGCATGGTTCTCTCCTCACTCCATCCCTTTTCCTGCCGCGTTCTCCGTGTCCAACGGCACGTTGCCGATGGCCTTGTTGACGGTGACGTAGCGCGTACTCAAACGTCCCTCGCTGGCCGCCAGGTCACGGCGGGCTTGTAGATAGCTGCGCTGGGCGTCGAGTACGGCAGTGAAATCGGTGACGCCACCGTCGTAGCGCGCCTGTGCAAGCTGATAGGCATCGCCAGCCGCATCGCTGCGGGTTTGCAGTTCGCGCGCCTGACGCTGCTCGGCGCTGTAGGCGGACAGCGAATCGTCGATTTCCTGCCAAGCTTTCAGCACGGTCTGTTGGTAGTTGATGGCGGCTTCTTGCTGTTGCAGTTCGCGCAGTTGCACGGTGGCCTTGCGTCGGCCATGGTCGAAGATCGGCAGGCCGAGGCTGGGGCCAACCGACCAGGTGCGGCTGCCCCAGTCAGAAAATTCGCCGCTCAGGTAGGACTCGTAACCGAACGTCGCACCAAGCCGGATGCTGGGGTACAGGTCGGCCCTGGCGATGCCGATGCTGGCGGTGGCGCTGTGCAGGCGCGCTTCGGCGGCGCGGATGTCGGGGCGGCGCAGCGCAACTTCCGATGGCAAGCCGAGGGCAAGATCGGGCAACGAAGTCCCGGCGTCGGCTTCGCGCGGTGCGAGTTCGGCCCGCAGCGCGCCCGGGCGTTCGCCCAGCAGCAGTGCGATCTGATTGGCGCTGGCGGCTTCCTGTGCCAGCAGCGGCGGCAGTTGCGCTTTCAATGCGGCCAGTTCGGCGCGCTGGCGTTGCAGGTCGGTGTGGTCGAGCACGCCGCCTTCTACGCGCGCTTGCAGCAGCGCGGCGCGGTCTTCCAGTGCGGCGATGTCCTCGCGCATCAAGCGGATCTGCCGCTGGGCGGTGCGCAGCTCGAAGTAATTGCGCGCCACGTCGCTGGTCAGGCCAAGGCGGGCCAGATCGAGCAGCGCAGCCTGGTGGCCGACATCGGCATCGGCGGCTTCCACGGATCGGCGCACGCGGCCCCACAAATCCAGCTCCCACGAGGCGTCGAAGCCGGCCTGGTACAGCGTGAACGGTTCGGCCAGCAACTCGGTGAGGCTGGGGTCGGCCCCCATGATGCCGATCATGCGCGTGCCGGCACCGCTCTGGCTCTGGCGCTGGCGGGTGGCGCTGCCGCTGGCGTTGATTTCCGGCCCGCGCTGCGCGGCCACCGTGTTGCGCTGCGCGCGCGCCTGGGCGAAGCGCAGCGCGGCGGTGCGCAGGTCGGGGCTGGCATCGAAAGCGCGCTGCTGCAACGCATCGAGGGTTGCGTCGTTGAATGCCAGCCACCACTGGGCCGGCAATGCCTGAGTGGCTTCGGTCGGAATGCGTAGCGACGCATCACCGCTGCGCCAACTCGTCCAATCGTCCGGTGCGGCGGGCGTGGGCTTGACGAAATCCGGGCCAACGGCGCAACCGGCGAGTGCGGCGGCAAGCGCACCGGCGAGCAGGCGGGGGACGAGACGATTGGAACAGCGCGGTGCGTGCATGACGATACTCGATCAGGAAAGGCGATTGCGGAACAGCCACGCCGCCAGCGGCAGCGATATGGCGCCCATCACCAGCAAGGGAATGAAATCGCGCCAGATGTCGAGGAAACCGGCGCCTTCCAGATACACCCGGCGCACGATGCTCATGCCGAAGCGCAGCGGGTTGGCGTAGGTGGCGACCTGCAGGATTTCCGGCATGTTCTTCACCGGCGTCAGCAAGCCGGAGAGCAGCATCAGCGGCATGATGAGCAGGAAGGTGTAGAGCATCGCCTGCTGCATGCTCAGAGACACCGCCGACACCGACAGGCCGACGCCGACCGCGGCGATGTTGAAGGTGAGCAGCCCTGCGTACAGCAGCCACACCGAGCCGTTCATCGGGATCTGGAACCAGAACAGGATGACCAGGAAGATGATGGTCGATTGCAGCAGGCCGACCAGAATCGCCGGGATCGCCTTGCCGATCAGGATCTGGAACGGCGTCAATGGCGTGACCAGCAACTGGTCGAAGGTGCCTTGCTCGCGTTCGCGCGCCACCGACAGCGCCGCGATCAGCAAGGTCTGCAACATGCTCAGTGCGCCGATCAGCCCCGGCATCATGTTCCAGCGCGATTCCAAGTTGGGGTTGAACCAGGCGCGGCGCTCGATCGCGATACCGGCTGCACCGCCGCCCAGCGAAGCGTTGTAGCTGGCGACGATAGAGCCGACGTAAGCAGACGCCGAACCGGCGGTGGAGGAATTGCGCCCGTCCAAGATCACCTGCAGCGGCGCGCTCTGGCCGGCATTCAGGCGCTGCTGGAAATCGGCGGGAATGCTCAGCACCATCAGCGCATCGTTACCGTCGATCATTCCTGCGATCTGCGAGGAGTTGGTCAGGGTGGCGGCGCGGTGGAACACGCCGGTTCCGTCCAGCCGTGCCAGTAATTCAGCCGACGCTTGGCCACGGCTCTGGTCAAGCACCGCGTAGGGCACGTTGGTGAGGTCGTAGGTGGCGCCATAGCCGAACAGCAGCGCCTGCATCAGTGCTGGAGCAAACAGCATGGCGCGGTTGGCGGGGTCTTTGACCAAGGCGAGGATTTCCTTGCGGATCAGCGCGCCGATCTGGGCCAGGGTGGCGAAAAAGGCATGCATCGCAGTCACCTCAAGGTCTTGCGCAACGTGCGCTGCGTGGCGAACATCAACACCAACGCATACAGCGCGAGAATGCCGCAATTCAGGAAGATCACCGGCCAGTTGTTGCCGGCCATGAACAGGGTCTTGATCAACGCCATGAAGTGCGTGGCCGGCAGCAGTTGGCTGATGACCTGGATCACCACCGGCACGTTGCGCAGGTCGAACACGAAGCCGGAGAGCATCATCGCCGGCATGAAGCTGGCCAGCAGTGCCATCTGGCTGGCCTGGAACTGGTTGCGGGTGACCCCGGAGATCCACAGCCCGAGCAGCAGCGACACCATCAGGTACAGCAGGCCAGCGATGACGATGACGACCAGCGAGCCGCGCATCGGCACGTGAAACAGGAAGTGCGCGGCCAGCAGGCACAGACCCAAGTCGATCACTCCGACCACCATGTACGGCGCGATCTTCGACAGCACGATCTCCATCGGCCGCACCGGGGTGACGAACAGCGATTCCAGCGTGCCGCGCTCCCATTCGCGCGCGATCAGCAGCGAGGTCAGGAAGCCGCCGATCAGGGTCAGCACCAGCACGATCAGGCCGGGGATCAGGAACCAGCGGCTTTCGCCGGCCTCGTTGAACCACATCCGCTGCACGACCTCGACGTTGCCGATGCCGGCGGGCTTGTTGCCGGCGCGATCCGCCTGTTGCTGCGCCCATGAACCTATCGCGCCGCTCACATAGCCTTCGATGGTCTGCGCCGAGCTGGAATCCACGCCGTTGAGCAGCAACTGGATGCGCGCATCGCCGGCGTTCAAGCGGCGCGAGAAATCCATCGGCACTCGGACGATGCCATCCACCGTGCCGGCCATCATCAAGCGCTCGGCCTCGGCCATGTCGGCAGCAAACAACGGCGCGATATACGGCGAGCCTTGCAGGCCATCGACCAGTTCGCGCGCGGTCGGCGAGCGGTCTTCCAGCACCACCGCGACCGGCGCGTTCTTCACGTCGAATGACAGGCCATAGCCAAACAGCAGGATCAGCGCGACCGGCAACAGCAGGCCGACCGCAAGGTTGCTCTTGTCTCGCAGCATCTGCCGCACTTCCTTGCGCAGCAGGGCGGTGAAGCGGCGCAGAAACCCGCTTTGTGTGTCGTGCGTGCTCACGCCGCCACTCCTTCGGCCGCCTTCGCTCGGCCTTGCTCGACGATGGCGATGAACGCGCTGTTCATGTCGCCGCCGGCGTCGCCGGCTTGCTCGCGCACCTGTATCGGCGTGCCCAGCGCCAGCATCCTGCCGGCATCTTGGATCGCGATGCGGTCGCAGTATTCGGCCTCCTCCATGAAGTGGGTGGTGATGATGATGGTGGTGCCGCCCTGCGCCAGGGCGGTGATGGTGCGCCAGAACGCGCGCCGCGCCAGCGGGTCGATGCCGCTGGTCGGCTCATCGAGGAACAGGATCTCCGGTTGGTGCAGCAGGCCGGCGGCCATCGCTAGGCGCTGCTTGTAGCCGCCGGGCAACTGGCCGCTGAGCGCCTTCGGTTCCAGCGCGAACTGCTCGATGATCGCGTCCACCCGCGCGTCTCGGGCCTTGCCGCGCAGGCCGTAGGCGCCGCCGAAGAACTCCAGGTTCTCGCGCACGCTCAGGTTGCCGTACAGCGCGAACTTCTGCGACACGTAGCCGATGCGCGCGCGTGCCTTGGCGCGGGCATGGCGCAAGTTCAGGCCGGCCACTTCCAGATAGCCGCTGGTCGCCGGCAGCAGGCCGCACAACATGCGGAAGGTCGTGGTCTTGCCGGCCCCGTTGGGGCCGAGCAGGCCGAAGATTTCTCCGCGTGCGACCTCGAACGAGGTGCTGGCCACGGCGGTGAAATCGCCGAACTTGCGCACCAGGTCGCGCACCACGATCACGGGTTTTCCGTCATCGCGCGGCGCATCGACGTTCGCTTCCTGCGGTGTCGTGGCTTGTGGCGAAGCCGCTTCGTCGCCGTCCTGATGCTGGCGCAACAACATCATGAAGGCGTCTTCCAGTTCTTCCGTGCGCGATTGCGGGGGCGAACCATCGAGCAACGCGGCGATCTTTGCTTCGTCCGCATTCGGCTGGCGGATGAAACGCACTGCGCCGCCGCTGGGAACGGCATCGACAATCAACTCGCTGGCGTCGATCAGCCTGGCCTGCAAGTCGCGGGCTGGCGTGCCTGCGGCCGGCGGCGCAACGAAGGCCAGCCCGCGTGCGCGTTCGGCCAGCGTCTGCGGCGTGCCTTCGGCCAATACTTTGCCCAGGTTCATCACGAACACTTGCGCGCAGCGCTCGGCCTCGTCCATGTAGGCGGTGCTGACGATCACGCTGAGCTGTTCGTCCTCGACCAGTTGCTGCACGATCTTCCACAGTTCGCGCCGCGACAGCGGATCGACGCCGACGCTGGGTTCGTCCAGCAGCAGCAAGTCAGGCGAACGCACCAGGGTGCAGGCCAGGCCGAGCTTCTGCTTCATGCCGCCGGAGAGCTTGCCGGCGGGCCGGTCGGTGAAGCGCGCCAGGTCGGTCATGTCCAGCAGTCGGGCGAAGCGTTCGCGGCGCTGCTGCTGCGGCACGCCATGCAGGTCGGCGTAGAGGTCGAGGTTCTCCTGCACGCTCAGGTCTTCGTACAGGCCGAAGCGCTGCGGCATGTAGCTGATGCGATCCTGTACCGCCTGCGGGTCTTGCGCCACGTCGATCCCGAGCACCCGCAGGCTGCCGGCGTCGGGCTTCAACAGGCCGGCCATCATTCGCAGCAACGTGGTCTTGCCGGCGCCATCCGGGCCAACCAATGCTGTCAGCTCGCCTTGGCGCACCTGTAGCGACACGCCATCGACCGCGTGCAGCGGCCCGCCGCCCGGCGCCTCGAAGGTCTTGCGCAGGCTGTCGGCGACGACGCTGGCGCCGGCTGGCTCGGCTCGGCTCATTGCGTGTCGCCGCCCAATACGACAGTGGCAGGCTGGCCCAGGCGCAGCGCATCGTCGTTGTCCTCGACGACCACCCGCACCTCATAGACCAGGCTGGTGCGCAGTTCCTCGGTCTGTACCGCTTTCGGGGTGAACTCGGCGACCGAGGAGATATAGCCGACCTTGCCGGTGATGGGCCTGTCCGGTGCGCTGTCGGTGGTGACGCGCGCGGACTGGCCGGGCTTGACCTTGCCCAAATCCGGTTCATTCACATACACGCGCACCCACTTCGGACGGGTGATCGCCAATGCGTACACCGGCTTCTGCGGGGTGGCCATGTCACCCGGTTCCAGCAGGCGCGAGCGCACCACGGCATCGGATGGCGCGATCAACTGGCCCTGAGAAACCTGATGCTGCAACAGTGCCAATTGCGCCTCGGAGGACTTCAGTTGCGCCTCGGCGGCGGCGATGTCTTCCTTGCGCGGGCCGATTTCTGTCAGGCGCAGCGCGTCGCGCTGTTGCGCCGCCTGCGCGTCGGCGACCTGCACGGCGGCACGGGCGCGATCCAATTCCTGTGCGCTGACCCCACGGTTGTCGGTATTGGCGGCAATCCCCTGCAATCGCGCCAAGTCCTTGCGCGCACGCTCGGCATCGGCCTGTGCAGCGGCGTAGCTACTTCTCGCCTGCGCCAGTTCTTCGGGGCGCGAGCCGTTCTTCAGGCGCAACAGATTCTGCTGCTGCACGCCGATCTGCGCCTGCGCCTGTTCGGCCTGCAAGGCCAGCGTTTGCGTGTCCAGCGTGGCCAACAGTTGACCCGCCTTCACCGCATCGCCTTCATCGACCTTCAATTCGGCCACGCGGCCACTGCCATCGAAAGCCAGCGACACCTGCCGGATGTCCACGTTGCCGTACAGCACCAGCGCACCGTCGTGGTCTTTATCCCGCTGATGCATCCAGGCCCATGCGCCGAGCGCCAGCACTACAAGGAGACCAAGGGCAATGAGGGGCTTCTTCATGTCAAACGATCCAGGAAGTCGGAATGGAGGCAGAACGATGCGGTGCGCTACGATAACACTAAATTGATTTTAGTTTTAGTCTAGGCGAGAATGCAAGCCGTACCTGCTGCTCTGGACAATCGAGGAATGAACAAACCTGCACGCGGACTTCGCTCGGATGGCGAGGCCACCCGAACCCGGATACTTGAGGCGGCGGGCGAGCTGTTCGCCACCACGGGGTATGCCGAGACCTCCTCAAAGGCCATCGCTGCCCAGGCCCAGGTGGATTTGGCGTCGATCAACTACCACTTCGGCAACCGCAGTGGTCTGTATCAAGCCGTGCTGGCGGCGTCTCATGGCCGGCTGCTGGACATGGCCGCCCTGCGGCAACTCGTCGGCAGCGGGTTGTCTCCCTCGTCGAAGTTGCGCGTGCTGATCGAGCAGTTGGTCGAGCGCGCGACTCAGGAACCCCAAGCATGGCAGTTGCGTGTCCTGGCCAGGGAAGTGCTGTCCCCGACCTCGCACCTGCAGATCCTTTTCCAGGACGAAGCACAGCCGAAGATGGCGCTCCTCAAGCACATGCTCGGCGAGATCACGCAGATACCCCCGGAAGACCCCGCCCTGACCCGGTGCCTGCTCAACGTGATCGCCCCCTGCCTGATGCTGCTGGTCGGTGGACGCAGTTTCCCCGGCCCGTTGCAGGAGATCTTCCAGATGCCTTCTCAGACGATTGCGAGCCACCTGTACCACTTCGCCATAGGGGGGCTGGAGGCGATATCCAGGGAGTACGCGGAGCAGGCCGAAATCCGAGGCAAGCCCGGATCGCCAGCGACGAAGTAGCGCGATGAAAAGCCGGTACGCAAAGCTGGTGGTTCTGGCGGTGGCATCGCTGCTGCTGAGCGGTTGTGCGGTTCTGCGCGAATTCCGCCCGGCGGTGGAAGTCGCCGCAATGACGCCCGGCGAATACATCACGCTCAAGCGCGGCGACATCCTGACCAGCGGCAAGCTCAGCGCCGCCACCCTGGAGACGATCCGCGTTGCCGGTCTGGACGATGGTGCCTGTGCGAAGCCGGAGGCCGCCGGGTGCATCCATGCCGTGTCGGATGTTCAGGGGTTGACCAGCGAGCAGCGCCTGTCGGCCTTGTCGGAGTTGTGGCTACAGCAGGCGCAGACCTTGCCGGATACCGAGCAACAGGTCGCTCCCGATGCCGGCGATCAACGCCTGAATGCCTGGCTGGAGGTGGCTCGGCATGCCTATGCCTACCTGTTCTTCAGCGAGCGCTCGCCGGACGCGCGCGCCTTTGAGGATCGCCAGACTCAGGTGCGCGACTACTACAACCTGGCGGTGCAGGAGGCGGCATCGCTCGTGTTCGCCAGTTATCGCGGTAAGGCGCTGGCGAGTGCGGAGATGATGTTCAGGGATGGGCCGTGGATGGTGACGCTCGAACCGCCGGATGTGGTGTCCCCCGGTCGGGCGCGGGCAATCCTGCCGCACGAACTGCTGCCGGCTTCGTCGCTGTCGTTCGCCGGGCTGCGCAGCACGTTTCGACGCGATGGCTTCGGTGCCGAACTGGTGGCAGTGATGGCCCCTGATCCCGTGACGACGGCGGCAGCGGACTCTGGCGGCGCAGGAACCGAGCAACCGCATCAGCGGCCCGACCAAGCGTGGAGCGAAATGCCGACAGCGGCAATCACTGCGTTGCTGCGCTTTTCTGGCGAAAACCTCGCCCAAGTGCTGTCCACTCGCGAGGTCGCGCTTTCCGTTCACGACCCATACCGGGACGCGAAAATCGAACTGCATGGACAGGATGTGCCGTTGGCGGCGAACTTCACCGCCAGCTACGGACTGTGGCTGGCGCGCTCGGGTTTCAACCGGCAATCGCTGCGCAGCCTGTTCGGAGGTGAGCAGGGCATCGAACGCCCGCACCTGTACCTGATGCAGCCCTATGACCCGGATCGTCGCATCATCCTGATGATTCACGGCCTGGCCAGCAGCCCGGAAGCCTGGGTCAACGTGGCCAACGAACTGATGGGCGACGAGGAGATTCGCCGCCAGTTCCAGGTCTGGCAGTTCTACTACCCGACCAACATGCCGATCGCACTGAACCACCACGCGATTCGTCAGACGCTGGACGGGGCGCTGCGGCACTTCGATCCACAGGGGAACGCTGCCGCCTCCCGTGACATGGTGCTGATAGGTCACAGCATGGGAGGCGTGATCTCGCGCTTGATGGTGTCATCGTCGGGGGGCGACGCCCTGTGGAACGAGCTGCTGGCCGGACGCGAATTCGACGATGGCAGACTGGAGCGACTGCGCAAGCGGGTCGGCCCGCTCATGCACTTCGAGCCGCTTCCCCAAGTGGAACGCGCGATCTTCATTGCAGCCCCGCACCGCGGCACCGAGGTTGCCGGTGGTCGCCTGGGGCGTTTCGCCAAGCGCCTGGTGCGCCTGCCACTGACCCTGCTGGAAGGCTTCGCCGACGTATTGGACGATCTTGCCCATGGCGAGGCGGCAAAGGCTGGCGGGGATAAGCTCAGGCTACCCAACAGCATCGATAACCTCGACCGCTCCGACCCATTCGTCCAAGCCGCCGCCGGGCTGTCAATTTCGCCGTGCGTACGCTTCCACTCGATCATCGGCCATCAAGATCCCGAGGTTCCGCTGACCAAATCCGACGACGGCCTGGTGCCCTACTGGAGCGCCCATCTGGACGGTGCCGTATCCGAAAAAATCGTCCATTCCGCGCACAGTGTCCAGGGAACCGCGCCGGCGATCGTCGAAATGCGCCGCATCCTGCACGAGGACATCCGCGATCGTGCCACGGTTCCGGTAGCGACAGCAGCGGAAAATGGATGCCGGAGCTAGTCGAGGTTGATAAGGAAGAACAGGGCCTGGTTGTGTAGTTCCTATCGGCCAGGGACTATGTTGACGAGCATTGGGCATGGACTTGTTCAGCTAACGGACTGACCTCGCTGTCTCCCGACTTCCCATGTAGCTCCGCCGCCGCGAACCGTCGCGGCAAGCTGTTGCCCCAGCCGCTGCTCGATCACTGGCCGCCATGGCACTAGGCTGAACCCCATGCCGTCATCGAGCATCGCATAGCGACCGCTGGCGAGCATGACGCTGCGACGGTAGATGCCTGCTACACGCTGGCCGTCGGCCACCGGGCGATGCTCCAGGCCGGTTTCGGTGGCAATGTCCTTGGCGGCCTGCGCCAGTTCCCGGTTGCGTAGCGTGCGCAGCAGGTTGCGCGCCAGGATCACGCGCTGCCCGCGCCGCTCGGCTAGCCCCTGTTCGGCCAGGAAGTCGGCGCGCTGCTGCATCGCCTGTTTGGCCTCGCCGCCAAAGCCCAGGTCGCCCAGGCCTGAGCCGCCGCCGATCAACTGCTGGTCGAGCCAGGTGGCCCCGATCACGCGGGCCTGCCGCTCGATGGGCAGGTGCGATTTCAGTTCCACCGCCACGCCGCCCAGGCGCTGCGCGTCGTACTGGCGACCGCGCTCGGCCAGGTCGCCCGGCACCTTCCATAGCCCCTCGGCCACGCGCTCCACGATGCCGGCCCGGCGCAGGGCTTCGAGCCGGCGGATGTGGGCCGCGACGACTTCCTGCGGATCGCGGCCGGGCACGGCCTGGCCTTGCGCGATGGCGAGGTGGTGATCGGTGCGGTACAGGCCATCGCTCGCCAGCGAGGCGATGTTGCGGTCGGCCGCGCGCACGTCGGCCGACCCCTTCACCTCCACCACGGCGCCGGTCGGATAGTTCGCCAGCTCGTCGCGGGCGTTGAGTGCGACGTAGTGGGCTTTGCCGTCCACCCCGTCGATGACCAGATAGCCCCGGTCGCGCAGCTCGTCGGCCAGCCCTTTCGCGGCTACGCGGCCGAGAATGGTTCGGCCGCTTCCGTCGGCATCCTGGCCCGGCTCGAACACCGCCAGCTCGCGCGGCTCGCCGCGCATAGCCCGCTGCATGGTGCGGATGATGTCGCCACGCTCGCCCAGGGCGCGCAGGGTCTTTTCCGCATCGGCATGGACGGCCCAGGTGCCGGACTGCATTTCGTCGGCCAGGCCCAGGCGCTGCAAGCTTTGCAGGCGGCCGATCAGCAGCAGGCGCTGGCGTTGCAGCCGCGGTTCGTTGAAGCGTTCGATCCGCACCCGGCCGTCCTCGCCGGCCTCCCGTTGCAGGGTGCGATCCAGGCTCGTCCACCGCTCCTGCTCCACCTCGCGCTGCAAGGTCTGCTGGATCTCCAGCTCGGTGCGCGGCCCCAGCCATTCGGTCGCCAGCTCGGCGGCGCGATGGCGGAAGCCATCGGCGATGTAGTCGCCCGCGATGATGAGGTCTTTGCCGGTGTCGTCGCGCCCGCGCGCGACGATGTGCGTGTGCGGGTTGTCGGTGTTCCAGTGGTTGACGGCCACCCAATCGAGGCCCGTGCCCAGGTCGGCTTCCATGCGGCCCATGAGGTGCCGTGTGTAGGTGCGCAGGTCTTCCAACTCGGCGCCATCCTCGGGCGAGAGGATGAAGCGGAAATGGTGCCGGTCGTCGGCGCAGCGTTCCTTGAAGGCGTCGAGGTCGGCGGCATCGGTCTGCGGCCCGTAGGCTTGGCCCGGTTCGCCATCGCGGCCCACGCCGTCGCGCTCGATATAGCGTAGGTGCTTGGCAAGTGACTGCGGGCTGGCCTGGCGCTGGTTGACCAGCAGCGTCTTGATGGTCGCGCGCCGCGACATGGGCGTGAGCTTCGCCCCTGCGAAGCGCGCCGCCGTGTGGCCGCGCCCCAGGCGCGAACCGGGCCGCTGGCCGGTGCCACGCGCCGATGCCGGACGGCGCACCGAGGACTTGCCGCCGCTGGCCTTGCCAGCCTGCTTGAGCACCTTGGAAACGAAGCTCTGGCCCTGGCCCTTGCCCCGGTTCTTCGGGGCGCTGGGGCGCACCCGGAAATCGTCGTCGCGGCGGTCGGTCATAGCTGCGCTTCCTGCAAGTTCTGGCGTGTCCGGGCGTGCGAAGCACGCGGACATGCCTGCATTGGCGCGACCCTCGCGCCCCACGCGGCACGGCGGCGAAGCCGCTCCGTGCTGCGCCACCCCCACGTGCAGACTGGCTTTCGACGCGGCCCGGTGCCGCGTCCTTTTGTCTTGCCTTCCGCCTTTGCCCCTCGCTGACGCTCCGGGCAGCGGCGGCCCGGCGGCGCTGTGCTGCGAGCAGCCAGCCCGCCGGCGAACGCGGACACGGCCGCAGGCCGGGCGCGTTCGAGGCAAGACGCCTGCATGTAGGACGGCTGCGCCGGAGGCAGCGCGAAGTGCGGTGCGAATGCACCCGCACTGCACGCGCGACGACACGGCGACGGCCAGCAGAACAACACGCCCGATGGCACGACAAGATGCACGGCAACGTGCAGCGAGTCGGCGACCATCATGGGCGGGACTCCAGCCAGACCGGATGCGCGACGCCGATCACGGCGGATGCGCTGACCGGCCCAAAGTACCTGCTGTCGAACGACGCCGGGTTGGTCACACTGAGCAGGAACAGTTCGCCGGGTTCGATGCGACGGCATTGCTGCCAGGATGGCAGCGGGCGGCCCCAGCGGTCAGCGGGCAGCACGGCGGCCGAAGGCACGCCGTCGATGCGGACGATGCGGCCAGTGATGCACACCTCCTGCGGCGCGACGGCGCCCACGCGCTTGAGCAGCGGCACGCGCGACGGCAGGTAGCCGCGCTGCGCAGCCAGCGCGGCGGCATCTGGCGGCAGCGTGGTCAGGACGATGCTGCCCACGGACAAGGGACGTGGCAGCGAGCCGGTGCCGTGGCCCAGCGGATCGACGCGATACCATCCGACCGCCACGCTGTCGGATGGGTTGTAGATCAAGCGCGGCAGCGGCTGCACGAAGGACGCCCAGGCCAGCGCAGCGAGGCCGCAGGCGGACAGGCCCGCCAGCACGATGCGAGCGCGCAGGCGCGAGCGAGGATGCGGCGGAATGCCGGTTGCACCGGCAACGGCGGATGGAAGCGTCATGGCAGCGCCCTCCCGGTCAGCCAGGCGGCGTGCCGCTCGGCGGTGTATTCGGGTAGCGGCAGGCGCGCGGCGAGGCGGTTGGCGAGCGTGCGCCAGTACGCGGGCGAGGTGCCGACAGGCGTGATGCCCAGCGCCTCGATGGCGTCGATGCGCTCCAGCACGGCGCGCACCTGGTTCTCGCCTTCGGCGTGCAACAGCAGGCGCGCGCCCGGCTGCACGCCGGGGATGCGCTGCGTCGCATCGAGCGGCGTGCAAGCCTGCATCACCATGAGCTGCCAGCGCACAGTGCCGTAGTCGTTGGCCTGCCAGCGGATACGGCACAGCATGGCACCCGGCAGGAACACCGCGCAGCGCCGCCAGCGGTCGAGCTGGTGTGTGCGCGCGGGTTCGCCGAAGCGCAGATAGAGCTTGAAGCGCGGTTCGATGTAGGCCAGCGCCACGCGCGTCAGCGGTGCGCTGGCAGGCTGGCCGGAAAGTGCTGCGAGCGCAGCCGTGGCCGCGCCAGCGGCAGGCGAAGCGGATGCAGTCATGGCGTGTTCTCCCTGCGGTGCTCTGGAAACTCGCGCTCCAACAGGCCGCGCAGCAGGTCGGCCACAGTCACGCCTTGCGTGAAGGCCGACACCTTGATGCGCGCCCGCATGGCGGGCGTGATGTCAAGGGTCAGGCGAGCGGTGTACAGGTCGCCCTTGCCCAGCACATCGGCGTCGCCCTGACGAATCCACGCCTCGGCGTGCGGATTCGCGGGCGGACGCGCGCCGATGCCGACGCGCTTGGCCGTGCGCTTGCTGTTCGGTGGCGGCTTCTCTGTCATGTCGGCCACCGCAGCAGTTCGTCCACCAGCGCGGTGATTTCGCGTGCGGCGGCGCTGTCCGGCGCCGTCTCGCGTGCAAGCCGGCCAGCGGCCACGCTGTCGGCGAACACGATGCGTTGATGCACTTCCGCGCGCAGCGCAGGAAGCGGCTGGTCTGCGAGCGCCTGGCGCGCTTCGCGTCCGATCACGGTGGTACTGACGCGCCGGTTGATAACGAAGGCCGCGCGTAGCGCAGGCCGGAAGACTTGCGCCTCGCGGATCAGCGCCACCATCTCGGCGCTGGCCCACAGGTCGTAGGGGCTGGGCTGCACCGGGATCAGCACGCGCTCGGCCGCCAGCAGCGCGGAGCGCGCCAAGGCGGCGATGCGCGGCGGGCCGTCGATGATGACGTGATCGGCCCTCCTGGCGAGTTCTGGCGCCTCTTGGTGCAGCGTTTCGCGGGCGAGGCCCACGGCGCTGAACAGCCGTGGCAAGCCTTGCTGGCTTCTGCGCTGCGTCCAGTCCAGCGATGAACCCTGCGGGTCGGCGTCCAGCAGCACGACGTGCTGGCCGCGCATCGCCAGCTCGCCGGCGATGTGCGTGGCGAGCGTGGTCTTGCCGACACCGCCTTTCTGGTTGAGCAAAGCGACGATCATGGCCTGGCCCTCCATGCTGGAAAGCCGGGCTTTTGCTGCTGCGTTTGTGGCCGCGTGGTGGTTGTCCACCGCAGCGGCGTTTCTCTACTAAAAGTTAGAGAAATTAAGTTAGGGAAGTTAGAGGGCGAGGAAACCCAATGCTGGCACGGGTTTGCGGCCGATCGGCACGCCTGATAGCACGATAGTCCCACGCCTGATAGCACGATACCTCGCACGCCCGATAGCACGACACCATTCACAGGTTTTCCCGAAGTTATCCCCGTGCCGTCTGCGGCACGGGCCGGAACGTCAGCAGCTCCATGCCGTTGTCGGGCATCCGCTCGATGCCCAGGACGTAACCGGGCAGCGACTGCCGCGCGACGAGCGCACGCAGATCGCAGGCGAAGTCGTAGGGCTTCGCGGTGCTGCCGGACTTCTGGTGCAGATAGCGAAAGTCGAACTGCCAGCCGTATGCCTGCTTGCCGCCGTGCTTGCGCACCAGGCGGTACAGCCACCGCTCGATGCCGCCGGTGAGCCGGAAATACGCCGGGTCGATGGTCAGCACCAGGGCAGCGTCGAGCACGCCGGCGTAGAACCAGTCCGGCAGGATCAGTTCGATGCCCAGCGGCGTGCCGCTGGCATCGGCCAGCTCCTTCCATTCGTTGATCCACGAGAAGCGATGCAGGCGCCGCCCGGTCGTCTCGCGGATGGACGTGGCCACCGTGGTCGATTGCAGCCGGTCGAGCGCGGCCTTGAGGCGCTGGTAGTCGCGCAGCGACTTGCCGCGCCCGATGAAGCGCAGGATCTCGTAGGGCGTCGCGCGCATCAGCCGCGACGGGCGCAAGCCCGCGTCCTTTGCCTCCACGATCTGCGAGGCAGCCCATATCAGCACGTCCGCATCCCAAATCGTGGCGATGCCGTGCTCCTGCGTGCCTTCCACGCGGATCGTCACGTTGCCCGCACGGAAGTCGATGGGCTTGACCCGCTTGGACTTGCCGAGCGAGAAGAACGGATAGGCCATCAAGTCCTGGCTGTCGCGCGGCGCCATGTCGCCGGGCAAGGCGCGGAACAGGTCGAGCTGTTCGCGCTCCTGCAACGGCCGCTGCCGGGACGGCAGCGCGGAGCTGGACATGGCGATGGCCTGCCGCGCGCCGCCGATCAGCGCGCACGGCTGTCGGCCGAGTGGTGCTCGGCGTATTCGGGATCGGAGGTCGTCTCAAAACTGCGGTCGGCGGCCCAGGCATCGAGGTCGGCCACGGCGTACATGACGCGGCGGCCGAACTTGCGAAAGCGCGGGCCGCCGCCGATCACGCGCTGCTTTTCCAGCGTGCGCGGCGACAGGCGCAGGTATTCGGCCGCTTCGTCGTTGGTGAGATAGCGTTGGGGCTGCGCGGCAGCGGTCGAGACAGTGGCGGCAGGCCGCAAGGGAGCGGGACGCATGGTGTGAACCTCCATCGGTTGAAAGCGCCCGGCCACACAGCGCGACCGGATGGAGGCAGTCTCAAGAAGCGAGGGGTTTTAGATCAGGGCCGTTTTGCATCCACATCAAAACGACCCTTCTCAAGCGGCGGAAGCTGTGCTAATCGGCGGTAGCCGCCGCGCATCAGCGCATCGCCGCGATGCACCAGGCGGCGCACCTTGGAGCGCAGCCCGCCATCGCTGTACCAATCGGCTGCGGCATCTACGCCGAACAGTCCTTCCGCGACTTCACGCAAGGACGCGCCCGCCAGGGTCGCGTCGAGCGCCTGCAAGCTGTGCAGTTCCAGCAGCGCGGTAGGTGTCGGCCTGGGCTTGGCGGCCGCCAGTGCCGCTTGGAGCGCATGACCGCGCGTAGGCGCGGCAGCCCCGCCGCGGTGGGCATAGGCCACGGCCATGCCGTCTTCCAGGCCGGGCGCGAGCGCGAAGCGCAGGCAATGACCTGGGCTGCGCGCGATCAGCGCCAGCCCTTTGCCGTCATGGAGCAGTTGCTTGTGACCGGGGATGCGCCAGAACGCGAAGGTCGCCGCATCCTGTGGCGGATCGGCATCGGGGTAGAGCTGCACCACGGCGGCATGGCCGGGCAGCCAGGCCGGATGCGCGTCGCGCGCATCGAGCGCCGGGTCTTCCAGTAGGCGCAAACCCCAGCGATGCGCCGTGTCTGGCCCGCGATGACGGCGGAGCCAGTCGAGCCGGTAGTCGGGATGCCTGCGCAAATACTCCCAAGCGAGCGCGAGCGCATCCAGCCAAAAGACATACAGGTATGCGGCAGTCGGATACCAATGCGCGAGGTGATGAGGATTGACCATGACGCCTCCTCCTGCGAACAGGACTCGCCGCCACGGAAGAACTACGCGCTACATCGCCATCGTCAGAGCGTCATGGGTTAAAAAGGCGAATGGGGTTGTCAAGACCGATTGGCTCCGATGTGTTGCGATATTCGTCTCAATGATGCGGCGGCAGCGCCCCGAACTTGGAGTGCTGCACAGGCCAGCCTGCCGCAGCCCGTGCTGGGCATCATGTCTATTTGGATCAGACTGGTCGGGCTACGCCGCAAGAATGCTGATTAAGACCTGCCCGGTATGACGCCAGACTGAAAAAGTCACAGTCGGCCGTATTCAGTCCGGGATTGCGCCGTCGCGCTCGGCCAGCCGGGTGTACTCCGACAGCGTGCGCGTGGGGTGGAAATAGCGGTCGCGCAGCACGGGCTGCTGGCGCGGCCCGACGATGCCGGCCAGCTCGGACAGCTTGACGGTTCCCTGCGCCGGCATCCCGATTCCCAGGTCGATGAGACCCCAGGCGGTATCGCCATCGGCGGGATCGAGCGCAGCCAGCAGCCAGGTCACATGCGCGTCCGGCGTGAACAGCCGCACCACGGGCACCGGGTCGATGGCCCGGCCAGCGGCACGGGCCTCGCCGTTGGCGAGCAGTTGCGCGCGCTCCGGGGCGGTGGCGAGTGGCTGCGGCATGGTCGGCAATCCCACAAATCCAATGATGCACGAATGCGGTTTCACGCCAAAGCGCAGAACCGCCAAACCGGATTTACGCCTTCGTGCGCAAGCACGGATGCGGTTCCGTGACTTTGCCGGAACCTGCCGATGCGGATTTCCGTAAAGGCACAAAAACGTAGAACACCAAATGAACACTATAGATTGTAGCCCTATAGGGCGCAATGGGCTGTCATCTTGGTTTTTCGAGGAAAACCATAGGTGGCGGCTGGGAACTCATTGGCGAAGGCGTTGAAGACAGTCAGGAAGGCGCGTGGCTTGAGCCAGGAAGCCTTCTCTGACGTGTCCAGCCGTACCTATATGAGTACCCTGGAGCGCGACCTGAAAAGCCCGACCCTGCACAAGTTGACCGAGCTGTGCGAGGTGATGGAGATCCACCCGCTCACGCTGCTGACGCTGGCCTTTGCGGGCGACAACCCGCGCAAGGCCGACGAGCTGCTGGCGCAGGTGCGCCGGGAGCTGGAGGCGGTGTTGAGCGAACGCGATGCGGCGAAGCCGCGCGCGTGATGCGGTGATGTGCTGCGAACAGCAGCACAGCGCCCCGCCGCAATGGGCGGGGCGCTGCGGCGGTCACGCCGCCTTGGGCTTGCTGCGCGACCAGATCAGGTCGTGCGTACCGTCCTCGTTCTCGATCAGGCGGGCATAGACCGTCGCCGGGAACGAAGGATCGTCGAGGGTCACGGACAGGTAGTCGCGCCCGGCCTCGCTGGTCTTCTTCCACGCCGCGCCGATGTCGTGGCCGGCCGCCTGAAGGCGGAAGTCCGGGGCGTTCTCGGTGTCGCCCTTGTCGTTGGGAACCAGCTTGACCTTGACGTTGAGCGTCAGGGTGCGAAGCGTGCCGGTGAAGCCGTCTTTGTCGGTGGTGAAGGTGCCGATGTTGGCCATGATGTTTTCTCCTTTCGGTTGAACAAGGTTCGCGCCCATCGCGTCCTTGTTGTGATCCGGCCGGCGGGGGACGGGCTGGCTGCACCGCTTGCGGTCGCAACGCAGTGGAGAGCCGGGAGGCGAAAAGAATTTGCTGCGCGAGGAAGCCGCGCAGCGGCGGGGAAATTGTTTTCGCCGGACGGTTGTAGCCATAAGCCCGAGGCGCAGCCGCGCCCTCGCCAGGATTCACAACGAGACAAGGACGCCTTGGGTCGAACCGCTCCGAAAGGAGATGGGGCCGGCTCGGCATCCCCGCACGAAGGCTTCTGCGGCTCGCCCACTGACGCGGGCCAGGTCAACCACCCGACGACAGGCGAGAACGCCCCCGCCGCACCTTGCGGCGCCGCTCTTGAGGCGTGGCGTGGAAGCTCCATAGCGATGCCGGGCGGGTTGTCCGTGAACCGTCCTTCGTGACGTGATGGGCAGGAATCACCAGCGTTGAGGACGGCACGCACCTGCACAACCTGTCGCAGCGAGCGCCAGCGTGTTCGCCAGCACTCCGTCCCCCATGGTGGTGTACGGGCACGACTGACCAATTGGAGTCGTGCACCACCTTGGTGTAAAGTGGTGCATCATCTATCCGACAGTGTTTAGGCCATGCCAGCAACAAAAGACATTGCTACCTCAAAGCCCAAGCGTGATTCGGCTCCGAGGGCGTCCGTGACCTTTCCTCCCGAGCTATACGAAATGCTCGAAGCCCTCGCCCGGAGCAAGAAAGTCTCTGTCGCGTGGGTCGTACGCGATGCTACGGAACGGTATGTCGCGGAACAGTGGCCGCTGCTGGGGAAGCCACAATGAGTTCCGTGCTAGTTGCCCAGCAGAGTGCCAGGGGACTTGCCGCCCGGCAGTCGTCCTTGCCGGGACTTTGCCCGGTCGCGCAGGCTGTCGAAGTACTTGCAACCGACGCCGGCATCAAAGCGCGCGGTGCCGTATTTACACGCCGCGAAATCGTCGAGTTCCTCCTCGATCTCTGCGGGTATAGGGCCGACCGTCCGCTACACAAACTCAAGCTCCTTGAACCGTCGTTTGGCGGCGGGGACTTCCTGCTGCCGGCTATCGAGCGGCTTCTTGCAGCGTGGAACACCTCGAATGATCCGCGTATCCCCGTGAAGGCTCTGGCAGGCGCTATTCGTGCGGTCGAGCTTCATCGGGAGACCTTCACGCAAACGCGCGGCCAGGTCATCGACTTGCTGTCCCGAAGCGGCTTGACGGCTTCGCAATCCATCGCGCTGGCCGATGCGTGGCTGGTCAATGACGATTTCCTGCTGGCTGATCTTCCCGACCCCTTCGATGTCGTGATCGGCAACCCCCCTTATGTGCGGCAGGAACGGGTTCCCGATGTCCTGCTGACAGAATACCGCTCGCGCTACACAACGATCTACGACCGCGCCGATCTCTACATCCCGTTTATCGAACGGTCGCTGCGGTCGCTGACGAATGGTGGCGTTCTCGGATTCATCTGTGCGGACCGCTGGATGAAGAACCGCTATGGCGGGCCGCTTAGGAACCTCGTTTCCGAGCAGTTCCATCTGAAAGTCTACGTCGATATGGTCGATACGCCGGCCTTTCATTCAGAGGTGATCGCCTATCCGGCCATCACCGTCATTGCGCGTGAGCGCGGCACAAGCACGCGGATCGCCCATCGTCCGCCCGTGGAGGCCAAGGCGTTACACGCGCTTGCGTTGGATCTGACTTCATCGCACCGCCCTGAAAAGGGTAGTGCCGTGCAGTTGATTGACGGTGTGGCGAGCGGCGCGGAGCCGTGGATTCTCGATTCATCCGATCAGATGGCCATCATCCGGCGTCTTGAGGCAACCTTTCCTCTTCTCGAGGATACGGGCTGCAAAGTCGGAATCGGCGTTGCGACCGGAGCGGATAAAGCCTTCATCGGGCTGATGGACGAACTCACTGTCGAAGAGGACCGCAAGCTGCCACTCGCGATGACGAAGGACATTGCGGACGGCACCGTGAAGTGGCGCGGCCTGGGCGTCATTAACCCGTTCGCCGATGATGGCAAGCTTGTCGATCTCGCGCGCTATCCGCTGCTCAAACGCTATCTGGAGTTGCGGAAGGAGCAGATCGCCGGGCGGCATTGCGCGCAGAAAGTGCCTGCCAACTGGTATCGCACCATCGACCGAATCACACCGTCCATTGCCGAAACGCCGAAGCTCCTGATCCCCGACATCAAGGGGCAGGCCCACATCGTTTTTGAGGAAGGCAAGCTCTACCCTCATCACAATCTCTACTACATCACGGCGAGCCAGTGGGACTTGAAGGCGTTGCAAGCCGTCCTCCTTTCGTCCGTGACCCGGCTGTTTATCGCAACATATTCAACCAAGATGCATGGCGGCTTCCTGCGCTTTCAAGCGCAGTATCTGCGCCGCCTGCGTCTGCCGCGCTGGAGCGATGTGCCGCAGGCCCTCAAGACTGCGCTTATCAACGCAGCCGACGTGCGCGACCTCGCGGCCTGCAATGCGGCAACATTTCAACTGTACGGATTGAGCCGCCAGGAAAAGGCGGCGCTCGGCGGAAACGGGGACTAAGTTATGGCGCTTGATCTAGCGGACTATGAAACGAAAGCACGGGATGCTGTTATGGCGTTCTGGGGAAATCGAGAGAAGGCGCGACAGAAGCAAGTCGAAGCTGGGGTCGTCGATCAGGGCGAGCGCGCCAGTGTCACCGGTGGCAAGAACATGGATGGATTCGTCGCGCTGATAAAGGACATCGTGCGCGCCAACGGCCTTGCTCATGCACAACTCCATTTGGAACGTCGCGTCCTCACACTGCCCGGATATTTCCGGCCGACAAAGCTCTGGGACTTACTCGTCATGAATCAAGGTCGTCTCATCGCGGCCTTCGAGTTCAAGAGTCAAGTCGGGCCGTCCTTCGGCAACAACTTCAACAATCGCACTGAAGAAGCCATCGGTACGGCGCATGATTTGTGGACGGCTTTCCGCGAAGGCGCATTCGGGGAACAGACCAAGCCCTTTATCGGCTGGCTGATGCTGCTGGAGGATTGCCCGAAATCTGCTACCCCGGTTCGGGACACGTCGCCGCACTTCCCGGTCTTCCCGGATTTCAGGGATGCGTCCTACGCGCAGCGCTACAACGTCCTTTGCCGAAAGCTAATGCAGGAGCAGCTTTACACGGTGGCGTGCATCCTGACATCACCGCGCGCCGCCGCTACGACCGGCGACTATGCGGAGCTTTCCGAAATGACGGGGCTGCGCACCTTCGTAACGGAGTTCGCCGGACACGTCGCAGCCGAAGCGTCGCGGACCTAAGAGGGATGCGCACCTTGCCTATCGTCCTAAACGCTTTCCCCCTCAAAACTCCCGAACTGGAGCTTGAAGCCCGTCAAGTTCCCTATGACAAGGAGACGCTGGACGGCTTTCGCGCGACGCACGGATCGACCCACTCGTTCCGCCGCCAGGGCGACAATATCCTCATCTTCTCGGGAGACGGCACGTTCCCTGTGTCCGGCACCCAGCAGGCCATCGCGCTCAAGGACAATTTCGGCATCTTCTTTTCGCTAGTGAAGGACGGTCTGACGCGGCACTTTGCGGGTCTAGGCCGCAATCCCTCCGGCTTCAACCCTATCGAACTGGTGAGCGCCAGGCCGGAAGACAATCTTCTGGTTCCGATTCTGGGCGATGCTTACCCCTTCAAGGTCTGCGCTAAGTACGCCATCGACACACGCACCGTTCTGGGCCAGCCGTGCCTCGTCATTGATTGCACAACGCGCCGAGTGGTCAAGGAGAATGGCCTGTTCTTCCTCAATGCCGGGTTCGATCTCACGGGCCGTTACGTGGTCACGCAGCAGGAGGACGGATACAGGAAACTCCTGGGCTCGGTGAAGGCCCGAAAGGGCGACACGCTCTTCATCACGCGGCCTGACGGCGAGGTCGTTCAGGCCGAGGCGAAAGACGTTTATCTGGAGGCCAGCCGCGAGAACTTCGATGCCTACATCCTGCATACGCACGGCACGAAGAAAGACGCCATCGTCGAGGGTATCCGGCAATCCGTCTCCATCTTTAATGGCGGTGAGAATAAGAAAGCGCGCATCGACACGCTCAAGAAGTACATCCAGTCGAAGAGCATCACGCTAATCGACGGCACGCGCATCGAGATCGAAGATTCGCCCGAAATTCAGAAGGACTGCGGGCAGATGCCAAAGCCGGTGTTCGTCTTCAACGACAACGGCGAAGCGGATTGGGCCGAAAAGGGCCTGACCCAGAGCGGCCCTTATACGAAGCGGACCTTCGATAGAAATGATCCCTCGATCTGTGTGATCTGCGCCCAGCATGACAAGGGGCGCGTCGAGCAGTTTGTCCGCAAGCTCCTCAAAGGCATCTCGAACAGCAAGTATTTCAGCAACGGCCTTGAAGGCAAGTTCACGCTCGGAACGAGCCGCGTCGAAGTGTTCGCGACGGCAACCGACAGCGTGGAGGCGTATAAGAACGCCATCGAAACCGCGATCCGGAAGAAGGCGGATGACGGCGGGCGTTGGGACTTGGCGCTCGTTCAGGTCCGGCAGTCCTTCAAGAAGCTCAAGGTCACGGAGAATCCGTACTATCTCGGCAAGAGCCTCTTCTTCCTGCATCAGGTTCCGGTACAGGACTTCACCATCGAGCTTCTATCGCAGTCCGATTACTCGCTCGGCTACTCGCTCAATAATATGGCGCTGGCCTGCTACGCCAAGATGGGCGGCGTTCCGTGGCTGCTCAAATCCTCGCCGACGCTTTCCCATGAACTCGTCATCGGCATCGGCAGCGCGAATATCGGGCAGGAGCGCGGGGCCGATAACCAGCGGATCATGGGCATCACCACAGTCTTCTCCGGCGACGGCAGCTACATCGTCTCTAACACATCGAAGGCGGTCGTGCCGGACGCCTACTGCGATGCGCTGACCTCGGTGCTCGATGAGACCATCGAGAAAATCCAGAAGCGTATGAACTGGCAGAAAGGCGACACGATCCGCCTGATTTTTCACGCGCAGGTCAAGAAGTTCAACAAAGACGAGATCGCAGCCGTGCGCGCCGTGATCGACAAGTACCGCGAATATCAAATCGAATACGCCTTCGTGAAAATCTCGGAAGATCACGGGCTGCATATGTTCGACTCCGCGACGGCGGGCGTGCAGAAGGGGCGGCTCGCTCCCCCGCGCGGAAAGACCTTCAAACTCTCCAAGCATGAGATGCTGGTCTATCTGATCGGCCAGCGAGAGTTGCGGCAGGACACGGACGGGCATCCGCGCGGCGTGATCCTTGATGTTCATAAGGACTCGACTTTCAAGGACATCAAGTATCTGAGCGCGCAGCTCTACAGCTTCGCCTCGCATTCCTGGCGCAGCTATTTCCCAAATCCCATGCCGGTGACGATCAGTTATTCCGACCTTATTGCCCGGAATCTCGGATGGCTCAACCAGCTTCCGGGCTGGAACGACTCGGTAATGATCGGGAAGATCGGGCAATCCCAATGGTTCCTGTAGAAAAAGACAATGTGTACCAGTTGCGTGAGTACCTGCACCGCAAGGTGATTGAGAGCGCGCATGCTGACCCGTTCAAAGTCTACTTTCTGCATTTCCTAGGATTGTCGAAGGACAGCCCACCATCCTTCGACTTTTCGGCGCTCTCCTTGTACCAACGCTGCGCAATTGCGGGCCTCGGTGTTCTGGACGAAACCGTCTCCAGCCCGGATGTCTCGCGCCTGCTCGGGCAGGCCGCAAAGATCGACTCCACTCCGCGCCCATGGGTCTCGGACGTATTCGGAGTCATGGCCGTGAAATGGCTGGCCGGGCGGATGAACGATGCGCGTATCGCCCGCGAGTTCGAGAATTGGATATCCGGTTTCCTTGCGCAGCAGGCGGGCGGCGACCATCTCAATCTCTTCGAGAAAGATATCGCGGCGTATGTCCACAGCGGCGAATCCTCCATCTATGGCAGTGCCTGCGTGCCGCTCTTTCTTCATTACCGGATGATACGGCGGATCGACGATCAGCAGAGCCGCATGGCCCTGATCGGCCGTTTCATGGGCGAGTTCCGGTCTCAGGCGCAAGACAGCGCCTCAACGGCGCTCTTAAGTTTGATGGTTTACGTCTTCGACCAAGTCAATCAGGACGTGGCTGCCGTGCCGCCAAAAGGCTGGAGTCTCGATGACCTCTTGGAGTTTCTGGAGCATATCCCTGTTGGCCTCAAACGATGGACGTGGGAGGATGCAGGCCGGACCAGGGGCGCGGAACCCGTTAAGTGGCTGGTAGAGAACGAATACCACGTCCAGAATCTTCTCTATTTCCTGCTCGGCCCGATCTTCAATGACATCGCAGACGAAGTGAACCTCCAGCCCGTCGGACAGAAGAATCCGCGCATTGATCTCTACCTGCCGTCGCTCCACACGATCATTGAGGTCAAATACCGGAAGGACGTGAAGAAGTCCTTCCAGGCTCTTATCGGCGAGATTGCTGAGGACGCTTCGCTTTATCGCGCCGACGCGAAATACAAGGACGCGCGGATCGTCAGTATCCTGTGGGACTGCACGCGCGCGACACAGGAACATGCCAAATTCAAAGAAGGTGTCTTAAAGATCGACGGGATTGATGGGTGTGTAGTAACTAATGCGCCCTCAACAATGAACTAGCGAAATTCAGGTTCTTGACGACACTGGGTCGCGAGCTTCGACACGTTTGCTTTGGTCTTTGTGAAACGAGTGCAGCAGAATCGCTGCTCCGCTTTTTGAAGTGCAGAAAGGCCCCAGCTTGGCGCGCCGGGGCCATGTTACGGAATCACGCGGCCAGTGCCTCGGCGGGCTCATCCGCCATTGCCTCGGCATCCTCCGGGGCGTCCTGTTCCTGCGTTTCCTGCGGCGCAGCTTCCGGGCCTTCGGCCTTGAAGATGGCGGGCATCCAGCCCGTGCCATCGGCCAGCCGTTCCGCTTCGCTGGCAATGTCGGCCTTCTTGAGCTTCGCCAGCCGGTTGACCTGCTCGGGCGCGTACTCGCCCACGGCATCCAGAATCGCGGCCTTGGAAACGTGCTTGAAGTAGCCTTCTGCGGTCGGCTTCCACCATGCGGCCATGTCGAGGCCCACGGCCTGCGCTAGTTCCTCGCCGCGCTGGTGCGTCGTGGCGCGAGGCGTCACCACGTCTACCGTCGCGGCCACGCACACCGCCAGCAGGCGCACCAGTTCGTCTTGCGACTTCACCACCAGCGCGGCGAACAGTTCGGCGCTGTCCTCCGGCAAGGCTTCACCGGCCACCTGTTGCAGTTCGCGCAGCGCCACGGCGGCGGGCGATTCCGGCCAGTCCGGGGTCATGCCTTCCAGCCGGTCTTGCGCCGTAAGGCGCACGCCCAGCGGCAGGCCATCGCCGTAGGCGTCGGGCTGCAAGACGGTCTGCACCATGCCATGCACCAGCGCGGCCAGCGCGACGTGCGGATGCCGTGCGACTTCGATTTGCAGCGCGGCGGTGCGGTGGGCGCTCAACCGCTGCGCCAGCCGGTCGGACAGGCTCGCGGCCTTGGGCGCGTCGTCGTCCTCGCGCTCGTCGTTGGCGGCTTCGCCTTCGGTGCCGCCGAAACCGCGCCGCAGCTTGTCGAGCGTGCGCAGCGCCTTGGCCTCGGCCTCGCGCAGCAGGCCGCGATGAATGGCGGCCTCGCCGTTGCGGTCGATGGTGACGATGGCACCGGCCACGTCGCGCACCTCGGGCGCATAGCCTTGCAAGGCGTCCTCCGCGTCTTGCAGTTCCCCGATCACCTGATCGCGCCGCTGTTCCAGCTTCTCGGCCTTGGCCTCGTCCTCGGCGTCGCAGGCATCTTCCAGTTCGGCGTCGATCTTTTCGAGGCGGGTTTCCAGCGACGCGATGCGGCGGGCCTCGCGGGTCGTCGGCTCGCGGCGATGGCGCGGGGCGTTCTGGAACGCCTGCCGTTCCTCGTAGGCCAGATGCGGCACGGCCTCCACCCATGCCCAGCCCTCGGCGCGCACGTCCTCGGCCAGCGTTGCAAGCTTGTCGCGCACCAGCGTCTCCAGCACTGCGGTATCGGTGAGGTAGGTTCCGGCATCGCCTTCGGCGAACAGGTCGCGGCGGATGCCGCCGCCTGCCTGCCGGTAGGCGTCCAGCCCGACGAAGCGCACCAGCGCGTGCGCGGCGTCGATTTCGCGCTCGGTCAGGCGCTCTCGCAGCTTGGACGGGCTGCGCTGCCATTCCGGCGCACCATAGAACGCGGCTTCCTGAGCGGCGTGGTCGTCGGTGATGGTCAAGGCCATCAACTGTTCCAGCGTCACGCCACCGGCCCGATAGTCGGCCATCAGGCGCGGCGAGACGTTCGCCAGCTTCAAGCGCCGCTGCACCACCAGCGGGGACACGCCGAAATCGGCGGCAATGTCTTCCACCGGGCGACCTTCCTTGACCAGCGCGGCGAAGGCCGCGAACTGGTCGGCGGGGTGCATGTTCTCGCGCTGCACGTTCTCGGCAAGGCTGACAGTGCGGGCCGAAGCATCGGGCACCAGCAGGCACGGCACTTCGTAGTCGGCGGGGATGCGCTTCTTCTTCGCCAGCAGCTTCAAGGCGGTCAGGCGGCGGTCGCCTGCCACCACCTCGTAAGCCTCGCCATCGGCGGAAAGGATGACGATCAGGTTTTGCAGCAGGCCGATGCGGGCAATGCTCGCGGCCAGTTCGGGGATGGACTGGCGCGGGGTCGTCCGCACGTTGCGCTTGGAACGGCGCGGCAGCAACTGCGAGAGGGGAACCAAGATCAGGTTCTTGGTCGGGTCGGCCACTTCCAGCGGCGCGGCGGCTTCGATGGCGATGGCTTCGGTCTTGAGTACGGCGTTCATGGTGATAACTCCTTGCGGTTGGGATGCAGCAGCGAAAGAAGCGGCAAGGGCTGCTGCCTGCCCCTGCCGCGTGGGGATTCAGGCTTTCAACTGGCGCAGGCCATCAGCCAGCAGCCACAGGGCGCGATTGAGGCGCACGCTTTGGTCGATGCCCTGCACGGGCCGGGTGGTCTGGCGGCGGCCATTCGCGGCGCGGGCGGACAGGCCGCCTTTGGTCAAGTTCTCCTGCGTGCGGTTGAACACGCTCCACAGGTCGCGGCGGTCGTCGTCATGGCGGCGCGGCATCAGGATTTGCGATTCCGTGATGGGCGCGGGCTTGTCCTCGTCGTACTTCAACGCCAGCGCAGCGCGGGCGAACACTTCGGATTCCCCGGCGTCCAGCGTGATGGCGCGCATGGCATCGCGTGATTCCTGCGCCCGGTCGAAGCCGTGCAGGACTTCGTAAGCGCCTTCGATGACGTGCCCGGCTACGTCGCCCTTGTGG
Organism: Stenotrophomonas sp. 704A1; assembly: GCF_030549525.1. Taxonomy (NCBI): domain Bacteria; kingdom Pseudomonadati; phylum Pseudomonadota; class Gammaproteobacteria; order Lysobacterales; family Lysobacteraceae; genus Stenotrophomonas; species Stenotrophomonas tuberculopleuritidis. The sequence goes on along the minus strand of NZ_CP130831.1, from coordinate 1,732,683 downwards.
GGAACGCGCACGTCGGCCACGGTGTCGCCGCAGACAAGGCCATTGCTGCAAACGAAGCGGAACATCCCGGCCAGCATCTGATAGCTACTGGTGCCGTCATGGGAGTTCAGCAGGATGATTTCGTTGGCCTCGCGGCCGTTGATCTGGCTCGCGTGACGCAGCCGGATCATGTGCTTGGTGTAGTCGCGGCGGTCATCGTGGCGCACGCGGGTTTGCGTCACCATGAAAGGCTCGAAGCCTTCCCCGCGCAGTTCTTGCAGCACGGTGGCGGTGGGGATGTAGCTGTACCGCTCGGAGCGGCTTTCGTGCGGTGCCTCGGCGAAGATGGACGGGGCCACGGTCCGGATTTGGTCATCGGACAAGGGACGTTCCGAACGCAGCACCGGGGAACGGGAAGCGAAGCGGGATGCGAGTTGCATGGCATTTCTCCTGACAAAGAAAAAAGGTTTGCTGTTCACACCGCACACCGGATTCCTAGATTCGGAAGCCCAGCCTTTCGGCTGTTCGGTGCGGTCGGCACGAGGAACCCGGTTGGCCCTGTTGCCACCGTCTTTCCTGAGTTCATCGCCCGCGATGGTCAGGAGCGCGCGAACGGGTGCCGTCAAGGAGGCAAGCGCAGGGTTGGTGCGGCCCGCAGCGCAGCGAGGACACGGCCCTGCGCGCCTTGACGGCACACGGGCGCGGGCTACAGTCGCGGTGAAGGTGATGAAGTCAGGGGAGACGGCTGGACAAGGCAACGGCCATCCCACACGCCGACCGCACGGCAAGCGAAGCGCGCAGGCCCGGATCTAGGAATCCGGGCCGGAGGCGTCAGCCGAGCGGAGCGAGGGAACGATGGAAGCCCGTCAGGGGCGAGACGCCGCAGGCGGCTCGATGCGCTACGCGCACGACAGCGCGACCGGCCATGTTTCTTGGCCGGGGACGCACAGCCTTCAATGCTCGATGCACAAGCTCATGCACCAGTCATCGGGAAGCAGGTTCGACAGCGACTGCTGCGGTCTGGCCGATCCGGCACAGCCGGTTCGGCGGTCTTTGAGGGGCGCCAAGCATCGCGCGGCGGGGATAGCCCGCAGGGCTTTCCCCTGGAGTGCAAGCGCCAGCGCGCAGCGCCGTAGGCGCGGAGATACCGGCATCGGGCGCAGCAAAAAGAAAGGTGCGCCGCTCCCAAAGGAACGACGCACCGAAAGCAGCGCGGCGCGATCAGCTCGCCGCCGGCGCCGTCATCGACTGCAACTGCTCGATCACACCAGGCTCAACGAACACGCAAGCCTGCTCGTCCGCGATCGGCACGTTGAACACCTGCGCGAACACCGTGCGCCGCAGATGGGCCAGCCGGCCCGTCCGGTATGCCTGTTCTGGCTTCATGCGCCCGCTGGCCTGCGAGCCGCTGCGCTGCGGATCGCATTCGACCAGCGCGACAAAGCCATCGTCGGACAGCTTCTGATGCTCGGGGCACAGGCCCCAGCCGGTCGCCGTGTGGCGCTCCATGCTTGCGCGCAGGCGCTTGTCCAGCAGGATGGCGCCGGTATCGAACGCCGTGCCGCAAACGAGGCAAACATGCTGTTCGAGGGAAACGTGTGATTTGTCGTTCATGACGATCTCCGGTTGCACGGGCGGAATTGCCCGGAACCGTCGCCAGCACGGCGCAGCGCAGCAGTCAGGGGTCGCAGACGGCCACGGGCCGCAAGCGTGCTGGCACGCGCCGCCCTTGACGGCGAGAACGCCGTGATACGGTGAAGGGACACAGCAAGACCGCCCCCAACCCGACACCACCACACGTGTTTTGGGCAAGTGCGCAGCACGCGCAGGCCCGCGAGGGCTGGAGTTGCGCCGCCGGGCGCAGCAAAAAAGGGGGCCAAAGCCCCCAAAGGTCAAAGCAGGCCGCGTTCGGCGAATGACGTGGTACGGCTCCCGGCGACGATGATGTGATCCAGCGTGCGAACGTCCACCAGCGCCAGCGCCTGCCGAAGCTGCGCGGTCATCACCTTGTCGGCCGCGCTCGGCTCGGGGTTCCCGCTCGGATGGTTGTGCGAAACGATGACCGCCGCCGCATTGAGCCGCAGCGCCAGCTTGACCACCTCGCGCGGATGCACCTCGGCGGCGTCGATCGTGCCGTGGAACATCTCCACGTAGTCGATCAGCCGATGGCGCGTGTCGAGGAACAACACCGCGAAGACTTCGTGCTCGAAGCCGGCCAGCTTGGCGCGCAGGTAGTCCTTGACCACCACCGGCGAAGTGAACTCGGCACCACGCTGCATCTTCTGTTCGATGACCTGGCGCGCGGCTTCCAGAATCTGGTCGGCGTCTGCCAGCCGATAGCGCCCACGGCCATCGCGCACCATCAGCGGGGTATCGAGAGAGAGGGTCAGTTGCGACATGATCGTGCTCCGGTTGCTCGGGCGGAATTGCCCGGAACCGGCGCCAGCACGGCGCAGCGCAAGCAGTCAGGGGTCACAGACGGCCGCCAGGACGCAAGCGCGCATGGCGCGCGCCGCCCTTGACGGCGAGAACGCCGTGATACGGTGAAGGGAACAGCAAGACCGCCCACACCCGCCCACTGCACAGAGTCGGCTTTTGGGGCAAGCGGTGCGCGCAGGCCCGAGAGGGCCGGAGGCGTCAGGGGGCAAAGCCGAATGGCCGCGATTCGGCACGAAGCGCGGGGCGCAGCCCGCGAACCCGACGGCGGCACGCCGGGACGCCATGAGGTTCTGTTTGCTGGCTCCTTGCACAATGATTCAATAAATGTTGTATTATCGAACCATGAACGAAGATCAAGCTGTTTCCGCCCTTGGCGCCTTGGCCCACACCCAGCGGCTGCGCGTGTTCCGCGCCCTGGTCGTCGCCGGCCCCGAAGGGCTGACGCCCAGCGTCCTCGCCGACCAGCTCGACGTGGCCCGCAACTCCTTGTCCTTCCACTTGAAGGAGCTGGCCCATGCCGGCCTTGTCACCATCGAGCAACAGGGCCGCAACCTGATCTACCGCGCCGACTTCGCGCAGATGAACAGCCTGCTCGGCTATATGACCGAGCACTGCTGCCAGGGCAGCGCCTGCGAAGTCACCGAGTCCTCCTCCGCCTGCAAGTCCTGCTGAAAGGAAATCCCCATGAAACGCTTTCACGTCCACCTCCACGTCGATGACCTGAACCGCAGCATCGGCTTCTACTCCCAACTGTTCGCTGCACAACCCACGCGCATCGAAGGCGACTACGCGAAGTGGATGCTTGAAGACCCGCCGGTCAACTTCGCTGTCTCCACGCGCGGCAGCAAGCCGGGTATCGACCACCTAGGCATCCAGACCGACGATGCCGAGGAACTGGCTGCACTGAAGGCCCGTGCGCAGGCCGCCGACATGACGCTGCTGGACGAAGGCACTACGACCTGCTGCTACGCGCGCAGCGAGAAGCACTGGATCACCGACCCGCAGGGCGTGGCTTGGGAACACTTCCACACGCTGGGCAACATCCCCGTCTTCAACGAAGCACCCCAGCCCGTACCCGGTGCCGCTGCGGCGTGCTGCGCGCCACGCGCTGCGAAATCGACTACTTCCTGCTGCTGACGCGAGGCGCATATGACGACAGAACCTACCTACAACGCCTTGTTCCTCTGCACGGGCAATTCGGCCCGGTCGATCCTCGCCGAAGGCATCCTCAACGCCTTGGGCCAAGGGCGCTTCCGCGCCTATTCGGCGGGCAGTCATCCGAAAGGCGAAGTGCATCCCTTGGCGCTCGCCACGCTGGAGCGCCTGCACCTGCCGGCGACCGGCTACCGCAGCAAGAGCTGGGACGAGTTCGTGGCGCCGGGTGCGCCGGTGTTCGACTTCATCTTCACCGTCTGCGACAACGCCGCTGGCGAGGCTTGCCCGCTGTGGCCGGGTAAGCCGGTATCGGCCCATTGGGGCGTGCCCGGCCCGGCGGCCGTCGAAGGCACGGAGGAACAGCAGCGCAAGGCGTTCACGGACGCCGCGATCACCCTGCGCCGGCGCATCGAGCTGTTCCTGTCGCTGCCCCTGAAAAGCCTTGATGCCATGTCCTTGCAGCGCGAGCTGCGCGACATTGGCCACCAGTGAGGCCCGCGCGATGACCGCAGGAACCGATACCGCCGGCCGCGCGCCGGTGGCGCCCGCCATGAGCGTCTTCGAGCGTTACCTGACCGTGTGGGTGCTGCTGTGCATCGTCGCCGGCATCGCCCTGGGCCAGCTTGCGCCCGGTGTGTTCCAGGCCATCGGCCGCATGGAAGTGGCCCAGGTCAATCTGCCGGTGGGCCTGCTGATCTGGATCATGGTGATTCCGATGCTGCTCAAGGTGGACTTCGGCGCGCTGGGCCAGGTCAGGCAGCATTGGCGCGGCATCGGCGTCACGCTGTTCGTCAATTGGGCGGTCAAGCCGTTCTCGATGGCGCTGCTGGCGTGGATATTCATCCGTCAGGTCTTCGCCGAATGGCTGCCGGCCGACCAGCTCGACAGCTACGTGGCCGGCCTGATCCTGCTGGCCGCCGCGCCCTGCACGGCGATGGTGTTCGTCTGGAGCCGGCTGACTGGCGGCGATCCGGTGTTCACGCTGTCGCAAGTGGCCTTGAACGACACCATCATGGTTTTCGCCTTCGCGCCCATCGTCGGCCTGCTGCTGGGCCTGTCGGCCATCACGGTGCCGTGGGACACGCTGCTGGTGTCGGTGGTGCTCTACATCGTCATCCCGGTCATCATCGCGCAGCTCTGGCGCCGCGCGCTTCTGCGCCGGGGCCAGGCCGCGTTCGATCGGGCCTTGGAGCGCATCGGCCCGCTGTCCATTGCGGCCCTGCTGCTGACGCTGGTGTTGCTGTTCGCCTTCCAGGGCCAGGCCATCCTGCAACAGCCGCTGGTCATCGCCATGTTGGCGGTGCCCATTCTGATCCAGGTGTTCTTTAACTCCGGCTTGGCCTACTGGCTCAACCGCAAGGTGGGCGAGAAGCACAACATCGCCTGTCCTTCTGCGTTGATCGGCGCGAGCAACTTCTTCGAGCTGGCTGTGGCCGCCGCCATCAGCCTATTCGGCTTCCATTCCGGTGCGGCGCTGGCCGCCGTGGTTGGAGTGCTGATCGAGGTGCCGGTGATGCTGCTGGTCGTGCGCGTGGTCAACCGATCGCGCGGCTGGTATGAACGCGAGCAGTCCGCGACGCGATGAAAGCGGCAATGAACCTCGCCGAACAGCTCAATCTTTCCTGTGCATGTCGCACGCTCGATGCAACGCGGCTGCACCAAAGCCTGCCCACGTCGCTGGCCGACAGCCATCCCCACTTGTTTTCGGAAACGGCGGTGTTCATCGACATGCCAACCCGCAACGCCATCGCCCAGGCCGTGGCGACGCTGGAACGTGTCACCTGCCTGCCGGGCTATCGGCAGGCGGTGGTGGAACGCGCGCACGGCACGGACACGCTGGCGCCGGACTTCGGCCCATCTGGCGTGTTCATGGGGTACGACTTCCATTTGGGAGCGGACGGCCCACGTCTCATCGAGATCAACACCAATGCGGGCGGCGCGCTGCTTAGTGCCGCGCTGGCCGGGGCGCAGAACACCTGCTGCGCGGCGATGGAACAGTGGCTGGGCCGCGCCGACCTCGCGCAAGCCTTCATCGACATGTTCCGCGCCGAATGGCGGGCACAGCGGGGTGTGCAGTCCTGGCGCACGGCGGTCGTGGTCGATGACGATCCGCAGCAGCAGTACCTCGCCCCCGAGTTCGAGCTTGTCCGGCGGCTGTTCGAGCATCATGGCGTCCGGGCTATCGTGGCCGACCCGCGCGAACTCCAATGGCGCGACGGTGCCTTGTGGCACCCGGCGCTTCCCGCCGATTTGCCAATCGACATGGTTTACAACCGGCTCACCGACTTCGACTTGTCGGAGTCTTCGCATGCGGCGCTGCGCAGCGCCTATCAGGTGGGCGCGGTGGTGCTGACGCCGCACCCACGAGCGCACGCTATGCACGCAGACAAGCGCAATCTGATCTGGCTGGGGGATGACGTACAGATGGCCCGCTGGGGTGCCGGCGAGGCCGACCGTGCCGTGCTGCGCGCGGTGGTTCCCGCCGCCCAAGCTGTCCTGCCGGCCAATGCGGAAGTCCTCTGGCGCGAGCGGCGTCAATGGTTCTTCAAGCCGATGGCGGGCTACGGGGGCAAGGCCGCCTATCGGGGCGACAAGCTGACGCGCAAGACATGGGAGCACATCACTGCCGGCGGCTTCGTCGCCCAGGCGCTGGTGCCGCCCAGCGAGCGCATGGTCACAGTCGATGATGTGCCGATGCGGCTCAAAGTGGACATGCGGGCCTATGCCTATCGGGGACGTGTCCTGCTGCTGGCGGCACGCACCTATGCCGGCCAGACCACCAACTTGCGGACGCCCGGCGGCGGGTTCGCGCCCGTGCTGGTTTTGCCATTTGGTGATGCGGCGCAAGCGAACGATTCTTCCATCACGGTTCAGAAGATGCTGGCATGAGTGACATCACGATCTACCACAACCCGGATTGCGGCACGTCGCGCAATACGCTGGCGCTGATCCGCGCCAGCGGCATCGCGCCCACGGTCATCGAGTATCTGAAGACGCCGCCCGACCGCGAAACCCTAAAGGCGCTGATCGCACGGATGGGCATGCACGTGCGGGACGTGCTGCGCGTCAAGGGCACGCCTTACAAGGAACTCGGGCTGGATGCCGTCCATTGGAGCGACGACGAATTGATCGACCAGATGCTGGCGCACCCGATCCTCATCAATCGACCCATCGTGGTTTCGCCCCTGGGCGTGCGCCTGTGCCGCCCCTCGGACATGGTGATCGAACTGCTGCCACAGCGGCCGGCGGGCGAGATTCGCAAGGAAGACGGTACGCCGCTGCTGGTGGATACGCCGATCGCGGGCAGTGACACGGGCCTCATCACGGCTTTGCAGGAGGCCGGACTGCCCTCGGACGATCTGACCGAGCCGGGGCGCAGCTTCTTCGCCTATTCCACGGTGACAGGCGAGCGCGTGGGCTATGGCGGCTTCGAGCGCATGGGCCGGGATGTGCTGGTGCGCTCCTTGGTCGTGCTACCGAACGCACGCCAGCGCGGCATTGGAGGCGGCATCGTCGCGCTGCTGCTACGCCGTGCCTTCGACGAAGGCGGGCGCGACGCCTGGCTGCTGACCACGACGGCAGCGCCGTTCTTCGAGCGCGCGGGCTTCAAGCCGGTGGAGCGCACAAGCGCACCTGCTTCGGTGCTGGCGACGCGGCAGGCTGCGAGCTTGTGTCCTGCCAGCGCAGCGTTGCTTAGGCGGCCGATTTATCTGTAGCGCAGGCTGGCGCAGCCCGCGAACCCGACGCCGGCACGCCGGGACGCCTGCTATTGCGGGAGCTTCCTGGGCTGCTTCGCCGCGCGCGACTCCAGCAGGCGCCGTGTGGTTTCCAGCTCCTTCTGCAACAGCTCGGCATCCGGCAGGACGGTGCGGTAGTTCGCCGCCATCACCTTCGTCGGCAAGCCCTCCAAGGCATACCGCGCCAGGGCATGGCCCTTGTCGGCGCACAAGATCAAGCCTACGGGCGGGTTTTCATCGGGATAGGCCCAATGCTCCTTGGCATAGTTGCAATACATATGCATCTGGCCCACGTCCGCATGGGTCAGGCTACCCAGCTTCAAGTCGATGATGACCAGGCAGCGCAGCCGCCGGTGGAAGAACAGCAGATCCACCCGATACCACGTCTGGTCGATGCGCAAGCGCCGCTGCCGCCCGACGAAGGTGAACCCTTCGCCCAGCTCCAGCAGAAAATCCTCCAGCCGCTGGATCAGGGCCGCTTCGAGGTCGGATTCCGAATACTCATCCTTGAGGTTCAGGAACTCCAGCACATACGGGTCTTTGATCGCATCGTCCGGCCTGACGGCATCCTCCGGCCTGGGCGCAGCGCCCTTGACCAGCATCGCCGCCTTGTCCTTCGACAAGGCGGTGCGCTCGTAGAACTGGCTGCCGATCTGCCGGTCAAGCTGACGCACGCTCCAGCCGCCGCGCAGCGCCTCCGCCTCGTAGAACCGGCGGGCGTTCTCGTCCTTGACCGACAGCAGCCGCACGTAGGCCGACCACGGCAGCGTGAACACCTGCGCCAGCTCGCCCAAGGCCAGTTTCCGAGACACTGTCTCGGATTTCTCGGCAGGCAGTCCGTCCCCCGATTTCCGAGACAGTGCCTCGGAAATCACCGGCCGGGGATAGGCGGCGAAGAACCGCCGCATGTTCTCCAGGTTGTCCGGGCTGAACCCGCGCCCGAAGCGCGCAGTCAGGTCGGCGGACAGCCGGGCAATCAACTGTTCGCCGTACCCTGCGCGCCGCTTGCCCTGTTGCTCGGCCTCCACGATGCGGCGGCCAATCTCCCAATAGCTGGCCGTCATCAGCGCATTGACGCTGCGCGCCGCCGCTTGGCGGGCGGCATCGAGCAGTTCCACGATGCCGCCGTGGATGCCGGCGTAGCCGGCAGGCACGGCAGCGCCTTTTACTGCTTTGGGCGTCCGGGCGCTCATGCCGTGGCCTCCTGGGGCTGGCGTTGCCGCGCCTTCGTGATGGTCTGGCGCCGGGTCGCCACCAGCTCGGCCGCCTGGCGCACAGGATCGTCCTCGGTGTGGACATAGCGCATGAACATCGCCACGGTCTTGTGCGCTGTCAGCGCCATGCCGACCTTGAGCGGTACGCCCGAATTGGCAATGTCCGTCGCCGAGCGGTGGCGGATGCCGTGGGTGCCGACCTTCGGCACACCGGCACGGTCAAGGATGCGCCGCCACGCCTGATAGTAGGAGTGGGGGCTTAGCGGCTTCTTGTGATCGAGGATCGCGGGGCAAACGTAGGGCGAATCGCCATAGTGGGGGGCACTCTCCAACAGGCGGCGAGCCTCGGCGCTTAGGGGCTTGGACATATCGCCGGTCTTGCTGTCCGGCCAGACCACCCGGCCGTTGGGCAGGTCGAGCCAATCCCATTGCAACAGCAGGATTTCCGACATGCGCGCCGCGAACTCGAATTGCAGCCGGACGGCCAGCAGGTGGATGGGATGTTCCAAGCCCTCGGCCTCGGCCTTCTCCAGATAGGCGAACAGCTTGGTCATCTGGTCGTCGGTAATGAGCCGGGTCGAACCCTTCTCCGGGTACTTGGGAACGTGGCGGCAGGGATTGGAGCCATCGGGCCGGTAGCCCCACAGCTCGGCCAGGTTGAACATCTTGCGGACGAGCGACAGCACGCGGTTGGCCTGGGTGGGCGACTTCTCCATGCGCTTCATCAGCGCGGTGATGTCGTTGCGCGTGACCTCATGAACCTTCTTGCTGCCGAAGGCCGGGATGACGAAGCTGTCAATCTGGTACTGGTAGCCGGCCTGCGTGCTGGGCTTGTTGTGCGGCTTGGAGTGGTCGTCCATGAACCGGCCGCACAGCTCCTTGACCGTCGGCGCCTTGCGGGCTTCGGCCTTGTCGAGTCCGGGATCGCCTCCGCGCCGGACTTCGGCCAGCCAGTCTTGTGCCAGCGATCGGGCCTGTTCGACCGTCAGCTCGCCGAACTGGCCGATTGCCGGCTTGCGCCGCACGCCGGAGTTCGTGCGGTACTGAACCATGAATACCTTGCGGCCGGTTGGTGTAACCTTGCACAAGAAGCCCGGAACGAGCGTATCCCGGAGTTCCACGTCGCAGGTCTGCGCCTGCGCCGTGTCAACGACGGACTTGGTGAGTTTGATCTTTGCCATGAGGTGCTCCTGAAAGGCCCCGATTCCAGGGGCCGGCTAGGAGCCAGGCGGAGGAGAACCGGGGCGGTTTGCATCGCGCACCGGGATATGATCGAAGGCATTGGTCTGGCGGAAAACCTGCTACAGCAAGCCACATCCAAGTCCAGCGTTAGCCCGGTGCGGATGCCATGCTCTGGCTTAAAATCCGCCGGGGGCAACCCCATGCCGGTTCGATTCCGGCTCCGGGCACCAATGGCTTTGACGACTTGTCCCCAGGCCGATTCTGCTCCGCATTTTTCCACGCGCTCCGCGAGGACCTGCTGCAGCAAGTGGCCTGACCCAGAACGGGAGCCAGGTCAATTCGGCAGCGTCTGCCCCGTGGCACATCCCGGCATCCGCCAGCACGATCGACGCACCGCCGGTCCAGCGCGCGGCGGCTGGAACACGGGACCGCGTGGGCAGGTGGATCTTCTACCGGGCAACCGGTGCCCATGGCAGAATCGTCGCGACGCCTCCTGGCCCCGGCAACAGATGAGGAGATCAAGGATGAAACCGACCCTTCCGACCCGGCTGATGCTGGCCGCAGTACTCGGACTTGCCTGCACCTCCGCGCTCGCACAGTCCTCCTCCACGCGCCACAGGGCGGTTGATGGCAGCATCAACGCGCGCTACAGCGACGGAACCTCCAGCAACAGCCGCCGCGACGTCACCGGTGCCACGCAGACGCGGTTCAGCGATGGCCGCCGGTCCACCTCGCGCGTCGATGTCACGGGCACCACCCGCACCTCCTACAGCGACGGCAGTTCTTCGTCTTCGCGCAAGGATGTCACCGGCCAGATCCGCACCACTTACAGCGATGGCAGCTACTCGACCACGCGCACGGATGTCACCGGCCAGACCCGCACCACGTTCAGCGACGGCAGCTATTCGACGTCGCGCACCGACGTGACCGGCCGCATCCACACCACCAACAGCGGCGGGATGGCCGCCCGCCACCCCGAGCGCGGCGTCGGCAAGCGCTGAGCCCTGTGCTCAGATCGCCCGCGAGTAGCGTGGCTGCTCGTGGGCGACACGCAGATAGGGGTCGAAGCACATCGCCAGCAGGCGAAGCAGCGGCCGCCCCGGTTCGCTGGTGCGTACCACGCCATCGCGGTACTCGGCCAGGCCATCCTGCTGCAGACGCTGCACGGCCCGCAGGTCCTCGGCGAAATAGCTCTCGAAGTCGACGCCATGGCGCCGCGCCAGTGATGCCCCGTCCACCTCGCCCTGGCACATCAGCTGCTGGATCAGTTCAGCGCGCAGCTCGTCGTCGGCGCTGAGCGCCACGCCGCGCCACACCGGCAGCTGTCCCTGGTCCACCGCAGCTTCCCACGACGGCAGATCGCGTGGGTTCTGGCTGTAGGTGGCGCCGATATGACTGATCGCACTCACGCCCAGCCCGAGCAGATCGGTGTCGGCATGGGTGGTGTAGCCCATGAAGTTGCGGTGCAGGTGCCCGGCCCGCTGGGCGCGCGACAGGTCCTCTTCGGGCAGGGCGAAATGGTCCATGCCGATGTACTGGTAGCCGGCCCCGGACAGCCGTTCCACCGCCAGGCCCAGCAGCGCCAGCTTGGCGTCCGGCGACGGCAGCCGGCGCTCGTCGATCTGCCGCTGCGCGCGGAACAGGTGTGGCAGGTGGGCATAGCCGTACACCGCCAGCCGGTCCGGGCGCAGTGCCAGCACCAGCTCCAGGGTGCGGCCGAACCCTTCCAGGCTCTGTCCGGGCAGGCCGTAGATCAGGTCGACGTTGACCGAACGCATGCCGCTGTCGCGGCACGCGCGCAGGATGTCCAGCGTCTGCCGGACGCCCTGCACGCGGTTGATCGATTCCTGCACCTGCGGGTCGAAGTCCTGCACGCCCAGGCTGGCGCGGTTGAAGCCGAGCCTGGCCAGCATCGCCACGTCGCCGGTATCGATGAAGCGCGGGTCCAGCTCGATCGAGAAATCACGCTGCGTGCAGTCACTGAAATCGAAGCGGCGGCGCAGCCCTTCGACCAGCGTGGTCATCGCCTCGGCATCCAGGAAGTTCGGCGTGCCGCCGCCCAGGTGCAGCTGGATCACTTCGCGGCCATCGGCGAACTGCGGTGCCAGCAGGTCGGCCTCGGCCAGCACGCGCGACACGTAGCTGTGGCCACGCCCGCGGTCGCGGGTGATCACCCGGTTGCAGCCACAGTAGAAGCACGGGCTGGAACAGAATGGCACGTGCACGTACAGCGACAGCGCGCGCGCCTGCCGGTTGCTGTCGGCGATCGCCTGGCGCAATGCCGGGGCGCCGAAGCCATCGTGGAAATGCGGCGCGGTGGGATACGAGGTATAGCGCGGCCCGGGCCGGTCATGCCGACGCAGAAGATCCGGATCGAAGGTCCAGGCCAGGCCGCCGGCAGCGGGAGAGAACGTGTCCATGGCGCCAGCATCGCCGCGGGCGCGGCGCACCGCCTTGACCCAGATCAATCGCGGCCGGGAACACCCAGCATCGGCAGGGTCACCTGCGGCCAGCGCAGCATCTGGTAGCGGCGCCAGAAGGTCCCGGCGATCCGCGCGGCCACGTCATCGGCCAGCGCCTGCATCGGCGGATTGTTGCACTCGGCGGTGGTGATCCGGAACAGCACCAGCCAGCGGTCGAACAGATCCTGGTCCAGCTCGATCGCCATGTGCTTGGACATCGGCGACCCCTTGAAACGGCGGGTGCCGCGCAGCATCGCCGACCAGAAGTCGACCAGCTGGTCCAGGTGTTCCGGCCAATGCTGCACGTGGCCCTCGAACACCGGGCCCAGCCGCTCCTCTTCACGCACGCGCGCATAGAAATCGTGAACCAGCCGGGTCACCTCCTCTTCGCTGCACAGCGCTGGCGAGGCGACGGGAAGTTCAGGCGACGGCGTTGCGTTCATCGGGGTACCAGGGACGGGGCTGCAGTGTGCCGCATGCCGCAGGCACGGCTGTTGATCCAGATCAATGTCGGCGCCGGCAGGCGCACCTAGGCTGGCACGCTCGCAGGAAGCATGCCCGGCGGGAAGCTTCGCCAACCCGGGCGAAGTATACGCGCCGCCCTCTACTTCGATCCGGTACTGCATGAACACATCGACTTCCGGCCGCCGCCAGCGGCTGATCCAGCACTGGGGCGCAATCCTGTGGCCCAGCTTCATCGCCGCAGGCCTGGCCAGCGTGGTGTTCTTCGCCTTCATCGACCCGCTGCGCCTGCAGGCCATCAGTTTCCCGGGCACCGGGATCAGCCGCGAGCTGGGATACACCGCCGGCTTCTTCATGTTCTGGGCGGTCACCGCCCTGTCCAGCGCGGTGACCGGCTACCTGCTGCGGCCACTGGGCGGCGAAGACGGTGACGAGTTGCCACTGGGATGAGCACGGCGGCCCGTACCCGAGCGCGCCGCTGGCGCTGGCGCAGCCTCCTCACCGCCGCACTGCTGGTGATCTTCCATGCGTTGCCGTGGCTGCAGTGGGATGGCCGGCAGGCGTTGCTGCTGGACATCAGTGCGCGTCGCTTCGATCTGTTCGGCTGGACCCTGTGGCCCGACGACATCGGCGTCCTGCTCGGCCTGCTGGCGGTGCTGGCGGTGTCGCTGGCGCTGCTGACCCATCTGGCCGGGCGCGTCTGGTGCGGCCATGCCTGCCCGCAGACCCTGTGGAGCCGTGCCTTCGACGCGATCGACCGGACCCTGGCGCGGTGGCTGCCAAGGGCCCTCGCACGCCCGGCCACCCAGGCGGCATGGCTGCTGCTCTCGCTGTGGACCGGGATCACCTTCGTCGGGCTGTTCAGTCCGATCCGTGAACTGCTGTCCGGCGCGGCCAGCGGCAGCTGGAGCGGTTGGGAAACCTTCTGGGTGCTGTTCTACGCCGGTGCCACCTGGGGCAATGCCGGGTTCCTGCGCGAACAGGTCTGCCGTTCACTGTGCCCGTTCGCACGCATGCAGCCCTTGCTGACCGACCCGCACACCCCGCGCATGCTGTATGACGCGCGGCGGGGCGAACCGCGCGGCGCGCGCGCCCACGGGCTGGGGGGCGTGCGCGACCGCGGTCGCGGCCTGCTGGACCCGACCACCGCGCAGGACTACGTTTTCCGGGCCGCGCATCCGCTGCTGGCCGGGCCGATGCCGCGCTTCAGCGCGGACCGGCTGGGCGACTGCACCGACTGCAGCGCCTGTGTGCGCGCCTGCCCGCTGCAGCTGGACATCCGCCACGGCCCGCAGGCCGAGTGCCTGGCGTGCGGGGCGTGCCTGGAAGCCTGCCAGGCCCAGCAGCAGCAGGCCGGGTTCGGTGCCGGCCTGGTGCGCTACTGCAGCCCGCAGGCGATGGCCGGACAGCCACGCCAAGGGTGGCGGGCACGCACCACCGCCCTGGCCTCGGCACTGCTGGTGCTGCTGGCCTGGGGCGCCTGGCGCCTGCTGTGATTCAGCCCGGCCCGCCCGGGCGCGGCGGCACCAGCTGGGCGCGACGGACGATGCCCAGCTGCTCGATGATCAGTGCCATCTCGTTGGTGACCTCGGTACGCTCGGTCCCCTGCGGAACCAGGCGGTCAAGCACCTGCTGGTAGGTATCCCAGAACGCCGGACCGCATCCGTGTTTGTGATAACTGGCTTCCAGTTCGCGGCGTACCCGTTCAGCCAAGCCATGCATGCCGTATTCCATACGACCTCCGTTGGACTTGTCCTGCGATCATTGACGGTCGACCGACTCACTTGCGGGCTACTGAAAGACTCCCGGCCTTCACAACCGATTGATGCCAATTAGTCACAGATTTCACGACAGGTCAATTACAGCACGCGACTTTTGCCATTGAAATTATTAATCGTTCATGAAGGAACAGTGCGACTGCATTCACGCGCCGCGGGGTTGATGCCGACACGCCTACGTCCAGGTAGCCACCGCCTCGCGTGAGATTGCCCCGATCACTCCACCTGCTTCAATCGAATCTGCCTATCGTGTAAAGCAATCTTAACGATCTGACGGGTTCGGTTTACATCCGACATCTGGTGTCGCAAGCAGGGCGCTTTCACCCGGCGAGGCCGTCTCTGAGGGAAACAGCCCGGGGTAACGCTGCTGCAGGATGTAGCGCCGCAATGGCGGTATCGGAAAGTCCCTCGGCCATTGCGACACAGCAGATCTGCTGATTCCGAAGAAGCGCGCGAGCTCGGCGTCGGTGCGGAATCCAAGCCGGATACGCACCTGCCGCTTGCTCCAGAATTCGTCCATTTTCGACCCCTTGCATCATCAGACTTATTCTTGCGCCAAGGCCTCTTTCCATTCCACGCGTTAAGCTGGCTTGCATAGATGAATACTCTTGGACAACGACTCGCGGTCGCCATGAAGGACGCCGGGCATGCACGCCCGGCCGATCTGGCGCGTGCCGCCGACACCACCACGGCCACCGTCAGCAACTGGCTCAACGACCACGTCAAGGCTGACCACGTGAAAGCCGAACAGCTGTTCCGGATCGCCGACGCCGTGAAGCTGGATCCGCGCGAACTGCTGTTCGGGCCGCTGGGCCGTGGCGTCGGCGAGCGCGGCACGGTCTACATGCACCTGCCCAGCGAAGCGCAGCTGGATGTCTGGCAATCGGCCTACGAACTGGTCGCACACATCCTCGACGAACGTGGCCTGGATCTCGGCCACCGGCGGGCGGCCACGCTGGCCCTGATGGCCCATGACCTGATGATGGAAGGGGTCAGCCGCGGCAAGGTCGCGCGCGTGGTGATGACAGCCCTGCCCTGAGCTGCGGGGGCTGGTAGCATGGACGGTGATGGGGATGGGGCTCCCCCGATAACCGCCTGAGATGGCTGATGGCTCCTGCCGAGACGAACCCGGCGTTCGTCGATCGCAGGCCGTGCCCGCCATCGCGCATGCCGTCGATCCTGCGAACACGCACGCGAGGCAAACGATGCAAGCGCTGAACAACTATCTGCTGGTCTTCCTCGGTGGCGGCGTCGGTGCCTGCCTCCGCCACGCCTGCAACCTGCTCGGCGCCCGCGTCGCGGTCGGCAGCGCATGGCCATGGTCGACGTTCCTGGTCAACATCAGCGGCGCGCTGCTGATGGGCGTGGTGGTGGAAGCCTTCGCACTGCGCCAGGGGGCGTCGCCGCAGCTGCGCCTGCTGCTGGCCACCGGCATCCTCGGCGGCTACACCACCTTCTCCACGTTCTCGCTGGAAACCGGTCTGCTGCTGCAACGGGGCCAGCACGGGCTGGCCGCGCTCTATGCCGGCGGCTCGGTGGCACTGGGCCTGGCCGGCCTGTTCGCCGGCATGAAGCTGACCCGCCTCGCGCTGGGGTGACGCTCAGGCAGCCGTGGCGCGCGCCTGGCCACGCCATTGTCGCGGTGACTGCCCGGTATGCGCCTTGAACGCACGCGACAACGCGGCCTCGCTGCCATAGCCGACCTCATCGGCAATGCGCTTCAACGGCCGCCCCTGGCGAAGGGCCTGCTGCGCCAGGCCGACCCGCCAGCCCTGCAGGTAGTGCCCGGGGGTGGTGCCCATCGCTTCGCGGAAGCTGGCAGCAAACACACTGCGTGACATCCCGGCAACGTCGGCCAGGTCTTCCAGGGTCCAGGCCTGCGCGGGCGCCTCGTGCATCGCCACCAGTGCCAGCCGCAACCGCGGGTGGCCGAGCCCGGCGAACAGTCCACCGCGCATCTCACCGCCCTCCATCAGCTGTCGCAGCACCTGGATCATCACCACTTCGAACAGGCGGTTGATCATCGCCGCGCGACCGCAGCGCTGCTCGAAGGCTTCCTCGAACAGCAGTTCCAGCGCGGCATTGCCGCCGTAAAGATCGGCCAGTGGCAGGCAGATGAAATCCGGCAATGCAGCACTGATCGGATTCAACCTGCCGCCTTCGAAATGCAGGTTGGCACAGGCCATGTCGGCGCCCAGCTGCGGATCGGTGTGGAAACGGTGTGGCATCGGGCGCGGATACAACAGCAGGCTGGGCACATCGACCTGCACCGTCTGCCCCGCGTGGATGACCTGCAACGGCCCCCTGCGCACCAGGTGCAGCTGACCTGCGTCGCCCTCCCCCTCCAGGCTGTTGATGCCACACAGGGCCCCGGCATGGAACACCGAGGCCGAGACCGCAAAACGTTCGAGCAGGATGGCAAGACGGTCGACCATGGAGGGACTCCGGATCAAACAGGACGGGGCGATGCTACAGATCGTATCGGATTCCCCCGGACAACAGAGGGCACTGGCCGCCGGTCCGGCGCAGCGCTATACAGGCCGCTGATCCCGCGCACGGAGGCACCGATGTCGATCCGCATTGTCCTGGCCCTGCCGCTACTGCTGGCCGCCGCCCCTGCATGCGCCGCCGCGCCGGCGAAGATCGAACAACTCGCCTGGCTGGCCGGTTGCTGGCAGCTCGATGGGCAGCCGGCCGGCGCCGGCGAGCAATGGTCCACCCTTGCCGGCGGCACCCTGCTCGGCAGCAGCCGCAGCCTGCGTGGCGGGCACACGGTTGGCTTCGAGTTCATGCACCTTCGCCAGCACGATGATGGCCGCCTGGTGCTGACCGCCCTGCCCTCCGGCCAGAACGCCACCGCGTTCAATGCCACCCACGTCGATGGCGATGACGCCCTGTTCGAGAACCCGGCCAACGACTTCCCGCAACGCATCCGCTACCGGCGTGTGGATGCGCAGCGTGCGCACGCACGCATCGAGGGTGCGCAGGACGATCCCGCACGCGCAGTCGATTTTCCGATGCACCGCGTCGCCTGTACGGGCGCGGCAGCGGCGCCGTGATGCGCAGGGTACCGGGCGCAATGTCTGCTGCGTCCTGCACGGCCGCCCTGAAAAGGCGCGCTCCGCGCCTTCTGCTGCGACATGCATGGGCCGTCGCGCTTCTGCTGCCGTCCGCGGGGCCATGGGCGGCGCCCCCCGCCGCGCCGCGCACGCTCGAAGGCGAACTGCAGGGAGCACCGTGGCGGCTGGATGTACCGGCGCACTGGAAGGGTGACCTGGTCATGCTCGCCCATGGCTACGAACCGGTCGGCGCGCCACGCGAAAGGCCGATGCGCGCCGGCGACAGCACCGCCGCCCTGCTGGAGGCGGGCTACGCCGTCGCCCAGAGCGCCTATTCCAGCCAGGGCTGGGCGGTGGCCGACGCGGTCACCGACATGGAGCGCCTGCGCCAACATGCTATGTCCGAGCTGGACGGCGTGCGCAACACCTGGATGCTCGGCTTCTCGATGGGGGGAGCGGTCACCGTGGCGACGCTTGAACAGCTGCCGCAGCACTACGCGGGCGGTGTTTCACTGTGCGGTGCCAACCTGCCAGGCGAGCGGCTGGCAGAGGACCTGCTGACCACGCTGGTGGTCTTCGATTTCTTCTTCCCCGGCGCTGCGGGGTTGCCGGACAAGGGCCTGTTGTCGGCCGAGGCCGCCACCCTGCCGCAGTCGGCGCTCTATGCGGGCATCGCCGCGGCACTGCAGAGCAGGCCACAGATCGCCAGCCAGCTGGCAACCCGGCTGCAGGTGTCCGGCGACGCACTGGCCGGGGCCATCAGCCTGCACGCGATGATCCTGCACGAGTTGAGCCAGCGCGCCGGCGGCATGCCGGTGGGCAACGCGGGGGTGATCTACCGCGGATTCGGCGACGACGACGCGCTCAATGCCGGGGTACAGCGGATCAGCGCAGTACCGGCGGCACAGCGTTACCTGCGCGAGCGACTCGGCTTGAGTGGCCTGCTGAAACGACCGCTGGTGATCCAGTTCAACAAGGACGATCCCAGCATCGTGCCGCGCATGCAGTCGGTGTACCCGCAGCTGGCGGCGCGCGCGGGTGCACAGCCGCAGCCGCGTGTGCTGCCGGCGGTGGGCGAAGGCCACTGTGCGTTTTCCGGGGCGCAGGTGATCGCCGCGTTGAGGGCGGCGGCCGAGCCTGGCTGAGCGTGCAGCCGGGCACTGGACGGCCGGCTCAGGCGCCCAGCGTCCCCATGGTGAAGGTGTAGCCGGAGCGCATCAGGAAGTCGCGCATGCGCAGTTCGGCGCGACGCGGCGATGGAAGATCGGCCGGACCATACAGGGCGTAGACCATGCCCGCACCTTCCACGCGTTCGCGGCGAACGCCGCAGTGCCGGGTCTCGGATGCGATGACCCAGCCATCCTTCAACTGATCCGGTCCGATCGACTGCCCGTTCTTCAACCGGAACGTCAGCCAGCGCACATCCGCGGTGGATCGGCTCATCGCTGGCCTGCCACATCGTGCATGCGGCTGTTCATGTCCTTGCCTGCCATTGCTGCTCCCGAAGACCAGGACTCCGACCATACCCCCTTGCGATGTCGTGCCCGGTTGAGACTGGCCGGCGACCCAGCCGTGGATCAGTCGCGCAGGCCGAACACCCTGCGGAATGCCTGCTGCCCAGCCGGGGTCACCCGCAGCTCGCGCCGCCCCTCGATCCGACGCAGCCAATCCTGCTGCAGGAAACTCTGAAGCATCGCCTCGCCCACCAGGCCGGCGAGGTGCGGGCGCCGCTCGGTGCAGTCCAGGCAGCCTCGACAATAGCGCTCAGGGCGGGCCCGTGCGGGCCGCTCGATGACCTCGGCCAGCGGCGGGCCCAGCATCCGCAGCCGCTCGGCACCTGCGGCCGTCACCTGCCACGAACCATCGCCCGCATCGATGGCGCCGCTGGCCAGCAGATGGTCGGCGATGGCCACGGCATAGCGGCCCGCGAGGTGGCGATAGCAGGTCCGGGCCCGGAGAAAGCCGGCATCGACGGCGACCGTCCGCGGCCATGACGGCGGCGCTGGGTCACTGAACCGGAGGATGCCTTCCAGCATCGCGGCCACGTCGCTGGAAGCGAGCTGGTGGTAACGGTGCCGGCCCTGCGCGACCACCGACAGAATGCCGCCGTCGATCAACCGGCGCAGATGGGTACTGGCGGTCTGCGGTGACACGCCGGCCACTGCGGCCAGTTCGGACGCCGTCTGCGCGCGGCCGTCCATCAGCCTCATCAGCATCGCGGCGCGCGCCTGATCACCGACCAGCGATCCAACGTGGATGAGCGTGCGTGAGGTCTGGACCATGCCGCCATTCTGGCACGCCGGCGGCCCTGCACCCTTCGATCCGGATCGAAGCCTGCGCCGCACCGGCCGCGCCACAGTGGCTGCCCGCAACCAGGAGATGCCCGTGACCACCGCTGAAGGAATGCAACGCCGCCGTATCAGACCATCGGTGCTCTATCCCGGCACGCCCGTCGTCCTGATGACCACGTTGAACGAGGATGGCAGTGCCAACATCAGTCCGCTTTCCTCCTTCTGGGCATTGGGCGATCGTGTCGTGCTGGGCATCGGTGCGCAGGGGCAGGGGTGCCACAACCTGCTCGCACGTGGCGAGTGCGTGCTCAATTTCGCCGGCGCCGGGCAGGCCGCACAGGTGGAGGCGCTGGCCCGGGCCACCGGCCGCATGCCGGTACCTGCCAGCAAGCGCGACCTGGGGTACGCGCACGTCCGCGACAAGTTCGCGCTGGGCGGCTTCAGCCGGGTCGAATCCCTGCAGGTGGCCCCACCAGCCATTGCCGAATGCCCGCTGCAGGTGGAAGTCGCGCTGCTGGCGACGCACCGTCCGAGCGGCGCGGACGCGCCGGAATTCGTGATTGCTGAAGGACGGATCTGCT
This sequence comes from Stenotrophomonas sp. 704A1, assembly GCF_030549525.1. NCBI lineage: Bacteria > Pseudomonadati > Pseudomonadota > Gammaproteobacteria > Lysobacterales > Lysobacteraceae > Stenotrophomonas > Stenotrophomonas tuberculopleuritidis. The sequence goes on along the minus strand of NZ_CP130831.1, from coordinate 1,712,344 downwards.
GCGTGCACGCACACGCCTCGATCACCCATGCGGGTACCGAGCACATTGATGTCCAGCGCTGGGCGCCGCTGATCTACCTGTTCCGGCATTACGTGGGCACGGGCGCGCCAATGGCGCGCAACTTCCGTGCGGACGATCCGCCGTCGACGCCGGCCTGAGCCGGTCAGTGCGCAGGTGCGGACGTACCCGGGTACTTGTCGCGCACCGCGTTCTCGCGCTCGCGGCGCGCCGTCGAGCATCGATCGCGTGCCGCCGTCATCTGGCTGTCGGCCGATATCCGTTCCGAACTCAACGCCTGCTGCAGGCTGGAAATCTGCGCGCGGATGCCGGATTCGGCGGTCGCGCCGGCCAGAGTGCTGTTGGCACCCGCCAGCTGGCGGTTCAGATCTGCCACCTGGCGATTGACTGCCTGGCTGCGTGACTCCAGCGGGCCGTAGATGCGCGACTGCTCGCGCTGCAGGCAGTTGCGCTCGGCGAAGCCGGCGTCGTTCAACTCTGCGGTCCGGTACACCGCACTGCGGTTGGCGGCTTCGCCGGCGGTCTCGGATGCGGCACGGTTGGAGCGCAGCTTCACCGGCACCGCCTCGCTGCCGCACGGATTCTGCGAATACGTCGTTTCGCCGGACGCACCCTTGCACTTGTAGACCTGCGCCGACGCCAGCGGTGTGGCCAGCAGCAATGCCAGTGCGATAGCCGATGTGCTGTTCATGCAGACCTCCTGTCCGGGGCAGCGCGGCCCACCTGGCGCTACCCTAGGACGGATCGCATGGCCAGGCAAATGCCGCCCTTGCCGCTGCTCCGGTCGCTTCAGCCAACCGACGGCTGCGTGCCGGCGCGGGCCTGCAGGTTGCGGGCGTGCAACTGGTCGGCAAGGGCCTCGATGTCCGCATGCAGCGCCAGCTGCTGCCGCCAGTGGGCGGGAATGCCGCTGGCGCCGTGGAAGGCGCCCGCCAGCTGGCCGACCACGGCCGCGGTGGTATCGGCGTCGTCGCCCAGGTTTGCGGCCTCGAGCACGGCATCGGCGAAACCCGGGTGGCGATGGAAGCACCAGAAGGCCGCTTCCAGGCTGTCGACCACGTAGCCACTACCCCGGATCAGATCGCGCGGGGCGTGCTGGTAGGCACCGGCGGCAATGGACTGCAGCCGCTCCCCCTGCACGGGCACATCGCGCAGGTCCAGCACCTGCTGCTTCGACTGCCCGGCCAGTGCACGCTCTAGCGCCGCGGCCAGCAGACGGCAGGCGTCCAGGCACTCGCGCGCGGCGTGGGTGGTGCGCGAACTCTGCTCGGCCATCCCGGGCAGCTCCGGCAACGCCGCATAGCGCAGCACGACCGGCGCCAGCCGCATGATCGACCCGTTGCCGGCACTGCCCGGATCTTCACTGCCGGCCAGCGGCGCGCCGCTCAGCAGGAACTGCTCGATCGCACTGCGCGTGGCCACGCCGATGTCGAAACAGGTGCCGGTCGCACTCCAGTAGCCATGCTGATACCAGTTGGCGTAGCGGGTCATCTGGTCACGCACATCGAACGATTCGCAACGGACCAGGCTTTCGGCCAGGCACATCGCCATCGACGTATCGTCGGTCCACTGCCCGAGCAGCAGCTTGAAGGGACCGCCGCCGACCATGTCGGTGAGCGGCGCGAAGCTGCCACGCGGCTGGAATTCAACGGTGGTGCCAACGGCATCACCGCAGGCCAGGCCGAGCAGTGCGCCGCGGAAATGATCGATGCGTGTCATGCCCCGATTGTAGCGAGCACCGCCGACCGCGGATCAGCGATGCGGGCCGCGCCGTTCCAGTGCCGCATCAAGGCCGCAGGCGCTGGACAAAAAAAAAGCCCTGGCCGGAGCCAGGGCTTTCAATGTGGAGGCCTCAAGCGGAATCGAACCGCTGTAAACGGATTTGCAATCCGGTGCATAGCCACTCTGCCATGAGGCCAACGTACTGCGCGCCAGGAACGAAGCCCCTGACATGACAAAACCCCGCGATGGGGCCTGTCGGAACATGGAGCGGGAAACGAGACTCGAACTCGCGACCTCAACCTTGGCAAGGTTGCGCTCTACCAACTGAGCTATTCCCGCATACGCTGTCATGGTACCGGAAGCCCGGAGTTCACACCAGCGGTTTGACTACGATTTTCACTTTTCTGACTGCGCCAGAAGCCTTGCGGCTCAAGGGCCCCACCCTGCCACGGCGGGAGAAAAACAAGGCCCCTGTCGGGGCCCTGTAGAATCTGGAGCGGGAAACGAGACGTTTACTAAGACCGTAAGCCGTTGTTTCCCAATCACTTTCTTCGCTGGCTTGACTAGCGAAGACCTTAATTGTAGCCTCATTTTTCACCCTCGGCAACAAGTTCGTCCAGAAACTTCCAGTAAGGTCCAAGGACACCTCCTCAGCGCATCGTCCCCACACCTCGTTCATCGCCGGCTACGGTGGTCTCGAACTCACCAATGATCACCTTTCCATATGCTTGGCTAGCTGCGTCGAAAGGCATTCGAGCACGTCACGCAAGTCCGCATAGAGGTCATGCCCGTTGGGCCGAGCCGAGCGCACCAGGCTCATCACCGAAACAGCGCGCTGACCGGCACGCAAGCTACCGACGAACAACTGGTTCGCCCTTTGAAGTGCCACTGGACGAATTTGCCTCTCGACGCGGTTGTTGTCTGGCGGCAGACGCCTGTCGTCGTTAGCGCCTCCCGGCGACCAAGGTTGGACTGCATGGCTCTCGCCGTGCCTGAGCTGTTCGGCACACCGGCTCGCTGCAGAAGCGACCACCCATACCCGTCTGCGCAAGTTGCGCGGGAAGAACCCATACGCTTGTCACTGGGACTGGATGCGCGATTCTTTATCGGTATATCAGGATACCTGGGAACGCATGACAGGCTCGGGATCAGTACGCCTGCCTTGGCATCTAGAAGCCACTGCGCGCCTATTGCGCCCTGTGAAACCGCAGGGGTATCACACCATGACAAATTGCTCTTGATGAGATTGCGGTAACGCATGACGCTGCCAGTGTGAGCGCCATTCTTCGTGTTGATCAGCGACAGGACCGATCAACCTACCACTCACGGATTCTTACACATTGAGCACATGGCGGCTACCACTGACTTGAGCTACTGAAAAGTGCTCAGGGCTCATGAAGAAGCGAGACTCGGGACTCGCTTCATCCACAGACAACTGCCCGGCCATGAGGTTGGCGCCAAAGGAGTCGGCCATGTAGTTCTCCTGGAAGGAGATGGGAGCATGAACCACAATGCACCAGCATCGAAGGTGTTCTATCGTCCGATCGAAGCCTCCCTCCGGTGGGCTGGGCTTCTGCGGTTTGAGCATGTCATCCTCACTTCGGTCTCGTCGTCAAGGAACCTGCCACAGTCGTTGGATTGCCCACGTTGGGGTGAGCTGAGGCTGTATACCGAACGCATCTACGATGGCATCCTCAATGCGGAACTTCCTTTCGGGAGGAACGGCATCACGACGCACGACACCGCGCTGATCGACTCCCCTGATCTCACTGTCCGTCACGTCGATCTGAAGCGTTGGATGCGCCAGCACTACCCCGAACAGCGCCCCGGCTTTCTCTTCTCGCGCAGCGAGCGCATCGCCCATCCCTCCATCTCTCTGGAAACCGGGCAGGCCATGCTGGTCGAGCGCTTGGCCCTCAAATCTGCCCTGGAGCAGTCCAAGCGCCAACTCCGCGAGCTGCAAGACAAGCACGACGCACTGCTCAAACAGTCCAAAATCATCCCGGCCTGCGCGCAGTACCCAATCAGTGATCGGGCCGAAGCCACCTACCTGAACATCATCGGCGGCATATTGGAGCTGATGCTCGGCCAATCGCCCTCGGGCACACCGTACTCCAGCTTCAAAACGCAAGAGGCTGTCGTAAGCGCATTGGTCGCCCATCACCACGGCGTCATGGGGATCGCCGAGCGGACGTTGAACGGCAAGTTCGCCACGGCCAGACGCCGGCTGCATAGCGCCACCCTCTGAGGATTGCCAGCTTGTATGTGCAGTCGCGGAGATTGCATTTGCAATGTCTTTCCGTAGCCATGTCTATTGAATAGAGGTCACGCCAACAAACGCCACTGAGCGTTCAGGAGTGACCACCATGTCGCAAACACCTGTTCTGCCGCCCAACGAGCGCCGCATCCTGCGCTTGGAAGAAGTCGAATCGAAGTCCGGCTTCAAGCGCGCCCACCTCTACAACCTGATGCGCGCGGGCAAGTTCCCCAAGGCGCTGCGCCTGGGTGTGCGCGCCGTCGGCTGGGATTCCATCGAAATCGATCAGTGGATCGCCGAGCGCGTCAACAACCGGGCCTGACCCATTCTCCCGCGGACCTTCCATCCTCACACGGAGAACGCCATGCAGGTTGTATCCATCATTTCAACGAAAGGTGGCGTCGGCAAGACCACCACTGCCGCGAACCTGGGCGGGCTCGTCGCCGACGCGGGGCTGCGCGTGCTGCTGCTCGATCTCGACGTGCAGCCCACCTTGTCGTCCTACTACGAACTGGGACACCGTGCGCCTGGTGGCATCTATGAGCTGCTGGCCTTCAACGAGCGCGACCTCGGCCAGCTCGTGTCCCGCACGATCATTACGGGTCTGGACCTGGTGCTGTCCAACGACCACCGGGGCGAGCTGAGCACCTTGTTGCTGCACGCGCCGGATGGGCGCCTGCGGCTGCGGCACCTGCTGCCCATGCTGGCTCCTCTCTACGACCTGGTGCTGATCGACACCCAGGGCGCGCGTTCGGTGACGCTGGAGATGGCGGTGCTCGCTTCCGATCTCGCGCTGTCACCCGTGACCCCGGAAATCCTCGCCGCCCGCGAACTGCGGCGCGGCACCATGCAGTTGCTGGAGGACATCGCTCCGTACCGGCACCTGGGCATTGAGCCGCCGCCGCTGCATCTGCTCATCAACAGGGTCCACCCGGTGTCGGCGAACGCCCGGCTGATCCAACAGGCCTTGCGCGACCTGTTCCAGGACCACGCCGGCATCCGCGTGCTGACCACCGACGTGCCGGCCATCGAAGCCTATCCGCGCGCCGCGACGCGCGGCCTGCCAGTGCATCGGGTCGAATACCGCCAGCCACCGGGCAGAGTCGCCCCCGCCGCGCTCGACACCATCCGCGGCCTCGCCGGCGAACTGTTCCCGCAATGGCAGCACCGATTTGCCACGGTGTCCGGCCGCCCGCCATTTCCTCTGGATACCGGGAGGCCCCATGGCGAGCGCACATGAACTGGCCCGAGGCCATAAGCGGCTGCGCGCCCTGATCGAATTCGCCGTCGGCGAGGGCTGGCACGTCAAGCGCACGCCGGGCGGCCACCTCAAATTCACCAAGGCCGGCTGCGCCGCGATCTACACCAGTTCGACGGCCAGTGACCACCGGGCCGCCCTCAACGCCCGCGCGCAGATCCGCCGCGCCGAGCGCGAGGCCCGGTCCCCAGTGCAGGGAGGCCGCCATGGCTGAAATGACCTCCCAGCAGATGGCCGGCAAGCTGCTCGCGGCCGGGTTCGAGCGCAGCGGCCCGTCCACCTCGGCCTTGAGCGACCCGATCGCCGACACGCCCATGGTCGTGACCCTGGACCAGTTGCGCCCCTACGACCACGATCCCAGGAAGAAGCGCAACCCGGCCTACGAGGACATCAAGGCGTCCATCCGCGAGCGCGGCCTGGACGCAGCCCCGGCGATCACCCGGCGCCCGGGCGAGGACCACTACATCATTCGCAACGGCGGCAACACGCGCCTGGCGATCCTGCGCGAACTGTGGTCGGAGACCAAGGACGAGCGGTTCTTTCGCATATCGTGCCTGTTCCGGCCGTGGCCCAGCCGCGGCGAAGTCGTCATGCTGACCGGCCACCTGGCCGAGAACGAATTGCGTGGAGGCCTGACGTTCATCGAGCGCGCCCTCGGCGTCGAGAAGGCGCGCGAGTTCTACGAGCAGGAAAGCGGCGCCGCCCTGAGCCAGTCCGAACTGGCACGCCGCCTCGCCGCCGATGGTTTCCCGGTCCAGCAGTCGCACATCAGCCGGATGAACGACGCGGTGCGCTACCTCCTGCCGGCGATCCCGACCGTGCTCTATGGCGGGCTCGGCCGCCACCAGGTCGAACGCCTGTCGGTCATGCGCAAGGCCTGCATGCTCGCGTGGGAGCGCTACGCCAAAGGCCGCACACTACTGGTACAGGACTTCGATGACTTCTTTCAGGAGGTGCTGTCGCAGTTCGACACGCAGGCCGACGAGTTCGCCCCCCAGCGCGTGCAGGACGAGCTGATCGGCCAAATGTCCGAACTGCTCGGCATCGACTACGACGTACTGGCGCTCGACCTCACCGAATCCGAAAGCCGCCATCGCGCCCTGGTCAGCGATCCGACCCCACCAACGGCACCCCCCACGCTGCCTGAGCCTGACACCATGGCACGCCCGCCCGCGGCGCCGGCCCCATCGGCCCCGACGCCGGCAACCACACCTGGGTCGCGCGAGCGCGAGGGCGGCTCAGGGTCGGACGGCTCACCCGCAGGAAGCCCCATGGCTGCTCCTGGTGATCGGCTGCAGGGGCACATCGTTTCGCCTGCACCGACGACGGAGCGGCTGCAATCCATTCAGCGGATGGTCGCCGACGAGCTGGGGGATGCGCTGCCCGATTTCTCGGCCAACGTCTTGCAGTCCATTCCCGTCCAAGCAGGCGGTCTCTACCCGATTTCCGACGTCTGGCACATCGACGCGAGCCTGGACACGCCCGAGCGCCTGCGCATCCACGTCGCGCAGTTCGCCCGCGAGATCGCGGGCGAGGCTCGCCTGGACGAGTGCATCGATGACCGTCCAGACGGCATCGGTTTCGCCTGCCGTGCCCACGCCCAAGACCTGGAGCCGCTGGGCCGTGCCGTCCTGGCGCTGCTGGCATGCATGGCCGGTCAGCAGCCCGCCGACGTCGGCTTGGATAACAGGCAATTCGTCATCGACCTGTCGGCGTTGCTGCACGGACAAGGCGACGCAACCCGGCGACTGAGCGACACCGCACTGGTCAAGCTGTTCCGGCTGCTGCGGCTGGCCCGCCGTCTGCTCGACCTGGACGCCGGCGCTGCGGACCCTGGAACGTGACCGAGGGAGACCAGCATGTCCGCACCACACCCACTCAACCAGGCCGTCATCGCCCAGGCCCTCTATGACCTGCGCAATGGGCAACTGCGCCGCTGCAAGCTGATGGGGTTTGGCGAGGAAGAGCTGGACGCCCTCAAGCATCCCGCGCTGATCAGCGTGCTGGCCAACGCCAACGTCTCGTGGTGCTCGGTGACGGTCAACCGCGAAGTGCTCCGGCGTCTGCTCAGGCAGGCGCAGGATGTGGAGAAGGAGATCGCCACGGTCGATCGCATGCTGCGCCTCGGCGCGAGCACCGAAATGGTCAGCCGCTTCTACGGCCTGACCCACCAGGAAGTGGCGCTTCGCCGCGAAATCCTCGGCCTGCCCAAGCGCAAGGGTCGCCATCCCGTGCTGGACGAGAAGCAGGACACGGAGCTGTGGCGGCAATGGAAGGCCGTGACCAGCAGCAGGAACGTCGATCTCGAAGACGAAACCTCCATCCTCGATGCCGCCATGGACCTCGCCGAAGGCATGTCGCTGCCTCTGTCGGTGGTCTGGGCTTCGATCAAGAGCTGGGTCGATCAAGGATTGGGTTAACCATGGCCGTGGACGACACCGCACCACGTCGTGGCCCCATCGCACTCGCAGACCTGTTCGACGCTGCGCTGAAAGACCTTGTGCCCAAGCCCAACGCCGACGCGCCCCCGCCCACACCTACACCTGTCGCGATGCCCACTGGTCCGGCGTCTGGCGATGCCTTCCTGTTCAGCGGCAACCGGCACGAGACCGTACCGCGACGGCTGTTCCTCGACCGCCGCCTGACGCCGCTGGAGCGCAATGCCTGGCAGGTCTTCCGGCTGATGCTCAACGACGATGGCGTGACGGCGTTCCCGACGTATGAACAGCTTCGGCCCTGGCTGGCGTCGATGCCCTGCGCCGGGCAAGCCTCGCACGAAACCGTGGCGCGAGCACTGACGCTGCTGCGGCTGACTCGATGGCTGAGCCTGGTGCGGCGACGGCGCGACGCCAAGACCGGCCGCATCCTCGGCAACCTCTATGTCCTGCACGACGAGCCGCTGACCCCCTTTGAAGCGATGCAGCTCGACCCGGACTACCTGCAACTCGTCAGCCAAGCGCTCGGCCATTCGGCCAAAGCCGTGCAGATCGTAGGCCTGCACACCCTCAAGGAAATCGGCGAAGACCCGATGCTGGCCGGGCGCACCCTGCCATCGAGGCTGCAAGTCCTGGCCGAACGCCTCGCCAGCCAGGGCGTCGGGGCGCACGAAAGTTATCCACAGGAGGACGCCACGCACGAATCCGAAGAAGGGGCGACGAGCCTTCTTCGGAATCCTGACGATCCCACTTCGGAATCCGAAGCAGGGTCGAAACCCGCGCCAGACGCCTCTCTTCGGAATCCGAAGCAGGCCCGTACAGTACGTAGTAGTCGTATTAATGAAGTACGTACTACCGCGCAGGCACAAGCGCATGCGCGCGCGCTGGGCGACCTGCAATGGCCCAAACGCTTCGCGGAACTGAAGGCAGAGCAGCAGACAGGTGCGAGGGTGGCACTACAGCAGGTCGATGCTGCGCTGAGGCAGGCCGTGCTGGACGAATGGGCTGCACGATGCAGCAACCATGGCATCCGCAATCCTGCAGGGTATCTGTTCGGCATCATCCAGCGGGCCATCCATGGCGAGTTCAACGCCTGGGCCAAGAAGGACGCGCCATCGGCGCCCGTTGCGCCGAACGAGCGGCCGCCACCACCAGCACCGCCACCATCCCAGCCGCAGGGCAAGCCTGTGCCGCCAGAAGTCGCCAGGCAGCACATCGAGCGGCTGCGCAACCTGCTCGCCAGCAAGTGAGCGGGCCTGCAAGGTGGTGAAGTGGATGCCGGTGGCTTCCAGTAGAGCTATCCCCTGGGGATAGTTCCACTGACGGCTACACGTCGAACCGCTGCACGCCAGGCCTCGATCGCCTGCAGCGGGATCGGCCTTGTTCGCGCTGATCCGGGTGTGCAGCGTTCCTTGGCGCTCCATGGCGCTATCCCCAGGGGATAGATCGCGACGCATGCACCCACCGCGCCGTGAACCGGGGACGGGCGGGTTTCGGTTTGTTGACTGACTGCCTTCCGCTACCTGCCGAAGCTGTCCGCTCTTTTCCAACAACGAGCGGACACCATGGCAACCACCAACGAACCCCTGCAACTGAATCTCGGCTCCTTGCGCAGCGCGATGTCGCTGACGCTGCACACGCACCACGCCTCGCGCATCTGGCACGGCCGCGCCGCCGCCGAAGGGCGACCGGGCATCGTCGGCCTGAACGGCTACATCGCCCAGATGAACAAGATGCGGCGCGGCTCGGAGCAGGACGACCCGTACAGCGACTTCTGGATGCTCCGCATCGAGGACAAGCTCGACCAGACCAAGGCCACGCTGCAATCGCTGCGCGAACAGGTGGACCAGGCCCTGGCGAGCGTGCCGCCGGCACTCACCCTGGGCGAAAACCTCAACGTCCAGCCGGTCAAGCTGCCGCTGTTCGTCAATGCGCAGCTCGGCTTTGCCGCCGTGTACCTGCTCGCCGACTACGACGATATCGCCCGCAAGCTGATCCTCGCGCACCACACCGCGCTGATCGATCGCTCGACGCTCGAACGCTGGCTCAACGAAGGCGCGCATGCACTGCGCAGCCTGTTCTCGCTGGCCCAGCAGTACCGCTACTCGGGCTGCACCCGCGACGACTTCGCCGCCAAGAATGCCGCAGCGCGGGCGGCGTTGGAAAAGTTCGGCGAGATGCCGCCGGACGTGCTGGAGGGCACGCGCCGCTCGAAGTTCGCGCCGCCCATCATGCGCCGTGGCCTGCAGCAGCGCGGTGACGGTCCTGCCGCAGCCGCATCGCCCAGCGACGAGGCCGCCGCCCCCGAAGCGACGGCCGGCGAGGACGCGCAGGCATGAGCGACCCAAACCGCGACACCCGCTACTTCCGCCCTCTGCAACAGACAGCCTTCATGCAGTTGGAACACGCAGCCTCTCAAAAAGGCCTTTTAAAGCCCTTTAAGGGTAAAGGGGACTTGGAGGCCTGGGCCAGCCAGTGCTTCGCCATGCGCGACGAGTTGATTGGCTTGGCGCAGCGACAGGTGCTGCAACAAGCCCTCGGGCATCCCTTCCACCTGCTCCCCATCGAACTGGCCCAGCAGACAACTGGCGCAGGCACGGCGTTTCTTCGCTGGCGCAAGCACGACCGCTCGGCCATGGGCGTGGCACTGTGGCAGGAGCTGATGGCGAGTACCAGCACGCCGGTCAACCTGCTGGCCGACTTGCACGCCATCGAGCTGCAGCGCATCACGCTGAACATGCAGATCAGCCTGTTGCACACCTTGGGCAGGCTGGCCCAGGAGTGTGCCAGCAAGGCCACCGAGGCGGAAGACGCTTACCTGCGTCGGCTCAAGTCCATCCCACCCGCACTGCGCGATCAGTGATCGCGCCGGGCAACCCAGCACGCGCTCGTCACCGACCAGGTGCGGGTATTTCAACCACCACGGAGATTGCAACATGAGTACGCATTTTTCTGGCGAGGGCAACATCGGCTCGCCCCCCGAGTACCGGGAGTTCCCCAACGGCAACGACGAGCCCAGCCGCCTTCTGCGCCTGAACGTCTATTTCGACAACCCCATTCCCAAGAAGGATGGCACCTTCGAGGATCGCGGCGGCTTCTGGGCGCCGGTGGAAATCTGGCACCGCGACGCCGCGCACTGGAAGGACCTCTACCAGAAGGGCATGCGCGTGCTGGTCGTCGGCCGGATGGAGCGCGAACCTTGGACGGACAACGAGGATCAGCCGCGCGAGACCTGGCAGATCAACGCGCGCAGCGTCGGCATCCTGCCGTTCCGCATCGAGTCCGTAGCCCTCAGCCCCAGGCAGCAAGAGGCCGCGCAGGATGCGCAGCCGAAACCCCCGGCCGCCCAGGAACCGACCGCGCCGAAGGAGCCGAAGCGCAGGAAGTGATCCGGCATGGGGCGGTGGCAGTCGTCCGTCGCCCCCATGCCCTCGCGAGCTATCCCCAGGGGATAGCTCCATCAACGTCCACCGGCGTCCGTGCGCTCCAAAAAATCGCGGCTCCCGGCCCGCACATCCCCGGCCGAACGCCACTCCCGTCCCCGCCATCCCATCCCGTAAAAGTGGTCGCCACCGCATGCGGCTTGTTTGCTGCTGCCCTTGGTGGTGTTCGGCATCCTCGATTCCCGCAACTCAATGAACCATGGAAATCGGATGGACTGACATGCGGCTGTTCTTGTGCGAGAAGCCCTCCCAGGGCAAAGACATTGGCCGGATTCTCGGCGCGACGCAGCGCGGTGAAGGCTGTCTCAGCGGCTCCGGCGTCACCGTCACCTGGTGCATTGGCCATCTCGTAGAAGCAGCAGCTCCCGAGGTCTATGACGCGGCGCTCAAGCGCTGGTCGCTGGAGCAGTTGCCCATCGTTCCCCAGCAGTGGCGGGTCGAGGTCAAACCGAAGACCGCCACGCAATTCAAGGTCGTCAAAGCGCTTCTGGCGAAGGCGACCCATTTGGTCATCGCCACCGATGCCGACCGCGAGGGAGAGCTGATCGCCCGCGAGATCATCGACCTGTGCGGTTACCGCGGCCCCATCGAACGGCTGTGGTTGTCGGCGCTCAACGATGCGTCGATCCGCACCGCGCTCGGCAAGTTGCGGCCCTCATCCGACACGCTGCCGATGTACTACTCGGCGCTTGCGCGCTCACGCGCCGACTGGCTCGTGGGCATGAACCTCAGCCGGTTGTTCACGGTGCTCGGGCGTCAGGCCGGCTACGACGGCGTGCTGTCCGTCGGGCGCGTGCAGACGCCGACCCTGAAGCTCGTCGTGGACCGCGACCGCGAGATCGCGGCCTTCAAGTCGGTGCCGTTCTGGGCCATCGACGTGTCCCTGTCTGCGGGTGGACAGGCTTTCAGCGCGCAGTGGGTTCCGCCCGATGGCTGCACCGACGACGCTGGCCGCTGCCTGCAACAGCCGGTTGCCCAGCAAGCCGCGCAACAGATCCGCGCTGCGGGTAGCGCTCAGGTGGTGTTTGTCGAGACCGAACACATGCGTGAAGGCCCGCCGCTGCTGTTCGACCTGGGCACCTTGCAGGAGGTCTGTTCCAAACAGCTTGGGCTGGATGTTCAAGAAACCCTGGAGATCGCCCAGTCCCTGTACGAGACCCACAAGGCCACTACGTACCCGCGTTCCGATTCAGGCTACCTGCCCGAAAGCATGTTTGCCGAGGTGCCCACTGTTCTGGACAGCCTGCTCAAGACCGATCCCTCGCTGCGCCCGATCATGGGCCAGCTCGACCGCTCCCAGCGCTCGCGCGCCTGGAACGACGGCAAAGTGACGGCGCACCATGGCATCATTCCCACCTTGGAACCCGCGAACCTCTCGGCCATGAGCGAGAAGGAACTGGCGGTGTACCGGCTGATCCGCGCGCACTACCTGGCGCAGTTCCTCCCTCACCACGAGTTCGACCGCACTGTCGCCAAGCTGTCCTGCGACCAGCAGAAGCTGGTGGCCACCGGAAAACAGGTGATCGTCAAGGGCTGGCGCCTGGTGCTGGCCGAGCCGCAAGCGGACGAGGACGGTGAAGCCACGGCACGCAGCCAGGTACTCCCCGTGCTGCGCGAAGGCATGGCGTGTCAGGTGACCGAGGCCGAGATCAAGGCGCTCAAGACGATGCCGCCCAAGCCTTACACGCAGGGCGAGCTGGTCAAATCCATGAAGGGGGTCGCCAAGCTGGTGACGGACCCGCGCCTGAAGCAGAAGCTCAAGGATACGGTCGGCATCGGCACAGAGGCCACGCGGGCCAACATCATCAGCGGGTTGATCGCCCGCAGCTACCTTGTGAAGAAAGGACGCTCCATTCGCGCATCGGATGCAGCGTTCACCCTGATCGACGCCGTACCCGCGGCGATTGCAGACCCCGGCACGACGGCAGTGTGGGAACAGGCGCTCGACATGATCGAGGCTGGTCAGCTCACCCTGGATGTGTTTATCGGCAAGCAGGCCGCATGGATTTCGCAACTGATCGCGCAGTACGGCAGCACCTCGCTGTCCATCAAGGTTCCCCAGGGACCCGCTTGCCCGCAGTGCGGCGCACCCACGCGCCAGCGCACCGGCAAGACCGGCCCCTTCTGGTCGTGCAGTCGCTACCCCGACTGCAAAGGTACGCTGCCGGTCGAATCCGGCGCGTCCAAACGCGGAGCCTCGCGATCTCTACGCCTTTATGGCAGTAGCGGCCGCAAAGGCTCTTGACCGACCCCGTTCCCCGAGAGCCGTGTCCGCCATCGGCGGCGTGGCCCATGTCCCGCACGCCCTGCGGGACGCCCAGCGCGCAACGCCTTCTCTTGTCCGTGTGCGCGTCCCGCCCGGCCGTCCCCGGCCGCGGGACCTGAAGGTAGCTTCTCCACGAACCATGTCCGGGGTTTCCCGGCGCGTTCTACTGATCTGCATTTTTCCGCTTCTGCGAAGGGTCCCCCGATGGCTTGCCCGCCTGCGAGCCACCCGGAGACCCTTCGTGGTCAGCGGTATTCGATGCCGTGCCCAACGGCGAAAAACTGGGCTCCTTTTGTGCGCGGATGTGCGCCAGAAGATGCCGGCGCCAACCACGACATGCGCCGGGTGCGATTGCTTGATGAGCAGCCGGTTCTAGCGACAACCGGGCCTGCAACAGCCCACGGGTGGTTCTGTCATCCCGAGCCGGAGGCCACTGGGCCTTCGGCGCCTTTCTCCTGCCGATCAACGTCCCGGCCCGGCCACACAGTCCAAGGCCACACAAACAGGAGACCCGACATGAACCCGCAACCTCGCCCCCCACGCGGTGTGCCCCAAACCGCGCCACTGCTGTACGGCAGCGTGTGCAGCGGCATTGAGGCCGTGAGCCTCGCCTGGCAACCTCTCGGCCTCGAAGCCGCATGGTTCGCCGAGATCGAGCCGTTCCCGAGCGCCGTGCTCGCCCACCGTTACCCCGCGTGCCCAATCTGGGCGACATGACCGCGATCGCCCGCCAGGTGCGTGCCGGCACTGTGCCAGCGCCCGACATCCTGGTCGGCGGCACGCCGTGCCAGTCGTTCAGCGTTGCAGGTAGCCGTCGCGGGCTGGATGACCCGCGCGGTGCCCTTTCCCTTGCCTATGTGGAGCTTGCCAATGCCATCGACCAAACCCGCCAACAAGACAGCCGCCCGGCGGCCACGCTCGTCTGGGAAAACGTCCCAGGCGTACTCAACGACCGCAGCAATGCCTTCGGGCATTTCCTGGGCGCACTGGCCGGAGAAAGCCGTGCGCTCCAGCCGCCAGGGGAAAAATGGGCGTACGCTGGTTGTGTGTCTGGACCCCGCCGCCGCATCGCCTGGCGCGTGCTCGATGCTCAATATTTCGGTGTCGCCCAACGCCGCAAGCGTGTGTTTCTTGTGGCAAGTGGTGGAGATGACCTCGATCCCGCAGAAGTACTTTTTGAGCGCGCAGGCCTGCTCGGGGATTCTTGTGCGGGCAGCGCGCCGTGGCAAGAAGCTGCCTGCACTGCTGAACCTAGTGTTGACCCAGCAGACGGATATGCAGGACTGAAGCAGCCCTGCGGCAAGGTCACGACGACGTTTGGGTTCAGCAATGGGCGTGGCCCGACCGATCTTGCAGCCAGTTTGATGGCTGGCGGCCCGAAGCACGACATCTGCACCGAGACCTACTTGGTGCAATCCGTCGCAGGCAACATCAGCCACACCCTCGACACCGCCAACAACGGCAAGGGCAGCAGCGAGGACGGCACCGGCAAGGGTGTTCCGATCATCGCCTTCATCGCGCAGGGCAGCGGCGCCGATGCCACGCTCGACCTGACACCGACGTTGCGCGCTGGCGGCCATTGCAACAGCCATGCGAACGCCGGGGTCGTGCCCGCCATCGCGTTCGCGCAGAACAACCGCGGTGAAGTGCGCTTCGAGTCGGGCCATGGCCAGGTCGCTTGCACCGTGCTGTCCAACGGCAAGCCGGGCTACGGCGTACCTATGGTGGCCTGCGTGTCTCTGCACGGCCGCGAGCAGGGTCTTGCCGCCGAGCTGGGCGGCAGCGTAGCGGGCGCACTGCGCACCAGCGGCGGCGGCGCGGACAAGCCCTATGTCCTGGCTCCCGACTTCGAGGCGCATTTCCGCTACGACTGGAACGACCCTGGCCCCGGCGACTGGTCGCATTGGCGGGTGCGGCGGCTGATGCCCGTGGAGTGCGAGCGGCTGCAAGGCATGCCCGACGACTACACGCTGATCCCGTACCGCGGCAAGCCCGCTGCAGATGCTCCGCGCTACAAGGCGATCGGCAACTCCATGGCCGTCCCGTGCATGGCGTGGCTGGGCCAGCGCCTGGTGCAGTACCTGCACAAGACGGGCTCGACCGCTTCGGATTGATCGGCGACGCAGCCTGCGGGCCACTCCATTCTCCCTCTTGCATTGCCGATGGTTCGGCAACAGCCCGTAGCCAGGGTGTCAAGGCTGCCGCGGGTTTCACCCACGCCACCCGCCAGTTCGCCTCGGCATCTCACCGGCGAACGCTGCCCACTGGGCATCGATGCCTCATTTCTCCAACCCACGGGATGGCCGCCACGTCCCGTCAGGAGCATGTCGCCGCCCGGTCGATCTCAGGACTTCCCCATGGACAACATCACCAAGCAAGACCGCATTACGCTGAAGAACCTCAAGGTGGCCGACTTCGCCAGCGAGGAAACACTGTGCTTCAACGCAACCGTCGTGTTCGACGGTACTCCCATCGCCGAGGCCCGCAACGACGGCCACGGTGGCTCGACGTTCCTCCACGCGCTCAACGGCAAGGCGGGGCTACTGGCGCAGGCCGAAGCCTTCGCCAAGGGCCTGCCGCCTGCGCCGCTTGACCTCGGCCACGAGAGTGAAGACCCTCACTACATCGACATGACGCTCGACTTCCTGGTCGATGAGCTGGCCGACGCCATGCACGCGGAACGCAAGGTGCGAGCCGCATTCAACCGCGACATCGGCAACAAGGTGCTGTTCATCAAGGAAGGCAAACTGCTGTTTATCAAGGGCATCAAGCTCAAGGCCATCGCCGACCGGAAGGCGTACTTCGCTTCGCTGCGCGCCCGGCAGGCCCAGCCCATCGTCATCCTGGCCGAGCTTCCACCCGAGCAGGCATTCGATTTGTGGAAGCAGTATGTCCTGGGCGACAAGCCCGACTGACCCAGCGTCACCGCACCCTCCTGACAGCCCCGCACTCGATGCGGGGCTTCTTTCTTTCGGTCCCCATCAATCGGGTCTGGGCTGGATGCCATTTTCCAACTGACGCAGCGCGGTCCGCGCACGAAGCTGCCCGCATGTTCGCTGATTCGTCAGCACATGCCAGCAGCCAGGGTTTTAGGCTGTCGCGGGTCTCTCCCGCGTTACCCACCAGTCCGCATCGCATCAAGTCTGCGGACGCGCGTCCTCGTGACGTCGATGCCTTTTATCAACCGCGTGCGGGAGCCGCCATCCCGTGAGGGACGAGGCCCCGCTTTTCCAAGGAGCCTATCCATGTCCCAGCAAGCCTCTTTCGGCCAAACCTTCGGGCAATTGGCCTCGACCTACTGCGGCAAGTTCCTGCCGCTCGAAGTCCTGCAAAGCGCCGCCGGCCACTACATCGGCACGCGCGATACCGAAGGCCCCGTTTCGCGGGAATCCCGCGAGTACTTCCGCAGCTATGCCGCGGCTCAACGTGCCCTCGAAAGAGGCGGCTGGTCCCAGCTCGCCGTTCCTTGATCCAAACTGGAGGAATCACGTCATGAACCAGCTACTGCCGCGGGAAGTCGTCGATCAGATCATGCGGGAAGAACAGCATTTCGCCGCCGCGCCTCAAGCCTTTTTCGAGGCATGGAAGCGTGGCGTCGAGATTGCTGGCCCCGAGTGGTTCGGCGACGGCACCCGTGAAGGTCTGAACCAGGCCAAGAGCAAGTGGGATCTGCGTCCCAACATGCTGCGGCTCAACGACGCCCTCGGCGTCCTGAGCAGCGGCGAACGCATGTTCCTGTCTGCCATGGTCAGCTTCTACAACGCGCGTGAGGGCGGTGCCATGCTCAAGCGCTGCCACTTCCACGGGCTGTCGGACTTCGACGGTCTCGACCTGCAACGCCGCAAGGTCATCGCCGACCTGCTCGTGAACTACAACGGTTGGTGAGCCGGTCTCCGGCACACCACTGTCTTTCGTTCCCCCCGAGAGGGACATGCGCCCAAAAGGCCATGTCCCTCAATTTCTTCTCCATCACCCTGCGGATGCCATCGTCCGCATGGGCTGGCTCCGCTTTCTCGAAAGGAGCCACCATGGCGAACAACTACTACGAAGGCACGGGCGTTCTCGTGCTGGAGCGTGTCACCCCCGTCATCAAGGCGCTGTTCGGCGCCTTCGCGCTGAACGAAGGCCATCCCGGCAACGGGCAGGCCTACATCGCCCAGATCGCCGAGACCAATGATCCGCGCTGGACGGATGTGCTGGACGGCCTGGAAGACCTGGCCGCACAACTCGGCATCCCCATGCCCGACGACGAAGAGTTGTCGATTCCACCTCTGCTCGAACGGCTGGCCGCGCACTTCGGTGCCGAGCAGGACGCGGAGCTGGAGAACCTGATCGAGCACCACAAGTTCGAGGACAGCGCCGACCTGGAAGCCTTGCTTCTGATCGCTTCCTGCTTCGATGACGGCCATCGCCTGACCGCCATCCAGTTCGAAGGCTGCTGGCATTGCAGCAGGCCGAGGCTGTTCGAGTTCGGCGGCAACGGCTGCTACCTGAGCCGCGAGGTCCAGGTCTTCAGAACGTCCTCGCAGGCGCTCCAACTCGGCGACCAACTGCGCAAGACGATCCTGTCCGCCGACATCGAAGAGGCCTCGGCATTGATCGCGCTGGAGGCCGCCAACCTGCTCGCAGGCATCAACGACGAGCAGTTCCGCCTGAATGTGCGCCGTCGCGTCGCCGACCGACTGGCCCAGATGCCAACGATCAGCGCCGCCTGACGCATTTTCCATTTTCAACCCACCGGGTCCAATTCCCGGTGGCGGGAATTGGCTCCATTATTCAATCTGGAGAGTTCCCAATGTCCCAGAAACCCAATCCCTTTCACCGTGGCTACTGGAATCTGAAAATCGTCCGCACGCTGTGCATCAGCTACGAGGACGGAAGCCCGCATGTCTGGCGCAACATCCACGCGAGCCAGCAACACCTCTCCGACGAGGAACTGGTTTCATCGTCCTGCATCGTCGCCAACGATTTCGCCGTGGTCAGCGATGGCCGCGAAGCCGTGAACGCCGAGGTACTGGCCGAATGCGATGCCGGTGAAGGCGTCAGCGGCGAAGGTGTGATCGGTGCCGTGGTCTATGCCATCCATGGCGAGGACTTCGACGGCCGCCCAGTCCACGTCGGTGACGCCTATTCGGCCGAGGCCGCGCGGGAAGCGATGCAGCGCCTGAGTTTCGAGACCGGCTACTACAGCCGGTGCTGGGAAATCAGCCGTGAGCACATCACGGTCGATAGCTGGCACTACCTCGCCGGCCTGGCGGACATCGCCACGCCGGAGGCCATGTTGTTCATCGCCTTCCGTGTGCCGTACAGCCCGGCGATCGGCGTCAAGCTGATTTCCACGCCCTGGACGGACCAGAACCTGGAGCACGCCGAGGGCATCACCGCCGAGCAGCTTCGACAGGAGCACCGGAACAAGGGCATGCCGGACGACCTGGCGAACATCCTTGAACTGGCTGGCCAGGCCGATGTGCGCATCCTCATCCTCGATGCAGACGCACCCGCGTTGCTGGGCCTGCCGCTGGCCGAGGGCTAGCAGCCGCGCGACACGCGGGTCTTCCTCTTTGTCCCCTCATGCCAGCCCGTCTCCCCCAAGAGTCGGGCTGGTCCATTTTCATAGGAGCAACCTCATGTTCCCCAACCTCATTTCGCGCGCACCGGACTTCGAGCACCAGCTCGGAGCCTGCGTCAACGCCATGAGCCAGGACGACGCCATCGGCCAGATCCTGGTATTCGAGCGCACGCACGGCACGCTGCACATGCGCCATATCGCCGGCGCCGACTTGGTGGACACCGACATTGACGACTACGAGATGGTCGTCTTCGACGGTGGCAACACCGGCGGCGACACGTGGAAGCATGTGTTCTTCCCGCGTCAGCGCGAACACTACTTCGTGTACCAAGCCTGATCCAACCAGCCCCTTTCGAGGGGCCTTTTTCTTGTCCCCAGCGCGGGAAACCGGGTGCGGCGCAGTGCCGTTTCATGCGGGCGGGTAGCCCGGCCCAGGGCCATCCTTGCCCCCATGTTCGTCGGCGTTGCCGACACATGCCCAGGCAGCCGAGACCTTCGAGGCTGCAAGCACGGGAAACCGCGCTGGTTGTTTCTTCCTACGGACGCACCGCGTCCATCCACCCACAAGGGACCTCTCCCTTGCGGGCGGGGAATCCCTTGTTCTTCCTCAAGGAGATTCCCATGGACCGTTCCCTCATCAAATCCATGATGCCTTCGCTTGTCGCAGGCCATGTGCCCCGCAACGTGCGGTCGTTCAAGTATCGCGTGTTCGATGATCAGCCGCAGTCCTCGACGCTGGGCTTCGCCATCGACCCCCAGCCCTTCGACGGCAAGGTGGTCGCGGCCAGCGACGACGCCATCGTCGTCAAGCTCAAGCCCAGCGAGTTCGCGGTGCTCGACCCCCACCTGGTGACCACCCTTCCCAGCGAAGGCGCCAAGGTGCATGTCCAACCGTATGCCCGCCGCCGCTTCGACGGCCTGCGCGCGGACACCCCGGAAGTAATCACCGAGAAGACCGCGGACGGTGTTCCCTACACCATCACCAGGCACATCCTCGGCTCCGCGCCTGCCAAGCTGCCCATCCCCGAGCCGCAGTGCATGGAACTGGGACAGCTCATCCAGCAGTTGGAGGAAATGCCGGCTCCCGATGGGTTCCGGCGCATCACCCACATGCTGGTCGATGCGGGTGCCCGCGACTTCACCTGGGTCGATCCGAAGCCGTCCAAGATCATCGAGACACCCCCGGCGATCAGCTTCTCGGTTTCGACCTCGAAGTTCGAGGGCCAGGTGACGATCCTCTACGACCGCGGCGGCGACACCTACGCGGTGGAACTGAGCCGCGACGGCGAACTGGTCGATCGGCACGACGAGGTGTATTTCGACATGCTCGGTGAAGTGCTGGAGCGGCTTATCGACGACGGGCACTGGCGTCTGATCGACGTGAGCGTCATCGACGCCAAGGCAACCAAGCGGCGCTACGGCTGACCGCAGCCTACCGGCGACTTGCCCCCATAGGCCTTCCATCCATTCGGGTGGAGGGCCTTTTTCTTCAGGAGATCAACCATGTCACTGCGATTCAAAGGTTCCGACCTGCGCCCCGTGCTGGCCGAGGCCGTTGCCAACCAATGCCGCGTCGTCCTCGCCAAGGACCAGGGCGTGTACTTCCTCGCCGAGCAGGGAGAGCGCCGTCCCGATGGCCGCGTGAAGCTGCTGGCCTATGCCGTCGGCTGCAACCCGGATACCGACCCGTTTGACGGCTGGTGGGAACTGGCGCGTGCCGAGCTGGGTGGCGACGACTTCGGCGAGTTCTTCGATCCGAAGGAAGGCGTCTTCGCCCGCATCCTGCGCGGCATGGACGATCTGATGCTATCCGCCACCACGACGCACCTGTCGCTGGAGGTGGTGCCATCGATGTAGTGCGAATACCACTGTCCCCTCACGGCCCCCTTCATGGGGGCTTCTTTTTTTGCGGCGCTGGCGGCATGGACAAAGGGAAGCGTCCGGATGCCGATTGATTACTGCCGCGCGCGCGAAGCCCGTCCATGCTGCCCCCATGCCTGCTGACGTTGTCAGCGACATGCCAGGCAACCATCGGTCTTCGAGGTTGCCGCGCAGTTTCCACTGCGTGACCGAGCCAGCTCGCACCGCATCCATCCGCGAGCGGCCACCAGTCCTGGTGGCGGATGCTTTCGCCTTATCAACCCACCGCGGGGTTACGCACCTTTCCCCGCATGCGTGGGGCCGGTGTGTCTCCGCTTCATCCCAATGGAGATTCACCATGAGCACCACGTCCAACGAGAAATCGTATTTCGACCTCCACACCTCGGGCATCGGCTACATCCAGCGTGTCCGCGAGGTTCCCGTCCGGGGCGGCCGCCGTGCGCAGCCCTTCCTGGCATGCACCATCGCCGCGCTGGTCGGCTCCGCCAAGGACCCCAGCTACCGCTACTTCGACGTCAAGGTCTCGGGTGCCGAGGCCAAGAAACTGGTCGAGCGCTACATCGGCGTTGACGATCCCAAGCAGCGGCCGCTGGTGCGCTTCCGCCTCGGCGACCTCTGGGGCGATGCGTACATCCGCGACAAGGGTGAGCACAAGGGCCAGGCCGCCGCGTCTCTGAAGGCGCGACTGCTGAAGGCCGAGCCGCTTGACCGGGCCGAACTGGCTTCGATCAAGCTGCACGAGCTGATCACCCGCGGCATCGGCTACCTCAGCCGCCCGAAGGACGTCTCCCCCAAGGATGGCGATCCGTTCCTGTCGTGCTGCGTCGCGGCGCTGGCCGGACCTGTCGGTGAACCGGAATATCGGTACTTCGACACCATCGTCGCCACCCCTGAAGCCGAGCACCTGGTTCGCCGGTGCGTGCAGGCCATCGAAGGGGACCGCAAGGTGCTGATCGCCTTCCGTCTGAACGACATGAAGATCGATCCGTACATCCGCACCAAGGGCGAGCGCGCCGGGGAACCGGGAGCGAGCCTGGAATCGACGCTGGTCCACATCGGTCTCATCAAGATCGACGGCACCCAGGTCTATCCGACGAGCCAGGCGCAAGCCGAGGCGCCGCAAGCCGAGGACGCACCCGCGCCCGAAGCCGAGGTTGCCGCCGACACCGCTGCCGACCAGCCTGTCGAGCCCGCCGTGCGCGAGCCCGCAGGTGAAGTCGAGGAGCAGGAGCCGGCATTGGCTGCTTCGTTCTGATCCGGCATGGCCCCTCACGGGGCCTTGCCTTTTTCCTATTCCCCAAGGAGAACCATCATGGCAGTCACATCGGCGCCCGACCAATCGGGTTCGCCCATCACCGTCCCAGGCCAACTCACGCTGCGCACGATCCGCGGAAGAAACGGCCCTTTCAACGTCGGCCGACTTGTCACCCCCATCGGCAAGTTCGCGGTGAAGGATGCGGAGCTGGAGCAGTACCCCGAAGGCAAGTACGACGGGGAGTTCGTCATCCGCTACATCTTCCCGAAGTCCTATCCCGTCGGCGACGGCATGCGGTTCGAGATCCGTGCCAACCTGGACGGGATGACGCTCAACGGCATCGACAAACTGAGCCGTGACGAGGCACGCAGCTTCACCACCCAGGAAGTCGATCCGCTCGATGAAGAACTGGGCGCGCAGCCTGCGTCAACGCCGGCCAAGCCCGCCAAGGCATCCAGACCCGCCAAGCCCGCATCCGTGCAGGCGTCCGCGGACCCGCTGATCGATACCACGCCTTTTGGTGTGGATGCCCCGCCGCCCGCTGCGGCTGCTGCCCCCGGCAGCACCGAAGATGGCGACGCCGCGCTGTTCGGGCTGCTCTGGCCGCTGGGAGAGTCCGTGAAACTGGATTCGACCATCGACCGCCGCACCCTGCGCGCGCAGATCGCCCGCCTGGGTGAACTGGGCTACGCGCTGGACTTCAAGACGCAGGAGTGGAGCCGCCAGGCCGAACTGCAACCTGCGTGATCGCAGACGCCGCATCCGCGGTGTTCTTGATCCATCCGCCGGGGTTCCTTCCCCATGCGGGGGAGGCTCCGACTTTCTTCTGGAGGTCTCCATCATGTCCACCATCGCTTGCGATGCACCTCATTGCACGCTGGACGAACCCGCGTGGCGCGCTGTCTGCAAGACGGCCGCCGAGCACGCCCAGCGTGGTTGCGGCCTGTCCTGGGATCACTGGGTCACGCTTTTCAGTTCGGAGATCGACGCGCAAGCCAGTCGGTTGCCGGAAACCCAGCGGGCTCAGGCCCTGGAAATCGCGACCCAGGAATGGGACTACGCAACCCCTGCCGAACGGCAGGAAACGCAGGAGTGGAACGCTGCGAACGGCTACTGCTCCCATGGCATCGAACTGGGCTACTGCCCAGCCGGTTGCGGCTCCTAGTCCGCACCGGACTCCATCGCCGCACGCGCGGCATTCCATCACCCGCTGGGGGCTCTCCCCCACGGGGAGGCCTCCGGCTCGATTCTTCAGGAGGCCTTTCATGGGCTGGTATTTCTCCCCCCAATCGCGGTCTGAACTGATCGCGGAACTGATCGCACCGCAAGAGACCGAGCGCGCCAGCGTCAAGGTCATCGCCCACGCGCTGCGCGGCAACGTCCTGTGGTCCGTCACGGAAGTGACGGCCAAGGTCGAAGGCGTGCATCGTCATCTGGCGCCAGGCCAATCCCTGCGCTACATCCGCTGCGATCTTCTCGAACGCAGCGGCGACCAGTGGGGCTACAAGCCACTGGACGAGTCCATGCACCCGTACTACTACACGTGCCCGCTGTCCTATCTGGACCTCGCACCAGAGCAGTCCGCCGACTGGCGTGCAGGCGTTCGCGCCTACCACGCGCGGCGGCGCACACCCACGGCACCTGCGGCACCCACCGCAGCGCTGATGGCCTGAGCCAGGAGGAACCGACATGGACCCGATCCTGGCTGCGCTTCCGCCCTCGCTGTTGAAGCTCGTTGAAGGGAGTTTGTCCAACGACGAAGTTTCTTCCGACGAGGAAATGCTGGAGTACTTCATCAGCAACGGCCTCACCGAGGCACAGGCACGGCAGGCACTGACCCACCGCGACCAGTACCTCAACAACATCTACCTGGAGGGCTTCACGCCAATCACTTCGGTAGATGAGGCGCTTCACTTCAACCCGCACACCCGGCAGTTCGAGCCGGACTGAGCGGCTTTCTTCCACCCCCTGGGGCAGTACTTGCCCCAGCGGGCGGTGCTGTTCCCGTTCATCCGAGGACACCACCATGCCCGAAAACACTTCTTCCACCACGCTGTATCGCATCGACGAATGCTCCGACGTGATGGCCGATGCTTGCGTCGGCGATGACCAGGGCAATCTGATCTTCCTGTCGATCTGGGCGCGCGACACCGCCGTCCAGCAGTTCCTCGCTCGTCTGACCCTCGGGCGCGACGAACAGGGCCTGGACCAGTTCCACGTCATCACCGACCAGGGCGGCAGCGTCCCGGTGTTCGTCAGCAACGTCGATCGTCTGGAAAAGCGCATGACCCGCGCCTACCGGCGAACGCTGTTCGGTTCGCTGTCCAACGTGTGGCTGTTCGACCGCCGCTGCGTCAAGCCCGACAAGGCCAACGCCAGCGCACTGGCATTGCTGCCCAAGGGCAGCGCCCACCGGCTTGACCGCCTGTGGATGCTGGTGCGGGACACCTGCCCACTGCCGCTGCTCGACCACTGGCGCGAAACCGTGCTGGAGCTGCTACAGACCCGCGAGATGCTGGCCCGTCTTCCGTTCGCCCTCGGGTCGCTGGAAGGCCATCGGCTCGCCATCGACGTGCCGGCGCTGACCCTGGCGCTGGGCTCCCTGATCCGCAGTGACGTGCTCACCGCCTATCCGTATCCGGCCAAGATTTGGACGCCGGAAGCGGTAGCGGCTTGACCCGCCCGCGAGAGCACGCCAAGGCGTGCTTTCGCACTTCATCCCCGCCAACCAGGAGACTTCCATGGCCCTCATGTTCCCGCGGCTCGCCCGCAATTTCTCCAAGAACGGGTACTACCCGACCGACGAACCCACGCTCGAAAGAGCCCTCAACGCACTGATGCCCAGCGATGGCCCGATGTGCATCCTCGATCCCTGCGCCGGCGAAGGCGTGGCGATCGCCGAAGCCGCTCATGCTCTCGGGCGCGAGCAAGCCAAGGCGTTCGCCGTCGAGTTCGACGCGGAGCGGGCACGCCATGCCCGCGGCCTGGTCGATCATTGCCTGCACGCGGACCTGATGGACACGATGATCTCAAAGCAGTCGTTCGGGCTGCTCTGGCTCAACCCACCGTATGGCGATCTGTCCAAGGACGTCAACGGCAACATCGGCTATCAGGGCCAGGGCCGTGCCCGCTTCGAGAAGCTCTTCTATCAGCGCAGCCTCTCGCTATTGCAGTATGGCGGCGTGCTGGTCTTCATCGTCCCTGGCTACGTGCTCGACGCCGAGCTGGTCGGCTGGCTGACACGCCACTACACGGACCTACGCATCTACCGAGCGGTGGAAACGCAGTTCAAGCAGGTGGTGATCTTCGGCCGCAGGGTGCGCCAGCGCGAGCTGGCACCCGATGGTCTCAAGGCCGTGCGCAATCTGCTGCTGCAGATCGGGCTTGGTGAAGTCGAAGCCGAGGAACTGCCGAGCGAATGGCCGTTCCTGCCGTACATCGTCCCCGCCAGTCCGGCCGAGCCGGAGCATTTCTTCCGCGTGACGATGGAGCCAGAGCAGTTCGCCGATGAAGTCGGCCGGCTGCAAGGCCTCTGGCCGTCGCAGGACACGCACCTGGGGGCCGCGCAGCAGTCGCTGCGTCCACCGGCGCGTGCCTTGTCCCACTGGCATCTCGCCCTGGCTCTGGCCGCGGGCGCGATCTCGGGGGTTGTGCGCTCCAAGACCGGGCGCGTGCTCGTCGTCAAAGGTGACACCCACAAGGACAAGACGCTCCAGCGGGAATTCACCGAACGCGAAGACGGCTCCATCGCCGAGACCCGCATCCTCACCGACAAGTTCGTGCCCGTCATCCGCGCGTGGGACATGACGCCCGGCTCCGCCACGCGGGGCGAGGTGTTGACCATCCGCTGATCGCTTCTCTACCGCTGACGGTCACCGTCGGCTTCCTCCACCCACCGGGGTCCAGTCGCCCCGAGGGGGCGCCGTGGCCCCTTCATCTTCAAGGAGCCTTTCCATGGCAGCCCAAGCACTTCCCATCGGCCAAGCATCGAGCCGGCGCTTCTTCCCTGGCGAGACCGTCGTGACCTGTGGCGTTGACGCCCTGGTCCAGCAGGGCCGGCTCAACCCGGTGCCGTATCTGCACCGCCACCTCAATGGCGACTGGGGCGACCTCGACGACTACGACAAGCGGCAGAACGATGCCGCGCTGGAGTCCGGCGAGGACCGCCTTTTCTCTTCCTACCAGGTCGCACCCGGCCTGCAGCTTTGGATTATCACCGAATGGGATCGCAGCGTGACCACGCTGCTACTGCCCAGCGAGTACTGATCTCTCCCAGACGACGGCCGCCTGCCGTCTCTTCATCCCACCACGGGGCATGCCATCGCCCCGCGGGGGTGGTGCATGCCCCATTTTCTTTGGAGCATCACCATGTCCCTCGATCTCGAAACCACTGCCGCTGAAGCCGCGCCCGTACAGGGCGAACTGCTCGATGCGGAATCTTCCCCTCTGACCCTGAGCCTTCAGGATTTCGTCGGCGAGTTCGGCGACGAACTGCTCGACGCCCTCAACAGCGCGAACCCGCCGGTCTATAACGGCCAGCCGCAGGCGCACCGGCAACTCGTCGTCGCCAGCCTCAAGCGCAAGCTGTTTCCGGCCCAGGCCGAAGTCGTCCACGCCGCCGCCGAGCTGCTGATCGACCGTGGCGAACGCGCCGCGATCGTCAATGGCGAAATGGGCTGCGGCAAGACGACCGTCGGCATCGCCACGGCCGCCGTGCTCAACGCCGAAGGCTATCGCCGCACCCTGGTTCTTTCGCCGCCGCACCTTGTTTACAAGTGGCGGCGCGAGATCCAGGAGACGGTGGCAGGCGCCAAGGTGTGGGTGCTCAACGGGCCGGACACGCTCATCAAGCTCATCAAGCTGCGCGAGCAGTTGAATGTCCAGCCCACGGGCCAGGAGTTCTTCGTCTTGGGCCGGGTCAGGATGCGGATGGGGTTCCACTGGAAGCCCGTCTTCACCCAGCGGCGCACCCGTCACGGCAACGTGGCGGCGTGCCCGGACTGCGGCACGGTCATCACCGACCTCGACGGCGAGCCGGTCAATCCGGTCGCGCTCCAAGCCGAGGAATACCGCAGGAAGTGCAGCCATTGCGCCGCCCCCCTGTGGACGCTGATCCGCCCGCGCAGCCTGTCCGGCAGCGACCAGTCCTCGGCCGTGCTGAAAGCCCTCAAGCGCATCCCGACGATCGGGGAAGTCACCGCGCAGAAGCTGATGCAGAAGTTCGGCGAAGGCTTCCTCGCGTCGATGCTGGGCGACAACATCCATGAGTTCATCAACCTCATGGACGGCAACGGCGAACTGGTCTTCTCTGACCGCCAGGCGCATCGCATGGAAAGAGCGATGGCGAACATGGAGTTCGGCTTCGGCGAAGGCGGCTACCAGCCGTCCGAGTTCATCAAGCGCTACCTGCCTCAAGGCACGTTCGACCTGTGCATCGCGGACGAGGCCCACGAGTACAAGAACGGTGGCAGTGCCCAGGGCCAGGCCATGGGCGTGCTGGCGGCGAAGGCTCGCAAGACCTTGCTGCTGACAGGCACGCTGATGGGCGGCTACGGGGACGACCTGTTCTACCTGCTGTTCCGAGCCCTGCCTGGGCGGATGATCGAAGACGGCTACCGCCCGACCACGAGCGGCAGCATGACCTCGGCGGCCATGGCGTTCATGAGGGACCACGGGGTCCTCAAGGACATCTACTCCGAAAGCACCGGCACGGCGCACAAGACGGCCAGGGGCACCAAGGTATCGGTGCGCACGGTCAAGGCTCCCGGCTTCGGGCCGAAAGGGGTCTTGCGGTGCATCCTGCCGTTCACGATCTTCCTCAAGCTCAAGGACATCGGCGGCAACGTCCTGCCGCCGTATGACGAGGAGTTCCGTGAAGTCGCAATGGACACGGCGCAAGCCGCGGCCTACCGCGACCTGGCGGGTCGGCTGACCGCGGAGCTGAAACAGGCTCTGGCGCGACGCGATACGACGCTGCTGGGTGTGGTGCTCAACGTGCTGCTGGCCTGGCCGGACTGCTGCTTCCGGTCGGAAACCGTGGTGCATCCGCGCACGCGCAACACCTTGGCGTTCGTCCCGGCTCAGTTCAACGAGTTTGAGGTGACGCCGAAAGAGCGCGAGCTGATCGACATCTGCAAAGAAGAGAAGGCGCAGGGCCGCAAGGTCCTGGCCTACACGGTCTATACCGGCACGCGCGACACCACGTCGCGCTTGAAGGTGCTGCTGGAGCAGGAAGGTTTTCGGGTGGCGGTGCTGCGCGCAAGCGTGGACGCCAGCCGCCGCGAGGACTGGATCGCCGAGCAACTGGACCGTGGCATCGACGTGCTCATCACCAACCCCGAGCTGGTCAAGACGGGCTTGGACCTGTTGGACTTCCCGACGATCGTTTTCATGCAGTCGGGCTACAACGTGTACTCGCTCCAGCAGGCGGCACGCCGCTCCTGGCGCATCGGACAGAAACAGCCGGTGCGCGTGATCTACCTCGGCTACGCCGGTTCCTCGCAGATGACCTGCCTGGAGCTGATGGCCAAGAAGATCATGGTCTCGCAGTCCACCTCGGGCGACGTGCCCGAATCGGGCCTGGATGTGCTCAACCAGGACGGTGATTCCGTCGAGGTCGCGCTGGCCCGGCAACTGGTCGCCGCCTGATCCCCACGCCAACGCCGGCCTCGCGCCGCCGGCTTTCCATTGTTCCCACCTTGCAGCCACGCCCACGGTCTCCGTGGACGTGGCTGCGCATTTTTCATTCCAAGGAGATTTCCATGAACACCCATACCCAATCCACGCCCGAAAACGTGAAGGCCCGCCTGACGCTGGACGTGACCTGTTTGCTCAACGGCGAGGCCGCGTCGGAAATACTGGCACGGCTGCAACGCATGTGGGTCCGCGCCATCGGCGAGAGGTTGCTATTGATTCGGCCCTTGTGCACTTGAATTTATCTGCACCGCCCCCAACTCGGATTCATGCAAGCAACTGACATGAGATCGTTGAGCCGCGAAGCGCGGCATGAGCGCCGGGTTCAGGTCATCCGGCTACGCAAGGCCGGCAACACCTACGACAAGATCGCCGCGCTCACCGGCCTGAGTCGCACAGGCGTCTTCAACATCTGCAAACGCCATGAGGCGCTCGGTGCCAAGGCGCTGCACGACGCCATTGGCGGGCGCAAGCTCGGCGAAAACCGCTTGCTCGACCCCGCCCAGGAGGCCCTGGTGCGCAAGCTCATCGCCGACAAGACGCCCGATCAGCTCAAGATGCCCTACGCGCTGTGGACCCGCGCCGCTGTGGCCCAACTCATCGAACAGCGCTTTGGGCTGCGACTGCAAGTGCGCACCATGGGCAAGTACCTGGCGCGCTGGGGCTTCACGCCGCAAAAGCCGATGAAGAAGGCCTACGAGCAGTCACCGGCGGCGGTCAAGAAGTGGCTCGACGAGGACTACCCCGCCATTGCCGCGCGGGCCAAGGCCGAGGGAGCCGAAATTCACTGGGGCGACGAGAGTGGACTGCGCAGCGACGATGTACGCGGCCGTGGTTTTGCGCCCAAGGGCCAGACGCCGGTGGTGCGGGTCAACAACAAGCGCCACAACCTGTCGGTCATCTCCACCGTGACCAACAAAGGGCAGATGCGCTGGCGCATCTTTGACGGGGCGCTCAACACCACAATCCTGATCGACTTCCTGCGCCGGCTGATCAAGGGACAGACCAAGAAGGTGTTCCTGATCCTGGACAACCTGCGGGTGCATCATGCCAAACCGGTCAAGGCCTGGCTGGCCGAGCATGCCGATGCCATCGAGGTGTTCTACCTACCGAGCTATAGCCCGGAGTTGAACCCGGATGAGATGGCCAATGCGGATATCAAGCAGGCGGTCACGAAGCTGGCACCGGCGCGAACGAAGCTGCAACTGGCCAAAGCCACAGCCAAGCACCTTCGCAGCGTGCAACGCCAGCCCGAGCGCATCCGCAAGTACTTCGAGCACGCCACGGTACGCTATGCGGCTTGAGTCAAGTTCATTGAGGCCGGATCAATAATCGATGAGACCGCCGCGAAGGTGGATGTTTGGTCGATCGAGGTGACCGAGTTGCCCTCGGCGACTAACAGCGATGCGCTCGAAGCCGAGATCGCCGCCTTCATGCAGCAACGCATCGGGGACGGCAACCTCTGTGCAGAGGACATTCCCTTGCGCCTGGCGAGCTATGGCCTGATGGCCCCCGAGGATTTCATCGACGAAATGCGCGAGCGCATGGGCATGGAAGACGACGCCCCCACGGGCCGAGCCGTCATCCCCTCGACCGAACCTGCCGACGGCGGTGAGATCGAGATGCAAGTCGCGGTCGTCTGCATCGGTGCCTCCGGTAGCCCCAACGTGCCGGTCTTCAAGGTCAGGATCACCCAGGAGGAATACGACCTGGGTATCCACTACGACAAGGCCAGGGACCTGGCCGAAGAGGCCCGGTACGAAGGGCCGTTCATCTGCTTCGACGCCGCCGAATATGGCCCCATCCTGTCGGCCGCCCGCGAACTTGGCCTCGTTCCGCAGGTCGTCGTGGTCGATATGACCGACGGCCAGATCCACTCCATCCGCTGCGACAGCGGCGAGATCAAGGTCATCTGCTACGACACCAGCGACACTGACGAGTATTCGGCGGCGGTGGCGAACCGGCCGCTCGGCGAGAACGGGCAGTTCGTGCGCTGCTGGTCGCACACCCAACTGGCACGGGTCGATCCCGGCCTGAAGCTGGCTCGGGATTGATCGGGCGAAGCCCGATGCGTTTTCACAGGCCCCTTCGGGGGCCTTTTCCTTTGGAGGGAGGCTGCCGGGAAATCGGGCGCTGCCTGGTTCGCATTGTTTGCTGCCGCTCGTGGCCCGAGCGGCGATGGTGAGGGCTCGATGTTTCAGGACGACGCGCCATGTGCCCCTCTCCACCTTGGTTTCACCATCCCGAACGCCGTCTGCTGGCGGGTTTTCTCGGCCTGCTTTGGTCGGTGCTGGCTGGCGGCTGCGCGACGACGAGCGCGCCGGTCGCGCCCGACACCATCGAGGAAGTCTCGGCCGCACCCGTACCCGAGGCGCCCGAATACATCCCCGTTGTGCGCTACGGCCGCTACACCCTCGTGGAACTGGCACCGACAGCAGCGCAGCGCGACCTGCTGTTGCAGACCATCGACGTGTCGATGCCCGAGGATGCACGCGCTACGGTCGGCGACGGGCTACGGCATGTGCTCAAGCGCAGCGGTTACGGCTTGTGCCAGACGACGCACGCGGTGATCGAGCTGTACGCACTGCCGCTGCCGGCGGCCCACCTGCACCTCGGCCCCATGACCCTGCGGGATGCGCTGCTCACCCTGGCTGGTTCGGCCTGGGAACTGCACGCGGATGACCGCGCGCGGCAAATCTGCTTCGAGCGGCCCGGCGACAGCATGACCGCCGACAACGTACCCGCGCCGCCTGCCACCGAGGCGGTGCAGACGTTCCCGCTGGCGCCCGCGGCATCGGGAGGCCAGCCATGAACGCCCCGCAGCCCGCCCATCGTTCAACGGCCGCCGTGGTGGTGCAGAGCCTGATGTGGCTCTGGCTGATCGGCCTCAGTGTCCTCGTTGCCCTCGGCTACCAGACGATGAACGACCAGGCCGACCAGGAGCGCCTCGATTCCCGCCTGCAACGCCTCGAAGCGCAGGCAACAGGCCTGGCCGAGACCGTCGAGGCCATCCAGCAGCGTCCAGCCGTCGCCACGGCGGCAGACCTCAAAGACACCCGCCAAATCCTGGAAGCACGCGCGGCCCAGGTCGAGAAATCGCTGAGCGCCTATGCCTCCGCCGACGACCTTCAGGCACTGCGCGCCGAAGTCGAGCAAATCAAGGCGCGGCAGACCGCTGCGCGCGCCGCTGCACCCGCCCAGCCGCGCACCAGGAACAAGCCCACCGCCAAGCCCGAACCGACGCCGCTCCCGTTCCGCATCGTCGGTGCCGAACTGCGTGCCGGCGAGCGCAGCGTGTCCGTCGCGCCGAGCAATGGCGACTTCACGCCCGACCAGCTTCAGGTGCTGCTACCCGGCGATGCGGTCGGCCCGTGGCGCTTGCAGGCCGTCGAGGGCAGCACTGCGGTGTTCCAGGCCGGCGACCAGACCCGCCACGTGGCGATCCCCTGAACGGAGCACACCACATGAAGCCGTCGATCATCCTTTCCGCGCTTCTGCTGGCGTCCACCCAGTTGCCCGCGTGGGCGCAGCAATCCGCCACGGCTCCCGCCCGCAATGCGCAGAGTCAGGAACGCCCGCTGGTCGCCCGCATTCTGGACGACCGGGTGGCGAGCGACTGGGGCCTTCAACCTCAGGAGTGGGCGCGCTATCGCGAACTGATGGACGGTCCACTGGGCATCTATTCGCCCAACCTGGACCCGCTGTCGGCCCTGGGCATCGAGGCGCGTACCGAAGAGGAACGGCGACGCTACGCCGAGCTGCAGGTGCAGGTCGAAGCGCGCCGCGTGGAGAAACTGCTCGCTTATCAGCGGGCCTATGACGAGGCCTGGCAGCGCCTGAACCCCGGGATGCAGCGGGTGAACCTGCCGGACGACAAGCCGGTCGCCGGGGCCACGCGCGGCTCCGGCCGCACGGCAGTGTTCGTGAAAGATAACTGCGTGGCCTGCGGCCAGCTCGTGCAGCGCCTGCAATCCTCGGGCGCCGAATTCGACCTGTACATGGTCGGCAGCCGCCAGGACGACGCGCGCATCCGCGATTGGGCCAAGCGCGCGAACGTCGATCCGGCGCGCGTGCGCAGCGGCAGCATCACGCTCAACCACGACGGCGGCCGCTGGTTGACCTTGGGGGTACCCGGCGACCTGCCGGCGGTCGTGCGCGAGGTGAACGGCCAATGGCAGCGCCAGCCATAGCCGCCCCCCTGCGCACACTGGTGCTCGCCGCTGGCCTATGCGCCTGCGTCGCCCAAGCCCAGGAGGTTCCGCCACCGGCCTACCAGCTCGCCGCGCAGCGCGCAGGCATCCCCTCGACGGTGCTCTACGCCGTGGCCTTGCAGGAGAGTGGCATCCGCCGTAACGGACGCATCGTCCCGTGGCCGTGGTCCCTCAACGTCGCCGGCCAATCACGCCGCTATGCGACCCGCGCCGATGCCTGCGCGGGTTTGCAGCAGGCGATGCGCTCCACGCCGCACACGCGCATCGACGCGGGCCTGGGCCAGATCAACCTCGGCTACCACCAGCAGCGCTACGCCAGCGCCTGCGACCTGCTCGACCCGTACCGGAATCTCGCCATCGCTGCCGAGATCCTGCGCGAGCAACACGCCCCCGGCGAGGACTGGTTGCTGGCGATGGGCCGCTACCACCGCCCCGCGGGTGGCGAGCCCGCCGCCCGCTACCGGCGCAGCGTGTCGCGCCACCTCGCCCGGGTGCAGGGCGCACGCCCAACCGCCGCGGTTCTCGCCGCACGCAAGGAGACATCCCCATGACGACATCCCATCTGGCCTTGCGTGGCCTGCTCGTACTGCTGGCGGGTCTGCCGCTGGCCTCGCTTGCCGGCGAGCCGCTGATCGTGGTCGAAGACCGCGGCGGCGCGTCGGCGCTGCCGTACTACGAAGCCCTGAACCTCCAGCCGCGCACCAACGCACCGGCCCGGCCGCCGATCCCGACGCCCCAGGTTCCCGCCACGCCGGCGGACGAGGCCGCGATGCTGCCGGTGCGCAGCGCCAAGCTCACCCCCGGCACCGTCCCGCGGCGTGTCATCGAGGCTCCGGGTCTGCGGCCTTTCGTTGTCGTCGGCGACGACGAGGCATCTCGGGCCTGGCTGCGCAGCCAGGCAGCCGCGCTGCGCGAGCGCGGCGCGGTCGGTCTGGTGGTCAACGTCGAGACCGTGCAGGGCCTGGCGCGGCTGCGCACCCTGGTGCCCGGCGTACCCCTCGCGCCCATGTCCGGCGACGACCTGGCCGAGCGCCTGGGCCTGCGGCACTACCCGGTGCTGATCACAGCCACCGGCATCGAGCAATGAAGCCATGTCGGGGAAACAGCCGGTCGAGGTACTGCTTCGCCCAGCGGTGGAGCTATACACCGTTGCCGCATGCGCGGGCGCCGCGTTTCTGTCCCTGGTGGCCCCATGGTCGCTCGCGCTGAGCCCGTCCATGGGCGTCGGCAGCGCGCTGGCGTTCGGCGCCTACGGTGCCATCCGCTACCGCGATGCCCGCGTCATCCTGCGCTACCGGCGCAACATCCGCCGCCTGCCGCGCTACGTGATGACCAGCAAGGACGTGCCGGTCAGCCAGCAGCGGCTGTTCGTGGGGCGCGGGTTCCTGTGGGAGCAGAAGCACACCCATAGGCTCATGCAAACGTACCGGCCGGAGTTCCGCCGCTACGTCGAGCCCACACCAGCCTACCGGCTGGCGCGACGGCTGGAAGAACGGCTGGAGTACGCGCCGTTCCCGCTGTCCCGGCTGTCGAAACTCACCGGCTGGGACGTACCTTTCAACCCGGTGCGGCCGTTGCCGCCTGTGGGCGGCCTGCCGCGCCTGCACGGCATCGAACCCGAGGAGATGGACGTCAGCCTGCCGCTGGGCGAGCGCGTCGGCCACTCGCTGGTGCTGGGCACGACGCGCGTCGGCAAGACCCGGCTGGCCGAACTATTCGTGACCCAGGACATCCGGCGCGTGAACGCCGCGGGCGAGCACGAGGTGGTGATCGTCATTGACCCCAAGGGCGATGCCGATCTCCTGAAGCGGATGTACGTCGAGGCTAAGCGCGCCGGCCGCGAAGGCGAGTTCTACGTCTTCCACCTGGGATGGCCGGACATCTCCGCGCGCTACAACGCCGTGGGGCGATTCGGGCGTATATCGGAAGTCGCCACCCGCGTTGCGGGGCAGCTTTCCGGTGAAGGCAACTCGGCCGCCTTCCGAGAGTTTGCGTGGCGGTTCGTCAACATCATTGCCCGCGCCCTGGTGGAGCTGGGACAGCGGCCCGACTACATGCTGATCCAACGGCACGTCATCAACATCGACGCGCTGTTCATCGAGTACGCCCAGCATTACTTCGCCAAGACCGAGCCCAGGGCCTGGGAGGTGATCGTCCAGATCGAGGCCAAGCTCAACGAGAAGAACATCCCGCGCAACATGATCGGGCGCGAGAAGCGCGTGGTGGCGCTGGAGCAGTACCTCTCGCAGGCGCGCAACTACGACCCGGTGCTGGATGGCCTGCGCTCGGCGGTTCGCTACGACAAGACGTACTTCGACAAGATCGTCGCATCGCTGCTGCCGCTGCTGGAGAAGCTCACTAGCGGCAAGATCGCGCAGCTCCTGGCCCCGAACTACTCCGACCTGGCCGACCCGCGCCCGATCTTCGACTGGATGCAGATCATCCGTAAGAGGGCCATCGTCTATGTGGGCCTGGATGCGCTCTCCGACGCCGAGGTCGCCACCGCGGTCGGCAACTCGATGTTCAGCGATCTCGTGTCGGTCGCCGGGCATATCTACAAGCATGGGATCGACGATGGCCTGCCGGGCGCATCGGCCGGTGCGCGCGTGCCGATCAACGTCCATGCCGACGAGTTCAACGAATTGATGGGCGACGAGTTCATCCCGCTGATCAACAAGGGCGGCGGTGCCGGCCTGCAAGTCACTGCGTACACGCAGACCCTGTCGGACATCGAGGCCCGCATCGGCAACCGCGCGAAGGCAGGCCAGGTGATCGGGAATTTCAACAACCTGTTCATGCTGCGCGTGCGCGAGACCGCGACCGCCGAACTGCTGACCCGGCAATTGCCGAAGGTCGAGGTCTATACGACCACCATCGTCAGCGGCGCGACCGACAGCTCGGACATTCGCGGGGCGACGGATTTCACGTCGAACACTCAGGACCGCATCAGCATGTCCAGCGTGCCGATGATCGAGCCGTCGCACGTCGTCGGCCTGCCGAAAGGCCAGTGCTTCGCGTTGCTGCAGGGCGGCCAGCTTTGGAAAGTGCGCATGCCGCTGCCGGCGCCGGACCCGGACGAAGTGATGCCGGCAGACTTGCAGCAACTGGCCGGGTACATGCGCCAGAGCTACAGCGAAGCGACGCAGTGGTGGGAGTTCACCAGTTCCCCCGCCTTGCAGGACACGGGCCTGCCCGACGACCTGCTGGATGACGCCGCTGCGGCCGAACCTCCCGCGGTGGCCATTGCCACCGACGAGGACACCGGCAACAAGGCCTCGCCATGAAGGACGCCGCCTCGACTGCACAACGGGAGCAGAACCAGCGCCAGGGCCTGATCGTCGGCACCATCACCTTGCCGTTCCGGCTGCTCGGGGTGCTGATCGGCTCGCTGCTGTTCTCGATCGTCGTGGAGTGCGTCGGCATGCACCTGTTCTGGAAGGACCAGGGCTGGCGGCACTCGCAGCAGATGTTGCAGTACGAACTGGGGCACCTGTCCAGCCACTTCACGCGCAGCGTCGTCGTGCAGGAGCCGGGGCGCACCGCGCACGAACTGGTGGATACCGGCTACGAATGGGTATTCGTTCGCTCCGGGCTGCTGGAGCGCATGAGCCAGACCGCCGAGCGCGCCCGCGCGCCGAGCCACGGGAGGATCCAGGACGGGGGGCGCAACTTTCGCTACTACATCAGCCAGGTCTATGTCTGGACCGAGAACTACCTGATTGCCGCGGCCTTCACCACCCTCACGTTTCTGGTGCGCCTGCTGGTTCTGGTGCTCACGTTGCCGCTGATCTGCACCGCGGCGTTCGTCGGCCTGATCGACGGTCTTGTGCGGCGGGACGTGCGCCGGTTCGGCGCAGGCCGGGAATCCGGCTTCATCTACCACCGCGCGAAGGCGAGCCTGATGCCGCTGGCCGTGCTGCCGTGGGTCACGTACCTGGCCTTGCCGATCTCTGTGCATCCACTGCTGATCCTGCTGCCCAGCGCAGCCTTGCTGGGACTGGCCGTGAGCCTGACTGCGGGCAGCTTCAAAAAATACTTGTGATGACAGAGAAACCAGATCATTAGGCAACTCATTCAGTATTTCTTATTTATTGAATTTGCTGACCAAGGATTTTCTCGCGATACATATTGGCCAAATGGCGCGCCCTCATGCTCCACTGCTCTGTAATCTTTGGGAAATCTGTTGCGCCGCGCCCATCCATTCCTTGCAATGTAACGTAGCCCTGCCCATCCTGTCCGCGTACAAAAGCTATGTAGTTATATATTGAATCTCGAAATTCAGTGAGAGCATAAAAGAAGGCATCGCCAGCCGGAAGCGCACGAGATAAGTCAATGCGACCTTGGGCATATAAAAAATCATTGACACCCTTCATTCCCCATCCTACCCGATCCAACTCAATGTAAAGATTGTCCACGGCGTCATAATGCACAGATGGAATGTAACCACATGAAAAGTCCCATGTTTCGAGCCAGTCGAGAAAGTCAGACCTGAAATATGAAGGAACAATATTTTGAAGTGTGGCTATGGAATCCGCCATCTGCTGAGGCGTTAATGCGCTCCTGGCAACTTGAAATGCTGATGGGAAAATTCTCTTACAGACATCTTGTGGGATAAAACTAATATCAGAAATTTCACCCCAATAGACCACGTGAACCGGAAAAATCGATCCATCCAGCCTTTTGTGTTGAGTGCCATGGAACTGATGATGATTTATGCTGGTATGGCGATTTGCCGTTGTGAAAATCACATAACAACCAATCGGCTCAGGGAAGGAATCGGTCTTACTCAACTCAGCCGTAACGTCTGTAGAGTTTAGTTGATTAACAAATTTTGCCTGCCCAAACACTGAGTAGCCGCCAACGGCAGGAAAAATGTCAATGCCATGCTGCCTTTGCCCATTTCCGCCGTATCTTCTGAATTGCACGTCATACCTCATATTCCGCGCGACCCAGTCCCTCATGAGGTAGCAGCAAATTTCCTCAAAATCTTGATCAGTTCTAAAGGTCAGTCCTTGCATTTTTATCCTGGATCTTTGTAAGAGCGTTGATATTTTGCCACGCGGCCGGTGGAAATTCCCTTCTTGAATTCTGGCCTGACGACCACTCCCTGAGCGAACTGGACGCACGCTGCCAATCAAACCGATCAGCGCAGTTTCCTATTGTTTGCTGCCTGCAGTCACCCTGAACTCCACCATCGCACTATTCTGATCACACAGGAATGGCGCGATGTTGGCTCCGATCTGGCAGCGCGCCGCGCATCGCGGCGTGCCCATTTTTCTCGTGACGGCCCTGCTGCTGGGTCAGTCCCCGATGGCGTTGGCCGAGTCCCCCGCACAGCGCCAGGAGCTGGTCGCCGCGCTGCGCCAACTCGACGCGCTGGAGCGCACCGTCGCCGACAGCGCCGCGCGTGCCCCCATCCAGCCGGGCGAGCGCTACCACTTCGATTACCCGCGGTTGCTGGCTGACTTGGCGCGCGTGCGCGCCGGCATCCAGGCCCATCTCACACCGTCGCGTGCCCAGCCGCGCGACCCCTCCGAACTGGCCAGCGACTACCGCACCGAGCGGTCCGCTTCGCCATCGCCGACGACTACGGAAGCCAAGCCATGAACGGCGCCCAGGTCTCGGCATTTCAAGCCAACAGCGGCATCGCGCCTTCGGCGATGGCGACCGTCCTGGTCGGCGCCGTGTTCGCGGTGCTCCTCGTCTGGGGCGTCTGGGCCATCCGAACGGCCTACGTGGGGTGGTCCGAGAGCCGCCTCAACCAGCGCCAGTTCCTCGGCGTCTGCATCCGCTTCGTCGCGATGTACCTCGTCCTGAGCTTCTTCCTCCTCTCCTGACCTGAAAGGCACGACCATGCAAAACCGCATCCTCCATTCCCGCCTTGCCCAGCGCGCCGCTGTGGCACTGGGCTCCGCCGCGCTGCCCGCGCTGTCGTTCGCGCAAGGCTTGCCGCAGTTGGAAAACCCGACCCGCGGCACCGGCAACGGCATCATGGAAACGATCAGGAACTACGGCTACGACATCATCATGCTCGTAGCCCTCCTGGTCGTGGCGTCGATGTTCATCGGCGTCTGCTACCACGCCTACGGCACCTACGCGGAAATCCACACCGGCCGCAAGACCTGGGGCCAGTTTGGCCTCACCGTCGCGATCGGTGCCGTGCTGCTCGTGATCGGCATCTGGCTGCTCACCGAAGCCACCGGCATCCTGTAAGGCGAGGCCGGTATGTCCGAGCAGCAGCACGTCCGTGCGGACGGGACGGTCACGTTCCTTCCGCATCGGCTCAACCGCCACCCTGTTGTCGTGCGCGGCCTCACCGCCGACGAACTGTGGATCTGCTGCGGCCTGTCCGGCGCCGCCGGCCTGCTGGTCGGCGCGCCGCTGTCCTGGGTGTTCCGCACGATCGCCATCGCGCCGACGTTCGTCGTCCTGGGCGTGGCCCTGGGCGTCTTCATCGGCGGCGGCATCCTGCGCCGGCTCAAGCGCGGGCGCCCCGACACCTGGCTGTACCGGCAACTGCAATGGCGCATCGCCACGCGCCATCCACTGATGGCGGGATGGGTAGGCGGCCACGTGCTGATCTCGCGCTCCGGCTTCTGGTCCACCCGAAGGTCCGTTGCAAGGGGGGCACGATGAGCCGCTTCAAGAACGAGATCACCCACCTGCAGGCGCACATCAAGACGCTTCGCCTGGGTGCTGGTGCGCTGGTCATCGTCGCCCTGGTCATGGGCGGTGGCTGGTGGAGCGCGCCGCGCGACCTGACCATCCACGTCCCGCCCGACCTGCGCTCGGGCAGTACCCGCAAGTGGTGGGAAGTGCCGCCCGAATCGGTCTATGCGTTCACGTTCTACGTGTTCCAGACCCTCAACCGCTGGCCGACGAACGGCGAAGAGGACTATCCGCGCAACCTCCACACGCTCTCGCCGTACCTTACCCCGTCCTGCCAGGCCTTCCTGCGCGCGGACTACGACTACCGCCGTTCCACGGGCGAGCTGCGCCAGCGCGTGCGCGGGATTTATGAGATCCCCGGCCGCGGCTACGGCGACGACCCCACGGCGCGCGTGCGCGTGGTCTCCGACCGCGACTGGGTGGTGACGCTCGACATCACCGCCGACGAGTACTACGGCGCCGAGCAGGTCAAGCGCGCGCTCGTGCGCTACCCGGTGAAGGTCACGCGGGTGGACGTCGATCCCGCCCGCAACCCC
The DNA here is from genome assembly GCF_030549525.1 of Stenotrophomonas sp. 704A1. Taxonomy (NCBI): domain Bacteria; kingdom Pseudomonadati; phylum Pseudomonadota; class Gammaproteobacteria; order Lysobacterales; family Lysobacteraceae; genus Stenotrophomonas; species Stenotrophomonas tuberculopleuritidis. The sequence continues at coordinate 1,672,131 of NZ_CP130831.1, read as the reverse complement.
TTCGGCCTGGCGCTGGACTGCTACGACGGCGCGCCCCAGCGCATCAGCGCACCGGAGCCGACTCGCCCGGCACCTGGCGGCCTGTCTCCGCAAGCGCCCCAAGGAGGAAACACCCCATGAAGCATCCTGTACTCGTGCTGCTGGGGCTGCTGGCCGTGGCCGCGGCACCCGTCTCCCATGCTGTGGAGATTCTGCGGTGGGAACGCATGCCGCTGGCGGTGCCGCTGAAGGTCGGCCAGGAGCGCATCGTGTTCATCGACCGGAACGTCCGCGTGGGCGTGCCCGCAGGCGTGGGCGAACGCCTGCGCGTGCAGAGCGCAGGTGGCGCGGTGTACCTGCGCGCCAGCGAGCCGATCGAGCCCACGCGGCTGCAATTGCAGGACGCCGACACGGGCGCGCTGATCCTGCTCGACATTGCGGCCGAGCCGCCCAAAGACGGCGAAGCCGAGCTGGAGCCGGTGCGCATCGTCGAGGGCAGCAGCACCCCTGCGCGCTACGGCGATCAGCCAGGCGGTGCCGATGAGGCCCCGGCACGCGCCCAGGACCAAGCAGGTACGCGGGCGACCCGGCGCGAAACCCCGGTTCCGGTCGTCCTGACGCGCTTCGCCGCGCAGAACCTCTACGCGCCGCTGCGCACTGTGGAGTCGCTGCCTGGCGTCATGCGGGTGAACCTGCGCCGTGACCTCGACCTCGGCACGCTGATGCCGACGCTGCCGGTGCGCGCGGTCGCGCTCGCGTCGTGGCGTCTGGAAGACCAGTGGGTCACGGCCGTGCGCCTGACCAACAGCAGCAGCGGCTGGGTCACGCTCGACCCGCGCGTGCTGCAAGGCGATTTCCTCACCGCCACCTTCCAGCACGAAGCGCTCGGACCGCGCGGGACGCCCGAGGACACGACCGTCCTGTACCTGGTGACGCGCGGGCACGGCCTCGCGCAATCGCTGCTGCCGGCGATCCACCGCTTCGACCCGGCCGTGCATCTGCCGCAGCGGGAAGCTGAAGCCGACGATGGCAAGGAGGCCCGCCATGCGCAGTAACGGCTTGCTCAAGTGGCTGATGATCCCGGTCGCCTTGCTGGTGCTGTTCGTTGCCATCCGGCTGTTCTCCGGTGGAAGCACGTCGGCACCGCCCGCCGCGGATGCTGGCTCCAAGCTCACGCCCGAGGAAATGAAGGCGTTGGGCATCGAAGGCGATACCCCGCGCGATACCGTGGCAACGCTCGTCGCCCAGGTGAAACAGTTGCGCACCGAGCTTCAGACCGCGCTGACCGACAACAAGTCGCAGCGCGAGGAAAACCAGCGGCTGCGCCAGCGGGAGAACTCCATTGATCAGCGCATCAATTCGGCCCTCGAATCCGAGCGCTCCAACCTGCGCCGCGACCAGGAACAGGCGGCCAGCGCGCGCCAGCAGACCGAGGGGCTGCTCGCCGACCTGCAGCGGCGCCTGGACAGCATTGGCGGGCGCGGCGGCGGTCACGCTGATCTGCCGGTGGGCCTGGGGCTGCGCGGCGGCGACGAGGCCGGCATGGAAGGCGGCATGCGCTGGGTCGAACCGGACGACGCGAAGAAGGCCGAGGGCCGCAATGGCAGTCGTGGCGCAGGCAGCGGCATGAGCTTCCCGACGAGCTTCGGCCCGGCACAAAGCACACTGGAAACCACCGCGGAAACCGTGGCGAACGCCGGCGCAGGTGCGGCAGGCGTCAAGAGCGCCAAGCCGGTCTATACCGTGCCGACCAACTCGACACTGATGGGCTCCGTGGCGATGACGGCGCTGATTGGGCGCGTGCCGATCGACGGGACGGTGAACGATCCGTACCCCTTCAAGGTGCTGGTCGGGCCGGACAATCTGACTGCCAACGGCATCGACATTCCCGACGTGGCCGGCGCGGTGTTCTCCGGAACCGCATCGGGCGACTGGACGCTCTCGTGCGTGCGCGGCCAGGTTCGCAGCATCACCTTCGTCTTCAACGACGGCACGATCCGCACGATTCCCGAAGACCGCGAAGGCAACCAGCAGAACAACCAGCAGCGCGACGGCCTGGGCTGGATCAGCGACCCGCACGGCATCCCGTGCGTCAGCGGCGAACGGCGCAGCAACGCCCAGCAGTACCTCGGGTCGCAAGCTCTGATCACCGCGGCCGGAGCCGGCGTGGCCTCGCTCATCGAGAGCGACAGCGGCCGCATGTCCTACGTCGGCTCGGACGGCGCCATCGGCACCGTGGGCATCAGCGGCAAGGAAGCAGTCGGCCAGATCCTCGCGGGCGGCGTCCGGGACATGTCGACCTGGGTCAACAAGCTCTACGGACAGGCTTTCGCCGCCGTCTATGTGCAGCCAGGCGCCAAGGTCGCCGTCCACCTCGAAAAGCCGCTGGCCATCGATCACGACCCCGAAGGCCGGCGCGTCGATCACCGTGCAGGAGAAAGCCATGCGCTCGAACTCGATTAAGGGCCTCGCGCTGGCCGCGGCCGTCGCCGTGCTCAGCGGTTGCGCCACCAGCAAGGAAGAACTGCTGACCCATAGCGACCGCACCATGATGGACATCTGGCAGCAGGAAACGGGTGGCGGCGGCAGTGGCACCGGCCAGGTCGCGCGCCGGCAGTTGCTCGACGCGCGCCAGAGCCTGCGCCGGCCGCTGACCGACGCCGATGTGCAGGCTGCGCCCGTCGAGCAGATGCGCTACACGCGCACGGCGCGCAACGAGGTTTATCGCCAGTTCCAGCGCCTGCCCAACCCCGATCTCGTCATGTATGTGTACCCGCACCTGGCGGGCACGGACCCCGTGCCGGTTCCGGGCTACACGACGGTCTTCCCCCTGTACCAGCGCGTGCAGTACGCCATGCCCGGTGAACGGCTGGAGGACTATTGATGCGCTGGGAACTTCCCTGGCCGAAGCTGGCCGCATCCGGCACCGGCGACGAAGAGAAGCCGGACGGCTGGCAGCGCCACGTCGAGGCCTTGCGCCAGGCCGGCGTCCCTGAACCCGGCGCAGCGGTCCAGGGCCGCAGGCCGGCGACGGTAGCCGACGAGCAGGCGCTGTACGACGTCGCGCCGTCGTTCGCGGAACTGCTGCCTTGGGTGGAGTTCTTGCCGCAGTCGAAGTCCATGCTGCTGGAGGATGGGCAGTCGGTCGCTGCCTTCTACGAGCTGGTGCCGCTGGGCACCGAGGGGCGGGAGCCCGGCTGGCTCGCGCATGCCCGCGATGCCTTGGAGAACGCGCTCCAGGACTCGTTCGATGAGCTGGACGAAAACCCCTGGGTACTCCAGCTCTATGCCCAGGACGAGCCCAGCTTCGACCAGTACATGCAGACCCTGCGCGACTACGTGCAGCCGCGTGCCCGCGGCACCGCTTTCACCGAGTTCTACTTGCGCTTCTTCGGCCACCACCTGCGCGCGGTCGCCAAGCCGGGCGGCCTGTTCGAGGACACGGTGGTCACGCGGCTGCGCTGGCGCGGCCAGACGCGGCGGGTGCGCATGGTGATCTATCGCCGTGCAACTGGGCAGGCAAGCCGCCGCGGCCAGACGCCCGAGCAGATGCTGAACATCGTCTGCGACCGCCTGTGCGGCGGCCTGGCGAACGCCGGCATCCAGGCACGGCGCATGGTCGCAGCCGACGTCCACGACTGGCTGCTGCGGTGGTTCAATCCGCGCCCGGCGATGCTTGGACCGAGTGCAGAGGACCGGGAGCGCTTCTACGCGCTGGCGCGCTACCCCGACAGCACCGAAGAAAGCGAGGCCGGCGAAATCGAGCTGGCGAGCGGGCGGGATTTCAGCCAGCGGCTGTTCTTCGGCCAGCCACGCTCCGACGTGGAGCACGGCACCTGGTATTTCGACGGCATGCCGCACCGCGTGCTGATCACCGACCGGCTGCGCATGCCGCCCGGCACCGGACACCTGACCGGCGAGACCCGCAAAGGGGATGCCATCAACACGCTGTTCGACCAGATGCCGGAAGACACCTTGCTGTGTCTCACGATGGTCGCCACGCCGCAGGATGTCCTGGAAGCGGATCTCAACCACCTGGCGAAGAAGGCCGTGGGCGAGACGCTGGCGTCGGAGCAGACGTTGAAGGACGTGCAGGAAGCCCGCTCCCTCATCGGCAGCGCACACAAGCTCTACCGGGGGACGCTGGCATTCTACCTGCGCGGACGCGACGAAGCGGAACTGGACCGGCGCGGCCTGGACCTGGCGAACGTGATGCTCAATGCTGGCTTGCAGCCGGTGCGCGAGGACGACGAGGTGGCGCCGCTCAACAGCTACTTGCGGTGGCTGCCATGCTGCTACAACCCCGGCCAGGATCGGCGCAAGTGGTACACCCAACTGATGTTCGCTCAGCACGCGGCGAACCTGTCGCCGGTGTGGGGCCGCGCTCAAGGTACGGGGCACCCGGGCATCACGATGTTCAACCGCGGTGGCGGGCCGATCACCTTCGACCCGCTCAGCCGCCTGGATCGGCAGATGAACGCCCATCTGTTCCTGTTCGGCCCCACCGGCTCCGGCAAGAGCGCCACGCTCAACAACCTCTTGAATCAGGTCACGGCCATCTACCGACCGCGGCTGTTCATCGTGGAGGCTGGCAACAGCTTCGGCCTGTTCAGCGACTTCGCACGCATGCTCGGGCTGACGGTAAACCGGGTCAAGCTGGCCCCAGGTTCGGGCATCAGCCTCGCGCCATTCGCAGACGCGCGTCGGCTGATCGAGACGCCCAGCGACGTGCAGACGCTCGACGCCGACGCGCTGGATGAAGACCCGCCACCAGATGCCTCGGCCATGGAGGCGGACGAGCAGCGCGACGTGCTCGGCGAACTGGAGATCACGGCGCGGCTGATGATCACGGGCGGAGAGGACAAGGAGGAAGCCCGGATGACGCGGGCTGACCGCTCGCTGATCCGTCAGTGCATCCTCGACGCCGCCGAGCACTGCGTGGCCGACAAACGCACGGTGCTTACGCGCGACGTGCGCAACGCGTTGCGCGCCCGCGGCCAGGACCCGACGCTGCCCGAAATGCGCCGCGTGCGGCTGCTGGAGATGGCGGATGCGATGGACATGTTCTGTCAAGGCACGGACGGCGAAATGTTCGACCGCGACGGCACGCCGTGGCCCGAAGCCGACATCACCTTGGTTGACCTCGCGACATACGCCCGCGAGGGCTACAACGCGCAGCTCTCCATCGCTTACATCAGCCTGATCAGCACGGTGAACAACATCGCCGAGCGCGACCAATACCTGGGACGCCCGATCATCAACGTCACCGACGAAGGCCACATCATCACGAAGAACCCGCTGCTCGCGCCCTACGTCGTGAAAATTACAAAGATGTGGAGGAAATTGGGGGCCTGGTTCTGGCTCGCGACGCAGAACATCGACGACCTGCCGCGCGCCGCGGAGCCCATGCTCAACATGATCGAGTGGTGGATCTGTCTCAGCATGCCGCCCGATGAAGTTGAGAAGATCGCGCGGTTCCGCGAACTCTCGCCCGCGCAGAAGGCGCTGATGCTTTCGGCGCGCAAGGAAGCGGGGAAATTCACCGAAGGCGTCATCCTCTCCAAGAGCATGGAAGTGCTGTTCCGCGCCGTGCCGCCGTCCCTGTACCTCGCCCTCGCGCAGACAGAACCCGAGGAGAAGGCCGAACGCTACCAGCTCATGCAGCAGTACGGCTGCACCGAACTGGAAGCGGCTTTCAAGGTGGCCGAGAAGATCGACCAGGCCCGCGGCATCGAGTCGCCGGCCCTGGAACTGTCGTAAACCGGAGAACGCCATGGAACAGAAACGTCCTTCCATTCCGATGCAGGTCCAGGCGTTCCGCCGTCGCCGCTGGCGGCCTCGCTGGCCCTGGGTATTGGCTGCTGCGCTGGTCGCGCTGCTGCTGATCTGGCTGGTGTCCCGGACGCCCGGCGAATCCTCAGCGCCGTCGCGCGCGCCGGTCAGCACGGCGCAGGTCGCTGGGCCACCCTGGCAGATGGGCAACCCGGAAGGCCGTTTCACGCTGACGCTCTATGCCGACCTGGAATGCCCGTTCTGCCGGGAGTATTTCCCGCAGCTCAAGCGCTGGGTCGGCAACAACACCGACGTGGCGCTGCAATGGCATCACCAGCCGCTGGCCGCGCACGAGCCTGCCGCGTCGGCCGAGGCACGTCTGGCCGAGTGCGCCGCCGAAGCGGGCGGGCATGCGGCGTTCTGGCAGGCGGTCGAATGGGTCTATGCCCACACGCGCAGCGACGGCCAGGGCTTGCCCGATGGCTTGCGTTACCCCGAAACAACGTCAGCCATCGAACAGTGCATGGCTAGCGAGCGCCCCAACGTGGCCATCCGCGCGCAGGCCGCGGAAGCCACCAAGAGCGGCGTGACCGCCACGCCGTCGCTGCGACTGCTCGATCGCCAGACGGGCCAGGCCATCCTGTTGCAGGGGCCGATCGAGGGCGATGCCTTGCTCTCGGCCATGGACCTGCTGGCGGCCGGGGAAATGGCCAGCGACGCGCCGGGTTCGCCCGCCACCCCCACATCCGAAATGCCTGCCGACGTTGTCGGCGACATGCCCAGGTAGCCCTCGGTCTTGAAGGCTACGGCGCGGCTCGCCGCGCTGACCGCTACCCGTTCGCTTTCGCATCCTGGCCGCGAACAATCACCGCCGCGCGGTGATGGATGCACCTTGTTCCGCTGTTTCCATCCCCAGGAGGGCTTGCCCTCCCAGGGTGGCGCCCTCCGCTCACTTTCTGGAGGTCCGCCATGTCTCTCGTCGCCAACGACTCCTGCGTGGAGCCACGTTTTGCCCCCATGTCCCAATCCGATGACTGGATCATCCGGCAAGCCATCGCGCTGCTGGAGCAGCGGGTCTTCAAGAAGGGGCCATCCCTGGAGAGGCCTGCCGCCGTCAAGGACTACCTGCGCCTGAAACTGGCCGCCGAGCCCAATGAAGTCTTCGCCATCGTGTTCCTCAACAGCATGCACGAGGTGCTGGCCTACGAGCCGATGTTCAGAGGCACGATCCATTCGACCTCGGTGCATGCGCGTCCGATCGTGCAGCGTGCCTTGGAACTGAATGCGGCAGCGGTCATTTTTTCTCACCAACACCCTTCGGGCTGCACGGAGCCGTCGAGCGCGGACCGTGCGTTGACCCAAACGCTGAGGGCCGCGTTGTCGCTGATCGACGTGAGGGTGCTGGATCACCTCATCGTCGGCCAGGGCACGCCGTACTCGTTCGCGGAATCCGGCCTGCTGTAGCGACGGCATCGGCTCCCTGATCCACGCGGAGGCTTCGGCCTCCGCTTTTTCATGGGCGCGAGACAAGCAGGTATGCGGGCAGTGCGCGATGCGCATTGTTTGTTGGGGCCGCGTCGGCTTCGCGTTTGACTACTGCTCTGATCAACTTCAAGGGCACGCGACATGACAGCATCCCTTTCCAGGTTCGCGCCGGGCTGGCGAACCCTCGGCCGGGCCGTGGCGCTGCCGGCAGCCCTGGCCGTTTTCAGCCCGGCCACCTTCGCCGCCGACGTGGTGGTCGTCACCGACAGCCGCCACCCGGTCAAGACCATGGGCGGCGAGCGGCTGATCGAGCTGGACGAAGCCCACAGGATTGAAGCGGAGCTTTCCGCGGGACTGCCCACCGACCCCGAACAGGCGACGGCCATCGTCAAGCGCCGGCTGAATGGCGGCGGTGCCGATCTGCAGCGACGCATCGCTTCCGCATACCAAGGCGTTACCGACGCATGGAGCCTCGGCATCACCAGCCTCCCGGCCGTGGTGGTGGACAGGCGCTATGTGGTCTATGGCGAGCCGGATGTGGCTCGCGCTGTCGCGCGCATCGAGCAGCACCGGAGGACCCAGCCGTGACCCGACCATTCGACCTGATGCGCCGCCTGCGCGCTGGCGTGGCTTCGTTGCTGCTGCTCAGCGCCACGGGCAGCTACGCCCTCAATACAGCGACCATCATCGGCTCGGTGGCATCGCCCGATTGCCTCGAATACCGCGTCGTCGGCATCTGCTACTGGCTCTACTGCACATGGACGGGCTGCACCGTGCGCACGTCGATCAAGGTGCGCCACTACATCCCCGATGCAGTGGTGTCGTCGTACTCGAATACCGGAGAAAACCCCTGGGTCGAAGTCCAGGCAATGAGCACGCCCAACCCGTCCGCCCAAGCTGGCGGCGACGGAACGACGAACGAGGATCACGAAAACAGCCTCGCCAAATTCAAGAACGCGGATGTCATCGGTCACCCCGGCGCAGAGGTGTTCAACCAGTTCGTCTCTTCGTCAGGCTACTTCTGTGAGGGCGCGGGCACGGCGTTTATGCCGTACTTGCTCAGCACCCTGGATACGCTGGCCTGGCGCTACAACGTGCCCGAGATGGCCTACCCGGAAGCGCTGATTCCGGGCCGGCGCGAAGTCGGTGCCCGTACCACGATGAATCTCTGGGGCAACGTGTATCCCCGTGGCGGCTTCCTGCACCAGACCGACGACTTCAAGGCCGGCGCAGTGGTGGCCCAGCGTGCGGGCGATGTGGTCACGCGCCGCGGGCAGATCCACGTCTATCAGCCGTTGCTTGCCAACTCCCGTGACGGCTACTGGCCGGCCGGCGCGCTGATGGAGGGCGATGCCTCGACCGGCAAGTGGCAAGAACTCACGCCCGTCCTGTCCTCGTCCTGCACGGTCTTCCCGCGCAGCGGCTTCCTTACCCAGGCCCAGCAAGGCGACTACGCATGGGCGCTGTGGCGGCCGTATGCCTGCTGCGAGCGCCGGGGCCAGGTGTTCCTGGGCAGCGTCGATTTCCTCTGAGGGGGTGCCATGAAGTTCCGTCCTGCATTCAATCCGTTCTCCCGCCGGGTACGTCGCACGGAGATCGTCCTGGCACTGGCCGGCGCGCTCGCGCTGGGCAGCGGCGTGGCCTGGGGTCAACTGGGATACCAGACCAGCGGCAGCGTCATCGGCGATGACGTCATGTACTCGATCGGTGGCGGCAACGCCGTGTCGATGGGACGTGCAGCCGGCATGCGCTCCATCGGTGTCGGCGTGGGTTGGAACAGCAACTTGATCTGCGGCGACATGAGCATCCAGACCACGTTGAAGAACCAACTTAACGGCATTACCAACGGCTTCCAGCAAATCATGTCGTCGGTGATCCAGAGTGCCACCAGTGCGGTGGCATCGTTGCCCGCACTGATCATCCAGCGGGCCGATCCCGGTCTGTACAACCTGCTCACCAATGGCGTGCTGCAGGCGCGGCTGGATTTCGACCGCAGCAAGCTGACGTGCCGTGCCATGGCCGAGAAGATGGCCGAAACGGCGGGCGGCCAACTCGGCTGGAGCCAGATGGCCGAAGGGCTGGCGCTGCGCGATGCCGTGTCGAGCACGGATGCGGTCTCGGCCATCGAGCAGGCCGAGACGCGCCGCGGCAATGACGGCGTGCCGTGGGTCGGGGGCAGCAACGCGGGCGGCTCCGGCCAGCCCGCGATCAAGGTCGTCGGCGATGTCACCCGCGCTGGCTACAACCTGGTCAACGGCCGCGGCGTGACCGACACCTCGTCCATTGCGCCGGCCAGTTGCAGCAGTCTCTCGTGCCAGACCTGGACCTCGCCGCAGGCTGCCGTCGAGTGGGCCACGCGCGTGCTCGGCGAGAAGGAGCAGCGCACGTGCGATGCCTGCACCAAGACCGAGACGACGCCGGGCGTCGGGCTCACGCCGCTGATCCAGGAGGAGTACGACGCCAAGCTGCAGGCGCTCCAGGACCTGGTAACCAAGGCCAAGAACACGACGCCGGAGAACCTGCGCGAAGCTGGCAGTGCGTCGCTGCCGATCATGCGCGGCGTGATCGAGGCGCTGCGCGACGAGCCCGACCAGCACCTGCTGTCGCAGCGCCTCGCGTCCGAGGTCGCGCTGGCATCCGTGCTGGAGAAAGCGCTGCTGCTGCAGCGCACGCTGCTCACGGGCAAGAAGGAGCCCAACGTCGCGGCGAACGAACTTGCCGTGGAGGCGGTGAACCACGAGAGCGACACGCTCGACCGTGAGATTCGCAACCTCAAGACCGAACTGGAGCTGCGGCGCGAACTGGCGAACAACTCGCCCATGGCGATCATCCAGCGCCACGGCGCGCGCGCGGCCGGTTCGCGCGGCATCTACGAGGGCGATCCTGTGCCGGACCGTCTCGACCAGCTCCAGAAGGGCAATCCGGGGAGTCGGCCATGAGCCCGGCGCGCATGGCCTGGCGGCCGCTGCGCTGGTTGTTCAGCCGGCGCGCGGCGAAGACGCTGCTGTGGCTGGTGCTTATCGTTGCCGCCGCAGTGGGGGCGAACGTCGCGGGCATCAACCTGGTCGGCAGCGTTGCAGGCTGGGAACGGTGGCTGGCGGCCTCCGCAGGGTATTTCTTCATCTGGCGGCTGTGCGTGTACGCGGCAACGGCCTATGGATGGTTCTGGATGCGCCGCCGGGTGCTGGCCCGCGAAGACCAAAGCGGGACAGATGGGCAGGCGCGGCGCCGGCTGATCCGTACCGAGGTCGCCGGCGTCGTCGCCATCGTCGCGCTGGAAGCCAGCCTGTTGATGCAGGCCGCTTGAGGGGAGATCGGGGCCATGACGCTCTTCACGACCGACTATCTGGAGTACTACCTCACCCTCGTGTCCTGGATCGTCAACAACGGTATCTGGGCCGTGCTGGTGTCCAGCGGGGTGTTCGCGCTGCCTTTCGTCGCCATCGTCGTGCAGGAGTGGCTGAAGGCCCGCGCGGAAGGCGCTGACGAGGGCAACAAAGGCGTTCTGAGTGCCGCCCGTATCGAGAACCGGGTGTTCGTCGCGATCGTGGTGGTGATGTTCGCGGGCATTCCGTTCATCGACGTGGACCTCAGCACCATCCAGTACGACAGCTCGCGCTCGGCGCAGTGCCAGGTCAGCGTGCCGCAGCCCACGGAAACCGGCTGGTCGCAGTCCTTCAGCACCATCAACAACCAGTCGGCGAAGGTGCCGGTCTGGTGGGCTTTCATGCACGCGCTCTCGCGCGCCGTCACGAGCGCCTCGGTAGCGGCGATCCCGTGCGGTACGGACCTGCGGCAGATGAGGATGGAGATCGACGCGACCCGCATTGACGACCCGGTACTGGCTCAGGAGGTCGCGGACTTCTCGCGGGATTGCTATGGGCCTGCGCGGGCCAAATTGTTCATGCAGCGCCCGGATCTCGATGAGCAGCAGATGCACGACGTAACCTGGATCGGCTCGCGCTTTTTCACGGACACGGGTGGCTACTACGACAGCTACCGCTCCAGCACGGCGCGCGAGGCATGGCCCTATGACGACACCCGCGATGCAGGCCTCGCGCAGGTTGCCAATGGTGGCGGCTACCCGACCTGCAGGCAGTGGTGGTCAGACGGCAGCAACGGCCTGCGCGCGCGGCTGCTGGGGCAAGTGGACCCGACCCTGCTGAATCGCCTGGCGGGCTGGGCCGGGTTCCTCAGCCGGGCCGAGGTGGACGATTCGGTGATCCGCGCCATCGCGTCACCGCGGCAGCAGAAACTGAACCAGGGCAGCGTCTATACGGACTACGGCGGCCAGATCGACAAGACCCTGCCGAACATCGTGACGCGCGCCACGGGCGACGTGGGGATGGCAGTCGGCGCGATTGCCGCGTTTCCTGCCATGGATGTCGTGCGCCAATCCCTGCCCATGATCCTCGCCTTACTGAAGATGGCGCTGGTCATCTGCATCCCGCTCGTGCTGGTTGTGGGCACCTACGACCTGAAGACGGTCGTCACCGTCAGCGTCGTGCAGTTCGCGCTGTTCTTCACGGACTTCTGGTTCCAGCTCGCACGCTGGATCGATTCAACGATTCTGGACGCGCTTTATGGCTGGGGCTTTGGCTGGAACCGGCCGCACACCAACTTTGACCCGCTGGTAGGGTTGAACAACGCCTTCGGCGACATGCTCCTGATGTTCGTCATGGGCACGATGTTCCTGGTTCTGCCGGGATTCTGGCTGGCGAGCCTTACCTGGGTTGGGATTCGGGCCGGGCACGTCATCCAGGGACTTTCCGATGGCAGCAAGAGCGCCGGCCAAGCTGGCGGCAAGGGTGCCGGGGCGCTCACCGGAGGAAAACTGAAATAGCGCGAGGCCGGTCAGTCGTCGGTGTACAACTCGTGCGACGTGTCGTTGTACAGGTTGGGATCGTAGCCCGGCGTCTTGCGCAGCTCGGTGAGGTCGGTGAAAGGCCACTCGTCCTCATCCGAAGTATTTGCAGCAGCAGCCCATCCCGCCGCCGCAACGCCCAGCATCACGAGTGCAAACCAAAACGCAACGTAGAGCAGCACCCCCAGTACAGCCAGCTTGGCTACCCACACGAGCGCGGTAGCGCCAGCTCGCGGCATGCCCTTGGACACCAACCAGTTCGACGCCCGCCGTTCGCGTCGCGCATAGGCACGCCATCCGCGGCCAAAGGCGCGGCCGAGGCGTTCTGCGGTGCTGGTGCGGGTCGTCGTGTTCATGGTCGTCTCCTGCTGTTGAGGAATGCCTATTCCAGTTTGCTCCACTTCATTCGGTTTGCGGCTTCAATGTGTTTTCTTGCTGCTTCAGGACGCTTCGTCATCCGGCCCCACCGGGCCGGGGTCGGGTTCAACGCCGATGCGGTAGGTAACAACGAAACGCGGCCAGTCCACATGGTCCACCAGGTCGATGTCCTCGATGACGCCAACCTTCGCTCCCGCACGCTCGAACAGGGCGATGCTCTTGGCGGGATAGTTGTTGCGCGACGGATAGAGCACCCCGTCGAACAGCGCCTGGCCATCATCTCCGAGCATCGCATGCACCTGGGCGGACACCCGCTGCGTGTGCGTGTAGTCGCGGCTGGCCAACTGCTCCAGGTTCAGGCCGAAGTAGCCCGCCATGACGCCCTGCGCCGTGAGATCGGCCAGAAACACGTCGTCCATCACGCCTACTGCGCGCACCATCCGGGCTTGGACTTCTTTCAGCGCGATCGAGCGTTGCGTGTCCGCAAGCCACTGGTGCTTGTGAAACACCGACTCCATCAGCGCCGTGGGCAGGTCGCGCCCCAGGTAGAGCACGCCGTAGGCCCCCGCTGGGTCATCGTAGCGATTCGTGCTGCTGCGGCCATAGTACAGCGGGCTGCCCCGATAGACGACGCGGCTCACATGCTGGAGCAGTTCACCGGCATCGATCAGGAACGAAGGCAGCTCGTGGCTCATGGCGGTCTCGCTTCAATGCACCTGGACGCCCAGCACGTTGAACACGGCCTCGGCCACGTCATCGATCGTGCCATGCGTCACCGCATCCACGGGCGAGCGACCACCCAGGCCTTCGAGGGGTTCGGACAGCGCGCGGTAGATCGTCCAGTGGTCGATGCCCTCGACCTCCTGGAGCACGGTTTGGGTCAACTGCTGCTTCACCGGGTCGAGCTGCCAGTCGGGCAGCTTCTGGCCGCGCGGCCCCACGTTCAGCGCCAGCAGCCGACGGGCGAGGATGTCCTTGTAGATTTGCTGGCGCGACTTGTCCGCCAGCTTGGCGAACTCGGCAGGCGGCAGGTTGTCCGGCTGGTTGAAGGCTTCCAGCAGCAAGGCGCGGCCTCGCTGGACATCGGTTTCAGCCGGTGTCCAGCGCGTGTCGGAGCGCAACGCGGCCGCCTTGCGCTGCAAGGCCTGCGCCACCGTTTCACCTTCCAGGTTGGCGGGCAGCGTCACCGCCTCCACGCGCTCGTGGATGAACGCCTGCAACTCAGCCGCGAACGCCGGTGCATCCCGGATTTCGACGGTATCGGCGAAGCGTCGCACATCCTCCACCGTGACTCGCGGCAGCCGGTCGGCAATGAATTCGATCGCAGTGGGCATGGTCAGCTCCCAGGTAGGTTTGAGACAGGATTCACTCTAGTCTCCTTTGTCGCATTTGTCAACTTAGTCGCCCGGGTGGGAGCCTACCTGGCGGTGTAGCGCCCCGGCAGCATAGGCCGGGGCCCAGCGCCAGGTCGCCGTCTAATCCATTCGTGCGGGTTCCGCATTGACGCTGGAGCCGCAGCCCAGGCCCCGCTATACCGAAACGGTTAAAGGCCAAAGGGTCGAAACGGCAAGGGAATGGGGTGCAAGGGGAAAGGCCCTACCTTGAAAAGGCCAAAAGGCCTCCCGCCCGGCCCGCCATCAGGACACCGACATGCTCTCCCTGTTCCAGCGAAAACGGCCCCCGGTCGCTGCCGCGCCGTCGCCAGCACCCGCCACCGACCTCCCGAAAGGGTTGATGCGGCCGGAGTCGGCCGCATCGTTGCTCGCCACCCCGCGCCGGCAGAAGCTGCTGGAACACATCTGGCAGCGCACCTCGCTTTCGCGCAAGCAGTTCGCCTCCCTGTACCGCGCGCCGCTGGAGCGCTACGCCGAGCTGGTCCAGGCCTTCCCGGCTTCCGAAGCGCATCACCATGCCTACCCGGGCGGCATGCTCGACCATGGCCTCGAAATCGTCGCCTACAGCCTAAAGCTGCGGCAGTCCCATCTGCTGCCCATCGGGGCCAGCCCCGAAGACCAGGCGGCGCAGGCCGAAGCCTGGACTGCGGCCGTCGCCTATGCCGCACTGCTCCATGACATCGGCAAGGTGGCCGTCGATCTGCACGTCGAGCTGGCCGACGGCAGCACCTGGCACCCATGGCACGGCCCGCTGCGCCAACCGTACCGCTTCCGCTACCGCGACGACCGCGAGTACCGGCTTCATAGCGCCGCGACAGGCTTGCTGTACCAGCAATTGCTCAATCGCGATCTGCTGGACTGGCTCAGTGGCTATCCATCCTTGTGGGCGCCGCTGCTCTACGTCTTGGCTGGGCAGTACGAGCACGCCGGGGTTCTGGGCGAGCTTGTCGTGCAGGCCGACCGCGCCTCCGTCGCCCAGGAGCTGGGCGGCGATCCCGCGCGCGCCATGGCCGCGCCCAAGCACTCGCTCCAACGCAAGCTGGTCAACGGGCTGCGCTACCTGCTCAAGGAAGAGCTGAAACTGAACCAGCCGGAGGCCTCCGATGGCTGGCTCACCGAGGACGCGCTGTGGCTGGTGAGCAAGACAGTCTCGGACAAGCTGCGCGAGCACCTGCTGTCCCAGGGGGTCGATGGCATCCCCGCGAACAACACGGCCGTGTTCAACGTGCTACAGGATCATGCCATGTTGCAGCCCACCGCCTCCGGCAAGGCCATCTGGCGCGCAACTATTACCAGTGAGAGTGGCTGGTCCCATGCCTTCACGCTCCTGCGCCTGGCCCCGGCGCTGATCTGGGAGCCCTCGGAGCGACCCAGCCCATTTGCGGGAACCGTGACCGTGGACAACGCCGGCGAGGCCGAGGACGGGCCGCGCCCGTCCGCACCCGACGCTGCATTGCTACCTGGAGCAGCGGTGGCAACGGAGAAGGAGCCCGCAGCAAGCAGCCGTCCAGATCAGTCGGGCGGAAGTCACGCCATACCTCCCAGCACGCAGCGCAATCCGGCCGACCCACTGGAAAGCATGCTGGCGATGTTCGAGACAACGCCTGAGCCGGAGCAGTCCGTCGAAGCCCCGCCAGAGGGTGCCGACGATGCAGCGGTGCCGCTCGACCCTCCCGCATCGGCCCCAGGTCCTTCGGCGCCGACCGCCGCGCCTGCGCCGCACGATTTCGCCTCATTTACCGGGCGGCCATCGGGCGAGCATTTCATGGCCTGGCTGAAACAGGCCGTCCAGACCCGCAAGCTCATCATCAATGACGCCAAGGCCCTGGTACATACCGTGTCCGACACGGTTTACCTGATCAGCCCTGGTGTTTTCCAGCGCTACGCACAAGAGCATCCAACCATTGGGCCGCTTGCGAAGGACGCGGCCCTGCAGGACTGGCAGTGGGTGCAGAAGCGCTTTGAAAAACTCGGACTCCACAGGAAACAGCCATCGGGTCTGAACATCAGGACGTGCGAGGTCATGGGACCGCGCAAAACGCGCCAGGTGCATGGCTATTTGCTCGAAGACCCATCGCACATATTCGATGCCGTTCCACCGAACAATCCTTATCTGTCGCTCAAATAGCCGACTAAGAGGGGAAGTGCCACACGTTCTGTTTGAACGGGTGGCAAGCTTCAGTCGATCCGAAGAGGCTCGAACGACTTGACGAGTTGGTCCACCGCCTTGACCTGCCGCAGCAGCGGTTCGAGCGTGTCCAGTGGCAGAGCGCTGGGTCCGTCACAACGTGCATGCGCCGGGTCGGCGTGTGCTTCGAGGAACAAACCGCCAATGCCGACCGCCATGCCGGCCCGCGCGAGTTCGGGCAACTGTTGGCGACGCCCACCCGAAGCCAACGCATCCGCTTCTCGCCGCTGCAGGCTATGGGTTACGTCGAACACCAGTGGCAGGCCACTGCTGGCAACGCTCATTTCGCGGAAGCCCAACATGTCCACGACGAGATTGTCGTAGCCGAACTGCGTGCCACGCTCGCACAGCAGGACGCGCGGGTTGCCAGCCTCGTGCAGTTTGTGGACGACATGCCTGATCTGGCCCGGGCTGAGGAACTGCGGCTTCTTGACATTCACTACCCGACCGGTGCGGGCAATGGCGGCCACCAGATCGGTCTGCCGGGCCAGGAAGGCCGGAACTTGCAGTACGTCGGCAACGGCAGCGACCTGCATGGCCTGCTCAACCTCATGCACGTCGGTCAAGACTGGGCATCCGAACCGCGACTTGACCGCATCGAGGACCCGCAGCCCTTCCTCCAGGCCGACACCTCGGAAAGAATGGATCGACGAGCGATTGGCCTTGTCGAACGACGCCTTGAAAACGAAGGGTATCCCCAGCTTGCGCGTCACCTCCGCGAAGTGCTCAGCCGCAGCCAGGGTCGTATCGAGATCCTCGATGACGTTGATGCCGCCGAACAGCACGAACGGCAGGTCGTTGGCGACTGTGATGCCCTCGGAAATGGCGACGTGCAGGGAGGTGGCTGATGATGTCGATCGCATAAAAATTCCTCTCGTGATGTCAACGACCGCAGGCGAAAGCGCCGAGCGTCGTCGGCGAAGAATGCCTCACGGTCTTGAGCTTTGCGTGCAGACGCGTCCACAACAGCGCTTACAGGGTCCGACCGGGGTCCGCACCGGCGACTCCGCCCGTGACCACGGTCTTCCTTCAGCGGCTCACTGAAGACCGAGCGCCTTCATCAGCCTCGGCTTCTGGCTCGCGAAGGTGCCATAGAAGACCTCGTCGCCGACGATCGTGATCGGGGCCACGCGCACGCCGGTTCGTGACTTGGCCTCCGCGGAAATCTTCGGGTCGGTCAGGTCGCGCTCTTCAAACGCGATGCCCTGCTGGGACAACCACTCCTTTAGTGCCCGGCAGTCCGGGCAAGTTGGAGTGCTATAGATGAGGATGCGCGGGGTGTTGGCTTGGTTCATGGTCGTGCCTTCACTTGCCCCGAGCGACAAGCCAACTCTTCATCATGGCGATCTCGCCTTCCTGCGCGGAGATGACCTCCTGAGCCAACTTGCGGACCTCCGGGTTCTTGCCGTACTGCAGCGCCACCTTGGCCATGTCGATCGCACCCTGGTGGTGCGGGATCATGCCGCGCATGAAGTCCACATCGGCGTCGCCGCTGAAGTCGATCATCATGTCCGCATGCATGCGGTCGTTGCCGGCACGGTAGGCGGCCGTCGAGGCATCGCCCGAGCTGCCGGCCGCCGCCTGCTGGCCGTTGTCGCCCAGCCACTTGTTCATCATGGCGATCTCGCCTTCCTGCACGGTGATGACCTCCTGGGCCAGCTTGTGAACCTCCGGGTCCTTGCCGTACTGCAGCGCCACCTTGGCCATGTCGATCGCGCCCTGGTGGTGCGGGATCATGCCACGCATGAAATCGACGTCGGCGTTGCCAGTGAACTGCGCTCCCATCCCGGCGTGCATCTGGTCGTTCACGGCGCGATACGCGGTCGTGGAAGGACTGTCATTGGCCGAGGCGCTGGAGGGCATCGCGTGCCCTTGGTGACCTCCGCCCGCACTGGCCTGCATCGCTTCACCCGACGGGACGACCACCTTCTTCTGGACGGCCATCAGGCCGGCGGCGACCACGACGGCGCCCGCAATGAACAAGAGGCTGAACTTGTTGACCTTCATGAAAAAACTCCTTGAATGAGGTTGATGGGTTCACTGTAGGGCCTCCCATTGTTGGAAGGTCAAGCCCTTATTTCGCCCGTCACTTGGCGCTGCACGGCGGTGTGCCCATGCCCATTTCAGTTGCAAGTAATTCTCAACAAAGGTAGGATGTTAGGACGTTAATAGCGAGAGTCCAGGATCATGTCCCAGCAACCGAAAGTTCACGACACCAGCGATTTCCCCATCGTCCGCTTCGACGGCGCAAGCATCTACAACGGATACAGCAGCGCCTGGTGCGCGGAAATGGATGAACTCGTCGCCTGCGGAAAGCCCTTCGTGCTTATCTACGTCGCGGGAGGGCCAGAAGAGACTCTCGACGATCGCGCTCAGCGCGGCGTCTGGCTGAAGACTCACAAGGAGACGCTTGGCGGCACATTGCTCGCGCTCATCCACGTCGAACCGGATTCGGATAAGCGAGCCCAGTTGGAGGCCATGCTGCCAAAGCTCGTCCAGGCTTTCGGTACACCGCAGTCCACCCGGGCCACCCACGCCGATGCCGAGGCGCTGGCCCGGTATGTCCTGGCGGGTGGTCGCGTCGAAGATTCGATATGAACAGCACCGTCCGGTCGCTGTAGCGCACCAAGGGCCTATCCATGAGGACCGGCTACCGCGTGCTCTCCGGGAAACAACCCGCGTTCCGATCAACGGGGCCGGCGACCGGCTGCTCGATGGAAAGCGGCATTGCCAGCGCGGGAGTCGCGCTCGGATCAACCCGATTTCTCAAGTGCCGCAATCAGCGGAGCGACCACGTTCCGCACAGCCGCCGCAGCTGCTTCTCCATCCTGGCGCTCGATAGCATCCACGATCGCCTCATGGGTCGCGAGACCCGGCTCGGGCAGTTCCTTGTCCTTCAGCGCAGTCAGCGTGTTCATGCGGACCGAGTTCGCGAAGTAGCGGTACAGCTCAGCCAGCGCGCCGTTGCCGCACATCCCGGCGATCGCGCAGTGGAAAGCCGTATCGGCCTCGGCAAAGGCCGCGCTCGATGCGTGTTGCTCCTGCTCGCCGCGGGCCTTCAACAGTCGGCGCAGCAGCCCAACGTCCGCCTTGGACCGATGCACCGCGGCCAACCTGGCCGCCTCGGTTTCCAGCATGCAGCGCAACGCGAAGTGCTCTCGCAAGCCGGAACGCCCGACACGGCGCATGACCTCGGCCGGATCGATATTGGTTCGCACGTAGGTGCCATCACCCTGGCGGACTTCCAGGACCTGGCCGTGCGAGAGCACGCGAATGGCTTCCCGCACCGTGTTGCGGCCAACCTCCAGCATCTCGGCCAGTTCCTGCTCCCTGGGGATGCGCTCGCCGACCTTCCAGGCGCCTCCCTCGATCTGGCCGCGGATCAGCTCAATCGTCGAATCGACGAGCGAACGCCGCGGCGCCTGTGGGAGTGTGAAGCGGTTATTCATCGCGGTTCTCAAATGACGTAGAGACGGGAGCCCATCGGACCTCGATTGTAGCAACTCAGGCCTTATACATAGGATGATTCTATGTATTTGACAAAAGAGCAATTGCCGACGGCCTGTGCTTCGTTGCGCGCGACATGCGATTTTCCACCACGCCCGTGCGAGCGGGATTTTTTTCAACACCTTTTGGAGTATTTCGACCATGAACAACATGCAGCACGCCCTGTCATTCAGGCCCCTTCGTTCTTCAGACGGCTTGCGCTGCCGTCCGGTGCAGGCTTTGGGAGCGATATTCCTCGGGCTGGCTTCACTCGCCTATAGCGTCACGTCGCAGGCGGCAGATGAGCCAGAGAACGTGAAGGTGGTCCGGCAATACCTTGACGCCTGGAATGGCGGGCGAACCGACGCGATGGAAAAAGTGCTCGATTCCAACGTCGTCTATTTCAATACCAGCAATGAAGCGTCCCGCACTGGGCCTCAAGCCATTACCGAAGTCTCGCAGTTTCTGATGAAAATCCTGCCCGACCGAAAAATGAAAATCCGTTCGCAGCCGGTTGCCTCCGGCGATGGTGTGGCGATCGAGTGGGAATTCACCGCCACCAAGAACAGCAATGGCGGGACGTCGCCCTCCAGTTCGACCATCAGTTATTTCGGCGCGAGCTTCTTCCGTGTTTCGAACGGAAAGATTGTCTATGCCAGCGACTACTACAACCACAACACCATGCAGAAGCAGCTTCAGCAGTAACGTAAATCCGCAAACAGGAAATCACCGACATGTCCCGCTTCATCATGCACAAGCCCTCGGCGCCGCCAGCGCAGCGGTGAGGCAAGCGCTTTTCCTCAATCCAAGGTAATTGCGCTGGTGACTTGATGAATATCTGACACGCCGGTTATCGAGCCTTGTCTCGATGAAATAGAAATCCCGAATGAAACTACCAACCACGAAGCAGGAACTCCTTGACAAGGTTCGCGCCAGCCACCGAAAGCTCGGGGTAGAAGCTGCCACCATTCCCGCCAGCCACTACCGGCACACGGCCATGATCTGGCAGGAGCCGCGCCTGCATACCAACGCTGCGATGGTCCTGGTGGACGTCATCGTCTGGAACACGATGATCCTGCAGTTCGCGCATGATCGGACGCCTGGACCTTCGGCGTCCTTTTACTCGCCGAGTGCGATGGCGCAGCGGGCCGAGCGTCTTTCTGCCGGCTTCCAGCGCCGTTTCGCGGGCAGAGACCTTCGCGAGCTGGAAGCCATGCTCACGGAGGGACAGGACCGGGTGCTCGACTGCGTGGCGCACCATTCGAACGCCTCGCTTTTCGATCCCGCGTTGAGCCCGATGAAGACCCTCGGGCGCAAGATCCAGTTCTTCACCTCCACCGCCTACGACGACGCGCTGTCGAGGCTGCGCCAGTGGAAGCAGGTGCTGTAGCGGCCGAGGCGACCCACTGCGCGGAGCGCCTCTTGCACCGCTCCGATCAGACCGGAGCTGGCAGCGCCGGCTTTCGCGCGGCCTGCCACAGCAGCGGCACCAGGATCAGCGCCAGGGCCGGGAAGATCATCCAGTTGACCGCCTGCCAGCCCGAGCTGTGCAGGATCGATCCCGCGAGGAACGACACGGCCGCCGTGGCGGCGAAGACGAAGAAATCGTTCATGCCCTGCGCCTTGCTGCGCTCGGCCGGGGTGTGGCAATCGGTGACCATCGCCGTCGCGCCGATGAAGCTGAAGTTCCAGCCGATGCCCAGCAGCGCCAGCGAGCCCCAGAAGTGGGACAGGCCGAGCCCGCCCAGGGCCACCACCCCGGAGGCGGCGAGCAGCACCATGCCGACGGCGGTCACGCGCTCCTTGCCGTAGCGCACCATCAGTCGTCCTGTGAAAAAGCTCGGCCCGAACATCGCCAGCAGGTGCCACTGTATTCCTAGGGCGGCGTTGTCCACCGAATGCCCGTGGTTGACCATCGCCACCGGCGCGGCCGTCATCACGAACGCCATCACCCCATAGGACACCACGCCCGCAGCCACGGCCAGCAGATAGCGCGGCATCGCCAAGAGCTGCAGCACCGTCCGACCGCTATCGGCGACTGCTTCGGCCTGGGTCTGGCTCGGCGTGCGCAGCATCAGCAGGATCGGCAAGGCGATCAGCGGCAGCAGCGCCTGGCTGAGGAAGCTGCCAACGTAGGGCGTGCCCGCTACCGCATCGCGCGTGAAGATCACCAACTGCGGCCCGATGATGGCGCCCGCGAGACCGCCCACCATGACCCAGGAAATGGCCTTGGCCTTAAGCGCGTCCTCGGCGGTGACGGCGGCTGCGAAGCAGTAGCCCACAGCAGGAAATCGAACTATGAAACGAATAACCCCTTTCCTTCTGGTCGCAGTACTCGGGGGCACTGAAGCAGGCCAGCGTGTCTACTCATCGCGCATGAATTGCCTGACAACCTTTCAAATTTAGAGAAGATAAATTGAAGTTCTGACGGGAATTTCTCAGTAAAAGAATCCTATCTTTCTCGTCAACAGACTGAACGGCACCCCCTGAGTTTTTATGCATATATTCAAGATCGGCAAATTCTTTAATGATTCACCACAAAAAAGGCGGGAAGCCCATTGAGCGATCCCGCCATAGCAAAAAACTCAAACATGCTCACATCAGGAAACTTTACCCTGAAACGATCCCTTGAAATTTAAGCGCATAGTAATAATAAGATTTAGCCATTAGCCGAATCTTCCAAAGTTGGCGCACTGCTTGCTACGTTTTTAAGCGACTCCGCCATAGTGAAGTACGGAGACCACTGTTTTGCAAGTTGGTCAACCGTAAGTCCTGCGGAGATAATATAGGTTGCAGCTGCAATAACCTCTCCAGCAGATTCGCCTACCATATGAATACCCAGAATCCTTCCTGTCTCACGCTCGGATATCATCTTGATTATCCCTTTGTCGTGACGACTTACAATAGCACGTAGAACAAAGGAAACCGGAATTTCACGAACATCATAGGCAATTTGGGCCGCCTCAGCCTGCATAGGAGTCATGCCGACAGCAGCCATCTCGGGCGACGTGAAAATGACGCGGGGCAAGGCGGTGTAGTCTAGGGACCGAGGCTCGTTGCCCAGAGCATTGCTCGCGGCCACGGTCCCCTGCGCACTAGCGACATACACTAATTGAGCCATACCAGTGACATCGCCCGCTGCCCAGATGCGAGGATTTGAGGTTCGCAGATGTTCGTCCACAATTATTTCGCCTCGATCGCCCCTGGACACATTGACAGCATCCAAGTTGAGTCCTTCAGTTGCCGGACGGCGCCCCGTCGCTATGAGAATCTTATGGGCGAAAATTTGCTGAGTACGTCCTTCGGCGACGACAGTTGCAAGCACCCCGCTCTCGTGTGGTACGACGTTTGTCAGATTGGCGCCAGTA
Organism: Stenotrophomonas sp. 704A1; assembly: GCF_030549525.1. Lineage (NCBI taxonomy): Bacteria > Pseudomonadati > Pseudomonadota > Gammaproteobacteria > Lysobacterales > Lysobacteraceae > Stenotrophomonas > Stenotrophomonas tuberculopleuritidis. Next base: position 1,649,217 of record NZ_CP130831.1, on the reverse strand, counting down.
TGGAACATGATGCCCTCCGCTGACAGCGCCTGCTCCAGTGCCGCAGAAATCGCGGGATCCTCGAACGGTGCAATTCGAGGAGCTATCTCGACCACTTCAACCTTGCTGCCCAGTCGAGCGAACAATTGACCTTGCTCCAGACCGATCGCATTGCCGCCGACGACCAGCATGGACTCAGGCACCTGCTCAAGGGACATGGCCGAGCCGGAAGTGAGAAAGTCCACCTCACTGAGGCCAGGAATGGAAGGAATGAATGGCGCTGCCCCACTGGCGATCAGTACCTGCTTGGCGTACACCAGGTTTGTGTTTCCGTCTGAGTCCGCGACGACGAGCGCTACGATATCTGGCTCATCTGACGCTACAAAGGTCGCCTTGCCGCGAAATACCGCAATACCTGCATCCTTGGGTGCTTGTACATGGAAAGACTGCCGGAAGTGCCCGATCATTTGATCTTTATCTCTGACAAGCAAAGACAAGTCGACAGGCCCGGCCGAGGTCGCTATACCTGGGAACTTCCCATGCGCAGCAGACATGCGAGCAGAAGCCGCCGCAAGCAACGTCTTTGAAGGAACGCATCCTACATTGAGACAGGTCCCTCCTGCCAACCCCTGTTCGATCATGGCGACTGTTTTGTCGAGCCTACGTGCTTCGTTCGCTGCGGCTCTAGCCGCCGAACCGGAACCTATCGTGACTAGATCATAGATGACGGAGGGCTGTTGTGCGGAAGCCGCTGTTGTCGTGTTCATAAAAGAAGCCTCAAGGAAATTGCAAAGAAAGAGACAGATCGGTCTCCTTGAGGGATTGTAGACAACCCTGTCTCCTTGTGTCAACATGTCGCGTATGAATCCTCACAACGATGAATAACATCATGGACAAAAAAGAACAGTTAGTCGCAACTGCCTTTAACCTTTTTTATAAGTACGGCATTCATGCTGTTGGCATCAATCGGGTACTTGAAGAGTCCGGCATTGCCAAGAAAACGCTATATAACCATTTCTCCAGCAAGGAAGATCTAATTGCTGCGACCGTCGAATATTGTGATCAGCAGTATTTCTCTTGGCTCGATTTGCGTTTGCACGAAGCGACGCCAGGTAGGGACGCCTTGTATGCCATGCTTGATGCTTTTGACGATCTGTTTCAGGGTCTCGATCAATCCAAGCCACTTTTCTTGGGTTGTTATTTCATTAATGTCAGCGCCGAATTCAGCAATCCGGATCATGATATACATAAGCTTTGCGCCCGAAACAAAGAGGCTATGCTGCGATGGATCACACACCACACTTCACTTGTCATAACGTCCAGAGAATCGATAGTTCAAATCTCTGAAACAATTGCTATGTTGCTTGAAGGGGCGATTATTCAGGCTCACGTTCTTGGAGATCTGCACGCTGCTCGCAAAGCCAAAGCCGTGGTTAAACTGCTTCTTGATAAATCTAACTAACTAACTAACTAACTAAATTCATCTGTCCATACAACTCTTTGACCATCAATAAAGGTGGAACGGCAAAGTAGCTTTCCGAAGTTTCAGCAGTGGAGACAAGTCGTGTAGTGCCGGAACGGGCCACTTATCGGCTTCCAGTCCTCGATCAATGCCCCAAGTCAAGTCAGTTGCAACCGTACCGCCCCTGCCACAGCAGCGGCACCAAGATCAGCGCCAAGGCCGGGAAGATCATCCAGTTGACCGCTTGCCAGCCCGAGCTGTGCAGGATCGACCCCGCGAGGAACGACACGGCCGCCGTGGCGGCGAAGACGAAGAAGTCGTTCATGCCCTGCGCCTTGCCCCGCTCGGCCGGGGTGTGGCAGTCGGTGACCATCGCCGTGGCGCCGATGAAACTCAAATTCCAGCCGATGCCCAACAGCGCCAGCGAGCCCCAGAAGTGGGACAGGCCGAGCCCGCCCAGGGCCACCACCCCGGAGGCGGCGAGCAGCACCATGCCGACGGCGGTCACGCGCTCCTTGCCGTAGCGCACCATCAGTCGCCCGGTGAAGAAGCTCGGCCCGAACATCGCCAGCAGGTGCCACTGTATTCCTAGGGCGGCGTTGTCCACCGAATGCCCGTGGTTGACCATCGCCACCGGCGCGGCCGTCATCACGAACGCCATCACCCCATAGGACACCACGCCCGCAGCCACGGCCAGCAGATAGCGCGGCATCGCCAAGAGCTGCAGCACCGTCCGACCGCTATCGGCGACTGCTTCGGCCTGGGTCTGGCTCGGCGTGCGCAGCATCAGCAGGATCGGCAAGGCGATCAGCGGCAGCAGCGCCTGGCTGAGGAAGCTGCCAACGTAGGGCGTGCCCGCTACCGCATCGCGCGTGAAGATCACCAACTGCGGCCCGATGATGGCGCCCGCGAGACCGCCCACCATGACCCAGGAAATGGCCTTGGCCTTAAGCGCGTCCTCGGCGGTGTCGGCGGCTGCGAAGCGGTAGCTCTGCACATACGCGCCGTAGAAGCCCGCCAGGAAGGTGCCGGCGCAGAAGATCCAGAACGAGGCCAGCATGATGCCCAACGCGGCGATCAGGCCCGAGGCCACGCCGAAGCCGACCCCCACCACGTATCCGTTGCGGCGGCCATGGTGCCGCATGATGAAGGCGGCAGGCAAGGTGCCGATGGCAAGACCCAGGCCGAACAGACTCACGGGCAAGGTGATCCAGGCCGAATTCTTGGCAAGCTGCTGGCCGACCAGCCCACCCAGCGACATCACGATGGGCGCGCTGGCGCCGCCGAGCGCCTGCGCGGCGGTGAGAACGCCGATGTTTCGGCGCGTGATGCTCTGGTCGGTCATGGGCGTCTTTCTTATTCGTTTGTCTGGCCGGAAATATTACACGCATGAATATATATTCAGTTATATGGACATGCGATGCTCACGAACCATCGCGAGCCGGTCCATCCTCGGAAGCCCCGGCGGAAGCAGCACCGTGCAGGGCCAATGCGAGCAGGTGCTCTTTCACCTGGATCAGTTGCTCCATGCGTTCCTCAACACAGGCGAGATGGCCTTGGACAGCCTGCCTTAGCAGCTCAGGTTCCAGGAACCCCTCATGTGCCCAACCCAGTAGGCGGCGCACGTCATCCAGGCCGATTCCCGAGGCACGGTAGTTGCGAATCAGGTGAAGCCGTTCGACATGGGCCGGGCCATAGCGCCGATAGTTGTTGCGTGACCGCTCCGGGGCTTGCAACAGGCCCTCCCGCTCGTAGAACCGAATGTTCTCCGGGGGGGTGCCCGTCAAGCGCGCAAGTTCACCGATCCTCATCCGGTTCTCCGTGCGCAACGATGGGGAACGCCGCCGTTGCGCATAGCCCTTATCCCGGCGACCGGGCGGATGGTTGCCCGGTGGCGCCCGATTGCACCGTGTGCTCAGTCCAGCCGCCACCCAGCGCCTTGTAGAGGTGGATGAGGTTGTTCAGCCGCGTCAGGCGCGTGCGCACCAGGGTCTGCTGCGCACCGTACTGTGTGCGTTGCGCATCGAGCAAGGTGAGGTTGTCGTCCACGCCTTCCTGGAAGCGTTGCTCGGCTAGTTGGTAGGCTTTCTGGCTAGCCGCTACCAGGAGCTGCTCCGAGCGGATCTGCTCATCAAGCGTGCGCTTGCCCGCCAAGCCGTCAGCCACCTCAGCAAAGGCCGCCTGGATAGACTTCTCGTAGTTGGCGATTTCGATCCTCTTTTGTACCTGTGCCACGTCCAGATTGGCTCGCAACGCGCCGCCGCGGAAGATGGGCAGCGTGATCTGCGGCAGGAAGCTCCAGGCCCGCGAGCCCGAATCGAACAGGCCGTCCAGCGAAGCGCTGGCCGTGCCCGCCGAGCCCGTGAGGCTAATCGTCGGGAAGAACGCGGCCCGCGCCGCGCCGATGTTGGCGTTGGCGCCGATCAGCATCTGCTCGGCGGCGCGGATGTCCGGCCGACGCGCGAGCAGTTCGGACGGCAGGCCGCTCGGCAGGTCGGTCGGCACGATGTCGTCCGGCAGCGCCACGGCCTCGTCAAGCTGCCGGGACAGCTCCGGCGTCAGCGGCTGGCCCAGCAGCAGCACCAGCGCGTTGCGGTCCTTGGCCGCCTGCCGCGTGTAGGCGGCGCGGTTGGCCTCGGCGGTGCGCAGCGCGATCTCCGCGCGGCGCAGGTCGAGCTGCGTGGAATTTCCCGCTTCCACCAGTTGGGTGGTCAGGTCATAGGAGCGCTTCTGTGTGGCGAGGGTGTCGCTCGTCAGGCGCAGCAGTTCCTGGTCGGCGCGCAGCGTGAGGTAGGCGCTGGCCACCTCGGACACCAGGCTCATCTGCGTGGCGATGCGGGTCTCGTCGAGGGCCAGGTAGGACGCCAGCGCCCGGTCGTTGAGGCTGCGGATGCGGCCCCACAGGTCCAGCTCCCAGGCGGCCGTCACCCCGGCCACGTCGTAGCGCCGGAGCACGTCGCTTTGCCCCGTGGTACTGAGGTCGGCCGGTACGCGCTCTGACGCGCCGCGGGCGGAAACGCCCAGGTTCGGCAGCATCTCGGCACGCTGGATACGGTACAGCGCCTGAGCCGCCTCCACGTTGAGCGCGGCTTTGTGCATGTCGCGGTTGTTCTCCAGCGAAATGCCGATCAACTGCTGCAGCAGCGGGTCGCGGAAGAAGTCCCGCCAACCGATCTCGGCCGTGATCGCGTCGTCGGGCGTCGCGGCCGCCAGTTCCACATAGGCCGCGCCCGAGGGATAGGCCGTGTCGATCGGCGCTGCGGGCCGGTCATACTTCGGTGCCATGGAGCAGCCAGCCAGCGCCGCCGCGAGGGCGAGCGGCGCCAGCGTCCTGGCGGGTCGTGTGAATGCGAAAGATGTTTTCATGTCGTATGTCCTCCTGGCCGTCATGCGTGCTGGTCGGTCATGCCGCCACGGGCATGGCGCGCTTCGCGGCGCAGCGCCAGCTTGCGCACCACAACGTAGAACACCGGCGTCAGCACCAGGCCGAATACCGTCACGCCCAGCATGCCGGCGAACACCGCGATGCCCATGGCGTGGCGCATCTCGGCGCCCGCACCGCTGGCCAGCACCAGCGGCACCACGCCAGCGATGAAGGCGAACGACGTCATCAAGATCGGGCGCAGCCGCAAGCGCGCGGCTTCGAGCACGGCTGCCAGCGGATCGGCCCCTTCGCTTTCCTTCGCGCGGGCGAACTCCACGATCAGGATCGCGTTCTTGGCAGCCAGGCCGACCAGCACCACGAAACCGATCTGCGTGAAGATGTTGTTGTCGCCCCCAGAGAGCCAGACGCCGGCGATCGCCGAGAGCAGCGCCATGGGTGCAATCAGCAGCACAGCGAACGGCAGCGACCAACTGTTGTACTGGGCCGCCAGGAACAGGAAGGCGAGCAGCACCGCCAGCGCGAAGATGTAGATCGCCGTGTTGCCAACCCGTTTTTCCTGGAAAGTCAGGTCCGTCCATTCGTAGGTCATACCGTCCGGCAGCGATTCGCTCACGATCTTCTCAATCGCGGCGGTGGCCTGGCCGGACGAGTAGCCCGGCGCTGGCCCGCCGCTGATGTCGGCCGAGGGAAAGCCGTTGTAATGCATCACCCGGTCGGGGCCGGAACTGCGCTCGATGGTCGCGATCGCGCTCAGCGGGATCATGTCGCCCGCTGCATTGCGCACCTTGAGCATGCCTATGTCCTCAGCCTGCATGCGGAACTGCGCATCGGCCTGGGCCATGACCCGGTAGGTGCGACCGAAGCGGTTGAAGTCGTTGACGTAGAGCGAGCCAAGGTTGACCTGCAGGGTGTCGAACACCTCGGTCAGCGATACGCCCTGCGACTTGGCCTTCACCCGGTCGATGTCCACCTGCAACTGCGGCGCATTGGTCTGGAAGCTGGCGAGCATGTTCGCCAGCTCGGGCGCCTGCATGGCCTTGCCCATGATCTGGCCCTGTGCCTGCGCAAGCGCCTCGGGACCCAGGCCCGCCCGGTCCTCGATCTGCAGCTTGAAGCCGCCCATCGAACCCAGGCCCGGCACCGGCGGCGGCGGGAAGATGCCAACGAAGCCGTCCGGGATCTGGCTGAACTTGCCCATGAGCTTGCCCTGGATGGCGAAGGCCGACAGCGACGGGTCCTTGCGCTCATCGAAGGGCTTGAGCATGGCGAACATCAGCGCGGTGTTCGGCTGGTTCACCGGTCCATTGACCGACAGGCCCGGGAAGGCCACCACGCTCTCGACGCCCGGCTCAGCCAGTGCGATCTTGGTCATCTCCTTGACGACCGCCTCGGTGCGATCCAGCGAGGCGCCGGTCGGAAGCTGGGCGATGCCCACGAGATAGTACTTGTCCTGGGCCGGCACGAAGCCCGCAGGCACCTTGTGGAAGCCCAGCCAGGTCAGGCCCAGGAAGCCGACGTAGAGCAGCAGCACGATGGCGCTGCCGCGCACCGCGCGGCGCACGCCCCCGACGTAGGAATTCGAGGCGCGATCGAAGAAGCGGTTGAAGCGGCGGAAGAAGCCGCCGAACACGCCGTCGATGATGCGCGTGAGACGATCGGGCTTGGCCGCGCCGTGGTGCGGCTTGAGCAGGATGGCGGCCAGCGCTGGCGACAGCGTAAGCGAGTTGATCGCCGACAGGATGGTCGAGAACGCGATGGTCAGCGCGAACTGGCGATAGAACTCGCCCTGCAGCCCCGACAGGAACGCCGAGGGGATGAAGACCGCTGCCAGCACCGAGGTGATGGCCAGGATCGGGCCAGTCACTTCATCCATCGCCTTGCGCGCCGCATCCTTGGGCGATTCGCCCAGCGCCATGTGGCGCTCCACGTTCTCCACCACCACGATGGCGTCATCCACCACGATGCCGATGGAGAGCACGAGGCCAAACAGCGACAGCGTGTTCAGCGAGAAGCCGAACATGTGCATCACCGCGAACGTGCCGACCAGCGAGACCGGCACGGCGATCAGTGGAATGATCGACGCGCGCCAAGATTGCAGGAACAGCACCACCACGATCACCACCAGGAGGATGGCCTCCAGCAGCGTGACGGCGACGGACTGGAGCGAGGCGCGCACGAAGACTGTGGGGTCGTAGGCGATCTTGTACTCGATGCCTTCGGGGAACTTGGCCTGCAGCCGCTCCATCGTCGCGCGCACCGCGCTGGACGTGTCCAGGGCATTGGAGCCGGGCGTCATCAGGATTTGCAGGCCGACCGCGTTCTCGCCGTCGAGCTGGCCGCGCATGGTGTAGTTGTCCGAGCCCAGTTCCAGGCGTGCGACGTCGCGCAGGCGGGTCACCTGGCCGTTGGCGCCGGCCTTGATCACGATGTCGCCGAACTGCTCTTCGGTGGTCAGGCGCCCCAGCGCATTGACGCTGACCTGGAAGGCGGCCGACGCATTCGGCTGCTGGCCGATCGAGCCGGCTGCGACCTGCACGTTCTGCTCGCGGATGGCGGCGACCACATCGCTGGCGGTCATGCCCCGCGATGCGACCTTCTCGGGGTCGAGCCAGACGCGCATTGCGTACTCGCCTTCACCGCCGATGATCACGTTGGCGATGCCCGGCAGGCGCGCCAGTTCGTCGCGCACGTTGAGCATCGCGTAGTTGGACACGTACAGCGGGTCGTAGCGGTCCCCCGGCGAGAGCATATGCACCACCATGAGAATATCGGGCGCGGTCTTGTCGGTGACCACGCCGATGCGCTGGACCTCGGGCGGCAACCGGGGCAGCGCGCGTGAGACGCGGTTCTGCACCTGGATCTGCGCGACGTCGGGGTCGATGTGCTGCTCGAACGAGATGGTCAGCACCATCCGCCCGTCCGTGGACATCTGGGACTGCATGTACATCATGCCTTCCACGCCGTTGACCGCCTGCTCCAGCGGCGATGCCACGGTGTCGGCGATCACCTGCGGGTTGGCGCCGGGATAGCTGGCGGTGACCTGCACCGTCGGCGGCGTGACCTGGGGGTACTCGCTCAGGGGGAGCTGGAAATAGCTGATCGCGCCCGCGATCAGCATCAGCACCGACAGGACGATGGCGAAGATCGGCCGGTTGATGAAGAAGCGGGGGAAATTCATTTGCGGGCCTCCGCCGAGCCGGCCGCGCCGTCAGCCTTGGCGGGGTCCGCGCCACCGGCCTTGGCAGGCGCCGCAGCGGGAGCCGGAGCGTTTGCCGCAGCCTTGGTCGCGCCGGTCGCGCCGGCGGCCGGTGCCGCGGGCGCCTGCATGGGCACCATGCGCGGCGTGACCGCCATGCCGGGGCGCACGAGGCCCTTGATGATGATCTTCTCACCGGCCTGCAGGCCGCCGTTGATGACGCGCAGCCCGTCCACCACCGGCCCCAGTTCGATGGGCCGGTACTGGGCCTGGTTGTTCTCGCCCACGACCAGCACGTAGTTGCGCCCTTGGTCGGTGCCCACGGCCTGATCGTCGATCAGGACGGCCTCGCGCGCCGCGCCGGTGGACAGCTTGGCCCGGGCGAACATGCCGGGTGCCATGCGCCCATCCGGGTTGGGCACAACGGCGCGCGCGCGGATCGTGCCGGTGCTTCGGTCAATGGTGTTGCCCACGAAGTCGAGCGCGCCCCTGTGCGGGAAACCCTTGTCCGTGGTCAGCCCGACCTGCACGGGCAGCGAAGCCTTGCTACCGGCGCCCGCAGCGGGCCGCGAGCGGCTGACGACGTTGAGATAGGTGGCCTCATCAATGTCGAAGTACACGTGCAACGGGTCGATGGATACGATCGTGGTCAGCAGCGTGGCCGCGCCGGCGCCGCCACCGCTGACCAAGTTGCCCTCGGTCACGAGCACGCGGTCGACGCGCCCGGCGATGGGCGCAGTGACGCGGGCGTAGGACAGGTCCAGCTGAGCCGCAGCAACGGCGGCCTTAGCCGCCTGCACCTGAGCCTGGCGCGCGTTGCGTGCGGAGGCGGCATCGTCATAGGTCTTGCGCGCGACGGCGCCGGTCGCCACCAGGCGCTCGGCGCGGTCAAAGTCGGCCTGGGCCTGGCTGGCCAGCACCTCGGCCTGACGCAGTTGCGCCACGGCCGTGTCGAGCGCAACCTGGAACGGCCTCGGGTCGATCTGGAACAGCAGTTGGCCCTTGCGCACGAGGCTACCTTCGGGAACGCTCACCGCATCGACGGCGCCGCCGACCCGCGAGCGCAGCTCGACGGTCTTGGGCGCGGCCAGGAAGCCGGTGTACTCGGCCGATGGCGCGACCGTGCGGGTAATGACCTCGGCCACGGGCACCTGCGGCGCCATCGGCGCGCCCGCCGGGGGCGCCGCGGCCTTGCCCTCGTCCTTGGCGTCGCGGGCAGCGATCGCTATCCCCCCGACGGCTGCGATGACGCCTGCCACCACAATGATTCTGATTTTTTTACGCATGGAAGTGACCCTTTCTTGGATGCAGGACTCCGGCCCTTCCGAAGCGCTCTGCAGACATTTGTGTGGAGGCTAGGCGTTACAACGACGGCAAGGTCAAGCCCTCTTGTTGCCTCAGCGGGCAGACGGCACGGACAAGGTGGTGGGACGCCCGGCGTCGTCGCCGTGGTTGGCCTCCGGCGCGCCCTTGAAGCGCAGCAGGCGCAGTGCGTTCAGCGTGACCAGGGCCGTGGCGCCGGTGTCGGCCAGCACGGCAACCCACAAGCCGGTGATACCCAACACGGTGGTGACCAGGAACAAGCCCTTGAGGCCAATGGCGAATACGACGTTTTGGTGAATGTTGGCCATCGTCGCCCGCGACAGGGCCACCAGGTGGGCCACGTCCGTGACGCGGCTCTTGAGCAGCGCGGCATCGGCGGTTTCCAGCGCCACGTCCGTGCCGCCGCCCATGGCGATACCCACGTCGGCGGTCGCCAGGGCCGGCGCGTCGTTGATGCCGTCGCCGACCATCGCCACCTTGGCATCACGCTTCATCTCGTTGACCAAGCGCAGCTTGTCCTGCGGCAGCAGCTCGGCCTCCCACTCGATGCCCAGCTTGCCGGCGATCGCCTGCGCGGTGCGGCGGTTGTCGCCGGTCAGCATGACCGAGCGCACGCCCATGGCGTTGAGCTGGGCCACGCCTTCGCGCGCGTCGCGGCGGGGCTCGTCGCGCAGGGCCAGCAGGCCCAGAACGTTCTTGCTGGCTTCGTCGAACAGGACCACCACGGTCTTGCCGCCATCCTCCAGCTTGTCGATTTCCCTGCGGTGCGCGGCTGTCAGCGTGGCCGTCTGTTCCGCATGGGCGGGCGATCCGACAGCGAGCGCACTGCCGTTCACGGTGGCGCGCACCGCCTTGCCGGCAATGGCCGATGCGCCCGTGGCCTGGGGAATCGCCACGTCCAGGCTCTTGGCATGGGCGACAATGGCCTTCGCCAAGGGATGGTTTGAGCCGGACTCGACAGCGGCGGCAAGCGCAAGGACCTGTTGATGCTTGAACAGCCCGAAGGGCAGGACCTCGGTGATGCGCGGCTTGCCCTCGGTCAGCGTGCCAGTCTTGTCGAAGGCAATGGCGCGCACGCGGCCGATGGTTTCCAACGCGTTGCCACCCTTGATCAGCAGGCCCCGTCGCGTGGCCACCGCAAGGCCCGAGGCGATGGCCGCCGGTGTGGAGAGCACCAGCGCACATGGGCAGGCAATCAACAGCAGTGCGAGGCCGCGGTACAGCCAGGTACCCCAGTCGCCACCCATGGCAAGTGGCGGAACCACCACGATCAACGCCGCGATGGCCATGACGGCAGGGGTGTAGTAGCGGCTGAACTTTTCGATGAAGCGAGCCGTGGGCGCCTTGGAGGACTGCGCCTGCTCCACCAGTTGGATGATGCGAGAAATGGTGTTGTCCGATGCCGTCTTCTCGACTTGTACTTCGAGCACGCCATCGACGTTGATGGAGCCGGCGAACACGTCGGCACCGATAGCCTTTTGACGCGGTACGGACTCGCCGGTGATAGGCGACTCGTCCAGGCTGCTTTCACCGCGGAGGATCTTGCCGTCCGCAGGCACCCGGTCACCAGGGCGCACCAGCACGCGGTCGCTCACGCGCAGGGAAGCGGCGGGCACTTCGCGCTGCCCGCCCGCGGCATCGAGCAGTACCGCCGTCTTAGGCACCAGGGAGGCCAGCGCCTTGATGCCGGCGCGCGCGCGGCCGGCGGCCACGCTTTCCAGCAGCTCGCCGATCGCGAACAGGAACACCACGGCAGCAGCTTCCTCGGCCTCGCCTATCACGAGCGCGCCCAGCGAGGCGACGACCATCAGCGTTTCGATAGAGAACGGCGAGCCTGACACAGCCAGCGCGAAGGCTTTGCGAGCGAACGGCAGCACGCCCGCGATCACCGCAGCGGCGAAGATCCATTCAGCGTAGCCAGGAACGAACTGCGCGATCGCGTAGGCCGAGCCCATCAGGCCGCCCAGGCCCAGCACGTGCTTGCCTTTCTTCGTCTGCCACCAGCGCTGATGGCGCGCCGTCGATGCTGCTGCTGGGGCCGCGGGTGCTGAGCCATCATGGCGGCGCACGTCGGAGACGCCGAAGCCCAGGCTCTTGATGGTCTTCTCGATGTGGCCGAGCTGCGTGGGGCCGCCAGACGCGAGCGTCAATTCCAGCGTTTCTGCGGTGAAGTTTATGCGGGCATCGGACACGCCATCCATGCGAGCGAGCGCCGTTTCGATCTTGCCGACGCAACTGGCGCAGTCCATGCCCTCGACGCGCATGGACACGTTGGGGGGCGTGCTGGGTGCTCCACGGGAGGCAGAGGCCGGCGCATGGTCATGCCCGCTGCAGGCCCCGTGATCGTGACCGTGGTCATGGGCATGGGCATGGCCGTGAGCATGGCCATGCCCATGGTCATCACCGCACGCTTTGCCGTGCGAATGATCGTGCCCGTGGTCGTGGGCATGCCCATGGTCATGGTGGCCGCCGCAGCCGGCGTGGTCATGCGCGTGGGCCGCATGGCACGGTGCAGGTGCTGCGGACATTTCGGACGCGGGCAGTGCCTGCACGTCGAAGCCCAGGGACCGGATTTTCTTGGCAATGTCGCGTGCAGTATTTCGGCTACTTGTGCTGCGCGTCAACGTCAGCGTCTCATTTGTAAAATTAACCTGTACATTTGATACGCCATCAATTCGACCAAGCGCTGTTTCAATCTTGCCGACGCAACTGGCGCAATCCATACCTTCGACCCGAAAGCCCAGTTGTTCGTCCTGCGCTCCTGTGCCGTCCAATGTTTCCAAAGACATATCAATCTCCTGGTTCTCTGAGTAATCGCCGTGGCAGGACGCACAAATCAGCGATCGGAATGTTATGCAAACAAATGAACACTTGTTTGTATGTTTATTCAAAAAAAAGAAAGAATCTCTTTCTGGCTGAACCATCCGACCGCTGCTTTATGCAGCTGCCATTAAGTCATTTTTTGTTGCGCAGCATCTGGTAGGTTTCAAATGCGGTGCGGTAGGCATCACTATAGGTATCAGGCGTCTGCTCACCAGCCCAGAATCCAGCCATTCCCGCAACCTGCCAATCTGCCAAATCACTCTTTACTTGAGCACGAGTCAATGCCACCGGAGCCTTGTAAGCCGCACCCAGCTTGAGCTGGAGATAGCTCTCGTAGGCTTGTTGGTAGGCTTGGGTGTGCGAAGCGGTGGTGATTCCGCGCGAGGTGAACGCGTGCATGCCGGAGATTTTCCACAGTTCCAAATCAGCCATCACTTCAGCACGAGTCTTTCCTGCTGAGGGCGCCTGATACATATCACCTTGGGTCAATTGCAAGTAGCGCTGAAAGGCAGCCTGGTATTGAGGGCTGAACGTATCCGGGCCGCTTTCGCCGCGAGACAACGCTTCCAACCCAGATTGCCTCCAAGCAGCCAGATCCTCCTGGACCTGTTGCCGTGTCATATCTGCGGCGAACGGTTGAGCGTTTACTCCAGCAGCAAAAAGTGCGGAAAGCAGAACAGCAAAGCGAATTTTCTTGGACATGGTCAATACTCCTTGACGTTAAAAATAATGGCGTGGTCCTTACGCCTTTCGGATACCCCGTAGACAAATAATAACACACATGAAGATATGTTCAAGTGTTTATTTTTAGAGTGCTTTTTGCTTGGGGTCTTCTAGGCATTCAGCAAGGCGCGCCGGTGTCTCTCTAGATTAATAGCCAAAAAAAGCCTACCCCTTGAAGGCGTAGGCCGGCGCGCACTCACATGTTCAGTCAATCGTCGTGTCTGTCCTCCGAAATGTGAACCGCCATGTCCTGGAGTACCTGGCTGACGTGCTGGTCGGCAATGCCGTAGAAGATGTGCTTGGCTTGGCGCTCGCCGCGCACGAGGCGCGCGCCGCGCAACAGGCGCAGGTGATGGCTGACCAAGGACTGCGACAGGTCTAGCGAGCCAGCAATGTCGCCCACTGCGACCGATCCGCGCATGCACTGCAACAGGATTTTCAATCGCGATTGGTCGCCCAGCAGGCGGAAGGTCTCTGCCAGAACAGCGACGTCACTTTGCGATAGTGCGAGGACATCAGTGGTCGTGCCGTGGTTAGAGGTCGAACATTGCACAATAGCGGCGCTGGTGGTTTTGCGGGATGTCATGGATTCAAACCCTCAAGTGAACTGCGAACCGTCTAGCACGGCCTCAATGCTTGTGACCGGGAGCGGAGTGGTCATGGTCATGATTGTGCTCACTGTGGTCGTGGCCGCTGTGGTCCTGACGGCCTGTCGTGGGTTGCAGGCTGCAGATGTTCTCGTCAGCCTCCGAGTTCCAGTCGATTCCGACTGTGGCGTGTTCGATGCTGAACTGCTCTCGCAGCACCGCCTCGACGCGCTTGACCACAGCTCGCGCCTCCTCGTCCACGTTGGGTCGAACGTGTAGCGTGGCCATCGTGCGACCGGAAGTGAGTTGCCACACGTGAACATGGCTGACAGCCGCCAGGCCGGGCACAGTGCTCATCAGGCCTTGTTCCACCTTTTCCGGCGAAGCGTCCTCTGGCGCACCCTCCAACAGGATATGGATCGACTTGGCCAGGAGCTTCCAGGCGCTGCGCAGAATCAACGCCGCTACTAGAACCGACAGGATGGGGTCGATCGGAGTCCAGCCGGTGAAGTAGATGACGATCGCTGCAACGATGGCGCCGACAGAGCCGAGCAGGTCACCCATCACGTGGAGGATGGCACCTTTCACATTGACGTGATCGGTTTCGCCGCGGGTCATGATCCACAGCACGAGGACGTTGATCAGTAAGCCGAGCACGGCGACGATCATCATCGGGCCGGCGAGGATGACGGGCGGCGCCTGCAGCCGCTCCCACGCCTCGTAGGCGATCCATGCGACGATCGCGAACAGGGTCACGGCGTTCAGGAAGCCGGCGATGACCTCGAAGCGCAGGTAACCGAATGTGCGTTTGCTGTCGGCTGCGCGGCGACCGAATCGGAAGGCAGCGTAAGCCAGGGCAAGTGCCACGGCGTCGGTCAGCATGTGGCCAGCATCGGCAAGTAGGGCTAGCGAGCCCGACAGCACGCCGCCGACAGCTTCCACGAGCATGAAGCCGAAGATCAGGAAGAAGGAAACCAGAACCTTGCGCTCGTTGGCGCTCGTCACTGTGGGGGTGTGGTCGTGATCATGGTCGTGACCATGGTCATGTGCATTGGATTGGGACATGGGCGCCTCTGCTGGTTGAGTGTTTGACTATGGCGAAATATAACACATGAATATGTGTTCATGTGATATATTTTCGCTCACCCTTCTCAGCCTCCGAAGCCATGCGTTGTGATGCCGCAACGAGAAAATGTGCCTATCCTTTCGGCCAGATACGGTGCAGGTCATCCAGAATCAGCTGGTGATGGTGCCTGCCTTGGTCTGCGTGTGTGCGTAAATGAGGGTGATCCGGCGGCAAGCTGGGGTGGTCATGCGCCACGTCAGAAGGGTCGCTGGCCGGCCACAGCCAGAGCGTCAGCGCCACGCCGGCCAAGCCGACCAGGGACATGACAATGAAGGTCGATGGCAAGCCCATGACCGCGCCGAAGCGGCCGGCAAGTGGGTAGCAGATGAGCCAACAGGCGTGCGACAGCGCGAAGTGTGCCGCGAAGATCGCAGGACGGTCCTCGGCATGGGCCGAGCGGCGCAGAAGACGGCCGGATGGCGTTTGCGCCACGCTGTAGCCAAAGCCGATGATCAACCACAGCGGCAGCAACAATGCATAGCTCGGCAGCAGTGCGCCGATCCCCGTGCCCACGACCAGTACGGTAGCGCCGGTGAGCATCGCGGTTCGGTCGGCCACCTTTTCCAGTAAGGATGGCAGAACGAAGGCTGCCACCATCGAACCGCCTCCGAATGCCGCCAGTGCCGACGCCACTTCGACCTCGCCTAGGCCAAAGCGCGCCTTCACGAGAACCACCGTGTTCACGATCACCATGGCGCCCGCCGCCGAGACGGCCAAGCTGATCGCCAGCAGGCCCCGCAGGCGTGGCGTAGCGAGATAGATGCGTGTGCCGCGGGTCGTGCGATCCCAAATGCCGCGGCGCGGTCCGGGAATAGTTGTGGGCAACCGCACGCTGACCACGAGCGCGGCTGAAACGAGGAAACCGAGCACTGTTCCCGCGAACAGGTTGTGAAAGCTGATGACGGTCAGCAGCGCAGCAGCCAGCATCGGGGAAATCAGGCTTTCCAGGTCATAGGCCAGCCGGGACAGCGACAGCGCCTTCGTGTAGTCCTCTTCATCGGGAAGGATGTCCGGGATAGTGGCTTGGAAAGTCGGCGTGAAGCCGGCGGATGCCGCTTGCAGGACAAAGATCAGCAGATAGATCTGCCAGACCTCGGTGACAAAGGGCAAACAGATCGCGACAACCGCTCGTACCAGGTCCAGCGCTACGAGCAATGACCGTCGCGGGAACTGGTCGGCGAAGGCCTGTGCGACTGGAGCGACTCCCACATAGGCCAGCATCTTGATAGCCAGCGCCGACCCGAGCACCGCACCTGCATCGGCCCCGGCCAGCTCGTAGGCAAGTAGGCCGAGCGCTACCGTCATCAGGCCTGTGCCGACGAGTGCGATCACCTGCGCGGTGAACAGGTGGCGGTAGGTGCGGTTCTTTAGGACGGAGAGCATCGAGAGACCTCAGAGCAGTCTGGTTAGCGCCTTCATTTCGGCTAGAACGGAGTCCTCATCATGAGATAGGCAGTGGTCGATGTGGTCATGGATCAGGACGCGCTTGGCCGCTGTGACGGCGCTCTCCACCGCAGCGAGCTGGCGAGCGATGTCCAGGCAGGTTTCTTCTCCTTCGATCATCCCGATGACGTGTCGCAGATGACCCTCGGCGCGCTTGAGCCGTTTCACGAGATCTGGGTGGCTGGTGTGCTTGTGCATCTCTTTCATGCAGCAATCATATCCCCCCCCGGGGGATATGCTCAAGGAGTCTGCATAGCTGTTTGCGCAGTGGATTAGCCCCACCTCGCCTCTCGATGTCTTGCGCCCGACGCCCTCTCTAAGGCGATTGGTGCTCAAAGGATGTAAGGTTTTCTTTCCCATTCATATGAATAGATATACAATTGTTCATATCTAAGCCAGTGAACAGTGGCTTTTCAACGACAAGCACTTGCTCGGAAAGAGAACACCCAGCCGGGGGTAAGTACTGATGCAACACCGATGGAGAATTGAATGCTTCGCAAAGACATACGCAAGGGATGGATATGGGCGGTATCCACGCTTTGGGCCGGCACCGTGCTAGCCCAGCCAGTAGCCGCCCCTCACGTCCCATCCAGACCAGACAGCCACATGGTCGCCCAATTGTGGGAGTCAGCTTGGCAGCGGCAGCCAGAAGCCGCTGGAGAAGGCGCCTGGCAGCAGGCCGCCCAAGCACGCCAAGAGACGGCCGGCAGTTGGGTGGCAGGTCCGATGGCGCTGGAAGCCTCCACCAAAACTGATCGGTTCAACAACCGCAACGGACAGCGCGAATATGAAGTCGGGGTGGCTATTCCCCTTTGGATGCCTGGTGAGCGCGCCTCGTCGGCACGCTGGGCGGACGCGGAAAGCCTCGCGCTATCCAGCCGGATGCTGGCCGCCAAGCTACGCACGGCCGGACAGGTTCGCCAGGCATGGTGGGCATGGCAGCGTGCCCAGGCCGAATTGGTGGCGGCGCAGGATCGCACCCGCAGCGCGGACGAGTTGGCGCAAGATGTGGCTCGCCGGGTTCGCGCGGGCGACCTGGCGCAAGCCGACAGAAACCAGGCCGATGGCGCCTTGGCGTCGGCTCGTAGTGCCCTGGCCATTGCTCAGGCCGAAGAAATCACGCAGCGCGAGGCGTTGTTGGCACTGACCGGCATCGAGAGTATCCCGTCGCAGGCCGATTCCGCGCAGCCGGAGCAGTCAGGTGTCCGAGTTCAACCGGCATCGGCACAGCCGTCCGGCGCGTTGTTGGGTAACCACCCTGCGCTGCTGGAACTGCAGCACAAGGCGCTGGCGGCCCGCCGCTCTGCGGAACTGGTGTCCCATCAGAAGTACGCCAACCCCGAACTGACCCTGGCGACCACGCGGGATCGGGGCGGCTACGGCGAACGCTACAACCAGACGATCACGGTGGGTGTGCGCATTCCCTTCGGTACGGGTAGCCGTCATACCGAGCAATTGTCCAGCGCCAATGCGCAGGCACTGGAGGCTGAGTCGGCACTCGCGGCCCAGCGCACCCGGCTACTCTCGGAAATTCGAACTGCCCAATCGCGCGAACTGGCAACCAGCACCCAGATGCAGGCCGCTTCGGAGCGCCAGCGACTAGCCCAACAAACGCGCACCTTCTACCAAAAGTCGTTCGCGATGGGCGAGACGGACATGCCGACACGCCTTCGCATCGAGCAGGAGGCCACCGAGGCCGAGCGCGCGGCGCTGCTCGCCAAGGTGGAGCATGCCGCGGCCATCTCGTCCCTGTTGCAGGCACAAGGCACGCTGCCGCAGCCGACCGAGACTTTCACTGACATCTCCGGCACGCGCTGATCGGCGCGCGCTCAACCATCCTGGAACCTTAGAAATGTCGCAATCCTCTTTCTGGCGTGCAGCTGCCTTGTCCAGCCTCCTGCTTGGCAGTAGCGCAACGTGGGCCGGCGACGGCCATGACCATGGCGAAGCCGCTCCTGCCCCCGCAGCGGCCGCGCTTCCGCGCTTTGCCGCAGTTTCCGATGACTTCGAACTGGTGGGTGTGCTGAACGGCCAGCGTCTCACACTCTACCTCGACCATGCTGCCGACAACCGGCCGGTGACCGATGGCGAGCTGACCCTCGAGCTGGGTGGTCAACAGGTAAAGGTCAGCTCACACGGGGTTGGAGAGTTCGAGGCCGATCTGACTGAGCCGCTATCCGATGGCGAGACCTCAATCATGGCCACTATTACTGCGCAGGGCCAATCGGACCTGTTGACGGGCGTTCTCGATGTTCATAGCGAAGACGCCGAACACGAGCATGCCGTCGCATCCGGCCGTGTGGTCGTACTAGGTGGCGGTGCCGCAGTCCTCGGCGTCGGTGTCCTAGCGTGGGCGCTGCGCAGACGTACACGCACCAACGGTGCACTGCGAGGTGCAGCATGAAGCGCAACTTCCGTTTCCTAATGACGACGGCCATGGCGGCTGCATTGGCTCTGGCTGCTCCCGCGTTCGCTCACGACGGCCATGACCACGGCGACGAAGCGCCGGCTGCGTCTTCCAATGGCCCCCAGCGCCAGCCTGATGGCAGCGTGTTTCTTCCGAAACCGTCGCAACGTCAGATCGGTGTACGCACCCAGCTGATCAAGCAGGAGCCCTTGGCCCGCAGCCATGAACTGGCTGGCAAAGTAATCATGGACCCGACGACAGGCGGCAAGGTCCAGGCAATGGTAATGGGCCGGCTGGTGCCCGGGCCGGATGGTCTGCCGCAGATCGGCCAATCCGTGCGCAAGGGCCAGGTGCTGGCTTACATCGAACCGGCCAGCGGTGTGCTGGAGCGCTCAGGCCAGATGGCCCAGGTTGCCGAGCTGCGTGCGGGCCAAGCGCTCGCGCAGAAGCGCTTGGCCCGGCTGCGCGAGCTGTCGGAGACCGTGCCCCGCAAGGAGATCGAAGCAGCCGAAAGCGAAGTGAACAGCCTGACCGAACGCGCCCGCGCCTTGAGCGGGGGCCTCGCCGGCAGGGACGTACTGAAGGCCCCAGTCAGCGGCGTCATCGCATCCAGCCCCGCAGTTGCCGGGCAGGTCGTGGATGCGCGCGAACTGGTGTTTGAGGTGGTCGATCCGACCCAACTGCGCATCGAGGCGCTTGCCTACGATCCGGCAATGGCACAGAACCTGGCCGGTGCTGCACTCGCAGTAGGCGGTCAGAAGGTGCCGCTGAGCTTCGTCGGTGCCGCCAGCAGCCTGCGCGAGCAGGCCCTGCCCATGCTGTTCAAGGGCACCAGCGAAAGCCTCTCGCGCTTGGCGGTCGGTATGCCGGTGGTGGTCTTCGTGCAAGAGGCGACGACGGTACCTGGCTACCGCGTGCCTTCCGGTGCGCTGATGAAGAACCCTGCCAACCAGAACATCGTCTGGGTCAAAGACCAGGCCGAGCGCTTCGAGCCGCGTGTCGTGAACATCACTCCTTTGGATGGTGCATCCATCGCTGTCACTTCGGGCCTGGCGGACGGCGACCGCGTGGTTGTCGAGGGCGCGTCCCTGATCAATCAAGTTCGTTGAGGGGCACCATTCCATGTTCAAGTGGCTTCTCGAAAATAGCTTACGAAACCGGCTCCTGGTCATCATCGGGGCGCTGGTGCTGATGGCGTATGGCGCGTTCACCCTGACGCGCACGCCGGTAGATGTCTTTCCCGATCTCAACAAGCCGACCGTCACTCTCATGACGGAGGCTGGCGGCATGGCTGCCGAAGAAGTCGAGCAACTCATCACGTTCCCGCTCGAAACGGCCATGAACGGCCTGCCCAGCGTCGAAAGCGTGCGCTCGGTCTCCAGCGCCGGGCTTTCCTTCATCTACGTGACATTTGACTGGAAGACCGACATCTTCCGGGCGCGCCAGATGGTCTCCGAACGCCTGACGTCCATGGAGGAAGGGCTAGCCCCGGGCGTGACGCCCACTATGGGGCCAATCAGCTCAGTGATGGGCGAGATCATGCAGATTGCAATCCCCATCGGTGCCAAGCCCTCAGGGCAGAAGAACGCAGCCCCGCCGCTGTCGGCCATGGACACTCGCGAGTACGCGGACTGGGTGCTACGCCCCCGGCTGATGGCCATACCTGGTGTTGCCCAAGTCATCCCGATCGGAGGCGAGGTCCGTCAGTTCCAGGTCCAGCCCAACACCACGCGAATGTCAGAGCTGGGCGTGACTGCGTCCGATCTGGATGCGGCTCTCAAGGGCTTCTCCGCGAACACTTCCGGCGGCTTCCTGGAGATCAATGGCCGCGAGTACCTGATCCGCAACCTGGGCCGCACGTCCCGACTCGACGACCTGCGTAACCTGCCTCTCGCGGTGCGTGCGGGCCAACCCATCCTGCTCCACCAGGTCGCCGATGTTCAGTTTGCGCCAGCCATCAAGCGCGGCGATGCGGGCTTCGAGGGCCTGCCAGCCGTGATCCTGGGCATCCAAAAGCAGCCCACGGCCGATACGATTGCACTGACCCGCTCGATCGAGTCAGCGTTGGCGGACATGAAGGGCTCACTGCCGGCTGGCATGGCCGAGCCACAGGTGACCTTCCGACAAGCCAACTTCATCGAGGCGTCCATCAGCACGCTGCAAGGCAAGCTCATCGGCGCATCGGTCTTCGTGGCGGTGATCCTGTTCTTCTTCCTGGGCACTTTGCGCCCCCTGGTGATCGCGTTGACCGCGATTCCTGCCTCGATCTTCGTGACCGGGCTGGTGTTCCACTATTTCGGCCTATCAATCAACACCATGACGCTCGGTGGGCTGGCGATCGCCATCGGCGGTCTCGTGGACGATGCTGTGGTCGATGTGGAGAACATCATGCGGCGGCTCAAGGAGGACCGCACCCGCCACCCTGAGAACCGGCTGACGCCCCTGGTCATCGTTGCCAGGGCCTCGATGGAGGTTCGCTCGGCGATTCTCTACGCCACGATGATCATTGTGCTGGTGTTCCTGCCCCTGTTCGCGCTGCCGGGGATGGAGGGGCGCTTGTTCGTGCCGCTGGGCATCGCCTTCATCGTCTCCACGCTGGCCTCGCTGCTGGTCTCTGTGACGGTCACTCCGGTGCTTTCGTACTACCTGCTGCCCAAGATGAGGACGCTGGACCATGGCGACACTCGGCTTCTAGCCTGGTTGAAGACGCGCTATCAGGGCGGCCTGCAGCGGGTCTTGCAGCGGCCGCGTGCCGCCCTTGGCATGGCCGCTGTGGCTGTCACACTGGCTGTCGCCGCGGTGCCATTCTTCCCGACCACGTTCCTGCCCCCGTTCAATGAAGGAACGTTGCTGGTGGGCCTGCGCCTGAATCCCGGTGTGACGCTGGCCGAATCTTCGGCGCTTGCCCAGCAAGCCGAGCTGCTGGTCGCGCAGGTGCCAGAGGTGCAGCACGTGGGCCGGCGCAGCGGACGGGCCGAGCTGGACGAGCATGCCGAAGGCGTGCATGTCAGCGAGCTGGACGTGGGCCTGCTGCCCGCCTCGGAGCTAAAGCGCTCCATGGAGGAGATCACCGCCGACATCCGTTCGCGTCTGGCTCACTTGCCCGGCTCCATCGGCATTGGCCAGCCGATCTCGCACCGCATCGACCACATGTTGTCGGGGGTGCGCTCGCAGATCGCCATCAAGGTGTTCGGCGAGGACCTGGACGTCCTGCGCGGGCAGGCGGATCTGCTGCGCGCCAAGCTGGCCGGAATTCCGGGGCTTGCTGACCTGGAGATCGAAAAGCAGGTCCTAGCGCCGCAGATCAAAATCCGCGTGGATTATGCGGCGGCGGGACGCTACGGCGTGGCCGCACCGCAAATTCTGTCCACGCTGCAAAGCCTGGTCGAAGGCGAAAAGATCACCGAGGTCATCGAGGGCAACCGCCGCTTCGCGCTGGTGGTTCGCCTGCCCGAGCAGGCGCGGTCGATTGAGGGCTTGAGCCGCATCCTCATCGACACGCCCATGGGTCGGGTCCCGTTGTCGCGCCTTGCCACCATCGAAGACAGCGACGGCCCCAACCAGGTCAGCCGCGACGATGGCCGTCGACGCATAGTTTTGTCGGCCAACGCTCAGGGACGGCCGCTGTCCGAAGTAGTGGCCGACATACGCAGCGTCGTCCAAGAAGTGCGCTTGCCCGAAGGCTACTTCATCACGCTGGGCGGCCAGTTCCAGGCACAAGAGGAAGCCTCGCGACTGGTGGGCCTGCTGTCCATCGTCTCCCTGACGCTCATGTTCGTGGTGTTGTACACGCGCTACAAGTCGGTCGTCCTATCAGCGCTCATCATGGTGAACATTCCATTGGCCCTGGTCGGCGCCGTGTTGGGGCTGTGGCTGTCTGGCCAGCCGTTGTCCGTGGCCGCCCTGGTCGGCTTCATCACGCTCGCGGGTATTTCTGTGCGCAACGGCATCCTGAAGGTGAGCCACTACCTCAACCTCATGCGCATGGAGGGCGAGGACTTCGACCAGAAGATGATCGTGCGTGGCTCGCTCGAACGGCTTTCCCCGGTTCTGATGACCGCGCTGGTCACGGCCTTCGCGCTGGCCCCGCTGCTGTTCGAGGCGTCCCGACCCGGTACTGAGATCCTGCACCCCGTCGCGGTGGTGATCTTCTCGGGGCTGGTCAGCTCCACGCTGCTAGACACCTTCCTTACACCCGCCATGTTCTGGCTGTTCGGCCGCAAGCCTGCCGAACGCCTGCTGGACGACCGCGACGCGGAGGCATTCTGATGCAACGCCTTCTGTCACCCGATTTCAACCACCGTAACCCTATAGGAGCTTTCATGTCTGTTCGATTTCGTTCCCTCACGGCCGGCACCGCCCTCGCCCTGGCATCCGTCACCGCCTTCGCCGCAGGCGACCATGACCACGCGCATGACCACAAGCCGCTGCATGGTGGCGTCGTGACCGAAGTCCGGGACGTGGACTACGAGTTGGTCGTTCAGCCCGCAGCAGCGCAACTCTACCTGCGCGACCACGGCAAGCAGGTCAATGTAAGCAACACCAAAGCCAAGCTCACACTGTTGACCGGCTCACAAAAGCAGGAGGTGCAACTCACGCCTGCCGCGGACGGAAGCCGCCTCGAAGGCAGCGGGACCTTCGCCGCAGCCAAGGGCACGAAGGCCGTCGTCCAAGTCGAACGTGGGGGCAATACCGCGAGCGCCCGGTTCGTTCTGCCGTAGTGTTCAACGTGATCGTCAGGGAACGAGCTGTAATCTGGCGACCACCTGACAAAAGGCGCGACATAGGCGCTCACTATTTCCTCAAAAACTTTGGAGATGTAAATCATGGAAATGCATTTCGACGTCATTGTTATCGGTGCCGGCCCAGGCGGATACATCGCGGCCATTCGCGCTGCCCAATTAGGCATGAAGGTCGCTTGTGTAGATGCCTGGAAGAACAAGGACGGAAAGCCAGCACCTGGCGGCACCTGCAACAACATCGGTTGTATCCCTTCGAAAGCGCTACTGCAGTCGTCAGAGAACTTTGAACAAGCCAAGCACCACTTTGGCACGCACGGCATCTCCACGGGTGATCTGCGCATGGATGTGACCACGATGTTGGAACGTAAGAATCAGGTCGTGAAGTCCAGCAACGAAGGCATCCTTTATCTGTTCCGCAAAAACAAGGTCCAGTTTTTCAACGGCCTGGCGTCTTTCACCAGGACTGTCGATGGTGGCTTCGAGGTGAGCGTCGCCGCCGATGAGGCTGTTACCTTGGTGGGCAAGCAGATCATCGTTGCCACAGGCTCCAACGTGCGGCCACTCCCCAACCTACCGTTCGATGAGCGGGTCGTGCTCTCCAACGACGGCGCGCTGGACATCGCGGCCGTGCCCGATCGGTTGGCCGTCATCGGTGCCGGCGTGATCGGCCTGGAGCTGGGCTCCGTTTGGCGCCGCCTGGGGGCGGATGTCACGATCCTCGAAGGCTTGCCCAGCTTCCTGCCAATCGTCGACCAAGCCATCGCCAAGGAGGCGAAGAAGGCGTTCGACAAGCAAGGCCTGAAGATCGAACTAGGTGCGAAGGTTCGCGAAGTCAATGCAACCGAGGCTGGCGTGACTATTCACTACACCGACAGCCAGGGCCAGACGCAGTCCTTGCAGGCAGACAAAGTGATCGTGGCTATCGGCCGTGTGCCCAACACCGAAGGCCTGAATCCGGCCGCCGTGGGACTCCAACTGGATGAGCGCGGCGCCGTGCTGGTGGACGATGAATGCCGCACCAGTGTGCCCGGCATCTGGGCCATCGGTGACGTGGTGCGTGGCCCGATGTTGGCGCACAAGGCGGAAGAGGAAGGTGTCGCAGTGGCCGAGCGCATTGCCGGCCAGCACGGTCACGTCGATTTCAATACGATCCCCAACGTCATCTACACCAGCCCAGAGATTGCCTGGGTAGGCCGCACCGAGCAGCAGCTCAAAGAGCAGGGCACCGCCTATCGAATCGGTTCCTTCCCGTTCATGGCCAATGGCCGCGCGCGTGCGCTGGGCGACACGCCGGGCCTCGTCAAGGTGATCGCCGATCCTGCCACTGATGAGATACTCGGCGTGCATGTGGTCGGCCCGCAGGCCAGTGAACTGGTGGCCGAGGCCGTGATCGCCATGGCGTTCAAGGCCAGCAGCGAAGACATCGCCCGCATCTGCTTTGCCCATCCGACCCTCTCCGAGACGTTCAAAGAGGCCTCGCTGGCCGTGGACAAGCGCGCGCTCAACTTCTGATTGATCGGAAGCGGCATCCAAACCACCTCACCGAACGCAGCTGCGGGCGGTGGGGCGCATATCGCCATGGAACGTAGGCCACGCCGCAACGGCATGCTATGCCCAACAGTTACTCGTCGTTGTGGTCTTCCGCGATGTGGGTGGCCATATCCAGCAGCACCTGGTTCACGTGCTTGTCCGCCACCTCATAGAAGATCTGTTTGGCTTGGCGCACGCCCTTGACCAGGCGAGCACCGCGCAGCAGCCGCAGGTGGTGGCTCACCAGCGACTGCGAGAGTTCGAGGGTTTCAGCGATGTCCCCGACCGAGGAAGAGCCTTTCATGCAGCACAGCATGATTCTCAGCCGGGACGGGTCACCCAGGAGGCGGAATGTCTCAGCCAAGATGGTCACGTCATTCTGTGACAGCGATTCCAAATCGGCGCTGGGACCCTTCGGTGGGGTACTGAATGGCTTACTTGTATTCATTTTTAAAATATTTCCTAACCTCGAATGGCTGTTTTCGCCCTTCAGAATTAACAAGGCAGCGGCCGCTTAGGCGCGCGCAGCAAAGAACCAGTGCGAGCCTGGCAGGCAAGGCCTCCGTTCCCCGTGCACCGGGTCATTTCTGAAACCTGACAGCATCCGAAAAAGCGCTTGACCTTCCCACGATGGTAAACCCTAAGCTCCCTCCATGTCGAATTTCAACTATGGGAAGCACACCATGAGCATGGCAACAACGAGTAGTGCTGGCGCCCAAGCAGCGGCAATCAGCCTGCCCATCGAGGGCATGACCTGCGCAAGCTGTGTCGGCCGAGTCGAGGCCGCCCTTGCCAAGGTCGAGGGCGTGGCAAGCGTGTCTGTCAATCTCGCCACCGAGCGAGCGGACATTCGCCTGAACCGTCCTGTCGATCGCATGGCGCTGATCCAGGCGATCGAGAAGGTAGGGTACGACGTGCCTCAGGGCACCATCGAGCTGGCGATCGGAGGCATGACCTGCGCTTCGTGCGTGGGCCGCGTCGAGAAGGCGCTCAAGGCGGTGCCGGGCGTCACTGAGGCTGTGGTCAATCTGGCGACCGAGCGCGCTACCGTGCGTGGCGTAGCATCCGTGCAGGATCTGATTGCTGCTGTCGATAAGGTCGGCTACGAGGCCAGCCCGGTCGATACAGGCATGCAGGCCGACGAGGAAGCTGCCGAGAAAAAGGACGCCGAGCGCGCCGAACTCAAGCGCGACCTGACCCTGGCCGCCGTGCTGGCGCTGCCTGTGTTCGTGCTCGAAATGGGCTCGCACATGATTCCCGGCATGCACGAGTGGGTGGCTTCCACCATTGGCATCCAGCAGAGCTGGTATCTGCAGTTCGTGCTGACCCTGCTGGTGCTCGCCATTCCGGGCTGGCGCTTCTATGAGAAGGGCTTCCCGGCGCTGTTCCGCCTGGGTCCCGACATGAACTCGCTGGTCGCGGTCGGCACGGCCGCGGCCTTCGGTTATTCGATGGTCGCCACGTTCGCGCCCAGTCTGCTGCCGGCCGGCACGGTGAACGTGTACTACGAGGCGGCAGCCGTCATCGTGGCGCTGATCCTGCTGGGCCGCTTTCTTGAGGCACGGGCCAAGGGCCGCACCTCCGAGGCCATCAAGCGCCTGATCGGCCTGCAGGCCAAGGAGGCGCACGTGCTGCGCGACGGCCGCATCGTGGACATCCCGATCAACGACGTGGCGCAGGGCGACATCGTGGAAGTGCGCCCCGGCGAGCGCGTGCCGGTCGATGGTGAAGTGACCGAGGGCCGCAGCTTCGTGGACGAGTCGATGATCACCGGCGAGCCGATTCCCGTCGAAAAGGCGGAAGGCAGCACCGTGGTCGGCGGCACCGTCAACCAGAAGGGTGCGCTGACGCTGCGTGCCACCGCCGTGGGCGGTCAGACCATGCTGGCGCAGATCATCCGCATGGTCGAGCAGGCGCAAGGTTCCAAGCTGCCGATCCAGGCCGTGGTGGACAAGGTGACGCTGTGGTTCGTGCCCGCCGTCATGCTGGCCGCGGTGCTGACCTTCCTGGTCTGGCTGGTGTTCGGCCCGTCGCCCGCGCTGTCCTTCGCGCTGGTCAATGCCGTGGCGGTGCTGATCATTGCCTGCCCTTGCGCCATGGGTTTGGCGACGCCGACCTCCATCATGGTCGGCACGGGCCGGGGCGCCGAGATGGGCGTGCTGTTCCGCAAGGGTGAAGCCCTGCAACTGCTCAAGGACGCCAAGGTGGTGGCCGTGGACAAGACCGGCACGCTGACCGAGGGCCGCCCGGTCCTGACCGACCTGGAGATTGCCGACGGCTTTGACCGCAACCAGGTGCTGGCGAAGGTCGCCGCTGTCGAATCGCGCTCGGAGCATCCGATCGCACGCGCCATCGTCGAGTCGGCCGTGGAAGGTGGCATCGCGCTGCCGACGATGACAGACTTCGATTCGGTCACGGGCATGGGCGTGCGCGCCACCGTGGACGGCGCGCGTGTCGAGGTCGGTGCCGATCGCTTCATGCGTGAGCTGGGGTTGGACGTGGGCAGCTTCGCTCGCACGGCCGAGCGCCTGGGCAACGAGGGCAAGTCACCGCTGTACGCCGCGATCGACGGCCGGCTGGCCGCCATCATCGCGGTGGCCGATCCGATCAAGTCCAGCACGCCCGCGGCCATTGCCGCGTTGCACCAGCTCGGCCTGAAGGTGGCGATGATCACCGGCGACAACGCGCGTACCGCGCAGGCCATCGCCAAGCAACTGGGCATCGACGAGGTGGTGGCCGAAGTGCTGCCCGAGGGCAAGGTCGAAGCCGTGCGCCGGCTGAAAGCCAGCCACGGCCAGATCGCCTACGTGGGCGACGGCATCAACGACGCCCCGGCGCTGGCCGAGGCCGACGTGGGCCTGGCCATCGGCACCGGCACCGACGTGGCGGTGGAGTCGGCCGACGTAGTGCTGATGTCGGGCAACCTGCAGGGCGTGCCCAACGCCATCGCGCTGTCCAAGGCGACCATCGGCAACATCCGCCAGAACCTGTTCTGGGCGTTTGGCTACAACACGGCCCTGATCCCGGTGGCCGCTGGCGTCCTGTACCCCGCATACGGTGTGCTGTTGTCGCCGATCTTCGCGGCTGGCGCGATGGCGCTGTCCAGCGTGTTCGTGCTCGGCAACGCGCTGCGCCTGCGCCGCTTCCAGCCGCCGCTGGCGGCGGATACCGCTCATTGAGAAAGGAGGAACACCATGAACATCGGTGAAGCATCCAAGGCCTCGAAGGTCTCGGCCAAAATGATCCGCTACTACGAGCAAATCGGTCTGATCCCTCCGGCTGACCGCACCGATTCGGGCTACCGCGCCTATACCCAGGACGACGTTCACCGGTTGCATTTCATCCGGCGTTCGCGCGACCTCGGCTTCTCGGTGGCCGAGATCACGGACTTGCTGGGACTGTGGAATGACAAGTCGCGCCAGAGTGCTGATGTAAAGCGTCTGGCCCAGCAACACATCGACGAGTTGGACCGGCGCATCGAGAGCATGCTGGAGATGGCCGCGACGCTCAAGGCGCTGATCCGGTGTTGCGCCGGCGACGAACGGCCCGACTGCCCGATCCTGCACACGCTGGAGCAGCCCGATATCAGTGACAACAAGCCCGAAGCGCGCACTGGCGCAGTGCCGCGCCGCGCGCGAGCCAACGCAGCAGGAAAAAAGCCGTGTGCGCACTGAGCAGCCAGGAGAGATATGCCCAAAATCACCGTCTTGCCCCATCCTGAACTGGCGCCTGAGGGAGCCGAACTGAACGTGCCAGCAGGCACTTCGATCTGCGAGGCCCTGCTGGACAACGGCATCGAGATCGAGCATGCCTGCGACATGAGCTGTGCCTGCACGACCTGTCACTGCATCGTGCGCAAGGGGTTCGATTCTCTAAACGAAGTCGAGGAATGCGAGGACGATCTGCTCGACCGGGCCTGGGGACTGGAGGCGCAGTCGCGGCTGAGCTGCCAGGCCATCGTTGCGACCGAAGACCTGACCGTCGAGATCCCCAAGTACACGATCAACCATGCCAAGGAGAACCACTAGGAGCCTGCGTGCTGCCTCAGGCGCACCGGCCTGCGGCAGGGTTGCTCTGGCAGATGGAGGACTGACGGCATTGCCGCCAGATAACCAACCCGTGGGCCAGACCAACCCGCGAGCCAGGTGTCTACACTCCCTTTGCACGGTCGTCGGTTAGGCTGGAAAGGTCATCAACGTCCTTAAATCCGTGACGGCCGGCCCATGGAAAGTCCCACAGGAGAAGTCCTGCATGTCTGCGCCCAAGCTAGCCACGCTCTACCGAATGGTCATGCCCGGCCATACCTGCCCCTACGGGCTGAAGTCGCTCGATCTGCTCAACCGCAAGGGCTACGAGGTCGAGGACAAACACTTGGCAAGCCGCGAGCAGACGGATGCGTTCAAGAAGGAGCATGGCATCGAGACCACGCCCCAGGTCTTCATAAACGGGCGGCGCGTGGGCGGCTACGACGACCTACGCAAATTCTTCGGCATGTCCGTGAAGGACAAGAACGCCGTGACCTAGACCCCTGTGATCGCGCTGTTCGCCACGGCGGCCGCAATGGCGCTGGCGGCGAGCTGGGCGGCCTTCGGCCAAGTCTAGAGCATTCAGGCGGCAGAGTGGTTCGTGGCCTTTGCCATGTGCCTCCTGGCGCTGCAGAAGCTCAAGGACGTGGACGGCTTCGCGACGACCTGCTGGCCAAGCGCTGGGTTCGGTATGCCTATTTCTACCCGTTCGCGGAGGCCATCGCAGGCGTCCAGATGGTCGCGGGCGTGGGGATGTGGGTGTCGATTCCGTTGGCGCTGTTCATCGGGACCGTCGGGGCCGTGTCGGTTTTCAAGGCGGTCTATGTCGATCGCCGGGAACTCAAGTGCGCCTGCGTGGGCGGGGACAGCAACGTGCCGCTGGGCTTCGTGTCCCTGACCGAGAACCTGATGATGGTGGCGATGGCCCTGTGGCCAAGGTCGGCCTACCTTGGGATGCACTGAGCGCCGCGCCAGGTACGGCGCAGCGCACGTGCTCGCATCGGCCGTCCTGTGTGCATGCCGGCCACGATGCGGTGTTACTGCGCGCGCGGCGGGAAGCCAGCTTCGCTCAGGGCCGCGGCGATCTGCTCTTGCGAGGCCGAGGTCTGGACCTCGACACGGCGGGTCGGCGGGTCCGTGACGATCTTGGCGTTGGGGTCGATCATTTGGATCGTTTTCGTCACAGTGCGGGCGCAGCCGCCGCAGGTCATGTCTTCGAGATGGAATTGCATGGAAAACTCCTTTCGGGTTGGGGTGTTTGAAGTGTGCTCCTTGCCACCGTTGGAAGGTCAATCGCTATTTGCATCCCCGCCACACCAACCGGCCGAATGCTCATAGGGGCAAGGCCGTGGTGCTCTTTACGCGATCCAGCACGAAGCTGGTCTTGCAGTCCTGCACGCTGGGGTGCTTGAGCAGCGTGTCGAGCACGAAGCGGGAGTAGTGAGCCATGTCCATGACGACCACCCGCAGCAGATAGTCCATGTCGCCGGTCAGCGCATGGCACTCCACAACCTCTGGCCAGTTCTGGACAGACGCGCGGAACACGTCCATGGGATTGCGCTTGTGCGAGTCGGAGTACTGGGCCGACTTCTACACGAAGTTCTTCAACTTCCAAGAGATCCGCTACTTCGACATCAACGGCGAGTACACCGGCCTAGCCTCCAAGGCGATGAGCGCGCCGGACGGCCTGATCCGCATCCCGCTGAACGAGGAAGCACGCCAGGGCGGCGGCCAGATTGAGGAATTCTTGATGCAGTTCAGCGGCGAGGGCATCCAGCACATCGCCCTGCTGTGCGACAACCTACTCGATGCGCTCGACCGCGTGCAGATGGCCGGTATCCCGCTGCTGACCGCCCCCAACGACATCTATTACGCAAACTTGGAAAAGCGCCTGCCCGGCCATGGCCAGCCCGTACCCGAGTTGCAGGCGCGCGGCATTCTGCTCGACGGCACGACCGAAGGCGGCCAGCCCCGCCTGCTGCTGCAGATATTCTCCGAGCCGCTGCTTGGCCCGGTGTTCTTCGAGTTCATCGAGCGCAAGGGCAACTACCGCGAGGGCTTCGGCGAAGGAAACTTCGGTGCCTTGTTCGAGTCGATGGAACGCGACCAGATCAACCGTGGCTCGTTGGAAATCAACCCGGCCTGATTTGGGCCTTTCCATGAAGGCAGAGCGCCTTCAGTCCTACATCTCGCGAGCCCCTCTGTGGGCTCGCGCTACTTTGGCGTCAGTACTGCCTTAGCCGCTCAAGCATTGAGCGGGTTGGCTTCGGCGTCACGTTCCGAAACAGTTGCTACCGCCCTTGACTTGAGTTAATACATGAACATATGTATTCTTATTCAGATACACCGATGGCCTTTTTCCTCGCCCTGAAGAGGGACCCAGCACTACGTCGCCCCCTCTAAGCGCACTTCGGCAGCAATGCGCCGTGGCCAACCCAATGACCAGGATTGCTGAAGGACGTGCCCATGGAACTTCGTCATTTGCGCTGCTTCGTGGCTCTCGCCGAAGAGCTGCATTTCACCCGTGCTGCGGAGCGCTTGCACATCGAGCAGCCGCCGCTGTCCCGCACGATCAAGGAATTGGAAGACGAACTGGGGGTGCTGCTCTTTGACCGCGATCGGCGGGGAACGCGGTTGACGCCAGCGGGCACCACCTTCCTTCAGGACATTCGCAGGCTGTTCACCAACCTGGAGCAGGCACGAGAAAACGTCAGGGCGATCGCCGCAGGCCTAAGAGGCAGCGTGCGCATCGCCATCTCCGATGGCGCCATCGACCCGCGGCTGTCTGCACTTCTTGCCCTGTGCCGCCAGGAGGAGCCGGAGATCGAAATACGGCTCTCC
The DNA here is from genome assembly GCF_030549525.1 of Stenotrophomonas sp. 704A1. Taxonomy (NCBI): domain Bacteria; kingdom Pseudomonadati; phylum Pseudomonadota; class Gammaproteobacteria; order Lysobacterales; family Lysobacteraceae; genus Stenotrophomonas; species Stenotrophomonas tuberculopleuritidis. The sequence continues at coordinate 1,617,625 of NZ_CP130831.1, read as the reverse complement.
GAGGTCACCCTGGCGGAACAGTTGCGGGGACTGCGATCCGGCGACTTCGCGATCGGTTTCGCACACACCGCGGACGTCGGCGACGGACTGGTGACGGAGCCCATCTGGCAGGACCCGCTGGTGGTGACCGTGCCGATCCGGCACCCGTTGCTGGCCCACAAGGAAGTGTCGCTACGTGAACTCGTGAGTTACCCGCTGGTGATGTGCGATCCGCAGCTTTGCGAGGGCTACTGCCGCGAATTGACCCGGCTGCTACATCCCCTGGAGCGCGAGTCCACCATCGTTGAGCATGTCTCGTCGCTGGACATGATGCTCACATTGGTCGGAGCTGGTTACGGCATCGGCTTCGCAACGGCGACCCGAATCGCGGCGTGTCAACGTCCCGACGTGGTGATCCGGCCGTTGGCGCTCGATTCGGCCGTCATCATCACCTACCTGCTTCGGCCCGAAGGCGGTAGCGGACTATCCGCACCCGTAGAGCGCTTCATCGAGCGTTTGCGTTCGCCAAAGAGCGATTAGCTACGACGCCTGCGCCACATCCGGCGTCACGCATCGCCCTGAAGGTAGAGGTTGCGCTCCGTGGCCGTCATCAGTTCGGCCGAGCTGATCTTGAGAGCCAGGGAAATTTTTAGAATGAGAGCGAGTGTCGGCATGTGCTCGCCGCGCTCAATCTTGCCCATGTGCGAGCGCGCGATCCCCGCCAAGCCCGCGAACTCATCCTGAGCAATCCCCTGAGCCAGGCGAGCGGCTCGCACCGCTTGCCCGAACGCCAACGCCGGTGCGGACTCATAGGTGGTTACTCCGGCGGGCCGTCCAGGCCGAATAGTGCGCTTCTGCATTCGCAGAAGCGTCATGGAATCACTGATCTTTAACCACGTTAAAGATATCTCTTGAGTATGATGTCGGCTGCTCTTTTCGATCCCGTTGCCTCTTGGGGGCATCCATGCACAACGCCATCAGACCGTCCCCGAATTTCACACTCGCCATAGCGCCAGGTGTGCCGTCTTCACGGCTGTCGGCGCTGCTTGCACTGCAGCGAGCGCACGAGCCGGGTGTCGCGATCGCCGTGCGTGAAGTTTCGGATCAAGAGCTGGTAACGGGCCTGCATGAGGGCCGCTACGACGCGGGGCTATCTCTTAGCAGTGCGGGGGATCACCTGACGAGTAGCCGGAGGCTGTGGTGCGAAAGCATGGCCGTCGCGATACCACCGCGGTTCCGTTTGGTTGATCAGGCGAAGCTCACCATCTCCGATCTTCAGGACTATCCAATCTATCGCTGGCAGGCGGAGGCTTGTCCCTTGCTGGACGAGAGGTTGGCCTCCCTGATGCCAGTGGACCAAGAGAACATCCTGCCTGCAACTTCATTCGAGATGATGGCGCTGTGGGTTTCAGCCGGCTACGGCATCGGCGTATGCGCGCAATCGCGCATCGAGCGTGCCCATCAATGGGGGGTAAGCATGCGACCGCTCGCCGATGGCCCCTATGAGATCGTGACGTACCTCCAACGGCCCCACGCGCAAGCAGATTCTGCTGCCAAGCGTTTCGAGCGCAGGGCGCTGCAGATCGCCGAGGCAGGCGCCCTGTAGCAGGCACTCCTATAGGCCGGAGCCGTCTCATCCCGGCCATAGGTTGCAGCATGGGACTAGACCGGACTAGACCCCTTCAAGCACCGCTGCGCTGTCCACCAGTCGGCGGACGCTCTGCCGCACGTCCTCGGGGATGGGCCGCGGGGCAACGGCCTCGGGCACATCCGCATGGTGCTGGTAGTCGCCCATGAGAACCCGGATGATTGCGGGCACGTTCGTTGGCGTGACCGCATCAATGGCCGCACGATCACCCAGGTCGGGGTGAGGCTGGGTCAGCATGCGGTACAGGTCCCACGAATCGGCGTGCGGGCATTGGTTCATGAGCACTTGGGCCAGCTTGTGCTTGAGCGGCACCAGTTGCCAGTCGGGAACCCGCTGCCCCCGGTTGCCCAGGCTGATCGACAGCAGCTTGCCCGCCTTCAGCTCGCGGTTGATCTGGTCCTTGGACTTCCCGGCCAGCTTGCCGAACAGCGGGACCGGCAGATTGTTCGGCGACTCGTAGATGGCCAGCATTTCCTCGCGCTCGCGCTGGATCGCGGAGACTTCCGGCTCCGGGGCATGCACCGGAGGCGGCGGCACCTGCGACAGCCGCTGGAACATGATTCCGCCGCTGTTGGGGGTCACGACGATAGGCGTGGCCACCACGGGCGGCACGCCGGGGACAACAGGCTCAGCAGTCGTGGAGACCGCGCCCACCACTTCCTCCACTTCCGCCATTGCCGGCACCCCGTCGATACGGATGGTCAGATGCGCGCTCGCGGCTTCGACTTCACCCTGTTCGAGCAGGTCAAGACGGTCTGCCCAGTCCTGCATCATGCGACGCCGAGGCTCCACGTACTTGGCGTGGTTGTAGGCCGAACTCACCTTGTTGGGGTCGGAGTGCGAAAGCTGAGCGTCCACCCAAATCTTCGGGTATCCGATCTCGTTGAGCGCGGTCGAGATGGTGCCGCGGATGCCGTGGCCGGTCAGGCGCCCCTCGTAGCCCATGAGCTGCACGGCCTTGTTGAGGGTGTTCTCGCTGATGCGCTTCTTGAGTTCGCTGCGATGCGACAGCAGGTACTTCTGCGCTGGACGCATCACGCCCAGGAGATAGCGCACGATCTCGATGGCCTGCAGGGACAGGGGCACGATGTAGGGCGGCACGTCCTGCGGCCGCTTGCCGGCCTTGCGCATTTCGTCCTGGAGTTGCTTGACGACCTGCGGCGGGATGATCCACAAGCCGCGGTCGAGGTCGAATTGCTCAGGCTCGGCCAGGCGCAACTCGCCCGTGCGCACCCCCGTCAGGAACAGCAGCCGGACGCCAAGCTGGGTCTGCCAGCCCCGGGGGTTGTAGCGCCGGAGCTTCTGAAGGAACTCGGGCAGCTCGGGCAGGTGCAGATAGGGGTTGTGGGCCACCGGGGGCTTGGGCTCGGCCACCACGTCCAGGTCCGCGGCCGGATTGACTTCCAGCCCTTCGGCGATGACCAGGGCATAGCGGAACATCTGGTTGAACCAGGTGCGGACCTTCTCGGCGGTGGTGAACGCCTTGCGTTTCTCGATCGCCGCCACGACGCCCACGAGCTGGGGCCGTCGAATGTCGTAGATCGACATCTTCCCCAGGGTAGGCAGCACGTCCTTGTTGAAGATGCGCAGGATCTGCGAAAGCGTGCTCTGACGGCCTTCCTTGAGTTCCTTGCGGCGATGCTCGACCCAAGCATCGAAGACGTTCTTGAAGGTGTATTCGCCCGCCAGCTTGGCCGCGTGCCGGCGCTGGTCGCGTTCGATTTGGGGATCAATGCCCTTGGCGAGCAGAACCTGAGCCTTGTCCCGCTCGGCGCGGGCCTCGCGCAGACTGAGGGCGGGATAGCCACCCAGGGACATGCGCTTTTGCTTGCCCAGCCAGTAGTATCGGAAGATCCACGACTTGCCGCCTGCGGCAGAGACCATCAGGCCCAGGCAGTCGTTATCGGAGAGGGTGTAGCGCTTGCCGGTGGTTCTTGCCTGCCGGACTGTCAGATCAGAGAGTGCCATTTCGAGGCTCCTAAGTTATGACTTAGGCCTAATGCTCGTCATGGTTCCCGCTCAGCCCCAGCAACTATCCGGTAGCCGTCCCAACCGTATTCTTGTGCCTCAATTGGTCACTCAAAAACGGTAGCTGTGGGTGGATTTCCGTGGCGCTCGCTGGAATGAAAAAAGGGGCCAAAGCCCCTCTTTTCAACGACTTACAGACGTCAGTAGAAGTCTGTAGATCACTATCTGGAGCGGGAAACGAGACTCGAACTCGCGACCTCAACCTTGGCAAGGTTGCGCTCTACCAACTGAGCTATTCCCGCAGATTCCCCGACCTGCGTCGAAGGAGCGCTATTGTGTCCAAATTCCTTCACGCCGTCAACAGTCTTCACGCAGCGCGATCCGGGCCCTGAGCGCTCGGTACCCTGCCCCGATCACCGCCAGCATGCGCTTCGCCACGCACACCACCGCCCGCAGCACGCAAGGAGCCCGACGCATGAGTGATCGCAGCATCCGCGGGTACTGCCTGGCGGCAGCCGTGATCTGGCTGGCGGTGATGGCCGCGCTGATTCATGCCGGCACGCAGACCGACTACTGGATGCAGCGCTGGCGCGAACCCGGCGACGTGCAGCCCTATCCCATCGGCGCGGTTGCGGTCTTTGCCCTTGTGAGCACGGTCGAAATCGCTGCTGTCACCTGGATCGTGCGCCCCTGGCGATGGCGCCGGCTCTGGCTGCGCCTGTTGATTGCTTTCGGGCTGCTGATGGCGTGGTCGCTACCGATGGCGATGGGCGCGATGCATCAATCGCCGGTCTACGGCACGCACCTGCTGTGGTTGCTGCTGCTGGATCTGAGCCTGTTCCTGGCCCTGTGGACGGTGTCGTCGATCACCCTCTGGCAGGCGCTTCGCAGCCGTGCGGAAACGCAAACGAAAAACGCCCCCTTGCGGGAGCGTTCTTCCTGATCTGGAGCGGGAAACGAGACTCGAACTCGCGACCTCAACCTTGGCAAGGTTGCGCTCTACCAACTGAGCTATTCCCGCAGATTCCGTCCGACCTGCGTCGAAGGAGCGCCATTGTGTCGATATTGCTGCACGGCGTCAACCGGATTTTTCACCCGCCCGGCGGGGCAGCGTTCAGCTGCCCGACCCGGCGCTCTCACGCGCGCACGCCGCGGCGGTGGAAGTAGATCTGCTCGGCGATGCGCCGCGTGGCGGCCGTGTGCACCAGCGCATTGAGCGGCCAATCGGCCTGCAGTTGATCCATCGCCCAGCGCAGCAGGCGCTTGCCGTGGAAGGCCGGGGCGGCCTGCCGCGCCACCCGTTCGGTGTCCGGTCCTCGGCCGCGCAGATGGCGGGCAATCGCCTCGCCGACCGCCCAGCCATGCCGCCACGAGGAATGGATGCCTCCGGCGGACAGTGGTGAGACGATGCCGGCCGCATCCCCTGTCAGGACCAGGCGGTGGCCGGTGATCGGGCCATCCGGCAGGCCGCAGGGCACCAGCCCGGCGCGGGTGGACGACGGCTGCAAGGACGGTGCGATGCCGACGACGTCGCGCACATGCGCGATGAAGCCATCGATGTCCGGCACCCGCGCCTGCATCGGATCATGGCGCAGGGCGAGCCCGACCTGCACACCCGTAGGATTCTGCGCGACCCACCCGATGTAGCCCGGTGCATAACGCTTGCTGACGAAGCAGTGCAGCGCATCCCCCTGTGGCAACTGCAGGCCATTGAACTCGCGCTCGACGCCATAAAGGGTGTCGCGCACCTGGCCCAGGCCGGTGCGCTGCGCCACGCGCGAACGCGCACCGTCGGCCCCGACCAGATAGGCGCATCGCCCTGTTCCTTCCACCTGCCAGCCATCACCCCTGCGATGGGCATCGGTGAACGACTGCTGCAGGCGAAGGTCGACACCGTTCGCGCGCAGTTCGCTGGCCAGCCAGCGCATCAGGTTCGGCGTATCGGTGGTGAGGAAGTAATAGCCAGGGGCGGCCAGCAGCACGCTGCGCAGGTTCGGCGCATACAGGCGCACGTTCGCGACGCGTTGCACGAGATGTTCAGGCATGCGCCCCAGCCAGGTCTGCTCCATCGCCTCCTTCACCACGATGCCGGTGGTGTGCAGGCGCTCGCCGGGGTCGGCCTTGCGTTCGAGCACGCAGACGCGCAGGCCGTACTGGGCGGCCGCCAGCGCGCAGGCGGCACCGGCGAAGCTGGCGCCGACGATGACCACGTCGTGCTCGTAGGCGGAGGGTGGATGAGGCATCGCGGCACACCTTGGCGGATCGGTAATGCAGCTTCAAACCCTCGCGTGGCGGGTCGATGGGGTGGCGGTGAAGTGGGGATGAAGCCGTCGGTGCCGGGGACCGGCACCGCATTGAGTGGGCTCCAGCAACAGCGCCGTTCCGGCACTGCTGCGGGTTTCGCCGCGTGCTGTCAGGCAACCACAATCCGAAGGGGATCAGCCGAGGCCAGGATCTCCGCGCGCTCACCGGTGGGCGGATAGATCCATTCGGTGTTGATGCGGGTCTTGAGCGCCTTGGCCTCGGCACCGGACAGCACCACCTGGCGATCCCAGCCTTCGGTGTAGACGGCGCCCCACGGCCCCAGATCCAGGCATGTCACGTACTTGGGCTGCGCGTACGGAATCATCGATTCCCCGATCAGGTCAGCGGCAGCGTTATGCCCGGCGGAGCGTCCCAGGTTCATCGCGTGCTGGCAGGACATCATCGCCACGTTGCCCTCGTCATCGGTCGCGGCATGTGCGCAGTCACCGGTGGCGAACACCGCGTCCACCCCCTTCGCCTTGAGGGTACGGTCCACATACAGCCGACCGACGGCATCGTGCTGGCCGGGAATCTGTGCAGCCAAGGCACTGGCGCGCGCGCCTGCAGTCCAGACGACGGTAGCCGCTTCGATGCGTTCGCCGTTGTCCAGCGTCACACCGTCGGCGTCCACGCGGGCTACGCCGGAGCCCAGGCGCCAGGACACACCGAGTTCGGTCAGGGCCTGGGTGATGAGCGGGCGCGGCCCCTCTCCCAGGTCCGGGCCCAGCGCATCGGCACGCTCGACCATGATGACGTTCACCGCCGCATCGGCACCGAGCACCTCGCGCAGGCGCGCCGGCATCTCCGCTGCGGTTTCGATGCCGGTGAAGCCTGCGCCTGCGATCACCACCGTATTGCGGGCAGCACTCTGCGGGCGGGCGGCAAGCGCTTCCACATGCGCCTGCAGGCGCGCTGCATCGGCGATCTGGTCGACATTGAACGCGTGCTGCTGCAGGCCGGGAATCGGCGGGCAGTTCAGGCGGCTGCCGGCCGCCAGCACCAGGCGATCGTAGTGCAGCGTCTGCACTGCGGCATCGGCGCCGGTGCCGGCCACCTGTACCTGCCGGCTGGCGACGTCGATGTGTTCGACGCGCCCGGCGAGATAGCGCACGCCGACCGCATCGAAGATGGCCTGCAGCGGCGCTTTCATGCGCTCCGGCCCCTTTTCGTACAGGCGTGGGCGGACATGCAGCTCCGGCGCCGGCGCGACCAGCACGATCTCCACGTCACGGCGCGCGGCCTGGTCGAGAAGACGGGCGGCGGCGAGCGCGCTCCACATGCCGGCAAAGCCGGCGCCGATGACAAGAATGCGTTGGGACACGGAAGAAATCCTTATGGGAATCGGGGGGCTCAGGCGCCCTGGTGCGCGGGCGCCATGGGCGGGGTGATGTGCTGCGCCTGCGCAGCACATAACGCGGATCATATGAGTCCGCGTTATACGGTGCAAGCGCAACAGGGCGCCGGCGTGCAGGCCAGCAGCCCTGCCCCGCAGCCGCATGACCACCACAACGCCAATGAAATCAAGGCCCTGCGCGACGCGCAGGCGGCTTGCGGCCGGTAACTCAGGCCCCTATAGTCCGCGTTATATTTTTCTGGACCGGTCCCATGGCCCACATCGGAACGGGCGTCGAGTACGCCCTGCACTGCCTGCTCTGGTTGCTCCCGCCGCTGGAGCAGCGACCCAGCAGTCGAGACCTGGCCGAACTGCAGGGGGTGCCGGCCGCCTTCATGGCGAAGATTTTTCCGAAACTGGAGAAGGCGGGAATCGTCGAGTCCACCGGCGGCATCCGCGGCGGTTACCAGTTGGCGCGTGCGCCCGAGGACATCAGCGTGTTGGATGTGGTCGATGCCGTGGAGGGGCAGAAGGCGCTGTTCGATTGCCAGGAAATCCGCGGGCGCTGTGCGCTGTTCGACGGCAGTCCGCCGCGATGGGCCAACCGTGGCGTGTGCGGTATCCACGCGGTGATGCTCAATGCGCAGAAGGCCATGCGCGAAGAACTGGCGCGTTCCAGCCTGGCGTCGATCGCCGAGGGCGTGCAGGGCAAAGGGCGCCCGGCGAGCTTCGAAGGCGATGTGCAGGACTGGTTTGCCGATCGTCAGGTGGCGCGCGAGGAAGCGCGCATCACCGGCATGCGCTCGCGGTCGTCGGCGCAGGACGATGATTGATCGTCGTGGAAACGTCCACGCATACGAAAAACGCTCCCTTGCGGGAGCGTTTTTCTTGAATCTGGAGCGGGAAACGAGACTCGAACTCGCGACCTCAACCTTGGCAAGGTTGCGCTCTACCAACTGAGCTATTCCCGCTTGGGAGGCGAAATTCTACCTGTTCCAGGAATGACGTCAAGCGGTTTTTTCAGGCCGCCCCCGGTTCTCAGTTGCCCAGCTTCTTCTGCCGCGAACGCTCGCGTGCGGCACGCTCGTCTGCGCGCAGGCTCGGCCAGGCGGCATGCAGATACTGCAGGCCCGACCACAGGGTCAGCACCGCGGCGATGGCCAGGGTCCAGTCGCCGATATGGAACACCGGCGGGCCCATCCAGATGTCCTCCACCGGCACGTTCGGCGCCACCGAATACAGCAGGCACAACAACGCGACCATCTGCGCGGTGGTTTTCACCTTGCCGATCATCGCCACCCGCACCTTGGCGCGCTGGCCCAGCTCGGCCATCCACTCGCGCAGCGCCGACACCGCGATCTCGCGGCCGACGATCACCGCCGCCCAGAACGCCATCCACGGCGTGGGGTGGCCCTGCACGATCAGGAACAATGCCACTGCCACCATCAGCTTGTCCGCAACCGGATCGAGGAAAGCGCCAAAGGCCGATTCCAGCTGGTAACGGCGGGCGATCCAGCCGTCGAGCCAGTCGGTGATCGCGGCCAGGCCGAAGATCGCCGCCGACGCGAAATTGGTCCAGGTGTAGGGCAGGTAGAACACCAGCACCAGCACCGGGATCATCACGATCCGCAACAAGGTCAGCCAGGTGGGCAGGGTCAACGTCATGCTGCTGGTTTCTCTCTCTACTCGGCCGGATCGGGCGTGGCCAACCCGTGCAGGTTAGCGTAGATGCGTGCCGCGAGGGCGTCATTGATGCCTTCCACCTTGGCAATTTCCGCTTCACCGGCGGCTTTCAGCCCGACCAGGCCGCCGAAATGCTTGAGCAGGCTGGCACGCCGGCGCGGGCCGATGCCTGGAATGTCTTCCAGCTTGCTGGTCATCCGTGCCTTCTGCCGGCGCCCGCGGTGGCCGGTGATGGCGAACCGGTGCGCCTCGTCGCGCACCTGCTGGATGAACTGCAGTGCCGGGTCGGCCGCGCCCGGGCGCAGCTCGCGACCATCGGGCATCACCAGCGCTTCGTGGCCGGCACGCCGCTCCACGCCCTTGGCCACGCCCACCAGCAGCACGCCCTCGACGCCGAGGTCGGCCAGCGCGGCCTGGGCCTGCGCCAGCTGGCCGGCGCCACCGTCGATCAGCAGCACATCCGGCAGCACACCCTGCTCTTCCACCGCACGACGGAAGCGGCGGTCGATCGCCTGGCGCATGGCGGCGTAGTCATCGCCCGGTTCGATGCCGCTGATGTTGAAGCGGCGGTACTGCGCACGCACCGGGCCGGCAGCATCGAACACCACGCACGAGGCCACCGTGGCCTCGCCCATCGTGTGGCTGATATCGAAGCATTCCACCCGCTTGACCGGCTCGGCCAGCCCGAGCATCGCGCGCAGGGCTTCGCTGCGCGCGTGCTGTGCGTTGCGGCTGTTGAGTTCGGTGGCCAGGGTCAACTGGGCATTGCGGCTGGCCAGCTCGACGTACCCTGCGCGTTCGCCGCGCACGTTCCATTTCAGCAGTACCTTGCGCTCGGCCGAGGCGGACAGCGCCGAGCCGATCAGGTCGGCGTCGGGAATCTCGCGGTCCAGCAGGATCTCGCGCGGCGGCTCGAATTCGATGTAGTACTGCGAGACGAATGCCGCCAGCACTTCATCCGCACTCTCCTCGCCATTGGTGCGCGGATAGAACGGGCGCGTGCCCAGGTTGCGGCCATCGCGGAACGCCAGCAGCATCACGCAGGCCTGCGAACCCTGCATGGCCACCGCCAGCACATCCAGGTCGGCGGCACGCCCATCCACGTACTGGCGGGTCTGCATGCTGCGCAGCGAGGTGATCAGGTCGCGCAGGCGCGCCGCCTGCTCGAATTCCAGTGCCTCGCTGGCAGCCTGCATCTGCTCGCCCAGCTCGCGGGTCAGCTCGTCGCTCTTGCCTTCCAGGAACAGCGCGGCACGGCGCACCGATTCGGCATACTCCGCCGGCGGCACCAGCTCGACGCAGGGCGCACTGCAGCGACCGATCTGGTACTGCAGGCAGGGCCGCGAACGGTTGCGGAACACGCTGTCTTCGCAGCTGCGCAGCTTGAACAGCTTGTGCATCAGGTTCAGCGTCTCGCGTACCGCAGTGACGCCTGGATACGGCCCGAAGTAGCGGCCAGGAATCGCACGCGGCCCACGGTGCAGCGCGATCCGCGGCCATTCTTCGCGGGTCAGCAGCACATGCGGATAGGTCTTGTCGTCGCGCAGGGACACGTTGTAGCGCGGCGACAGCGATTTGATCAGCTGGTTTTCCAGCAGCAGCGCTTCGGCTTCGGAGCGGGTGACCGTCACGTCCATGCGCACGATCTGCGACAGCATCGACATGATGCGCGCGTTCTTCGGGCTGCCATTGAAGTAGCTGCCCACCCGGTTGCGCAGCGCGCGCGCCTTGCCCACATACAGCAGGGTGTCATCGGCGGCGTACATGCGGTACACCCCGGGCGCGGTACTCAACTGGGCCGCGAAGGCCTTGCCATCGAAGGCCGGGACGGGAACTGCGGTCATTCGCTGATCGGCACTTCGCTGAGTACGCCGCTGTCCGGGTCGAAACGCAGTACGGCGTGGGCATCGGTCTCGGCGATCCAGACCGCGCTGGCACCGACGGCCAGCCCGGCCGGACCGTGCAACCGCCGCGGCAGTGGCTGGGTGGTCAGCTCGCCCCCGCCCAGACGCAGCGTGCGCAGGCGACCGTTGCCGGCATCGGCAATCCACAGCAACGGCGCATCCGGGCTCAGCGCGATGGCCTGCGGGAACTGCAGGCTGGCCTGCGCGCGCGGGCCATCGGCATCGCCGAAGCGCCACGGCCCCTGCCCGACCAGGGTCTGCACCAGATCGCCGCGCAGCTGCAGCGCGCGGATCGATGAGCCCAGCGCATCGGCCACGTACAGCACCTGCTGTACCACGGCCAGCGAGGTGGGCTGCGCGAACGCCGCCAGGTGGCCGCTGCCGTCGCGCTCATCCAGTGCACCGCTGCCGGCGCGCCACTGCAGGCTGCGCTGGCCGAGGTGATAGCTCCAGATACGGTTGTCACCGGCCATGGCGATATGCAGCTGGTTGTCGGCGATGGCCAGGCCGACCGGATGGTCCAGCGATACCTGCCGGGGCTGGGCCAGCGGCCCTTCGACCGGTGCACCGGGCCGGCCATTGCCGCACAGGGTATCGACCTGGCCGGTCAGCAGATTGACCCGGCGCACGGCATGGTTGCCGGTGTCGGCGACGTACAGCGCCTCGCGCTCCAGCGCCAGCGCCTGCGGCCGGTGGAACGCGGCTTCGGCGAGGGTGCCATCCATGAAGTCGGCGGTGCCCAGGCCGAACTGGCGCAGCACGCGGCCGCCGTGACTGCATTCCAGGATGCGGTGGTGGCCACTGTCGGCGATGTACAGGCGCTCCTGGCTCACCGCCAGCCCCAGAGGGAAGCGCAGCGCCTGCCGCGGCTCCGGGTGCAGTTCGTTGCCACCGCGCGCCGGGGCCGACGGCGTGCCTTCGCAGAGCGCGTTCAACGCCCGTTCCAGCTCCCCGGCAGCGCCCAGGCCGACCAGCCGCTGCTGCTCGCGCCCCTGCGCATCCAGCAGCACCAGGGTCGGCCAGGCGGTCACGCCGAAGCGGCGCCACCCGTCCCAGTCCGCATCCAGCAGCAGCGGCATGCTCAAGCCCTGCCGGCGCAACAGTTTCAGCGCGGCAGCGGCCTCACGCTCGAAGTCGAAACGCGGCACCTGCAGCACCAGGGGCTGCAGCTTGCCGGGGTGACGCGACAGCCATTGGCCGAACTCGGCCAGGCGTTGCGCGCTCCAGGCCGAGGCGGCATTGACGAACAGCAATGCCACCGGCCGACCGCGCAGTTCGGTCAGGGTGGAGGGCGTGGCGTTGAGCCACGTGGCGAACTCGGGCAGGTCCGGGACGGGCTGGACGTTCATGACCCGATTATGCCGGAGTCGGCGTCATGCAACAGGCGTGCCACCGCACGTTCTGCCGCTGCGTCGACCAGCGACCAGACCTGCTCGAAATGGTCCCGGCCGCCGGTATAGGGATCGGGGATGGCCTGACCGCCCTGCCCGCCCGACCACGGCAGGTACAGGGCCAGGCGTCCGCGCTGGGTCGCCGTGGCCAGACGGCCGGCATCACGCAGGTTGGCCTCGTCGGCGCACAGGATCCAGTCGAACCGTTCGAAATCGGCCGCCTGCAGCTGCCGCGCGCGCAGGCCGGCGATGTCCACGCCATGCCCGGCCGCGCAGGCGACGGCGCGCCGGTCCGGCGGCTGCCCCACGTGCCAGTCCCCGGTGCCAGCCGAGTCGATCTGCACGCGTCCGGCCAAGGCAGAGGCCTCCAGGCGCGCACGCAGCGCACCTTCGGCCATCGGCGAGCGGCAGATGTTGCCCAGGCAGACCAGCAGCAGCTTCATCGCGCGGCCATCGCCCGCAGCAGGGTCTCGGCGCGCTGCAGATCCTCCGGCGTATCGATGCCCGGCGGGAAGGCTTCGGGCGTGATCGCCACGCTGATCGGGAACCCGGCTTCAAGCACGCGCAGCTGCTCCAGCGATTCCACCCGCTCCAGCTGGCCCGGCGGCATTGCGGCGAACTGCTGCAGGAAGCCGGCGCGGTAGCCATAGATGCCGATGTGGCGCAGCCACTGGTGGCCGTCGGGCAGGTGATCGCGGCCCTGCGCGAAGCCATCGCGATGCCAGGCGATGGGGGCCCGGCTGAAGTACATGGCCTCGTTGCGCACGTTGCGCACCAGCTTGACCACGTTGGGGTCGAACAGCGTACGCGCATCCTCGACCGGCGTGGCCAGGGTCGACATCGGCGCCGTGCCGGCCAGCAGCGCCTCGGCCACCGCGCGGATGCCGGCGGCCGGTGCGAACGGTTCGTCGCCCTGCAGGTTGACCACCACGGTGTCGTCGGCCCAGCCGGCGCTGCGCGCGCATTCGGCCAGCCGATCGGTGCCCGATGCGTGGGACGCGGCCGTCATGGCCACGTTCACTTCGGCCAGGCCTGCCAGCGCATCGGCAATGCGCGGATCATCGGTGGCGACCCAGACCTCACGGGCACCGGCCTGCAGCGCGCGGCGCGCCACGTGCAGCACCAGCGGCTCCCCGCCCAGCAGGCGCAGCGGCTTGCCCGGCAGCCGCGATGCGGCATAGCGGGCCGGGATGGCAACAACGAATTCGGTCATGCGGGCGTACTCGGCAGGCGCGATACAGCAGGAATGCGGCCGGCGGCGTGGTTTTGCAAGCGCCGCGCGGCCGCTCAGTTCGGTCGCAGCTTGTCCAGGCGGTCGGTCAGCGCGACCCAGAACGCAGCAGGCATCTCTGCGCGCAGCGGCACCGCGTAATGCCAGTCGTTGCCGAACGCGCGGCACTTCACCGCGTCCTTCTCGGTCATCAGCACCGGCAGCTGGCTGCCGAACGCCAGGTCCTGCGGCTGGTAGGCCTGGTGGTCGGCGAACGCATGCGGCACCACGCCGATGCCGCGCGCGCGCAGCATGTCGAAGAAGCGCTGCGGGTGGGCGATGCCGGCCACGGCGTGCACGCGCTGGCCCTTGAAGTACGCCAGCGGGCGCGCACGGCCGCCGGCCAGTGGCTGCGCACTGTCGATGTGCAGGGCCATCGGCCACTGCCCGAATCCGCAGGCCTGGGCTGCACTGTCTTCGTCGGCCTGGCCGAGATTGACCACGCGGAAATCACATTCAGCGGCACGGCTGACCGGCTCGCGCAGCGGGCCGGCCGGAATCATCAGGCCGTTGCCGTAGCGACGCTGGGCATCGACCACTTCGATCTCGATATCGCGTGCCAGCCGGTAGTGCTGCAGGCCATCGTCGCAGACGATCACATCGCAGCCGGCCTCGATCAGCGCCTTGCCGGCCGCCACCCGATCGCGGTCCACCCTGACCGGCACGCCGGTCTTCCAGGCAATCAGCACCGGCTCGTCACCGCCCTTGGCGGTGGGCGTATCGGCCTTCACCCACAGCGGCGTGTCGGCATCCTCGCGGCCATAGCCCCGGCTGGCCACACCCGGTTTCCAGCCGGCAGCCCGCAGGCGCTCGACCAGGGCGATGGTGAGCGGGGTCTTGCCGGTGCCCCCGGCGGTGATGTTGCCGACCACGATGACCGGTACCGGCAGCGCATGGCGCTTGCGCCAGCCACGGCGGTACAGGCGCCGGCGCAGCGCGGTAACCCCGGCATACAGTGGCGCCAGCAGCCGCATCGGCCACGGAACCGGGCTGCCGTCATACCAGTACGGCGGTGTCTGGGTACCCTTGCCCGCCATCAGTCCTGCCTTTCGCGGAACTGCATGTTGTGCAGGTGCTGGTACAGGCCGCCCATCGCCAGAAGTTCCTGGTGGGTGCCACGTTCAACGATGCGGCCATGGTCCATCACCAGCACCTGGTCGGCATGTTCGATGGTGGACAGGCGGTGCGCGATCACCAGCGTGGTGCGCTCGGGCATCAGGCGCTGCAGGGCATCCTGCACCAGCCGTTCGGATTCGTTGTCCAGCGCGGCGGTGGCTTCGTCCAGGATCAGGATGGGGGCGTCGCGCAGGATCGCCCGCGCGATCGCCAGGCGCTGGCGCTGGCCACCGGACAGCAGCGCACCGTTCTCGCCCACCGGCGTCTGCAGCTGCTGCGGCATGCGCGCGATGAACTCCCAGGCATTGGCCGCTTCGGCCGCCGCGCGGATCTGTTCGTCGGTGGCGTCCATGCCATAGGCGATGTTGGCGGCAATGGTGTCATCGAACAGCATCACCTTCTGGCCGACGATGGCCACCTGCCGGCGCAGGTCGGCCAGCGGGTAGTCGTCCAGGGCGACGCCATCGAGCAGGATGCGGCCACCGTTGGGCTCGTAGAAGCGCGGCACCAGCCGGATCAGGCTGGTCTTGCCGCTGCCGGAACGGCCGACGATGGCGGTCACCGTGCCGGGCCGGGCCACGAAGCTGATGTCGTCCAGGGCGATGCCGCTGTCTTCGCGGTAACGCAGCATGACGTGCTCGAAGGCCAGCTCGCCGCGCACGCGCTGTACGCTGTGCCGGCCTTCGTCACGCTCGACCGGCATGTCGATGATGCCGAACAGGCGCTCGGCGGCGGCCACACCGCGCGAGATGGAGGTCTGCACGCTGGTCAGGCGGCGCAGCGAGGGAATGATGGCCATCATCGAGGTCATCAGCCCCATGAACTGGCCTGCGTTGAGCTTGCCGGCAAGGGCTTCGCGGGTCGATACCCATACGATCACCGCCAGCGCGAGCGCGGCCAGGAACTGCACCACGCTGGAGGCGGCGGCACGGGTGACTTCCACCTTCATGTTCAGCGCCAGCATGCGGTTGGCCAGGCGCGAGTAGCGCGAGATCTCGTGCTGCTGGGTGCCGTGAACCTTCACTTCCTGCTGCGCGGCCAGCGACTGCTCGGCGGTCTGCGCCATGGTGCCCATGCCGTCCTGGATACCGCGGCTGATGCGCCGGTAGCGCTTGCCCACGTAGGACACGATGCCGCCGATCAGCGGCACCACCAGCAGCATCGCGAGGGTGACCTTGACGCTCATCTGCAGCATCACCACCAGCATCGCAATGATGGTCAGGGTGTCGGCCACGATGGTCTTGAGCGCATCGGCGCTGGCCTGGGTGACCTGCTCGGTATCGAAGTTCAGGCGGCTGACCATCACCGGGGTGGCTTCGCTGTCGAAATGCGAGGACGGCAGGTGCAGGTACTTCTGCAGCACCTGCTCGCGCAGATCGCGCACCACGCTGCGGCCGGTGCGGGCCAGCGTGTAGTCACTGACCCAGGTCGCCAGGCTGCGCATCAGGAACAGGCCAAGAATGGTCAGCGGCAGCACCACCGCCGCACGCGGCTGCGGGTCGACGAAGCCCTCGTTGACCAGCGGCTCCATCAGCTTGGTGAAGTGGTAGCCGGCCAGCGCTTCGACCACCATGGCGATCACCGCGGCCACCATGAACACCCAATAGGCCCGGGTGTAGCCCAGCAGTCGTTTGTAGATCGGCCACACCGGCGCGTGATGGGAACTCATGGACGCACCTCTGGCGCTGTTGCAATGGCGATACGACGGAAGCCGAGCTGGCCCAGCGCATCCTGCGCGGTGACCACGGCCTGGTAGGGAGTGCGTGCGTCGGCGCGCAGCAGCACGGTCTGTTCGCGATCACTGCCGGCAACGGCGGCGATCGTCTGCTTGACCGATTCGACATCACTGCGCAGCACTTCCTGGTCATTGACGAAGTAGCGACCGTCCGCGTTGATCAGCACGCTCAGCGAGCGCGGCGGTTCATGGGTCTGCTGCTCGCTGGCGGTCGGCAGCTGCACCTGCAGGGTCGAGCGCGCGTCGAACGTGGTGGTGACCACGAAGAAGATGATCAGCACCAGGATGACGTCGATCAGCGGCACCAGGTCGATATGCGGTTCATCCTGGGACCGGTCGTTGCCGATACGCATCGATCAGGCCTTTGCCGTGGCGGCGGAGGCGGCGCGCGCGGCCGGTGCCGGGTTCATCACCCCCGGGCGACCATCCAGCGTGTCCAGCAGCGCACTGGCCTCCTGCTCCATCTCCACGACGTAGCCGTGGATGCGGCCCTTGAAGTAGCGATGGAACATCAGCGCCGGAATCGCCACGATCATGCCGGTGGCGGTGCACACCAGCGCCTTGCCGATGCCGCCGGCCAGCTGGTTCACGTCGCCCACGCCATGGTCGAGGATGCCGAGGAACATCTGGATCATGCCGACCACGGTACCGAGCAGGCCCAGCAGCGGGCCGGCCGAAGCGATCGTGCCCAGCGCATTGAGGAAGCGCTCCATGCGGTGCACCAGATGGCGACCGGTGTCTTCGATGCGCTCACGGATCTGGTCGCGCGGACGATTGCGCGCTTCCAGTGCGGCAGCCAGCAGTGCGCCCAGCGGCGAGTTGGAACGCAGGGTCTGCAGGTGCGCCGGGTCGAGCTTGCCGCGTGCGGCCCAGTTGCGCACTTCCTGGCCCAGCCCGGGCGGCAGCACCTCGTTACGCCGCAGGGACCAGAAACGCTCCAGGACGATCGCCAAAGCCAGTACGCCCAACAGCAGCAGCGGCACCATCGGCCAGCCACCGGCCTTGACCAGTTCCCACACGTTTCAACCCTCCGGCCCAGCGGCCGCTTGTTCGATCGGCGATAGGATAGCAGCCGACCGCGCCCGCCCAGCGGCATCCCACCATCCAGCCGCATGGATGCGCTGTTCACGCACCTGCAGCCCTTGCGCGCCAAGCCATACGCGGATCGCCCCGGCATCGGCGGTGGACAGCACTTCGGCCCCGACCGCGCGCCAGCGCTGGACCACGTCACGTTTCGGGTGGCCGAACCGGTTCTGGTGCCCGGCCGAGACCAGCGCCAGCCGCGGCGCCACCGCGCGCACCCAATCCGCCGTGGAGCTGCCGCCACTGCCGTGGTGCGGCACCAGCACCACGTCCGCGCGCAGCGCGGCGGCGCCCTGCTGCAGCAGCGCCTGCTCACCGTGCCGGCCGATGTCGCCGGGCAGCAGCGCCACCCCGTTGGCCGCGGCGATCCGCAGCACGCAGCTGGACTCGTTGCCATCGACGCGGTCATCCGGCGCAGGGTGCAGCACCTGGAAATCGACCCCGTCCCACTGCCAGCGCAGCCCGCGATGGCAGTGGCCGGCCCCGGCGATCATGGCGCCCGGCGGCGCCAGCACCTCCAGGCCCGGCAACCGGCGCTGCAACGCAGCCAGGTTGCCGCTGTGGTCCAGATGATCGTGGCTGATCAGCACCCGCCCGGGCGCCGCCTGTCCCAGCGCGCGCAGGGCCGGCACCAGCACCCGTTCGTCGCCCTGCCCGGCCATCGGCGGGCCGACGTCGTACCACAGCGCATGGCGGGCGGTCCGCACCAGCACGGCCGCGCCCTGGCCGACGTCATGCACCAGCAGTTCCACCTCCCCCTGCGCAGGCGCCGGGCGCGCCGGCCACAGCAGCGGCAGGCACAACAGTGTCCCCTCCAGCACACCGCCCGCGCCGCGCGGCAGCAGCCACCAGAACACCCCCAGCAGCGCCGCCGGCAACGCCCAGAGCGGGGCCTGCGCCAGCCACCACATCGCCTGCGGATGCTCGGCCAGCGGCTGCAGCAGCCGCCAGCTGAGGTCGAACAGCCACGCCGCCGCCCGCCAGGGGCCCTGCCCGGCACCGTCGCGCAGCGCCTGCAGCGCGGTGCCCAGCAGGGCCAGCGGCACCACCAGCAGGCTCCACCACGGAATGACCGGCAGGTTCAGCAACGGCCCCAGGCGGGCCGTGCCACCGAACAGGACCACGGCCAGCGGCAGCAGGGCGACGCTGGCCACGCCCTGCGACGCCACCGCGCCCCGCAGCAGCGCCACCGCGCCCCGCGGCCGCCCCTGCGGCAGGCACCAGAGCAGCCACAGCACGCCGCCGAAGCTGAGCCAGAACCCCGCCGACATGACCGACAGCGGCGCCGGCAGCAGCATCGCCAAGGCCGCCAGCGACAATCCCTGGGCCACCGTCACCGGTCGCCGCGCCGCCCGCGCCAGCGCCACCACGCCGATCATCAACGCGGTGCGCACGGTCGGCAGCTCGCTGCCGGCGATGACGGCGTAGCCGGCCGCGGCCAGCGCAGCCGCGCACGCTGCCGCCTGCGGGCGTGGCCAGTACCTGGCCAGGCCCGGCCACAGCCGCCAGAGTCCGGCGCACAGCAGCGCGGCAGCGCCGGCGACCAGGCCGACATGGAAGCCGGAAATGGCAATCAGGTGGGTCAGGCCCAGCGCACGCAGCTGCGCCCAGTCGGCATCCGACAGGGCGCGCGTATCCCCCAGCGCCAGCGCCTGGATGAAGCGCGCCGACGGGCGTGCGACCTGTGCGGCAATCGCCGCGCTGGTGCGCTGCCGCCACGCCGGAAGCCCGTGTGCACCGCGCAGTTCGCGTGCGCCGGCCGCCGCCCGTACGCGGCCGCTGCCGGCCAGTCCACGCAGCAGCGCATGCCGTTCGCCATCGGAGCCGCCCGGGTTGATGCGCGAGCGCGGTGGTCGCACCTGCAGCGCAAGCTGCCACTGGGCACCTGCCTGCACGCGGTGGCGCAGATCAGCGGCGCCATCGCCCGCAGCGGCGCGCCACGGGTCGTGCCAGCCGACCTGCAGCAACCGCCCCTGCAGCGCCGGCATTGCATCGCAACGCTGCACGTCCAGCAGGAACCGGGTATGGTCCGGTCCGGTT
This sequence comes from Stenotrophomonas sp. 704A1, assembly GCF_030549525.1. Classification (NCBI taxonomy): domain Bacteria; kingdom Pseudomonadati; phylum Pseudomonadota; class Gammaproteobacteria; order Lysobacterales; family Lysobacteraceae; genus Stenotrophomonas; species Stenotrophomonas tuberculopleuritidis. The sequence continues at coordinate 1,598,171 of NZ_CP130831.1, read as the reverse complement.
TCGGGCAGGTCGACCACCCGGCCGCGCACCACCACCTCCTGTGCCGCGGCGCCAGCCGGCAGCTGTGCCCGCAGCGCCCAGTGGCCGTGGCAGGCGGTCCAGGCCAGGCCGAACAGCAGCGCAGCGGGTCCGCGCCCGCGCCAGCGCAGCAACCATCCCGACGCCGCCAGGCCGGCCGCCGCGACGCAGGGCCATAGCGGCGGCAGCGCCGGCAACAGCACGCATGCCAGTGCGCCCGTGACCAGGCCGGCGGCACACGCCGGGCCCAGCATCGGCGGCGGTGTGCGCTCGGCAGGCATGGGCACAGACTGCCGCGCCGCCGCAGCCTGCCGCCATCAGGCAAGCGCGCACGCGACGGTCAGCCGCTGGAGCGACGCACGCTGCCGCGATGGAAGTTGACCCGGAAGCTGGCGCCGCCGCCGACCGCTTCACCGACGCTGACGGTACCGCCGTGGTGCTGCACGATTTCCTTTACCAGGTGCAGGCCGAGGCCGCTGCCGCTGCCGGCCGCACGCAGGCGGTGGAACGGTTCGAAGATCGCTTCGCGGTCGCCCACCGGCACGCCGGCGCCCTGGTCGCTGACTTCCAGCAGGCCGAAGGCATCCAGCCGCACGCAGATGGTGCCGCGTCCGCCACCGTGCACGATCGCGTTGTGCACCAGGTTGGCGATCACCCGGCCCAGCGCCAGCCCGTCGCCCTGGATCCACACCGGCGTTTCCGGTGCATCCACTTCGAAGCCGTAGCCGGCACCCACCACCAGCGGCGCCAGGTCGGCGGCGGCTTCACGCACGACGTGCGCCAGGTCCACGCGCTGCAGGGCGGCGATGTTGCGGTCCAGCCGCTGCAGGTCGAGCAGGTGCTCGGCGACGTTGCCCAGCCGCGCCACATCGGTGAGCAGCTGAGACTTCAGCTCGCCCTGCGGCAGCTGCGACAGCCGCGCCTGTACCACTGCGATCGGCACCCGCAGCTCGTGGGCGGCGTCGGCCAGGAACTTGTCGCGCGCCGCGTATCCCTGCTGCACCTTGTCGATGGCATCGTTGAATGCCTCGACCAGCGGCGCTACTTCAGTGGACACCAGCTGCGCATCCAGGCGTGCGCCGGGCTGGCCGATGTCCAGCTCCTTCGCCTGCTGCGCCGACCGGCGCACACCGCGCATGGCGCGATGGATCACCGTTGGCATCACCAGCAGGGTGACCACGATCAGCGGCAGGAAGAACCACAGGCCGATCAGGCGCAGCACCATCAACGCGCCATCGAGCAGGCCACCCTTGGGTGCGCCACCGACCATCACGGTGATGCGCCGGCCTTCCTCGTTGCGGATCATCACCCGCGCCACGTCCAGGTAGGGCGGCAGCAGCGAACCCAGTTCGGAGGCGCCGAGGGTGGGCAGCCGTGCCAGCAGGGGCGCATGGATGGCCGGCAGCGTCCCGCGCTGCAGCCAGGCGCCGCGATCGTCCACGGCGGCAAACCACAGGTTGCCGCCTGCACGGGCATCGAGCTTCTGCCAGCGCGCTTCGTCCAGCACCAGCGTTCCCTCCCGGCTGTGCACGGCATTGGCGACGTCCTCGGCCATGAACATGTCCATGCCCCAGGTGTCCTTGTCACCCCAGGTCAGGATCAGTGCGACGACGGCAAACAGCACCGTGAACGCCTGCGCCAAGAACAGGCGCCAGGCCAGGCCGAGGGTGATCGAACGGATCGGTCGTGCCATCTCAGGCCTCCGCCAGCAGGTAACCGACGCCGCGGATCACGTGGATCTCGACGCCCGCATCGGCCTGCTGCAAGGCCTTGCGCAGCTTGGAGATGTGCGCGTCCAGCGCATTGGACTGGATCTCATCGTCGAAGCCGTACACCGCCGCTTCCAGTGCCGAGCGCGTGACCGTGCGCCCCTGGCGCATCGCCAGCGCCTGCAGCACCAGCACCTGGCGTCGCGGCAGCGCGACCGGCTGCCCGTCCACCTGCGCCTGCAGCGATTCGAAATCGAACTCCAGCCGGCCCAGCCGCAGACGCGGTGTGACCATCGCCGACGGCCGCCGCGACACGGCACGGATGCGCGCCATCAGTTCCTCGATGGCCACCGGCTTGACCAGGTAGTCGTCCGCGCCGACATCCAGGCCCTCCACCTTGTCGCTCAGCGTGCCCTTGGCGGTGAGCATGATGACCGCCAGGTTCGGCCGCAGCGCACGCGCCGTGGCCACGAACCGGGCACCATCGCCGTCGGGCAGCTGGCGATCGAGCAGCAGCAGCTGGTGCACCGGCTCGCGCAGCGCCAGCGCTGCCTCGGCCAGCGTACCGACCGCGTCGGCAACCACGCCCTGGCGCTCGAGCCCGGATTGCAGGGCCCGCGAAAGATCGGGGTCATCTTCGACCAGGAGGATGCGCATCGGGGACTCGGCTGCCGGAAACGGAGCCGATCATAGTGCCTGCGGCGTGCACGTGGCGGCATCCGGGCGGATCCGCGCCGGCGCAATGTTCCGACAATGTTGTGGCGGCAGCATGCAGCGTCATCTCCTGCAATGCTGCTCCCCCGATGCCCTCACTGCCCCCTGTCCTGCTGCGCCCCCTGCTGTGCACCGTCGTTCTCTCCACGCCGTTGCTGGCCAGAGCGCAGGAACAGGCACCGGGCATCCAGGCCGGCATCACCTTCGGTGCGACCACCGGTGCCTATGCGCATTACGACGACAAGCCGTTGCTGCTGCCGGCGCTGGCCTGGCAGGGCAAGCGCTTCTTCGCCAGCCCCGGCTCGCTGGGCATGCATCTCTACAAGGCCGACGGCCTGCGCCTGTCGGCAGTGGTCACGCCCTACACCCTGCGTTTCAAGACCGACGATGTGAACGACCCGCAGCTGCGGCGCCTGCACAGCCGGCAGATGTCGGCGATGGCCGGCGTCACCGCCGAATACAGCGCCGACTGGGGCGCGCTTGCCGCCAGCGTCAAGCGCGAAGTGAGCGGACACGGCGGCGGTGTCGAATCGAGCCTGCACTACAGCTACCCGATCCAGGCCGGCCGCTTCACCTGGGTCCCGCGGGTGGGCGTGGTGCATTCCAGCGCGCGCCTGCTCGACTACTACTACGGCATCAGCGGCGAAGAAGCCCTGCGCTCCGGGCTGGCCGCCTACGCGCCCGGCAGTGCGACCTCGCCCAGCCTGCAGATCGCCGTCAGCACACCGCTGGGGCCCAAGTGGCGCGCCACCGGCGTGGTCGCCAACCAGTGGTTCGGTGACGCGGTCGAGGACAGCCCGATGGCACGCCGCAGCGGCCAGACATCCGCCTTCATCTCGCTGATGCGCGCGTTCTGATCGAACGCCGCACCGGCACCTGCCTCCGCCCCCACGGACAAGGATCCTGCATGGCCGCCGCCTCCCCTTCCGCCGATGCCCACGCGATCCTGCGCGCGCCCGACCTGGACAGCGCCGAACGCGCCTACCTGGGCCTGCTGCCCGACATGGACCATGTCGATGCACTGACACGGCGCGCACTGGGCCTGTCGCGCGCCGCCGACGCCGCACGCGGCTATGCCCTGTCGATGACCCTGGTCGGCCTGCGCCTGCAGGAGCTGGAGATGGGGGAGGCCTGCGCGGCCGAGCATCGGCAGGCGACGCTGCGCAGCCTGCGCCAGGCGTTCACTGCCGCCTGAGCAGGCTCAGCGGTAGGTCGCCCAGGCCAGCACCGCCGACAGCAGCGCTACCCACAGCACCGCCTTGAAGGTGCCCTCCAGCATGTTGCCGCCGAACAGCAGTTCGAGCAGCGGGTTGGGACGGGAAACGGGGGCATGGTCACTCATGTCGGCATCCTGGAGGTGGGTAGGCATCGCTGCGGACGGCCACGCCCAGCGTGCGGCGTGCGCGACCACGGCGCGATGATACAAAAGCTTAACAACCCTGCCGCCAATTCCGGTATGTTCGGTTCAACGCTGCGTTCAAGGATGATCGATGCTCAAGCGCGTGCTGTTTCCGGCAATCGTCCTGCTGATGACTGCCCTGGTCGTTGTCCTCGCCCTGCAGAACCGCCAGCTGCGCCAGATCAACGGCCAGATGGCCGCGCAGCTGCAGCAGACCCAGCTGGATGCCCATGGCCTGGCCGAGGGCGCCCGTCCCGACCCGCTGGCCCTGCGGACGACCCAGCAGACCCACGTCGATATCGGTGGCCCGCGCGCGGTTCCGCAGATCCTGTATTTCTTCTCCACCGCCTGCCGCTATTGCCTGGCCTCGCTGCCGCAGCTGCAGGAGATCGCTACCGCGCGTGGCAGCGCCGAACTGGTGGGCGTAGGCCTGCCACCGTATGACGCGCTTGCCGACTATGCCGGCAGGCATGCACTGCAGTTTCCCATTGCCATCGACCAGCAGGGCGAGGTTGCCAAACGCTACCGCGCCACCCTGACGCCGATGCTGATGGTGCTCGCTGCCGATGGCAGCATCCGCTACAAGCATGTCGGCCAGCTCGACGCAGAGACCGTGCAGGCCGTCGCCCATGCCATGAATCCGGGAAGCCACACCAACTGAAGGAGTTACGCATGATCGGGAAGAAAACGCTGCTCTCGTCTGTCGCCGGTGTCATCGTCGTTGCTGCCATGTCATTCGGTGTTGCGCAGGCCTTCGCGGCCCCGGTGAAGACCGGCTTCGCGCCCGGCTGTGTCGATACGCCCGGGTGCATGTACGGCGGCAATGGCCGCGCCGGTGGCACGCGCATCTGCTGCGTTGCCAACTGATTTCCGCTTCAACACCGCCCCGCATGCGGTGACCTCATGTTCCATCGCCACTCCAAGGAGATACACATGATCGGAAAGAAGAAGCTGTTCTCGTCCATCGCCGGCATCGTTGTCGTTGCCGCCATGTCCTTCGGCGTCGCCCAGGCCTTTGCCGCGCCGGCCAAGACCGGTTTTGCGCCCGGCTGCGTGGATACGCCCGGGTGCATGTTCGGCGGCCACGGCAGCAGCGGCACCCGCATCTGCTGCGATCCACTCTGAGCCACTGAAGACACTGCCTGCGCAGTGACCTGAGCCCCGGCTTCCCGGCCAACAGGGTCACTGCGGACGCAGCCGGGCCGGACCGTCTCGCGCAGGCGGTCCGGCCTTTTTTGTCGGACAGGACACGGACCGGCCCGCTGCCCGCCCCGATTCATCCTGGCTGGGCGGCCTTGGCACGCGCTTTTCCGCATTTCGTCGCATGCCGGTTTCGTTGCACCGGCCGCAGTGCAACGCTGGGCTCCCCTCTCCGGAGCACCGCGCCATGCCGATGCTTGCCCTGCTGCTGTTGCATGCCGTCCTGTCCAGCATCGGCAGCGGTGGCGTGGATGCGGGCCCGACGGTGCAGGCAGGACTGGCCACTGCCAGCAGCAATCGCCCCTGCCTGCAGCTGCGCCTGCGCCAGGACAGCGTGCTGCAATGGGAGTGTGGTGTGGATCCACGCAAGGGCGCCCCCACCCAAGCCCTGGGGATATCACACCGGGTGGAGGGCCGTTGGCAGCTGCGGCGGCGCATCAGTTTCAGCGCGTCGGGCGCGCACTGAGCAGCAGCCGCGATTCATCCGCAGCTGCGCGGTTGCTGACAGCATGGGGCACTGCCGAAAGGAAGCGCCATGAAGATCCGGATCATCACCGCCGCACTGCTGCTGCCTGCCATTGCGCTGCTGGCGGCCTGCTGTCCGTTCGGCAGCGAGATCCGGACCCGCCCGGTTCTTGTGCACCCGCAGATGTCAGTCGCCGCATCGCGCTCCCTGGTTGACGCCTGTGACCGCCAGGGCGCGCAGCTGCGCCGGCAGCTCGATGCAGCGTTCGTGTCGCGGACCCGGCAGGAATGCGCGCTGCCGCAGCCGTTCGCCGATTACCGCTTCGTCACTGCAACGGGCCGCACGGTGTCGCCAGAACGCGCCAGCGAGGCACGTGCCGCCCACGTGCAGCGGGTCTGCACGGCCGCGAAGGGAAAGGACAGCATGTTGGCCGCGCTGTGCCCTGACTGCCGCAGCCAGGCGGAGGACCGGGTGCGGCAGTGCCGGACGGACAAGGGCCTGGTCCGCAGCGAGCGGCCGGTGCGGATGTGCAGCATGATCCGCTTCTGAGCGCCGGGACCGCAAACAAAAAAGCCGACCCCACCGGGCCGGCCATTCTGTTTCCACCGCTGCACCGGCAATGCCGGGAGACCGGTGGTGGGCGGTACAGGGTTCGAACCTGTGACCCCTACCATGTCAAGGTAGTGCTCTACCGCTGAGCTAACCGCCCGGAATTCCATGCAGCCCGAAGGCTGGTGCTTCTACGTAAAAACCCGGCGCCAGGGCCGGGCTTTCTGTTCACGAACGCCCCGCTGAAGGGACTTCGTGGTGGGCGGTACAGGGTTCGAACCTGTGACCCCTACCATGTCAAGGTAGTGCTCTACCGCTGAGCTAACCGCCCGATTGTGCGTCTGCCGGTCCGCGATTGCGTCGGTGCAGGCCGCGTATATTACGGACGCTGACCGGGAAGCGCAATACTTTTGTGAAGAAAAGCCGCGCTGTCCCGTTCAGCCCAGGCTGGCTTCCTTCAGCTGCCGGATCTGGTCGCGGACACGGGCGGCATCCTCGAATTCCAGGTCCTTGGCGTGCTGGTACATCTGCTGCTCCAGCGCCTTGAGCCGGGCCGCCAGCTGCGCCGGACTGAGCGCGCGGTAGTCGGCGGCGTCTTCCGCCACGCCCCGGCCTTTGCCTTTGCCCTTGCCCTTGCGTGCTTCCTTCTCGGCGGCATCGGAGCGCGCACCCTCCAGCACATCGACGATCGGACGCGCCACCGAGCGCGGCACGATGCCGTGCTCCTGGTTGTACTCGACCTGCTTGGACCGACGGCGGTCGGTCTCGTCGATCGCCGCCTGCATCGAACGGGTGATCTTGTCGGCATAGAGGATCGCCTTGCCGCGGACGTTGCGGGCGGCACGGCCAATGGTCTGGATCAGCGAACCGGTCGATCGCAGGAAGCCTTCCTTGTCTGCGTCCAGGATCGCCACCAGCGATACCTCGGGCATGTCCAGGCCTTCGCGCAGCAGGTTGATGCCGACCAGCACATCGAACTTGCCCAGGCGCAGGTCACGGATGATCTCCACGCGCTCGACCGTATCCACATCCGAGTGCAGGTAGCGCACGCGGATGCCGTGCTCGGTGAGGTACTCGGTGAGGTTCTCGGCCATGCGCTTGGTCAGCGTGGTGACCAGCACGCGGTCACCGGCCTTGATCCGTTCATTGGCCTCGCTCATCAGGTCATCGACCTGGGTACCGACCGGGCGGATCTCCACCACCGGATCGATCAGGCCGGTCGGGCGCACCACCAGCTCGGTGATTTCTTCGCCCGCCTCGCGGTACTCGTATGGGCCCGGCGTCGCCGACACATAGATGCTGCGCGGGCAGCGTGCCTCCCACTCTTCGAAACGCAGCGGCCGGTTGTCCAGCGCCGACGGCAGGCGGAAACCGAATTCGACCAGGGTTTCCTTGCGCGACCGGTCGCCCTTGAACATGGCGCCGATCTGCGGAATGGTCACGTGCGATTCGTCGATCACCAGCAGCGCGTCCGGCGGCAGGTAGTCGAACAGGGTCGGTGGCGGCTCGCCGGCGTTCTTGCCGGTAAGGTGGCGCGAGTAGTTCTCGATGCCGTTGCAGAAGCCGACCTCGGCCATCATCTCGATGTCGAACTGGGTGCGCTGGGCCAGCCGCTGTGCTTCGACCAGCTTGTTCTGCGCGTACAGCTGCTCCAACCGTTCCTTCAGCTCGACCTTGATCGTCTCCACCGCGGCCAGCACCCGCTCGCGGGTGGTCGCATAGTGGGTCTTGGGATAGACCGTGAAGCGCATCAGGTTGCGCATCGTCTCGCCGGTGAGCGGATCGAACAGGGTGATCTTTTCCACCTCCCCATCGAACAGCTCGATGCGCAGGGCTTCGCTGTCCGATTCGGCGGGAAACACGTCGATCACCTCGCCGCGCACGCGGAACGTGCCGCGCTGCAGTTCGTACTCGTTGCGGGTGTACTGCAGCTGGGTCAGGTGGTTGATCAGGTCACGCTGGTCGATGCGCTCGCCCTTGGACAGGATCAGGCGCAGCGACAGGTAGTCCTCCGGTGCACCCAGGCCGTAGATGGCCGACACGGTCGCCACCACGATCGCATCCGGGCGCGACAGCAGGGTCTTGGTTGCCGCCAGCCGCATCTGCTCGATGTGCTCGTTGATCGAACTGTCCTTCTCGATGAAGGTGTCCGACGACGGCACGTACGCTTCGGGCTGGTAGTAATCGTAGTAGCTGACGAAGTACTCCACCGCGTTGTGCGGGAAGAACGCCTTGAACTCACCATACAGCTGCGCGGCCAGCGTCTTGTTCGGCGCCATGATCAGCGTCGGCTTCTGCACGTTCTGGATCACGTTGGCGATGGTGTAGGTCTTGCCCGAGCCGGTCACGCCCAGCAGGGTCTGCTTGGCGATGCCGGCCTCGAAGTTGCTGGTCAGCTTGGCAATGGCGCTGGGCTGGTCGCCCGCCGGCGAATACGGCGAGACGAGTTGAAAACTGTCGCTCATGGTGTTGCCAGGTCCCGGGGAGGTTGAGTATAGCGGCCGCTTTGGTGACGGCCTGTTGATGGAGGCGCCGGTCGATCAGCGGGCGTTGTACCGATGGCCATGGCGACGCTGCCGCGGGAGGCTGGGCCATGACCGTCCCACCCCGCCCCATCCGACTGCAACGCGGCCTGAATGTGCTGGAGATGCTGCTGATCCTGGCCATCCTGGCCATCCTGTCGGCGCTGGCACTGCCCGCGCTTCAGCCCCTGCTGCTGCAGCATCGGGCCGATGCACTGCGGCTGACCCTGCACGCCACCCTGGCCACCGCCCGCAGCCAGGCGCTGCATCGGCGCGAGCTGATCGGCCTGTGTGCCAGCGACGACGGCATGCACTGCGCACGGGACTGGAGCCGCGGCTGGATCCTCTACCGCAGCGGAAAGCGCCGCGGCCCGCCGTCTGGGCCGCAGAGCATCCTGCTGCACCACCGCGGACGAACCGACATCGCCGTGCGCGCCGAATCCAGCCAGGGCCGGCCGCAGCTGTATTACCAGCCGGACGGTCGCAGCCCCGGCGCCAATCTGACCCTGCGCATCTGTGCGGGGCCATGGCTGCACGCGAAACTGGTGGTGAGCAACAGTGGCCGGGCGCGCAGCCAGCGCATCCACACGCAGACACCGTGTTGAACCGCACGCAACGCAAAAAGCAGAAGCCGCGATTTCTCGCGGCTTCTGCAGTATCTGGCGCCCGAAGTTGGACTCGAACCAACGACCCCCTGATTAACAGTCAAGTGCTCTAACCGGCTGAGCTATTCGGGCGGGGAGGCGCATTGTACTGACCTCGAATGAGGAGTGCAACACTCTCCGGCGCCCTGCCCCCCATCACCGCAACGCCGGTCTTACCAGCACTCCGACAGTTCGCCACCGGCCGTCTTCACGTTGGCCTGGTTGATCGACAGGTCGCCGCACTTGTCCTTGACCTGGGCATTGGCGGCGGTCGCGGTCAGCGTGAACGTGGACTGCGTGGTCTCCATGCCCAGCGTGTAACCGACGGTCCCGCCTTCGCGCGGCGAATTGATCGTGTCTCCCCCGCCCGGGAAGGTGAAGCCCTCGTAGGTGTTGTTCACCGTGTGGAACCGCTCGGCCAGCTGTGCGTATTCGACCAGGTCCGCCTTGGCCTGGGCACGGCGCGACTTGCGCACGTGATCGGCATAGTTCGGGTAGGCGATGGTCGCCAGGATCGCAACCACCGCCACCACGATCATCAGCTCCACCAGGGTGAAGCCCTGCATCAGGCGCGGGCGAAGGACGGCGGACGGCATGGGGGCAGCTCCGGAGGAGGAAGGACGTCGGACAGCACTCACTGGATCTGCCTCCACGACTGGCGGCCGCAGGGATACGGCAGGTACATCGGATCCGCACCTGCCACGCTGACCTGCATCATGCAGGCATGCGCCGGCGGGTCCGGCGGCCCCGTGCTCGGATCGCTGTTTTCAGGCGGCGCCAGCCGGGGCACGACCGCCGCAGTCACGTCGCGTACCGGCGCATTGCCACCCGTGTCCAGTGCCACCGACGCGGTGCCGGCGCCGGCCGGCTCTCCGTCAGGCGAACCGAAGCGCACCTGCGACAGCGCCGATATGCCGCTGTTGGCCTGCAGGCCGAACAGCCAGTTGGAACCATCCACCGAACAGCCTTCGGTTTCACTGGGCACGTAGGTCGGCATGAAGACGATGCCCGACGTCACCAGCGGATTGCCCACCGCGCGCTCGCCGGCCGGCAACGTCACCGTCCAGCCACGGCTGTTGTTCGGCCGGGTACCGGCGGCCAGCGTGCGCCCGCCGGCCCCGGTCTCCACCGTGTACGGCTGCAGATCGGCTGCGGTCAGCGTGGTGGCCGGTTGATCGCTTCCGGTGTCGTTGACGCCGTACAGGGCCTGGGTCACGGTGCTCTGCTCGTCGCCATAGTAGGCGAAGCTGCCGGTACCGAAGATCAGCATCACGCCGCCCGACGCGCCTGCGGTGGCGGTCAGGCCGCCGGTGATCGGCTGCCGGTAGGTCAGGCCATCGGCAGCATCCTGGTGGGTGCTGGTGGTGAACAGCGGACGCGCCGGCGCGGTATCGCTGCGCAGGTCGAACTTCCAGACCGCGCCCTTCTTGTCGGCGCCGTACACGGTGTCGGCGAAGCCGTCGCGGACGCGCTGGTCCTGGTCGTCGCCACCCCAGCGGTCCACCACCACGATGTTGCCCAGGCCGTTGTTGCCGGCCGGCAGATTGGTGCCCGATTCGGTCGCTTCGATCATGCGGATGGTCGGCGAGGTACCCGCCACCAGGTCGACCACGAACAGCACGGCGCGGCCGTTGCGGCTCTCGAAGCCGTTGCCGAAGATCGCCTTGAAGCTGATCGAACCATCCGCCGCCCGGGTCGGCACGATCACCGGCTTGCCCAGCACGAAGCCGATGTTGTCGCGAACCGTCTCATCCAGGCCTTCGTTCAGGTCGCTGATCTCCCACAACAGGGTGCCGCTGGCGCCGAAGTTGGTGGGATCGGAGACATCGAGGGCGAACACACTGCGGCCGCCGGCCCCGGACGTCCCCACCAGCGTGGTGGTCCAGCCGTCACTGCCATAGGTGTCACCGACCACGGTCGGTCCATCGACGAAGTAACGGTGCTGGAAGCGCTGGGTGTTCTCGTTGTTGGGATCATACGGCAGCAGCAGGTCGCCCATGTGGCCGAGCGAGGTCGACGGGATATAGGCGAAGACTTCCTTGCCACCCTCGCTGTCCATGCTGCCGGCGGCCCCCATGCCACCATCGAAGGCATGCAGCATGCCGTCATTGGCGCCGGCGTACACCATGTAACGGCGGTCGTTACGCTTGGTCGCCAGGTAATCAGCGTAGCTGGTGCCCACAGCGCCCGGCAGGCGGCGGTAGCCGTAGTCATCGATCGGCGAGCTCAGCACCGGGCTGGAATTGATGATGTCGCCCAGCGCGGTGGTGCGGTCGCGCAGCTTGCCCTGGTTGCGCTTTTCCGCGCTGGCATTGCCGCGCAGATACGCCACCGCGCCCGCTGGCGTTTCCGCCAGATTGGTGATTTCGCTCTCCGAGCAGATCTTGATCGCCGGATACTTCGACGATGACAGGCTGCACAGCGCGGCCAGGCTGACGTTGTTGCCGGTGAACTCGGACAGTGCGCCGTTGTTCCAGAAGTGGATGTTGCGTGCCGCCGGCGCCGGCAGCTTGTTCGATGCCTCCCATGCCTCGGTGGAGACGACCTTGCGGGTGGTCGGGTCGACACTGAGCGCGTAGGCCCGCAGCAGGCTGTACCAGTCGGTGCCGTTGTTGGTGGCCTCGTAGAACGGCTCCACCGACAGCGAACCGGTACCGATGCGCGCGCCGGTCAGCGAGCGCGAACCGGAGGGCGTGTTGCCCTGGGCCACGTTGCTGATGATGCGGCGCATGGCCGCGGTGATCTCGGCAGGACGGGTCGCGTTGACCATCTCGCCCTTGGTGTACAGCACCGCATCCCACAGTTCATCGACCGCGGCCGGCTGCAGGTCCTTGGTGCTGGTCGGGAACGTCGGCGGAGTCGTGTACGGGTTGGGCTTGACCACCCAGGGGCGATCGGCCTCGGGCAGGTACTTGACGCCGAACTCCTCACCCAGCGTGCCCAGGGTCACGCCGTAGAAATTCATGTGCAGGTTCTTCTTGCAGTCCAGCGACGGGTCCGGGTTGGCACCATCGCACTCGGACGGCACCGGCACCGCGTTGGTCTCCAGCGTCGGCACCAGCGAGGAGTCGTAGAACGGCGCCACCAGCTCGCGCATCAGCGTCCTGTTGCCCGACTCGTTGATGTAGCCGTCGGTGAACAGCATGCCGGCATTCTTCTGGCACGACAGCAGCACCGGCGCATCGGCACCGGTGCGCTGGAATTCCTGGCCGAGGTACTGCGCAGCCGATCGGTTGGGCGTGCTGCCACTGGCCCGCATGTCCCGCATGATGTCCGTCAACAGCGCGCTCTTCTGCGCCTCGTCGGTCATGTCGAACATGGTGACGTTGCGACGGTTGTTGATGCGGAACCAGCCCACGCGCAGGTTGGTGGTGTCGTGCAGCGCGTTGGTGGCAGCACCGATCAGCGATTCGCGGCGGGTCCGGTAGAAGCTGAACCAGTTGGCGAAATTCTGCATCGCCGCGTTGTACTGCGCGGTCGAAGCGAAGTTGCCTTCGCGGATCTCGTACTTGTACAGCGTGCCGGGACGACCGTGGGTGGGGTTGTCGATCTTGACCCGGGCACTGTCCCTGTAGCCGTAGTCGGCTGGCAGCGTGGTCGGGTCGGCCAGATAGAAGGTGGCCGGATAGTAGCCGACGCCCGCCAGGCAGCGGTCTGGCGTCTGATTTCGGCCATTGGGATAGTTGTAGCTGGACGACGGCACGGTGATCGCGCGGGTCACACGACGGAAACCGGTCGGCGTGTCGGTCCTGTTGTCAGCAAGCTTGCCGGAGGTATTGCTGTCGGTGGCACCGCAACGACCGCTTTCGATCAGCGTCTCGATCGGAATGATCATGCTGCTGCGGAAGGCGAACCGCCATCCGTCGTTGTCACGACGCGTCGACTGCACGGTCAGGTTCTGGGTCGCGGTGGTGCGGGTGTTGTCGGTGCCCTCGGGACGCGGATCCAGCCTGGCTGCCCTCGGGTTGATTGCCATGTAGCTGGGACGATCGGCGATGCCGGTCTTCCAGTCCGGATATGTGTCGCGCGGATCGAAATAGGCGGTATTGACGTCCGGTGAGCGCGCGAAGCCATAGGCGTCCAGCGGCGGCAATGCCGGCACGTCACTGCGCCCGTACGAGGGCGTCAGGTAGTAGTAATTGAGGCCGGTTCCTTCATCGAAGCCATACGGCTTGCCGCCGCTGTTGTAGAAACCGACGATGCGGCCGCTGCTGGTGGAGGTGTTCCAGCGATAGACGCCGTCGCGGGTGTTGTTGAGCACCTCCCACAGCATCGAGCCGGAGTCGTCCAGCGCCATCAGGAACGCCGGCGGGGTCTGGGTCTGGATGTTCAGCGGGGCCTGGGCCAGCGTGCCATGCCCGGGCGCGGCCAGCAGGCTGTAGGCCAGCCAGCCACCGGCGGCGAGCAGGCCGACACTGCCGGCGGCCATCCAACGTGTTCTGCGCGAAGCCATGGCCTGCGTCCTCAAAGTTTGAATACGGTGTCGATCACCACGGCGGACGACTTGGCGTCCACGTCGTCGGTGGCGAACCCGGTGATCTGGTAGATGGGAGAGGTTTCGTCGAGGGGGGCGCCCATGGCCAGCGACGATTCGCCGACCACGCAGCTGTCGATCTGGCGCACGTTGACCGCCGGCGAGGCCTCGTCCTCGCGCCCTTCGGCCCAGTCGGCCGGATCGTAGCCATCGTCGCAGGCACGCGAGATGGTGTCGGACTGGACCAGGCTGTCTTCGCCCACTGACGTGCGGTTGGCGATCGCCTCGACCGAGCGCTCGGCGGCGCGCACGACGCCTTCACTGTTCTGGAAGGCACGGTTGGCGGCGCGGTAGTTGGACGCCATTTTCTCCTGCATGCCAGCGACCTGCATGCCGGCGATGCCGAGCAGCGCCAGCAGGATCAGCATGATCAGGGCGACATACAGCACCGCACCACGCTGCTGACGAGGCGCTGGGGCAGGACGGAAGGAGCGTGGGAAGGCGTTCATGTCAGTTCCCGAACAGTCGGTTGCGCAGTGCGATGGTGACTTCGTAACTGGTGCGATAGCGCCCGTCGTTGCTGTCCCCCGGCTGGAACGTCACGCCCAGCGCCGCAGGGCCATTGCTGGCCTTGACCGAAGAAGACGGATTGGGACTGCGCATCAGCAGGCCCACCTGCACCTGGCCGACGCGCAGCCATTGCGCCGCGCCGCTGGCGCTGGCATCGGTACTGACCTGGCTGGCGGTGCCCTGCTCGGTGAGGTTGCCGGCCGGCGGTGTGACCAGCCCGATATCGTCGGTGGTATCCAGCCCATACATCAGCTGCAGGCTCTCGACCCCTTCCACCAGTTCCTCGTTGATGGAGTAGTCGCCTGAATCGTCGGCCCGTGCACGACGCAGCCCCGGCTCGTTGGTATCGGGGTTGAGCCCGATGTAATAGACCATCGACTCGGCCCGGTACAGCATGGTCTGACCGGTCGGCTGCGCGGTGTAGCGCGACAGGTCCACGCCGGTGGCGGTGACCCGTGCGCCACTCAGGCCGCCGGCGAACACATCGGCATGCCCGCAGTCGGCCAGGCCGAACAGGGTCGGATCGCCCACGCCACCGCTGGTCAGGCGTGCAACGCTGTCGCTGTCCATGTCCAGCACCGAGTTGCCGCTGGAGGCATCGATCGCCGTCACCGGCACGCCCTCCGGGGCGAGGTAGCGCAGCACCAGCACGTCGCTGCCACCGGCCGGCGCCGGAACCAGTCCGGAGATCGAGGCCGGCAGGCCCTCGGGCACGGCCCAGTCGCCGCCCAGGGTCAACGTATCGGTGGGCGCGGTTCCCGGCGCCTCATAGCCCTGGATGGAAACGCCGAAATCCAACGGCGAGCCGTCACCCAGGGTGGCGCCCAGGTGGGAGACCGGATCGCCCTGGTTCTTGATCAGGTGGGCCTGGTCGTTGACGCAGCCCATGTGCCCGGCCATGCGGATGTCGCGCTGCAGGAAATCCAGCGCGAAGCGGCCGTTCTCCTGCACGCGGGAGGCGCCTTCGGACAGCCGCGACGCAGCCTGCGAGGCGGAAAACACCTGCACCACGCCCAGCAGCAGGATCAGGCTGATGGCCATGGCCACCATCAGCTCCACCAGGGACAGACCGGCCATGCCGGCGCGACGTGCGATGGGCATGGTCACAGCTCCGTAGCCAGGGCGAAGGTGGTGGCCTTGTCCGGGTCATCCGGATCCCAGCGCTGGTCGCCCCAGGTAATGGCGACGTTGACCACGCCTGCGACATAGGTGACCTCCGCGCCGGCATCATCACCCAGCGCCTTGACCACCCCGCACTGCCAACGGCTGATCTTCTGGGCGATGGTGACCGCACCGGTATCGCGGCTGCACACCGCCTCGGCGGTCATGCTGCCGGGCGCGAAGCTGGCCGAGGTGTACCAGCCGGCCTGGTAGCGGTTGCTGCGCATCTGCTCGGTCAGGTCGTAGGCCAGGGTGGTGGCCTGGGTGCGATAGTTCGCGCTCTGCACGAACCGCACGTTCATGGTCTGCAGCAGGGCGAAGCCCAGCAGGCCGAACGCCAGCACGATCATCGCGATCAGCACTTCCAGCAGGGTGAAGCCGCCAGCCTGGCGTGCACGGAGGGGACGCTTCATTCGCACGCTTCCTTGATGCTGCGGATCTGCCCGGAGGCGTTGACGGTGAGCGTGCGCCGGTTCATCGCGCCCTTGCTGCAGGTGTCCGGCTGCAGTTCGATCTGCTGGTCGGCGACGGCCACGCGGCGGCCGCGGCCGTCGAAGGCGATCTCGGCCGACGGGCCGCTGATCTGGAGTTTCGGATTGCCACCGACATAACGCAGTACGGTCTCGCCGGAGGACAGCTGGCCATCACGGTCGGCATCGGCGAAGGCCAGCATGCCCCCGGACCAGGTGCCATCGCAGGTGCTGCCATCGCTGCTGCCGCAGATGCCGCCACCGCGATTGCTGCGGACCGCCTCGCTGCGCGCGAGGTTGACCAGGCCGATGATCTCGTTGTTGATCGTGGTGACCCGGTTGGAACGGATCGTGCTCTGGAAGCTCGGATAGGCAAGCGTCGAGAGGATCGCGACCACGGCAATCGTGACCATCAACTCGACCAGCGTGAAGCCGTTGGACCGGCGCAGTGACATTGGACGCTCCCCAGCGTGTTGGTGGCCACGATGGCGCACCGGCCTGCCGCCGGCAAGCGGCGGCAGGATGAACGGTCAGACTGGGGCGACAGGCGTCAAAGGCTTGACGACCCACCCTGCCCCGGCCGGCCCGGCGCGGCCCCCGCCGCGCCGGCAGGCGTCAGGCCAGCACCTGGTAGCAGGGCTGGTACTCGCCGGAGATCTTCATCCGGCGCTGCTCGACGAAGGCGCGCAGCAGCGCATCCAGCGCCTGCATCATGTCCGGGTCGCCATGGATCTGGAACGGACCGGATTCCTCGATGCGGCGCATGCCCTCTTCCTTCACGTTGCCGGCGACGATGCCGGAGAAGGCGCGCCGCAGATCCGCCGCCAGCGCATGCGGGGCACGTCCGTGGTGCAGGTCCAGCGCGGCCATCGCCTCGTGGGTGGGCACGAACGGCTGCTGGTACTCCCACGGAATCTCGATGGACCAGTTGAAGAAGAACGAATCCTTCTGCGCCAGGCGGTGCTCGCGCACGCGCTTGATGCCGGCGGACATCTTCTTGGCCACCGCCACCGGGTCGCCGATGACGATCTCGTAGCGCTCGGCGGCCGCATCGCCCAGCGTCAGGCGGATGAAGCGGTCGATCTGCTCGAAGTACGGCGCGGCCACGGTCGGGCCGGTCAGGATCAGCGGGAACGGCAGGTCCTTGTTTTCCTCGCGCAGCAGGATGCCGAGCAGGTACAGGATCTCCTCGGCGGTACCGACGCCACCGGCGAACACGATGATGCCGTGACCGATGCGGACGAAGGCCTCCAGGCGCTTCTCGATGTCCGGCATGATCACCAGGTGGTTGACGATCGGGTTCGGCGACTCGGCGGCGATGATGCCCGGCTCGGTCAGGCCGATGTAGCGCGTCACGCTGCGGCGCTGCTTGGCGTGGGCAATGGTGGCCCCCTTCATCGGGCCCTTCATCGCGCCCGGGCCGCAGCCGGTGCAGATGTCCAGGCCGCGCAGGCCCAGCTCGTAGCCGACCTGCTTGGTGTACAGGTACTCGTCGCGCGAGATCGAGTGGCCGCCCCAGCACACCACCAGGTTCGGGTCGCCCGGGTTGAGGATGCGCGCATTGCGCAGCAGGCCGAACACTGCGTTGGTGATGCCCTCGGACGACTCCAGCTCGGCCGCGTAGGCCGGGCCCATCTCGATGGCCATGTAGGCCAGGTCACGCACCACCGCGAACAGCAGCTCGGCGACGCCGCGGATGATCTCGCCGTCGACGAAGGCCATCGCCGGGGCATTGACCAGGTCGATGCGCACGCCGCGATCCTGCTGCGCCACCTGGATGTCGAAATCGGGGTAGAGATCGCGCGCCGCGCGCGGATCGTCGGACGCGCTGCCGCTGGTCAGCACCGCCAGCGCGCAGCGGCGCAGCAGCTCGTGCATGCCACCGCCGGAGGCGTCGCGCAGGCGCGCCACTTCGGCCCGCGACAGCACATCCAGGCCACCGCGGGGGTAGATCCGCGCGTCCTGCACCGGCAGCGTCCGCGCTGCCTTTTCGTTCGTTGTCATATCCACTTTTCTGCTTCCTTTAAGGTGTCCGACTGTACTGCCGCCCCCTTAAAAAGCAAAACGGCCGGGAAGCCCGACCGTTGGATAGGTGCGTCCCGCGTTCACCGCTCCGGGACCGCATCGGCGGCATCTGCGCCGCGCACGTGTCCGGATGCTACGCCGATGCCCTGCCCCCTGCAAGGACTTTCGCCTGAACGAAAAACGGCCGGGTTTCCCCGGCCGTTTCCGTATGCAGCAACTACGTCAGTTCATCAGAACTGGTAGCGGAAGCCCAGCTGCAGCGACCACTGCGACACGCCCACGTCGAAGCCATCGGCGTCGGCGTTGGCGACGGTCGGGGTATCCGCACCGCGGTAGTTGTACACGTACTTGCCCTGGTACATGCCCTGCAGGGTGGCCACACGGCTGTCGGCGAAGAAGCCGTAGTCGTAGATGTTGCCCCACTTCTTGTTCAGCATGTTGCCAACGTTCTGGATATCCAGCCAGATCTCCGACTTGTGCCCCTTCATGAAGCCCGGCAGCTGCTGGCTGATGCGGATGTCGAAGGTGTTGATCCAGCCGGTACGGAACTGGTTGGCACCCGGCGTGCTGCCGGCGTACTTGGCCAGATCCGGGTTGGCGGCCAGCCAGGCGAAGAAGTCCTTTTCCATCTGCGCGTTGGCGGTGAACTGGCCATTGGCAGCCAGGGTACCGAACAGCACGTCGCCCGGGCCCTTCGGCACGTAGAACAGGTCGTTGGCCGAGCGGCCGTCGCCGTTGGCGTCGTTGACGTAGACGTAGCTGTACGGACGGCCGCTGCGGCCTTCGTACACCAGGCCGATCTTGGTTTCGTAGTCACCGAAGAACTTGTGCTTCCAGTTCAGCGAGCCCGACAGGCGGTCGCGGATCTGGTAGCGCGAGGTGTTCTCGACCGGGGTGTTGGCGTCGAACGCGTACTGGTAGTTCCAACCCGAGCTGGCGGTGGAGCTGGTCAGCGAGCCGACTTCGGTGGCATCGGTGTAGGTGTAACCGATGTTCCAGGACCAGTCGCTGGTATCGCTCCACGGCTTGGACAGCGACGCGGTGAACTGCGAAGTGCGGCCCTTGTCGGTGTTGTTGATCAGGTAGACGTTGTTGTAGGCGGTGTTGCGTGCCACGCGCGCGTCACCGTTGGCCCACGCACCGACCTTGTTCTGGGCGTAGTACATGTCACGGCCATCCGGACCCTGGTACTGCACCGGACCCAGGTTCAGGTTCTGGTAGAACAGGCCGTCCTTGACCTTGGTGACCAGCAGTTCGGCCGAAGCCACGATGCCGTACCACGGCGTTTCGTGGTCGAAGGCCAGATTGGCCTTGTAGATCGACGGCAGCTTGAAGTCGTTGCCGACGAAGTTGACGTTCTGCTGGTTTGAACCGGCACCCGGCGGAATCGGCTGGTTGTCCTTGTTGCCATTGAAGGCCAGGCCCGGGGTGTAGGCGTTGGAGCGCAGGCTGTAGACGCTGGTGTTGAAGCCGGTGGCCGAATAGCTGTTGCTGATCCACACCTGCGGCGAGTCACCCTGGAACAGGCCCACGCCACCACGCAGCTGGGTCGGACGCTCGGTGTCGAAGGTGTAGTTGAAGCCGAAGCGCGGCTGGATCAGGAACTTGCTTTCGAAGACCTTGCTGTTGTTGTAGCCGAAGAAGTTCGACGCAGCAGCGTTGTAGGCCGGCGACGGGCTGGTATCCGGACGGTCGGCACGCAGGCCCAGGGTCAGGGTCAGGTTGCTGTTGACGTACCAGGTGTCCTGCACGAACAGCGCAAGGTTGCTGTACTTGTAGTCAGCCGGAATCGAACCCGGGGTACGCTCCGGCGCGTAGTCGTAGGTGCTCCAGCGGCCGGCGGCGAAGTTGTCCAGGCCGTAGAAGGTGTAGGCGCCCCACGAGTTGGCACCGTAGTAGTTGTAGATGTCGTTGGTGTCGTACGAGGCACCGAACTTGACGTCGTGGTCACCCAGGGTCAGGGTGCCGGCGCCGTAGTAGTTCCACGCCTTGGTCTCGAGGATGTTGTCCTGCGAGTTGACTTCGGTACCCAGGTACAGCGAGTCACCCGACGGCGCAGCGGTGGTGCCGTCGAAGTAGATGCGCACGCTCGGTGCATTGGTGCTGACCGCACGGATCGCCGAGAACTCGCGGTACGAGGCCTTGAACTCGGTGGAGAAGTTGTCGGTCCAGTCGCTGAACAGCTGGGCGACGTAGCTCTCGTTGGTCTTGTCGTGCTGGTACCAGTACGAGTTGAGCGAGGCAGAGCTGGTGGTCATGCCGTTGATGCGCAGCTTGCTCTGGTCGATCTTGCTGTAGCGGATGTTGGCACGGTGGTTGTCGCTGATGTTCCAGTCCAGCTTCAGCGCGTACTCTTCCATCGAAGTGTCGCCGTTGCTTTCGATGCCACCGGCGTCGATGCCGTAGCCCTGCGCGATCTGCTGCGCACGGGTCACGTCAGCCAGGGTGAACTGGCCATTGGCCTTGCCCAGCGGGGTGGTCGCCAGGTCGGCACCCGGTGCGGACTGCTCGAACTTCTCGTAGTTGGCGAAGAAGAACAGCTTGTCCTTGACGATCGGACCACCGACGGTCATGCCGTAGGTCTTTTCCTTGGTGAAGCCATTGAACGGCTGGCCTTCCGGGTTGTCGCCGAACCAGTCGCCGTCACGGTAGGTGCCGTACACCGAGCCGTGGAATTCATTGGTACCGGACTTGGTCACCGCGTTGACGGTGGCACCGGCGGCGGCAGCGATGCTGACGTCGTAGTTGGACAGGTTGATGTCCAGCGCTTCGATGGCTTCCATCGCGACCGGCTGGCGGCGGGTCGGCATGTTGTTGCCTTCCAGGCCGAAGGTGTCGCTGGCCGACACGCCGTCGATGCTGATCGAGTTGAAGCGCGGGTTCTGGCCGCCGGCCGAGATCGAACCCGAGGCGCGATCGATGAAGGTCACGCGCGGATCCAGGCGCATCAGATCCTGGATGTTGCCGCCGATGGACGGCGCAACTTCGATCTGCTGCTGGCTGATGTTGGTGCCCGAGCCCATCTTGGTGGCGCTGAACACTTCCGAGCCGCCGCCGACAGCGGTGACCTGCACGGTGTCCAGGTTGGTCGCGGCGAGGTCGCCGGCCAGGGTGGCATTGATGGTGCCGGTCTGGTTCACGCCCAGGTAGACGCCATCTTCGGTCTTGGTGCCTTCACCGGGCTTGGTGATGGTGATCGAGTACGGACCACCCACGCGCAGGCCGCGCGCGTTGTAGCGGCCGGCCGCATCGGTGGTGGCACGCGAAACGGTGCCCGACTCGGTGTGGGTGATGGTGACTTCAGCACCGGCGACGGGCTGGCCTGCGCGGGACACGACCTGGCCGCCGACACCGGCGGAGGTGCTCTGGGCGAAGGCGGGAGCGGCGGCGAGCGCAGCCACGAGACCAAGGGTAAGCTTGGACATCCGGAGTGGGTGGGTCATTTTTCGGTAGCCTCGATGCGAGTTGGGCGATGGCGGAAAAAAAGCGCATCCAACCAGCCTTGCGGGCGGCTGACTGGACATTTATCTGGGGTTCCCTACCGTGAACGGCAGCTGCCGCAACGGTTAACACTAGATTAACACGCTACGCCTTCAATGTGACGGTTGTGCGACAAACGGCACCGGATCGCAACGCTATCGTGACGGAATCTTCATTCCGCTTTACGAGCGGCCTCACCCATCGATGGCGGATTGCCCGCATCGAGTATCTGCCCGCGCCATGCCTGTCCCGCGCTGGACAGCAGCGTCACCGCGGCGGCAGCGGCGGCTTCCGGACCGCGCGCGGCCGGGTCCTGGTCGATCGAATAGGCCCGCGCCCGCAGGGCGGTGCGCAGCGGCCCGGGGTACAGCCCGCTGACCCGGACCGGACTGCGGCCCAGTTCGTCGTGCAGGCTGGCGATCAATCCGCGCAGCCCGTGCTGGGCAACGCCATAGCCCCCCCAGTAGGCCTGCCCTACCCGCTCCGGGGCATCGACGGCGAATACCAGGGCGGCGTCTTCACGCTGCCGCAGCAGCGGCAGGCAGGCCTGTGCCAGCCACGCCGGGGCGGTCAGGGTCACGTGCAGGGCACGGGCGAAGCTGGCCGGGTCGGCCAGCTCGAAAGGCGTCAGGCCGGGGAAGTGCGCTGCACAGACCAGCAGGCCGTCCAGGCGGCCCAGTTCGCGGTCCAGCGCCTGCGCCAGCTCGGCATAGTCATCGGGGCCGGCGCCTTCCAGATCCAGCGGATACAGCAGCGGTTCGGGACCGACCGCCTGGACCTGTGCATAGACCCGGTCCAGGCGCCGCGGCTTGCGCCCCAGCAGGACCACGGTGGCCCCCGCCTCGGCGGCGGCAACGGCGGCCGCACTGCCCAGCCCACCGCCGGCGCCGGCGACGAGCACCACGCGGTCCCGCAACGGACGGCCATCCTGCGCCCCGTCTGACGGTGACGCCGATGGCCAGGCACTCATTGCTGGGTCGCCTCTTCGACGATGCGCTTGAGCTCGCCGGCTTCGAACAGTTCCATGACGATGTCGCAGCCACCGATCAGTTCGCCGTTGATGAACAGCTGCGGGAAGGTGGGCAGGTTGGAGAAGCGTGGCAGGTTGGCGCGGATTTCCGGTTCCTCCAGCACGTTGACGGTGCGCAGCGCGACGGCGCCGGCAGCCATCAGCGCCTGCACGGCGCGGCTGGAATAGCCGCACATCGGGTATTGCGGGGTGCCCTTCATGAACAGCACGAGCGGGTAACGATCCACCTCGGCCTGGATTTGCTGCATTACCGCCACACCTCACTCCTTGCTTCGCCGGACAAACCGACCGCGACGGTCGGCTAGACTGCCCACGGTAGCCGCCATTGTAAGCCGATGGTACCGGCTGCCGCCGCCCCCTGGCCACGAACCTGTCCATGCCCGTCGAACTGCCCGCCCTGCCCTACCTGCCCGCCTCCCTGCAGCCGCACCTGTCCACGCAGACCGTGGAACTGCACCACGGTCGCCACCATCGCGCCTACGTCGATGCGGTCAATGCCGCCATCGTCGGCACTGAATGGGAAGAAGCGTCACTGGAAGAGATCGTCCGCCATGCCCAGGGCACGGTGTTCGACGCCGCCGCCCAGGCCTGGAACCACGCCTTCTACTGGCAGTGCCTGCGTCCGCGCGGGGGCGGCGAGCCGCAGGGACGTCTCGGCGAACTGGTCAAGCGCCAGTTCGGCGACGGGCAGCGCCTGCGTGAGGAGTTCAACCGCGCCGCGCTGGGCCTGTTCGGCTCCGGCTGGGTGTGGCTGGTACAGCACCCGGGGGGCCAGCTGGGCGTGCAGACCACCCGCAACGCCGGGACGCCACTGACCGGCGACAGTACGCCGCTGCTGTGCTGCGACCTGTGGGAACACGCGTACTACACCGACTACCAGAACGACCGCGCGCGTTACCTGGAGGCGTTCTGGCAGCTGGTGAACTGGGAGTTCGCCGACAGCCAGCTGCGCTGAGGAGCCGCCGGGCATGGCCCGGCGCTACCCAACCCCGCATCGCTGCACCGCGCCGCGCCGGGCGGATCACCCAGCCCGGTAGCGCCGGGCCATGCCCGGCGACGCCATGGGCCTCACGCGTTCTCGTGCGCCGCCACTGCGTCCATCACCCGTGCCGAGTACACCAGCGCGGCGCCAGCATTGAGCGACACCGCCACGCCCAACGCTTCGGCGATTTCCTCGCGGCTGGCGCCGTGCTTCAGCGCGGCATCCACATGCACGGTGATGCAGCCATCGCAGCGCGTGGTGACCGCCACTGCCAGCGCGATCAGCTCGCGGGTACGGGCATCGAGGTGGTTGGTCTGCGCACCGGCATTGGCCAGGGTGGCGTAGCCCTTGAGGGTATCGGGTGAGAGCTTGCCGATCTCGCCGATGCGGCCCTTCAGTTCCGTGCGGTAATGGTTCCAGTCGAGCATGGCGGTGACTCCGTAGAAGGAAGCGCCACGCTACCATCGCCACGGGTGCGCCACTGCACGCATCGGCGCGCCACATCGTTGCACCCGCTCGTGCCGGCCACTGGCCGGCACGTTCCTGCTCAGCGGTTGCGCAGCGCGTGCACGGCCGGAGCCACCTGGGCCTGGCGGTCCAGCTCCAGACCGACCTGCTCCAGTGCGTCGGCCAGTGCGGCAGCCTCGTCGTCGCGCAGGGTGGCATGGCCGACCTTGCGGCCCTCACGCGGTTCCTTGCCGTAGTCGTGCCAGTGGCCGCTGGACTGCTGCAGCACCGGCGCCGGATCGGGCATCGCGCCCAGCCAGTTAAGCATGCACGCATGACCCAGCATGCGCGTGCTGCCCAGCGGCAACCCCAGCACCGCACGCAGATGGTTCTCGAACTGCGAGGTCTCGCTGCCTTCGATGGTCCAGTGCCCGGAGTTGTGCACCCGCGGCGCCATTTCATTGGCCAGCAGTTCGCCATCCCGGCAGAACAGTTCCAGCGCGAACACGCCGACGTACTGCAGGTGTTCGGCAACCCGGCGGGCATAGCCGATCGCGGCCTCGTGCTCGGCCACCGACAGCACCGCCGGGGCTACGCTGGCCGACAGCACGCCATCGACATGCCAGTTGCCGGTGACCGGCCAGGCCTGGAAGCTGCCGTCGCGCCCGCGCACCGCGACCACGCTGACCTCCCGCTGGAAGGCGACGAAGCCTTCCAGGATCAGCCCCGTGCGCTCGACCTGGGCGCCCAGTGCATCCCACGCGGCATCGATGTCGGCCTCGCTGCGCAGGCGGAACTGGCCCTTGCCGTCATAGCCGAGGCGGCGCGTCTTGAGGATGCACGGCAGGCCGAACGCGGCGGCCTTCGCCGCCAGCTCATCACGGCTGCGGATGTCGGCGAAGGCCGGCAGCGGGATGCCCAGCTGCTGGAACAGGGTCTTCTCGCTCAACCGGTCCTGCGCCACCGCCAGTGCCGACGGCGGCGGGTACACCGGTACGCGTTCGGCCAGCCACTGGGCGCTGTCGGCCGGCACGTTCTCGAAGTCGAAGGTGATCACGTCGACCCGGGCAGCGAAGTCCGCCAGCGCCTGGCGGTCATCGAAGGCGCCCACCGTCAGCGGCGCGAGCGGGCCACTGCAGGCATCGGCCGCCGGATCGTAGAGTTCGAAACGCAGCCCCAGCGGTGCCCCCGCCAGGACCATCATGCGGGCGAGCTGGCCGCCGCCGAGGATGCCGACGGTCAGGCTCATTGGCGCGGATCGTCGTGGGCCATCACCTCTTCGGTCTGGCGTGCACGGAAGCCGTCCAGCGCCTGGCCGATGGCCGGCTGGTCGCTGGCCAGCATCGCGGCCGCGAACAGCGCGGCGTTGGAAGCGCCGGCGTTGCCGATGGCGAAGGTGGCGACCGGGATGCCGGCCGGCATCTGCACGATCGACAGCAGCGAATCCATGCCGTTGAGGGCCTTGGACTGCACCGGCACACCGAGCACCGGCACCGCGGTCTTGGCCGCGATCATGCCCGGCAGGTGCGCGGCACCGCCGGCGCCGGCGATGATCGCGCGCAGGCCGCGCGGCCCCGCCTGCTCGGCATAGCTGAACAACACATCCGGCGTCCGATGCGCGGACACCACCTTCACTTCGAACGGAACACCCAGGGCTTCAAGCTTCTGGGCGGCGTGCTGCATGGTTTCCCAGTCGGAACGGGAACCCATGACGATGCCGACAAGCGGCGCGATCGGGTTGGGGGTCATTGGCCGTCACCTGCCTTAAAGACGTATTCTAGCCGTCTTCCACGCAAGACGAAGACCCATGGATCGCAAGCTGCTTGACCTGCTGGTATCGCCGGACACCCGCCAGCCCCTGTCCCTGCTGGATGGCAAGGGCCTGGAAGCCCTCAACAAGGCCATCGTCGCCGGCTCGGTGAGCAAGGCCGACGGCAACCCGCTGGCGCAGCCGCTGCGCGAGGCGCTGGTCACCCGCGACCGCAGGCAGGTGTTCCGGGTCGACGACGGCATTCCGGTGCTGCTGGCCGAGGAAGCCATCCCGACCGCGCAGATCGCCGACTTCCCGTCTTCATGAGCCGGCGGCCCACGGACGCGCTGCCGTCGGACAGGCTGCCGACGCCGGATCCGGCCGTTGTCGCCGCCGATGTCGCCCGCGCGCTGGCCGAGGATCTCGGCAGCGGCGATGTCACCGCCGCCCTGCTACCTGACCAGGCCGACAGCGCCTACCTGCTGTGCAAGCAGGATGCGGTGATCGCCGGCCGGCCGTGGTTCGATGCCACCCACCGCGCGCTCGACCCCGATGTGCGCATCGAGTGGCGCGTGGCTGAAGGCGATGCCGTCACTGCCGGCACCGTGCTGGCGTTGCTGCACGGGCGCAGCCGCAGCCTGGTCAGTGCCGAGCGCACCTCGCTGAATTTCCTGCAGACGCTGTCCGGCACCGCCACCACCACCGCGCGCTACGTGGCGGCAGTGGAAGGCACCGGCACGCGCATTCTCGATACCCGCAAGACCCTGCCCGGGCTGCGCCTGGCGCAGAAGTACGCGGTGCGCTGTGGCGGCGGCGACAACCACCGCTTCGGCCTGTACGACACCGTGATGCTGAAGGAAAACCACATCCGCGCCGCCGGCTCGCTGCCGGCCGCGGTGGCCGCGGCACGCCGGCAGTGGCCGCAGCTGCCGCTGGTGGTGGAAGTCGAAGACCTGGCACAGCTGCGGCAGGCACTGGACGCCGGCTGCGAGCGCATCCTGCTGGATGACTTCAGCGCGGAACTGCGCCGCGAGGCGGTGCGCATCGCCGCCGGCCGCATCCCGCTGGAAGTCTCCGGCAGCGTCGGCCTCGGTGGCCTGCGCGCGATCGCCGACGACGGGGTGGACTGCATCTCCATCGGCGGGCTGACCAAGCATGTGCAGGCGATCGACCTGTCGCTGAAGCTGGGGCCGCCGCCCGGCTGAGGCCCGGCGCTGGCGCAGGCATCGTCCCCATCGATTGCACCGCGCATGGCCGGATCCACCCGGCGTTCACGACAGCGCTGCGACGCTGCGCGCATCCCCCACAGGAGCCGCGCATGCGTCGGATGCTCTTGCCCGTCTGCCTGCTGCTGGCAGCGACGCCGTTGTCGGCCGCTGCCGCCGAAGCCTGCGATGTGCCACCCCGGTTCGGACTGAG
This sequence comes from Stenotrophomonas sp. 704A1, assembly GCF_030549525.1. Taxonomy (NCBI): domain Bacteria; kingdom Pseudomonadati; phylum Pseudomonadota; class Gammaproteobacteria; order Lysobacterales; family Lysobacteraceae; genus Stenotrophomonas; species Stenotrophomonas tuberculopleuritidis. The sequence continues at coordinate 1,571,142 of NZ_CP130831.1, read as the reverse complement.
CCCGTTGGCGGTAGCCATCCGCAATACCGCCTGCAACGAGCACCGCCTCTGGTACCGGCCTTTCATCGACCGTGATGGCCGCGCGGCAAGCCTCAGTGTCACCGAGGCCGAGGCCGACCACCTGGCCGACAACGGCCTGATCGCCTGGCAGCGCGTGACCACCTACTGGCGCGACAGCGGCACCCTGAACGCGCTGGGCAGCCAGCCCGGCGCCAGCAGCTGCCTGGCACCGCTGGGAACCCGTTACACCGACAGTGACTGCCGCGCCTTCCTGATCGACAACCCGTGGTCGGCAGCCTTCATTTCCTGGGTGATGACACGCGCCGGCGTACCCGGGTTCAACAGTTCGCCGCGCCATATCGACTACATCCGGGCCGCCTACCAGGCCGGCCCGGCCGGCGTGCCGTATCGCCTGGTCGATCCGGGCACGGCCAAGCCCGCCCCCGGCGACCTGCTGTGCTTCCTGCGTGACCGCAGCACCACGCTCAGCTACAGCGGGCTGGTGCAGGCGCTGGGCAATGGTTCGGTGGGCCACTGGAAGTCGCACTGCGAGGTCGTGGTGTCCGCCAACCTGGGCGGCGACCAGACGTTGTACCTGGTGGGCGGCAACGTGATGAACACCGTGGCGATGCGGATGCTGCCACTGGACCGCACCGGCCGGATCCAGCTGCCGTCGCGGCGCGAGCGTGACAGCACCGGCATCGACCCGACCTGCACGCCGGGCCGCGAGGACGAGTGCAGCTTCAACCGCCAGGACTGGGCCGCGCTGCTGCAGTTGAATGCCAGCGCGCCGGCGCTGGCGCCGCCCACGCCGGTGCCTGCGCCGCTGCCGGTGCAGCCGATGGGCAGTCGCTGAGCACTGCCGCTTGATCCGGGCGCCCATCGCCGCCATCTTTGCTGGATCGACCGCTGACGCCTGGAACCATGCCTACCTTGTTGCTTCTGCTGATTGCCGGCGGCATCGTCTACTTCTTCTGGAACGCGGCGCGCTCCGCAGCCGAACGGGCGGTCGAACTGGGCCGCAATGCCTGCCGCGCCGCCGATGTGCAATGGCTGGACCAGGCCGTGCACGCAACCGGCCTGCGCCTGAGCCGTGGCGAGGATGGGCGGCTCGGCTTCGAGCGCACCTTCAAGTTCGAATATTCCTACGACGGCATCGATCGCCATGTCGGCCGCATGGTGCTGCGCGGCGACCAGCTGGTCTCGTTCACGGGGCCGGGCGCAGCGCGGATCAGCCAGATCCGGGCCGATGTGGACGATGCCGAGGATGTCTAGGCCGCGGTGATCCGGCGTGCCGGGCGACGGCCGTCGCCCTGCAGGAGTGGATCGCCGGCCTGAAAAAAGCCGCCCCGGGGGGCGGCGTCGAAAACGTTACTTGACCACGCGCAGATTCGGGCGCCCCTTCGGCGGCGGGCCTGCAGGCGGGGTGTCTTCCGGCGGCGGCGCATCCTCATCGTGCAGCAGCTCGTCGCTGGTCGGCGCCGGTTCGCCACCGGGGATGTCATCCGGCAGCGCCATGCCCTGCCCGGTCTCGCGCGCATACACGGCCAGCACCGCACTGATCGGCACCTGGACCGGATAGCTGGCGCCGGAGAACCGGGCCGAGAAGCTCACTGACTCGTTGTCGATCACCAGGCGCACCACCGCGCGCTCGGCGATGTTGAGCACCACCCGGCCATCCTTGACCGCCGAAGGCGGGACCTGCACGCCGGGTACACCGGCGTCGACCAGGATGTGCGGAGTCAGCTGGTTGTCATTGATCCATTCCACCAGTGCGCGCAGCAGGTACGGGCGGTGGCTGGTCATGTGGAAGAAGTCTTCGGTCATGCGTGAAGTGTACGCGCCCGACGCCCCTGCCGGGGCGGATCGCCTGCACGCCGGTCGGCGTGCAGACGGGAAAGCGGCCGCCGGATCAGACCGGCAGGTCGCGCAGCTTCTTTTCCTGCTCGGTCAGGCTGCGGGCGAATCCGGGGTGGCGGAAGATCCGGTTGCCGTAGTCTTCGATCGCCTTGCTGTCCTTCGGCAGCGGCACGTCCAGCGACTGCAGCCGCCAGATGATCGGCGCCATCGCGCAGTCGGCCAGGCTCATTTCCGGGTTGAGGAAGAACTTGCTGGCCTTGAACAGCGGCAGCGAGGCGGTCAACAGCTCCTTCAGCCGCTTGCGCCCGGCCTCGGCCTGGGTCTTGTTGCCCAGCTGGATGGCCTGCACCTGCGGCACCCAGTCGTGCTCGATGCGCAGCATGGCCAGGCGGATGCGCGCGCGCGACAACGGATCGACCGGCATCAGCGGCGGGTGCGGATAGCGCTCGTCGAGGTACTCGCTGACCACCGAGGCGGCATACAGCACCAGCTCGCGTTCGACCAGGGTCGGCACCGAGTGGTACGGGTTGAGATCGATCAGGTCCTCGGGCGGATTCTGTGGGTCGACCGGGACGAAATCAAAGGTCACACCCTTGGCCGCCAGGACCAGGCGCACACGGTGGCACAGTACATCGTCGTTCGAGGAAAACAGCGTCAGTGTATTGCGCATGCGTACGCTCGCCGCCATCAAAGGCTCTCCTACGACAGGAGACCGCCTGCCGCATCGGCGCCGCCAGCACCGTGCCGGCGGTCGACTCCTCCCCGAGTGTGCAACCGACCATCACAAAAGCCAATAGGCCCGAAGCAATGGCCGGCCCTGGATCAGTGCACGTCCTTCCAGTATTCCTTCTTCAACAGGTAGAGCAGGAAGGTCAGCAGGGCCAGGAACAGGATCACCCACACGCCCAGCTGCTGCCGCTTGAGCGCCGCCGGCTCGCCGGCGTATTCGAGGAAGTTGGTGATGTCACGCACCGCCTGGTCGTACTGCGCTGCGTCCACCGAGCCCGGGCTGTCGATGCGCAGGCCAGTCACCGGCGGGTCCATGCCCGGCGCTTCGGCCTTGCCGTGCACCGCATGCTGCAGGCCCTGCATCTCCCACAGCGGGTTGGGCATCGAGGCGTTGGCGAACAGGGCGTTGTTCCAGCCCAGCGGCCGGCTGCTGTCCAGGTAGAACGACTTCAGGTAGGTGTAGATCCAGTCGCTGCCACGCACGCGCGAGATCAGGCTGAGATCCGGCGGCATCTTGCCGAACCATTTTTCCGCCTGTTCCTTCGGCATCGCCACCGGAACCGGATCACCGATCGCCGAGCCGGTGAAGTTGAGGTTGTTCATCACCTCTTCCTCGCTCAGGCCCAGGTCCTGGGCCATGCGCGAGTACCGCAGGTACTTCAGCGCATGGCAGCCGGAACAGTAGTTCATGTACAGCTGCGCGCCCCGCTGCAGCGACGCGCGGTCGCCAAGGTCGTTGCCAGCCTGCAGCAGCGTGGTGCCGCCCTCGGCGGCAGAGGCCAGCGCACTGCCGAGCATCAGCGCGGCCGCGCAGGCCAGCCGGACAATCCAGTGGTCAGTCATGCGTGGTCACCCGATCCGGTACCGGTTTGGTCCTGTCCAGCCTGGTCCATATCGGCATGGTGATGAAGAAGGCGAAATACAGGAAGGTCAGCACACGCCCGACATAGGTTTCATGTGCATCGGTGCCCGGGCCCGAGCCGATCACCCCCAGCCAGACGAAGCACACCGCGAACACGCCAAGCAGCACCCGCGACAGGATGCCGCGGTAGCGGTAGGACTTGACCCGCGCACGGTCCAGCCACGGCACCAGGAACAGGATCGCGATCGCCGAGAACATCACGATCACGCCGCCGAGCTTGTTCGGCACCACCCGCAGCATCGCGTAGTACGGCGTGTAGTACCACACCGGCTTGATGTGCTCGGGCGTGACCAGGCGGTTGGCCTCGGTGAAGTTGTCGTGTTCCAGGAACAGGCCGCCGAAGGCCGGCGCGAAGAAGATGATGAAGGCCGCGATGATCAGCAGGAAGCCGGCGCCGACCCCGTCCTTGAGCGTGAAGTACGGATGGAACGGGACGCCGTCGGCCGGTGCGTTCGGCGACCAGCGGTTGCCCTTTGGCCCCTTCTTGATCTCCACGCCATCGGGATTGTTGGAGCCCACTTCGTGCAGGGCCCCCAGGTGCAGTACCACCAGCAGCAGCAGCACCAGCGGCAGCGCGATCACATGCAGGGCGAAGAACCGGTTGAGCGTGGCATCGCTGGGCAGGTAGTCGCCCATGATCCACTCGGTCAGCCCGTTGCCGATCACCGGAATGGCACCAAACAGCGAGATGATCACCTTGGCCCCCCAGAACGACATCTGGCCCCACGGCAGCACGTAGCCCATGAAGGCTTCGGCCATCAGCACCAGGTAGATCAGCATGCCCAGGATCCACACCAGCTCGCGCGGTTTCTGGTAGCTGCCATACAGCAGCCCGCGGAACATGTGCAGGTAGACCACGATGAAGAACAGCGAGGCGCCGGTGGAGTGCATGTAGCGGATCAGCCAGCCCCACTCCACGTCCCGCATGATGTATTCGATGGAGGCGAATGCTTCGGCGGCATTCGTCTTGTAATGCATGGTGAGGAAGATGCCGGTGACGATCTGGTTGACCAGCACCAGCAGCGCCAGCGAACCGAAGTAGTACCAGATGTTGAAGTTCTTCGGCGCGTAGTACTCGCTGACGTGCTTGCGGTAGATCGGCATCAGCCCCGGTGCGCGGGCGTTGACCCAGTCGGCGACGCCGGTGGCGGTACGGCTGAGGATATTGGCCATCAGGCAGCCCCCTGCGGATCAACACCGATGATGACGGTGTTGTCGTCCTGGTAGTGGTGCGGTGGCACCAGCAGGTTGATCGGCGCCGGCACGTCCTTGAAGACGCGGCCGGACATGTCGAAGCGCGATTTGTGGCAGGGGCAGAAGTAGCCACCCTTCCATTGCGGATCGTAGGGCTCGGGACGGATCTCGGCGACCATTTCCGGCGAGCAGCCCAGATGCGTGCACAGCCCGACCAGCACCGAGATGTCCGGCTTGATCGAACGCAGCTCCGGGTTCTGCTTGAGCACGTATTCGGGCTGCTGGTCCTTCTCGCCGGACTCGGGGTCCTTGAGACGATCGTCCAGCCCGTGCAGCGCGTCGAGGATGGCCTTGGACCGCTTGACGATCCAGATCGGCTGGCCACGCCATTCCACGATCAGGCGCTGGCCTTCCTGCAGGGCGCTGATGTCGGCCACCACGGGTGCACCGGCAAGCTTGGCCCGCGCACTGGGATTCCAGGATTTGATGAAAGGAACTGCGGTGAATCCGACGCCGACGGCGCCCACCACGGCTGTGGTGGCAGAAAGAAAACGCCGACGTCCGGTGTTGACTGGATCGTGTACCCCATCGTTGGCCATCCGGCACTCCGATATTGATTAGGTAGCTTTAAGGCTGCCAGCGGATCCGGTGGGGGCCAGAGCCGCATTGAATCACGGTCGAGTGTAGCGGAACCGTCGCGCGCCACACAACGCATTGCAACAACTCTTTGTTTGTACCGCTTCGCTCGCCGGGCATGGCCCGGCGCTGCTGGTGGTGCCGCTTCGTTCGCCGGGCATGGCCCGGCGCTACTGGTGGTGCCGCTTCGCTCGCCGGGCATGGCCCGGCGCTACCGGTGGTGCCGCTTCGTTCGCCGGGCATGGCCCGCTGCTGCTGGTGGTGCCGCTTCGCTCGCCGGGCATGGCCCGGCGCTACTGGTGGCTGAGGGCGGTGCGGTAACGCTCGGCCAGCTGGCCGACCCGGCGCACGTAGTACTGGGTCTCACTATAGGGCGGTACGCCGCGATGGCGGTCGACCGCGCCTTCGCCGGCGTTGTATCCGGCAGCGGCCAGGGTCAGGTCGCCATTGAAACGTTTCAGCAGCCACGCAAGATACTGCACACCGCCGCGGATGTTCTGCCCGGCATCGTAGGCGTCGCTGACCCCGAAGCGTGCGGCGGTCGGCGGCATCAGCTGCATCAGTCCCTGGGCGCCGGCGCGGCTCAGCGCCGTCGGGTTGTAGGCCGACTCGGCGTGGATGATCGCGCGCACGATCGCCTCTTCCACGCCGAACTCGCGGGCGGCCGAGGCGATCTCGGTCTGGAAGGAGGTGGTGTTCAGGCGCACGCTGCCGAAATCGACGCGCGGATTGACGCCGCAGGCGTAACAGCGCTCCATGAAGCTGTAACGGATGGTCCGTACCGGGCCGAGGTTGGCGACCTGTGTGGGGCGGGCGCTGGTGTAGTGGCGAACCCCGTCCTGCATGTACGAATAGACCTGGCCGCTGACCATGCGTCCGCCGCGCGGTGTGGCCGGCGCGGGCACCGGCGTCGGTGCGACGGCAGGACTGGCCGCAGCGGCGGTCACCGCGACCGGATTGCGCTCGGCACGGGCCACGGCAGCGGCAGGCGTGGGCGTTGCCGGCAGCGGCGCGGCGGCTGCCGGCCGTGATGGCCGGCCGGCGCTGCGCGAATAGCTGATGGTGCTGCACTGGGCACCGGCCACCCGCTTGCTGACATAGCTGGTGACCCCGTCGGTGCCCAGGCACTTGTACAGGGTGCCGGCGCTGGCCGGCGCAGCGGTCAGCGCAGCGATGATGATCGCCGTTGTCCCCAGTCTCCCCTTCATGGGCGCGAGTGTCCCAGCTTCGCCGCAGCTTGCCAAGCGACGCGGCTCAGTCCGTGACCAGCGGCACAGCCAGCACCTGGCCGAGCCCGGCCAGCCGCTGCGCCAGTTCCTCGCGCAGCGCTGGCGGGGTGGTCCACAGCGCCAGCGGCAGCCGGTCCAGGCTGAGGATCTGCGCCAGCATCATGCCGCGGCTCTCCGCCCCCATCCGCAGCAGGCAGTGGCTGGCGCCATCGGCTTCCAGCACGCCGCACCAGGGCGGCACGCGGCCGGCCAGCTCGGCCTCCGAGCCGGCAAGGCGCAGCACGGCCTGCAGCGCGAACGGCGCCTGGCTGACCGCCTGCCGCACCATCACGTCCGGCGGCGCCGGGGTGCGCCGGTGCATGCCGGGGCCGCCCTGTGGATGAACCGCCCCCATGCGGTCCACCCGCAGGGTGCGCCAGTCCTGCCGCCCCAGGTCCCATGCCAGCAGGTACCAGCGGCGCCCGTAGTTGACCAGGTGCTGGGCCTCGACCTCGCGCTGGGTCAGCACGTCCTGCGCGCTGCGGTACTCGAAAGCCAGCCGCGTGGCCTGTCGGCAGTACTGGGCCAGGCGACCGAGCAGGCGCGCGTCGGTGGAAGGCTGATCCGACAGGGTGGCGGTCGCCGCATGCACTTCGCCGGCCTGCTGCCGGCGCCGGGTCGGCACCAGCGGGTCCAGTTTGGACAGCAGGCCGCGCGCGGTGTCGTCGATGCCGGAGACGGTGGCCGACGCCGCGCGCAGCGCGATCGCCAGGGTGGTCGCCTCCTCCTCGTCCAGCAGCATCGGCAGCACCGGCGCGCCGGCCCCCAGGCGGTAGCCGCCGCCCACGCCGGCCGACGCCTGGACCGGGTAGCCCAGTTCGCGCAGGCGCTCGACATCGCGACGGATGCTGCGCCGGTCCACGCCCATGCGCTCGGCCAGTTCGGCGCCGGACCAGTGGCGGCGCGCCTGCAGCAGGGCGATCAGGCGAAGCAGGCGATGGGCGGTATGGCGCATGGGGAATCGCGGACAGAAGTCGTCCGCGATAGTGCCCCAGCATGAGCCTCGATTCCAAGGAGCAGTGCCATGACCTCACGCCAGATCACCCTGTATCACGCTGCCCGTTCGCGCTCGAGCGGCGCGGTGGCCCTGCTTGAAGCCCTGGGTGCGGACTACCGCATGCAGGTGCTGGACCTGAAGGCCGGCGCCAACCTGGCCCCGGCCTACCTGGCCATCAACCCGATGGGCAAGGTGCCGGCCATCGTGCACAACGGCGCGCTGGTCACTGAACAGGTGGCGATCTACCTGTACCTGGCCGACCTGTACCCCGAAGCCGGGCTGGCGCCGCCGATCGGCGACGCACTGCGTGGCCCCTACCTGCGCTGGATGGCCTTCTACGGCGCCTGCTTCGAGCCTGCGATGATCGACCGCGCGATGCGGCGCGACCCGCCACCGCAGTCGATGTCGCCCTACAACGATGCCGATACCGTGCTGCAGGTGATCGAAGACCAGCTGGCACAGGGGCCGTACCTGCTGGGCGAGGTGATGAGCGCCGCCGACGTGCTGTGGGGCAATGCGCTGGCGTGGACCCGTGCGTTCGGCCTGGTCACCCCGGCAGCGGCGACTGCGGCCTACATCGACCGCATGAGCGCATTGACCGCCTTCGACCGCTCGCGGCAGATCGATGCGGAGCTGGTCGCGGCGTGAGCCATTGCGCCGGGCACGGCCCGGCGCACCCGGTGGATGCGGGTGGATGTCGGTAGCGCGGGGCCATGCCCCGCGAGCGCGCAGCGCGGTGCTTCCGGGATTCCGCCGGGCATGGCCCGGCGCTACCGGAGGATGCGGGTGGATGTCGGTAGCGCGGGGCCATGCCCCGCGAGCGCGCAGCGCGGCGCTTCCGGGATTCCGCCGGGCATGGCCCGGCGCTACCGGAGGATGCGGGTGGATGTCGGTAGCGCGGAGCCATGCGCCGCGAGCGCGCAGCGCGGTGCTTCCGGGATTCCGCCGGGCATGGCCCGGCGCTACCGGCGGATGCGGGTGGATGTCGGTAGCGCGGGGCCATGCCCCGCGAGCGCGCAGCGCGGCGCTTCCGGCATTCCGCCGGGCATGGCCCGGCGCTACCGGTGGATGCGGGTGGATTCCGGTAGCGCGGGGCCATGCCCCGCGAGCGCGCAGCGCGGCGCTTCCGGGATTCCGCCGGGCATGGCCCGGCGCTACCGGGGGCGGACCGGGCGCGAGGCGGGTGATGCCGGTAACGCGGTGCTTCCGGCATTCCGCCGGGCATGGCCCGGCGCTACCGGAGGGCGGACCGGACGCGAGGCGGGTGATGCCGGTGACGCGGCGCTTCCGGCATCCGCCGGGCATGGCCCGGCGCTACCGGGGCGGACCGGGCGCGATGCGGGTAGAATTCCCGGCTTTCCCGCCACCCGAATGGATTAAGCGCCATGACCGGGACGCCAGACGTCTTTCCGCCCGCCGCAGCGGGCGGTACCCCGCTCGTTGCCCTGCCCACTGGTCCGCGCAAGCCCGACCAGGTCAAGGGCAAGCTGTACATCAAGACCCACGGTTGCCAGATGAACGAGTACGACTCGGCCAAGATGGCCGATGTGCTCGCCGCCAGCGACGGCCTGGAGCTGACCGACCGCCCGGAAGACGCCGACGTCATCCTGGTCAACACCTGCTCGATCCGCGAGAAGGCGCAGGAAAAGGTGTTCAGCCAGCTGGGCGTGTGGAAGGGGCTGAAGAACCAGGGCCGTGAGGTCATCATCGGCGTCGGCGGCTGCGTGGCCTCGCAGGAAGGCGAGGCGATCATCAAGCGCGCCCCGTTCGTGGACCTGGTGTTCGGCCCGCAGACCCTGCACCGCCTGCCGGAGCTGATCCGTGCCCGCCGCGAACAGAAGCGGCCGCAGGTGGACATCAGCTTCCCGGAGATCGAGAAGTTCGACCGCCTGCCCGAGCCACGCGCCGAGGGCGCCTCGGCGTTCGTGTCGATCATGGAAGGCTGCTCGAAGTACTGCTCGTTCTGTGTGGTGCCCTACACCCGCGGCACCGAAGTCAGCCGCCCGTTCGAGGACGTGGTGGTGGAGGTGGCACAGCTGGCCGCCCAGGGCGTGCGAGAGATCAACCTGCTCGGCCAGAACGTCAATGCCTACCGCGGTCCGTATGGCGACGGCGAATTTGCCGACCTCGGCCTGCTGATCCGCACCATCGCCGAGATCGACGGCGTCGGCCGCATCCGCTTCACCACTTCGCACCCGCTGGAGTTCAGCGATTCGCTGATCGATGCATTCCGCGACGTGCCGCAGCTGGCCAATTTCCTGCACCTGCCGGTCCAGGCCGGCAGCGACCGCGTGCTGTCGGCGATGAAGCGCGGCTACACCGCGCTGGAATTCAAGTCGAAGATCCGCAAGCTGCGCGCGGTGCGTCCGGACATCTCGATCAGCTCGGACTTCATTGTCGGCTTCCCCGGCGAGACCGATGCCGACTTCGAGAAGACCATGAAGCTGATCGAGGACATCGGCTTCGACCACAGCTTCTCCTTCATCTATTCACGTCGCCCGGGCACCCCGGCCGCGGACCTGGAGGACACGATCAGCGATGCCGAGAAGCATGCGCGCCTGTCGCGCCTGCAGGCACGCATCAATGCGCATGCCGCCGGCATCTCCGAGAAGATGGTCGGCACCGTGCAGACCGTGCTGGTGGAAGGCCCCTCGCGCAAGAACCCGAACGAACTGACCGGCAAGACCGAGAACATGCGGTCGGTGAACTTCCCGGCGCCGGCGCGGCTGATCGGCCAGTTCGTGGATGTGGTGATCACTGAAGCACTGACCAATTCGCTCCGCGCGCGCGTGGTGGCGGAATAAGGCATGCCGGCCGTGGGTCGGCATGCCCTAATCCAATCGCTTGCGGAAACGCAGGATCGCCAGCGTCATCATCACCACGATGAAGGCCAGCAGTGCCAGTGCGTCGTGCCACAGCTCCCACAGCGAGGCGCCACGCAGCATGATGCCGCGCACCAGGCGCAGGAAATGGGTCAGCGGCAGCACTTCGGCCAGCCATTGCACCGGCCGCGGCATGCCCGCGAACGGGAACATGAAGCCCGACAGCAGGATCGACGGCAGGAACAGGAACAGGGTCATCTGCATCGCCTGGAACTGCGAGCGCGCGCGCGTGGAGATCAGCAGGCCCAGTGCCAGGTTGGCCAGCACCAGCAGCACCGCGGCCAGGTAGATATCGAGCAGACTGCCGCGGATCGGCACCTGGAACAGCCAGGTGCCCAGCACCAGCACCAGGGTCGTCTGCAGCAGGCCGATGGCCGCATAGGGCAGCACCTTGCCGACCATCAGTTCGCTGCGCGACACCGGCGTGGCGATCAGCAGTTCCATGTTGCCGCGCTCGCGTTCGCGCACCACGGCCACTGCCGTGAACATCACCAGGGTCATGGTCAGGATCACCCCGATCAGGCCCGGCACGATGTTCACCGCCGAACGCCGCTGCGGGTTGTAGAAGCTGGTCACACTGATTGCACCCCCGGCGATGCTGCCTTCGCGCAGCGGCCGGGTGTTGCTGGTCGGTCGCGTATCCAGCGGCACCTGCGCCAGCTGGATCGCCGCGCTCTGCACCACGGTGTCGCTGCCATCGACCAGCACCTGCACCGCCTCGCGTCCGTCGAAGCGACGACGTTCGAAGTCGGCCGGGACCACGATGCCGACACTGATCTCGCCGCGGCGCAGTGCCTGCATCAGCTGGTCGGGCGTATAGGCTTCGCTGCGCGGCGTGATCACCCCGGTGGCGACCATGTCCTGCACCAGCGCACGCGAGGCGGCACTGTTGGCCTGGTCGGCGACGCCGGCGTCGAGGTGGCGCAGGTTGAGATTGATCGCATAGCCAAACAGCAGCAGCTGCATCACCGGAATGCCGACGATCATCGCCAGCGTGATGCGGTCGCGGCGCAGCTGCCGCAGCTCCTTGAGCATGATCGCCCACAGGCGGCGCGGGTTCATGCTGCCGGCTCCCGGCCCCGCCCGCGGGTAGCGGCCACGAATACGTCTTCCAGGTTCGGCGCCACCGCGTCGATCCTGGCCCCGGGATCGGCAGCCGCCAACGCCCGCCGCAGTGCCGGCGTATCGGCCTGCCCTTCGCTGCACAGCACGCGCAGCTGGGTACCGATCTGCGCCACGCTCAGCACGCCGGGCAGTTCGGCCAGCGCGCGGCTGGCCTGGCGTGGCTGCGAGGAGGTGACCTGCAGCGTGCGCCCCTGCAGCCGTGCACACAGTTCGGCCGGCGTGCCATCGGCCACCAGCGCGCCGCGATCAAGAATGGCCAGCCGGTGGCAGCGCTCGGCCTCGTCCATGTAGTGGGTCGACACCAGCACGGTGGTGCCCGCGTCGGCCAGTTCGAACAGGGCCTCCCAGAAATCGCGGCGCGATTCCGGATCGACCGCGCTGGTCGGCTCGTCCAGGAACAGCAGCTCGGGGGCGTGCACCACAGCACCGGCCAGGGCCAGGCGCTGCTTCTGCCCACCGCTGAGCGTGCCAGCCAGCTGCGGCTGCCGATCCTGCAGCCGGTACTGCTGCAGCAGTGCATCGACGCGCTGCCGCGCCTGTGCGCGCGGCAGATCCTGGATGGCGGCGAGGAACTCCAGGTTCTCGCGCACCGAAAGGTCTTCATACAACGAGAAGCGCTGGGTCATGTAGCCGATGCGCCGGCGCAATGCCTCGGCCTGCTCCGGCACCGCCAGCCCCAGCACCTCGATCTGCCCGGCGCTGGGTTCCAGCAGGCCGCACAGCATGCGGATGGTGGTCGACTTGCCGGATCCATTCGGCCCCAGGAAGCCGTAGACCTGCCCGCGTGGCACGGTCAGGTCGACATTGTCCACGGCCAGCAGATCGCCGAAGCGGCGGGTCAGGCCCTGCGCATGCACCGCGATGTCCGCAGCGGTGTTCAGAAGCGCACCTGTACCGGCAGACCCGCGGGCAGTTTGCGCACGTCGTTGTTGCCGTCCACTTCGATCTCGGCCAGATAGCTCAGGCGTTCGACGTCTTCACCGGTCAGTGCGTAGTACGGCGTGAACGAGGGCTCGCTGCGGATCGCGCGCACGTGCCCGGTCAGCACCGTGCCGCCTCCTTCCAGCTGTATCTGCGCGGCCTGCCCGACCTTGACCTGCAGGCGCAGCGGCTGCGGCAGGTAGACCCGCGCATACGGGCGGTCGCCGACCAGCATCACGGCCAGCGGCGCGCCGACCGGCGCCTGGTCGCCCTGCCGGTACGGCAGGGCATCGATCACGCCGTCGCGCGGCGCACGCAACTGCAGCTTCTGCAGGTTCACGCCCTGCACCACCTGCTGCGCCTGCGCGGCATCGGCGGCGGCCTGGCCCTGGGCGATCTCCTGCGCCCGGCTGCCGTGCACCAGCTCCAGCCAGGCCTGCTCGGCGGCACGCACGCTGGCCTCGGCATTGCCGGCGGCGGCGCGCGCGCGGTCCAGTTCAGCGGCGGCAATCAAGCGCTGCTGTGCCAACGGCTGGACCCGGCGGTAATAGGCGCTTGCTTCGGCAGCCTGTGCGCGCAATGCGGCCAGTTGCGCCTGGGCCTGCGCGATCTGTTCCTGGCGTGGGCCGATCTTCAGTTCTTCCAGCTGCGCCTGCGCACGCACCGTGTCCGCCTGCGCGGCGGCGAACTGCGCGTCTCCGCGCGCCGGATCCAGCTGCATCAGCACGGCCCCGGCCTTGACCTGCTCGCCCTCGCGCACCTCCACCGTGGCGATCACTTCGGCCGCCGGTGCCGGCACCGTGATCCGGTCCCACTCCAGCGTGCCCAGCGCAGTGGGCGTTGACTGCCCACATCCCGCCAGCAGGCCGATGCCCGCCAGTCCGATTCCACGCATGCCGTTGCCGATGCCCATGCCACCCCTCCTGCGACGGCGCCACGGTGCCATGTGCCCCGTGTACCCTCAATGATTCCGATCCGCCCTGACGGTTTTTTCACCACGCGCGGGGAAGCCTTTGGCTGCAAGGCTCCGCACCACCTGTCCACAGGTTGATTGGGCATCATTCCACAACCGCTGTGGAAATCCGGCAGCAGGTGGCGGTGTTGCTCACCCGGCAACGAAACCTGCACGTCCATCATGATCAGCGCCCCGCCCGTGCCGCCATGGCGACGGCCGCCCATGACGGTTTTTTCACCACGGCCTCATGGGCCTTGTGGCACAAGCAGTGCGAAGGTCTATCCACAGGTTTCCGGGAGTCCCGTCCACACCGGGTGTGGAAAACGCTGTATCGACCGTCTGCTGGCCGTGCGCCCTGCGCGCGCGCTACCCTTGTCTTCCCTGAATACACTGCGGTGGAAGGCGTCCGCCCCACCCCGAGCAATGAAAAACATCGATCATCGAGACTTCACCCTGTCGCCGGAAGACAATGCGCGACTGGCCAACCTGTGCGGCCCCTTCGATGGCCACCTTCGCCAGATCGAGTTGAAGCTCGGTGTGGAGATCGCCAACCGTGGCTTCGTGTTCCGGGTCACCGGTCCGCAGGAAGCCAGCGCCGAAACGCAGAAGCTGATCGAGGCGCTGTACGCGGAAGCGGCGGAGACCCTCTTCGACAACCATGCCATCCATGTGCGCCTGGCGCAGGCCAACGTGGAACAGATCGCCGAGCGCTCCTACGAAGCGCAGGACGTTGCGATCAAGGTCAAGCGCGGCACCGTGCGCGGCCGCGGTGCCAACCAGGGCCGCTACCTGCACCAGATCGCCACCCACGACATCAACTTCGGCATCGGCCCGGCCGGCACCGGCAAGACGTTCCTGGCCGTGGCCAGCGCGGTGGAAGCGCTGAACGAATCGCGCGTGCAGCGGCTGATCCTGGTGCGCCCGGCGGTCGAGGCCGGCGAGAAGCTGGGCTTCCTGCCCGGCGACCTGAGCCAGAAGGTCGACCCGTATCTGCGCCCGCTGTACGACGCCCTGTATGAAATGATGGGCGTGGAAAAGGTGGTCAAGCTGCTGGAACGCAATGTCATCGAGATCGCACCGCTGGCCTACATGCGCGGGCGCACCCTCAACGATGCCTTCGTGATCCTGGACGAGGCCCAGAACACCACCATCGAACAGATGAAGATGTTCCTGACCCGCCTCGGCTTCGGCTCCACTGCGGTGGTGACCGGCGACCTGACCCAGACCGATCTGCCCAAGCACGTGAAGTCCGGCCTGCGCGATGCCATCGACGTCCTGCGCGATGTGGAAGGGGTCAGCTTCACCTTCTTCGAAGCCCGCGACGTGGTCCGTCATCCGCTGGTGGCGCGCATCGTCAGCGCGTACGATCGCCGCGACCTGCATCAGATCCAGCCTGGAGCAACACCATGACCCGTGGACCGGTGCGACTGGATGTCGCCGTCAGCTACGCCCTGCCCCGCACCGGCCTGCCGGCCGCGGTGAGTTTCCGCAAGTGGGTCGCCGCCGCGTTGAAGGGCCGCATCCGCGAGGCCGACCTGGCCATCCGCGTGGTCGATGCCAAGGAAGGCCAGTCGCTGAACCGGCATTACCGTGGCAAGGACTACGCCACCAACGTGCTCAGCTTCCCGGCCGACGTGCCCGAAGGCCTGCCCAAAGGGGTCAAGTTCCCGCTGCTGGGCGATCTGGTGATCTGCGCCCCGGTGGTGGCCCGCGAGGCCGATGAACAGGGCAAGGCGCTCAACGCCCACTACGCGCACCTGACCGTGCACGGCGTGCTGCACCTGCTCGGCTGGGACCACGAGGACGACAAGGAAGCTGAGGCGATGGAGCAGCTCGAGCGCGAGATCCTGGCCGAGCTCGGCATCGACGACCCGTACGCGGGCGAGCGCTGACGCCGCATCGGGCCCTGTCCCGGCACCGCACTCACGGAACCGGAGCACCGTATGATCCCTCCCGCACTTCTGCTTGCAGCGCTGCTGCAGTCCGGGGCCGGCCTGATGCCCGATCCTGGGCGGCCCTCACCGTTTCCGGTCAGCGACCGTGAGGCCGACATCAGCGCCAAGGTCGCCGAGCTGCGCGCTTTTTTCGGCAGCAGCGAGCAGGACACCCGCATCATCGTCGCCACCGCCCAGCAACGGGCGCTGATCGAACGCCTGGAAACCCGGCACGCGGCGCGGCTGGCAGGTCTCTGGGTGGACAATGATCCGGGCTGGCACACCGTGGTGCGGCTGACCGGCAACGCACCGGTGGCCGATGAAGTCCACGCCGGCGCCGACGGCCCGCAGCATGTGCACTACCGCACCGGCGCAGCGCTGACCGAAGCCACGATGACGCAGCGCATGCGCGCCCAGCGCGACTGGCTGCTCGAGCAGCTGCCGGACAGCACAGGCCATGGCCTGGACGTGAAGACCGGCGAACTGTATGTGCAGCTCGATGACACCGCCGGCAACCGCGCCACCGCCGCGGCGGTAGGTGGACACCTGGAGGCGCGGCTCGGTTTTCCGGTCAGATTCGAGTGGACGCCCGTCCGGCGCTGACCACGGCGATGGCTCGCCGGCGGCAGCGGGCGCCGCTACCATGCACAGCCTCCCTGCCGCTGATCGGACCCTGCCGCGATGTCACTGCTGCGTTTCCTGCCCGTGCTGCTGGCCGCTGCGCCGGCTGTCTCCGCCGCGCCGCTGGACCTGCCCGCGCTGATCGAATGCCGCCAGGGCGTGGCCGAGCATGCTGCACTGGCGCCACTGCTGGCCGACCCGCTGAAGGCCGTGGCCAACGGCCTGCAGCCGCTGCCGCAGTCCAACCAGTTCATGAGCGAGTATCGGCTGGCAAGCCCGGTGACCGTATTCGGCCAGCAGACCGACCGCGTGGCGGTGGCCGGGGCCAGCGTCATGGCGGTGCTGGACCAGGCCGATCCACGCCCGCTGGCCAAGCGGCTGGCGCTGGAAACCGGCTATGACCAGGACGGCAAGTTCATGGCCGGCCGCGAGCTGGTCAGCCGCGACGTGACCGACCCGACCAGCGGCGAGGCCCAGATCGAGTCGATCATCCTCAGCGTCTCCACCGTGGCCTCCCACCCCGGCAAGACCCTGGCCGGCTGCACCTACAGCCTGGACCTGCCCGAGGAGGAGGAGGCGGCCCCGGCCGCCCCCGCCCCGGCCACCGGCAGTCACTGACAGGCCCGCACATCCTGCTAGACTTGGGCCATCGCCCGGCCTGCCGGGTGCCTTTTTTCCAGAGATGTCAGAAGACGACAGTAGTAGCTCCCCAGCGGAGCACAGTGAAAAGAAGCGCGGCTGGCTTGAACGCCTGACGTCCGCGTTCTCCGGCGAACCCCACACCCGCGACGAGCTGGTTGCGGTCCTGCACACCGCGCAGGAAGAAGGGCTGATCGCCGCCGATACCCTGAAGATGATGGAAGGCGCCATTTCAGTGGCCGAGCTGACCGTGGGCGACGTGATGATCTCGCGCTCGCAGATGGTCTCGCTGCCGGTCGAAGCGCCCTTCCTGGAGCTGATGAGGCAGGTGGTCGAATCCGGCCACTCGCGCTTCCCGGTGCACGGCGAGAACAAGGACGACATCCTTGGCGTACTGCTGGCCAAGGACCTGCTGCGCGGCGTGGTCGCCGACAACGGGCCCGGCAACGTGCGCGAGCTGCTGCGCCCGGCGGTGCTGATCCCCGAAGCCAAGAAGCTCAACGTGCTGCTGAAGGAGTTCCGGCTGTCGCGCAACCACATGGCGATCGTGGTCGATGAGTACGGCGGCGTCGCCGGCCTGGTCACCATCGAGGACGTGCTGGAGCAGATCGTCGGCGAGATCGACGACGAGCACGACGAGGCCGAGGATCCCTCGGCACAGATCGCGATCCAGGCCGACGGCCAGTACGTGGTCGACGCGCTGACCCCGATCGGCGATTTCAATGAGCGTTTCGGCGCCAGCTTCTCCGATGAGGACTACGACACCATCGGCGGCCTGGTCACCGAAGCGGTGGGCCATCTGCCGGAAGTCGGCGATGAGCTGGCGCTGGACCGCTTCATGTTCCGCGTGGCCCGCGCCGATGCGCGCCGGGTCCAGGCCTTCCATGTGACGGTGCTGGCACCGGACGCGCAGGACGACGCTTGAAGCGCCGCGGCCTGATCCTCAGCCTGTGGCTGGTCCTGTGCGTGCTGGCCGCAGCCCTGCCGCTGGCCGCGTCCGCGCAGCCCGTCGCAGCGGTGCCGAGCGCTGCGGCCGCGGCGCCGGCGCCGCGGGTCGGGGTGGTGACGATGCAGCCGGGCACGGTGTTCTTCGAGCGCTTCGGCCACGATGCCATCGTGGTGCTCGACCCGGTCAGCGGCGAAGCGATCTCGTACAACTTCGGCTACTTCGATCCGTCCGAACAGGATTTCATCGGCCGCTTCGTGCGCGGCGACATGATGTATTACCTGGTGGCGCTGCCGCTGCAGCAGGACCTGTCGTACTACGACGAAACCGGCCGCGGCGCCAGCGTGCAGTGGCTGGACCTGCGCCCGGAGCAGGCACGTGCGCTGGCCGCCGACCTGGCAGAGCGCGCCAAGCCGGAGAACGCCCGCTACCACTACGACTACTACACCGCCAACTGCGCGACGATGGTGCGTGACACGCTGGACAAGGCACTGGGCGGCAGCCTGCAGTCGCAGCTGTCCGGGCGCTCGCGCGGCAACACCTACCGCAGTGAATCGGTGCGACTGGCCTCGCCGGCGCCGTGGATGTGGCTGGGCTTCGATATCGGCCTGGGCCCCTTCGCCGACCAGCCACTGTCGCGCTGGCAGGAAGCGTTCGTGCCGATGCGGCTGGCCGATGCCCTGCGCCAGGCGCGCAACAGTGACGGCCGGCCGCTGGTGCAGTCCGAGCAGGAACTGCTGCCGCACCGCATCGATCCCGAACCCCGGGAGTTCGCGCGCCGCTGGTGGCCGTGGCTGCTGTGCGGCCTGGTGATCGCCGCGGGTGTACTGGCACTGCGCAGCCGGCCACGCCTGCTGGCCGGGCTGGCACTGCCGCTGTGGCTGCTGTGTGCCATCGCCGGCGGCCTGCTGGTGTTCCTGTGGGGCTTCAGCACCCACTACGCCGCCTGGGCCAACCGCAACCTGCTGCTGCTGTCGCCGCTGGCGGTGCTGCTGCTGCCCGGCGCGATCGCGCTGCTGCGCCGGCGCGTGCCTGGGCGCATGTTCAGGGTCGTGCTGTGGCTGCTGGCGGTACAGGCGGTGGCCGCGCTGGTACTGCACTGGCTGAGCCTGCAGGCACAGTACAACGTGCAGTGGATCGTGCTGCTGCTGCCGGTCCACCTTGCGCTGGCCTGGGTGCTCGGGCGTCGTCCTCACTTGTCCGAAACACGGCACTGACGCACGATGGCGGGCATGTCATTGCCCGCCTCCGCTTCCACCCCGGCCTCGGCCAACCCGACCTGCGTCATCAACTGCGTCCACTACGATGACGACGGCAAACGCCACGACATCAGCCTGGACGCCATCAGCGATGTCATCGCCAGTGGCAACGGCTTCGTCTGGGTCGGCCTGTACGACCCCAACGACGATGTCCTGCTGAAACTGCAGGAGGAATTCTGCCTGCACGACCTCGCCATCGAGGATGCGCGCAACGCGCACCAGCGGCCCAAGGTCGAGACCTACGGCAATTCGCTGTTCGTGGTGGTGACCACCGCGCAGATGGTCGACGAGCGCATCCAGTACGGTGAAACCCATGCCTTCCTCGGCCCGCGCTTCCTTGTGACGGTGCGCCACGGCGCTTCGCTGTCGTACGCGCCGGTGCGTGCCCGGGTCGAGCGCGAGCCGCAGCTGCTGAAGATGGGCCCGTCGTACTGCCTGTACGCGGTGACCGACTTCGTGGTCGACAACTACCTGCCGATCGTGCACCGCTTCCGCGACACGCTGGATCTGCTGGAAAAGGACATCTTCGCCGACACCTACAAACGCAGCACGGTGGTGCGGCTGTACGAACTCAAGCGCGAACTGAACAAGATGCGCATGGCGGTGGCGCCGCTGCAGGACGTACTGGCGCAGATCCGGCGCTACCAGGGCGATCTGATCCCGGACGAGGTCAAGCTGTATGTGCGCGACGTGCACGACCACGCCGTGCGCATCAGCGATGTGATCGACACCCTGCGCGAGATGCTCGGCACTGCGCTGAGCGTGAACCTTTCGCTGGTGACCCTGGCACAGGGCGAGACGGTCAAGCGTCTCGGCGCCTGGGCCGCGCTGCTGGCGGCGCCGACTCTGATCACCAGCTGGTATGGCATGAACTTCAGCCACATGCCCGAACTGAGCGAGCCCTGGGCCTACCCGCTGATGATCGTCGGCGTGGGTGGGGTGTGCGTGGGGCTGTACCGGCTGTTCAAGCGCGCGAAGTGGTTGTAGCGCGTTCCTGCAGCGTCGCGCCCTGCTCGACGGATGCGGGCTGCACCAGCCGAGCATGGCGACTCTACAGAGGCTGGTGGATCAGGCCACGTAGACGGTCTTGATGTTCATGAACTCATGGATGCCGTGGTCGGCCAGCTCGCGGCCAAACCCTGACGCCTTGCTGCCGCCGAACGGGAGCCGCGCATCGCTCTTGACGATGGCATTGACGAAGGCCGCACCGCATTCCATGCGCTGGGCGAAGCGTTCGCCCCGCACCGGGTCGCGCGTCCACACGCTGCCGCCGAGGCCGAAGCGGCTGTCGTTGGCCACGCGCAGCGCCTCGTCCTCGTCCCTGACCCGGATCACCGCCGCCACCGGTCCGAACAGCTCCTCGTCGTAGGCCGGCATGCCCGGCGCCACCTGGTCCAGCACGGTGGCCGGATACCCCGCGTGCGTGCCGGCAACCGGCTCGCCGCCAAGCAGCACCCGGGCACCCTTGTCGACGCTGGCCTGCACCTGCTTGTGCAGTTCATCGCGCAGATCGGCCCGCGCCATCGGAGCCAGCGTGGTGCCGCGCGCGTTCGGATCGCCATACTGGCGTTCGGCGGCCGCATCGACGAACGCGCGGGTGAACGCATCGGCCACCGCTTCGACCACGATGAAGCGCTTGGCGGCGATGCAGGTCTGGCCACTGTTGTCGAAGCGTGACTTCACCGCTGCGGCGACAGCCGTGTCCAGGTCGGCATCGTCGAGCACCACGAACGCATCGCTGCCGCCCAGCTCCATCACCGACTTCTTCAACTGGCTTCCGGCGTTGGAGGCGATCGAGCGCCCTGCCCGCTCGCTGCCGGTCAGGGTCACCGCCTTCACCCGGTGGTCGCGCAGCACCTCGGCAGCCTGGTCATTGTCGATATGCAGCACATCGAACACGCCGTCGGGCAGCCCACCGGCGCGGCACACCGCCAGGATCAGGTCGGCGCACTGCGGCACGTTGCTGGCGTGCTTGAGCACGGCCACGTTGCCGGCCATGAATGCCGGGGCCAGGAAACGGAACACCTGCCAGATCGGGAAATTCCACGGCATCACCGCGAACACGCAGCCGATCGGCTCGTAGCGCACGTAGCTGCGCTGGGCCTCGGTGTCGATCAGCTGCGGCTTCAGATAGTCGGCCGCGTGGTCGGCGTAGAACTCGCAGGTCGCCGCGCACTTCTCGACCTCGGCCAGTGCCTCGGCCTTCAGCTTGCCCATCTCGCTGGTCATGGCCTGCTGCAGGTCATCGCGCCGCGCGCGCAGCTGCGTGGCGATCTGGCGCAGGATGGCGCCGCGCTCCTGCAGCGAGCACGCGGTCCAGCGCGGGAATGCCTCGGCCGCCGCCTGCAGGCGCTGCTCGATGTCGGCGCTGCTCATCAGTTCATGGCGGTAGGTCACCAGGCCGGTGGCCGGATTGACGATCTCGACGGTCATTGGGGGTCTCCATCCGATAGACCCCCATTGTGCGCCGGTGCCCGTGAGCCGGATGTTGCCGGGCGCCCGCCGGGTGGCCCGCGATGCAGGACCGCGGGCCGCCGGTTCAGCCGTTGTCCTGCCGCGCCAGCTGCAGGTCGCGCTGGCGCCGCTTCTCGGCGCGGGCGTTGATGTACCAGCCGATCACTGCGGCAATGGATACCGCCGACACCAGCAGGGTCGCCAATGCGTTGATCTTCGGGCTGATGCCCATGCGCACCGAGGCGAACACCTTCATTGGCAGCGTGGTCGAACCGGGCGTGGCAACGAAGCTGGCCACCACCACGTCATCCAGCGACAGGGTGAAGGCCAGCAGCCAGCCGGCCACCAGCGCCGGCGCGATGATCGGCAGGGTGATGCGGCCGAACACGGTCAGCCGGCTCGCGCCCAGGTCCATTGCCGCCTCTTCCAGGGACAGGTCCATTTCCTGCAGGCGCGAGGACACCACCACGGTGACGAAGCACAGGGTGAAGGTGACGTGGGCGATCCAGATCGTGGCCAGTCCGCGCGCCGGGAAACCGGGAATCGCGCCCATCGATGCAAGCAGCGCCATCAGCGAGAAGCCCAGGATCACATCGGGCATGACCAGCGGTGCGGTGACCAGCGCCCCGAACAGCGGCTTGCCACGGAAGCGCTTGAAGCGGGTCATCACCATCGCCGCCAGCGTGCCGAGCACGGTGGCCGTGCAGGCGGTCCAGAACGCGACCACCAGGCTGGTCCACATCGCATCCATCAGCGCGCGGTCGGCGAACAGATCGCTGTAGGCGCGGGTGGAGAACCCGGCCCAGACCATCGCCAACCGCGAGCTGTTGAACGAGTAGAACATCAGCAGCAGGATCGGCAGGTACAGGAAGGCGAAACCGAGCAGCAGCACGCCCAGCCCCAGCCCCTTGGCGGTACGCGGGCTCATGCCTGCTTCCCTTCCAGCAGGCGCTGCTGGGATCGGTTGAACAGCAGGATCGGTACCAGCAGCAACAGGATCATCGCCACCGCCATCGCCGAGGCACCGGGCCAGTTGCGGTTGTTGAAGAATTCATTCCACAGCTGGCGGCCGACCATCAGCGTTTCCGAGCCACCCAGCATTTCCGGAATCACGAATTCGCCGATCGCCGGGATCATCACCAGCATGCAGCCGGCGATGATGCCGGCCTTCGACAGCGGCAGGGTGATGCGCAGGAAGGCCTGCCAGGGTTTGGCGCCGAGATCGTACGCGGCCTCCAGCAGGCGATGATCGTGCTTGACCAGGTTGGCATACAGCGGCAGCACCATGAACGGCAGGTAGCAGTAGACGATGCCGATGTAGGCGGCGGTCGGGGTGTCGATCAGCTGCAGCCTGGGCAGCCCCATGCGGGTCATCAGCGATTGCAGGCCGGTGAACTGCAGGAACTGGTCGAGCAGGCCGTTGCGGTCCAGGATCGCCTTCCACGCATACACACGGATCAGGAACGAGGTCCACGACGGCAGCACCACCAGCATCATCGCCACGTTGCGCGCGGCCGGCGACAGGCGGGCGATGGCATAGGCCATCGGGTAGCCGATCAGCAGGGTGAGGAAGGTGGAGATGGCCGCGATCCTGATCGAGCTCAGGAAGGCCTGCGCATAGATCGAGTCGCGGAACAGCGCGAGGTAGTTCTCCAGGTTGAGCTTGAGCGAGAACGCGCCGTCCACGTACTGCAGCAGCCAGGTGTACGGCGGCGAGCCGACCCGGCTGTGCGAGAAGCTGATCATCAGCACGATCAGGAACGGCACCGCGAAGAACAGCAGCAGCCACAGGTAGGGAATGCCGATCACCGTGCCGCGCAGCCCCGGCAGCCAGCGCTTCAGGCCCGCCGCGCTCATGAGGTCAGCACCACGCCATCGTTGTCGCGCCAGTGCACCCAGACTTCGTCGCCCCAGGTCAGGCCATCGCTGGCCCAGCGCTGCGAGTTGGCGAAGTTGGCCAGCACCTTGGCGCCGCTGGGCAGGCGCACGTGGTAGACCGAATGGCTGCCGAAGTAGGCGATGTCCTCGATCACGCCCTGCGCCTTGTTGGTGTGACCCTCGGGCTCGTCCTTGCCGATCATCACCTTCTCCGGGCGCAGTGCGAATGCCACCGGCTGGCCCTCGTAGCAGGTGATGCCATGGGCGATGTAGACCGGCGCCGGAAACAGCGGCGAACGCACGGTCACGTATTCGGGCAGGTCTTCGTCGATCACACCATCGAACAGGTTGACCGAACCGATGAAGCCGGCGACGAAACGGTTGGCCGGCTGCTCGTAGACCTCATCGGGCTTGCCGACCTGCTGGATCCAACCGGCGTCCATCACCGCGATGCGGGTGGCCATGGTCATCGCCTCCTCCTGGTCATGGGTGACCATCACGCAGGTCACGCCCGACGATTCGATGATGCTGACCAGTTCCAGCTGCATCTGCGAGCGCAGCTTCTTGTCCAGCGCGCCCATCGGTTCGTCCAGCAGCAGCAGCTTGGGCCCCTTGGCCAGCGACCGCGCCAGCGCCACGCGCTGCTGCTGGCCACCGGACAGCTGGTGCGGCTTGCGCTTGCCGAGGTGGCCCATCTGCACCAGTTCCAGCATCTCGCCCACACGCCTGCCGATCGCGTCCTTGGCCATTCCGTCCTGTTTGAGGCCGAAGGCGATGTTCTGCTCGACCGTCATGTGCGGGAACAGGGCGTAGGACTGGAACATCATGTTGACCGGCCGCTGGTACGGCGGCAGCGCGTCCAGGCGCTGGCCATCCAGGGTAATGCTGCCGCGGGTGGGCGTCTCGAAGCCGCCCAGGCAGCGCAGCAGGGTCGATTTGCCGCTGCCAGAGCCACCGAGCAGCGCGAAGATCTCGCCCTTGCGCACGTCCAGGTTGACATCGTCGACAGCGACGAAGCCATCGAATTCCTTGCGCAGGTCGCGGATGGAGAGATAGCCGGGCACACCGCTCGTGTCGACGACGGTGGCTTCCGGCTGGGCTTCAACGGGCATGGGGGCTCCGGGAGCGGGCGGTGGACAGCGGGCGCCATTCTACCGGCCGGGGGCCGTAGGGGATATGACGGGCTGTGGCAGCAAGCCGTCAGGGCATCGCGCGCCGGCTCCCACCGCTACCGCCACTTACCCATGCCACGTGACAATTGTTACAAAATAACACTACCTTTCAGCTTGGCCGATCAGTCCTCGTTGCCATGATTGTCGGCGAAGTACTCATACCCGTACGCGTGCTCGGCCGCCAGATCGCGTGCCGTCCTGGCGACATAGCGGGCGTCCTCCGGGCTTGGAAACTGCTCGTCCAGGTCTGTGGTTGCAAGCGCGTACGCATCAGCGAAGTGAGTTACCTCATGGTAGATGGTCGCCGCCTTTGATCCAGAGGGCACATTGGGACCTACCGGGAGATCGAAAAAACGCGGGCAGTAATTCAAAACATAAGGAACTGCAGTAGAGATCCAGGCATTGGTGTCTCCAACCAGCTCTTCCGGGCAATCGCAAGAGGGTGGCTTGAGCAATGCGAACCGGGTAGCGATTCCCGAGACTGTCTTTCTGATACGGTCGTTGACCGGACTTTCGACATTGGGATCACCATGCTCACCAAACCACGACCTGTAGCGAGCAGTCTCATTGAAAGTCACAATGATGGATGATTCTCCGACCTCATATCCATAAAGCGACTCCAGATAGCTCCTCGAACTGCGAGCGACACCTGCCGCAGCGGTAATCCCCGCCGCAACGTCTTTCAAACGGTCTGGCGGGCAGGATGCTGATCGGGATGCCTCCTGCGGCGCGGTTTCTGCGCTCCGGCCTGCACGAGGCAGCGGGGCGACTATCAACATCGAAACGGGAGCGGTAGAAGCCTCCTTGCCGATCGCGGCCGCTCCTGCGGCCTCCGTACTGCCAAGAATCCGGTATCTGAGAACCGGGGCAGAAATCCTGTATGTCTGACCAGGACGAAGCTCATAGTTCCGGGAAAGATTGACCTGCCGTACAAGCCGCTGCCCTGGCGCCAGCGTCACTGTCTTCGCCCGAGCAGCGGCACTGAGGTGGGCAATGATTCCGCGATATGCCGCTGCGCTTCCATCCTGCGCAATGACAAGGAATGTATCATTCCACAGTCTTCCATCGTGCAGGACTCTGGGCAGCCCCCGCTCGGGAATACTGAGCGCCGCTGCTCCGGAATTGATATAGGTGACGTCGACCACGACGTCAGCCGTGGCGGTTCCAGCTGCCTCCTTCATCTGCACGGACAACTGCGCATTTGCGGGAGCAGCCCAGGCCAGAAACATGGTTACGGAACCGATCCAGGACAGGGCTTTCATTGCTCACTTCCTTGAGATGCATGGATAACGAGCATCCGTGGCATCACAAGGAAAATGCAAGCGATCGACGAACGAATACTGATCCGACCGCCATTTTCCCCACAGTCCGGGCGCCCTACCCTGCTCCAGGGAATTCTCGGCTGGGGAAAAGCGACTACTCCGCTTCAACCCGGGCCCGTCCCACTGCGCATTCCATCATCGGCTGCTTCTATCGCTGAAAGCCTCCGCAGCATGTGCCGCCGCCTGAAGGCGTGCCGACCAATGGTCGGCCCCCTCTGCCAGCCAGCCCTTACCTGCCGGTCTTCACCTCGGTCCACAGCCGGGTGTAGAGCTTGTCGGTCTCCGGCGTGTTGATCGAGTAGGTGAACATCTTCGCGGCCACGTCGGCCGGCGGATAGATGGTGGGATCGGTGCGGATCGCCTCGTCCACCAGCGGCGTCGCGGTCGGGACCGGGTTGCCGTAATGAATGAAATTGGTGTTGGCCGCGGCGACCTTCGGCTCCAGCAGGTAATTGATGAACTGGTAGGCCGCTTCCGGATGCTTGGCGTCCTTCGGGATCGCCAGCATGTCAAACCACTGCGGAGCACCTTCCTTCGGGATCGAATAGGCCACGTGCACGCCATTGCTGGCTTCTTCGGCGCGGTCGCGGGCCTGGATGATGTCACCCGACCAGCCGACCACCAGGCAGGTACCGCCGTTGGCCAGCGAACCCACGTACTGCGAGGAATGGAAGTTCTGCACGTACGGGCGGATCGACTTCAGCAGGTCGGCCGCCTTCTGCAGCTCGGCCGGGTCGGCGCTGTGCGGGTCCAGCCCCAGGTAGTGCAGCGCGATCGGAATCATGTCGGCCGGCGTGTCCAGGATGGTCACGCCGCAGTCCTTCATCTTGCTGATGTTCTCCGGCTTGAACACCAGGTCCCAGCTGTTGGCGATCTCGGCGCTGCCGCCGAAGCGCTCTTTCAGCATGTCCACGTTGTAGCCGATGCCGGTGGTGCCGATCATGTAGGGCACGCCGTACTGGTTGCCCGGGTCCTGGGTGGCGATGCGCTTCATCACCGCCGGGTCGAGGTTGGCCAGGTTGGGGATCTTCGACTTGTCCAGCGGCAGGAACACGCCGGCCTGGATCTGCCGGCCGAAGAAGTTCAGCGTCGGCACCACCACGTCGTAGCCGCTGTTGCCGGCCAGCAGCTTGGTCTCGACCATCTCATCGCTGTCGAACACATCGTAGGTCACCTTGATTCCGCTCTCCTTCTCGAAGTTGGGAATGGTGTCCTCGGCGATGTAGTCGCTGTAGTTGTAGACGTTCAGGACCTGGCTGTCCTGTCCGCCGCCGTTGCCGCCGCCACAGGCGGAAAGCATGGCGGAGGCCAGGCCGAGCGTGAGGATACGCAGCTTCATCGGGTGCTCCAGAATGCGGGAAGGGGGGCCGGCCGGGCCGGCGACGGGTGCAAGCCTACCCCCCGCCGACGGATTTTTCTATTCGCGCCCTTCACACGTTGAGCAGCAGGAACTCGCGTTCCCACGAGCTGATCACGCGGAAGAACGTCTCATATTCCTTGCGCTTGACCGAGATGTAGGCGCGGCAGAAACGCTCGCCGAGCAGCGCCTGCAGTTCGCTGCACTGTTCCAGCCCATCCAGCGCCTCACCCAGCGAACGCGGCAGGTCATAGCCCAGTTCCTTGGCGCTGCCGGTGACCGGCGCGTCCGGGGCCAGGCGCTCGCGGATGCCGAGCAGGCCGCAGGCCAGGGTCGCCGCCATCGCCAGGTAGGGATTGGCATCGGAACCGGCGAAGCGGCTTTCCACCCGCATGTTCTCCGGGGTATCCAGCGGCACGCGCAGGCCGCAGGTACGGTTGTCGAAGCCCCAGTGCACGTTGCTCGGCGAGACTTCGCCGAACACCAGGCGGCGGTAGGAATTCACGTTCGGCGCGAAGAACGCCATGGCCATCGGCACGTACTTCTGCAGGCCGGCCAGGTAGTGGGCGAACAGCGGGCTGAAATCCTCGCCGCCGTGTTCGCCGGAAAACACGTTCTGACCATCGCTGATGCGCACCAGGCTCTGGTGGATGTGCATCGCGCTGCCCGGCTCGTTCTCCATCGGCTTGGCCAGGAAGGTGGCGTACACGCCGTGGCGCATGGCCGATTCGCGCATGGTGCGCTTGAACAGGAAGACCTGGTCGGCCAGGTCCATGGCGTCGGCGTGGGTGAAGTTGACCTCCAGCTGCGCGGCACCGGACTCATGGATCAGCGTATCCACATCCAGCTTCATCGCGTCGCAGTAGTCGTACATCAGGTCGAGGATCGGATCGAACTCGTTGACCGCGTCGATCGAATACGACTGCCGCGCCGTTTCCGGGCGGCCGGAGCGGCCGGCCGGGGGCAGCAGCGGGAAATCCGGGTCGGTGTTCTTCTGCACCAGGAAGAACTCCAGCTCGGGCGCCACCACCGGCCGCAGGCCAAGCTCGGCATAGGCATCGAGCACCCGGCGCAGCACGTTGCGCGGCGCCAGTTCGTGCGGCTCGCCGCTCTTGGTGTAGCAGTCGTGGATGATCTGTGCGGTCGGGTCGGTGGCCCACGGCACCATGCGCACCGTGTCCGGATCGGGGCGCAGGATCATGTCCGAGTCCGACGGCGAGGTCAGGTCGTAGTAGTCGTCCGGGAATTCACCGGTGACGGTGGTGGCGAAGATGCCTTCGGGCAGGCGCGTGCCGTAATCATGCGAGAACTTGTCGGCCGGGATGATCTTGCCGCGGGCGTTGCCGGTGATGTCCGGCACCAGGCATTCGACCTCGGTGATGCGCCGTTCCTTCAGCCACCGCAGCAGGCTGCTTTCCTGCGGTGGGGCGGGCGTGGCCGTCTTGCGCGGGCGCGTTCGGGAACTCATGGTCAATCCAGTCGATGAAGGTGGTGCTGCCGGCAAGCTTGGCCGAACGCACGGAAAATAGCGTGATAGAACGGCGCATCCATGACACGCCACTCCGGGTGCCACTGTACGCCGAGCACGAAGCGATGGCGTCGGCTGCGCGCCGCCTCGACCAGCCCATCGTCGGCCCAGGCCTCGACCAGCAGGTCATCGGCCAGCCTTGCAATGCCCTGCCCGTGCACCGAATTGACCTGCGCGCGGGTGCCCCCGTGCCAGCCGGCCAGCCACCCGTCTTCGGCCAGGGTGAGCGCATGCGCCGGTCCATACTGTACGTCCACCGCCGCCGCCGGGTCCTCGCGATGGTCGGCCAGCCCGGCAACCGCGTGCACCTGCGGATGCAGGCTGCCGCCCAGGGCCACGTTCAGTTCCTGGAAGCCGCGGCAGATCGCCAGTACCGGCAGGTCGCGCGCCAGCGCCTCGTGCAGCAGCGCGAACGCGTTGGCATCGCGCGCCGGATCATGCGGGTTGCCCGGCCAGCTGCGCCCGCCTTCATAGTGCTGGGGTTCGATGTTGCTCACCGCACCGGTCAGCAGCAGCCCATCGAGTCCCTGCAGCCAGTCCGCCGATGGCAGCGGCGGCTGCAGGCTGGGCAGCAGCAGCGGCGTCACCTGCGCCGCCTCGGCCAGCGCGCGCACATACTTCTCGCCGGCCATCGCGAACCGGTGATGGCCGTGCACGGCAGTGTCGGTGGGCAGGCCCACCCAGGGCAGGCGGCGCATGGGGAACTCCTTCGCGTCCGGTCACGTTACCCGCCTGCCGCGGGCGACGGCAAGCCGCTGCCCTCACACCATGTGCGGCGCGGTTGCGCCAGACTAGTGGCGTGAAGCCCGACCGACCCGCCCCGTTCCGTTCCCCCCTCCTGCTGTGGCCAGGCCTGCGATGAGCACCGCCTTTCCGCCCAGCTGGTATGCCAGCAGCCTGCCCGAACCGGCAGCATTGCCGTCCCTGCGCGGTGATGTGCACGCCGACGTGGCCGTACTGGGCGCCGGCTACACCGGACTGACCGCAGCACTCGAACTGGCCACGCGCGGCTATCGTGTCGTGCTGCTGGAAGCGCAGCGGATCGGCTGGGGGGCGTCGGGACGCAACGGAGGCCAGGCACTGGTCGGCTACGGCTGCGAGGTGGACGAACTGGAACGGCAGCTGGGCCGCGACGACGCCCGCCATCTGTTCGCCTGGTCACGCGATGCAGTGCAGGCCATGCGCGCGCGCATCGACCGCCATCGCATCGACTGCCACTGGGTGCAAGGCCACGCCAGCGTGGCGATCCGTGCGCGCCACGAGCGCGACCTGCGCGCCGGCTGCGAACACCTGCAGCGCCACTACGACTACCCGATGCAGTGGTGGGATCGCGATGTCCTGCGTGCGCAGCTGGACAGCCCGCGATACCGGGCGGCGATGTTCGACCCGCTCAGCGCGCACCTGCATCCGCTGGCCTACGCGCGGGGGCTGGCCGATGCCGCGCGCGCAGCCGGGGTGGTCATCCACGAACAGTCGCCGGTGACCCGCATCCAACGCGGCGCGCAGGCGGGGCTGCGTACCGAACACGGCAGCGTGCACGCGCCGCAGCTGGTGGTGGCCGGCAACGCTCTGCTGCAGGGGCTGGTGCCCGAGCTGGAACGGCGCATCATGCCGGTGGGCACGTACATCGGCGCCAGCGCACCGCTGGGGGCCGAGCGCGCCCGCGCCCTGATCGGCAACAACATGGCGGTCTCCGATACCGCCTGGGCGCTGGACTATTTCCGGCTCAGCCACGACCACCGCCTGCTGTTCGGCGGCCGCGCCAGCTATTCGGCGCTACCGCCGCCGGGCCTGCACCGGGTGATGCAACGGCGCATGCACCAGGTGTTCCCGCAGCTGGGCGACGTGCCCCTGCAGCAGGTCTGGGGCGGCTACGTGGACATCACCCGCAACCGGGCGCCGCACTGGGGCCGCCTGGATGGAAATCTGTACTTCGCGCAGGGGTTCTCCGGCCACGGCGTGGCAGCGGCCGGGCTGGCCGGTGAAGTGATCGCCGCCGCCATTGCCGGGCAGAGCGAACGCCTGGACGTGTTCCAGCGGCTGCGGCATGCCCCCTTCCCGGGCGGGCGGCTGCTGCGCATGCCGCTGCTGGTGGCGGCCATGTCCTGGTACAAGCTGCGCGATGCGCTGTGGTGAGACCGTGATTCGACAGGGGGAACTACCGACCCGCAGGTGTTTCCGCGTCCTTTGCCGCATGTGAAGATCGACCCGGCACAAGGCGTGACGTAATTCTCACTTGATCAGCAGATCGCATCGGCAATTGCATTATCCAATTCATGCCGATACCGTCCCTCAGAACCGGGTCCCGCGGCGAATGGATGCTGACAGGGAACGTACTCGAGGGAGAAGTGCGATTGAACTGGTGGAATGAAGGCCTGCAGTTGAAGTTGCGTATCCGCCCGGCGGGGCTGGTCCTGGCGCTGCTGTATGCCGTCGCATGCTGGGCGTCACGCCAGTTGTCGCTCGACCAGTTCTATCTGCCCGCCGGCGTCCGCGTCGCCGCCGTACTGCTGTTCCCCCCGCGATGGTGGCCGTACCTGCTGCTTGGCGAATACGCCTACTTCGCGCAGATGCGCGTACCGATGATCGGGAAGTATGGGCTGGCCTGGATCGTGCTGGGTTCGGCACTGCTGATGCCCGCGGTGATGCTGATCGTGCACCTGCACCGCAGGATGATGGTGACCACCCGCAACGCATGGCTGATTTCGGTCGCCGCGGCTTCGGCGCTGGTGGTCACGGCGCTCAATCTGATGCTGGCACACCTGCTCTGGCCGACACCACCGGAGATGCCGGTGCTTGCCAGCATCGCGCGCCTGGTGGTCGGCGATTTCATCGGCATCCTCACCCTTGCACCGCTGGTGCTGCTGTGGACTCGACGGAGCAGCAACGCCCCCTGGACATCGGGCTTCGCCCCGCCTGCACTCGCCGCGCTGACGCTGATGGCGATGATCGGCCTGTATGCCGCGCAGCTGCCGCTGGACGAGGTCAACGCCAAGACGTCGATGCAGCTGCTGATGGCGCTGCCGGTGGTCGTGCTGACCTGCCTGTACGGCTGGCGGGGTGCGGCGATCGGCGTGCCGTCGCTCAACCTGATCATTGGTCTGACCACGCCCAGCCCCTACACCGGCGCATTCGACCCAGCCGCCTTCGCGGCCCAGCAGGTCATGGCGGTCACCGGCGCCGCACTGCTGGTGCTGGGATCGCGCATCACCCACTACTACCACCGCTCGCGCCTGGGCGAGGTGGGTGAAAGGGATGCACTCATGCATGCGCGCAACTCACTGGTGGCAAGCGAGCTTGAACTTCGCGAAAGGGCGCGGCACCTGCGGAAGCTGGGCGACGGCATCGACACCTCGCTCAGCGAGGTGGTGAACTGGCTCAATGCACAGGGCCACCCCACCATCGCCAACAGCCTCCTGCACATGGCCTCGGTCCATTCACGACAGTTCCGGGAGCAGACCAGCATGGTCTACCCCGCAGCGCTGGAACATCTGGGGCTGTATGTCGCCCTCCAGGCCGGCGGCGTCCGCGAAACCTGGGAGCTGAGCCATCGGGTGATGCGCCCTTGCCTGCTCGGTGACCCCTGCCAGCTCAGCGTCGGCCTGCAGCTGGCCGCCTACCGTGCCCTTACCGACGCCGTTTCACTGCTGATCCACTGTGAAGCCGGCCAGATCCGCATCCGTGTGCGCTGCGGCCAGACCGGAGGGCGCCGCGGCATCGTGATGACGGTGGCGCTGCTGGACTCGTTCCGCAGCCTGTCGCCGTCCACGGTCGCCGCCACGGTCGAGCGCCTGGCCGGGCGGACCATTGCCTATGGCGGAACGGTGCAGTGCCATCGCAACCGGATACGGATGGCGATGGTGGAGACCGGTGATGCCGCCGCGCTCGGCATGGCATCGTTCAACGCCATGGATCACGTGACGGCCTTCGGCCAGGGAAGCTCGCAGACCCAGGCCTGACACCGAT
This sequence comes from Stenotrophomonas sp. 704A1, assembly GCF_030549525.1. Lineage (NCBI taxonomy): Bacteria > Pseudomonadati > Pseudomonadota > Gammaproteobacteria > Lysobacterales > Lysobacteraceae > Stenotrophomonas > Stenotrophomonas tuberculopleuritidis. The sequence continues at coordinate 1,538,577 of NZ_CP130831.1, read as the reverse complement.
GCGCGCCAGGCCCTGACCGGCCGCATGGGCGCCGCCGGCGTGGCGGCAACCGCAGCGGCGCAGGACCCGCCTGCACCGCTGCGCGTTGCCCCGTCCTTACGGCGTTTCCACCGCCCAGACGACGTCGCTGCCACTGCGGTAACGCACCAGCGAGAAATCACTGCCGCTGTAGATCTGCGAACGGCTGGCACCTGCCGGTATCTGCAGCTGCTGCTGGGGCAGCGACACCCGGGCCGCGTTGTTGCCTGCCGGCAGCACCCAGTACGTACCTCCGGCATTGCCGATGATCAACTGCACGTTTCCGAGCAAGTCGTTGACCTGCAGATAGGTGATTCCATCACGCTGGAATCCAAACAGCTGCCAGCTGGGATCCTGGCTCAGATTGATCGCGGCCGGGCTGGCCTGCCCCAATCCAGCCGTTGCCAGCGGCTTTCCATGGAAATCCGACGGACCGCCCGCGAATGCCGGGGCAGCGGCGAGAATCAGAAATGCAGTGGCCGCACCAAAACATGAAAATCGCACAGTGACCTCCAGGTCGAAGTTGACGTCGGGAACCTCCAGCAGATACTAACCGTTTCCGGTCCCGTCAATGGGCCAGGCCACGAACACGGACGTTTTCGTCCTAAAGTCGCGCCCGGAACTGCCGCTAACCGTGCCAAGACCTCTCGTGAGCCACCGCATCATGCCCGTCCTGTCGCAGGCCGCTCTGGATGGCGACCTGGCCGATCCCCTGCCCCAGCGGATCCTGCTGGTGGAAAACTCGCGCGCGTTCACCAGCATGCTGCGTGAAGCAATCGAGCAACGCCTGGAGCTGCCGGTGGTGGTCGCCTCCACCCTTGCCGAAGCTGATCGCCTGCTCAGCAGCGAGGATGGCTGGTTCCTGGTATTGACCGGGCTGGTGTTGGCCGATGGCGACCGCGACGCGGTGGTCGACTTCTTCCTCAAGCGCGACCTGCCCACGGTCGTGGTCAGCGGCGTGTACGACGAGGACCTGCGCAAGCGCGTGCTGCAGCAGCAGATCATCGACTACGTGCTGAAGAACACGCCCGGCAGCATCGACTACCTGGTCTGGCTGGTGCAGCGGCTGGAGCGCAACCGTCGCATCGCCGCGCTGGTCGTGGACGATTCGCCCTCGGCACGCGGCTACGCCGCGGCGCTGCTGCGCATGTACGGGCATGAAGTACATGAAGCGGCCGACGGCAACGAGGGCCTTGCCGCCATCGAAGCGCACCCGGCGATCCGGCTGGCGGTGGTCGACCAGGAAATGCCGGGCATGCAGGGCGTGGAATTCACCCGCCGCCTGCGCACCCTGCGCTCGCGCGACAAGGTGGCGGTGATCGGCATCTCCGGCAATACCGATGCCTCGCTGATCCCGCGCTTCCTGAAGAACGGCGCCAACGACTTCCTGCGCAAACCGTTCTCGCGCGAGGAGTTCTTCTGCCGGGTCTCGCAGAACGTGGACCAGCTGGAACTAATCGGCACCCTGCAGGACCTGGCCACCCGCGATTTCCTCACCGGCCTGCCCAACCGCCGCTGCTTCCTGGAACAGAGCCAGCGCCAGCTGCCGCAGCTGCAGCTGCATGGCCAGTGCGTGGCGGTGGCGATGATCGACATCGATCATTTCAAGCACATCAACGACACCCACGGCCACGAAGCCGGCGACGACGCATTGCGTGCGGTGGCCCGTGCGGTCGGCGACCACGCGCGGCACCAGGACCTGATCGCGCGCTTCGGTGGGGAGGAATTCTGCCTGCTGGTGCCGGACATGGAGCAGGACGAAGCGCTGCAGTACTTCGAGGAACTGCGCCAGCGCATCGCCGCGCTGGAAGTGGATATCGGTACTGCCACCCTGCGCATGACCGTCAGCATCGGCCTGTGCTGCCTGCGCCCGCAGCGTGACGCGCTGCACCGGCTGATATCCGAAGCGGACCGGCAGCTGTACCTGGCCAAGGCCGGTGGCCGCAACCGCGTCAGCTGCACCACGGTGGCCAGCCCGCTGCGCCCGCGCGAACCGGCGATGTCCTGACCCGCGCGCCTTGATCCAGATCAACGCCGCCTGCGGGCGGCGTCTCTACAGTCGGCCCCGACATCAGCATGAAGGGGAGCCGGGGATGGCACTACTGGTCTGGCAGGACGATCTGAACATCGGCATCGATGTGATCGACCAGCAACACCGCCGCATCATCGAAATGCTCAACCATCTGCATGTGGCGCAGAAGAGCATGCAGCGCGCGGCGGTGGGCGAAGTGATCGACGAAGTGGTGGACTACACCCTGTCGCACTTCGCGTTCGAAGAGGAGCTGATGGAGGAAGCGGGCTACCCGTTCTGTGCCGCGCACAAGCGCGTGCATGAAGTCTTCATCAAGCGCGTGGCCGAATACCGCCTGCGCTTCCAGGCCGGCGAGGACATCAGCGACGAGCTGCGCACCATGCTCTCGCGCTGGCTGTTCAACCACATCCGTGGCGATGACCAGGCCTATGCCGAACAGGTCAAGCAGCACCTGAACCAGTTTGCCCGCGAGCACCAGAGCGGCGGCTGGCTGGGACGCACGCTCAAGCGCTTCTTCGGCTGATCACTGCCGGCGGTACTGCAGGGCCAGCAGCGCACACAGGGTCACCACGGCAGTCAGGCACAGGTAATAGCCCACCGCCACCAGCCCGTAGCGTTCGGCCAGCCAAGTGGCCAGGTAGGGCGCCGGCGCTGCCCCCAGGATGCCGGCCAGGTTGAAGGACAGCGACGCACCGGTGTAGCGCACCTCCACCGGGTAGATCTCCGCCAGGAAGGTACCGCAGGGGCCGTAGGTCAGCCCCATCAGGAACAGGCCCAGGCACAGGAAGGCCAGCACCAGCCAGGGGCTGGCGGGCTGGAACAGCGGTGCGAACACCACCCCGAAGCCGATGATCAGCAGGCTGGCGATGGCCATCGTGCGGCGCGTCCCCCAGCGGTCGCCGTAGCGTGCCGACAACGGGATGCCCACTGCGAAGAACAGCATCGCCACCATCTGCATCAGCAGGAACTGCTCGCGGCTGTAGCCGAGCACCGCCGTGCCGTGGCCCAGGCTGAACACCGTCATCAGGTAGAACAGCACGAAGGTGGCGAACGCACCCAGCGTGCCCAGCAGCATCGGCAGCGGATGGTCACGCAGCACCGTCCACATCGGCAGCCGTACCGGCGCACGCCGCTGCAGTGCCTTCTGGAAATCGGGGGTCTCGTGGATGTTCAGCCGCACCCACAGTCCCAGCCCCACCAGCAGCGCACTGGCCACGAACGGAATGCGCCAGCCCCACTGCAGGAAATCGTCCTGGCCCATGGAACGGCCGAGCACCAGGAAGATGCCGGCCGACAGCAGGAAGCCTAGCGGCGCCCCCAGCTGCGGGAACATGCCGTACCAGGCACGCTTGCCCGGTGGCGCGTTCTCGGTGGCCAGCAGCACCGCCCCGCCCCATTCGCCGCCCAGCCCCAGGCCCTGGCCGAAACGGCACAGCGCCAACAGCGCCGGCGCCCACAGGCCGATCTGCGCATGGGTCGGAAGCAGGCCGATAGCGACTGTCGACAGCCCCATGGTCAGCAGCGCCGCGACCAGCGTGGCCTTGCGGCCGATGCGGTCGCCGAAGTGGCCGAACACCGCCGACCCCACCGGGCGCGCGATGAACGCCACCGCGAAGGTCGCCAGCGACTGCAGCAGGGCCGCCTGCTCGCTGCTGTCCGGGAAGAACAGGTGCGGAAATACCAGCACTGCCGCCGTGGCGTAGATGTAGAAGTCGAAGAACTCGATGGTGGTGCCGATCAGGCTGGCCGCCAGTACACGACGGGGGGAATTCACGGGTGGCGCGGCAGCAGCGATCGTCGACATCGGCAGTACGGATAACAGTAGATCGGCCGATTCTGCCACGGGGCGGTGGTCGCCCGGGGCGATGGTTTCAGCCGACACCGATGCCAACGAAACTTTTCGGGCCACCCGCCAGGCTGCGCCACCGGTCCCTGCATGGATGCTTTGCCGATGACTGCAGTTGCGTTGTCGTGGTCCGATTCGCCGAAGCTGCCGCGCATGGCGGCGTGGCTGGTGGTACTGCTGGTGCATGGGTTGATGGCACTGTGGCTGCTGGGCAGCGGCCGGATCGAACTACGTAGCGGCGAGCGCCCACGGATCTCGCTGCGTTGGCTGCCACCGGAACGGCCGACGCCGGTGCCTCAACCGCCTGCCTTGCCCTCCACACAGATGACGCGCCCGACCGCATCGGTGATGCCCCGACCTGCCCCGGTTGCGCAGGCAGGTAGCGCCCAGCCTGCCACGGAGGACGCGGCTGCGGTGGCGCCACTGATCCTGAGTCTGCCTGCGGGCAGCATCGACGGCGGTGACGGCATCAGCGCCGCAGGTATCGCTCCCCGCCTGATCGGTCGCCGCGACGTACACTCCGCGTTCGCACCGCGCCGCAGCTACTTCCGCATCCGCCGGCAGATGACCCCGGAGCAGATCGTGCATGGCGTGGCGCAGCTGCTGGGGCTGTGGCCGCCGGGATACATCGTCGACCCGTGCGAACTGGGCAAGCAGGACATGGAGTATTTCCAGAATGCCGTCGATGAAGCCGACCGGGATCTGCTGCGTGCGGCGGTACTGCAGGTGAGTGCCCGCTGCCGGTAGCTCGACAGCTGGATGCTTCATGTAGAGTCGAGCCATGCTCGACTGCTCTTCGCGAGACGCAGCCGAGCATGGCTCGGCTCTACAGAAGAACGAACGGCCGTCGAGCATGGCTCGACGCTACAAAGAGCAAACAGCCGTCGAGCATCCGCGTCGTTACAACTGAATCCAGGTCGCCTTGATCTCGCTGTACTTGTCGAACGCATGCAGCGATTTGTCACGGCCATTGCCGGACTGCTTGTAGCCACCGAACGGGGCGGTCATGTCACCACCGTCCCAGCCATTCACCCACACGCTGCCGGCGCGCAGCTGGCGTGCGACACGGTGGGCCCGGCCCAGGTCACGCGTCCACAGCCCTGCGGCCAATCCATAGCGGCTGTCATTGGCCACGCGCACCGCTTCGGCCTCGTCGTCGAAACCAAGCACGGCCAGCACCGGCCCGAACACTTCCTCGCGTGCCAACGCATGGTCCGGACGCACCTGGTCGAACACCGTGGGCTGCACGTAGCAGCCGCCGGCCTCCACCTCGGCGCGATGGCCGCCGAGCAGCAGCCGGGCGCCCTCGCTTTCGGCTCGTGCGATATCGGCCAGCACCTTGTCCACGTGCGCGGCGTCGACCAGCGCGCCCATCGGTGCATCGGCCTCCAGTGGATGCCGGGGCTGCATGCGCTGGCCATAGGCAATCACCTGGTGCACGAAGTCCTCACGGATCGAGCGCTGCACCAGCAGCCGCGAGCCGGCGGTGCAGACTTCGCCCTGGTTGAAGAAGATGCCCTGCGCCACGGCCTTGGCCGCTGCGTCCAGGTCCGGGGCATCGGCGAACACCACGTGCGGGCTCTTGCCTCCGCATTCCAGCCAGACCCGCTTGAGGTTGGACCGTCCTGCATACGCCAGCAGCTTGGCGCCGGTGGCGGTGGAACCGGTGAAGGCCAGCACGTCCACGTCCCTGTGCAGAGCCAAGGGCTCGCCCACGCGCGCGCCATGACCGGGCAGTACGTTCAGCACCCCGTCCGGCAGGCCCGCCTCGGCGGCCAATGCCGCCAGCCGCAGTGCAGTCAGGGGTGAGCGCTCGGACGGCTTGAGCAGCACCGAATTGCCCATCGCCAGTGCCGGCGCGATCTTCCAGCAGGCCATCAGCAACGGAAAATTCCACGGCACGATCGCCGCCACCACGCCGGCCGGCTCGCGCGTGACCAGCCCCAGTTCGTGCGGGCCGGTCGGCGCGATTTCGCCGTACAGCTTGTCCACCGCTTCGGCGGTCCAGGCCAGGCAGCGCACCACGCCGGGCAGGTCGATACGGCGTGCGTCGCGCACCGGCTTGCCCATGTCCAGGGTTTCCAGCAGGGCCAGCTCGTCAGCGTGCTTTTCCACCAACGCCGCCAAGGTCAACAACACCCGCTTGCGATGGGCCGGGCTGGCCTGTGACCAGTGGCCCGCATCGAAGGCACGCCGCGCCGCCTGCACCGCGCGCTCCACGTCCTGTGCATCGCAGTCGGCGACCGCCCCCAGCACGCGTCCATCAATCGGGCTGGTGCAATCGAAGCGGGCGCCGCTGGCAGCGTCGGTGTAGCGGCCATCAATGAAGGCCTGTCCGGGCATCGAAAGCTGCTGGGCCAGTGCCTGCCAGTGGCTGCGATCGGGGAAGTCGGCCATGTCGGGCTCCTCGGAACAGTTTCCCGGTTATAGCGGAGTGTCCGCGACCTGGCCGTGATCGAGCGCGCTGCGCGCCCGCCGGGCATGGCCCGGCGCTACCACACGGTCGAGGCCCGGACGGCAGCCGGACCATGCCCGGCGCAGGCAACCTCGGCATGACGCAGCTGCGCTACATTCTCCCCATCGGACCCGATGGAGCTGGCATGAAGCGTCCCGCGAGCGACCTGCACGATCTGGCTACCCAACGCCCGGAGTCACTGGAGGCGTACTGGATGCCGTTCACCGCCAACCGCCAGTACAAGGCAGCGCCGCGTGTGCTGGTGCGTGCCGAAGGCATGCACTACGAGGATGTCGACGGCCGCCAGATCCTTGATGGCACGGCCGGACTGTGGTGCTGCAACGCCGGCCACGCACGGCCGCACATCGTCGAGGCCATCGTTGACCAGGCGCGCACGCTCGACTACTCGCCGGCCTTCCAGATGGGCTCGCCGCCGGCATTCGCGCTGGCGCAGCGGCTGGCCGCATTGGCACCGACGCCACTGAACCATGTGTTCTTCACCAGCTCCGGCTCGGAGGCGGTGGATACCGCGATGAAGATCGTGCTGGCCTACCACCGCCAGCGCGGCGAGGGCCAGCGGACGCGTTTCATCAGCCGCGAGAAGGCCTACCACGGCGTCGGCTTCGGCGGCATGGCACTCGGCGGCTTGCCCAACAACCGCAGGGCGTTCGGCCTGCAATTGGGTGGCGTGGACTACCTGCGCCACACCCTGGACCTGCAGCGCAATGCGTTCAGCAGGGGCCTGCCACGCCAGGGCGCTGAACTGGCCGATGACCTGGAGCGGCTGATCGCGCTGCACGATGCCTCGACCATCGCGGCGGTGTTCGTCGAGCCCATCGCCGGGTCCGCCGGGGTGATCCTGCCGGCGCCAGGCTACCTGCAGCGCCTGCGCGAATTGTGCGACCAGCACGGCATCCTGCTGGTGTTCGACGAGGTGATCACCGGTTTCGGCCGGGTCGGCATGCCCTTCGCCGCGCAGCGCTTCGGGGTCACCCCGGACCTGCTGACCTTTGCCAAGGCCGTCAGCAACGGCGCGGTGCCGCTGGGCGGCGTGCTGGCCAGCGACGCCGTGCATGCCACGCTGATGCAGGCCCCGCCGCAGGCCATCGAACTGTTCCACGGCTATACCTATTCCGGCCACCCGCTGGCCTGTGCGGCCGCACTGGCCACGCTGGAGGTCTACGCCGAGGAACGCCTGTTCGAACGCGCCATCGAACTGGGCGACTACTGGCAGGAACGCCTGCACGCGTTGCAGGGCCTGCCCAACGTGATCGACATCCGCAACTTCGGCCTGGTCGGCGCGGTCGAGCTGGCGCCACGCAAGGATGCACCCGGCAGCCGCGGCTACGAGGTGTTCCGCCGCTGCTTCCACGACGGGCGCCTGCTGGTGCGCTGCACCGGCGACATCATCGCGCTGTCACCGCCGCTGATCGTGGACAAGGCACAGATCGACCAGATCACCGGCACCCTGGGCGAGATGATCCGGGCCACCGCCTGAGCCCGGGCCGGCGCTGGCGAGCGGGTACAATGGGCGGTTCCGCTCCTGCTCGTTGCCGTGCCCATGGATATCGTCGTCAAAGAAGAACTCAAGGCCTATATCGACCCGCTGACCGCGGACGAACATGACGCGCTGGAGCGCAGCATCCTGGCCGAAGGTTGCCGCGATGCGCTGGTGCTGTGGGGCGATGTGCTGGTCGATGGGCACAACCGCTTCGGCATCTGCCAGAAGCACGGCCTGCCGTTCAACACCGTGCAGAACACCCGCTTCCAGAGCATGGAAGACGTGCACCTGTGGATGATCGAGCAGCACCTGGGCCGGCGCAGCGTGTCCGACTTCCAGCGGGGCGTGCTGGCGCTGCGCAAGCGCGACATCCTGGCTGCCCGCAAGCAGGTCGAGCAGGCCCAGCTGCAGCGCGAGAGCGATGGCACGGCCGAGATGGCCGATGAGACCGGTGAAGACAGCCCGCCGTGGGAGCCGGCACCGAAGATCAGCCGCGCCGAGCTGGCCCGCGAAGCCAAATTGAGCACCAGCCAGGTCGGCATGATCGAGCGCATCCACGCCCAGGCCGCGGCCGAGGTGGTGGAAGCGGTCAAGGCCGGCGTGATCTCGATCAGCGCTGCCGCCGCCGTGGCCGACCTGCCGGAAGAGGAACAGCGCGCTGCCGCCGCCGGCGGCAAGGACGAGCTGAAGCAGGCCGCCAAGCGCGTGCGCGAATCCAAGCGCAAGCCGCGCGCGCCGAAGCCGGACGCCGGATCGCCGGAGATGGAGTTCGAAGAGGCCAGCGAGGACGAGATCGCCAGCCGCGATGCCGAGGTGCTGGCCGCGCTGGAACAGCTGGGCGAGGATGCCTCGGCCCTGCGTCGCCGCGTGGTCGCGCTGACCCGCGAGAACGACACGCTGCGCGCGCAGCTTGCGCAGCTGCGCAAGCAACTCGAGGCGCTGTAGCAGGTGGGTAGCGCCGGGCCATGCCCGGCGAGCGCAGCGGGCTCTGGAAAGCCGCCGGGCATGGCCCGGCGCTACCGGTGCATTGACCTCATCGGGCTCTGGAGCCGCCGGGCATGGCCCGGCGCTACCGATGCATTGACCTCATCGGGCTCTGGAAAGCCGCCGGGCATGGCCCGGCGCTACCGATGCATTGACCTCATGCCGAGGCGGGTAGACTGCGGCCATGACGTCTGCCATCGATCCGCGCCGCGCACAGCTGCGGCGCCTGAAAGCCATCGCCCTGGGCCTGCTGGTGTTGATGCTGGTCGGTTTCGCCGTCAGCCACTGGCAGGGCGAGCGCGGTGCCTGGGCCTGGGTATCGGCCTTCTGCGAGGCCGCCGCCGTCGGCGCACTGGCCGACTGGTTCGCGGTGGTCGCACTGTTCCGGCGCCCGATGGGCCTGCCGATACCGCATACCGCGATCATCCCGCGCAGCAAGGACCGTATCGGCGAGAGCCTGGCCCATTTCGTCCGCGACCAGTTCCTGGAACCGCAGGTGCTGCTGGCCAAGCTGCAGGTGTTCGATCCGGCCAGCCGGCTGGGCAGCTGGCTGGCCGATCCGGCGCGCTCGCGCATGCTGGCCGACATGGCGCGCGGCTGGGCGCTGCAGGCGCTGGATTTCTTCGATGAAGCGGCCGTGCGCCGCCAGCTGCACGGTTTCGTGGTGCAGCAGCTGCGGCAGTGGAACGCGGCGGCCACCGCCGGCGAACTGCTGGCCCTGCTGACCGCCGATGGCCGCCACCAGCGCGTGCTCGACGAAGGCCTGCAGCGGCTGGGGCAATGGCTGGAACAGCCTGAGGTGAAGGAACGCGCCTCGCAGCTGATCGTGCGCTACATCCAGCGCGAGTGGCCGACGCTGTCGAGCACGGTGAACTGGGTGAAGCCGATCGATGAGATTGGCGACAGCCTGGCCGAACGCCTGGCCCGGGCCGTGCTGGAGGAACTGCAGCAGGTGCTGGCCGAGCCCGAGCATCCGCTGCGCCAGGACTACGAACACTGGCTGGGCAACTACGTGCAGCGCCTGCGCGCGGACCCTGCGCTGGCCGAGCGCATCGAGCAGCTGAAACAGGACATGATCGACCACCCTGCCCTGCAGGACTACGTGCAGGGCCTGTGGGCGCGCATCCACGCCAGCCTGCGCGCCGACCTGCAGCGCGAGGACTCGGCGCTGGTTGGTCACCTGCAGCGCAGCCTGGCATCGCTGGGCGACAGCCTGCAGTCCGATCCCGCGCTGCGCGAGGCGCTCAACCAGCACCTGCTGGAAGGCGCACAGCGCCTGACCGGGCGCCTGCGCGAGGGGGTGACCACGCATATCGCGCAGACCGTGAAGAGCTGGGACGAACGCCATCTGGTCGAGCAGCTGGAACTGAGCGTGGGGCGCGACCTGCAGTTCATCCGCTTCAACGGCACCCTGGTGGGTGGGCTGATCGGCCTGCTGCTGCATGCAGCAACGGTGCTGTTCCGGTTCTGAGGCCTCGCCCGGCATCGGCTCCCGCACCACGACACCGGGATTCATCACACTTGATTAACGAAATGCGAATGCCTATCATTTACTGATCGGTTGTACGCTTAGCCAAGCGGGGCAAGGAAGCACGCGCCCACCCGCCCCTTCGCCCGTGTACATCCCCCGACTCCCGGGTCACCTGCCTGCGGCAGGTGGCGCACCGTCGATGGGAAACACGCTGGGCGGCGTGCGCGGAGCGCATGACGACCCTGGGTGCGTTTGCCATCGCCCGTTTTCGTCCTGCATGGAACTGCACCGATGGCATTGCCGCTGAATCCCCCGCGTCCCTCTCTCCTCGCCCTGGCCGTGACCGCATTGATGATCGCCCCGCTGGCCCACGCCGATGCACCTGCCGATGCGAGTGCCCGCACGCTGGATACGGTGAAGGTGACCGCCGATGGCGAGCTGCCCAACAGCTATACGGTCAAGAGCGCGCGCAGCGCCACCAAGCTGGACCTGTCGCTGCGCGAGACACCGCAGTCGGTCACCGTGATCACCCGGCAGCGGATGGATGACATGGGGCTGTTCTCGTTGTCGGACGTGATGGGCCAGGTGACCGGCGTCAGTGTGTCGGTCACCGACAGCGAGCGCATCAACTACATGTCGCGTGGCTACAGCATCACCAATTTCCAGATCGACGGCATGCTCAACACCTTCGGTGGGTCGATCAAGACCAACACCGACAACGTCATCTATGACCGCATCGAAGTGATCCGCGGTGCCACCGGCCTGACCACCGGTGCCGGCGATCCCTCCGGCACCATCAGCATGGTGCGCAAGCGCCCCACCGATACCTTCCAGATGGGCGCCAACCTGACCGTCGGCCGCTGGGGCAACCAGCGCCTGGAAGCCGACCTCGGTGGTCCGGTGGCCTGGGATGGCCGCATCCGCGCCCGCGTGGTCGCCGCCAAGCAGCAGAGCGATTCGTTCCGCGATGTCTACCAGCTCGACAAGGACGTGTTCTACGGCATCGTGCAGGCCGACCTGAGCGACAGCACGCTGTTCGAAGTGGGTTACGAATACCAGTCGCCGAAGACCACCGGCGTCACCTGGGGCGTGGTCCCCTACTGGGGCGCCGACGGCAAGCCGGCCAACCTGCCGCGCTCGACCAACCTGTCGGCATCGTGGAGCAGCTGGCCGATCGTGGAAAAGACCACCTTCGCCCGCCTCGAACAGCAGCTGGGCGCGCACTGGTCGGTGAAGGCCGCAGTCAGCCGCGCCAAGCGCAATACCGATGGCGCGGTGTGGTACGGCGCGCAGGGGTACCCGCGCCCGGATGGCACCGGGGTGGTCGCCTACATCGGCAACTTCGTGGAAAACAGCGTCATGGACGTGGTCGACGTCAACGCGACCGGCACGTTCGATCTGTTCGGCCATGAACAGGAAGTGGTGTTCGGCGTGGGCCAGTCCACCCGCAAGGGTGACTACCCGGCGGCGACGATCGACAGCTATCCGGCCAGCTACGCCGTTGTGCCGGACTGGCGCAACTGGAGCGGCGATGTCGCTCCCCTGCAGGTGAGCCGTCCCGGCTATCTCGGCTCGGAAGACGAGCTGCGCCAGCAGGCCGCCTATGTCGCTGCCCGCGTGCGCGTGGCCGATCCGCTGCTGGTGGTGGCCGGCGTGCGCTATGGCAGCTGGGAAACCAAGACCTGGCGCTACACCTACGATGCCAGCGGCAAGCGTACCGGCACCACCCGTACCGGCTACAAGCCGAAGGATCCCACCACGCCCTACTTCGGCGTGGTGTATGACATCAACAGCGTCTTCAGCGCCTACGCCAGCTACACCGACATCTTCGCTCCGCAGAACTACCGCGACCGCAACGGCACCTACCTGGAACCGGTGGTCGGCAAGATGTACGAAGGCGGCCTGAAGGCCGAGTTCTTCGGTGGCCTGCTCAACGCGTCGGCGGCGATCTTCGAAGGCGAGAAGGACAACGTGGCCGAGATCGATGACACGGTGCCGCCAAACTCACTGCCCGATGGCAGCCAGGCCTACCGCTCCACCGGCAAGGGCAACAAGGTGCACGGCTGGGAAATCGAAACCCAGGGCAGCATCGGCGACAACTGGAACCTGTCGGCCGGCTTCGCCCACACCGTCAGCCGCAACCAGGCCGGCGTGCTGCAGAACACCACCACCCCGCAGGACACGCTGCGGCTCAACGCCAGCTGGCGCCCGGGCGGCATCGACGGCCGCTTCTGGCTGGGCGGTGGCGCCACCTGGCAGAGCCGGATCTGGCGCATGAGTGCCCGTCCGGCAGCAGACCATGCCACCACCGGCCGTACCGAACAGGCACCGATCCAGCAGGACGCGTTCTACCTGCTGAACCTGGCCGGTGGCTACCGCTTCAACGAGAACTTCAGCGCGCAGTTGAACATCAACAACCTGCTGGACAAGAAGTACTACAACAACGTCGGTTTCTATAACGGCGTGTACTGGGGCGAGCCGCGCAACGTCACCCTGACGCTGCGCTGGAAGCTCTGACGATCCGATGGATGGCGCCGGTTCTGCGACCGGCGCCCGGCCACGGATGGCCACCCCCGGCGCACTGCGGTGCGCCGGTCCTCTTTCCCACTTCCTGCAGGACCGCCGTGGACCGCTCGCCCGCAACCGCCAGCCCCCGCCCCGCCACCTTCTTCGCCAACCCGCGCTGGGGCGTGCTGTCGCGCTCGCTGGCCGCGATCCTGGGCGGCTACGCACTTGCCTCGATGACCACCGTGTTCTGCGCGGTGGCCCTGCCCGGGGCGCGCGGCCAGACCGTGCTGACCGGCATGTTGCTGGCGATCCTGGTCGCTGCCTGCGCGGCATTGTGGGCATTCGCCACCCGCAGCGCGCTGCGCGCCTGGGTCGGCATCCTCGCCCCCACGTTGCTGATGGCCGGCATTTCGTACCTGCTGGGAGCCTGGGCATGAAGAACGGATTCCGCCAGTCGATGGCCTGGCTGCACACCTGGACCGGGCTGCTGGTCGGCTGGCTGCTGCTGCTGATCTTCATGGCGGGTACCGCCAGCTACTACCGCGAAGAGATCAGCCGCTGGATGCGCCCGGAACTGCCACGCAGCACGGTCAGCACCAACCAGGCCGCCCAGCGCGCCGCCGATTACCTGCTGGCCAACGCCGCGCAGGCCGAGCGCTGGTTCGTCACCCTGCCGCAGCCGCGCAATCCGGCCATGCAGCTGTTCTGGCAACTGCCACCGGAACTGGCCGACCCCAGCAAGGGACGCCGTGGCAGCTTCGGCAGTGCCACCCTGGACCCCAACACCGGGACCGAGCTGAAGGCGCGCGAGACGCGGGGCGGCGACTTCTTCTACCGGCTGCATTTCGACCTGCACTACATTCCGGTGCTGTGGGCGCGTTACCTGGTGGGCTTCTGTGCGATGTTCATGCTGGTGGCGATCATCACCGGCGTGATCACCCACAAGAAGATCTTCAAGGATTTCTTCACCTTCCGGAAGGACAAGGGCCTGCGCTCCTGGCTCGACTTCCACAACGTCAGCGCGGTGATGGCCCTGCCCTACCACGCGATGATCACCTACACCGGCATCGTCACGCTGATGATCATGTACCTGCCATGGGGCGTGAACGTGGCCTATGGCACCGACCAGGACGCGTTCTACGCCGAGGCCTTCGGCGGCCTGCCGGAAGTGACCGCCGCGGCGACGGGCACGGCCGCGCCGCAGCCGCTGCAGCAGCTGCTGGACAGCGCGCGCACGCACTGGCACGGCACCGAGGTGGCCGGTTTCACCGTTGCCAACCCGGGCGCGGCCAATGCGGTGATCGACATCCGCCAGCGCGATGGCAAACGATTGTCGATCGACACCCCGGCGCTGCGCTACGACATGGTCAGCGGTGAACTGCTGCAGGAAACGCCGCCGTCCGGGGGCGCCACCGCCACCCGCGGCGTGCTGTATGGCCTGCACCTGGCCCGCTTCGCCGACTGGGGCCTGCGCGCCCTGTTCTTCCTGTCCGGCCTGACCGGCTGCCTGATGGTGGCCAGCGGCGTGGTGCTGTGGGCGGTGAAAGAACGCCCGAAGCATGCCAAGCGTGGCCGCACCGGGTTCGGCCTGCGCCTGGTCGATGCGCTGAACATCGGCGCGGTAGCCGGCCTGCCGATCGCCTTTGCCGCCTATTTCTGGGGCAACCGCCTGCTGCCGCTGGGGCTGCCCGAACGTGCCGATGTCGAGGCCAACGTATTCTTCTACGCCTGGGGCGCGGCGCTGCTGGCCGCCTTCATCTGGCCCAGGCGGATGATGTGGGCCTGGCAGCTGTATCTGGGTGCGGCGATGTTCGCCCTGATCCCGGTGCTGAACGCGCTGACCACCCACGCCCACCTTGGCGTGACCCTGCCCGGCGGTGACTGGGCTCTGGCCGGCTTCGACCTGTCGATGATGGCGTTCGGCGCGATGCTGGCGCTGTGCGGCTGGCGCATGCAGCGCTGGACGCCACCGCTGTCTGCGGCCGAGAAAAAGAAGCGTGCGGCGGCGCCGCCCAGGACGGTGGCAGAAACCGCCGCGGAGGCCAGCGCATGATGCTGTTGGCGTTGACCCTGTCGTTCTCCGCGTTCACCGCGCTGTCGCTGGCGATGGAAAAGCACCAGCACGACCTGTACGGCAAGGCTGCAGCCACCCCGGCACGGCGCACGCAGTGGCGGGTGCTGGGCTGGGCCCTGCTGACAGTGGCGTTCGCGTTGTGCGTGGTCGACCACGGCTGGGCGATGGGCCCGGTGCTGTGGCTGGGCGTGATGACCATGGCCGGCGTGCTGCTGTCGTTCGGACTGTACCCCTACCGACCGAAATGGATCGCGCCGCTGGCGATCGCGCTGCCCGTGGCCGGGCTGCTGGTGGGGTTGCTGTAGCCGCAGGACCCCGGAGACAGCGGCATCCATGCATGGCGTGGATCTACACTGGCGGCATGGAGAGCGTGCTGCAACGGATGGCGGGAATCGGCTTCTTTTCCCGATTGGGCGAAACACTGCCGGTAACGGCCGGCGTCGTTGCCGTCCGGTCGCTGGCTGACGCCCTGCGGATCATCGATACCGATGATTTCGAATGGATGCCCACGTCACTCGATGATACGGATCCGTTTCACGGCGCCCTGCCCCGCCCCGCCGAACTGGCCGACGCCCGACGCGAACTCAACCGCACGCTGATGCGCGCGCTTTCGGCACGGGATCTGCCGGCACTGCGCTGCGGTGCGCATGACCTGCATCGGGTCGCGCGCGATGGGGCGATGTTCGCCTGCCGGCAACGCCTGCTGGAAATGCATCTGGGGCTGCCGGCGTACTGGGAGCCCGTGCTCGCGCTGTACGAACAGGGCCATTGGCCGCTGGCCCATGCACCGGGGCGCCTGCTGGTGCTTTAGGACCATCCACGCGTGGCGTGGATCTACCGGGGCCCCGCACGCCGGGCATCGCTCGGCGCTACCGTCCTGCGCGTGTCGGGGTAGCGCCGGGCCATGCCCGGCGAATCTTCACCCCACCCGCTTCAGTTCCCACGCGCGGTGGATGCGCGCGTTGCGCTCGAAGTCCGGGCCGATGGTGCGCGCGGTGATCTCGCGGCACTGGGCGAACTCGGCGATGGCGTTCTCTTCCAGCTTGAAGCGGCGGAAGTTGTTGGAGAAATACAGCACGCCGCCCGGCGCCAGCCGTGCCACGGCCGCACGCAGCAGCTTCAGCTGCTCGCGCTGCACGTCGAAGTCATCGGCGCGCGCGGAGTTGGAGAACGTCGGCGGGTCGCAGAAGATCACGTCGTACTGGCCATGGTCACCTTCCAGCCAGGCCATCGCATCGGCCTGCACCAGCAGGTGCTGGTTGCCGCCCTGCCCGTTCAGCGCCAGGTTGTCGTAGCACCACTGCAGGTAGGTGGCCGACAGATCGACGCTGGTGGTGCTGGCCGCACCGGCCACCGCCGCCTGCACGCTGGCCACGCCGGTGTAGCAGAACAGGTTGAGGAAGCGCTTGCCGCGCACCTGCTCGGCCATCATCCGGCGCAGCGGGCGGTGATCGAGGAACAGGCCGGTGTCCAGGTAGTCGAACAGATTCACCTGCAGCAGCGCATTGTTCTCGCGCACCACGATGAATTCGTCACGCTGCTCGAAACGGCCGTACTTGCTGCCGCCCTTGCCACGCTCGCGCGACTTCATCGACACCTGCTCCGGCGGCACGCCGAACACTTCACGCGCCGCCGCCAGCAGTTCGTTGCGGCGACGGCGCACGTCGTTCTCCGGAATCGCGGCCGGTGCGGCGTATTCCTGCACGTGCAGGAAGGTGCGGCGCTTGCCGCCGTCTTCCTCGTAGACGTCGATGGCCGCCGCGTATTCCGGCAGGTCGGCGTCATAGGCGCGGAAGCAGGTGATGTCCTCGCGCGCGCGCCAGCTCTTGAACTTCTTCAGGTTCTTGCGCAGGCGGTTGGCGACCATCTGCGCACCTTCGCTCAGCGCGCGCGGCTGCGCCGGATCACGCCCGGGCACGGCAATCGGGTCACAGACGATCAGCGCGCATTCCAGCGCACCGTTGAACATCTGGTACTTCTTGCCGGCACGCAGGCCGGTGGCGAAGGCCAGCTCGTCGTTGCCGCACAGCAGGCTGGCACGCCACTGCGGCACCGCCTTCTGCAGGGCATTGCCCAGCGCGCGGTACAGCGCCGGATCGGCGGCCAGTCGCTCGTCGTACGGCGGGTTGCAGACCACCGCACCGATCTCCTGCTCCGGGGTGGCCAGATCGGCCACGTCGGCGCGGGTGAAACGGATCGCATGGGCAACACCGGCAACCTCGGCGTTCTCGCGCGCCGCCTGGATCGCGGTCGGGTCGATATCGCTGCCGTGGATGACCGGCTTCAGTGCGGCCAGGCCGGCGGCCTCACGATCGCGTGCCTCGCTCATGATGGCCTTCCAAGCGACCTTGTCGAAGCCCAGCCAGCGGCTCGGCGGCAGGCTGCCATGGCGCATCAGGCCGGGGGCGACGTCGGCGGCCATCAGCGCGCCTTCGATCAGCAGCGTGCCGCTGCCGCACATCGGGTCCAGCAGGCCACCACCGGCGGCGTGCAGGCGCGGCCACTGCGCGCGCAGCAGCAGCGCGGCCGCCAGGTTTTCCTTCAGCGGTGCCTCGTGGGCGGCGCCGCGCCAGCCACGGCGATGCAGCGGGCCGCCACCGAGATCGATCGACAGCGAGGCACGGCCCTTGCGCAGCGACAGGTTGACGCGCACGTCCGGCAGGTCGGTGTTGACCGACGGCCGCTCCAGGCCCTCATCGCGCATGCGGTCGACGATGGCGTCCTTGATCCGCTGCGCGGCGAAGCGCGCATGGGTGATCCTGTCGCCGGACACGTGCGCA
Organism: Stenotrophomonas sp. 704A1; assembly: GCF_030549525.1. Lineage (NCBI taxonomy): Bacteria > Pseudomonadati > Pseudomonadota > Gammaproteobacteria > Lysobacterales > Lysobacteraceae > Stenotrophomonas > Stenotrophomonas tuberculopleuritidis. Next base: position 1,520,908 of record NZ_CP130831.1, on the reverse strand, counting down.
TCCACCGCCAGGGTCATCTCCGGCCTGATGTGCTCGTGCCACGGCAGCGCACGCACGCCGTCGTACAGGGCCTGCTCGTCCGGGCACTCGAACTCGTCGATCGGCCACAGCACGCGGCTGGCCAGCCGCGACCACATCACGATCCGCAGCGCCTGCTCCAGTTCGCCCTCGGCGTTGACGCCGGCAATGGTGGCAGTGGCCTTTTCCAGGCCCAGGGCCGACAGTTCGTCGGCAAGCAGGTATTCCAGGCCCTTGGCGCAGGAGACAAAAAATTTCACGGGATCGGTTCGCAGGTGGTCAGGCGCGGCAACGGGCCGGGCCATTCGGAAGGGAGGGCCGCAGCCACGGCCGGCAAGCCCGCGCCGGGGGCGGCGGGGCTGCCATTGTAGTCAATGCGGGCGGGCGCGCCGTGCGCCCGGGCTTCACAGCTGGCGCAGCAGCTGCTCGAACGCCTGCGCGGAGGCGTCCACATGGCGTTCCAGGCGATGGCCATCGTCGACCAGCAGCAGCTGCGCCGAACGCGCCTGCGCCCAGGCAATCACCCCGGCGGCCGGGACCACCTCGTCATGCCAGGCCTGCACCACGGTGGTCGGCACCGCGGCGGCGTCCAGCGCCGGCATCGGCCCCATCGCGGTCGGCGGCACCATCAGGAACAGGCCGGCCACCGGCACCTGCAGCGACGCGATGGCCGAGATGTAGGCGCCCAGGCTGGACCCGGCCAGCACCACCGGCCCCTGCGTGGCGGCCGCCGCCGCGCGCTCGACCAGGCGCTGCAGGCGGCTGCGCACGTCGCCGACGCGGCTGACCTCGCGCATCGCATCCAGGTCGGTGTAGTCCGGGCGCTCGTGGCTCCAGCCCAGGCGCTGCGCCACGTCGGCCAGCGCGGTGACCTTGGTCGCCTCCGGGCCACTCTCGAAGCCGTGGGAAAGGATGCAGTGACCGCGGCTCATGCGCGCGCGCCCAGGCTGCGGATCGACAGCGGAAGAGAAGGCAGTTTCATCCGGCAATGCTAGCATCGCCGGATGCCCAACCCGCTCCTGCCCGGCCTGCTGCTGCAGCCGCTGCCGTACCACGACCGCCTGCCGCTGCGCGATCCGGCCAGCCTGGCGATGGTGGTGATCCACTGCACCGAACTGCCCGATCTGGCCACTGCGCGCGCCTATGGCGAGCGTGTGCTGTATGCCAGTGGCGCCGGCAACAGCGGTCACTTCTACATCGACCGCGACGGCAGCGTGGTGCAGTACGTGGCGCCGGAGCGCATCGCCCACCACGTGCGCGGCATGAACGCCGATACCGTGGGCATCGAACTGGTCAACCGCGGGCGCTACCCGCACTGGCTGGACAGCCGCCACCAGGCGATGGACGAGCCGTATCCGGATGCCCAGCTGCTGGCGCTGGAGCAGCTGCTGCAGGCGCTGGTGCTGCGCTACCCGTCACTGCAGCGGATTGCCGGTCACGACCAGCTGGATCTGGAACAGGTGCCGGCCACGGACGACCCGACGCTGACGGTGGCGCGCAAGCGTGACCCCGGGCCGCTGTTTCCGTGGGCGCGGATCCTGGCGAAGCTGCCGCTGCAGCCGCTGCCATGACGGCCGCCAGGCCTGCAGCCGGGGCGCGCCCCGGATGTGCAGTGGGTCCACGCCCTGCGTGGATGGAGCCCGCATCGATCGGACCGGGCGCGTGCAGGCAGCGTCGTGCGCTCCGGTCCCCTGCGTGCATTCCGGTTCCGCGCCGTCAGGCGCCGGTGGCGACCGGGCGGCTGCTGTCACTGACCCAGCCGCTCCAGGAGCCGGCGTAGACCCGCGCGCCGGACAGGCCGGCCGATTCCATCGCCAGCAGCAGGTGGCAGGCGGTCACGCCGGAGCCGCACATCAGCACCACCTGCTGGGGGTCGCGGTTGCCGATGATCCCCTGCAGTTCGGCGCGCAGTTCCTGTGCATCGCGCAGGCGGCCATCCAGCACGTTCAGCGCGAAGGGGCGGTTGACCGCGCCCGGCACGTGGCCGGCGACCGGATCCAGCGGCTCCACCTCGCCACGGAAGCGTTCACCCGCGCGTGCGTCCACCAGCCAGCCCGGCGCATGCTTCAGGCGCGCGGTGATCTCATCGGCATTGGCGATCTGCGCGCCATCAAAGCGGCCCGGATAGGCCGGCAACGCCGGAACCTCCGCCGCGCCGGTCGCCAGTGGCTGGCCGGCAGCCTGCCAGGCGGCGATGCCGCCATCGAGCACCGCCACCCGGCGGTGCCCGATCAGGCGCAGCAGCCACCACAGGCGCGCGGCGGCCATGCTGCCATCACTGCCGTCGTAGACCACGACCTGGGTATCGGGACCGATGCCCCAGGCACCCAGCTGCGCGGCAAATGCATCGCTGTCCGGCAACGGATGGCGGCCATGGCCGGTCCGCGACAGGTCCGACAGATCACGGTTGAGATCGGCATGCACCGCACCGGGCACATGGCCAGCCGCGTACTGGCTGGCGCCGGCCTGCGGGTCGGCCAGCGACGCCCGCGCATCGACCACCCGCACGGCGGTACTGGCGGTCGCGCGGGCGTCGACCACGCGCACGCCCGCGTCCAGGTGCGCAGCGAGCGTGGCCACGTCGACCAGGGTGGTCCAGGGGGGATCGATCGGCTTCATTGCACGTGCTCCAGGCGACGACGCAGGTTGTACAGGATGGCGGCGGTCGCGCCCCAGATGCGCTGGCCCGGCCAGCCGTACTCCAGGACGTGGCGGACGCGGCCGCGGTGGTTGATCTCGACCTGGCGCAGGTTGTCGGGGCTCATCAGGTAGTCCAGCGGCACCTCGAACACCTCGGCCACCTCGCTGGGCTGCGGCACCGGCACGAAATCCGGGTCGATCACCGCCACCACCGGAGTGACCCGATAGCCGGTGATGGTCACGAAGGGGTCCAGATACCCCAGCGCCTGCACCTGTGCCGGCGCCAGCGCGATCTCTTCCTGGCTCTCGCGCAGTGCGGCCGCCAGCGCATCGCGGTCGTCAGGCTCGGTGCGGCCGCCGGGAAATCCCACCTGGCCGCCATGCTGGCGCAGGGTTTCAGTGCGCCGGGTCAGGATCACCTGCGCACCGCCGGCGCGCGGCACGATGCCGGCCAGCACGGCCGCTTCCACCGGCGGTCCCGGCGGCAGCAGGTCATCCAGCTCGCTGCGGTTCCAGCCATCGCCGGCCGGCGGTTCGGCCAGCGGATGCAGCGCGCGCAGCAGGCGATGGGAGTCGGCCAGTGAACCGCGCAGGGACTGCTGCAGCTGCTCGCGCAGCGGCAGCACGCGGTGCAGGACATGGCTGCGTTCGCTGTCGCTCATCGACGACCACCGTGCGATCTCATCGATATGCCGCCCGCAGCCGCTGCACAGCCGATGGGGTTCCAGCTTGCAGACGCCGATGCAGGGACTTGCGACAACACGCGCCGTTTCTTCCGTAGTTTGCACCTGGCAACAGTAGCGCGAATGGGCTGAATTTGCCCGCGCTGACGGTGCGGCGTGGGGCATGTTGCACGTTGCATCACCGGCCGCGCGTTCGCCGGGCAGGGGCCGATGCTGCAGATCGTTCCCTGCGCAAACAGAAACGCGCCGGTGAAGGTCACCGGCGCGTCGGGTTTACTGCATCGATTTACTTGACGCTGATCAGCTTGATCTCGAACTGCACTGCCACGTTCGGCGGGAACGGGGTGCGCGGATCGGCACCATAGGCCTGGTCCGGCGGCAGGGTGACTTCCCACTTCGAGCCTGCCGGCATCTGCAGCAGGGTCTCGCGCATGGCCTTCATTTCAACTTCGCTGACCTTGATCGACGGGATCTGCTGGGCCGGGCGGGCTTCGCTCGGGCGCTGGCCGTACGGGAACGGGCCGGCCACTTCCAGCTGCACGGTGCTGGCCTGGGTCGGCTTGGCGCCCTTGCCGGCTTCGATCACGCGGTACTGGACGCCGCTCGGCAGGGACTGCACGCCGGCCTTGGCCTTGTTCGCCGCGATGAACTGATCGCTCTTGGTCTTGTTTTCGGCAGCAGCCTTTTCGTACTCGGCCTTGGCGGCCTGGGCACGGCCCTGCTCGCGCTTCTGGAACGCTTCAACGGCCGGCTTCAGCTGCTCGGCGGTGATTGCCGGCTGCTTCTTGGCGTAGGCGTCCTGCAGACCCTTCACCACCGAGTTGATGTCCAGCTGCTCACCGCGACCGGTCAGCTCCGCCAGGTTGTTGCCGTAGTCGTAACCGAAGTAGTAGCTCAGCTTGCCCTTTTCGGACGAGACGTCCTGGGCGAAGGCATTGCCCGTCAGGGCCAGGGCCGCGACGGCGACCGCGATAGAACGCAACTTCATCAAACAGTTCTCCAGGGGTGGTAACTCAGGGACGTTCTGCGCCGCCCTGAGGCGACGGGTTAGGATAACGGCCACAACGTGTAACCGCCACTCACCACGCAGGCTAAGACCCGTCTGCGTTTGCAGAGTTCAATCTCACTTTTTTTTAACGTTCCAGGAGTTTCCCGTGGCCGACGCCCCCGCCCCCCACCCGGTCGACGTCAGCGATGACGGCGCCATCCGCACCGTGACCGTGCAGCGCCCGGACAAGCTCAATGCCCTCAATGCGGCCACCCTGCAGGCGCTGGCCGAGGCGTTCAGCGACGCCGCCGCCGACCCGTCGGTGCGGGTGGTGGTGTTGACCGGCGCGGGCGCCAAGGCCTTCGTGGCCGGTGCCGACATCGCCGAGATGAACACGCTGAGCGCGGTTCAGGGACGTGATTTCTCGCTGCTGGGCCAGGCGCTGATGCGCCGGATCGAGCGCATGCCCAAGCCGGTGATCGCGCGCGTGAACGGTTTTGCACTGGGCGGTGGCCTGGAACTGGCCATGGCCTGCCACCTGCGCATCGCCGCCGATACCGCCAAGGTCGGCCAACCGGAAATCAACCTGGGGCTGATTCCCGGCTTTGGCGGCAGCCAGCGGCTGCTGCGCCTGTGCGGTCGCGCCGCGACCCTGGAGCTGTGCCTGCTGGGCGCGCCGATCGACGCTGCGCGCGCACTGGCGCTGGGCATCGTCAACGAGGTGGTGCCCGCGGCCGACCTCGATGGCCGGGTGCAGGCGCTGGCCCGGCAACTGGCGCAGGCCGCGCCACTGGCCCTGCGTGGCCTGCTCGATGCCGTGCATGTGGGCGGCGAATGCAGCCTGGAAGCCGGTCTGGAATACGAAAGCGCACAGTTCGGCCTGCTGTTCGCCACCGAAGACATGCGCGAGGGCACCACGGCCTTCCTGCAGCGGCGCCCGCCCGCGTTCCAGAACCGCTGACCGCCATGGCATCCCGACCCGATCCCGTGCAGCTGTTTGCCCGGATCCAGGCAGACGATCCCGATGGTGCCCTGCAGGCAGGGCTGATGGAGTACGTCCCCCGCGCAGGCGATGCGCAGCTGCTGGCCGGCCATCCGGAGCTGCCCCAGCGCATCACCGCGTTGCAGCAGCAGCTGCAGCGCGCATGGGATGCGCGCGAACGCTACCGCGCCCGTGCCGTGCGCCTGGCACGCCGCGAGGCCGAGCGCGACGCGCGCCGCACGCCGGCCCCGGCGCCGGATGTGAAGCCCGCCCTGCCCGCTGCCGCAGCCGCCATCCTTGCCCGGGCCAAGGCCCGCGCCAGCGGCAAGGAGCGGTAATGGCCACCGCGAAGAAGACCGCGCGCGCGCCGGCGCGGCGTGCCAGCACGATGCCGCGCGCCGACGTGGTGGAAATGTTCACCCGCCTGCGCGAACTCAACCCGCACCCGAAGACGGAACTGGAGTACAGCTCGCCGTTCGAGCTGCTGGTGGCCGTGGCGTTGTCGGCGCAGGCCACCGACGTCGGCGTCAACAAGGCCACCCGCCGCCTGTTTCCGGTGGCCAACACGCCGGCGAAGATCCTGGCGCTCGGCGAAGAGGGGTTGAAGAAGTACATCGCCACCATCGGCCTGTTCAACGCCAAGGCGAAGAACGTGATCGCCACCTGCGCGATCTTGCTGCAGGCACATGGCGGAGAGGTGCCACGCGACCGCGAGGCGCTCGAGGCACTGCCCGGGGTGGGCCGCAAGACCGCCAACGTGGTGCTCAACACCGCCTTCGGCGAGCCGGTGATGGCGGTGGACACGCATATCTTCCGCGTCGCCAACCGCACCGGGCTGGCGCCCGGGAAGAACGTGCGCGAGGTCGAGGACCGGCTGGTCAAGGTGATCCCGGCCGAATTCCTGCTCGATGCGCACCACTGGCTGATCCTCCACGGGCGGTACGTGTGCAAGGCGCGCAAGCCCGATTGCCCGGGATGCGTGATCGCCGACCTGTGCCGGTTCAAGGAAAAGACCGTGGCGTAGATCGTGCCGGCGAGCCGGACAGGGCCCCACGCACGGCGCGGATCTACTGCAACCGGCAAGCAATCGCAGCGTCACATGCAAGCGGTTACATCAGCGGGCCCTGCCGTGACGGGGCCTGCGGCGGATCGCGCTCGTGCGCGAACTGTCACATTTACGCAATCTTCACGATCTAGCCTGCGCGCATCTTCCCACCTGCCTGCAAGGCTCCTCTCCATGAAACTGCATCACCAACTCCTGACGGTCGCCGTGGCTGCTGCGCTGTACGTGCCGGCCGCCCACGCCGAAGTCGCCATCGATGTGATCGGCGGTTCGGAAATCACCTTCGAAGGCCTGGTCCAGGCCGACGGCAACTGGTTCGACAACGACCTGACCGACCTCAACGGCGGCGATGCAGGCAACGGCAAGGACAGCGAATTCGAACTGCGCCGCGCCGAGCTGGTGCTGAAGGGCAAGGGCCCGGGCAACGTGGAATGGGTGGTCGGCTATGACGCCAAGGCCGACAAGTTCCTCGACACCAACGTGAAGTACAAGCTGCTGGGCAACGCCAACCACTTCATCCAGGTCGGCCAGTTCAAGCAGCCCAACAGCCTGGAAGAACTGTCCAGCACCAAGAACAACGACTTCATCTCCAAGGCCGCGGTCACCAACACCTACGCCGTGGCCCGCCGCCTGGGCGGCGCCTACAGCTATGGCCAGGACAACTGGTCGATCACCGCCAGCGCCTTCGGCCGCGAACTGACCCGCAACCTGGCCCACGGCAGCGGCTACGGCGCGCGCGGTACCTTCGCCCCGATCAACGAGAAGGGCCAGGTCCTGCACTTCGGCCTGAGCTACGTCGACTACGACGCCGACGCCGACACCCTGCGCGTGCGTGCCCGCCCCAACGCCGACCTGGCCACCGCGCGCCTGGTCGACAGCGGCAACCTGACCGACACCGACCGCATCAGCACCATCGGCGCCGAAGCCATGTACTTCCAGGGCCCGTTCAAGGCCCAGGCCGAGTACTACTCCAGCAAGGCCAAGCGCTACGACCACGACAACTACACCAGCGACGGCTACTACGTCAGCGGCGTGTGGAATGTCACCGGCGAAACCTGGAGCTACAAGGGCGGCACCCCGGGCACCGGCCTGCCGAACAACCCGGCCAGCGGCCAGTGGCAGCTGGGCGTGCGCTACGACCACATGGACCTGAACGACGGCAACCTCACCGCCAACCCGGTGGCCGGTCGTCCGCCGATCGTCGATGGCGTGCTGGGCGGCAAGATGGACATCTGGACCGTCGGCGCCAACTGGTACTGGCGCTCGAACTTCAAGCTGATGCTCAACTACGTGATGGTCGACAGCAAGAAGTACAGCTCCTCGGCCCGCGGCTTCGTCAACGACGATCCGAACATCCTGGAAGCCCGCGCGCAGTTCTTCTGGTAAGCACTGCCGCAGCAGCACGATCGGAGGCACGGCTGACGCCGTGCCTTCTTTCGTTGTGGGCGGGCAGCGGCGGGCGATGATGCGCGCCCCGCTGATACGGATGTCCGCGATGCCTTCACGCCCTGCCCTGCGCCGCACCGGGCTGCTGTGCGACGGCCTGCTGTGCGGCAGCCTGCTGTGCTGCAGCGTGCTGTGCTGCAGCGTGCAGTGCTGCAGCCTGCTGGCCGCTGTGCCCTCGGCGGCGCACGCCTGAGACGATGCCGATGCAGTGCGTGCGGCCGCCTACCCGCAGCTGCCGCGCGGTGCCCGCGCAGCCCGGCCCCCCCCTGCTGGCCGTGGCGCAGTGGGACGCGCCGGCCGGCGAGGACGTCTGCGGCGGTGACCTCGACCTCCTGCTGCTGGACACCGCCAGCCGCCGCCCGCTGGCCTGGGTCCGCGTGGCCGCTGCGGTCAGCAGCGATGCCATGCGCTTTTCCGGGCTTGCGCTGGATACCGCGCGCTGGCAACTGGATGCCGAGACCCGCGCCGTTGGTGCCGCCATGACGCCTGTCATGTTTGCGTCATATGACAGACGCGGGCGTGTCACGGAACCGTTATGGAATGTGCACCGAAACGTCGGGCAGCCGCCCCTCGACCACCCCAGGAGCCTCTCCGTGATCCACGCCTTCAAGTCACGCGCTGCCGTCGCCATTCTGGCCGCGTCGTCCGTGTTTGCCGCCAACGCCGCCGATGTCACCGGCGCGGGCGCCTCGTTCATCTACCCGGTCATGTCCAAGTGGTCCGCGGACTACAGCACCGCCACCGGCAAGAAGGTCAACTACCAGTCGATTGGTTCCGGCGGTGGCATCGCGCAGATCAAGGCCGCGACCGTCGACTTCGGTTCGTCCGACGCACCGCTGAAGCCGGAAGAGCTGGCGGCTGCGGGCCTGGCCCAGTTCCCGTCGGTCATCGGCGGCGTGGTGCCGGTCATCAACGTGGCTGGCGTCGCCCCGGGCGCGCTGAAGCTGGATGGCCCGACCCTGGCCAACATCTTCCTCGGCAAGATCAAGACCTGGAACGACCCGGCCATCGCTGCCCTGAACAGCGGCCTGACCCTGCCCAACGCCAAGATCACCATCGTCCACCGTTCGGACGGTTCGGGCACCACCTTCAACTTCGTCAACTACCTGTCCAAGGTCAGCCCGGAGTGGAAGAGCAAGGTCGGTGAAGGCACCTCGGTGCAGTGGCCGGCCGGCATCGGCGGCAAGGGCAACGAAGGCGTCGCTGCCTATGTGAAGCAGATCAAGGGCGGCATCGGCTACGTCGAACTGTCCTACGCGCTGCAGAACAAGATGTCCTACGCGGCGATGAAGAATGCGGCCGGCAAGATCGTGCAGCCGTCGGACGCCTCGTTCTCGGCCGCTGCGGCCAGCGCTGACTGGGCCAACGCCCGCGACTTCTACCTGGTGATGACCAACGCCCCGGGCGCCGATGCCTGGCCGATCACCGCCACCAACTTCATCCTGGTGCGCAAGCAGCCGAAGAACGTGGCCGGTGCCAAGGCGACGCAGGAATTCTTCCGCTGGATCTACAAGAACGGCGACGCCCAGGCCAAGCAGCTGGACTACGTGCCGCTGCCGGACACGCTGGTGCGCCAGATCGAGACCTACTGGACCCAGAACCTGAAGTACTGAGCAAGGCGTTCCCCCGCAGGAACGGGGCCGGCGGGTCCTCTCTCCCCCGCCGGCCCCACCGGGCGCGAGATCCTCGAGATCTCGCGCTCTTCTTGTTTTCCGGGGGCGGTTGGGGGCCCGTGCAACGCCGTTGCGCCTGCGGCCCAACCCGGGCGGACCGCTCAGGGTCTGGCCCGGGGCACGCGGCAAGCCCGGCCTGCGGCGGTCCGGTGCGTGCGCAGATCCGGGCATCCGCGGGCCCCGCAGGAGGGCCGCCCGCACGGCGAAACCCTTGTCGGAACGTGATCCAGGACACCTCTGTCATGGACGTCATACGGCTGTAACAAAAACATCATTTCATAGCCGCATCCGCCGACACCGTCGGCTCTATCCCGCTATGGAGTGACCATGAAACTGCACTCGGCCGGCCTTGCCGCCCTTTCCCTGGCCATCGCCCTGGGCCTGTCGGCCTGCGGTGGCGACAAGCCGGCAGCGCAGCAGCCCACCGCCGACGGCGCCGCCGCCCCGGCCGCCGCCGGTGCCAAGGTCAGCGCTGAAGTTTCCGGCGCCGGCGCTTCCTTCATCTACCCGCTGGTGTCCAAGTGGTCGGCCGACTACAACGCGGCCACCGGCGCCAAGATCAACTACCAGTCGATCGGTTCGGGTGGCGGCATCGCCCAGATCAAGGCCGGCACCGTCGACTTCGGTTCGTCCGACAAGCCGTTGAGCAGCGAAGAGCTGGCCCAGGCCGGCCTGGCGCAGTTCCCGTCGGCCATCGGCGGCGTGGTTCCGGTGGTCAACATCGACGGCCTGGAAGCCGGCAAGCTGCGCCTGAGCGGCGCCCTGCTGGCCGACATCTTCCTGGGCAAGGTCAAGACCTGGAACGACCCGGCCATCGTCGCCGCCAATCCGGGCGTGACCCTGCCGGACGGCAAGATCACCCTGGTCCACCGTTCGGATGGTTCGGGCACCACCTTCAACTTCTCCAACTACCTGTCCAAGGTCAGCCCGGAGTGGAAGACCAAGGTCGGCGAAGGCACCTCGGTGCAGTGGCCGGACGGCGTGGGTGGCAAGGGCAATGAAGGCGTGGCGTCGTATGTGAAGCAGATCAAGGGTTCGATCGGCTACGTCGAGCTGGCCTATGCGCTGCAGAACGCGATGCCGTACACCTCGCTGCAGAACGCCGCCGGCACCTGGGTGCAGCCGAGCGCGGAAACCTTCGCCGCCGCGGCCGCCAGCGCCGACTGGGCCAGCGCCAAGGACTTCAACCTGGTCATCACCAACGCCCCGGGCGAGCAGGCGTGGCCGATCACCGCCACCAACTTCATGCTGATGCAGAAGCAGCCGAAGGATGCCAAGCGCAACCAGGATGCCCTGGCGTTCTTCAAGTGGGCCTTCGAAAGCGGCCAGGCCCAGGCCAACGAGCTGCACTACGTGCCGCTGCCGGCCGAGCTGGTCAAGCAGATCGAAGCCTACTGGGCGACCGAACTGAAGTGATGGACCCGACGGTGCCCGCCCTGCGCGGGCACCGTCTCCTGCACATCGTGCCGCCCCGCCCCTTCCTGGCCCTGCCGTCCCCATGAATGCCATCGCCCAGCCTGTAGCAGCCCCGTCCACGCGTGATACGCGTGATGCCCGCAACGACAAACTGTTCCGATGGGTGCTGGTCGGCACCGTCATTTTCGTCCTGATCGCGCTGGCCTGTGCCGCGCTGTCGATGCTGTGGGGCGGCCGTCATGCCCTGCAGATGCAAGGCCTCAGCTTCTTCTTCTCGTCCGACTGGAATCCGGTCGAGAACAAGTTCGGCGCGCTCGCTCCGATCTACGGCACCCTGGTCACCGCGCTGATCGCGATGGTCATCGCCGTGCCGGTCAGCTTCGGCATCGCCTTCTTCCTGACCGAAGTCGCCCCGCGCTGGCTGCGCGGCCCGGTCGGTACCGCCATCGAACTGCTGGCGGGCATCCCCTCGATCATCTACGGCATGTGGGGCCTGTTCGTGCTGGTGCCGGTGATGACCGAGTACGTAACCCCGTTCCTCAACGAAACCCTGGGCGAATGGCCGGTCATCGGCCCGCTGTTCCAGGGCCCGCCGCTGGGCATCGGCATGCTCACCGCCGGCTTCGTGCTGGCCATCATGGTCATCCCCTTCATCTCCTCGGTGATGCGCGAAGTGTTCCTGACCGTGCCGACCCGGCTGAAGGAATCGGCCTACGCGCTCGGTTCGACCAAGTGGGAAGTCAGCTGGGACATCGTGCTGCCCTACACCCGCTCGGCGGTGATCGGCGGTGTGTTCCTCGGCCTCGGCCGTGCGCTGGGCGAGACCATGGCCGTGGCCTTCGTGATCGGCAACAGCGTGCGGCTGTCGCCGTCGCTGCTGGAACCGGGCACCACCATCGCCGCGCTGATCGCCAACGACTTCGGTGAAGCCACCGAAACCTACCGCTCGGCGCTGCTGCTGCTCGGCTTCGTCCTCTTCATCGTCACCTTCGTGGTGCTCGCCATCGCCCGTCTGATGCTGATGCGCCTGTCCCGCAAGGAGGGCAACTGATGTCCAGCACCGCTGACTCCCTGTACCTGCGCCGTCGCATCGGCAACGTCGTTGCGATCACGCTGTCCTGCGCCACTGCCCTGTTCGGCCTGTTCTTCCTGGGCTGGATCCTGTTCACCCTGGCGGCCAAGGGCCTGGCCGGCATCAATCTGGATCTGTTCACCAAGATGACGCCGCCGCCGATGCAGGAAGGCGGCCTGGCCAACGCCTTCTTCGGCAGCGCGGTGATGTGCGCGCTGGCGATCGGCATCGGCACCCCGCTGGGCGTGCTGGCCGGCACCTGGCTGGCCGAGTACGGCAACGCCCGCAAGGCCGGCACCGTGGTCCGCTTCGTCAACGACATCCTGCTGTCGGCACCGTCGATCGTGCTGGGCCTGTTCGTCTACACCCTGTACGTGATGCAGACCGGTGGCAACTTCTCCGCCTTCGCCGGTGCGCTGTCGCTGGCCTTCATCGTGCTGCCGGTGGTGGTGCGCACCACCGACGAGATGCTGCGCCTGGTGCCTTCGCAGATGCGCGAGGCCGCGCTGTCGCTGGGCATCCCGCAGTGGAAGGTGATCGTGCAGGTGCTCTACCGCAGTGCCTCGGCCGGCATCATCACCGGCATCCTGCTGGCGCTGGCCCGCATCTCCGGTGAAACCGCGCCGCTGCTGTTCACCGCCTTCGGCAACCAGTACTGGAACAGCAACGTGTTCCAGCCGATGGCTTCGGTGCCGGTGGTGATGAACCAGTTCGCCGGCAGCCCGTATGAATCCTGGCAGGTACTGGCCTGGGCCGGTGCCCTGGTGCTGACTGTCTTCGTGTTGCTGGTCAGCCTTGCCGCCCGCGGCATCCTGCTGCGCAACCGCATCTCCCATGACTGACCTTTCCGTGGATACCGCCATGAACGACCTTTCCAACGCCGTGCCGATGCAGCGCATCGCCGTGCCGGCCTCGCACGAGAACCTGCACGCGCCGTCGCCGGTCAAGCTGGCTGCGCGTGGTCTGGACTTCTACTACGACAAGTTCCACGCCCTGAAGGGCATCAACCTGGAGATTCCGGAAAAGCGCGTGACCGCGCTGATCGGGCCCTCCGGTTGCGGCAAGTCGACCCTGCTGCGCATCTTCAACCGCATCTACGCGCTGTACCCGAAGCTGGAAGCACGCGGCGAAGTGCTGCTGGACGGCGAGAACATCCTGTCGCCGAAGTACCCGATGAACCGCCTGCGCAGCAAGGTGGGCATGGTGTTCCAGAAGCCGGTGCCGTTCCCGATGACCATCTTCGAGAACGTGGCCTATGGCATCCGCCACCACGAGAAGCTGTCCAAGGCCGACATGGCCGACCGCGTCGAGCAGGCGCTGCGCCAGGGCGCGCTGTGGGACGAGGTGAAGGACAAGCTCAACCAGAGCGCGCTGGGCCTGTCCGGCGGCCAGCAGCAGCGCCTGTGCATCGCCCGTGCCGTGGCCCTGCGCCCGTCGGTGCTGCTGCTGGACGAGCCGACCTCGGCGCTGGATCCGATCTCCACCAGCCGCATCGAGCAGCTGGTGGAAGAACTGAAGCACGAGTACACCATCGTGATCGTGACCCACAACATGCAGCAGGCCGCGCGCGTGTCCGACTACACCGCCTTCATGTACCTGGGCGACCTGATCGAGCATGACCGCACCGAAGTGATCTTCTCGCAGCCGTCCAAGCAGCAGACCGAAGACTACATCACCGGTCGCTTCGGCTGAAACGCCGGTCGAGAGACAGACAATGTCAGTCGGGCATCGCTCGACTCTACAGACAACGCCAGTCGAGCAGGGCTCGACTCTACAGAGTGGAATGACCATGAACCTTCCCAACGACCACATCGTCAAGAGCTACGACGAAGAGCAGCAGCGCCTGGTGGCCGAGATCGTGCGCATGGGCGAGATGGCCGTCGCCCAGCTCGAGGCGTCGATGGACGTCATCGAGAAGCGCGACGAGAACGCCGCCCATCGCATCATCGCCAACGACGAAGCGATCGACGCGCTGGAACAGCAGATCAGTCACGATGTGATGCGCCTGGCACTGCGCGGCCCGATGGCCCGCGACCTGCGCGAGATCCTGGCCGGCCTGCGCATCCCCGCCGACATCGAGCGCATCGGCGACTACGCGGCCAACGTTGCCAAGCGTTCGATCGCGCTGGGCAAGGTGCCGCCGCTGCCGCAGATCCAGGGCCTGCGCGCACTGGGCCGGTTGGCTGCACAGCAGGTCCGTCGTGCCATCGCGGCCTACCGCGACAACGACGCCGAAGCGGCGCTGGCGCTGCGCGAGGATGACGCCCGCCTGGATGCGCAGTACACCGCCCTGTTCCGCGAGCTGCTGACCTACATGATGGAAGACCCGCGCAACATCACCCCGTGCACGCACCTGCTGTTCATGGCCAAGAACCTGGAGCGGGTGGGCGACCACGCCACCAACATCGCCGAGAACGTGTGGTTCCTCGTGCACGGCGAACAGCCGCTGCCGCCGCGCGAGAAGCGCGACGAGACCTCCAGCACCGACCACGTCTGATACCGCACTGCAACATCGAAACCGGCTGCAGAGGGCCCCTGTCCACGCGACAGGGGCCTTTTTTGTCTGCCTGTGGCGCGGTGGCGGCAAACCTCACGAAAAATTGAGTTCTTGGCGAGGATTCCTTGAGTAGGATCGCTGCACCATCGTTTCACCCCGGGCACCTGCCCACCACCCAAGGAGTACGACCGATGAGCAGTTCCAACAAGACCCTGTCCCTGCTGACCGCCACCGCCCTGGCCGCAGGCCTGGGCGTGACTGCCAGTGCTTCGGCCCTGAGCATGACCGACCTTGCCCAGGGCTACCTGGTGGCTGGCCAGGCAGCGAAGGCAGCCGATGCCAAGCACGCCGAAGGCAAGTGTGGCGCCGACGGCAAGAGCGCTGAAGGCAAGTGCGGCGGTGACAAGGGCAAGGCGGCCGAGGGCAAGTGTGGTGAAGGCAAGTGCGGTGCCGACAAGGGCAAGGCAGCGGGCGGCGCTGCCACCGATGCCAAGGCAGGTGCCAAGGCCGGCGACAAGAAGGCGGCCGAAGGCAAGTGTGGCGAAGGCAAGTGCGGTGGCAAGCACTGAGGTACGCGCCAGCGTCGTCCACCCGCGGCTGCCGCTGCCTGCGGCGGCCGCCGGGTTGGGGCTGCGCCGGGCGCTGCTGCAACCGCTGCGCGATGCACCGGCCGGCGATTTCGATTTCCTCGAATGCGCGCCGGAAAACTGGATCGATGTGGGTGGCCCGGCCGGTGACGCGCTGGCCGAACTGGCGCAGCGCCATCCGCTGAGCTGCCACGGCCTGTCACTGTCGCTGGGGGGCAGCGCAGCGCTGGATACCCAGCTGCTCGAGCAGGTCGGCCGGTTCCTCGAGAAGCACCGCGTGCCGCTGTACAGCGAACACCTGAGCTACTGCAGTGACGACGGCCACCTGTACGACCTGCTGCCGATTCCGTTCACCGACGAAGCCGTGCGCCATACCGCGGCCCGCATCGCCCGCGTGCAGGACCTGCTGGGTCGCCGCATCGCAGTGGAGAACGTCTCCTACTACCTGGCACCGGAACCGGCGATGGACGAACTGGCCTTCACCAATGCCGTGCTCGCCGAAGCCGACTGCGACCTGCTGCTGGACGTCAACAATGTCTACGTCAACGCCTGCAATCACGGCTACGACGCCGACACCTTCATCGCCGGCCTGCCTGCGCAGCGCATCGTCTGCCTGCACGTGGCCGGACATCTGGACGAAGCCCCGGACCTGAAGATCGATACCCACGGCAGTGCGGTGATCGACCCGGTCTGGGAGCTGCTGGCGCGGACCTATGCACGCATCGGCGCGCGCCCGACCCTGCTCGAGCGCGACTTCAATTTCCCGCCCTATGCCGAACTGCAGGGCGAACTGCAGACCATCCGCCGCCTGCAGGCCAGCCACGCCGGGAGCGCCCATGGCTGATGCGCCCACCCCGCTGCGCGCACAGCAGCATGCCTTCACCGCGCACCTGCGCGATCCGCAGGCGGTGGCCGCACCGCCCGGCCTGGAGCCACGGCGGGTGGCGGTGTACCAGCGGCTGCTGTTCAACAACCTGCTCGGCCTGTTGAGCACGGGCTTCCCGGTCTGCGTGCGCCTGCTCGGCGGATCGGCCTGGAGCGACCTGGTGCGCCACTACTTCGCCAGCCATCGCTGCCAGACGCCGCTGTTCACCGGGCTGGCCGCCGAGTTCGTGCAATGGCTGCAGGCGCAGCCGCAGCTGCCACACCCCGCGCTGGCCGAGCTGGCCCACTACGAGTGGGTGGAGACCGCGCTGTATCAGTTGCAGGCCGAGCCGCTTCCGGCGCCCGGCGATGTCGATCCGCTGCGCGTGCCGCTGCAGCGCTCGCCGCTGGCGTGGCCGCTGCTGTATCACTGGCCGGTGCACCGGCTCGGTGCCGGGGATGCGCCGGCGCATCCGCCCAGCGAACCGACCGGCCTGCTGGTTCGCCGCCAGGCCGATGGCGAAGTGCGCTTCGCCACGCTCAGCCCATTGGCGGTGGACCTGCTGTCGCGCATCGGCGAGCAGCCTGGGCTGGACGGGCATGCCTACCTGCAGCACCTGGCCACTGCGCATGGCCTGGCCGAAGACGCACTGGCCGGCCCCGGTGCCGCGCTGCTGCAGCAGTTCCTGCAGGCCGGCGTGATCGGCCCGCTCACCTCCCCGCCCTGACCCCCGACCCGCGGAGATCCCCTGATGAACCTTCCGACCCTGACCGCCGCGCGCGGCCAGCTGGACCGTCTCGCCCCCTGGTTGGCGCCGCTCGGCCTGCGCCTGCTGCTGGCCTGGGAATACTTCGAATCCGGCCGCGAGAAACTGCACGGGCAGAACTGGTTCGCCGACCTGCAGGACGCGTTTCCGTTCCCGTTCGACCAGTTGCCGGCCACACTGAACTGGCAGCTGGCCACCTGGTTCGAACTGGTCGGCGCGGCCTGCCTGCTGCTCGGCTTCGGCACCCGTTTCGCCGCCGCCAGCCTGCTGGTGCTGACGCTGGTGGCCACCTATGCGGTGCATTGGCCGATGGAGTGGAACTCGCTGGCGGACCTGGCGATGGGCTATGCGATCAGCGACCAGGGCTTCGGCAACTTCAAGCTGCCGCTGCTGTTCATGGCGATGCTGCTGCCGCTGATGTTCAGCGGGGCCGGCAGGCTGAGCGTGGATGCGCTTCTGGCGCGGCCTGGACGGATCGCGCCCGCCGCCACCGCATGAGGGTCAACGCGGCGGCCCCGCGCGGGCCGCGGTCGATCCGGCTGGCCGGGCGCTCAGGGTCGCTCTGCTAGAATCCTCGCATGACCGACCCCACCCCCGCACCTGCCGCCGCCCCCGTTTCCGAAGTACCCCAGGCGCAGCGCGCGATGTCGCAACGCTTCCGCGGCTTCCTGCCGGTGGTGGTGGACGTGGAGACCGGCGGTTTCGACAGCCAGCGCAACGCGCTGCTGGAAATCGCCGCCGTACCGATCGAGATGGACGAGAACGGCCTGCTCTACCCCGGCCAGACCGCCAGCGCCCACGTGGTGCCGGCCGAGGGCCTGGAGATCGATCCGAAGTCGCTGGAAGTCACCGGCATCATCCTCGACCATCCGTTCCGGCTCGCCAAGGAAGAGAAGGCCGCGCTGGACCACATCTTCACCCCGGTGCGTGCGGCGATGAAGAAATACGGCTGCCAGCGCGCCATCCTGGTCGGCCACAACGCGCATTTCGATCTCGGCTTCGTCAACGCCGCCGTGGCCCGCACCGGGCACAAGCGCAACCCGTTCCATCCGTTCAGCGTGTTCGACACGGTGACCCTGGCCGGCATTGCCTACGGCCAGACCGTGCTGGCACGCGCGGCCAATGCGGCCGGGCTGGGCTGGGATGCCAACGAGGCGCACAGCGCGGTGTATGACACCGAGCAGACCGCACGGCTGTTCTGCACCATCGCCAACGCCTGGCCGCGGTAAAGCAGCTCTTTCTGTAGAGCCGAGCCATGCTCGGCTGCGCCTTCTGCCGCGCTGTGGCGCGATGGTCGAGCATGGCTCGACTCTACCGATTGCCGGCGGCACCTCCACGCCCTGCGCGGATGCAATCAACCGATGCTCGTGCGATCCCGGCCGTCGCTCTTCGCGCGGTACAGCGCGCGGTCGGCACGCTGGTAGAGCAGCGCCGGGGTGCGGTCGTCGGCGTCCAGCTCCACCAGGCCGGCACTGAAGGTCACCCGCAGTCCGGGCACGCCGGCCCAGTCCGGGTGGTCGTGGAACAGGCCGCGCAGGCGCGCGCACAGCTGTGCGGCCTCTTCCAGGCGGGTGTCATTGAGCAGCAGCGCGAACTCTTCGCCGCCGGTGCGCGCCGGCAGGTCCGAATCGCGGCAGGCGGCGGCGATCACCTGCGCCACTTCCACCAGCACCGCATCGCCGATGCTGTGGCTGTAGGTGTCGTTGACGTCCTTGAAGTGATCGATGTCCAGCACCACCAGGCACAGCGGATGCCCGCTGCGCTGGGCGCGGGCGAAGTCGCGGGCCAGTGCTTCGTCGAAGCCGCGGCGGTTGGCGAGCGTGGTCAGCGCGTCTTCGCGGGCCTGGCGCTCGAACGCTTCGGCCTGGCGGGCCAGGCGTTCGGCCAGTTCGGTCTTTTCCTGGTTCAGCGCCTGCAGGTGCACGGTCTGCGCCTGCAGGTCGAAGGTGGCTTCGTCCACGCGCCGCGCCAGGCGCAGGTTGCTGGCCTTGTACTGCTGCAGCAGGAAGCGGTACAGCGCCACCAGCGCGGCCAGCAGCAGCAGGCCGATCAATGCCTGCACGCTGCGTCGCTGCCACCAGAACGGCTCCACGGTGAAGCTCCACACCGCTTCCTGCTGGCCCCAGCTGCCGCCCGGGTGCGAGGCCGCCACATGCAGCGTGTAGTCCCCCGGCGGCAGGCCGACGAATTCCACGCTGCGCTGCGGGCCACGCTCCACCCAGCTGCTGTCCAGGCCATCGAGCCGGGTGCGGTAGCGGATGCGGTCGGACATCAGGTAGCTCAGGCCGACATAGCTCACCGCCAGCCGGCGACCGCCCGGGACCAGGTTGCGTTCGGGGCCTTCCCAATGCACCGGTGCACCGTCGACCTGCACGTTCTCGATCGCCGCCGGCGGTGCCGGGCGTTCGCGGAAACGCTGCAGCCGCTGTGGATCGACCGTGCTCAGGCCACCGGCGGTGACCACCCAGAAGCTGCCGTCCTGGCGCAGGATCGCCGAGGGCCCGGAACTGCCGTTGGCCTGCGCGTTGGCCATGCCATCGATCTCGTTGTAGCGCTCCACCGTCACCCGTGGCGCGCGGCCATCGGCCACGGCGTTGAGGGTGGCCATGTCGGTGCGCAGCACGCCGCGGTTGCTGCTGATCCAGACGTTGCCCAAGCGGTCGGGCACCAGCTGGAACACCGCGTCCACCGGCATGCCCTGCTCCAGGCCGACACGGGCCAGGCGCCCGTCCTGCCAGCGGTACAGGCCACGGTCGCTGCTGATCCACATCGCGTCGCCGATCTGGTGGAAGCCGAACACGCTGCGGCCCCCGCCCAGCGGCGCCAGGTCGATCGACTGCACGTGGTCGCCGCGCAGCACCCGTATGCCCTCGATGGTGCCGATCCACAGGTTGCCCTGGTGGTCGTGCTCGAGCGCGGTGATCAGCCCTCCCGGCATCCCCGGCAGCGTGGAAACCCGTACCGAATCGCCTTCGATGCGGATCACGCCCTTCTGCGTGCCGGCCCAGACCACGCCGGAAGCATCGACGCTGATCGCGCGGATGTTGCCGCCCGGCAGGCCCTCCGCGGCCGCATAGTTGCGGCGCAGGCGGCCGTCCGGGTATAGCCGGAAGATGCCGTCGCCGAAGGTGCCCACCCACAGGTCGCCGCCCGGGTCCTGGGCAAGGCTCAGTACCGACGGCGCCTTGCCCCCGCGGTTGTGCAGCGGCATCGCGCGGAAGCGGCCATCCGCGGTCTGCTGGTCCAGGCCGCTGGCGCTGCCCACCCACAGCTGGCGGTCGCGGTCTTCGAACACCGTGCGCACGTAGTCGCCGCTGAGCCCGTCGCGCTCGGTGTAGCTGCTGAACAGGGTTTCGCGCAGGCGGTACAGGCCGCCGTTGGCACCGACCCAGATGCTGCCTTCGGCATCCTCGCGCAGGCTGACCACGCGGCCGCCGGGCAGGTTCAGTCCAGCCGGCAGGCGTTCCAGGCCGTGCGACGAGATGCGCAGCAGGCCCTGGTTTTCGGTGCCCAGCCAGACATCGCCATGCCGGTCCTGCAGCATGGCGGTCAGGTGCAGCTGGCCCGGAAGGCGGTGCACCAGCACCAGGCGGTCGTCCTCGACCCGGTACAGGCGTTCGCCGGCGACGATCCACAACGCACCGTCGGGTGCGCGGTAGGGCCATGACAGCCCCTTGTCCACGCCCCATGCGGCCGGTGCGCGCTTGAGCACGCCATCGTTGTCACGCAGCACCAGGCCGTCGAGCGTGCCGATCCAGACCCGGTCCTGGGCATCGACCACCATCTTGGTGAAGCTCATCGCCATCGGCAGTGCCGGCGGTGGCGGCTGGTAGACGATGCCCTTGTCCGCGGTCAGGTAGCCGATGCCCTTGCCCTCGTACAGCAGCCACAGGCGTCCCTGGCTGTCCATCTGCATCGACTGGATCAGCACCTGCGGGGTATCGGGCTGGTGCTCCCAGACCTGCCATTGGCCGTCACTGCCGCGATGGCTGACATTGCCGCGCGAATCGCTGATCCACAGGCCGCCCTGGTGGTCGACCAGCAGCGCGCCGATGCCGTTGTCACGCAGGCCCGGCCGGGTGCTGCGGTCGAATACGGTGAAATCCAGGCCGTTGTAGCGCACCAGGCCTTCCCAGGTGGCGAACCACAGGTGGCCTTCCGGGGTCTGCGCGATGTCGCGCAGCGAGTTGTGCGGCAGGCCGTTGCGCGAGGTCCACACGTCAATGGCGTAGTCGCGCAGCGGCGGTGCCCCGCCCTGCGCGGCCAGCGGCGCGGCCAGCGCCAGCAACAGCCACAGCACGCCCAGCCGCAGCAGCCGGCCGAGGTTCCTTCCGAAATGGCGCCCCGCCCGGCACCTGCCCGCCCCCGGCCCGCCCATCAGCGCAGCAGCAGCGACCAGATGCGGTTGCCGGCGGGGGCAACAGGCGCGGACAGGGGCAGCCGGGCCGCGCGGGGCGGCATGCCGGCAGGAACAGGCAGGCTCATCGGACGAAGGATGGGGACGTGCGCAGATGATAGGGCAAACCCCACCAGCGGCGTCACCGCGCCGGTGCTGCCCGCTGCCAGCGGTCCCTCAACCGGCGCGCCCCGGTGCCGCCACCTCGGCGCTGGCCGGCCACTGCACCACGGCTTCCAGCCCCCCCTGCGGGCGGTTGCGCAGCCACAGCCGGCCCCCGTCCTTCTCGGCCAGGGCACGCGCGATGGTCAACCCGAGGCCAGCCCCCCCGGTCTCGCGCGAGCGCGAGGTCTCCACCCGCACAAACGGATCGAACACCGCCTCCAGCTGATCGTCGGCCAGGCCCGGGCCGTCGTCGGCGATCACCACGGTGATCGTGCCATCGCCCCGCTCGACCCGTACCCGGGCGCGCTGCGCGTACATCACCGCGTTGTCCACCAGGTTGGAGAACAACCGGTGCATGGCCAGCGGCCGCAGCATCAGCAGCGCGCCGCTGCCGCCTTCGAAGGCGACGTCGGCGCCATCTTCGGCCGAGTCCTCGACAATGCTTTCCAGCAGCGAATCCAGGTCCAGCGCCGCACGTTGTTCGGCACTCTCGGCGCTGCGCGCCAGCTCCAGCCCCTCGCGCACCAGCGCCTGCATTGCCGCCAGGTCGCCGATCAGGCGTTCGCGCAGTGCCTCGTCGGTGACGTTCTCCAGGCGCAGGCGCAGCCGGGTCAGCGGCGTCTGCAGGTCATGGGTGATCGCTGCCAGCATCTGCGTACGTTCCGCCAGGTGCCGCTGCAGGCGCTGCTGCATGGCATTGAAGGCCTCCGCCGCACGCTGCACTTCACGCGGCCCGCGCAGCGGCAGCGGCGCACGCTGCAGGTCATCGCCGAGGTCCTCGGCGGCCGCGGCCAGCTCCTGCAGCGGTGCGCTGGCCATGCGCGCCACCACGTAGGCCAGCACCGCGATGGCCAGCACCAGCAGGGTCAGGAACAGCGGGTCCACCGCCAGAATGCCGTTGTGGGCGATCGCCGGCGAATCCAGTGCCAGCTTCAGCAGCGTGCCGTCGTTGAGCACCACGTCCACCGCCCGGCACTTGGGTGGAATGAAGGTGGGATCGCGCTCGCGTGGTGGCTTGCGATGGCCCGGCGGCGGCGGCGGCAGCAGGTCCTGCAGCTTGGGAATGCACGAACGGAACGAGGCGAAATGCACGTGCGCGCGCGACACCGGGCCCGGCCGGTCCTCCAGCACTTCCATCAGCGCCTTGTCGACACGCCCGATGCGCGCGCCCGGCTGCAACGCACGCACGCTCGGGCCGCCCACTTCCAGCAGCCGCTCGCGCAGCTCGGGGTTGCCGTCGAGCAGGTTGATGTAGCCCTGCAGGCGATCAGCGATGCGGTTGAGGTTCTGCCGCTCGAACTCCTGCTGGCGCTTGGAACTGGCCAGCATGGTCGCGCCGATCGCGGCCACGCTCATGCCCAGCAGCAGGATCACGAACAGCCGTCCCACCATCGAGGACAGGAAGTGGCGCAGGCGCTTCATCGCGGCTTATTCCAGGTTGACCGCCGAGGCCAGCACGTAGCCCTCGTTGCGCACGGTCTTGATCAGGCCATCGGGACCGCCGTCATCGGCCAGCTTGTTGCGCAGCCGGCTGACCTGCAGGTCGATCGCCCGGTCCTGCGCTTCATAGTTGCGGCCGCTGCTGAGCGCCACCAGCTGCTCGCGCGACAGCACCTTGTTGGCATGGGCGATGAACACCCGCAGCAGCCGGAACTCGGCGCCGGACAGCACCACCACGCGGCCGTCCGGATCCACCAGATGGCGGTGTTCCAGGTCGAAGATCCAGCGCGAGAAGCGCGCGCGGCGCACCGCCAGCGGCTCCAGGTTGGCCGGCAGCGCCTCGGTCCGGCGCAGCACGTTGCGGATCCGCGCCAGCAGCTCGCGTGGCTCGAAGGGCTTGGCCAGGTAATCGTCGGCGCCCATTTCCAGGCCCAGCACGCGGTCGATCGGCTCGGCGCGCGCGGTCAGCATGATCACCGGCGTGTTCGAGCGCGCGCGCAGGTCGCGGCACAGGGTCAGGCCATCCTCGCGCGGCAGGTTGAGGTCCAGCACGATCAGGTCCACGTGTTCGCGCTCCAGCAGCTGGCGCATGCTGGCGCCATCGGCCGCGGTGCTGACCTGGTAGCCGGCGCGGCCGAGCTGTTCGGCCAGCAGGGTGCGGATATCGTTGTCGTCGTCGACGATCAGCAAGCGATGCATCGGGTTTTCAGTCTCCATTTCGCGATCATCCCGTGTCGGCAGCTGAACCGCATCCAGGCCAATACGTACCACTGTATCCACGCCTGCGCCGGATACCTGCCGACACGCAGTCTCGCAGACAGTGTTACACAGGGACATACCCCGAGGATTGAGTGCGCCGACGCCCGATCTTCACAATGCCTGCCAACGCCGCCGACGCGGCCCCCAGAGTGAAGCCTCCACGTGATCTCCCGCCTGTTGCCCGCGACCCGCAAGGGCCGCCTGATGCTGCTCGCCCTGCTTGTCCTGATCGCCGCCGTGGGCGCCTGGTGGCTTCTGCGCAAGCCGGCGGCACCGGCCCTGGCCACCACCCCGGTCAGCCGCGGCGACATCGAACAGACGGTCGAAGCCACCGGCGTGATCGATGCCTACAAGCTGGTCAGCGTCGGCGCGCAGGCCTCGGGCCAGATCAAATCGCTGAAGGTGCAGCTGGGTGATACGGTGAAGGAAGGCGACCTGATCGCCGAGATCGATGCCACCACCCAGCAGAACCAGGTGCTCAACGCGCAGGCCTCGCTGGACCAGGTCACCGCACAGCGCGCGGTGCAGCTGGCCACGCTGCGCCAGGCCGAGCTGGAGTTCGCCCGCCAGCAGCAGATGCTGGCCGCCGAGGCCACGTCGCGCCAGGAGTACGACGCCGCCGAAGCGCAGCTGAAGACCGCCCGCGCCCAGCTGCAGTCCTACGAAGCGCAGATCAAGGGCCGCGAAACCGAGCTGGGCACCGCCCGCGCCAACCTGGCCTACACCCGCATCGTGGCGCCGATGGACGGCACCGTGGTCGCGGTGGTGGCCGAAGAAGGCCGCACGGTGAATGCCAACCAGACCGCGCCGACCATCGTCATGCTGGCGCGGCTGGACGTGGTCACCGTCAACGCCGAGGTGTCCGAAGCCGACGTGGTCAAGATCAAGGCCGGCATGCCGGTGTACTTCACCACCCTGGGCGACCCCGACCGCAGGTACCACGCCACGCTGCGCCAGATCAATCCGGCGCCGGCCTCGATCGCCAGCGAGAGTTCGTCCAGTTCCAGCAGCTCGTCCAGTTCCAGTTCCAGCAGCGCGGTCTACTACAACGCGCTGTTCGACGTGGAGAATCCGGATGGCACCCTGCGCATCGACATGACCGCGCAGGTCTCGGTGCTGCTGAAACAGGCCAAGGGCGTGCTGATGGTGCCGGCGGTGGCGCTGGGGCCGAAGGCCCGCGATGGCGGCCGCATCGTGCGCGTGGTCGATAACCGGGGCCAGCCGCAGCCGCGCAGGGTCAAGGTCGGCATCAACAACGGCGCCAACGTCGAGATCCTGTCCGGCCTGGCGGAAGGCGAGCGCGTGGTGGTCGGCGAAGGCGGCGCTGCCGCCGCCAGCGGTGGCGGCCGTGGCGGCATGCAGATGCGGGTCGGCGGCCCGGGCATGGGCCCACGCCGATGAGCACGACGGTGCCGTTGCTGCGCCTGCGCGACCTGCGCCGTGAATTCCCGGCCGGCGAGGACGTCATCGCCGTGCTGCGCGACGTCAACCTGGATATCCACGCCGGCGAGATGGTGGCCATCGTCGGCCAGTCCGGGTCGGGCAAGTCCACGCTGATGAACATCCTCGGCTGCCTGGACCGTCCAACCCGCGGCAGTTACCAGGTGGCCGGCCGTGAGACAGGGAAGATGGCGCCCGACGAACTGGCCGAGCTGCGCCGCGAGCACTTCGGTTTCATCTTCCAGCGCTACCACCTGCTGGGCGACCTGGACGCGCGCGGCAATGTGGCCGTGCCGGCGGTCTATGCCGGCAGCCCCGGCGCGGTGCGCACCGCGCGTGCCGAGCAGCTGCTGCAGCGGCTGGGCCTGGCCGACCGCCTGCACCACAAGCCCGGCCAGCTGTCCGGTGGCCAGCAGCAGCGCGTATCGATCGCGCGTGCGTTGATGAACGGTGGCGAGGTGATCCTGGCCGACGAACCGACCGGTGCGCTGGACACGAAATCCGGCGAGGAAGTGATGGCCATCCTTGGCGAGCTGCACGCCGAGGGCCACACCATCATCATCGTCACCCATGACATGAGCGTGGCCGAGCACGCGCAGCGCATCATCGAGATCCGCGACGGCGAGATCATCGCCGACCGGACCAACCCGAACGCGCCCAGCTACCGTGCCCGGCGCGAACCCAGTGCAGGCGTGGCCCACGGCAGCAGCTGGCAAGCAGCACGTGACCGCTTCACCGAGGCGTTCCGCATGGCCCTGCTGGCGATGAACGCCCATCGCCTGCGCACCTTCCTGACCATGCTCGGCATCATCATCGGCATCGCCTCGGTGGTATCGGTGGTGGCGCTGGGCAACGGCTCGCAGCAGCAGATCCTGCAGAACATCAGCGCGCTGGGCACCAACACCATCGATGTCTACCCCGGCCGCGGGTTTGGCGACATGCGTTCGGCGCGGGTGCAGACCCTCAAGGCCAGCGACGCCGACGCCCTGTCACGGCAGAGCTACGTGGACAGCGCCACGCCCAGCGTGTCCAGTTCGGCCACCGCGCGTTACCGCAACCAATCGGCCACCGCGCAGATCAGCGGTGTCGGCGAGCAGTACTTCCGGGTCAAGGGTGTCAGCCTGCTCAGTGGCAGCTTCTTCGACACCGATGCGGTGAAGGGCCTGGCCCAGGTCGCGGTGATCGACGAGAACACGCGCACCCAGTTCTTCCCCGACAGCGACCCGATCGGCCAGGTGATCCTGCTCGGCAACGTGCCGGTGCGGGTGGTCGGCGTGGCCAAGAAGCAGAGCTTCGGTTTCGGCGGCAGCACCAGCCTGGGCGTGTTCGTGCCCTACACCACGGTGATGTCGCGCATGCTCGGGCAGCGCCACGTTTCCAGCATCACCGTGCGGGTCAACGATGAAACACCGATGGACGCGGCGCAGGAAGCGGTCACCCGCCTGCTGACCATGCGCCATGGCACCGAGGACTTCTTCCTCAGCAACAGCGCCGAGATCCGCGACACCATCGAACAGACCACCCGCACCATGACCCTGCTGATCGGCGCCATCGCGGCCATCGCGCTGCTGGTCGGCGGCATCGGCGTGATGAACATCATGCTGGTGTCAGTCACCGAGCGTACCCGCGAGATCGGCGTGCGCATGGCCGTGGGCGCCCGGCAGAGCGACATCCGCCGGCAGTTCCTGATCGAAGCCGTGCTGGTCTGCCTGCTCGGCGGCCTGCTGGGGATCGGCCTGGCGCTGTTGATGGGTGTGCTGATCGGCCGCTTCGCCAGTGACTTCCAGATGGTGTTCTCCACCGCTTCCATCATTGCCGCCTTCGCCTGCTCGACCCTGATCGGCGTTGCATTCGGTTTCCTGCCGGCGCGGAGCGCTGCCCAGCTCGACCCGGTGGAGGCCCTGGCCCGCGAATGAAGACCATGATGCCCCTCTGTTCTCCCCGCCGCTCGCGGCTGCTGCTGGCCGGCGCCGTGCTGCTGGCCCTGTCCGCCTGTGCCTCGACCGGGCGCTACCCGGTCCAGGCGCCGGAGGTTGCCGCCACCTATGGCCGCGGTGACGCGCGCCTCAACACGCCCGCCGACGACCCGCGCAGCAGCCTCGACACCCCTGCCCGCGACATCCGCCAGGACACCTGGTGGACCGGTTTCGGCGATGAACGTCTGGACCGCCTGGTCGCACGCGCACTGGCCGCCAACAGCGACCTCGGCGCCGCCGGCCTGGCCGTGCAGCGCGCCCGCCTGCAGGCCGGGCTGGCCAGCAACGCGCTGTGGCCGCAGCCGTCCTCTTCGGGCGTGAGCGGCAGCGGCAGCCGCGCCACCGACCAGGCCGACGACTGGCGCCGCAGCTACTCCACCGGCGTGTCGCTGGGGTGGGAGATCGACCTGTGGGGGCGCCTGCGCACCCAGCGCGACATCGCCCGCTGGGAGGCCGAGGCCAGCGAGGAGGACCGGCAGAACACCGCGCTGCTGGTGATCGGCGACGTCGTCAGCCAGTACTGGGCGCTGGCCTACCTCAACCAGTCGATCGCCACCGGCCAGGCCAACCTGGAGCGGCTGGAGCGCACCCGCGACCTGGTGCAGGCGCGCTTCGATGCCGGCGCGGTGTCGCGGCTGGAAGTGCGCCAGGCCCTGCAGAACCTGCAATCGCAGCGCTCGGCGCAGAGTGCGCTGGAACAGCAGCGGGTGGAAGTGCGCAACGCACTGACCGTGCTGCTGGACGGCACCCCCTGGCCGCAGCAGGACGAACCGCAAAACCTGCTGGACGCGCGCAGCCCGGCCATCAGCGAAGGCCTGCCGGCCGACCTGCTCGGTCGCCGCCCCGACCTGCGCGCCGCCGAGCTGCGCCTGCGCAACAGCCTGAAGACAATCCGGGTCACCGCAACCCAGTACTACCCTGCGTTGAGCCTGACCGGCAGCCTCGGTTCCAGTGCGACCTCGCTGGGCGATGTGCTGCGCAACCCGGTGGCGACACTGGGCGCGGGCCTGTCGCTGCCGTTCCTCAACCTGCAGCGCGCGCAGCTGGACACGGACATCGCCGGTACCGCCTACCAGATCGCCGCGACCAACTTCCGCAAGACGCTGTACACCGCGCTTTCCGAAGTGGACAACGCGCTGTCGGCACGCGAGCAGCTGACCCGCCAGGTCGCCGCCTCGCAGGCCTCGTACGATGAAGCGGTGGAAGTGGAGCGCGCGCAGGAAGTGCGCTACCGCGTGGGTGCCACCGACCTGCGCACCTGGCTGGAAGCGCAGCAGACCCGTCGCGACGCGGAACTGTCACTGGCCCGGGTGCGGCAGAGCCAGCTGAACAACGACGTGACCCTGTTCAAGGCGCTGGGCGGCAGCGCGGGGTAAAGCACTCCCCGCGATGCGTGGATCTTCGGTAGCGCCGGGCCATGCCCGGCGAGCGCGGGGCGCGGCGCGCCACGCGTGGCCACGGGTAAACCGCCGGGCATGGCCCGGCGCTACCCGCTGCCGATCAGCCGCGCTGGCGCACGGCCTCGAACAGGCTGACGCCGGCGGCGACGGAGACGTTCAGGCTCTCGATCTCGCCCGGCATCGGAATCTTGACCAGGCCATCGCAGTTCTCGCGGGTCAGCCGGCGCAGGCCGTCGGCTTCGCCGCCCAGCACCAGGGCGATGTTGCCCTTCAGGTCCAGCTGGTAGAGCGACGCGGTGGCTTCGCCGGCCAGGCCGTAGATCCACACGCCCTGCTTCTGCAGGTCCTTCAGGCAGCGCGACAGGTTGGTCACCGCCACCACCGGGATCAGATCGGCGGCACCGGCCGAGGTCTTGCGCACGGTGGCGTTCACCGTGGCCGACTTGTCCTTGGGAATGATCACGGCGGTGGCCCCGGCCGCAGCGGCCGAGCGCAGGCAGGCGCCCAGGTTGTGCGGATCCTGCACTTCATCCAGCACCAGCAGCAGCGCCTTGCCGTCGGCCGCGGTGACCAGCCCTTCCAGCTCGTTCTCGCTGTAGGTGCGGGCGGCGGCATAGCGCGCGGCCACCCCCTGGTGGCGTACCGAACCGCCGACACCGTCCAGCGCCTGGCTGTTGACCTTGCGCACGTCGATGCCCTTACGGCGGGCGTTTTCCTCGATTTCGACCAGGCGCGGGTTCTTCGCTCCGGCCTCGACCAGCACTTCGCGGACGTTCTCGGCGTCGTTCTCGATGGAGGAGGCGACGGCGTTGACGCCGACGATCCACTGGCTGTTCTTGCTCATGCGGGCGGGACCGGAAAGGGGGTGGCTATGGTAGAGCATCGCGGGCAGCCGCGCTCCGCGCCCGGCCCTTGCGGTAGCGCCGGGCCATGCCCGGCGGCGGTTGATCCACCCGTCCCCTGCCGCGCTGCGCGCTCGCCGGGCGTGGCCCGGCGGCGGTTGATCTACCGTTTTCCTGCCGCGCTGCGCGCTCGCCGGGCATGGCCCGGCGCTACCACCGCCCAACCTTCCGGTAGCGCCGGGGCATGCCCGGCGGCGGTTGATCTACCGTTTTCCTGCCGCGCTGCGCGCTCGCCGGGCATGGCCCGGCGCTACCACCACCCAACCTTCCGGTAGCGCCGGGCCATGCCCGGCGGCGGTTGATCCACCCGCTCCCCTGCCGCGCTGCGCGCGCGCCGGGCGTGGCCCGGCGCTAGCCTCGCGTGCGTGGCGGCCAGTGCGGGGTGTCGTGGTCGGGATGCTGGTGGGAGACGATCGTGGCCAGGAACTCCAGCGCATCCACGTCATCTTCCGTGCGCCGTGCCGGCAGTCGCGCCAGCGCGTCGACGAAGGGCAGCTTGCGCTCGACGCCATACTGGAGCGTGGGCGGCAGGCGCTCGGGCTGATCGAACGCGCCGGCCGCCACGGCCGTGCCATCGGGGGCCTCATAGGTCAGCGGCGTGCCGCAGTCGGCGCAGAAACCCCGTCGTACCGCGTTGGATGACTGGAAGTAGCGCGGCTGGCCGCGGGTCCAGCTGAACTGCACGCCGCGCACCGACACCAGCGGTGCGTAATACGCACCGAAGGCCTTCTGGCACATCCGGCAGTGGCAGATCGAGCTGTCGGTCAGCTCGCCGCGCGCCTGGAAGCGGATCGCGCCGCACTGGCAGCCACCGCTGTATTCGGGTTGGCCCTGCATGGTGCGTTCCTCCGAAGTGTCGTGCCAACCGGGGTTGGCACTGCCGGGCCGGGGATGCCGGCCAGTGGCCGGCACCACCACGGCCGTCGCTCAATACGGCTTCTTGCTGCGCTTGGCGGGCTTGCCGCGCGCGGGCAGTGGGGCCGGGCTCTCGACCTCCTCTTCGCCCTTGTGCTCGACCAGGCGGAAATCGATCTTGCGCTCCTCCATGCTGGCCTTCAATACCAGGATGCGCACGCGATCGCCCAGCCGGTAGCTGCCGCCACGGCGTTCGCCGGTCAGCGTCTTGCGGGTGGCATCGAACGAGTAATAGTCCTGCGGCAACTGGGTGACGTGCACCAGGCCCTGCACCTTCGACTCGTCCAGCTCGACGAACAGGCCGAAACTGGTCACGCCACTGATCACGCCGTCGAACTGGCCGCCCACGTGCTTTTCCATCCACGCGGCACGGTAGCGCTCATCGACCTCGCGTTCGGCTTCGTCGGCGCGACGCTCCCGCTCGGAGCACTGCAGTGCCAGCGCGGCCATCTCGCGGGCGTTGTAGGTGAACGCATCCAGCGGCTTGCCCGACAGCGCGTGCTTGATCGCCCGATGCACCAGCAGGTCGGGATAGCGGCGGATCGGCGAGGTGAAGTGCGCGTACGCCTCCAGCGCCAGGCCGAAATGACCGTTGTTGTCCGGGCTGTACACCGCCAGGCTCTGGCTGCGCAGCAGCACCGATTCCAGCAGCGTCGCGTCGGGACGATCGCGGATCTTCTTCAGCAGCTTGGTGTAATCACCCGGGCGCACCTTCGACCACGGCGGCAGGCTCAGCTTGAACTCCTTGAGGAACTCCAGCAGGTCCGCGAACTTGGTCTCCGGCGGCTTTTCATGCACCCGGTACGGTGCCGGCACGCGGCGCGACAACAGGTACTTCGCGGCTTCCACGTTGGCGGCGATCATGCACTCCTCGATCAGCTTGTGCGCATCGTTGCGCACCAGCATGCCGGCCTGGGTGACCTCACCGCGGTTGTCGAGCACGAAGCGCACTTCGCTGCTCTCGAATTCAATGGCGCCACGCTTGGCCCGCGCCTTGGCCAGCACCTTGTACAGCTGGTGCAGGCGCTGCACCTGCGGCAGCAGGTCGCCGATGAAGGCCTTGGCGCCGGCATCGTCCTCGCCCACCGCCTGCCACACCTGGGTGTAGGTCAGGCGTGCGTGCGAGTTCATCACCGCTTCGTAGAAGCGCGAGTGGGTCACCACGCCGTCGCGGTCGATCTGCATGTCGCAGACGAAGCACATGCGGTCGACCTTCGGCATCAACGAGCAGATGCCGTTGGACAGCGTCTCCGGCAGCATCGGCACCACGAAGCCGGGGAAATAGACCGACGTCGCGCGCTTCTGCGCTTCCTCGTCCAGCGGGGTGCCCGGCCGCACATAGTTGGAGACATCGGCGATGGCGACCACCAGGCGGAAGCCATCGGCATTCGGCTCGCAGTACACCGCGTCGTCGAAATCCTTGGCGTCTTCGCCATCGATGGTGACCAGCGGCGTACTGCGCAGATCGACGCGGCCACCGATCATCGCCGGCTCCACCACCAGCGGTACCGCGGCGGCTTCGTCCAGCACCGCCTGCGGGAACTCGAACGGCAGCTCGTGACCGTGGATGGCGGTCTCCACCACCAGCGAGGCGGTCAGCTTGTCGCCCAGCACGGCGATGATGCGGCCGATCGGCGGGCGCCGGCTGTCCGGCGCCTGGGTCAGTTCGCAGACCACCAGCTGGCCATCGCGGGCACCACCGGTCTGGTCGGGCGGCACCTGCACGTTGCGCTGGATGCGCTTGTCATCAGGCACCACGTAATTGATGCCCATCTCGACGCTGAAGCGACCGATCAGGCGGGTCATGCCACGCTCGAGCACGCGCGCGATGCTGCCTTCGCGGCGACCGCGGTGGTCGATGCCGGTCACGCGCGCCAGCACCTTGTCACCGTGCAT
This sequence comes from Stenotrophomonas sp. 704A1, assembly GCF_030549525.1. NCBI lineage: Bacteria > Pseudomonadati > Pseudomonadota > Gammaproteobacteria > Lysobacterales > Lysobacteraceae > Stenotrophomonas > Stenotrophomonas tuberculopleuritidis. Next base: position 1,488,923 of record NZ_CP130831.1, on the reverse strand, counting down.
GACCTTGCGCATTTCGTAGGGCGGCAGGAACAGATCGTCGCCGCCCTCGACCGGGCGCAGGAAGCCGAACCCTTCCGGGTTGGCGATCACCACGCCGGTGACCAGGTTCAGGGTCTGGATCGGCGCGAAGCCGCCGCGACGGTTCTGCACCAGCTGGCCGTCGCGGACCATCGCGCCGAGCCGGCGTGACAAGGCCTCGGCGCGGTCCGGTGCGGTCAGGCCCAGGCGCGCGCCCAGTTCCTCAGCGGTCTGCGGGCCTTCGCAACGCTCCAGCAGGGCCAGGATCGCCTCGCGGCTGGCAATGGGTTGTTCGTACTTCTCGGCCTCGCGCGACGCATAGGGGTCGTCGATCACCTTGCCGGCCGGCGGCAGCTTGCGGCCGGGCGCAGGACCGGGCGCATCGGCGCTGCGGCGGCCGCGGCCGCGTGGCGGCGCACCGCCGTCGGCCAGTTCGGGGAGCCAGCCCGGCAATGGCTTGCCCGGCTTGGTGGTGCGGGCGGTGCCCGGCGCTGCGCCCTTCTTCGGGGCTGGACTGCGGGACTTGCTCCCGCCCTTGCTTGGTTTTTTGGTAGTCATCGCCCTCCATGGTAGCCGCTGCGCGCGTGCAGAACGGGTCAGGAACACGGTTGGAGGCATCGCATTGGAAATCTTCGGAAAGTCGTTGACAGCCTGCCAATTCATCTTCACAATTGCGCCTCTGGAACGCCCAGGTGGCGGAATTGGTAGACGCACTAGTTTCAGGTACTAGCGGGTAAAACCGTGGAGGTTCGAGTCCTCTCCTGGGCACCAACGAAAAAACTCCTCGCTCCGGCGGGGATTTTTTTTGCCTGTTCGCCGGCGGCAGGCAGGCACCGCCCGTCGTCGCGCGGGTCGTCACCGACGTGGTGCGCGGGTGTTGACACATCCTTCACTGCACCGCATAATTCTCCTCCTCGACGCCCAGGTGGCGGAATTGGTAGACGCACTAGCTTCAGGTGCTAGCGGGGGCAACTTCGTGGAGGTTCGAGTCCTCTCCTGGGCACCATGTCGAGAAAGAAAAACACCCGCGAAAGCGGGTTTTTTCTTGCCTGCGATTTGGCCTTTGCAGAGTCGAGCCATGCTCGACTGATCCTCACAGCAGTAGAGCATGGCTCGACTCTACAAGAGCCGGCCGCGAACGTAATCAGAACAGCGGGCGCAGCGCCAGCTCCAGCCCGAGCAGCAGCAGGAAACCGAGGAAGCACGCGCGGAACACCCGGGCACTGATGCGCTGGCGGATCACCTGCCCCAGCCACATGCCGGCCAGCGCTGGCACCACCGCCAGAGCACTCAGGCCAAGCTGCTGTACGCCGAACGCCCCCTGCAACGCCAGCCCGGCGGTCAATGAGATCGTCGACACGGTGAATGCCAGGCCCAGTGCCTGCACCAGCTCGTCGCGCTGCAGGCCCAGCGACTGCAGGTACGGCACCGCCGGCATCACGAACACGCCGGTGGCGCCGGTGACCACCCCGGATACCGCCCCGACCAGCGGGCCCAGCCAGCGCTCGCGGCGCGCCGGCACATGAAACACCGGCGCCACCAGCGCATACGCCGCATAGACCACCAGCGCGACGCCCAGCGCCGTGCGCGAGGCATCACGGTCCACCCGTACCAGCAGTGCAGCCGCGCCCAGCGTCACCACCACCACCGCCAGCATCATCGGCCACAAGCGGCGCAGGATCCGTCCCAGCGACGGCCCGCACAGCAGTTGCCAGGCATTGGTCACGAAGGTGGGGATGAACAGCATCGAGGCGGCCGCCACCGGCGACAGCGCCCCGCCCAGCAGGCCCATGGCCACGGTCGGCAGGCCCATGCCGGTCACGCCCTTGACCACTCCGGCCAGCAGGAACACCGCCACCAGCAGCGCATGGAAGTACATCGTCTCGTTCATGCCGCCATTGGATCGGGCCGTCGCACGGCGCACAATGCGGTCTTCCCGGCCGAGCCTTCGGACCCGCCGAAGGCGGGGTGCCACGCGGAGCACTGACATGCGGATGGACATCGCCGATCTGCGCCTGTTCCTGGCGGTCGCCGAAGCAGGCAGCATCACCGCCGGTGCCGCGCGGGCGAACCTGGCCCTGGGTTCGGCCAGTGAACGGCTGCGCGCGATCGAAGCCGACGCCGGCAGCGCATTGTTGAACCGGCACCCGCGCGGGGTCAGCCTGACCGAAGCCGGCGCGGCCCTCGCCCACCATGCGCGGCTGATCCTGCAGCAGCAGGCGCAGCTGCGCGGCGAGCTGGAAGCCTTCGCCCAGGGCGCGCGCGGCACCCTGCACCTGTATGCCAACACGGCCGCACTCACCAACTACCTGCCGGCCCGGCTTGCGCCCTGGCTGGCACTGCGCCCACGCCTGCATGTGGAACTGCATGAGCGCACCAGTGACGATATCGTGCGCGCCCTCGGCGCAGGCCAGGCCGAAGCCGGCATCATCAGCGATGCGGTGCCGGCCGAAGGCCTGCAGCGGCATGTAGTGGCCGAAGATCCATTGGTGATGCTGCTGCCTGCTGGCCATCGCCTGGCCGCACGGCGTTCGCTCGCGTTCGTCGAGGTGCTGGGCGAAGCCTTCGTCGCACTGGCCGACGGCAATGCGCTGCAGACCTATGTGCACGAGCGCGCCGACGAGGCCGGCCGCCGGCTGGACGTCCGCATCCGCATGAAAACCTTCGACGGCCTGAGCACCATGGTGGGCCATGGCATCGGCGTCGGCGTCGTGCCACGCACCATCGCGCGCCAGCATCGGCGCAGCACGCATACGGTGGCGGTGCCGCTGGCCGACGCGTGGGCACAGCGCCGGCTGTGCGTGTGTTTTTCCAGCTGGATGCAGCTGTCACCGGCGATGCGCAGCCTGCTTCAGCACCTGGGCGTGCAGCCGCAGAAAAAAGTGTGAAAGGTTGTTGACACATGAAAAGCCTTGCTGCAAAATTCTCCTCCTGAGTCGCCCAGGTGGCGGAATTGGTAGACGCACTAGCTTCAGGTGCTAGCGGGGGCAACTTCGTGGAGGTTCGAGTCCTCTCCTGGGCACCATGACTCAGCAAATGATCAAACCCGCGCAAGCGGGTTTTTTCATGCCCGGCGATCGCCGGCACCACGCCTGACGCGCGCGCAGCGCGGCACAAAAAAACCCCGCCTTCCGGCGGGGTTTCTGCGTTTCAACGGCAACGACCGATCAATGTCCACCCGCCGATGCCGCGCCCGCACCTGCGCCGAACGGCGGCTTGGCCAGCCACAGGAACGTGATGATCGCCAGGAACACCCAGCCCAGCAGGAAGAAGATGTCGTTGAAGCCCATCTGCGATGCCTGGTGGTTGATCATGGTGTTGAGCACGGCCGCGCCCTGCTGCAGGTTGCCCTGCCCCATCGCCGCCACCTGGTCCTGCATGCCCGGCTGGTAGGCCGAAATGTGTTCGGTCAGGTCGGCATGGTGGACCTGGGTGCGGCGCGCCCACAGCCAGGTCGTCAGCGACGCAGCGAAGCTGCCGCCCAACGTGCGCAGGAAGGTGGCCAGGCCCGACCCTGCGGCAATCTCGCGCCCATCCAGGTCCGACAGCAGGATCTGCAGCACCGGCATGAAGAACAGCGCCACGCCGATGCCCATGATCAGCTGCACGCCGGCCACATGGGCAAAGTCCACCTGCAGGTTGAAGCCTGAACGCAGGAAGCTGGTGAAGGACAGGAACACGAACGCGAAGGAAGCAATCAGGCGCATGTCGAACCGCGAGGCGTACTTGCCCACGAACGGCGTCATGATCACCGGCAGGATGCCGATCGGCGCCGTGGCCAGGCCCGCCCAGATCGCGGTGTACCCCATGTCACGCTGCAGCCACTGTGGAATCAGCAGCGACACGCTGAAGAACGCCGCATAGGCCACCACCATCGCCAGCGTGCCGGCGCGGAAGTTGCGGTGCCGGAACAGCTTCAGGTCGACGATCGGATCCTTGTCGGTCAGTTCCCAGATCAGGAACACCGTCAGTGCCACCACCGCCACGCAGGCCAGCACCACGATCTTCATCGACGAGAACCAGTCTTCGTCGTTGCCCAGGTCGAGCACCAGCTGCAGCGCGCCGACACCGATCACCAGGGTGACCAGGCCGACGTAATCCATCTTCGGCTTCTCGATGTGCTCGGGACGCCCCTTCAACTGGTTGCCCACCACCAGCGCGGCGAACACGCCCAGCGGCACGTTGATCAGGAAGATCCACTCCCAGCTGTAGTTGTCGGTGATCCAGCCACCGAGGATCGGCCCGCAGATCGGTGCCACCACGGTGATCATCGCCAGCAGCGCCAGTGCCTGCCCGCGTTTCTCGCGGGGATAGATCGAGACCAGCAGCGACTGCGTGATCGGGTACATCGGACCGGCCACGAACCCCTGCAGCGCACGCGACACCACCAGCATGCCCATGCTCTGGGCCAGGCCACACAGCAGCGAGGTGATCACGAAGGCCAGCGTGGCCCAGATGAACAGCTTGCGCTCACCGAAGCGGCGGCTGAGCCAGCCGGTCAGCGGCAGTGCGATGGCGGTGCTGACCGCGAACGAGGTGATGACCCAGGTCGCCTGCTGCGAACTGGCGCCGAGATTGCCGGCGATGGTGGGCAGCGAAACGTTGGCGATGGTGGTGTCGAGCACCTGCATGAACGAGGCCATCGCCAGACCCACGGTGCACAGGGCCACGCTGGGCGGCAGGAACCCGGTGGCCGCACCCGGCGCCGCCGGTGCGCCCGGGCCTCCGGGCACGGCTGGAGCTTGTGCGGACATGGCGACCTCAGCCCGCCTTGGTCTGCTGCGGCAGGTTGCCCTGGATGATCGTATGGATCACGTCATCGGCATCATGCAGCTGCTTGGCGTAGACGTCGGTGTCGAACACCGTGCCCTTGGCCGCCGCGCTCGGCAGCACTTCGCCCTTCTGGTCACGCAGGCTGACTTCGGCCTTCATCGACAGGCCGATGCGCAGCGGATGTTCGGCCAGCTGCTTGGCATCGATGGCGATGCGCACCGGCACGCGCTGCACGATCTTGATCCAGTTGCCGCTGGCGTTCTGCGCCGGCAGCAGCGAGAACGCCGAACCGGTACCCAGGCCCAGGCTGTCGATGCGGCCCTTGTACTTCACGTCGCCGGCATACAGGTCCGACTTCAGCTCCACTTCCTGGCCCAGGCGCATGTGCCGCAGCTGGGTTTCCTTGAAGTTGGCTTCCACCCACATCTGTTCGGTCGGCACCACCGCCATCAGGGCATTGCCCGGCTGCACGCGCTGGCCGACCTGCACCGAGCGACGGGCAACATAGCCGGTGACCGGCGCAACGATGCCGGCGCGGGCGTTGTTGAGGAACGCCTGGCGCAGCTGCGCGGCGGCGGCCTGCACGTCCGGCTGGGTGGCGATCACGGTGTCATCGACCAGCGCGCGGTTGCGCTCGACGGTCTCGCGCGAACCGGCCACGGCCGCTTCGGCCGCCGCCAGCTCATCGCGCGCATGGGCCAGTTCTTCGTTGGAAATGGCACCGGTGGTGGCCAGGTCCCGGCGGCGGGCGAAGTCTTCGCGCACGCGCTTGAGGGTCACCTGACGGGCGTTCAGCTCGGCCTGCGCGCCTTCCACGCTGCGGTACAGGCCCCGGGTCTGGCGCACGGTCCTGGCCAGGTTGGCTTCGGCCTGCTGCAGCGCCACCGAGGTATCGGCCGGGTCCAGCTGCACCAGCAGCTGGCCGCGCTCCACGCGCATGCCGTCATCGGCGTTGATGGCGACCACGGTGCCGGCCACCAGCGGAGTGATCTGCACCAGGTTGCCCTGCACGTAGGCATCGTCGGTCTCTTCGAACCAACGGCCGAACATGAAGTACCACAGCGCCAGTGCCGCCAGCAGCAGCACGACGATCACGATCAGTCCGCGCAGCAGCGTGCCGCGACGGTTGGGGGCGGCCGGGGCCGCGGTGTCTTGGGTCTGGCTCATGGCAGGAATCTTCAGGAATGCGAGGAATCGGAATGGGAGGCAAGCGGTGCGCGGTCAGCGTCGGCGGGCTGGAAGCCTCCGCCCAGCGCCTTGCTCAGGCGCACCGAGGTCTGCACCTGCTGCGACTGCAGGCCGGCCAGCTGCTGCTGCGACTGCAGCAGGGTGGACTGTGCGCTGAGCACGTCCAGGTAACTGCCGATGCCGGCGCGGTAGCGCTGCTCGGCGATGTCGAATGCCGCGCGGGCGGTGTCCACCGCCTGCTGCTGCGACTGCGCCTGCTGGGCCAGCGAACGCACCGCGTTGACCTGGTCGGCCACGTCGCGCAGCGCATCGAGCACGGCCTGGTTGTAGTTGGCCACGGCCAGGTCGTACTGCGCATCGGTGCTGGCCAGGTTGGCGCGCAGCTTGCCGCCTTCGAAGATCGGCAGGCTCAGCGCCGGGCCGATGTAGGCGAAGGTGGAGCTGCTCTGCAGCAGGTCGCCCACATTCGGCGCGACCACGCCGGCCAGCGCGGTCAGGTTGAGGCTGGGATAGAACTTCGTTCTGGCGACCTTGATCTGCTTGTCGGCCGCTTCCACCCGCCAGCGCGCGGCAACGATGTCGGGACGACGGCCGAGCAGCTCGCTGGGAACCACGCCGGGCAGCTGCAGGGCCATCGGGTTCAACGGTTGCGGGCGCTCGATCGACAGGCCCCGGTCCGGCCCCTTGCCGACCAGCGCTGCCAGCGCGGTGCGGGCGGCATCGATACGCTGCTGCGCGGCCAGCAGCTGCTGCTGCGCGGCCGGCACCCGGGCTTCGGCCTGGCGCACCTGCAGCTCGCTGTCGATGCCGGCACTGCGGCGCTGGCGGGTCAGCTGCAGCGACTTCTGCGACCGCGCCAGTTCCTCCTCGGCGACATCGTTGAGCTGCCAGGCATAGGCCAGGTCGGCATAGGCCTGGGCGATGCCGGTGGACAGGTTCAGGCGTGCGGCCTGGGCATCCACGGTGGCGGCATGGGCGCCGTCGACGGCCGCTTCCCAGGCCGCGCGCTTGCCACCCCACAGATCCACGCCGTAGCTGAAATCAAATGCGACCTGGCTGCTGCCGGCGTAGTGACCGCCCTCTTCACCCAGCATCGATTCGGGCAGGCGCAGGCCGGTGTAGCCACCGGACACCGACAGGCTGGGCAGGCGGTCGGCACGCGCGGTACCGACCTGTGCCTGCGCCTGGCGCAGGCGGGCGTCGGCGGCATCCAGGCTGGGATGGCCGGCCAGGCCTTCGGCGATCAGCGCGTCCAGCTGCGGATCGCCCAGCGCCTTCCACCAGTCCTGCGCGGGGAAGCCGGCCGCGCTCAGGTCGCTGTCGGCCAGGGTGCGTTCACTGTGCAGGCTGTCCACGTCGAGCACGTGGCCCTGCGGGTTCAGGCCGCGGCTGCTGGCGCAGGCGGCCAGCGCCAGGGCCAGCGCCGACAGCAGCAGCGCGCGCCCGGACCGGCGGAGAGTGGGATACGGGATCGGGTTCATGGGGTCGTCAGGGAATCGCGGATTCGGGTCAGGAGGGACAGCAGCAGCGTGCGTTCGTCGGCACTGAGGTCACGCAGGGCGTAATCCATCACCGCGTCGCCGCGCAGTTTCAGCCGCGCCCACAGCGCGCGGCCGTCATCGGTCAATACGATCTGCAGCGCACGCCGGTCCTGGGCATGCGCCTCGCGGCGCACGCAGCCGAGCGCCTCCAGCTTGTCCAGCAGCCGGGTGACCGCGCTGGGCACCTGGTCGATGGCCTGGGCCAGCTCGTTGGCCGTGCAGGGGGCCATGTTCGACAACACCTTCAGCCCGATGTAGTGGGTGAAGCCGATGCCGAGGTCTTCCTCGGCCATGGACGCATCGAGCTGGCGGACCAGGCCGTCGCGCACCTGGCGCAGCAGCAGGCCGAAGCTGGGGGGAGTGGTTGCGGGACAGATCATGGGGGAGCATTCTCTTCCAAAAAAAATATTTCTCAATGGAAATATTCGATCTGGCATCGAATGCTGTGTTGCAGCAGCGGGCTGAATCAGTGAAGGCGCTCACCTTAATGGCCCGCTCAGCTGGCCCGATAGTACAATTAAGCCAATGGATGACACATTTCAGCCAGCGGACACGATGAACACGGCAGAAATTCCCGCCCCCCAGCGCTTGCTCAGGGACGACGCACTGGACTGGTTCGAGCGCAATGACGGCCCGCCCGTGGTCGCTTTCCGCTTCGACAGCCCGTTGGGCCTGGTCCGCGAAGTGGACTGGCATCACCACCAGCGCGCGCAGCTGATCTATGTCGAACGCGGCCTGCTGACCACCCGCACCTCACATGGCACCTGGTCACTGGCGCCGGGTTCGGCCGGCTGGATGCCGCCGCTGGAGCCGCATACCGTCGCCCTCGACGGTCCGCTGCGCGGCTGGGGCATGGCACTGGCCGCGCCCGCCTGTGCCACCCTGCCCGCCGACCCTTCGGTGCTGGGCCTGTCCCGGCTGGCGCAGGCGCTGGCCGAGCGCATCTGCGAATGGCCTCTGGGCTATGACACCACGCCCGAACGCCAGCACATCATCGAGGTGCTGCTGGACGAGATCCGCACGGCGCCGCGCCAGCGCATGCACCTGCCGATGCCACGCGACCGCCGGCTGCTGAAGATCGCCTCGCAGCTGCTGGCCGACCCCGCCGACGAACGCAGCCTGGCGCAGTGGGCGCACTGGGCGGGGTTGTCGCCGCGCAGCCTGACCCGCCACTTCCGCGATGAGACCACCCTGAGTTTCGCGCAATGGCGGCAGCAGGCGCGGCTGGCCGAGGCGCTGCGCCAGCTCAGCGAGGGCCGCAGCGTGGCCGATATCGCCCACGCACTGGGCTTCAGCAGCGCCAGTGCCTTCGTCACCGTGTTCCGCCGCCACTTCGGATTGCCGCCCGGGCGCTACCTGGCGCGGGCCGGGCACGGCCTCGAACCGGGGCTGGATCCGGCGCGCGGCTTGGCATCCCCCGCCGCATCCGGATAATCACAGGATTGAGAGCGGCGACCGCCGTCACCGCCTCCCGACATAGGTAACAACGCCGCATGACCGATCTTGCCCGCCCCGTGTTCCACGGTTTCGAACAACTGCCGCTGCGCGAATACGCCGAACGCGCCTACCTCGACTACTCGATGTACGTGGTCCTGGATCGTGCCCTGCCGTTCATCGGTGACGGGCTGAAGCCGGTGCAGCGCCGCATCATCTACTCGATGAGCGAGCTGGGCCTGAACGCGGCGTCCAAGCCGAAGAAGTCCGCGCGCACCGTCGGTGACGTCATCGGTAAATACCATCCGCACGGCGACAGCGCGTGCTACGAGGCGCTGGTGCTGATGGCGCAGCCGTTCTCGTACCGCTATCCGCTGATCGAAGGCCAGGGCAACTTCGGTTCCAGCGACGATCCGAAGTCGTTCGCGGCGATGCGTTACACCGAATCCAAGCTGACCCCGATCGCCGAAGTGCTGCTGGGCGAACTGGGCCAGGGCACCACCGACTGGGCGCCGAACTTCGACGGCACCCTGCAGGAACCGACCTGGATGCCGGCACGGCTGCCGCACCTGCTGCTGAACGGCACCACCGGCATCGCCGTGGGCATGGCCACCGACGTGCCGCCGCACAACCTCAACGAGATCGTCAGCGCGCTGCTGCACCTGCTGGACGATCCGGACGCCAGCGTGCGCGACCTGTGCGAGCACGTGAAGGGCCCGGACTATCCGTCCAACGCCGAGATCATCACCCCCGCCGCCGACCTGCGCACCCTGTACGAAACCGGCAACGGCAGCGTGCGTGCGCGTGCCACCTTCACCCGGGAAGCGCACAACGTGGTGGTCACCGCGCTGCCGTTCCAGGTGTCGCCGTCGAAGGTGATCGAGCAGATCGCCGCGCAGATGCGCGCCAAGAAGCTGCCGTGGCTGGAGGACATCCGCGATGAATCCGACCACGCCAACCCGGTGCGCGTGGTGCTGGTGCCGCGTTCCAACCGTGTCGACGCCGACCAGCTGATGGGCCACCTGTTCGCGACCACGGACATGGAGCGCAGCTACCGCGTCAACCTCAACGTGATCGGGCTGGACGGCCGTCCGCAGGTGAAGAACCTGAAGATGCTGCTCAGCGAATGGCTGGCGTTCCGCAGCAGCACCGTCACCCGCCGCCTGCAGCACCGCCTGCAGAAGGTCGAGCGCCGCCTGCATCTGTTGGAAGGCCTGCTGGTGGCGTTCCTCAACCTGGACGAGGTGATCCACATCATCCGTACCGAGGACGAGCCGAAGGCGGCGCTGATCGCGCGCTTCGGCCTGTCCGAAGAGCAGGCCGAGTACATCCTGGAGACCAAGCTGAAGCAGCTGGCCCGCCTGGAAGAAATGAAGATCCGCGGCGAGGAGGACGAGCTGGCCAAGGAGCGCGAGAAGATCCTCGGCATCCTCGACAGCAAGGCCAAGCTGAAGAAGCTGATCCGCGACGAACTGCAGGCCGATGCAAAGAAGTTCGGCGACGCGCGCCGTTCGCCGCTGGTGCAGCGCCGGGCCGCGCAGGCCATCGACGAGACCGAGCTGGTGCCGAGCGAGCCGATGACCGTCGTGCTGTCGGAGAAGGGCTGGATCCGCGCGGCCAAGGGCCACGACATCGATGCGTCCACCCTGTCCTACCGTGAGGGCGATGCCCTGCAGGGTTCGGTGCGCGCGCGCAGCACCCAGCAGGTCGCCTTCCTGGACAGCGAAGGCCGCGCCTACTCGACGCCGGTGCATACGCTGCCCTCGGCACGTGGCAATGGTGAGCCGCTGACCGGCCGCTTCTCGCCGGCCGCCGGCACCCGCTTCGTCACCCTGGCCAGCGCCGAGCCCGATACGCGCTTCGTGCTGGCCTCCAGCCACGGCTACGGCTTCGTCACCCGCTTCGAGAACCTGATCGGCCGCAACAAGGCGGGCAAGGCGATGCTGAACCTGTCGAGCGGGTCGTCGGTGCTGACCCCGTCGGTGGTGGCCAACGTGGCCAGCGACCGCATCGTGGCGGTGACCAGCTCGGGCAACCTGCTGGCGATCGCCGCCAACGACCTGCCGGAACTGGACAAGGGCAAGGGCAACAAGATCATCGAGATCCCCAAGGCCAAGCTGGCCACCGAACGGGTGGTCGCGATCGTGGCGATCAGCCCGGGCCAGACCCTGCAGGTCCGCAGTGGCCAGCGCACCATGGGCCTGAAGTTCAACGAGCTGGACGCCTACCTCGGCGCCCGCGCCACCCGCGGCCACCTGCTGCCGCGCGGCTGGCAGAAGGTGGAAGGGCTGTCGGTGGAATGAGGCAGCGCCTCACGGTAGCGCCGGGCCATGCCCGGCGGCACAAAAAAGCCGGGGCATTCCCCGGCTTTTTCGTTTGTCGGCTGGCGGGCGCTGGAGCGGCTGGCTGGCGAAGGCTGGCTGGCGATGCTCCGATGCTGGCGGGCGACAGAACGTTGTAGGGTCGAGCCCTGCTCGACCCGGGTCCAACAGCAGCCGGGCATCGCCCGGCACCGCCACCGGCTCAGTGCGCCGGGGCGCCGTTGCCGTCGATCTTGCTCAGCTGGTACAGCTCCAGGCCGATGCGCTTGATCAGGCCCAGCTGCTGTTCCAGCCACCAGGCGTGGTCTTCCTCGGTGTCCTTCAACTGCGCCAGCAGGATGTCGCGGCTCACGTAGTCGCCGTTCTCCTCGCACAGCTTCATGCCGGCGGCGAGGTTGTTGCGCACCGCGTATTCGGTGTCCAGGTCCTTCTGCAGCATCTCCTCCACGGTCCTGCCCGGCTCGGTCGCATGCGGGCGCATGTCCGGGTCGCCGCCGAGGAACAGGATCCGGCGCAGCAGCGCATCGGCGTGCTGGGTTTCCTCTTCCATTTCATGGTTCAGGCGTTCGTACAGCGCGAACAGGCCCTGGTCCTCGTAGCGACGGGAATGGATGAAGTACTGGTCGCGGGCGGCGAGTTCGCCACGCAGCAGTTCCTTCAGGCAGGCGATGACGTCCGGGTTGCCTTTCATGGGGGGGGCTCCTGTGAATCGATGGTGCCCATGGTGCCCGATCCGGAAATGCGGTGATCTAATCGGAATCAGTCGCAGTTGCACCCGCAGCACGGGTGCCACCGGCAGTGGCTAGAATCGGGCACTTCCCCTGCTGGCAAGGATCCGGACGATGCGTCGCTGGCTGTTGCGGTTGCTGTGGTGCGTGCTGGCGCTGCTGGCGCTGGCGGGGCTGTCGGTGTGGCTGCTGCTGCGCGGCAGCCTGGCGGACCTGGACGGCGAACAGGCCCTGCCCGGCCTGGCGGCGGCGGTCACCGTCGAGCGCGATGGCGTGGGCGTGGTGACCATCACCGCCGCCAGCAAGGCCGATGCGCTGCGCGCGCTGGGCCATGTGCATGCGCAGGAACGCTACTTCGAAATGGACCTGATGCGGCGCAGCGCGGCCGGCGAACTGTCGGCACTGTTCGGCCCGAAGGCGATCGACGCCGACAAGCGGATGCGCGTGCATCGCCTGCGCGCGCGCACCGAGGCGCACCTGCAGGAGGCCCTGGGCAGCGACCCGGCCGCCGTCCGTGCCTACGTCGAGGGGATCAACCAGGGCCTGGCCCGCCTGCCGGTACGGCCCTGGCCCTACCTGCTGCTGCGCCAGGCACCGCAGCCCTGGCAGCCCAGCGACAGTGTCCTGGCCGGACTGGCCATGTATGCCGACCTGCAGGACCCGGACAACCGCTCCGAACTGGCGCTGGCGCGCATCCGCGCCGTGGTCCCTCCCGCGCTGCATGCGCTGCTGGTCCACGACGGCAGCCAGTGGGATGCGCCATTGCTGGGCCCACCGCGTGGCGATGCGCTGCTCCCGGACGCCAGCCAGCTCGATCTGCGCACGCTGACCCCTGCAGCGGCCGGTGCCGGCGTGCAGGACCGTGATGCGGTGGGCAGCAACAACTTCGCCGTGGCCGGGCCGCTGACCGCCGATGGCCGCGCGATCATCGCCGACGACATGCACCTGGGCCTGCGCGCGCCGGGCCTGTGGTTCCGCGTCCGCCTGCGCTATCCCGATCCGCAGGCGGCCGATGGCCAGGTCGACATCACCGGCTTCTCGCTGCCCGGCGTGCCTGCGGTGATCGTCGGCAGCAACGGGCACGTGGCCTGGGGCTTCACCAACAGCTACATCGACACCGCCGATTTCCGCACCGAAGCGGCCAACGCCGCGGTCACCGTGTACCAGGAACGCATCGCCGTGGCCGGCCAGCCCGACGTGCTGTTCCCGGTGCGCGAAACCGCCTGGGGGCCGATCCTGCATGTGCACGCAGACGGCAGCGGTGATGCGCTGCGCTGGGTCGCGCAGCTGCCCGGCGCGGTGCGCATGGACTTCGCCGACATGGCACGCGCCGCCGACCTCGACCAGGCCCTGCAGATCGCCGACCATGCCGGCATTCCGGCGCAGAACCTGGTCATCGGCGATCGCAGCGGGCGCATCGCCTGGCGCCTGGTCGGCGCGCGCCCGGACCGTGGTCCGGGCTGCGCACCGCTGGGGTTCAACAGCAACCGCAGCAGCCCGGACTGCGCACCGTGGCCGATCCGGAGCGATGCTGCGCCCAGCCTGCTCGATCCACCACAGCATCGGCTGTGGACGGCCAACAGCCGCGTACTCGACGATGCCGGGCTGGCCACGGTCGGCAACGGGGGGTATGACCTGGGCGCGCGCGGCAGGCAGATCCGCGATCTGCTGGGCGCGCAGGAGCGCTTCGATGAACACGATCTGCTGGCCATCCAGCTGGATGACCGCGCGCTGTTCCTGCAGCGCTGGTGGGTGCTGCTGCAGCAGGTCAGCGAACACAGCGACGACCCGGCGCTGAAGCGGCTGGCGGCGGCCAGCCGGCACTGGGAGGCGCGCGCGTCGACCGATTCGGTGAGCTACCGCGTGGTGCGCGCGTTCCGCGGCCAGGTCCTCGATGTGCTGTCCGGCGCCCTGCTCGCACCGGCCCGCGCCGCACTGGGCAATGACTACCTGGAGCCGCGCCTGGCGCAGCTGGAAGGGGTGGTCTGGCCGCTGCTGCAGCAACGGCCGGCACACCTGCTGCCGCCGGCATACCACAGCTGGGATGCGTTGCTGGTCGATGCTGCGCGCCACGCCGAGGCCGAACTGTCGGTGCAGGGTCCGCTCGCGCAGCGCAACTGGGGCGAGCGCAACACGGCAGCGATCTGCCATCCGCTCGCGCGCGCCCTGCCCGCCTTCGCCCGCCGCTGGTTGTGCATGCCCGCCGACCCGCTGCCCGGTGACCGCGACATGCCGCGGGTACAGACTCCGAATTTCGGTGCGTCACAACGCATGGTGGTATCACCGGGCCACGAAGCCGACGGCATCGTGCACATGCCCGGCGGGCAGAGCGGCCATCCGCTGTCGCCGTACTGGGGCGCCGGCCACGAAGACTGGGTGTACGGCCGCCCCACCCCGTTCCTGCCGGGCAAGGCGCAGCATGTGATGACGCTGGTCCCAGCGCGCTGACGCCCTGTTCAACGGTAGCGCCGGGTCAGGCCTTGCGCCGCTCGATCAGGTTCAGCAGCGGGCCGGTCATGGCCGTGGTGACCAGCGCCATGATCACCAGCACGGCGAACAGGCGGTCACCGAGCAGGCCCAGTTCATAGCCCAGGTTGAGCACGATCAGCTCCATCAGGCCGCGGGTGTTCATCAACGCGCCCAGACGCCAGGCGTCGCGACGCGGCATGCCGGTGCTGCGCGCGGCACTGAAGGTACCCAGCAGCTTGCCGGCGGTCGCCACCGCGATCACCACCCCGCACAGCATGATGTCGCCCACCTGCAGCGCATCGGCACGCAGGCGCAGGCCGGTCATGGCAAAGAACAGCGGCAGCAGCAGGGTCACGGCAAGGGGTTCGACCCTGGCCACCACCAGGTCGCGCAGTTGTGGGTTGGCGGACACCGCAACGCCGGCAGCGAACGCGCCGAACAGTGCATGGATGCCCAGCACTTCGGTCACCAGCGCGCTGGCCAGCGACAGCAGCAGGATGCCCAGCAGCCAGCGGCCCTCGCGCCCCGGAGCACACTGCTGGCGCGCGAACCATGGCTTCACCACGCCCAGCATCACCGCGATGAACAGCACCACGCAGGCCAGGTTGATGCTGGCCGACAGCCAGCCGCTGGCCTGCGCAGCGGCCACGATCAGGGCCAGCATGCACCACGCGGTGGCGTCGCCCAGCGCCGCACAGGCAATGGCGGTCTGTCCCAGCGGCGTCTGGGTGATGCCGCGGTCCGCCAGGATCCGCAGCAACACCGGGAAGGCGGTGATGCTCATGGAAATGCCGACGAACAACGCGAAGGCCATGAAGCCGACGCCCTGCGGCCCGTGTTCGGGGAACAGCCAGATCGCCAGCGCCACGCCCATCACGAACGGCACGGCGATACCGGCATGGCTGACCGTGAAGGCCAGTCTGCGGCGACCGCGCAGGGCCGCAAGATCGAGTTCGGCGCCCGCCACCAGCAGGAACATCAGGACCCCGAGCTGGCTGAGCATGCCCAGCGGCCCGAGCGAGCTGGCCGGGAACAGCGCCCCGTGCAGCGGGGGCAGCAGGCTGCCAAGCACCAGCGGGCCCATCATCAGGCCCGCGGCCATTTCGCCGATCACCGCCGGCTGGCCGAAGCGCCGGAGCAGTGCCCCCGCGCCCTTGGCGACCAGCAGCAGCACCAGCAGCTGCAGCAGGAACAGGCCCAGCGGCGAGGCCAGGTGGTGCGCCCAATCGCTGCCGACCACGGCTTCGGCCCTGCGCGCTGCCGCCGGCATGCCCGGCCCGGCATAGCGCGCCAGCAGCAACCCGGCCAGCAACGGCACGCCGGCCCAGGCCAGGTAGCGCCATCCCCACTTCATCGGCGACCCGGTGCCTCCGCTGCGTACGTCCATGAACATTCCCCAATGCACAGGGGGGAAATGATACGTCCTTGCCGGCGCGGCGGTTGCGCGTCCGCCGGGCATGGCCCGGCGCTACCGGTGTCGGGCGGCCAGGGACTGCGGATCAGGCCAGCGCCTGCTCGTGCACCCCGGCAATGGCCCGGCCGGAAGGATCGGCGGCCGCGGCGAAGCTGGCATCCCAGGCGATCGCCGCCGGCGAGGAACAGGCGATCGACTTGCCGCCCGGCACGGTTTCCGCCGCCGCGTGGCTGGGGAAGAACTGCTCGAACAGGTGGCGGTAGTAGTACGCCTCCTTGGTCTGCGGCGGGTTGTGCGGGAAGCGCTTGTCGGCCGCTGCCAGCACGCGGTCACTCACCTGTGCTTCGGCGTGTGCCTTCAGTCCATCGATCCAGCCATAGCCGACGCCATCGCTGAACTGCTCCTTCTGCCGCCACAGGATGCTGTCGGGCAGGTAGCCCTCGAAGGCCTCGCGCAGCACCGCCTTCTCGATGCGCCGGCCACCAAAGCCGGCGCCGACCATCTTGTGGGCAGCATCGAAACGCATCGCCACGTCCAGGAACTCGCGATCCAGGAACGGCACACGGGGCTCCACGCCCCAGGCCATCATCGACTTGTTGGCGCGCAGGCAGTCATAGTTGTGCAGCGCATCGAGCTTGCGCACCAGTTCCTGGTGGAATTCGCGCGCATCCGGGGCCTTGTGGAAGTACAGGTAGCCGCCGAAGATCTCGTCGCTGCCCTCGCCGGACAGCACCATCTTCACCCCCATTGCCTTGATCCGCCGCGCCAGCAGGAACATCGGCGTGGATGCGCGGATGGTGGTGACGTCATAGGTCTCGATGTGGCGGATCACTTCCGGCAGCACGTCCAGGCCTTCCTCGAAGGTGTATTCGAAGCCGTGGTGGACGGTGCCCAGCGCTTCGGCGGCGACCGCAGCGGCGGCCAGGTCCGGCGACCCCTTCAGACCGATCGCGAACGAGTGCAGGCGCGGCCACCAGGCTTCGCTCTGGCCACCGTCCTCGATGCGACGGCGTGCGTAACGGGCAGCCACCGCGGCCACCAGCGACGAATCGAGGCCGCCGGACAGCAGCACGCCATACGGCACATCGCTCATCAGCTGGCGCTCGACCGCCTGTTCGAAGGCCTGCCGCAGTTCGGCCAGATCGGCCTGGCGGCCCTGCACATCGGCGTAGTCGCGCCAGGGTTGCCGGTAGTAGCGCACCAGTTCGCCGGTGGCGCTGTCGTAGTAGTGGCCCGGCGGGAACTGGGCGACGTCGGCGCACGAATCGACCAGCGCCTTCATTTCCGACGCAACCCGCAGGCGCCCCTGCGCATCGTGGCCCCAGTACAGCGGCACCACCCCGATCGGATCGCGCGCCACCAGCACGCGGCCGGCGTCACGGTCCCACAGCGCGAAGGCGAAGATGCCGTTGAGCTGTTCCAGCCACTGCGCGGGCGCACCGCCCTGGCGGTACAACGCGTTGATCACTTCGCAGTCCGAGCCGGTCTGGAACGCGTAGGCCTGGCCGAGGCCGGCCTTGAGCTGCTGGTGGTTGTAGATCTCGCCGTTGACCGCCAGCGCCAGCCCGCCGTCCTCGGACAGCAACGGCTGCGAGCCGCCGGCCGGGTCGACGATCGCCAGCCGCTCGTGCACCAGCAGCGCGCCCTCGTCCAGGTATACCCCGCTCCAGTCGGGGCCGCGGTGGCGCTGGCGCTGCGACAGTTCCAGCGCATGGCGGCGCAGGGAGGGAAGGTCGTCGCCGGCCTGCAGGCCGAAGATTCCGAAGATCGAACACATGGGTGGCGCTCCTGTAGTGGGGGATTACACGGGGGGAAGGTGTTCGACCGGCCATCCAGGCCCGGGAGGGCAGCGCCCGGGCACAAAAAAACCCGCATCGGCCGATGCGGGTTTTCTGGTGTCCGGGCGTGTGGTGCTGTCTATCTACCCAGGGCGCAGTCCCGCATCGGCCGCGCACGATTATTCGCACGCAGATTATTGCGGTTGGACGTGTTGACGGCGGTGGCCAGGCGGATCGACATGGCACCGACCGTAACGCGGTTTCCGGTGCCACGCAACAGTTGCGTTGGCAACCACAGGTGCCGTGCCGCCCGGCATGGCCCGGCGCTACCGGTCGGGGGGAACGCCAGGCCATGCCCGGCGTCATGCCTCACGCCAGCAGGCGTTCCAGCAGCCGCTGGTACAGCCCCGGCAGTGCTTCCAGCTCATCCACGCGCACGTTCTCGTCCACCTGGTGGATGCTGGCGTTGACCGGCCCGACTTCGATGCACTGGGCACCCAGCGGTGCGATGAAGCGCGCATCGGAGGTACCGCCACCGGTGCTTTCCTCCGGTGCATGGCCGACGTGCTCGGCCAGCACGGCGCGTGCTGCGGCGCGCAGCACGCCTTCCGGGGTGTAGAACGGCTCGCCGCTGCGATGCCACTTCAACGTGTACTGCAGGCCGTGCCGGTCGAGCAGCGCGGTGATCTCCGCCTCCAGCGCCGCCGCATCCCAGTGCGGGTTGTAGCGCAGGTTGAAGTCCACCTCCAGCTCGCCGGGGATCACGTTGTTGGCCCCGGTGCCGGCATGGATGTTGGAGATCTGCAGGCTGGTCGCGGGGAAGCTCTCGTAGCCCTCGTCCCAGCGCCGTGCGCTCAGCTCGGCCAGCGCCGGCGCCGCCTGGTGGATCGGGTTGCGCGCCTTGTCCGGGTAGGCCACATGGCCCTGCACACCCTGCACCCGCAGCTTCGCAGAGAGGCTGCCGCGACGGCCGACGCGCAGCAGGTCACCCAGCGTCGCGGTCGACGACGGCTCGCCGGTGATGCACCAGTCGATGCGCTGGCCGCGCTCGGCGAACAGCCGCGCCACGTGGCGCACGCCATCGATGGCATCGCCCTCTTCATCGCTGGTCAGCAGCACCGCCAGCGTACCGGCATGGTGCGGATGTGCAGCCACGAACTGCTCGGCTGCGATCACGAATGCGGCCACGCTGCCCTTCATGTCGGCGCTGCCGCGGCCATACAGCACGCCATCGCGGACCTGCGCGTCAAACGGATCGCTCTGCCAGGCCTCGCGCGGGCCCGGCGGCACGACATCGGTATGGCCAAGCAGGACCAGCACCGGCGCACCGCTGCCATGGGTGGCCCACAGATTGTCGACCTGGCCCAGCCGCAGGTGTTCGCACTGGAACCCCGCCTGCTGCAGCCGCGCGGCCAGCAGCGCCTGGCAGCCGGCGTCGTCCGGCGTCACCGAGGGCCGCGCGATCAGCTCGCACGCCAGGTCAAGGACCGCGCTCATGCGTCGCCCACGCCGAAGCGGGCCTTGAAGCCGTTGTCACTGAAGCCCTGGCTGACCGTGCCGTCGGCGGTGACCACCAGCGGGCGCTTGATCAGCTGCGGGTACTCGCGCAGCAGCAGCTTCCATTCGGCCTCGGAATCGGCGGCCTTGCGGTTGTCGGGCAGCTGCCGCCAGGTGGTGGACGACCTGTTGACCATCGCGCCCAGGCCGCCCAGCTGCGCGGCCCATTCCAGCAGGGTTTCCGGAGTGGGTTTGTTGTCGCGGTAGTCGACGAAGGTGTAGGGCACGCCGAAGCGGTCCAGCCACTTGGTCGCCTTCTTGCAGGTATCGCAGTTCTTCAAACCGTAGACAGTGGTGCTCATGGCCATCTGTGATGCTGGAAAACAGAGGGCCAGAATCTCACAACAGGCGCTCGGACACGACCCGGAACGGTACGCGTGGCAGCCGGAAGGCCAGCCCCTCGCGCAGCGCCACGCCCATCGACTGCAGGCGCGGGCAATGCAGTTCACCGGCCAGCCGCAGGGGCTGCAGGGTGTCCACGTCCACCGGCAACGCGATGCGGGTGCTGGCCCAGCGGCGGTCACAGGTGCGGGCAATGGCCTCGTCCTGGCAGGTGAGCAGACGCAGCAGGGCCTGGTGGCCACCGAAGGCCGCCGTCCACGCCGCGTCCTCCCAGCCCGCAGCGGCCTGCCACTGCAGGTGCAGCGCAGGCGCACTGCCCTGCCCGCCTTCGATCAGGGTGTACCCATCGCCATCGGCGCGCACCCCGTGCTCGAAGTGCGCGGACAGGTGCGGCTGCATGGCATCGCTGAAGGCGCGCGCGCCGGCCACGAAGGCCAGCTGGTCCATCACGTTGCGGTCGAACAGCACCACCGGTGTCCCGTCCGGTTCGTCGTCACGACGCAGGTACCAGCGCCAGTTGCTCTGCCGTGGCGACGGCATCAAGGAACGCAGCTGACCCGCCAGCGCCGGCCCGAAGTGGCCGTGCCGGTAGCTGAGGATGGTGTAAGGCGTGCGCCCGGCATGGACGACGTAGTGATGCCCCGGCGGCGGTGGCGGCGCATGCTGCACGTCCACCCACCAGCTCGCGTAGACCACGTCGCGCACATCGCTGACCAGCGCGGGCATCGGCCAACGCCGCGACAATGCACGGCGCAGCCGGCTCCAGCGCGGTGCGTGCAGCAGGCGCGGCAGCATCCGTCCGAACGGGGTGTCGGACGGATGCCGGTAGATCGCGGACTGCGCCAGGTCCTCCGGCGCCGCCACCTTCAGTCGGCCAGGCCGCGCAGCAGGTCGTTGACGCTGGTCTTGCTGCGGGTTTTGGCATCAACCTGCTTGACGATCACCGCGCAGTACAGCGAGTGGGTGCCGTCCTTGCTCGGCAGCGAGCCGGACACCACCACGCTGTACGGCGGGATGTAGCCGTAGCTGATCTCGCCGGTGGCGCGGTTGTAGATGCGGGTGCTCTGGCTGAGGAACACACCCATGCCGATCACGCTGTGGTGGCCGACCACCACGCCTTCCACCACTTCCGAACGCGCACCGATGAAGCAGTGGTCTTCAATGATCGTCGGGCTGGCCTGCAGCGGCTCCAGCACGCCGCCGATGCCGGCACCGCCGGACAGATGGCAGTGCTGGCCGATCTGCGCGCAGGAACCCACGGTGGCCCAGGTATCGACCATGGTGCCTTCGCCGACGTAGGCGCCGATGTTGGTGAAGCTCGGCATCAGCACCACATCCTTGCCGAAATAGGTGCCGCGACGGGCGATCGCACCCGGCACCACGCGCACGCCGCCACGGCGGAACTTCGCTTCGTCGTAGCCGGCAAAACGCGATTCGACCTTGTCCCAGAACGGCGCCGGACGCGCATCGACCACCGCCATGTCGTTGACGCGGAAGTACAGCAGCACGGCCTTCTTCAGCCACTCGTTGACCTTCCAGCCACCGTGACCGTCCGGTTCGGCAACGCGGAATTCGCCGCTTTCCAGGCCATCGATCACCCGGTTGACCAGCGGCCGGGTCGAGCCTTCCAGTTCGTGCAGGGTCAGCGTGGCGCGGCGTTCGAAGGCGCTTTCGATGCCGAACTTGAGCTCGGCAACGCCCGGAGCGGCCGGCTTGCGCAGCGACTTGCGCGCAATGTTCTCGGCGCGCGCGGTTTCAGCGCTCTTGGCCGGTGCCTTCTTCGGCGCACCCCCCTTCTTCGCCGGCGCCTTCACCGCCGCGGCTTTCTTCGGCGCAGCGGCTTGACCCGCCTTCGGCTGTGGTGAAGCCTTCTTCGCAGCCGGTGCGGCGACAGGTTTCTTGGCCGCTGCGCTCTTGGTGGTCGCGGCGGTCTTCTTGGCGGGCTTGGTGGCCATCAGGCGGGGTCTCCGGCGTTTCGATCAGGGTCCAGGCAGGCCAGCATCGCGTCATGCAGCTGCTGCCGGGCAGGTTCAGTCAGGGGGAGGTCGTGTTCGTCACTGATCACGAAGGTGTCTTCGGCGCGTTCGCCGAAGGTGGCAATGCGCGCATCATGCACGCGCAGGCCCTGGTTGCGCAGCACGAACGCCACGTCGGCCAGCAGGCCGGGACGGTCGGGAGCGACCAGGGCGAAACGGGTCGCACCGGGTTCGTCGCGGAACTCGATGCGTGGGGCGAAGCGGAAATGGCGCAGCTGCCGTGGCACCACCCGCCGTGACGGGCGCAGGCGCGACAGATCACCACTGAGCGCCTCGCGCAGCGCCGCCTCCAGGTTGGCGCTGCTGCCATCGGCGAAGCTGTCGGCCGGGTTCACTTCGAAGGTATCGAAAATGGTGTCGGCAGGACCATCCAGCACCCGCGCGCGATGGATGGCGTAGCCCTTGCGGTCCAGCGTCATCACGATCGCGGCGAACAGGCCGTCGCGGTCGGGCGAATGCACGAACACCTCCAGCGCCGGGTCGTCCACGCTGATGCGGCGCACCTTCACCAGGGTCTGCCCCTGCTTGACCGGCACCAGCGCCGCGGCCTGCCAGGCCAGCTGTTCCGGACGCAGGCGGATGAAGCTCTCATCGGGCATCACCGCGAACTGGCGATCGATGGTGGCATCGTCGTAGCCCTGCTCGCGGACCAGCGCACGCACGCTGTCGCGCGCTTCAGCCACCCGTTCGGCGGCCGGCACCGGATGCTCCAGGCCTTCGCGCAGCGCACGCCGGGTGGCGAAATACAGATCGGCCAGCAACCGGTCCTTCCAGGCATTCCACAGCTTGGGGCTGGTGCCGGCGATGTCGGCGCAGGTCAGCAGGTACAGATAGTCCAGGCGGTCGCGGCTGCCAACCAGGCTGGCGAAGCGATGGATCACCTCCGGATCGGCAATGTCCTGCTTCTGTGCGGTCACTGACATCCGCAGGTGCTGCTCGACCAGCCAGGCCACCAGCTCGGTATCCGACCCGCTCAACGCATGCGCCTGGCAGAACGCGCGTGCATCGACGGCGCCCAGTTCCGAATGATCGCCGCCGCGGCCCTTGGCGATGTCATGGAACAGGCCCGCCAGCAGCAGCAGTTCGGGCTTGCGCAGGCGCGGCCATACTTCGTGGGCGATTGAAAAACGCTCGTCGGCGCGGCTGCTGGCGAACAGGCCGATGTTGCGCAGGACCATCAGCGTGTGCTGGTCGACGGTGTAGACATGGAACAGGTCGAACTGCATGCGCCCGCTGACCTGGGCGAACGCGGGAATCCATTGCCCGAGCACGCCCAGCCGCGCCATGCGCGAAAGCGTGTCGACCGGGCGCTGGCCGCGCAGCAGTGCCAGGAACTGCTCGCGCGCATCGGGGTCGGCCTGGTCATAGGCGGGAAGCAGCGGCAGCGACTCGGCCAGCGCGCGTGCGGTCAACGAATGCAGGCCGCGGATCTGCGGGTTGTTGGCCCAGCTGGCGAACAGCGCGAACACCCGGCCGATATCCGCACGCGGCCAGTCCGCGTCGTTGGCCGCCAGGTAGCCCCGCCGCGTGGCAAAGCCGACGGTCAGCGGCTCCGGCTGCGCTTCGCCGTCGAACTGTTCTTCGAAGCGCTGCAGCAGGCGGTCGCTGATCCGCCGTACCACCGAGGCGGCACGGTAGAACCCCTGCATCATCTTCTCGACGCCCAGGCTCTCGGCGTCGTCTTCGAAGCCCAGGCGCGCGGCCAGGGTCTTCTGGTAATCGAAACGCAGGCGCTCTTCCGGGCGCCGCGCCACCAGGTGCAGGCCGAAGCGCAGCCGTGCCAGCACCGCGCGTTCGCGCTTCAGCGCGGCAGCCTCGTCGGCGCCCAGGTGGCCCAGCCCGACCAGTGCCTCCAGGTCGCGCACGCCGAACGCACGCAGCGCCATCCAGCCCAGCGTGTTCAGATCGCGCAGGCCGCCGGGGCCATCCTTCAGGTCCGGCTCCAGGTTGTCGGCGGTATCGCCGAAGCGCTGGTGGCGGTTGCGCAGCTCTTCCAGCTTGGCCAGGAAGAACGCACGCGGCGGCCACAGCGCGCGGTCGTCCACCGCGTCGCGCAGCGCGCGCCGCGCCACCTCGTCGGCCAGCAGCGGGCGCGCTTCGATCAGCGCGGTCAGCACGGTCTGGTCGGCAGCCGCCTCGCGGCACTGCGGCGCCGAGCGCACCGCGTGGCTGACCGCCAGCCCGCAGTCCCACAGCAGCGCGAACAGGCGTGCAAGCGCGGCTTCGTGGGCCAGTTGTGCCGCCGGTTCGCCGAACACCAGCAGATCGATGTCCGAACGCGGGAACAGTTCGCCCCGGCCGTAGCCGCCCACCGCGAACAGCGACAGGCCGCTGTCGGCCGGCAGGCAGCGCTGCCACGCCAGCCGGATCAGGTGATCGGCGGCACGCGCGCGCAGCGCCAGCAGGCGCTCGATGTTGTCGCCCTGGTCGAAGCGGCGGTACAGCCGCGCGTCGGCCTGCTGCAGCGCCTGGCGTGCGGCAGCGGCCCAGTCCGGATCGTTGAGCGATGCCGCCGGCGCGTCCAGCAGCGAACCCGCCGGCAGCATCTTCAGGCGACCTGCGACTCGCCGGGTGACAGGGTCAGCACATCGACGCCGGTCTCGGTGACCGCGACCATGTGCTCCCACTGCGCCGACAGCTTGCGGTCCTTGGTCACCACGGTCCAGCCGTCCGGCAGCACCTTGTTGTAGCGGGTACCCTCGTTGATCATCGGCTCGATGGTGAAGGTCATGCCCGGCTGCAGCACCAGCCCCTGGCCCGGGCGGCCGTAATGCACCACCTGCGGTTCGTCGTGGTAGACCTTGCCGATACCGTGGCCGCAGTACTCGCGCACCACGCTGAAACGCTCGCCTTCGGCGTAGCTCTGGATGGCATGGCCGATGTCGCCCAGGGTGGCGCCCGGCCGCACGGCGCGGATGCCGCGCCACATGGCTTCGTAGGTGGTTTCCACCAGGCGGCGCGCCATCACCGACGGCGTGCCGACGAAGAACATGCGGCTGGTGTCGCCGTGCCAGCCGTCCTTGATGACGGTGACGTCGATATTGACGATGTCGCCATCCTTGAGCACCTTCCCTTCGCTGGGAATGCCGTGGCAGATGACATTGTTGACCGACGTGCACACGGTCTTCGGGAAGCCGCGGTAGCCGACGTTGGCCGGAATGGCGCCCTGCACGTTCACGATGTGGTCGTGGCAGATGCGGTCCAGTTCCTCGGTGGTGACACCGGGCTTGACGTGGGGGGTGACGATGTCGAGCACTTCGCTGGCCAGCCGGCCGGCGACGCGCATCATCTCGATTTCCTGCGGGGTTTTCAGATTCACGCTCATGGCGGCCATTATCGCCGATCCGGCCGCAATCTGAACGAACGCCAGCCAACTCGCGATCGCGCCCATGCACGGTTCCGGCAAGGAAGGTGAAAGCGTGATGGCCCGCACCCTTTCGATTCCCTCTTTCTCACGAAATACAGACACTTGCGCTGCCTAAGCTGGGGTCACCGACGCAAAAGCGGCGCTGAATGCGCTGTCTTCGCTCTGTTCAACGGACCTTCGGGTCAGGGAGGTTGTCCATGCGATCCGCCGTTCGTTCCCCGCTGGCCTGGGCCCTGGCCCTGCTGGTGGCAGGCCCCGCCGCCGCCGCCGACACCGTCACCTTCAATGTGCTGCTGACCATCAACAAGGCCTGCACGATCACCGCGGCGTCGGCCACCAACGTCAACTTCGGCAATGCCGATTCCAGCTCGACCACGCCGCTGAACGCGCAGGGCACGGTCACCGCCCAGTGCAGCGTCACCACGCCCTACACCATCGCGCTCAATGCCGGCCTCAACCCGACCACGGCCGGCGACGTCACCACCCGGCGCATGCGCAATACCGATTCGGCGGTGACCGCCAACAACTTCGTCGGCTACCAGCTCTACCAGGACTCCGGACACAACACGGTCTGGGGCGCGACCACCGGCACCAACACGGTGGCCGGCACCGGCACCGGCGCCAACCAGGTCTACCAGGTCTACGGGCAGGTGGCCAACCCCAGCGTCAACAACGCCGCACCCGGTTCCTACCAGGACACCATCACCGCCACCATCACCTACTGAGGGCGTGCCGATGCCACTGCCCCCTGTGCGCCGGTTGCTGCGGCTGGCGTTGAGCGCGTTCGCGCTGCTGCCGGCCGTCTGCCTGGCGGCCAGCCTGCAGGTTTCGCCGACCCAGTTCGAGCTGCGCCCCGGGCAGAACGCCGAGGCGCTGTGGATCAGCAACAGCGGTACCGAGCCGGTGCAGGTGCAGGTCCGCATCTACCGCTGGCAACAGGTCGACGGCCGCGACCAGCTGGAACCCAGCGATGCGCTGCTGCCCAGCCCGCCGATGCAGTCGCTGGCCGCCGGCCAGCGCCAGCTGATACGGCTGGTCCGTACCGACCCGGGCGCAGCGGCCGGGCAGCAGGCGTTCCGGGTGATCGTCGATGAGATACCGGCCTACGACCCGGCACGGCAGGGCATGCAGTTCGTGCTGCGCTACTCGATTCCCCTGTTCGTGCAGCCCGACGGCGAGGCACCGGCGCCGCAGCTGCAGGCGCGGCTGCTCGCGGCAGATGCCGGCCCGGCCACGCTGGAAGTGCACAACCGTGGCAACGGCCAGGCCCAGATCGCCGACCTCGCCGTTGCCATCGGCGGGCGCAGCACCCCCCTGCTGCCGGGCCTGGTCGGCTATGTGCTGCCCGGCCAGACCATGCGCTGGGCCCTGCCGCAGGCGCCGGCAGGTCTGGCCAGCGGCACCTTCAGCGCGAGGATCAATGGTGGGTCGCAGCTTACGCCCCTGCCTGCAACGCCGCCGGCTCGCTGAGGCCTGCGTGCTGGCCTGCTGCACCGGTCTGGCTTCCGTCTCCGCGCACGCGGCCGGCCGTGCGCTGAGCGCGCCGGGCGCCGATATCGCCGCCGAGGCATCGCTGCCGGCGCCGACCCCGCTGACCGCACCGCAGGCACTGTACCTGGAGACCACGCTGAACCAGGCGCGGCGTGGCCTGCTGCTGTTCCATGAACTGGGCGGGCGTCTGCAGGCGCCGGCGGCGACCCTGCGCCAGCTCGGCTTCCCGGTGCAGGGCGACGCGCCGGTCTACCTGGACCAGATCGCACAGCTGGTGGTGCACTACGACGCCAGCCTGCAGGTACTGGACCTGCAGGTGCCGCTGCAGCAGCTGCAGCTGCCGGTCACGCAGCTGGGCAGGACCGCGGAAGCCGACGCCGTCGCCCAGGCATCGCCCGGCATGGCGCTCAACTACGACCTCTACGCCAGCCACAGCGACGGCCTGGGCAATGTCAGCCTCAACAGTGACCTGCGCGTGTTCGGCTTCGGCAACGGCAGCCTGCGCAACACGGCGCTGATGCGCAGCTACCAGCTGCCCGGCGAAGGCTGGCGGCAGGAGTCGGTACGGCTGGACACCAGCTGGCGGCTGGACCTGCCCGATCAGGCCCTGAGCCTGACCGTGGGCGATTTCTACAGTGGCTTCCTGGAGTGGACGCGCCCGGCGCGCATGGCCGGCGTGCAGATCGGCCGCAACTATGGCCTGCAGCCGTATCGCGTCCTGACACCGACGCCGGCGTTCCTTGGCGAAGCGGTGGTGCCGTCCAGCGTGGAGCTGTACATCGACGGCCTGCGCCAGTACAGCGGGCAGGTCCCGGTGGGGCCGTTCCAGCTGGCGGCGCAACCCGGCATCAGCGGCACCGGCAGCGCCCAGGTCGTGGTCACCGATGCCTTCGGCCGCATGCAGACCCTGGATTTCGCCTTCTACGGCACCCAGCAGCTGCTCGCCGCCGGCCTGTCGGACTGGTCGGCCGGCATTGGCCGCCTGCGCCGTGACTATGGCATCCGCTCGTTCCGCTACGACGCCGATACCGTGGCCAGCGCCACCCTGCGCCGCGGCGTGAGCAACCGCTTCACCGCCGAAGCCCACGCCGAAGGTGGCGGCGGCATCGTCAACGCCGGCCTCGGTGGCGCCTGGCTGCTTGGCCAGGCCGGCGTGCTCAGTGCCAACTGGAGCGAAAGCCGCGACGGTCCGCGCAGCGGGCGCCAGTACGGGCTGGGCTACAACTGGAACAACCGCCGCTTCAACGTCAATCTCGCCAGCCGCCGCACCCACGGCGACTACCGCGACCTCGGCAGCCTGCAGGACAGCGTGCCGCCACGGGTCAGCGAGCAGGCCTCGTTCGGCGTCGACCTGCAGCAGCTGGGGTCGTTCAGCATCAGCTACCTGCGCCTGGACCAGCCGCAGCCGCTGCTCGACGCCCCACAACCGGCGCCGCCGCAGGCACTGCCGTTCAGCCGCAGCCGCTACCTCAGCCTGTTCTGGTCGCGCGCCTTCGGCCGCTGGAACGCCTACCTGTCTGCCACCCAGGACATCGACCAGCGCCGCAATCGCAGTGTCTACCTGTCGCTGGGGACCCGCCTGGGCGAAGACCGCCAGGCCAGCGTGTCGGCCCAGCGCAATGGCGACCGCCACTACGCCAGCGCCGAGGTGATGCGGCCGGTGCCCGGCGACGGTGGCCGCGGCGGCCCGGGCTGGCGGCTGCAGGCCCGCGATGATGGTGGCGGACTGGCCGAAATCGGCGCGCTGGGCACCCATGGCCGCTACTCGGCCGGCGTCTCGCGCGACAGTGGCCAGACCTTCGCCTATGCCAATGCCAGCGGCAGCCTGGTCTGGATGGCCGGCAGCGTGTTCGCCGCCCGCGAGGTCCCGGATGCGTTCGCGGTGGTGTCCACCGGACGCCCCGGCGTGCCGGTCCTGCTTGAGAACCGGCCGATCGGCGTGACCGATGCCAAGGGCCTGCTGCTGGTCACCCCGCTGCTGTCGTGGCAGCGCAACCGCCTGACCATCGACACCCTGGGCCTGCCGGCCGACCTGCGCGCCGACCAGGTCGAGACCCTGGCCACGCCGCGCCAGGGCGCAGGCATGCGCGTGGACTTCGCCCTGCGCCAGTCGCGCGGCGCGTTGGCCACCCTGCTCGACGCCCAGGGCCAACCGCTGCCGCTGGGTGCCCGGGTGCAGGGCGACGGGGTGACGCCGACCGTGGTGGGCCACGATGGCCAGGCATGGCTGGAGTTCAGCGCCGATGCGGCCACGCTGCTGATCGACAGCGAACAGGGCCGCTGCCGGGTGCAGGTACAACGGCCGGAGGCGGGCGTGCGACGGCTTGCACCGGTGCGCTGCCTGCCGGAGCCGCAGCCATGACCCGCGTGCTCGGCCTGCTGCTGGCGCTGTGGCTGGGCAGCCTCGCACTGCCGGCCCACGCTGCCACCAGCTGCTCGCTGACCAGCCCCACGCTGTCGTTCGGCCCGGTGTCCAACGGCCAGGTCGATACCACCACCACCTTCACCATCAACTGCACCACCGGTGCGGTCGCGCTGCTGGCCAATGTCCGGGTGACCTTCTGCGTGGGCCTGCCGGCCGGTACCGGCGGCACCACCATCACCCCCTCGCGCACGTTCGCCAATACCTTCGGCGACCGCCTCAACTATCAGATCTACAGCAATTCCACCCGTACCACCGTGATCGGCAGCAGCAGCGCCAGCAGCCCGGCGTGGGCCATGTACCAGATGCAGTACTCGGTTCCCGCACTGGGCGGCTCCGGCGCCGGCACGGTCACCCTGTATGGCCGCTACCCCGCCAACCAGGTGCTGTCGGCGGGCACGTTCACCAGCACCCTGCCCGCCACCTTCCAGTACGCCTACAACGAGCCGGTGCTGGGCACCCCGGCCTACCCGGCCAGCTGCACGACCACACCGCCCGCCGTGACCGGCAATTCGGGCCTGGTCACGGCGACGATGTCGGTGGTTGCCAACGCCACGGTCAACCCCGCCTGCGGCACCTATGTGACTGCACCGATGGATTTCGGCATCAGTACCGGCGCGGTGACCGCCAACATCGACCGCACCGCCGTGTTCAGCCTGACCTGCGTCAACCGCAGCCCCTTCCAGATAGGACTGAACAACGGCAGCAATGCCGATGGCAGCGGCAACCGGCGCATGCGCATCGGCAGCACCGGCGCCACCGTCCCGTACGAGCTGTACCAGAACGCCGCGCGCACCGTGCGCTGGGGCAACGTGCTCAACACCAGCACCGTGCCCGGCACCGGCACCGGATCGGCGCAGACCCTGACCATCTACGGACGGGTCGCCCCCACCAGCGCAACGCTCACGCCACCCGGCGCCTACACCGACACCGTCACGGTCACCATCACCTACTGAGCGCGCCTACTGAGCGGCCGGCCTGCGCCCGGGCGCTCTTCAGATCGGACCGCAGCGGCCGATACCGCCAGCGTCTCCTTCCACCGGCCTACGATGCACCTGCGTTCCTTCCTCGCGCTGGCCTGCGCCGCGTCATCGTGCATCGCCTCCGCGCAGGCGGCCGATGCGCCCGCGCAGGCCGGCCTGGCCATCACCCTGCAGATCACCGACGCGCGCGCCGGGCCACCGCCCCAGCAGCGCAGCGATGCCGCTGAAACGGTGCCGCCGCAGGTCCAGGCGTTGTCGCCGGCACTGTCCGCGGACGAGGCCGCACAGCGCACGGTGACGGTGACCTACTGATGCTGCGCCGGCTCTTTCTCGCGCTTGCGCTGGCGCTGCCGGCGCACACCGTAGCGGCGCTGGAACTGTCCAGTACCCAGCTGCGGCTGCCGGCCACCCGGGCCGATGGCGAGCTGTGGCTGCGCAATCCGGAGGCCACGGCCTGGAGCGGTGAGGCGCGGCTGTACCGTTGGGAGCAGCAGGGCGCGGAGGAACGCTTGCTGCCCGCAGACGGGGTCGCGCTCAGCCCGGGCCGGCTGCAGATCGGCGCCGGGCAGCGGCAACGGCTGCGGGTGGTGCGGTTGCGCCCGGCGCCCGTCGCCACGCAGCAGGCCTACCGGCTGGTGATCAGCCCGACGCCCGGCGCGCAGGCCGCATCCGCCATCCGCTACTCGCTGCCGGTGTTCCTTGATCCGCCTGCGCCGCTGGCCGCCGCCCTGCAGGTGCAGCTGCAGGCGCAGGCCGGGCAGCCGCCCCGGTTGTGGCTCTACAATGCCGGCAATGGCCATGCGCAGCTGGCCGATCTGGTGTTCATCGATGCCGGGGGGCAGCGCCACCCGGTGATTGCCGGCCTGGCCGGTTACGTGCTGCCGGGCCGGCAGCGCCTGTGGCCCTTGCCGGCGCGCGCCGGCGGTTACGCCGGTGGCCGCTTCCGGGCCCGGCTGCAGGGCAGCGCCGAGACCGCGCTGCCCCCGCTGGACCCGGCCATTGCGGCGAGCGCGCCCGGCGGGCTATAATCCGCCGGATGTCCTGCCGCCCCAGTGCGCGGGATACCGTCCACACCGGACGTCACCGGTGAATCCACACCTGCTGCCCCCATCCGTGCCGGGGTGCTCCGCAAGGAGTTCGGCCACGGAGGCAACAGGGAAGCCCAACCCCGGAACCTTCCGCGCTTCCACGCGTCCCGCATACCTATCCCGCGGGCGGAATCGCCGGTTCCCCATCAGGAGTATTGCAATGCCCCAGGTCACCATGCGTCAGATGCTGGAAGCCGGCGTCCACTTCGGCCACCAGACCCGCTACTGGAACCCGAAGATGGCGCCGTACATCTTCGGCGCCCGCGGCAAGATCCACATCATCAACCTGGAAAAGACCGTCCCGCTGTTCAACGATGCGATGAACTTCATCTCGTCGATTGCCCAGAAGCGCGGCACCGTCCTGTTCCTGGGCACCAAGCGCAGCGCCCGCGAAACCATCCGCGAAGAAGCCGAGCGTTGCGGCATGCCGTTCATGAACCAGCGTTGGCTGGGCGGCACCCTGACCAACTTCCGTACCGTCAAGCAGTCGGTTGCCCGCCTGAAGGAACTGGAAGCCGGTGAGACCGACGGCACCTTCGAGAAGCTGGTCAAGCACGAAGTGCTGGGCCTGCGTCGCGAGCGCGACAAGCTGGAAGCCTCGCTGGGCGGCATCAAGGACATGAACCGCCTGCCGGACGCGATCTTCGTGATCGACATCGGCCATGAAGACATCGCCATCAAGGAAGCCAAGAAGCTCGGCATCCCGGTGATCGCCGTGGTCGACACCAACTACAACCCGGAGCTGGTGGATTACGCGATCCCGGGCAACGACGACGCCATCCGCGCCGTGCAGCTGTACTCGCGCGCTGCCGCCGACGCCGTGCTGGAAGGCAAGGCTGCTGCTCCGCACGCCGCCACCGTCCGTGAGGAAGAGTTCGCCGACGCTCCGGCCGAAGACGCCAAGCCGGCCCGCCGCGCTCCGGCCAAGAAGGCTGCTGCCGACAAGGGCGAAGCCCAGGCCTGATCCAGGCCCCGGTGGGCGCCTGGCGCCCACCTTTCCTGTCCGCTGCCGATGGCGCGACGACAGGAGACTGTCACACGGGCCGGCCACCATGCCGGCCCAACCCCTTTCTTTCGTGAGGTAATCCCGTGGAAATCACTGCTTCCCTGGTCAAGGAACTGCGCGAGCGCACTGGCGCCGGCATGATGGAATGCAAGAAGGCACTCACCGAGGCCGGCGGCAACATCGACGCCGCCGCTGAAGCCCTGCGCAAGTCCGGTGCCGCCAAGGCCGACAAGAAGGCTGACCGCGTGGCCGCCGAAGGCCGCCTGGGCCTGGCCCAGGACGGCGGCAAGGCCGTGCTGGTCGAGATCAACTCGGAAACCGACTTCGTCGCCAACGACATCAACTTCAAGAACTTCGTTGATTCGGTCGCCGCTGCCGCCCTGGCATCGGGCGCCGCCGACGTCGAAACGCTGAAGGCGGCCAAGCTGGCCAGCGGCGAAACCGTCGAAGAAGCCCGCGCCACCTCGATCCAGAAGCTGGGTGAAAACATCCAGATCCGTCGCCTGGTCAAGCTGGACACCACCGGCAACATCGGCTCCTACGTCCACACCAACGGCAAGGTTGGCGTGCTGGTCGACCTGATCGGCGGCGACGTCGAACTGGCCCGCGGCCTGGCGATGCACGTGGCTGCGCTGAAGCCGCCGCACAACAAGGCGGCCGACGTGCCGGCCGAGTACATCGCCAAGGAAAAGGAAATCGAGCTGGCCAAGATGTCCGACAAGGACAAGGCCAAGCCGGCTGAAATCCTGGAAAAGATCATGGCTGGCAAGATCAACAAGATCGTCAGCGAAGTGACCCTGTACGGCCAGAGCTACGTGCTGGACGGCGACAAGACCGTCGAGCAGGTGGTCAAGGCCGCCGGCGCCGATGTGGCGGGCTTCCAGCTGCTGATCGTCGGCGAAGGCATCGAGAAGGTGGTGGAAGACTACGCCGCCGAAGTCGCCAAGGCGATGCAGGTCTGATCGCAGCCTTGCGGCCGTGAAGCGACCAGAAGGAGCCGCGGGAAACCGCGGCTCTTTTTTTGTCCGCGTCACCGGCACCTGCGTCGCAGGAGGGTGCGCACACCGGCGCCGGGCGCGGCCCGACGCGGCCGGTCTTTGCGTTGTGCGCGAATCAGGCCGATACTCGGCGCAGGGAAGCTGCAGTCACATAACAGGAACGAAAGTCGCAGACTGTGATGCATTCCTAGGTATTCTTGTCCTAATGGAATTGAACGACCCGACATGCCTCCCGAGCTGACAGCTGCCCTGGCGCTCTGCCGCAACCTTCCCTCGCCGCCCGGTATTGCCCTGCGCATCATCGAACTGGCCCAGGATCCGGAAGCGGACATCGCAACTGCTGCCGACATCATCGCCATCGACATGGCGTTGAGCGCCCGCATGCTGCGCATCGCCAACTCGCCGCTGTATGCCAGCCGGCGCCGGATCGAGAATCTCGGCCAGGCACTGACCATGCTCGGCCTCAATGCGACGATCAGCCTGGCATTGGGCTTCACCGTCACCCAGGGCCTGACCGGCAGCGGCGGTGCCGACCACGACCTGCGCCAGCGGGCCTGGAAGCGCAGCATCCTCAGCGCGCTGGCCGCCAGCCAGCTCGGCCAGGCACGCAACCTGCGCCGGCTGGAGGAACTGATGCTGGCCGGCCTGCTGCAGGACATGGGCGTGCTGTGCCTGGCCCAGGCCGAGTCCGAACGCTACCTGCCGCTGCTGCGCGAAGCGCGCGACAACCCCGACCTGGTCGCCCGCGAACGCGAGGCGCTGGGATGCAGCCACGCCGAGGTCGGCGCCTGGGTGGCCGAAGAATGGGGCCTGCCCCGCTACCTGGTGGACAGCATCCGCCACAGCGAAGACCAGGACGCCGCCGAAACCCCGTTCCAGACCTGCGTGCAGCTGTCCGGCGCGGTCGCCGACATCTGGCTGGACGAGGATGCCGACGCCGCCCGCGAGCGCGCCCTGCAGCAGGTCCACGACCGGCTGGAGATGGACAGCGCGCGCTTCGACCAGGTCCTGGCCCGTATCAGCGCGGCGCTGCCGGACATCGCCAGCCTGTTCGAGAACGGGCTGAACTCGCCCGCGCGCGTGCGTGAGCTGATCGACCACGCCCAGGAACTGGCTACGCTGCGCAACCTGCGCGAGCTGCAGGACGCCGACCAGGCCCGCCGCCGCGCCGACGAATTCGAGGCCCGGGCCAAGCGCCTGGCCGACCAGGCCCACCGCGACGCCCTGACCGGCGTGCTCAACCGTCGCCAGCTGGAGGCCGTGCTCGAGCAGGAGTTCCTGCGCGCCGGCCGCCACGGCTGGCCGTTGTCGGTGGTCTTCATCGACCTGGACGATTTCAAGAAGATCAACGATGCGCACGGCCACCTGACCGGCGATGAAGTGCTGCGCGCCTTCGCCGGCAAGCTGCAGGGCCAGCTGCGCAACAGCGACACCGTGGCCCGCTTCGGTGGCGAGGAGTTCGTCGCGCTGCTGCCCAATACCAGCGAATCGGTGGCATTGGACGTGATCCGCCGGGTGCTGGCCAACATCGTGGCCACCCCGATGGCGGAGCTGGAAAGCGGCCCGCTGTTCGTCACCTTCTCGGCCGGCGTCGCCACCCAGGGCGGCTACGAACGCTTTGCCGGCGTGCAGGACCTGCTGCGGGCGGCCGATGACGTGCTGTACCGCTCCAAGAACCTGGGGCGCAACCGGGTCATCGCACGCTCCCCCGGCGAACTGGGGCATGATGAGCTGTCGGCCACTGCGGGGGCCGAGCTGGGCTGAACCCGTCGCCCCGGATGAACGGGGCGACCGCCGTACTGCGCCGCAGCGCACAAAAGACTTTGGCCGCGCGCCGCTTGCGCGTAGAATCGCCCGCGATTTCCACGCACCCGAGGTCCCCATGTCCAAGCTCGCCTATCGCCGCATCCTGTTGAAACTTTCCGGGGAGGCGCTGATGGGAGATGAGGACTACGGCATCGACCCCAAGATCATCAACCGCCTGGCCCGTGAAGTCGTCGAGGCCCAGCAGGCCGGCGCCGAAGTGGCACTGGTCATCGGCGGCGGCAACATCTTCCGCGGTGCTGGCCTGGCCGCCGGCGGCATGGACCGGGTCACCGGCGACCAGATGGGCATGCTGGCCACGGTCATCAACGCCCTGGCCATGCAGGACGCGCTGGAGAAGGTCGGCGCCAAGGCCCGCGTGATGAGCGCGATCAAGATCAACGACGTGTGCGAGGACTACATCCGCCGCCGCGCCATCCGCCACCTGGAAAAGGGCCGCCTGGTGATCTTCGCCGCCGGCGTCGGCAGCCCGTTCTTCACCACCGATTCCGGTGCCGCCCTGCGCGCCATCGAAATCGGCGCCGACCTGCTGCTCAAGGCCACCAAGGTCGATGGCGTGTACGACAAGGATCCGAACAAGTTCAGCGACGCGGTGCGCTTTGACAGCCTGAGCTACGACGAAGTGATCCGCCGTGGCCTGGAAGTGATGGATACCGCCGCCTTCGCCCTTGCGCGCGACAGCGACCTGCCGATGCGCGTGTTCGACATGGGCCAGCCCGGCGAACTGCTGAAGATCCTGCACGGCGAGAACATCGGCACCCTGGTCCAGGGCCGCGACCCGGCCTGAGCCTGAGCGCAGGGCGACCTCCGGGCCGATTCAGGCCCGGCAGCGTCCCGTATTCGCCTATAATCGCCCGATTCCAGTTACATCCAGGACCCGGGCGATGCTCAACGACATCAAGAACAACGCGCAGACGCGCATGGCCAAGAGCATCGATGCTCTTAAGCACACCCTCACCTCGATCCGCACCGGCCGCGCCACGCCGGCCCTGCTGGACCGCGTCACGGTCAATGCTTACGGCAACGCCAGCACCCCGCTGAACCAGGTCGCGTCGATCTCCAACGCCGACGCCCACTCGCTGCTGGTCACGCCCTTCGACAAGAGCATGATCAAGGAGATCGAGAAGGGCCTGTACAACATCGAGCTGACCCCGAACACCATCGGCACCTCGATCCGCGTCAACCTGCCGCCGCCGACCGAAGAGCGCCGCAAGGAACTGACCAAGCAGGTGCAGAAGGAAGGCGAAGGCGCCAAGATCGCGATCCGCAACATCCGCCAGGACGCGAACAAGGAAATCGCCAAGCTGCTGAAGGACAAGGCGATCAGCGAGGACGACAAGAAGCGCGGCGAAGACGACATCCAGAAGTTGACCGATGCCAACATCAAGGACGTCGACAAAGTCGTTGCCGACAAGGAAAAGGAACTGATGTCGGTCTGAAGTCGATGCCTTCAGTCCCGCCTCCCCTGCCGGCCGCCCTGCCCCACCACGTTGCGATCATCATGGATGGCAACGGCCGGTGGGCGCAGCAGCGCCGTCGCCCGCGCGTGATCGGCCATCGCGCCGGCGCGCGTGCGGTCAACCGCACCATCGAGCGCTGCCTGGAACTGGGCATTCCGGCGCTGACCCTGTTCGCGTTCTCCAGCGAGAACTGGGGCCGCCCGCAGGAAGAAGTCGATGCCCTGATGAAGCTGTTCCTCGGTGCGCTCGACCGCGAGGTGGACGAGCTGCATCGACGTGGCGTGCGCGTGCGTTTCATCGGCGAGCGCGAACGCTTTGGTGCCTCGCTGGTCAGCCGCATGCAGCTGGCCGAGCAGCGCACCGCCGACAACACCACCCTGACGCTGTCGATCGCCGCCAGTTACGGTGGCCGCCAGGACATCGCGCGCGCCGCGCGTGCGCTGGCCGCCGAAGTGGCCGCCGGCCGCCTGCTGCCCGAGCAGATCGACGAATCGCTGCTGGGACGACAGGTGGCCCTGGCCGACCTGCCGCCGCCGGACCTGTTCATCCGCACCGGCGGCGATACCCGCATCAGCAACTTCCTGCTGTGGCAACTGGCCTATACCGAGCTGTGGTTCACCGAAACGCTGTGGCCGGACTTCGATGCTGCGCAGCTGCAGCTGGCGCTGGATGCCTATGCCAGCCGTGAGCGCCGCTTCGGCCTGACCAGCGCCCAGATCGCCGCCCTGGCCACCGAGACCTCCAGCCCATGACCAAGACCCGAGTCCTCGCCGCGCTGATCATGGCGCCGGTCGCCATCGCCGCGATCCTGCTGCTGCCCACGCAATGGCTGGCCGCAGCGGCCGCCGCCGTGCTGCTCATCGGCCTGTGGGAATGGCTGAAGCTGGCCGACGTCGAAGACACCCTGGCGCGCACCGTGCTGCTGGTGCTGAACCTGGTGCTGATGGTGCTGCTGGTATGGGCCGACGCCGGCACCCTGGTGCTGTTCCAGATCGCGACCCTGGTCGGCGTGGCCTGGTGGCTGGGCGCGCTGGTCTGGCTGCGCTTCTTCAATTTCGGCGCACAGCCGGGCAGCCCGGCACGCATCCTCAAGCTGCTCGCCGGCACCCTGGCGATCGTGCCCGCATGGGCCGCGCTGGTGCTGATCCATGCCGGCGGTGATCCGCCAGGCCACCAGGGCCACCTGTGGCTGCTGGCCGCGCTGGCGCTGGTCTGGGCCGCCGATTCGGGCGCCTATTTCGCCGGCCGCCGGTTCGGCAGGCACAAGCTGGCACCGCGCATCAGCCCCAACAAGACCTGGGAAGGCCTGGTCGGCGGCCTGATCGCCGGCGTGGCCGTGGCCGTGGGCCTGGGCTGGCTGGCCGGCATCGATGCCGGCCACCTGCCCGGCCTGCTCGTCACCTCGGTGGCGGCGGTGTTCGCTTCGGTGCTGGGCGACCTGTTTGAAAGCCTGATCAAGCGCCATGCCGGCGCCAAGGATTCGGGCAATCTGATCCCCGGCCACGGCGGCGTGCTCGACCGCGTCGACGGCGTGCTGGCGGCCATCCCGGTGTTCGCACTGGGCAAGGAAATCTTCGGGTTCTGACCATGCATGCTGCTGCAGACCTGCGCCGGGTCGCCGTGTTCGGCGCTACCGGTTCGATTGGTGCCTCCACGCTTGACGTGATCGCCCGCCACCCGCTGCGCTACCAGGCCACGGTGCTCGCGGCCGGCCGCCAGGTGCAGGCGCTGCTGGCGCTGTGCCGCCAGCATCGGCCCGCGCACGCGGTGATCGCCGATGAAGACCTGTACGCCGAGCTGCGCGACGGCCTGCGCGCGGCCGGCCTGGCCACGCAGGCCCACGCCGGCCACGCGGCGCTGGACCAGCTGGCCGCCAGCGACGCCTGCGACACGGTGGTGGCCGCGATCGTCGGCGCGGCCGGCCTGTCGTCCACGCTAGCCGCAGCTGCGGCCGGCAAGCGCATCCTGCTGGCCAACAAGGAATCGCTGGTCCTTGCCGGCGAGCTGCTGACCCGCACCGCCGAGCGCGCCGGCGCCGAGATCATTCCGATCGACAGCGAGCACAGCGCGATCTTCCAGTGCCTGCGCTCGCGTGATGCCAGCCTCGATGGCGCCGGCGTCCGCCGCATCCTGCTGACCGCCTCCGGCGGCCCGTTCCGCGGCCGCAGCCGCGCCGAGCTGGAACAGGTCACCCCGGCCCAGGCCGTGGCCCATCCCAAGTGGTCGATGGGGCCGAAGATCTCGGTCGATTCGGCGACATTGATGAACAAGGGCCTGGAAGTGATCGAGGCCCACCACCTGTTCGGGGTCCCCGGCGAGCGCATCGAGGTGCTCGTGCATCCGCAGAGCCTGGTGCATTCGCTGGTCGAATTCGTCGACGGCTCGACCCTGGCCCAGATGGGCCTGCCGGACATGCGCACCACCCTCGCGGTGGGCCTGGGCTGGCCGCAGCGCATCGAATCGGGCGTCGCCGGACTGGACCTGCTGGCCCAGGGCCGGCTCGATTTCGAGGCGCCGGACACCGATGCCTTCCCCTGCCTGGCCCTGGCCTGGCAGGCCATGCACGCTGGTGGCACCGCACCGGCGGTGCTGAACGCTGCCAACGAAGAGGCCGTTTCAGCCTTTCTTCAGGGCCGGATCGGTTTCCTGACCATCCCGGCGCTGGTTGCTAACGCTCTTTCAACACTGCCGACCGAGCCAGCCGATACACTGGAGCGGCTGTTGTCCGCAGACCAGCGCGCCCGCCAGCTGACCCTGAACGCCATCGACGCCGCCTGACCACACGCCCTGACCCGTATGACGCCGCCGCCCCTGTCCGCCACTGTGAGCCTGCATGACTGACTTCATCGGATCGGTCTGGTGGATGATCGTGAGCCTGGGGCTGCTGGTCACCTTCCACGAGTTCGGCCATTACTGGGTCGGCCGCATGTGCGGGGTCAAGGTGCTGCGCTTCTCGGTCGGCTTCGGTCGCCCGCTGTGGTCGCGCCGCGACCGCCACGGCACCGAGTTCGCCATTGCCGCCATTCCCCTGGGCGGCTATGTGAAATTCCTCGACGAGCGCGAAGTGGAGGTCCACCCGCACGAGCGTGGCCAGGCCTTCAACCACAAGACCGTGTGGCAGCGCATCGCGATCGTCGCCGCCGGCCCGGTCGCCAACCTGCTGCTGTGCATCCTGCTGCTGTGGGCGATGTTCGTGATCGGCAAGCAGGACTACTCGGCAACCGTCGGCCGCGCCACCGGCATGGCGGCCAGCGCCGGCCTTGGCAGCGGCGACCGCCTGCTGCGCGTGGATGACCGCGATGTGATCACCCTCGGCGAGGCCAGCATGGCCCTCACCGCCGCGGCCATGGACCGGCGCGATGTGACCCTGCAGGTGCTCGACCTGGCCGAC
Organism: Stenotrophomonas sp. 704A1; assembly: GCF_030549525.1. Classification (NCBI taxonomy): domain Bacteria; kingdom Pseudomonadati; phylum Pseudomonadota; class Gammaproteobacteria; order Lysobacterales; family Lysobacteraceae; genus Stenotrophomonas; species Stenotrophomonas tuberculopleuritidis. The sequence goes on along the minus strand of NZ_CP130831.1, from coordinate 1,449,294 downwards.
CAGGTGCATTCGCGCACCCTGCCGCTGTCGCAGCTGCCGAGCGGATTCGATGAACGGCGGGTGCCGATCCTGGCCGGCCTGTACTGGCGGGCCTGGCTGCAGCCGCCGCTGGTGGACACCATCGTGAAGGGATCGGCGGCCGAGGGCCACCTGCAGCGCGGCGACCTGATCGTGGCGATCGACGGCCAGCGCATCGACAGCGTCGAGCAGGCGATCAGCGAAGTCAGCAGCCTCGGTCGTCGCGGCGGCCCGGCCATGGTCGAGGTGCTGCGCGGCGGCGAGCGCCTGGCGCTGGAGATCACCCCGCGCCAGGGCAAGGACGGCAAGGGCCAGCCCACCTGGCAGATCGGCGCCGGCTTCGCCGAACGCTACAGCCCGGCCTATGACACCCTGCTCAAGTACGGCCCGCTGCAGGCGGTGACCGTGGCGGTGCGCGAAACCGGCCGGATGGCCGCCGATTCGCTGGCCATGATGGGCCGCATCGTCACCGGCAAAGCCTCGCTGCAGAACGTTTCCGGCCCGGTCACCATTGCCCGGGTCGCCAATATTTCGGCCAAGCGCGGCGTCGACTGGTTCATCCAGTTCCTCGCCCTGCTGTCGCTGAGCCTGTGCATCATCAACCTGCTGCCGATCCCCATCTTGGACGGCGGCCACCTGCTGTATTACCTTATCGAGTTGGTCAAGGGCAGCCCGCTGAGCGAGCGTGCCATCGCCGCCGGCCAATACATCGGCCTGGCGTTGCTGGCCGGGCTGATGGGGTTGGCGTTCTACAACGACATCCTCGGCCTGGTCCCGCGATGAACTTTTCCACGTTGTTGCCGTCTACAGCGTCGGCATCCCGCACCAATGAAATCGACCTTCCTACCGGACGTGACATGACGCGACTCCCCAATCGCCGCCTGCTGGCCCTCGCCCTCGCCGCCGTCACCGGCGCTCCCGCCCTGGCCCAGGCAGCCGAGCCCTTCACTGTCAGCGACATCCGCGTCGACGGCCTGCAGCGCATCAGCTCGGGTACGGTGTTCACCTACCTGCCGGTCGAGCGTGGCGAGACCGTCACCGACAGCAAGGTCGGCGAAACCATCCGCGCCCTGTACAAGACCGGCTTCTTCGAAGACGTCCAGCTCGACCGCCAGGGCAGCATCCTGGTGGTGACCGTGAAGGAACGCCCGGCGATCAACAAGCTGACCGTCACCGGCAACAAGGACATCAAGTCCGACCAGCTGCTGAAGGGCCTGTCCGACATCGGCCTGACCGAGGGCGGCACCTTCGACCGCCTGAGCCTGGACCGGGTGACCCAGGAACTGCGCCGCCAGTACAACGACCGCGGCAAGTACACCGTCGACATCACCCCCACGGTCAGCCCGCTGGACCGCAACCGGGTGGACATCGCCATCGCGATCAAGGAAGGCAAGGCGGCCAAGATCCGCCACGTCAACCTGGTCGGCACCGAGAAGTTCGACAGCCAGGACATCCTGGACATCTGGGAGTCGAAGGAACACAACTGGGCGTCGTGGTACCGCCGTGACGACCAGTACTCGAAGGAAAAGCTGTCCGGCGACCTGGAAAAGCTCAATTCCTGGTACCTGGACCGCGGCTACGTCGATTTCAGCATCGATTCCACCCAGGTGTCGATCAGCCCCGACAAGCGCGACATGTTCATCACCGCCGGCGTGACCGAGGGTGACCAGTACAAGATCTCCGAGATCAAGGTCAGCGGCGACACGATCCTGCCGCAGGAAGACGTCGAGCGCATGGTCGTGCAGAAGTCCGGCGACACGTTCTCGCGTGCGCTGCTGGAATTCAGCTCCGACTCGATCACCAATTCGCTGTCCAACATCGGCTACGCCTTCGCCAAGGTGAACCCGATTCCGACCACCAACCGTGCCGAGCAGACCGTGGCGGTCAACATGCAGGTCGTGCCGGGCCCGCGCGTCAGCGTTCGCCGCATCATCTTCAAGGGCAACACCCGCACCTCCGACGAAGTGATGCGTCGCGAAATGCGCCAGTTCGAGAACAGCTGGTACTCGCAGGCCGCCATCGACCGTTCCAAGATCCGCCTGCAGCGCCTGGGCTACTTCGAGTCCGTGGACGTGGAAACCCCGGCGGTCAGCGGCAGCAACGACCAGGTCGACGTGGTCTACAACGTCAAGGAAACCACCTCCGGCAGCTTCGTGTTCGGCCTGGGCTACTCGCAGTCCTACGGCATGACCACCTCGGTGCAGCTGTCGCAGAACAACTTCCTCGGCGGCGGCAACCGCGTGTCGGTCGAAGCCTCGCGCAGCAGCTACCTGCAGCGCTACGGCTTCAGCTACACCAACCCGTACTTCACCGACGACGGTGTCTCGCTGGGCTACAACCTGTCCTGGCGCGAACTGGACTACTCCGACTTCAACACCGCGCAGTACAACAGCACCAATGGTTCGGCGCAGGTGGTGTTCGGCGTGCCGCTGACCGAGACCGATACCGTCTCGCTGATGTTCGGCATCGACAGCAACCAGATCACCACCTACCCGGGTGCGACGCCGCAGTCGATCATCGATTACATCAACGTGATCGGCCGCCGCACGTTCCACTCCTGGCGTACCGAACTGGGCTGGGCCCGTGACTCGCGCAACGACTACTTCATGCCGACCCGCGGTACCTACCAGCGTGTGGGCCTGGAGACCACCCTGCCGGGTTCGACCGTCGAGTACTACAAGCTGAACTACCAGATCTCCAAGTACTGGCCGATCATTCCCTCGCTGGTGATCAACACCCGTGCGGAAATCGGCTACGGCGACAGCTACGGCAACGACAAGACCGCGATGGTGCCGGACAAGGACGGCAACCTGCGTTCGGTCACCGCCTCGGGCCTGCCGTTCTACGAGAACTTCTACGCCGGCGGCACCAACTCGGTGCGCGGCTTCGAGGACAACACCCTCGGCCCGCGTGAAGTCACCACCGGTTACCCCGACGGCCAGCCGCTGGGTGGTTCGCTGAAGACCGTCGGTTCGGTCGAAGCCTATTTCCCGCGCCTGTTCGACAGCCCGTCGGCGCGCGTGTCGGCCTTCGTCGATTTCGGCAACGTCTACAACGGTACCGACAACTTCAAGGCCAACGAGCTGCGCGTGTCCACCGGTGTGGCCCTGCTGTGGCGCGCCCCGGTCGGCCCGATCTCGATCAGCTATGCGTTCCCGCTGAAGAAGAAGGACGGCGACGAGATCGAACGCCTGCAGTTCACCTTCGGCGGGCAGTTCTGACGAACCGCGTCGCGGTTCGCCAGAACTGCACACGCATTCCACCTATCCCCCGCGCCGTCGGCGCGCCCCCCTTGACAGAAGGGGGGCTCTCCACCAGACGGGTTGCGAAGCGCCGGGCTCTGCCCGGCGTTTTCGTTTTCGTTGCCGCGTTCACACGCGGTGAGCCGAGCATGGCTCGACTCTACAGAGGCTTCGAATGCTGGCCGCCTGCAGGGACGTGTCGAGAGGCGGCGGGTGGCCCTGGGCAGGACCGTTGGCGCCAGGGATGGCGCCATCGAGCACCATGGAGGGGCTTTTGCGTGTCCTGACCAGGGCCACCCGCCGCCTCCCCCACGTATCAGCCAGGCGCCTGCTTCTGCTCCCGCATGACCGGAATGGCGTCACACGTTAAACTCCCGCCGTGAATACTCCTACCTACACCGCCCAGCAACTCGCCGACCAGTTCGGCCTGCAGGTCCATGGCGATCCGACCACGGCCATCCATGGCGTGGCCACCCTCGCCCATGCCGGTGCCGGCCAGCTGACCTTCCTTGCCAATCCGCGCTACCGCGCCCAGCTGGCCGACAGCCACGCCGGCATCGTGGTGCTGCGCGCCGAGGATGCCGACGCAGCTCCCGGCACCGCGCTGGTGGCCAAGGACCCCTACACCACCTTCGCCAAGATCGGCGCGCTGTTCGACATCGCCCCGACCCGCCCGCCGGGCATCCACCCCAGCGCGGTGATCGACCCGCAGGCCCAGGTCGCCGCCAGCGCCCACATCGGCCCGTTCGTCACCATCGGTGCGCGCAGCGTGGTCGGCGAGAACTGCATCATCGGCGCCGGCAGCATCATCGGCGAGGACTGCACCCTCGACAGCGGCTGCGAACTGATCGCACGCGTCACCCTGGTCACCCGCGTCAAGCTGGGCAAGCGCGTGCGCATCCACCCCGGTGCCGTGCTCGGCGCCGATGGCTTCGGCCTGGCGATGGACGCCGGCAAGTGGATCAAGGTGCCGCAGCTGGGGGGCGTGCGCATCGGCGACGACTGCGAGATCGGCGCCAACACCTGCGTCGACCGCGGCGCGCTGGAAGACACCGTGCTGGCCGAAGACGTCCGCCTGGACAACCTGGTGCAGATCGCGCACAACGTGCAGATCGGCGCCCACTCGGCCATCGCCGGCTGCACCGGCATTGCCGGCAGTGCCAAGATCGGCCGTTACTGCCTGCTGGGCGGCGCGGTCGGCGTGGTCGGCCACCTCGAAATCTGCGACAAGGTCGTGATCACCGGCAAGTCGGTGGTCCGCAACTCCATCACCGAGCCGGGCGAATATTCCTCCGGCACCCCACTGACCGACAACCGCACGTGGCGCAAGAATGCCGCGCGCTTCAAGCAGCTGGATGCACTGGCCCGTCGCATCCTGTCTGTGAGCAAGGAGAAAGAATGAGCCAGCCCCAGACCCTGCCGGACATGGCGCAGATCCAGACGCTGCTTCCGCACCGCTACCCGTTCCTGCTCGTGGACAAGGTGGTGTCGATCGACTACGAAAAGCGCACCATCGTCGCGACCAAGAACGTCAGCATCAACGAACCGTTCTTCCAGGGCCACTTCCCGGGCCAGCCGATCATGCCCGGTGTGCTGATCATCGAAGCGATGGCCCAGGCCGGTGGCGTGCTGACCCAGCTGACCCTGGGCCGCGACGCCCAGTCCAAGCTGTTCTACATGGTCAAGGTCGACAAGGCCCGGTTCACCCGGCAGGTGGTGCCGGGCGACGTGCTGGAAATGCACGTGGAAATCAAGCGCGTGATCCGCAACATGGCCGTGTACGACTGCGTGGCCAAGGTCGACGGCGACGTCGTCGCCTGCGCCGAGGTGCTGTGCGCCGGCACCCGCGAATGACCCTGGCCGGAGGAGCAAGATGAGCGACAACGCCGCATTGATCCACCCCACCGCCGTGATCGATCCGTCGGCCCGCCTGGCTGACGACGTCCGCGTGGGCGCGTTCACCATCATCGGGCCGGACGTCGAGATCGGCGCCGGCACCGAGATCGGCTCACACTGCAGCATCCATGGCCCGACCCGGATCGGCCGCGACAACCGCTTCATCGGCCACGTCGCGGTGGGCGGCGAGCCGCAGGACAAGAAGTTCGCCGGCGAACGCACCGAACTGGTGATCGGCGACCGCAACGTGTTCCGCGAATTCGTCACCCTCAACCGCGGCACCGGCGGTGGCGGCGGCATCACCACCATCGGCGATGACAACTGGATGCTGGCCTACACGCATGTGGCGCACGACTGCCACGTCGGCAACTTCTGCGTGTTCTCCAACAACACCACGCTGGCCGGGCATGTGACCGTGGGCGACTACGTGATCATCAGCGGCTTTGCCGGTGCCCACCAGTTCTGCCGCATCGGTGCGCACGCGTTCCTCGGCATGGGGGCGCTGACCAATGGCGATGTGCCACCGTTCACCATGGTCGGCACCGATTCGCTGGGCCGCCCGCGCGGCATCAACAGCGAAGGGCTGAAGCGCCGCGGCTTCGATGCCGAACGCATCGCCGCCATCAAGCGCGCCTACCGCACGCTGTACGTGGCCGGCCTGCCGCTGGCCGAGGCCAAGACCCAGCTGGCCGAGCAGGCGCGCGCCAGCGACGACGTGAAGTCCATGCTCGACTTCATCGAGCACACCGAGAGGCACCTGCTGCGATGAGCAGCACGACCGGCCAGGCGTCGGCCGGCGCCGATGTGATCGCGCTGGCCTCGATGGCCGGCAGCGTCCCCGCGCAGCGCGTGCTCAGCGAGCGCCCGCTGCGGATCGCGCTGGTGGCCGGCGAGGCTTCCGGCGATCTGCTCGGTGCAGGCCTGGTGCGCGAACTGAAGGCGCGCTTCCCGCATGCCGAGTTCGCCGGCATCGGCGGCGACGCGATGCGCAGTGCCGGCTGCCAGACCTGGCACGATGCCAGCGAACTGGCGGTGATGGGCCTGACCGAAGTCTTGCGCCACCTGCCGCGCCTGCTCACGCTGCGTTCGGCGTTCCGCCAGCGCGCGCTGGAATGGCAGCCGGACGTGTTCATCGGCATCGATGCCCCGGACTTCAACCTGGGCATCGAGCGCTGGCTGAAGCAGCGCGGCGTGCGCACCGTGCACTACGTCAGCCCGTCGGTATGGGCGTGGCGCGAGAAGCGTGCGGAGAAGATCGGCAGCAGTGCCGACCTGGTGCTGTGCCTGTTCCCGATGGAACCGCCGATCTACGCCCGGCACGGCATCGACGCACGCTTCGTCGGCCACCCGATGGCCGATGAGATCCCGCTGCACGTCGACCGCGAAGCGGCCCGGATCGACCTCGGCCTGCCGGCCTCGGCCAAGGTGCTGGCGGTGTTGCCGGGCAGCCGCCTGGGCGAGATCTCCCGGCTTGGCGAAGCGTTCTTCGAGGCCGCCTGGCAGGTGTCCGAGCGCATTCCCGGCCTGCACGTGGTGGTGCCCGCGGCCAACGCGGCCTGCCGCCGCCTGATCGAGGAACAGCTGTCACGGTCGGCGCTGCCGGTGGCCTACTCGCACGTGCTCGATGGGCAGGCGCGCACCGCGATGATCGCCGCCGACGTGGTGGTGCTGGCCTCCGGCACCGCGACCCTGGAGGCGATGCTGGTGAAACGGCCGATGGTGGTCGGATACCGCGTGGCCGAACTGACCTACCGGCTGGTCAAGGCGCTGGGGCTGATCAAGGTCGACCGCTTCGCCCTGCCCAACATCCTTGCCGGCCAGGATCTGGCGCCGGAACTGATGCAGCACGACTGCAGCCCGGAAAAGCTCGCCGCCGCGATCCAGCAGTGGTTCGATCATCCGCAGCGGGTGGCCGACCTGCAGGGCACCTATGAGCGCCTGCATGAGCGCCTGCGCCGCAATGCCTCGGCCCGTGCCGCCGACGCCGTCGGCGAACTGCTGATGCGCAGCCAGGAGCGCGCATGAGCCGGCGCGATGCGGCCGCCGCCAGCCTGGCCCTGTTCGACGCGGCCACGGTGATCGATCCCGGCCGCCGCATCGCCGGCGTGGACGAAGCCGGTCGCGGCCCGCTGGCCGGCCCGGTGGCCGTGGCCGCGGTGGTGTTCTGCCCGCAGCGGCCGCGGCTGAACGGCCTGGACGACTCCAAGCAGCTGACCGCGGCACGCCGCGATCAGCTGTTCGATCGCATCCTCGACCGCGCCCTGGCCTGGCACGTGGTGCTGGTGGACGTGGAAACGATCGACCGCCTGAACATCTACCAGGCCACCCTGCAGGGCATGCGCGAGGTGGTGGCGGCGGTGGCGCAGGTCGCCGGCTTCGCCCGCATCGACGGCAACGTGGTGCCCAAGGGCCTGGCGCTGCCGGCGCAGGCCCTGGTCGGCGGCGATGGCATCGACCGCGCGATCATGGCCGCCTCGATCCTGGCCAAGGTCTCGCGCGACCGCTACATGCAGGACGTGCACGCGCGCCACCCGCACTATGGATTCGACCAGCACAAGGGCTACGGCACCCCGGCCCACCTGGCGGCGCTGCGCGAGCACGGCCCCTGCGCCGAACACCGGCGCAGCTTCGCCCCGGTGCGCGCGTGCCTGGAAGTGCCGCAGGTTGTGGCCGCCGACATCGCGATGGCCTGAATCGCCTGAACGGCGGCTGCGACCCATCTGGGGAAGAGTCCCCCTGAGTCAGGGGGACGCGCCAAGGGCGCGGGGGTCTGGAAGCATGGTGAGACGGGGCCCGCGGTTCGCCTGCGAACCGTGGGAAGCGATAGCGCGAATGCGATATCGCGTACCGTCAAGCCTTGTCGCCTCCCCCTGCCCTCGCTACCCTGACCGGGCATTCCAGCGCCTCCCCGACCCCGGCGACGAACCCTCGTCTGCACCCGGGGCCCGCGCGCTCCAACCTGGTCCGGCATGTCCAACTCCCGCTTCGTACATCTCCACGTCCATACCGAGTTCTCGCTGGCGGACTCGACCATCCGCGTGCCGGCCAAGCCGGACCAGGCCGACCCGAAGAAGGCCAAGCAGGCCAACCTGCTGTCGCGCTCGGTCGAGCTCGGCCTGCCGGCGCTGGCGGTCACCGATCTCAACAACCTGTTCGCCCTGGTCAAGTTCTACAAGGCGGCCGAAGGCGTAGGCATCAAGCCCATCGCCGGCGCCGACGTGATGATCGCCGAGGAAGGCCAGGACCCGTGGCGGATGACCCTGCTGTGTCGGGACCGCGAGGGCTACCTGAGCCTGTCACGGCTGCTGACCCGCGCATGGATGGAAGGCCATCGCGCCGAGGGCGGCGTGGCCATCCACCCGGACTGGCTGAAGGCGGGCAATGCCAACCTGTTCGCGCTGGCCGGCCGGCAGAGCCTGGCCGGGCGCCTGGCACTGGACGGCAAGCACGAGCTGGCCGAGCAGCAGCTGGCCGACTGGCAGCGCGTGTTCGGCGACGGCCTGCACCTGGAACTGACCCGCACCGGCCGCGACGGCGAGGAAGCGTTCAACCAGTTCGCGCTGATGGCCGCCGGCCAGCGCGGGCTGCCGGTGATCGCCAGCAACGACGTGCGCTTCCTGTCGCCGTCCGATTTCAGCGCGCACGAAGCGCGCGTGTGCATCTCCACCGGCCGCGTGCTGGATGATCCCAAGCGCCCGCGCGAGTACAGCGACCAGCAGTACCTGAAGTCGGCCGAAGAGATGTGCGCGCTGTTCGCCGATATTCCCGATGCGATCGACAACACGCTGGCGCTGGCCGAGCGCTGCAACATCGAGATGCGGCTGGGCACCTACTTCCTGCCCGACTATCCGGTGCCCGACGACGAGACGCTGGACAGCTGGATCCGCAGCGAATCGCGCAAGGGCCTGGCCGCCCGCCTGGAGAAGAATCCGGTCGCTGCCGGCATGACCGCGCAGGACTACAGCGACCGCCTGGAGTTCGAGCTCGACACCATCATCAAGATGGGGTTCCCCGGCTACTTCCTGATCGTGGCCGACTTCATCCAGTGGGGCAAGGCGCAGGGCATCCCGATCGGCCCGGGCCGTGGTTCCGGTGCCGGCTCGCTGGTGGCCTGGGCGCTGCAGATCACCGATCTGGACCCGCTGCCGTACAACCTGCTGTTCGAGCGCTTCCTCAACCCGGAACGCGTGTCGATGCCCGACTTCGACATCGACTTCTGCATGGACCGGCGCGACGAGGTCATCGACTACGTCGCCCGCAAGTACGGCCGCGAGCGGGTCAGCCAGATCATCACCTACGGCACCATGGCGGCCAAGGCGGTGGTACGCGACTCCGGTCGCGTGCTGGGCTTCCCGTATGGCCTGGTCGATGGCGTGGCCAAGCTGATTCCCAACATCCTCGGCATTTCGCTGAAGGATGCGATGGGCGAAGGCAAGGACAGCGAGATGGCCTCGCCCGAGCTGATCCAGCGCTACCAGAGCGAGGACGACGTCCGCGATCTGATCGATCTGGCGCGGCAGCTGGAGGACCTGACCCGCAACGCCGGCAAGCACGCCGGCGGCGTGGTCATCGCGCCGGAACCCCTGAGCGAGTTCTGCCCGCTGTTTGCCGAACACGATGAAGACGGGCGCGGCAAGAACCCGGTCACCCAGTTCGACAAGAACGACGTGGAAGAAGTGGGCCTGGTGAAGTTCGACTTCCTCGGCCTGCGTACCCTGACCATCATCGACTGGGCGGTGAAGGCGATCAACCAGCGCCATGCGCGCGCCGGCATTCCGCCGGTGGACATCACCCAGCTGCCGCTGGACGATGCGCCGACCTACAAGGACATCTTCGCCTCGGGCAATACCGGTGCGGTGTTCCAGTTCGAATCGTCGGGCATGCGCCGCCTGCTGAAGGATGCCAAGCCCGACCGGTTCGAGGACCTGATCGCGCTGGTGTCACTGTACCGCCCCGGCCCGATGGACCTGATTCCGTCCTTCGTCGACCGCAAGCACGGCCGCGAGGACGTGGAGTATCCGGACCCGCGCACCGAGCGCATCCTGCGCGACACCTACGGCATCATGGTGTACCAGGAGCAGGTGATGCAGATGGCGCAGATCGTCGGCGGCTACTCGCTGGGCGGCGCCGACCTGCTGCGCCGCGCGATGGGCAAGAAGGTGCCGGCCGAGATGGCCAAGCACCGCGAGATCTTCCGCGAAGGTGCGGCCAAGGGCGGCGTCGACGGCCCCAAGGCCGACGAGATCTTCGACCTGATGGAGAAGTTCGCCGGCTACGGCTTCAACAAGTCGCACGCCGCCGCCTATGCGCTGGTCAGCTACCAGACCGCCTGGCTCAAGCGCCATTACCCGGCCGAGTTCATGGCCGCCACGCTGTCGTCGGACATGGACAACACCGACAAGGTGGTCGGCTTCCTCGACGAAGTGCGCAACCTCGGCCTGACCGTGCTGCCGCCGAAGGTGAACCAGTCCGCCTTCATGTTCGAAGCGGCAACGCCGGACACCATCCAGTACGGCCTGGGCGCGATCAAGGGCGTCGGCCAGGGCGCCTGCGAGGCGGTGGTCGAAGAACGCCTGCGCGGCGGCGACTACACCGACCTGCTCGATTTCTGCACCCGCATCGGCTCGGCCAAGCTCAACCGGCGCACGCTGGAAGCGATGATCAACTGTGGCGCGCTGGACGAACTGGGCCACAACCGCGCCTCGCTGATGCTGCAGCTGCCGGAAGTGATCAAGGCCACCGAGCAGATGGCACGCGAGCGCGCCTCCGGCCAGAATTCGCTGTTCGGCGGTCCCGAGCCGGGCGTGCAGGCGATCCACCTGGAACTGCCGGAAACCGACGAATGGCCGTTGCTACAGCGCCTGAACGGCGAGCGCGACACGCTGGGCTTCTACCTCAGTGGACATCCCTTCGACCCGTGGCGCGACGACGTGCGCGACCTGGTCGGCAACGACCTGGGGGCGGTGGAGAAGATCTGGAGCGCCAACAGCAACGGCGGCGGGGGTGAGAAGCGCTGGCGGCCGGAAGTGCAGACCGTGCTGGCCGGCCAGGTGGTGGGCGTGCGCCGCAAGGGCGAAAGCCAGATCTTCATCCAGCTCGAGGACGGCCGTGGCCGCGTCGAGTGCAGCGCGTTCTCCGATGCCATGGCCGAGTTCGGCCACCTGATGACCAAGGACCGCATCCTGGTGGTCAAGGGCGGGCTGCGCGAGGACGAATTCAACGGTGGCTATGCGCTGCGCATCCGCCAGTGCTGGGACTTCGACGAAGTCTGCGCCAACTACGCCACGCGCCTGTCGCTGCGGCTGGATCTGCGCCAGCAGCGCCCGGTGTGGGAGCGCATCGATGCCCTGCTCGACCGCCATCGCCCGGGGCGCACGCCGCTGCGGCTGGACCTGCTGCTGAAGGGCCCGCAGGGCGGCATCGCCGGCATGCTCGATGTATCCGGGCAGAGCGCGGTGCGCATCGACTCCAAGCTGATGGAGGCACTGCGCGCCGACCCGGCCGTGCGCACGCTGAAGGTGCGCTACAGCCCGCCGTGGGCCAATTGAGACCGGCCCTCCTTCCGGTTGCTGTCTGTTCCCGCTTCCCCGCTGCATACGTCAAGGACGATTGCCTGTCATGAAGAATCTGCTGTTCCCGCTGTTGGCCACCCTGGCGCTGGCCGCCTGTTCGTCCAAGGTCGATTTCGAGATCGACAACCCCACCGACACGCCGCTGGCCATCAGCATCGATGGCAAGGACATGCCGGTGGCTGCGAAGGCTTCCCGTCCGGTCAGCCTTGCACCCGGCGAACACCGCCTGCACACCGATGCCCTGGGTGATGTGCGTTTCATCGTGTATGCCGACAGCCGCGGCGGCCTGATCAATCCCACCTTGAGCGAGTACATCACCGCACGCGAGATCTACGTCACCGGTGAGGACAAGCTGAAGAACTTCGGAGTCAGCGGCCTGGGCATCGACGTGGGCGGGGTGGAATTCAAGGGACCGTTCGACAAGTTCCATGGCCTGTTCATCGACAAGACCTGGAACTTCGGCGTGCGCGAGCCGTTCCCCGAAGAGCAGGTGGTTGCGCACGTGGACTCGACCGGCGGCCGGATCAGCACCAAGATCTTTACCGCGCCGGAGTTCATTACCTACATCGAGGCCGGCATGGGCAAACCCGGCGCCTACAAGCGCGAGCAGCCGGCCGGTTACGTGGCCCCCCGCTACACGCTGCAACCGGCGCCGGCGCTGCCCGCGCTGGACCCGGCCTTCGAGGCCCATGCCGGCCAGGTGCGCGACATCTATGCCCGCTGGCTGAAGGCCACCACGGCCAGCGAGCAGAAGGCCCTGCGCAAAGAGGACGTGCAGGCACAGATGGCCTTCACCCGGGCCACCATGACCCTGGGCGCCAAGCTGCCGGTCGCCGCCAACCAGGCCTACAACGACTTCGTGACCATCCGCAGCACCGAAATGGCCCGCAGCGCGCTGGTCCTGCCCTGAACCGGCGGCCGGCGGCCCGACTGGCGCCGCCGGCCCTCACTGCGCTACCGTCGCCTTCCAGACGAAGGCGTACGGGCCGTTCCTGCGCATTCGGCTAGAATTCCCCTCTTCTTTACACGACGGCTTCCGATGAATCCGAACTACCTCGACTTCGAGCAACCCATCGCCGACCTGGAAGCCAAGATCCAGGAACTGCGCAACGCCAGTGCCGGGCCGGCGGTCAATGTCGAGGCCGAAGTGCATGCGCTGCAGGACAAGCTGCGCGTGCGTACCGCGCAGATCTTCCGCAACCTGACCTCCTGGCAGGTGCTGCAGCTGGCCCGCCACCCGTCGCGCCCCTACACCGCCGACTACATCCGCATCATCTGCGATGAGTTCCAGGAACTGGCCGGCGACCGCGCCTTCGCCGACGACAAGGCGATCATGGGCGGGCTGGCCCGCATCAACGGCCGCGCCGTGATGGTGATCGGTCACCAGAAGGGCCGCGACACCAAGGAAAAGATCAAGCGCAACTTCGGCATGCCCAAGCCGGAGGGCTACCGCAAGGCGCTGCGCCTGATGAAGATGGCCGAGCGCTTCGGCCTGCCGGTGCTGACCCTGATCGATACCGCCGGCGCCTGGCCGGGCATCGATGCCGAATCGCGCGGCCAGTCCGAAGCGATCGCCCGCAACCTGATCGAGATGGCCGAGCTGAAGGTGCCGGTGATCTGCACCGTGATCGGCGAAGGTGGCTCCGGCGGTGCGCTGGCGCTGGGCGTGGGCGACCGCACCGTGATGCTGGAATATGCGGTGTACTCGACCATCACCCCGGAAGGCTGCGCCTCGATCCTGTGGAAGGACGCCGGCAAGGCCAAGGATGCCGCCGAGCAGCTGGGGCTGACCGCGCCGCGCCTGAAGAGCCTGGGCCTGGTCGACAAGGTCGTGCGCGAGCCGACCGGTGGTGCCCACCGCAACCCGACCCAGATGGCCAAGCGCCTGAAGGCCGTGCTGCTGAACGAGCTGGATGCGCTGGACACCCTGTCCACCGAGGAACTGCTGGAGCAGCGCTACAAGCGCCTGCGCAGCTACGGCACCTACGAAGCCGCGTAAGCGGCCGCGAACCGGGACCGCATCCACGCATGGCGTGGATGCGCGGGAGGCCTGGTCAGAACGGCTTGGCCAGCACCAGCCACACGATCGGAATGAACGCCAGCAGCGGCAGTTCGTTGATCCAGCGCAGCGCGCGCCCGGACGGCAGCGCCCTGCCCTTGGCCACGCCCTTGAGCAGGCGCCCCATCCAGCTGAAATACACCAGCAGCAGCACCACCAGCCCCAGCTTCGCATGCAGCCAGCCGGCGCCGCCCGGCGCGACCATGGTCGGGAAATCGGGAATGACCTTGTAGCCCAGCCACAGCACCAGGCCGAGCAGGAACGCCAGGCCGAACATCGAATGACCGAACCGGTACAGGCGCAGGCCCATCAGCTGCAGGCGCTCCCCCACCGCCGGCTGCCCGGCCGTCTCGGACAGGTTCACCAGGATGCGCGGCAGATAGAACACCGTGGCCATCCACGCCACCACGAACACGATGTGGAAGGTCTTGACCCAGTAGTAACTCTGCATGCGCTCGCTCCGGCGGCTGGCGTAGGTTGGCGGCCATTCTCGCATGCCGTGGCCAAGCCTCCGCACGCACCGGCGCCGCGTCACATCGACGCATGGCGCGCCGCAACACCTTACGATAGGCGCCGTTTTCCCCGATCGCGCACCGCCCCATGGACAAGACCTACGACGCCGCCTACTTCCAGCGCTGGTACCGCCATGCCGACGTCGGCGGCAGCGCCCGCCTGGCGCGCAAGGTTGCCTTGGCCGTGGCCAGCGCCGAGTACTACCTGGAGCGGCCGATCCGCAGCGTGCTGGACATCGGCTGCGGCGAAGGTGCCTGGCGCGCACCGTTGCTGAAGCTGCGTCCGAAGGTCGAATACCTTGGCTTCGACAGCAGCGAGTACGCTGTGCGCCGCTACGGACGGACCCGCAACCTGCACCTGGCCCGCTTCGGCGACTTTGCCTGGCTGCGGCCGTGCGCCCCGGTCGACCTGCTGGTCTGCTCGGATGTGATGCACTACGTGCCCCAGCGCGAACTGCGCGCCGGGCTGGCCGGGCTGGCCGAACTGACCGGCGGCGTCGCCTTCCTCGAGACCTTTGCCGCCGAGGACGCCTTCGAGGGCGACCAGGACGGCTTCCAGTCGCGCCCGGCACGCTGGTACCAGCGTGAGCTGCGCCGTCAGGGCCTGCAGGCGGTCGGCTCGCACCTGTGGCTGGGCCCCGCGCTGGCCGGCGAGGCCGCCGCGCTGGAGCAGGCCGCCCGCTGAATGCGGGGGCGGCGGGCACTTAACGTCCGGGACGATCGGATGCGCTATGCTGCGCGGCAACATAAGACCATACATATTCGGTCGGCATGCTCTATCAACTGCACGAACTGACCCGCAACCTGCTCGCCCCCTGGGTGCACCAGGCCCAGGCCAACGCCAGGTTCTTCGCCAACCAGGGCCACTGGTGGTCGCAGATGCCGGGCGCTGATCGCCTGGCGGCGGTCAATGAGCTGTTCCACCGCATCGGCAAGGATTACGAGAAGCCCGAATGGGGCATCAACGAAATCGACGTCGAAGGCGAGCGCGTGCCGATCGTGGTGCACGAGGAAGTGAGCAAGCCGTTCTGCAAGCTGCTGCGCTTCAAGCGCCACAGCAATGAAGCCGATCAGCTGCACACCATGCTCAACCAGCCGTTCGTGCTGGTGGTGGCACCGTTGTCCGGCCACCACGCCACGCTGCTGCGCGATACCGTGCGCACCCTGCTGCGCGACCACCGCGTGTATGTGACCGACTGGGTCGATGCGCGCATGGTACCGGCCAGCGAAGGCGAATTCGGCCTGGACGACTACATCGCCTACATCCAGGAATTCATCCGCCATCTCGGCGTCGAGCGCCTGCATGTGGTGAGCGTGTGCCAGCCGACGGTGCCGGTGCTGGCGGCGGTTTCGCTGATGGCCAGCCGTGGCGAGCCGACCCCGCGCACGCTGGTGATGATGGGCGGCCCGATCGATGCGCGCTGCAGCCCGACCGCAGTCAACAATCTGGCCACGCAGAATCCGCTGTCGTGGTTCGAGAACAACGTCATCCACACCGTGCCGGCCAGCTATCCCGGCGCCGGTCGCCGCGTGTACCCGGGCTTCCTGCAGCACGCCGGTTTCCTGTCGATGAATCCCAGCCGCCACTTCAGTTCGCACTGGGATTTCTATACCGACCTGGTCAAGGGCGACCTGGAAGACGCCGACGCGCACCGTCGCTTCTACGACGAGTACAACGCCGTGCTGGACATGCCGGCCAAGTACTACCTGGATACCATTTCCGTGGTGTTCCAGGACTTCCTGCTGCCGCGTGGCGAGTGGGTGGTCAATGGCGAGAAGGTGGATCCCTCGGCGATCCGCGATACCGCGCTGCTGAGCATCGAAGGCGAGCTGGACGACATCGCCGGGCTCGGCCAGACCGAAGCGGCGCAGGCGCTGTGTACCGGCATCAGCGCTGACCGCCGCGAGCATTTCATCGTCGAAGGCGCCGGCCACTACGGCATCTTCAGCGGCCGTCGCTGGCGCGAAGTGGTGTACCCGAAGGTGCGCGACTTCTTCGCCGCGCACGCCGAAGCACCGGCGGCGAAGGCCTCGAAGAAGAAGAGCAACGTCACCCCGCTGCGCCGAAAGGCGGGGTAATGCCGGCCGCTGGCCGGCAGGTTCCTGGTAGATGCCAACCCGGGTTGGCACCTGCCACCGCGTGGCGTCCGGCTTACAGCCGCACCAGCAGGTTCTTGGCGATCAGGCCATGCAGCTTGCCGATGCCGCGTGCCAGATGCAGGGTCAGCACCAGCAACAGCGCCCCCACTGCGGCCACCGCGATCGCCACCAGCGGCGAGGCCGCCATCGGCAGCACGTTCACGTCATTGATGTACACGCCGGGGATGTCACCACTGAAGATCGCCGCGACCGGCGCCCAGATCAGGCTCAGTGACAGCGACAGCAACGTCACCGCGATGGTGAAGTAGATGACGCCCAACGGCAGCATCAGCACGAAGTACAGCAGGGTCAGCCAGGTACGGCCATCGGTGAACATGTCGCCGATGCGCTGCAGCCAGCTGCGGCTGCGATCGGTGTAGCGCGGACGACGCGGCATGCGCTCGCCGAGCAGCGCTTCCACCAGCCGCCCTTCCAGCAGCGCCAGCCCGCGCACCGAGCCGAAGAACAGCACGGTCAGCGGGATGCCGATGATCAGGATCAGCAGGCCCAGCGACAGTGACAGGCCGGTCACCACCCAGGTGAAGAAGAAGATGCCGGTGGCCAGCGACAGCAGCATGTAGAACAGCGCGCCATAGGTATGCGGATCGGTCACCACGCCGAAGAAACGCGCCAGCAGCGAGCGCTGCACCGGAGCCGGTGGCGGCGCAGCGGGCTCGACACCACTGGCTTCGGCCGCCGCACGCAGCACCGGCGCGGTATCCGCGCGCGGCGTGCGCAGCGCGCGGTTCACCGTCACTTCGGTCTCGCGGTAGATCTCGGCCACTTCGTCCGGCGCACCGTAGCTGCCGGCGACGTCGGCGATCACCTCGGCCTCGCTGCGGCCGGGCTGCGCCGCCAGTTCCGAGCGCAGGTACTCCTCGGCGTCGTACAGCGCGTCCTGCACCATCGCCGGATCGGCGCCGTCCAGCGCCGCGCGCAGCTGCGCCAGGTACTGCGGGATGGTGGTCGGCAGGGCACGGCCTGCCAGGCTCGGGTCGTTCATTGCGGTACCCCCTCCAACACGGAATCGACGGAATCGCGGGTGGCCTGCCAGGCCTGGCGCCACTGCGCCAGCACCTCGCGGCCACGTTCATTGATGCGGTAGTAGCGCCGCGGCGGCCCGCTGCTGGACGGCTCCACATGGCTTTCCAGCAGGCCGGCGCCTTCCAGGTTGCGCAGTACCGGGTACAGCGCGCTCTGCTTGCCGCTCAGCACGCCTTCGCCGACACGCTCCAGCTCCTTGGCGATCAGGTAGCCGTACAGCGGCTCGCCGGCCCGGGCCAGCACCGCCAGCAGGGCCAGCGACACCGTTCCGGCGCTGAGTTCCTTCTGGAATTTCTTCAGGTGGACGTCGTCTTCGGACATGCCCGGCCCTCCACTACGTTGAAGTCCACAGTAGTGCGAAGTTCGGTATAGCGAATGTGTCGTTAGTCACTCTGCCGGTTGGTGCCCGATGCACCGGACGGCGCCCCGTTCATCTGTCAGAATCGCCAGCCCCTGACGGAACCTTAACCTGGTCATGAAGACATCCATCGCCCTTCTTCCCCTTCTCCTGCTGACTGCAGTGGCCGCTCCCGTGCACGCCATGACCGGGTGCGACTTCGTCGACGGCACGCATGAGTCGATCGCCTTTGCGCTGCTTGCCCTGGATGCACGGCAGCGCGGCGAAGAAGGACACGCCGTGCTGGCGCGTGCCGTGCCGGAGAAGAGCGATCCTGCATGGCACGCGGCGATGGCACGCGAAACGGTGGCGGAGGTGTTCAGTGATCTGCGCCCGATCGAGCCAGCGGTGTACTCGGTGTACCGGGGAATGGTCTGCTATCACGCGGCGCAGCGTCCTGCCGCGAACGTCGTGGTCGACTACGCAGCGATCCATCCCGCGTTGGCGGCCTGCGAATCCAGGCCCACACCGCGTGAGCAAGGGCAATGCGCCGGCGAAGCACTCGACAACTACTTCGATGGCACGGCGAAATGATGCTGTGCCCATTTTCGGGCACATGACATCGTGCTCGTCTCTCGCGCAGAATCGAAGCCTCGTTCATGTTCCGGGGTCCCCATGCCGCACCGTCGTCGCCTTGCCCTGACCGCCCTCGCCCTGTCCTGCCTGCTGCCCGCCGTGGCCGGCGCGGCCACCGCGTACCGCAGCCCGCAGCAGATTCTTGAGGCGTCGACGGCCAGCGACTGGCGCACCCCGGACCCGGCCAACCTGCTGTACATGGATCTGCCGGCCGGGCGGGTGATCATCGAGCTGGCGCCGCAGTTCGCCCCGCGCCATGTCGCCAACATCCGGACCTTCGCCCACGAGCACTTCTGGGACGGCACCAGCATCTACCGTTCGCAGGACAACTTCGTGGTGCAGTTCGGTGATGCCGACGCTGATGACGCGGCCAAGGCCAAGCCGTTCGGCAGTGCCGCGCGCAAGCTGCCGGCCGAATTCGAACGCGCCAGCGCCGGCCTGAAGGTCAGCGTGCTGCCGGATCGCGATGGCTGGGCGGCACAGACCGGTTTCGTCGATGGCTTCCCGGTCGGCCAGGACCCGCAGGCCGGCAAGGCCTGGCTGGCGCACTGCTACGGCATGCTCGGCGCCGGCCGCAGCAACGAGGAAGACAGCAGCATCGGCGCCGAACTCTATGTGGTGACCGGCCAGTCGCCGCGCCAGCTGGACCGCAACATCACCTTGGTCGGCCGCGTGCTGAAGGGCATGGAGCTGCTCAGCGCGATCCCGCGCGGACCCGCGCCGATGGGCTTCTATGCAGACCCGACGCTGCGCACGCCGATCGTGTCGATCCGCCGCGCCAGCGACGTGCCGGCGGCCGAACGCACACCGATCCAGGTGCTGCGCACCGATTCGAAGACCTTTGCCGATACGGTGGAAGCGCGGCGCAACCGCGTGGATGATTTCTACAAGCGCCCGGCCGGGCATATCGACCTGTGCAATATTCCGGTGCCGGTGCGGTAGCGCCGGGCCATGCCCGGCGGGTGCTGCGGCGGGTTCCGTACGTGGCGCATGCTGAAGGTGCTTCACTGTTCATGGGCGTTACTTTTCTTTGTACGCAAAGAAAAGTAACCAAAAGAAACGTTCCGCCAGCCGCGAGCCGATGCTGCGCACCGGTGCCCTGTGCTCCTCGGCCCGTCGAGGGACGGCGCGGGAACTCGCTGCGCTCAGACACCCGCGCCTCTTCGCCCTCGCCGGACCTGCGGTGCTCGGCTCGCTCAAGGCGGACTGGAAGGTCAAGATCAACCGCAAAAGCATCCACGCATGGCGTGGATCTACTGGGTGCAGCTGTGGCCTTTGATCTGGATCCGCCTTGAGCGAGCCGAGCATCGCAGGGGAATCAGGGGCGAAGAGGTGCCGATGTCTGAGCGTAGCGAGTCCGGCACCGTCCCCTGATTCACCGAGAAGCGCAGGGGACCGACGTGCGAAGCACGGCGGCTCGCGACCTGGCGGCGCGTTTCTTTTGGTTACTTTTCTTTTCGCGCGCAAAGAAAAGCGACGCCCATGAACAATGAAGCGCCTTCAGCACGCGCCACGTGCAAAACACCTCAGCCCTTCTGACTCACCGCCACGCTGCCCAGAATCAACGCGCCCGCAATCAACATCTGCAGCGTCACCGGCTCGCCCAGGAACAGCCACGCAAACGCGGCACCGAACAGCGGAATCAGGTAGGTGACCGTCGAGGCGCGTGACGGCCCGATGCGTCCGATCAGGCGGTAGAACATCAGGAATGCCAGACCGGTGCACAGCACACCCAGCGCGATCGCCGCGCCCCAGGCCTTGAACGGAATCGCCGCCTGCGGCCAGTGGCTGACCGCCATCGGCAGCATCCACAACGAGGCGCACGACAGCGTGGCCGCCGCCGCGGCGGCCGAGGGCAGGCCGGTCATGTGCCGCTTCACCAGGTTCACGCCCAGCCCGTACAGCAGCGAAGCCGCCGCACCGGCCAGCACCGCGGTGCCGATGCTCAGGCCCGAGACCTTGGCCGTGGCCAGCACCACCACGCCGGCGAAGCCGACCAGCAGCGCCCCGGCGCGGCGCACGCCGATCTTCTCGCCGAAGAACAGGAACGCGATCAGCGCGGCGAACAGCACGGTCATCGCATTGCAGATCGCGCCGATCGCGGCCGGCGCCCGTTCGGCGGCATAGGCGAACAGCACGAACGGCAGCGCCGAGTTGATCAGGCCGATCGGTGCCAGCCACAGCCAGCGCCGCGGCGGGAACTGTGCCCGCGCGTGCCACAGGAACGGCAGCAGCACCAGCGCGCCCAGCACCAGCCGCACCTCGACCAGCGCGAACGGACCGAACGAAGGCACTGCCACCCGCATGAACAGGAACGAGCAGCCCCAGATGGCGCCCAGCAGCGTCAGTTCCAGCGGTGTGCGCCAGTCGCGCTCGGCCGCCTGTGGGACCGCATTCATGCCCTGCCTCCGTCCATCGTCGCACCCTCGTGCTGGAGCCACAGGATCGGCCGCAGACGCCCGCCGCACAAGCGCGTAGTATCGCTGCCAGCCACAAATAGGGTTTGAGGCTGGACATGCTGCTACGCCCTTCACTGCTCCCCGCACTGGCCGTGTTCGCGGTCGCCGCGCGCCACCAGAATTTCGCCCAGGCCGCGCAGGAACTGCACCTGACCGCCAGCGCGGTCAGCCACCACGTCCGTCGCCTCGAGGAGGTCCTGGCCACGCGCCTGTTCCTGCGCCACGCGCGCGGGGTGCGCCTGACCGCCGAAGGTCGCCAGCTGGCCGACGCTGCCAGCGCGGCGTTCACCGATGTCGCTGCGGTGGCCCATCACCTGCAGCCGGACGCGGACAGCGTGCCGCTGCGGATCACCACGCTGCGCTCGCTGTCCTACTGCTGGCTGCTGCCCCGGCTGCCGCGCTTCACCCAGGCGCATCCGCACATCCGCGTGGAACTGCATACCGGCAGTGGCCTGGACCGCTACGACGACAACGGGCCCGAAGTCGGCATCCGCTACGGGCTGGGCCAGTGGCCCGGACTGCATGCGCAGCACCTGATGGACGACAACCTGTTCCCGGTGGCCTCGCCTGCCCTGCCCGGGGTGGAAGCCCTGCAGGATCCGGCCCGCATCGCCGACCTGCCGCTGCTGACCGACCTGTCCCCGCAGGGCTGGCGCGACTGGTTCCGGCATGCCGGCGTGCGCCCGCCGTCCCCGTTGCCGCCCATGCACACCTTCGCCGACAGCACCGATGCGATGCGCGCGGCGGTATACGGCATGGGCGCGGTACTGGCGCGCACCCACATCGCGCAGCCGTACCTGCAGCGCTACGAAGTGGTGCGCCTGCCCGGGCCGGCGTTGAAGGCACGTTATGCGTATTACGTGGTGCATGCCGAAGGGCAGCCGCCCAGCCCCGCCGCGCGCCTGTTCATCGACTGGCTGCTGGGCCAGGCGCAGGACGAGCGCACGCCCGTGCCGGCACTGCCCGCCAGCCTGCTGGGACGCCCCGCTACGCACGGCTGACTGCGCCCTCACCCGACCTTTGCCCCGCACTGGCTAGGCTGCAGGCCAACCCCACTGACCTGTATCTGCCATGGCCCTGCTGCGACTGCGAATTACCGGAAGCGAAGACGATGCCCGCGCGATCAGCGATCTGCTGCTCGGCCTGGAAGGCATTGAACATGTCGAGGAGACCGACGACCTGATGCCGCACATGGACGATGACGATTCCAGCTCGGCCGGGCTGTCCGATGACATCGGCCCGGGCATCCATGAGCTGGAAGTGGAAGTGGGCAATGACAGCACCGCGCAGAAGGTGCGCGATGCGGTACAGGAGCTGGCGCTGGAACTGGATGTGTTCGTCGAGTACGAGACCGACGAAGGCTGAGCGCTCGCCGGGCATGGCCCGGCGCCATCCATTCCGCCACGTCATCCGGTAGCGCCGGGCCAAGCCCGGCGAACACAGGGCGCGGTGTCGATCAGGCCTTGCGACGGCGGCGACGCAACCACGCCCGGACGCCCCAGGCCACGGCCAGTGCCAGCACGCCGACCGGCAGCAACGCTGCAACAGCACGGATCAGGAACGCCACGCTGGTGCTGAGGATGCTGCCCGATTCGCTCAATGCCTCCCCGATCTCGCTGCGGCTGCGCTGGCCCGAGGTGGTATCGAAGTGCAGCGTGACCAGCTGGGTATCGATACGGCGGCGTTGCTGCGCCGAATCCTTGTTGGCCTGTTCGACCCCGGCTTCGATTTCCGAAAGCCGCGTAGTGATTGCCATCAGGTCCTCGATCTTCAGGTCCTTGCGATCCTGGTAGGACAGCAGGCGCGCATGCTCCTTTTCAAGGCGCGCCTTGGTCAGCGCGGTATCGGCCACCTGCTGGGCAAGGTCTTCGGCACGCGTGTTGCGCGACTGCAGCTTGCCGCCTTCGCCAGCCATCGCGATCAACGGCTCCACGCCCTTGGGCGCCATGCGCACCTTCACCTCGCCGCGAGGCTGTTCGCCACTGCTCTGCTCGACCTGCAGCACCGCGCAATCGCCGAACTTCGCGCTCTGGCAGGCCTGTGCCACCTGCTGGATGCGTGCTGCGATCTGCGCCGCTTCCAGCTGCACCTGCACGTCGTGTTCGTAGGCCAGGAATGCACCTTCCGGAGACGCCACGCCCGCCTCGGCGGCCGCAGCGCCATCGGCTGACATCTCGCCATGCTTGGCGCAGGCCGCCAGCGCCAGCAGCAGGGCCGGTGCCGCGACCACGCGCAGCCACGCGCGCGGCGAGGTCATCGCGAGGCTCCATCGAAGGCGGTGACCGACAGGCCACCCAGATCCACCTGCGGCAGGCAGCGCACGTTGATCGCCACCATCGGCAGGCCGCTGCGCGGGTCCACCGCTTCGCTGTACGGTGCTGTGCCGCATTCGCGGCAATGATGGTGATCGATGTGGTGGGTATTGAACTGATAGGTCGCCACGTCGGCAGGGTCGGTGCCCAGCTGGAACGCCTCGCGCGGAGCGAACCACAGCAGGCTGCCGCGGCGACGGCACATCGAGCAGTTGCAGTCGATGACCTCGCTGATCGGTGCCTCGGCCTGTACGGTGAATGCGATCCTGCCGCAATGGCAGCTTCCTTGATATTGCATGTCCTGCGCTCCGCTGGAGGGTCCTTGTCTGCGCCCATGGTAATCCTATGGCACGGGGACAAAGCAGTCCCGGCGGCCTATGCTCGGGCATTGACCCCAGTACAGGAACGCCGATGCGCCCGCATCTCCTCGCCCTCGCCCTGGTCGCCGCCCTCGCCGGCTGCCAGCCGGCCGACGCCCCGACCCCCGGCTCCACCGCCGCCACCGGCCAGCAGGCCGCCGACGCCGCGGTCGATGCCGCCTTCGCCGACCTGTCCAAGCGCGCACTGGACACCTGGATGCAGCTGTCCCCGGTCAGCGCCACCCAGATCGGCGACCACCGCTACGACAGCGAGATCGACGATCTGAGCGCCGCCGGCCAGCAGAAGACCCTGGCCGCCTACAAGGCGCTGCTGGGCGAGCTGGACAAGATCGAGGTGGCCAAGCTCGGCCGCGAGAACCAGGTGGACGCGGCGATCCTGCGCAACCAGCTGCAGTCGGAAATCTGGAATGCCGAGATCATGCAGTCTGGCAAGTGGGACCCGCAGCTGTACAACGGCCTGGCCGGCAGCGCGATCTACGGCCTGATGGCGCGTGAGTTCGCCCCGCTGCCCGAGCGCCTGAAGGCCGCGACCGCGCGCATGGAGAAGCTGCCGGCGATCTTCGCCCAGGCCCGCGAGAACCTGGACCCGGCCCGCGTGCCGAAGATCCACGCCGAGACGGTGGCCAAGCAGAACAAGGGCATCCTCAGCATCGTCGATACCTTCATCACCCCGCACATCGGCGAACTGCCGCAGGCCGACCAGCAGCGCCTGCAGGCGGCCATTGATGGCCTGAAGAAGGCCGTGGACGAGCAGCAGACCTGGCTGGACAAGACCCTGGTGCCGAATGCCAAGGGCGATTTCCGCATCGGTGCGGAAAAGTACGACCAGAAGCTGAAGTTCGCGCTGAACTCGTCGCTGTCGCGCCAGGAGATCGGCGAGCGTGCACGCGCCGAACTCAAGCGCGTGCGCGAAGACATGTATGGCATCGCGCAGACCGTGCTGAAGGACAAGCCGGGCGCACCGGAGATGCCGGCGCAGCCGACCGACGAGCAGCAGCAGAAGGCGATCGAGGCCGCGCTGGAACTGGCGTACGCCGACAAGCCGGCGCGTGACAAGGTGGTCGACGATGCCAAGGCGGCGCTGGAGCAGTCCACCGCGTTCGTGCGCGAGCACGATCTGATGACCCTGCCCGATGCACCGGTGGACATCATCCTGATGCCCGAATTCCAGCGCGGCGTGGCCGTGGCCTACTGCGATTCGCCGGGCCCGCTGGACAAGAACCTGAAGACCTTCTACGCCGTCTCGCCGATTCCGGACGACTGGAACGACAAGCAGGTCGACTCGTTCCTGCGTGAGTACAACTCGCGCATGATCCACCTGCTGAGCATCCACGAAGGCACCCCGGGCCACTACCTGGAAGGCTGGCACTCGGCCAAGTTCCCGTCGACCCTGCGTGCGGTGCTGCGTTCGGGCCTGTTCGCCGAAGGCTGGGCGGTCTACACCGAGCGCATGATGCAGGAGCAGGGGTACCTCAACAATGACCCGTTGTTCCACCTGGTGCAGCTGAAGTTCTACCTGCGCACGATCTCCAACGCGATCCTGGACCAGGGCGTGCACGTGGACAACTGGACCCGCGAACAGGCGATGCACCTGATGACCCACGACGCGTTCCAGCAGGAAAGCGAAGCCTCGGGCAAGTGGGTGCGCGCGCAGCTGACCTCGGCGCAGCTGCCGACCTACTTCGTCGGTGCGCAGGAACACTTCGACACCCGCAAGGCGATGCAGGACAAGCTGGGCGACAAGTTCAACCTGAAGGCCTACCACGACCAGATGCTGTCCTACGGCGCGCCGCCGGTGCGCTTCGCGCGCCAGCTGATGCTGGACCAGCCGATCGAGTGATTGATCGGGTGTGAGCTGGAAATGGAACGGCCCGGGGAAACCCGGGCCGTTTTCTTGTACGTTCACACCGCGTATGGGAGTGGAACTCTACTCAGACTTGTGCGCTGCTTCTGGTCATCACCACTTAAATGGACCATCTGAAGGCCGGGAATAGTTTTTCTGTCGATCCCGAAACGAACAGCAACATATGCCGCATCGACTGCCATCCCAATGCCATTTATTTCGTAGTGCACCCGGTACTGATCAGAAGGCCTATTCTGGACACCCTCAACTGACGCATTCCATTTGATATCCAGAGCGACACGATCATGCGACTGACTCTTCGCCTCTAATGTCTTGAAAATGTGGGAAATCAGATGAACCAGAAACCGATTGAGAAGATAAGCTTTATCGAAGTAGTCGTACTTGACCAATAGCGTCACCTTTTGAACGCCGCCTCGCTTCTGACGCCTCAAAGTTCCGAGAACTGCACTTCTCACCATGCTGTTTTTGGCAAGACTGCTGGCGACCTCGCTACACAAGTTATCTACGCTCTCCCAAACAGCCGGATTCCATCTCCAGGTCGCCATTAGTCGCCCCTGCAATTCGATGGTACGCAACCGTTCGCCGACGCCTTCCAAAAATGCCTTGACGACAGGACAAGACTCTAGACGTCGTAGAGTCTGCAGAGGGTGTGCGTCGGGAGTAAGCGCGCGCAGCACATCCTGTAATGCACCATCACCACCGCCAACGACGACCACATCTCGGCCAGCGTCCGCATGCTTACGCAAGCTATCATTCTTCCAGAACGGAGTTCCTCGAAACGACGCTCCGCGGATCACTTTCGATCCATCATGTTCAGGCAGTGAACAGTTCTCTGCTCCCATACCTGCGGCAAGAATGATGTAAGCCGGTTTGATCGAACCCGCAGACGGTCTGGTGCGATGCCATGTCATTCCGGCAAGATCAAGCTCACCCGCACTTGAGAATCCCGCTTTAATAAAGTCCTTCACACGTTTCTGAAGCGAACGATCCAGGCGTGTTGCAAGGTGTAAATGAGCATGGTCCCCCAACGCCTTGTCAAACCACCGTTGGACTTCCTTTGCAAAATCGGCTGCGCTGACGGGGTCAAATGACGTGAGGGGTGGGCAGCCCGAAAATTTCGGCCAGCAAGTTGCATCTACTGGCGGGTACACCTGGCTTCGACTGAACTTCCAAGGCCATTCGTACATGAACGGTCCAACGAAGCGCGAATGCACGCCAACCTGCTTTGATAACGGAAATCTGCTCTGCTCAAGCACAACAACCTTCTTCCCTGCTTCGGCCGCTGTCACTGCAACGGCAAGGCCGGCTACGCCCCCACCCACCACGAGCAATGAACTGAAATCTGGATCCATTGAGATGATGTCACCAACCAGGAGACGCCCTCGCACAACCTGGTCCCTCAAGCTGACATGATACTGACCACTGGAGACGTCAAATACGTTCGGGGCGACCTTGCTCGCAAGCAGGCCCAGACAGTCCACGACACTTATCTCAGCGCTCATGGCAGTTCCTCAAATGCGCGATCAACGAGCGTATGAAAGTCCTCTTCAGGAAGGCAGAACAAGGAGGGGTGCGCAAGAACCTGAGCCAGCCCCTTTCCAGAGCTCATCAAATCCAGTCCGGTTTCGTCCTGCACTCTGGAAAGAGGATCCAGTTCGACACCCGGAGTCGACTGAGATTCTTGAGCCTTCAGCAGCCACTGGTCGCCCCGCCGGCTAACGAGTCCGAGCGAACTCAATATGTTCAATTGTCGCTCTACATGATCGCGGAACCATGGGCTGTCACCAGCCTCACGAACACCGTTTGGCCTGTACTTCACGCCTTCAAGTTCTGCATCAGGCTGCTGCGCATAGCGCAACAATTCGACAACCAACTGATCGAAAGAGAGTCCGTCCCTTTCATAGCCTCTCAGCAACGCCATTACGAAAGTACTAGTACTACGCGTAAAAGGTCTGGCCATTCACGTCCTCATCCGTGAGTCGAATCAACTTGACTGCCGACGATTAATCATCGACTACATTCAGTATCGGCCGGTTCCCACTGTTCTACACAGGAAACTATTGATCGGCGGCGACAAAGCCTCCCGTCTGCCGCGCCCACAGGCGTGCATACAGGCCACCGGCATCGATCAGCTCGGCATGGGTGCCGGTCTCGACGATCCGCCCCTGGTCCATCACCACCAGCCGGTCCATCCGCGCGATGGTCGACAACCGGTGCGCGATCGCGATCACTGTCTTGCCGCCCATCAGTTCGTCCAGGCTGTCCTGGATCGCCGCTTCCACTTCCGAATCCAGCGCCGAGGTTGCCTCGTCCAGCACCAGGATCGGCGCATCCTTCAGCAGCACGCGGGCAATGGCGATGCGCTGGCGCTGGCCGCCGGACAGCTTCACGCCGCGCTCGCCGACATGCGCGTCGTAGCCACGACGGCCCTGCCCGTCCACCAGCGTATCGATGAAAGCGGCCGCGCGCGCCTTGGTCACCGCCGCATGCAGTTGCGCTTCGGTGGCATCGGGACGGCCGTACAGCAGGTTGTCGCGGATCGAACGGTGCAGCAGCGAGGTGTCCTGGGTCACCACGCCGATCTGCTGGCGCAGACTTTCCTGGGTGACATGGGCGATGTCCTGGCCATCGATCAGGATGCGGCCGCTTTCCAGGTCGTACAGCCGCAGCAGCACGTTGACCAGGGTCGACTTGCCGGCACCGGACGGGCCGACCAGGCCGATCTTCTCGCCCGGCTTCACCACCAGGTCGAGGCCGGCGATCACGCCGCCCTTCTTGCCGTAATGGAAGTGGATGTCCTGGAAGTGCACGCCGCCCTGGGTCACCCGCAGCGGGGTGGCGTCCTCGCGGTCCTGCACGGTCAACGGCTGGGCGATGGTGGTGATGCCATCCTGCACCGTGCCGATGTCTTCGAAGATGCCGTTGATGGTCCACATGATCCAGCCGGACATGTTGTGGATGCGGATCACCAGGCCGGTGGCCAGGGTGATCGCACCGACCGTGATGTGCCCGCCATTCCACAGCCACAGGGCCAGGCCGCAGGTGCCGGCAATCAGGAACCCGTTGACGATGGCGATGGTCAGGTCCATGCCGGTGGTGACCCGGGTCTGCGCGCGGTGCTTGACCGCCAGTTCCTGGATCGATTCGGCCACGTAGGCCTGCTCGCGGCCACCATGGGCGAACAGCTTCAGCGTGGGAATGTTGGTATAGCCGTCCACGATCCGGCCCATCGCCTTGGACCGTGCTTCCGAGGCGATCCAGGCCCGTTCCTTCGCGCGCGGCACGAAGTAGATCAGGATCACCACATAGGCCAGCAGCCACAGGATCAGCGGCACCATCAGCCGCCAGTCGGCCTGTGCGAACAGGTACAGCGCGGTGCCGGTGTAGACCACGATGTACCAGAGCGAATCGACCATCTGCACGGCCGACTCGCGCAGTGACGTACCGGTCTGCATGACCCGGTTGGCGACGCTGCCGGCAAAATCGTTCTGGAAGAAGTTCAGGCTCTGCCGCACCACGTAGTTGTGCATCAGCCAGCGCGAACGGTTGCTCAGCCCCGGCACGATGGCCTGGTTGACCAGCAGGTTGTGCAGGCCGACCAGGATCGGCCGCGCGATGACGGTGATGAACAGCATCCAGCCCAGCTCGTTGGCGTGGCGCTGGAAGAAGCCGGCACCGGGCTGTTCGGCGACCATGTCGACGATGCGGCCCAGGTAATCGAACATCGCCACTTCCACCAGCGCCAGCAGCAGGCCGGCGATCAGCGTGGCCAGCAGCACTGGCCACACCGGCCGCAGGTAGTGCAGGTAGAACGGCAGCACCTTCTGTGGCGGCATGCGGCCGTCCACGGGCGGGAACACCGGAATCAGGGATTCAAACCAACGGAACATCACATTCCCTCGCCAGATCAGCGCGGGGAGTATCCCATGCCCGGCGTGTATCCCGCGCTGCGCGCTCGCCGGGCATGGCCCGGCGCTCCCCTCACGGACTGACCGGGGTGAACAGCAGGTCCTGGAAATCGAAGCTGAAATCGGTCAGGTCGGAGATCGCCTGCATGCGCACCTCGCGTACCTTGCCGTCCGGGTCGAGGCTGAAATTGACGAACGCGTCGGCGTTGAGCGAACGGTCATCCCAGCGCACGATGAACGTGTCGTGCTGCCAGTGCTCCAGGCGGCCGTTCAGCTGCGCGGTCTTCATGAAGCGCAGGCGCAGGCCCTTGCCCCCGGCACTGATCTGCATGTCGCCATACCAGCGGTCACGGAAGGTGCCGGTGTAGCTGGCCAGTGCCAGCGACGGCTTGCTGCCCTTGTCGCGCGCGCTCTGGTGCTTGGCCCAGGCCTCGTCGGCCTTGTCCTGGCCCTTGGCCACGGCCTTGGCATAGGCGTCCACCCAGTCGTGCTTCTCGCCGCCCAGATAGGCATCGAGCACGCTCAGGGTGATCGCGTTGAACGCCGCGCCCACTTCCTGGTTGGTCAGCACCACCACGCCCAGCTTCTCGCCCGGCACCAGGGTCAGCCGCGAAACCATGCCCGGCCAGCCACCGGTGTGCCAGACCAGCTTCTGGCCACGGTAATCGCTCAGGCTCCAGCCTTCGCCGTAACCGGCAAAGTTGGCCCGCGCCGGTGCCAGCTCCGGCACGCTCGGCGCCGGGATCGACTGCGGGGTGATCATCCGCCACATCTGCTGCTGGCTCTTGTCGGTGAACAGCGCGGTGCCATCGGCCAGCTTGCCCTCAGCCAGCTGCACCTGCATCCAGCGCGCCATGTCGTGCGCGCTGGAATAGATGCCACCGGCGCCGGCATTGTTGGACCAGGTCAGCGGAGCAACGGTGCGCAGGTCCTTGAAATCGTACTTGGCGTGGCCGACCGCAGCCTTGTCGCCCGGCTTCAGGTGATCGGCGTTGTAGCGCGTGCCGGCCATGCCCACCTTGTCGAAGATGCGGGTCTGCAGGAACTGCTGGTAGCTCATGCCCGAGACCTGCTCGATCACCTGCTGGGCCACGGCATACAGGATGTTGTCGTAGGCATAGCGCTCGCGGAAACCGCCCTTCAGCGGCACCTGGCCCAGCCGCTGCACCACTTCGGCATTGCTGTAGGAGGTGGTCGGCCAGAACAGCAGGTCACCCGCGCCCAGGCCCAGGCCACTGCGGTGCGACAGCAGGTCACGCAGGGTCATCTGCCCGGTCACGAACGGGTCGGACATGCGGAACGACGGCAGATGGTCGATCACCTTGTCGTCCATCTTCAGCTTGCCGTCCTCGGCCAGCAGATTCAGCGAGGTTGCGGTGAAGGCCTTGGTGTTGGAAGCGATGGCGAACAGTGTATCGGCCTGCACCGGTTCCGGCTTGCCCTGCTCGCGCACGCCCCAGCCGCGTTCCAGCACCACCTCGCCATCCTTGACCACCGCCACGGCGATGCCGGGCACGTCGAACTGCGCGCGCACGCGCTCGACCGTCGCATCCAGGTCCTGCAGCTGCGCCGGGGTGGCAGCGCTCGCCATGGTCGTGCACGCCAGCAGCACGGCTCCTCCAATCCAGGTTTTCATCCAGCACGATCTCCGAACAGGGGTGGCGGCCATGTGCAGGCCGTCACCAGGGTTTCGCGCGATGGTAACGGCCACGGGCGCAGCCTGCCCTGTGCCATAGGAGGGGTGTCATGGATGCAGAAGGCCAGACCAGCAGCGGCTCCACCATCATTCCGTGCCTGCGCTACCGCGACGCCCTCGCCGCCATCGACTGGCTGCAGCGTGCGTTCGGCTTCCACGCGCAGGCGGTGTACGCCGACGGCGATACCGTACATCACGCACAACTGGTGTTCGGCCACGGCATGATCATGCTCGGTTCGACCAGCAACGGCGGCGAATGGGCCAGGCTGGCGGTCATGCCTGACGAGGTCGACGGACGGCAGACGCAGAGCGCCTGCGTGATCGTCAATGACGTCGACACGCACTACGCGCGTGCCAGGGCGGCCGGCGCGCGCATCGTCATCGACATCGCCGACCAGGCGTACGGTGGCCGTGGCTACGCCTGTGCCGACCCGGAAGGCTACCTGTGGTGGTTCGGCAGCTACGACCCGTGGCGCGCGGAACACAGCGCATGACGGCACGGGCGGCGGCGGCGCCGATCCGCTGCGGCATCGGCGGCTGGGTGTTCCCCGCGTGGCGCGGCGGCGTGTTCTACCCGGCCGGGCTGGTCCAGCGCGAGGAGCTGGCCCACGCCAGCCGCGCGCTGCGCTGCATCGAGATCAATGGCACGTTCTACCGCACGCCGACGCCGGCGCAGTGCGCGCAATGGGCCGCGCAGACCCCTGCCGGCTTCCGTTTCTCGATGAAAGCGCCGCGCTATCTGGTGCAGCGCCGCGACCTGTCCTCCAGCGTCGAGGCGGCCGCGCCGTTCCTGCAGGCGGCCGCGGCGCTGGCCGACCGGCTGGGCCCGCTGCTGTGGCAGTTCGATCCCCACCATCCGGCCGACGCAGCGGCCCTCGATGCGTTCATGGCGCAGCTGCCGGACCGCTGGGACGGCGTGCCGCTGCAGCACGCACTGGAAGTGCGCAATGCCACGGTGCAGGGGCCGGCCCTGGTCGAGGCCGCGCGCCGGCATGGCGTCGCGCTGGTGATCGAGGACAGCGACGAGGCGCCGCTGCACGGTGATCTCAGCGCCGGCTTCGTGTACGCGCGGATCAAGCGCAGCCAGGCCCGCTTGAACGAAGGCCTGCCGGCAAGCGTGCAGCAGCGGTGGGCGGACCGTGCCCGGTGCTGGGCCAGCGGTACGCCGGTGACGGACCTGCCCTGCCTGGCCGCGCCGGCCGAAGCGGCCCCGCGTGAGGTCTACCTGCTGTGCATCGGTGCCGGCAAGGTCCGCAACCCGGCGGCCGCGATGGCATTGCAGCGCCGCTGCGACGCGCCCGGCGCCCCCGTTCGGCGATAACCCCGCGGTCAGGGCATCGCGGCATCCCGCACGGCGCACGCTTGCCTCACAATACGCCGATGAGCACACCCGACACCCGCAAAGCGCTGTGGCAGATCCATTTCTGCGTCCTGTTGTGGGGCGTTACCGCCATCCTCGGCAAGCTGATCACCCTGCCGGCGCTGCCGCTGGTGTGGTGGCGCATGCTGCTGGTGGTGGCGATGCTGGCGCTGTTGCCGCGGGTCTGGCGCGGGCTGCGCACCCTGCCGCTGCGGCTGGCAGCCGGTTACGCCGGCATCGGCGCGCTGGTCGCCCTGCACTGGCTGACCTTCTACGGCGCGGTGAAGCTGGCCAATGCTTCGGTGGCGGCCACCTGCATCGCGCTGGCGCCGGTGTTCACCTCGATCATCGAACCGTGGGTGGCCAAGCGCCCGTTCCAGCTGCGCGAACTGGCCTTCGGCCTGGCCGTGCTGCCGGGTGTGGCGCTGGTGGTGGGCGGCGTGCCGGACGGCATGCGCCTGGGCATTGTGATCGGCGCGCTGTCGGCGCTGCTGGTGGCGGTGTTCGGCTCGCTCAACAAGCGCATGGTCAGCCACGCCGATCCGCTGACGGTCACCGCGCTGGAGCTGGGCGCCGGTACCCTCACCCTCACCCTGCTCGCGCCGCTGATGCCCTACCTGCTGCCGGCGCTGGCCAGCCCGCTGTGGATCATTCCCGACCTGCACGATGGCATCCTGCTGCTGGTTCTGGCCGGTGCCTGCACCCTGCTGCCGTTCGCGCTGGCACTGGTGGCGCTGCGCCATCTCAGTGCCTACACCGTGCAGCTGGTGACCAACCTGGAACCGGTCTACGCCGTGGTCCTGGCCGTGCTGCTGCTGCGTGAGCAGCATGAAGTCACTCCGTGGTTCTACCTGGGCGTGGCGATCATCGTGGGCGCGGTGTTCCTGCACCCGCTGCTCAACCGCCGCACGCGCGTGCAGCACCCGGAGATTCTCGGCACCGCCGAAGCGCGCAACATCGCCGACTGAGTGCCGGCGGGCCGTGGCGGTGCGCAGGCGGCCGCTCTCAGCGCTGCGGCCAGTGCCATGCCGGTGCATCCAGCAGGCCCTGGCCGCTCAGCAGGGTCCGCCCGTGCTCCTTGTAGAGATGCAGCGCGTGGCACCCGTCTGCCTGGGCCAGCGCGGCGATCAGGCGGCTGGCATGTGACACCACCCAGACCTGGCTGCGTGCGCTGGCGGCGATGATCAGGCGTGCCAGCGCCGGCAGCAGGTCCGGGTGCAGGCTGGTCTCCGGCTCGTTGAGCACCAGCAGCGGTGGCGGCCGCGGGGTATGCAGCGCGGCGGCCAGCAACAGGAAGCGCAGCGTTCCATCGGACAGTTCGCTCATCGCCAGCGGGCGCAGCAGCCCGGGCTGATGGAAGCGGAGCAGCAGCCGGCCCTCGGCTTCCACGTAGCTGACCGTAGCGCCTGGGAACGCATCATCGACGCAGGCCGCCAGCGCCTGCGGATCGCCGATCTCCAGGATGGTCACCCACGCTGCGGCCAGGTCACGTCCATCGTGATGCAGCACCGGCGTGCGCGTGGCCATCGCCGGTTGCCGTGCCGGCGCGTCGGCATCGCTGCGGAAATGGTCGTAGAAACGCCAGCGCCGGATGTACTCGCGCAGCGCGATCGCTTCGGGCATGCGCTGTGGATCGCCCACCTGGGTGAACAGGCTGTCGAACACCGACAGATGATCATCCACCACGTCCCAGCCGCGGGCATGCCGCTGCCGCACCAGCGCACCGCGACGATCGACCAGCAGCGTCGCGCTGCGCAGGAACGGTCCGGCCCAGATCGCCTCGGCCTTGATCTGCGGATCCAGCGCGAACGCCGAACGGCTGGGGGGTGGATAGCCAAGATCGATGGCATAGCCGAAATCGCCGGTGCTGAAGCCCAGCCTGAGCCCTACCGGGGCCTGCCGCGGCCCGCCCTGCAGCGGCAACTCGCCGGCCTGTACGCGCCTGTCCAGCTGTTCCGGGCCGGCCCACAGCGCCGACCCCAGCCCGCCTTCCCGCGCCAGCACGGCAGCGACGCCGCCCTGCGCGGTTTCCGCCAGCAGGCGCAGCGCGCGGTACAGGCTGGACTTGCCGCTGCCGTTGTCACCGGTGACCACATTGAGCTGCTGCAGCGGCAGTACCAGCCCATGCAATGAACGGTAATGGGCGACGGCCAGGGTCTGCAGCATGGTCGGGATCCGCGAAGGCAGGACGTCCATGGTCGTCCGTCGCGGTCGCACCTGCTGCGACCAGGCCACCGCCGAAGGCTACCCGGCAACCTCGACCCGGTTGCGGCCGCCGCCCTTGGCCCGGTACAGCGCCGCGTCGGCCCGCGCCAGGGTCTGCTCGGGCGTCTCCCCCGCCTGATGCTGGGCAACACCGATGCTCACCGTCACCGGGAAGCCGAACGGCAGGTTGGAGACCGCCACGCGCAGGAATTCGCACTGCAGCTCGGCCGTCCGCAGCTCTGCCTCCGGCATCAGCACCACGAACTCCTCGCCACCATAGCGGGCGGCCATGCCGCGCCCGGCAAAATGCGAGCGCAGCATCACCCCCAGCTCGGCCAGCACCCGGTCGCCGGTCGCATGGCCCTGGAAATCGTTGATGTGCTTGAAGTGGTCGATATCCACCAGCGCAACGCAGGTCTGGCGGGGCGGCCCGTCGGTGGCCGCCACGGCCTCCTGCAGCGCGGCGGCCAGCGCGCGCCGGTTGGGCAGCCCGGTCAATGCATCGGTGCGGCTCTGCTCGGCCAGGTCGGCATTCTGCGCCAGCAGCACATCGTGGTAGTCCGACAGCAACCGCTCGTAATCCTCGCGCTCAAGCATGTGCCGCTGGATGTCCAGTGCGAAGCGCCGCAGCTCCATCACCAGCATCACCTGCCTGGACAGCGCGGCCAGCGCCTCGGCCTTGTCGGCGGCCAGGTGCTGCGGCCGCGCATCGAACACGCAGAGCGTGCCCAGTGGCAGGCCGTCGCTGCTGATCAGCGGCGCGCCGGCGTAGAAGCGCACGTACGGATCACCGGTGACGACCGGGTTGTCGTGGAAGCGCGCATCCTGCAATGCGTCCTCCACCACCATGATCTGCTGCGGCTGCAGGATCGCGTGGCCGCACATCGATTCGCTGCGCAGGGTCTCGGCGGCATCGATGCCCTGTATCGACTTGAACCACTGCCGCTCGACGTCGATGAGGGTCACGGCGGCCATCGTCGTGCCACACACCGCCTTGGCGATGGCGACCAGATCGTCGAAGGACCGCTCCCGTTCCGAATCAAGGATGCGGTAGCGGTACAGCGCTTCCAGGCGGAGCGCTTCGTTGGCGGGCTTGTCGGGCTTGATCATGCAGCGTCATGTTCCGGCAGGTCGCCGCAGAGTCTAGCCGAAGCCGGCCGCCGTCCCGGCGCCTGCTGCTACCAGTCCTGCTGCTGCGGCAACAGCCCGTGCAGTTCCTGCTCGGTCAGGTTGCGCCACTGCCCCGGCTTCAGCGCACCGATCTTGATGTTGTCGATGCGCACGCGGCGCAGCTGGGTCACGCGGTAGCCGAACTCGGCGGCCATCAAGCGGATCTGCCGGTTCAGGCCCTGCTGCAGGGTGATGCGGAAACCGAACTTGGCGATCCGCGAGGTCCGGCACGGCAGCGTCATCTGGTCGTGGATGCGCACGCCGCGGGCCATGCCACGCAGGAACTCGTCGGTGACCGGCTTGTTCACCGCCACCAGGTATTCCTTCTGGTGGCCGTTCTCGGCCCGCAGGATCTGGTTGACGATGTCGCCGTTGCTGGTCATCAGGATCAGGCCTTCGGAGTCCTTGTCCAGGCGGCCGATCGGGAAGATGCGCTGCTCGTGGCCGACGAAATCGACGATGTTGCCCTTGACCGAGGTTTCGGTGGTGCAGGTAACCCCGACCGGCTTGTTCAGCACGATATAGACGTGGCGGCGGGCACCGGGCCTGCGTGCGGTGCGTACGCGCAGCGGCTGGCCGTCGACCAGCACCGTGTCGTCCTCGCCGACCACGGCGCCGGTACCGGCGGGCTGGCCATTGACGGTGACCCTGCGGGCGGCGATCAGGCGATCGGCCTCGCGGCGGGAGCAGAAGCCGGTCTCGGCGATATGTTTGTTGAGTCGGGTGGTCATCGCCCCATTATCCGGCATTGCCGCCTCCCCGGCTCATGCGGCGGCCGATGGATCGTCGGTTTCGCCGTCGAACACCCGGTTGCGGCCACTGCGCTTGGCCACGTACATGGCATGGTCGGCGCGCCGCAGCAGGGCGGCCAGGTCGTCCCCGTCCGGCCGCCACTGCGCCATGCCGATGCTGGCCGTCACTTCCAGGCCGGGCACCTGCAGGTCGCGGCAGCTGTCGGTGATGCGCTGGCGCAGGCGCTCGAGCCGCTCCGCGGCGATCCCGCGCGGCATGCCCGGCAACAGCAGCAGGAACTCCTCGCCGCCCATCCGCACTACCTGGTCCTGGCTGCGCACTGCCGCGCGCAGGGCGCGCGCGACCGCCACCAGCACCTGGTCGCCGACCTCATGGCCATGGCGGTCGTTGATGTCCTTGAACAGATCGATGTCGAGGAAGCCGATCACCAGTGCGCCGCCGTCACGCTGCACCCGCTGCAGGTGCTGGCCCAGCTGGTGCAGGCCGGCACGCCGGTTGGGCAGTCCGGTCAGCATGTCGGTCTCGGCCAGCTGGCGCATCTCGTCGCGCTGCTGGCGCAGCCGCCCCAGGCGCAGGTTGAGCGCGTAGGCAGCCATCATCAGCAGCCAGGTCACCGCCAGCTGCAGCGCTTCCACCCGGTACTCCATCAGCCAGCGCGCGCTGGCCGCATCGGCGCTGATCAGCACCAGCATCGGCGCCAGCGCGGCCAGCCCGGCCAGCGACCAGACATCGCCGCGCCAGCGCGCCCAGATGCCCATCGCCAGTGACAGCGCGCAGCCCAGCACGAAGGTGCCCTCCAGCAGCTGGGCCACCACGCCCAGGCCGCTGCGCGGCAGCCACGGCACCAGCGCCGCCAACGCCAGCAGCCCCCACAGCACCACCTGCTGCCCCAGCCGCGACCGCGGCAGCACCCGGTCGCCACCGTTCAGGCGCCACAGCGCCGGCAGCACCAGCGCCTGGGTGGCGGCGGTCAGCGCCAGCAGCCACCAGGCGCCGCGTTCGCCGACCCGCAGCCACGGCTCCGGGTATCCGCCGAGCCCGCCGAGGATGGCCTGCCACAGCACCAGTACCAGGGTGGAACCGATGTAGATCAGGAAGCTGCGATCGCGGGTAGTCAGGTAGGCCATCAGCGCCGACAGGGCCAGGGCGATCGCCACCGCGATGCAGGCCGCTCGCACCAGCAGCCGGGCGGTATCGTTCTGCTGCACCGGGCTGGGCGCACCCAGCCGCAGGGTCGGTACCCAGCGCGCCTTCAGCGGCACCTGCCAGGACACCCGGAACGGTTCGTGGCTGCCCGCCTTGGGCACCGCAACCATGCCGATACCGGCGCGGAAGCGTGAATCGCGGGTCCGCGCGTCCTGCATGTTGCCGCAGATCTCGCGGTCGCCATGCTGCAGGCGGACTTCTCCGGCGAATACATTGAAGACGTCCAGCGCCTGCGGCTCGCCGGACCAGCCGGCGGCCGGCGCCTGCACCGTCACCTGCTGGCGCGGCCCGGCCAGCATCTCCGGCGTACAGGCGCGATGGGGGGTGGGCTCTGCGGTGGCGGCACCGACCAGCAGGTAGTCACGCCCGGCCTCGACACTGCGCGCGTGGCCCAGCCACGGCAGCGCCAACCACACCAGCAGCACGACCAGCACCGCCCCTGATTCGAACCGCACCTGCCTGCCGACCACGCCGCGTCCCGTTCCTGCTTACGTCCGCGCCCATTGCGCGTCGCCCCTGCCGGCATTATCGCAGTGCAACGGGCCGGCGATGTGTAGGCCAGGGGGCCGGCGGCCGCAACAGGCCAGGCCGGCCGCATCCTCAATGGCGTTCAGCCGGCTGCCGGCGAGCCCGGGCCCGCCACCAGGCGCACCGGCCGCAGGTCGGCCAGGGTCAGCCGCTCCAGCGGCTGCGGGCGCTCGATGGCATACCCCTGCAGCCCCTGCACGCCCAGGGCGGTCAGTGCCTCGGCCACGTCGGCGGTCTCCACCCATTCGGCCACCACCTCCATCTGCAGCTCCCGGCCCAGCTCGCTGATCGCGCGCACGCTGGCACGACTGACCGGATCGGTGTCCATGTCGCGCACGAAGGCCCCGTCGATCTTGAGCATGTCCGCCGGCAGCTGGCGCAGGTAGCCGAACGACGACAGCCCCGAACCGAAGTCGTCCAGCGCCATGCGGCAACCGCGCGCCTTGACCGCATCGATGAACGCACGGGCCTGGCTCAGGTTGCTGATCGCCGCGGTCTCGGTGATCTCGAAGCACAGCTTGGAGGCCAGCGCCCGGTTGCGCTCCAGCAGGTCGCAGACAAAGGCCAGGAACCCCGGCTCGGCGATGGACTGGGCCGACACGTTGACGTTGCACAGGCCGAGCTGGCGCACATGCGCCGGGCACACCTGCAGGTGGCGGAACAGCAGGCCCAGCACATGCCGATCCAGTACCACCGCCATGCCATAGCGCTCCACCGCGGGCATGAACTGCCCGGGCAGGTGCAGCGCGCCGTCGGTATCGCGCATGCGCACCAGCACTTCGTAATGCAGGTAGGTCGGATCGCCGACCCTGGCGATGCGCTGCGCATACAGCAGCATGCGGTTCTCGGCCATCGCCCGGCTGACCCGCTGCAGCCGCTCGGCCTCCAGCCGCCGTTCGTCCAGCGCCAGGCGGTTCTCATTGAAGCAGTGCACGCGGTTGCGGCCGGCCTGCTTGGCCGCATAGCACGCGCTGTCAGCCGCACTCATCAGCCAGTTCACATCCGGCGCCTCGGCGGTCACCTCGACCACTCCGACGCTGCAGCTCAGCTGCGGGCTGCCTTCGCTGATCGGGAAGGTGGCCTGGCCGAGGTTGCGGATCAACCGCTGCAGCACGCGCTTGGCTTCATCCTGGTTGGCGCGGGCCAGGAACACCGCGAATTCGTCCGCACCCAGGCGGCCGACCCAGTCGCCGTCGCGCACCGCGCCGACCAGGTACTCGGCGAAGCTGCGCAGCATCTGGTCGCCCGCAGCATGCCCGAAGCTGTCGTTGACCAGCTTGAAATGATCCAGGTTGATGTACCCGAGCGCGTGCGTGCCGCCCTCGCCCCGCACCTGCAGCAGCGCATTTTCCAGCAGCCGCTCGATCTCGCGGCGGTTGATCAGCCCGGTGAGCGGATCGTGGCTGGCGTGGTGTTCGATCTCACGCGCCAGCGCGTGGTTCTGGCTCACATCCTCGACGATGGCGAACACCGAAAGACCGTCGCTGGCGCTGCGCACGCCGGTGCCGCTCCAGCGCCCCCCACACCAGGCTGCCATCGCGGCGGCGGAAGCGCAGTTCGCCGGGACGCAGCTGCCGTTCCCAGTCGATCCGGCCCACCTCGTCCAGCACCAGCTCGCCCTCCATCAGCAGCTCGGCCAGTGTCATCTGCAGCATCACATCGCGGCGATGGTCGAGAATGTCGGCCATCGCCTGGTTGGCCTCCACCACCCGGCCGCTGGCATCGAGCTTGAGCATGCCGACGTTGGCCTGGTAGAAGGCGGCGCGGAAACGGCTTTCATGTTCGGTGAGGTCCTTGCCCACGCGCCGCGCCAGTCCCACCGCCACCAGGCTGATCAGCAGCACCGACAGGCCGCCGACCGTGAGGGTGGCGATGCGCACCGCGCGCGCCATGCGCAGCAGTGCCTGCGAAAACGCCTGCGCCTGCGCCCGCAGGTCGCGGTCGATATCGCGCAGGCGTTGCAGGTAACCGTCGCGGGACGCGTCATCCAGGGGACCCGCGCCATGCCGCCGCCGCAGTTCGTCGGCCAGCGCCTGCAGCGCCAGCAGGTCACCATCGGTCTGCCGCCACAGCCAGGTCGCCTCGCGGAACGCGCCGATGTCGCGCGCGTGGCGGAAGGAGAAGATCAGCCGCGGAATATCGGCGCGGGCATTGCCCCCACGCAGGAAGCCGGCCCGGGCCTGCGCCTCGTCCGGTTCGGGTTGTTCGAGGGCCAGCCGGGCCTGCAGGTCGCCCAACGGCACCTGCAGTGCCCGCTGCGCATCCTCGAGGTCCTGCAGGTGGCCGCGGGCCAGGTACCGGCTCAGGGCCGCCGTGGCGTCCTGCTGCCCGCGTGACCAGTAGCCCTGGCCCGCAATCCAGGCGGTCGAGGCCGCCTGCAGTTCCTGGATCAGGACCGACAGCCCGACCAGTCCGATCGCCATGCCTGTCAACAACGCAAACCGCAGTCCCAGCCCGCGGGTCATCGGCACCCGCCGACGGTGTTGGTCCCTGCCACGTCTACCCATCCTGGATCCCCCCGAATGTGATGCGGTGACAATCTCCTGTGGAACCCGGTCAGCCTAGGGCCGGGGATGTGTGGGCCATGCGAAGCCTGCGCCGCCCCGCCGGCGGCCGGGACCGCCTCCATCGGCGGCCCCACAACGGACAACGCCAGCCCGGAGGCTGGCGTTGCTCAAGCAGTTGCGCCGGTATCAGTAGCTGCGCGGACCGCGCGGCTTGAAACCATCACGACGCGGCGGGCGGCTGTCACGATCACCGCCGGGACCACCGGGGCCACCGCGGCGCGGACCACCCGGACCACCGGGGCCACCCGGACCGCGCTTGTCGAAGCGCGGCTTGAACGGACGCGGGGCCGGATTGATGTCCTCGCCCGCGGCCAGCGGACGCATCTGCAACTGCTGGCCGGAGACCCACACCTTCTGCAGGTGGGTCAGCACGTCCGACGGCATCTGCGCCGGCAGGTCGAGCAGCGAGAAGTCCTCGTGGATGTCGATGCGGCCGATGAAGCGGCTTTCCAGGCCGGCCTCGTTGGCGATGGCGCCGACGATGTTGGCCGGCTTCACGCCGTGCTGGTGGCCGACCGAGATGCGGTAGGTCTCCATGCCCTGCTCCGGCGCGCCACGCGGCGGCACGTCACGGCGCGGGCGCTGCTCGAAGCCGCCCTCGGCATCGTCACGGCGCGGGCCACGCTCGAAACGCGGACCGCGCTCGGTGCGCTCGCCACGTTCCGGACGCTCGAAGCGCTCGCGCGGCGCGCGCTCTTCACGCGGGGCGCGCACCGGCGGCTGCAGCAGGAACGGGGTGTCGCCCTGCAGCATCTTGGCCAGCGCCGCAGCCACGTCGATGGCCGGCACGTTGTGCTCGCCCTCGAAACGCTCCAGCAGCTGGCGGTAGAAGTCCAGGCCGCCCTGGCCGAGGGTCTCGGTGATGCGCGAGGTGAACTTGTTGATGCGGTTGTCGTTGACCGCTTCCACGCTCGGCAGCTGCATCTCCTCGATCGGCTGGCGGGTGGCGCGCTCGATCTGGCGCAGCATGCCCTTCTCGCGCGGGGTGGCGAACAGGATCGCCTCGCCGCTGCGGCCGGCACGGCCGGTACGGCCGATGCGGTGCACGTAGCTTTCGGTGTCGTACGGGATGTCGTAGTTCAGCACGTGGCTGATGCGCTCCACGTCCAGACCACGGGCGGCCACGTCGGTGGCGACCAGGATGTCCAGCTTGCCTTCCTTCAGCATGGCGATGGTGCGCTCACGCTGGGCCTGCTGCATGTCGCCGTTGATCGCGGCAGCGGCCAGGCCACGGGCCTGCAGCTTGCTGGCCAGTTCTTCGGTACCGGCCTTGGTCCGCGCGAAGATGATCATCGCGTCGAACGGCTCGACTTCCAGGATGCGGGTCAGCGCGTCCAGCTTGTGCATGCCGCTCACCCACCAGTAGCGCTGGCGGATGTTGGCCGAGGTGGTGGTCTTGGCCGCGATGGTCACTTCCACCGGGTCCTGCAGGTAGGTCTGCGCGATGCGGCGGATCTGCGGCGGCATGGTCGCCGAGAACAGCGCGACCTGGCGCTGCGCCGGCAGCTTCTTCAGCACCGCTTCGACGTCGTCGATGAAGCCCATGCGCAGCATTTCATCGGCTTCGTCCAGCACCAGGGTCTTCAGCTCGGACAGGTCCAGGGTGCTGCGGTCCAGGTGGTCGATCACGCGGCCGGGGGTACCGACCACGACGTGCACGCCGCGGCGCAGGGCCGACAGCTGCTGGCCGTAGGGCTGGCCACCGTAGACCGGCAGCACGCGGAAACCGGGGATCTTCGAGGAATAGGACTGGAAGGCCTCGGCGACCTGGATGGCCAGTTCGCGGGTCGGGGCCAGCACCAGCGCCTGCGGCTTGATCTGCTGCAGGTCGATGTTGGACAGTACCGGCAGCGCGAAGGCGGCGGTCTTGCCGGTGCCGGTCTGCGCCTGGCCGAGCACGTCGCGGCCTTCCAGCATCGCCGGGATGGTGGCGGCCTGGATCGGCGACGGGGTTTCGTAACCGATGGCGGTGACGGCCTGCATGACAGACTCGGACAGGCCAAGCTGCGCGAACTGCATCGGCGCCTGGGCCGGCGTCTGGGAATCGTGGGACATGGGGAACTCCAACGGCACGGCCATCTGCATGGCAGTGCGATAAAAAAGGGATGGTCCGCGCTTTGGGCGCCCTTCTTATCGCGTGCCCTGGCGCTGCTCGTTCGGAGGGAGATTCACTCGCTCAGAGCGGAATGATACCGCACTCATCCTGAACCATGCGTACAGGAAACCATCCGCACCCCGTTGCGGCCGGCGGTAGCGCACAATAG
Source organism: Stenotrophomonas sp. 704A1 (assembly GCF_030549525.1). Classification (NCBI taxonomy): domain Bacteria; kingdom Pseudomonadati; phylum Pseudomonadota; class Gammaproteobacteria; order Lysobacterales; family Lysobacteraceae; genus Stenotrophomonas; species Stenotrophomonas tuberculopleuritidis. The sequence continues at coordinate 1,406,167 of NZ_CP130831.1, read as the reverse complement.
GCGCCCCATTTTACCGGCCCCGGGCCCCGCCCGGCGTCGCCTGCCGCAGGAAACCCCGTCCCATGCAGATCCTCGAATTCGACCTCGACGGCGACTACGTCGAACTCAAGCAGCTGCTCAAGCTGGCCGACCTGGTCACCAGCGGTGGCGAAGCCAAGATGGTGATCAGCGAAGGCCTGGTCCTGGTCGATGGCGAAGTCGAGCTGCGCAAGGCCTGCAAGATCCGCGCAGGCCAGGTGGTCGAGTTCAACGACAGCCAGATCCGGGTGCTGGCCGCCGGCTGAGGCGGCTCGTGGCCAGCCGGTTCAGGCCACGCGCTGGGTCAGGTGCGAGGCGATCAGCTGCCGGAACGGCGCCACCCCCTGCGCCAGCCGCAGCCCGGCGGCCCGCAGCAGGCGCGCCGGCCGGCGGTCGTCGGTGTACAGGCTGGCGATGGCATTGGTGGCCTCGTACAAGGGCCGCGACGCCAACCGGTGGCCACGCTGGTAGCCGGCCAGCATGCCGGCCGCAGCGATGTCAGCGCTGCGCCGCTGCTGTTCCAGGATGCCGTTGGCCAGTCGCTGTGCGCTGGCCAGGCCCAGGTTGAAACCGTGCGCGGTCACCGGGTGCATGCCCACCGCCGCATCGCCGATCAACGCCGAACGCTCGGCGATGAACCGGTGGGCGTACACGCCCACCAGCGGATAGGCCTGCGGCGTCGCCACCGGCTGCATCCGCCCAAGGCGGTGTTCGAAGCAGGCGCTGATGGCCTCACCGAAGGCCACCTCGTCCATCGCCAACAGGTCTTCAATCTGCCGCGGCGGCAGCGTGATCACCGCCGATGCCTGGCCCTCGTTGAGCGGCAGCAGCGCCATGGTGCGGCCGTAGCCGAACCATTCCCAGGCAGTGTGGTGATGGTCGCGCTCGACCTGCATGCGGCACACCAGCATCGACTTGCCGAAGTCGCGCATCTGCGCGCCGATGCCGAGCATGCGCCGGGTCGCGGAGAAGCGGCTGTCGGCGGCCACCAGCAGCCGTGCGTGCAGCCTGCTGCCATCGTCCAGGGTCACCACATGGCCCTGTGCGTCGGCCTGTACGCCCTGCACCCTGCGCCCGTCGAACAGTTCCAGGCCGTCCTGGTCCTGCACGGCATCCCAGGCAGCACGGCGGATCAGATGGTTGGGCACCAGCCAGCCCAGCGGCTGGCCATCGACCTGGCTGCTGGCGAAGGTCAGCGCGAACGGCGAGCCGCCGTTCATCACCCTGGCATCGCGCAGTTCCGCGATTTCGGCGTGCGGCAGGCGCTGCCACAGCCCCAGCTGCTCCATGCTCTGCCGCGAGGCATGGGTCAACGCGATCTCGCGGCCATCGAAGGCGGCTTCGGCCAGGGCCTGGCGCGGCTGAATCTCGACCAGCCCGACCTGCAGGCCGCTGCCGGCCAGCGCGCGCGCGAAGCACAGACCTGCCGGTCCGGCGCCGACCACCACCACGTCCATCCTGCGCATGCGCGCCTCCTGCCGTTGATTCAGTCGCGGCCAGCATAGCGCCACGCGCATGACTGGCCTTGATCTGGATCAGGCCCGGCTCACAGCAGCGCGAACACCAGCGCCAGGATCGACAGCAGCGACACCAGCCAGACCAGGCTGCGCACGTAGGGCACGCCCGCGGCATACAGCGGCAGGTAGACCACGCGTGCCCAGAAGTAGGCCTGCGCAGCCAGCGCCGTGGTGTCGCTGCCGCGCCCGGCCACCACCACCGCAATTGCGGCAGCAGCGAAGAACGGAAACGTCTCCAGGAAGTTGCCCTGCGCCCGCTGCAGGCGGCCGGCCAGCGGGCTGAGCGGCCGGCCCTGGTCATCGCGCACCGAGGCATTCCACTTCATGCCGCGCTCGCGGGTAATCACTGTGGATGCGGCAAAGATGTACACGAAGCCGAGCAGCGTCGCCCAGGCCAGCATCGTCAGTTCGGTTGCCATGCTCACTCTCCGTCAGGGGCTGGACGCACGCAGGCTGTAGCCGGCCAGGCGCCAGGTCTGGTCCTCGTCGAAGCGGAACGACACCAGTTCGCGTACCGGCTGGGCACTGTTGGCGAAACGGGTCGGGAAGCTGACATTGATGTACAGCCCCTCCGGGACCGCCGCGCCGGCCGCGTACTTGACCCGGGTGATGGTCGGCTGGCCACGGCCGGCCATCGCCCCCAGGCGCGCGCGATCGGCGGCGAGCTGGCTGACGAAGGCGTCCTTGGGCACAGCGCGCCGGGCGACGGCCGAGGCCCCCTCCCACAGTTCGGCGGCCCGGTTGGCGTCGACCAGCTGTGCCGCCTGCAAGGCCGCGCTGCCCATTTCCGCGTCCTGCTTCTGCACCTGCGCCTGCTGCGCGGGGCTCAACGCCGGTGCCGTCGCGGTTGCCGGTTTCGCCGCCCCGGCGGCGCTCGGTGCGGGGCGCGCGGGAGCCGGCGCGGGCGTGGCCGGCGCAGGCGTCTGCGCCAGGGCCGCCAGGGGCAACAGGGACAGCAGCAGGAGCACGCGCTTCATGGACACCGCCGGTTCGATGGGAAGAACGGCAGTCTACGCCAGCGCGGTGAGTGGTTCGTCAGCGTGCGTGGACGCTGCCTTCCACCGCGCCGGCATCGGCGTTGGCGGCCGGCGCGGGCAGCTGCTCGGCCACCGGCGGCGGCTCCGGCGGTGCCGGCGGCAGCGTGGCCACATCGATCTCCGACAGCGGGCTTTCCTCCGGGCACACCGGATCCGGGAAGCCGAAGCGCTGCTTCAATGCCTGGCCGCAGCTGTTGATCGATTCCATGTCCGCGCCTTCGCGCTTGCACTGCTGGTCGAAGGCCACCAGGAAGGCATCCTTGCGCTGCACGAAATCATCGCCGCAGGCGCGCATCTGCTTGATCCGCTCCAGGTCGTCCTGCACCGCATTGGTACCGTCCAGGCCGTACTGCCGCAGCTCGTCCGGGGTCAACAGGCGCAGGCTGCGGTTGGGCACGGTCATCATCAGGTCGGCCACGCCCACCGCCACGCCATTGCGCTGCAGGTAGTCCTTCACGTTGTCGTAGACCTCATGCAGTTCGCGATTGAGCTCGGCACGCGAGGTCGCCTTGGAGCTGATGCGCATCATCCGGTGGATGCCGACCTTGCCGGTCAGCAGGCGGTTGTCGCCGGCCGCGAGCACGAACACGCAGGCACTGTGGCAAATCGAGCCTTCGCGCACCCAGATGGTCCAGCCGGACTCACCGATGCTGTCGCCGGCCAGGATGGCCGATTCCACCTGGCCGCCACTGGAGTCCAGGTCGAGGATGCGCTTGTGGATCTGCAGTTCATCGGCGACCACGGCCAGGCGCCACATCAGTTCGGCGAAGCCCGGATTGATCTTGCCGTTGTAGCGCACCCGCAGCAGGCCGCGCTCGGCACACGGCGCCAGCGCCTGCACCAGCTGCTCGCGCTGCAGGCCTTCCAGCTCGGTGCCATCGCCCCCTTCGGCTGCGTAATCGGTGCTGCAGCTGACCCAGGCCTTGCCGTTCTCCAGCTGCGCCTGCGGCCACGGCCGGTCGGCCCGGCTGCGCGGCGGCGCCGGCGGCGGCGGTGCATCGGCGGCGTTGATCGACACCATGTTCTCGCCATCGCTGGCCGGGGCACGCGTGGCCTTGTCGGCAGCGGTGACATTGCCCGGATTCTCCAGCTGGCTGCAGCCCGCCAGGGCCAGGCACAACAGGGGCAACCAGCGGAATTTGGCGGACATCGGGCAACCGGGATCGATGGGAGCAAGGGCCACAGTCTACCCGTCCGCTACGCGCATTCAGCGCGTGGCACTGAACCCCTTCTGACCCTGGGCATTGCGTACCGACCAGGATCAACACCGGCCAGAGCAGAACGCCGTTGCTTCAGCCGCGGTCGTTGCTGCGGCGGATGCAGGGCGCAGCCTGCCGCCCTCTTCAGCATCGATGTCCGAATCCGGCGAGTATCCCTGCCCGCACGGGCCTAGACTGGCGCCATGGATACCGCTCTCGCCCTCGACACCGCCGCCTGCGACCGTGCCCGCCTGGCCCGGGATGCGCGCTTCGACGGCGTGTTCTTCACCGCCGTGCGCAGCACCGGCATCTATTGCCGGCCGGTCTGCCCGGCCCCGCCACCGAAGCCACGCAACATCCGCTACTACCCCACCGCGGCGGCCGCCGCAGCCGCCGGTTACCGGCCCTGCCTGCGCTGCCGCCCCGAGCTGGCACCGCAGGCACAGCAGGCGCTGGCCGGGCAGGCCGTGCAACGCGCACTGGCCTTGATCCAGGGCGGCTATCTGCAGGAGCAGCCGGTGGCCGGCCTGGCCACCCGGATCGGCATCAGCGCCCGCCAGCTGCAGCGCCTGTTCGTCGAGCACCTGGGGGCGACGCCGGGACAGATCCATGCCACCCACCGCCTGCTGCTGGCCAAGCAGCTGCTCACCGAAACCACGCTGCCGGTGACCGACGTGGCGCTGGCGGCCGGCTACAACAGCCTGCGCCGCTTCAACACCGCCTTCCTGCAGGGCTGCGGCATGGCACCGACGGCACTGCGCCGCCAGCACCACCCGCTGGCCGCCGATGACGGCGGACTGGTGCTGCGCCTGGGCTACCGCCCACCGCTGGATTTCCCGCGGATGCTGGCGTTCCTGCGCAAGCGCAGCCTGCCCGGCATCGAACTGATTGGCGAGGACAGTTACCAGCGCGTGCTCGGCACCGCCGAACGCCCCACCCTGCTGCGCGTCAGCGCCGATCCGAAGCGCCCCGAACTGCGCCTGCAGCTGGGTGCGGTCGACCCGCGCCTGATTCCCGACATCGTGCGCCGGGTCCGTCGCGTGTTCGACCTGGATGCCGACCTGCAACAGGTGCACGCCGCGCTGGGCGAGGAACCGCTGCTGGCGCGTGGCATCGCCGAACGCCCCGGGCTGCGCGTACCGGGCGGCTGGGATGGCTTTGAAGTAGCGGTACGCGCGGTCCTCGGCCAACAGGTCAGCGTGGCCGCAGCGACGACCTTCGCACGCCGGCTGGTCGATGCCTACGGTGCGCATCTGCCGGGCATGCCGGCTGAGTTCGACCGCCAGTTCCCCGCCCCGGCAGTGCTGGCCGAGGCGCCGCTGGAATCGATCGGCCTGCCGCGCAGTCGTGCCGCCACCGTGCGCGCCCTGGCCAGCGCCTGTGCCAGCGGCCAGCTCGATTTCGCTCCCGGGCAGGCGCTGGAGGAGTTCGTTGCGCGCTGCGTCGCGCTGCCCGGCATCGGCCCGTGGACGGCCCAGTACATCGCGCTGCGTGGCCTCGGCCAGCCCGATGCCTTCCCCGCCGGCGACCTGGTGCTGCAGCAGGTGCTGGGCCATGCGCAGGGCCAGCGCCTGAGCGAACGCGCCACCGAAGCCCGCTCGCAGCCGTGGCGGCCGTGGCGCGCCTATGCCGTGCTGCATCTGTGGCACCTGTCCGGCACCTTCGTTGGAGAACCGACATGACCCTGTTGTTCGACCGTTTTGACAGCCCGATCGGCGTGCTGACCATCGCCGGTGACGAACGTGGCCTGGCCCATGTGCTGTTCCCGGAAAACCGCCACCCGGCGCGTGGCCGCGATGACTGGCACTACGCACCGGACGCACTGCCCGACGCCCGCGAGCAGCTGCTGCAGTTCCTGCATGGCGAGCGCAGCAGCTTCAACCTTGCACTGGCACCACGCGGCACGCCGTTCCAGCTGCGTGTATGGCAGGCGCTGGCGCTGATTCCGTTCGGCCAGACCTGGAGCTATCTGCAGCTGGCGCAGCATCTGGGCCAGCCCAGCGCGACCCGCGCGGTCGGTGCGGCCAATGGCCGCAATCCGCTGCCGATCATCCTGCCCTGCCATCGCGTGATCGGCAGCAACGGCGCGCTCACCGGCTTCGGCGGCGGCCTGGAAACCAAGGCCGCGCTGCTGCGGCTGGAGCAGCGCCAGGCGCCCCTGTTCGCCTGAGGGCGTGCCGCTGCGCGGCGCGCGGGCGCACGCGGGGCGCAACGCGCCCCGTGTCTTTGGTACGTCATTGCACCGGCTTATCATGCACGGATGACTTCCGTACGCCTGACCTGCGCGCTGGCACTGCTGCTGCCCCTGGCTGCCTGCACCACCGCGCCCGCCCCGTCCGCCTCCGTTCCCCCTTCCGTCGCTGCGGCCGCGCCGCCGAAGCTGCTGCTGATCTCCATCGATGGCCTGCGCGCCGATGCGCTCGACCGCGGCCTGACGCCGAACCTGCAGCGCATGATCGACAACGGCGTGCGCGCACGCTGGATGACACCGTCGTATCCATCGTTGACCTTCCCCAACCACTACACGCTGGTCACCGGACTGCGCCCGGACCACCACGGCATCATCAACAACAGCATGGATGATGCTGCGCTGGGCCGCTTCGCGCTGCACGACCGCAGCGCGGTGACCACCAGCGGCTGGTGGGGCGGTGAGCCGATCTGGGTCGGCGCCGAGAACGCCGGGGTGCGCACCGCCACCACGTCGTGGCCGGGCAGCGAGTCGGAGATCCGTGGCGTGCGTCCCAGCCAGTGGCGCATCTACGACGGCAAGGAACCGCTGGAGGCGCGTGCGCGCACCGTGCTGGAGTGGCTGGCGCAGACCGATGCCGATGCGCCGCGCCTGACCACGCTGTACATGGAGCATGTGGACAAGGCCGGCCACAACTTCGGCCCGGACTCCCGCCAGTATGCCGATGCGATCGTGCGCGCCGACCAGATCATCGGGCAGGTCCTGGATGGATTGCAGCAGCACGGCCTGGCAGCGACCACCAATGTGGTGGTGGTCTCCGACCATGGCATGGCGCAGGTACCGGAGGGCCAGGTGATCGCCATCGAGTCGATGGCCGATCCTGCGCTTGCACGCAACGTCAGCGCCGGGCAGTCGGTCGGCTTCGCGCCGGTGGCGGGCCGCGAGGCAGAGGCCGAGCGCATCCTGCTGGGCCGCCACGAGCATTACCAGTGCTGGAAGAAGGACGCGCTGCCGGCGCGCTGGCAGTACGGCACGCATCCGCGGGTGCCGGCCATCGTCTGCCAGATGGACGAGGGCTGGGATGCGCTGAGCGCCGCGCGGATCGCTACGCGCGAGCATGCCGATCGCGGATCGCACGGCTACGATCCCGACCTGCCATCGATGCGCGCGGTGTTCCTGGCCAGCGGCCCGTCGTTCCGGCAGGGGCTGGTGATCGACGGCTTCGACAACGTCGATGTCTACCCGCTGTTGGCCCATCTGCTGCAGGTACCGGCCGCGCCGAATGATGGCCAGGCGGACACCCTGCTGAAGACCTTGCGCTGATCGTGCGTCATCCGCCGGGCCTGGCTCGGCAGGCGCGACGGCTGGCCGCACAGGCATAAAAAAACGCGGCGCCAGGCGCCGCGTTTTTCATTGGACCGGTCGGTCGGCCGGATCAGGCCTTGGCGACGGTCTTCTTCGCCACGGCCTTCTTCGCCGGAGCCTTGGCCACGGTCTTCTTGGCAACCGGGGCGGCGGCGCCTACGGCGACCTTGCTCGCGGTGTGCGAACGGGCGTTGCCGTAGCTGGCGTTGTAGCGCTTGCCCTTGGCGGTCTTGCGGTCACCCTTACCCATGTCTTCAACTCCTCAAATGTGAAATCTGGTTACCCCGTACTGACACGGGTTCGGCGGGGCCGCCTTGCTGGGCGCCCCCGCGCACGATCGGAAAGCCTATCACGGCGGGCCTAGTGCGCGCAGCTGGCGTCATGCACGTGGCCATGGTTCAAGCGCAGGTTGACCAGATGCGCGATGCCCACCAGCAGCCCGCCCAGGGTCATCACCACCGCATGCGGCACCGGATTGTGGTGCAGCGGGTCGTACAGCACGCCGGCCCACAGCGCGACCAGGCCGGGAATCAGGAACGCCAGCGCACGCAGGGCGCCATGCCGGCGATACCCCCAGACCAGGCTGAACAGCCCCAGCAGGGTCACGAACACCACCAGCGCCTGCTCGACGCCATCGCTCAGCCAGAACGACAACCCCAGCGAAGGGGCCGCTGCCAGCAGTACCGGGATCACCGCGCAGTGCACCGCGCACAGCATCGAACCGGTGGCGCCAAAGCGGTCAAGCAGGCGGCGCAGACGTGAGGACAGGGACATGACTTCCAGCAGGGTCGGCGAATCGTTATGGAATAATATAACATCCGTTCCCGAACCGCACGGTTTCCCCCTCCCCCGTCCCGCCGATGGGATGCGTGCGCCATACGATTGATACATTGTAACAAAGGACCCGCCCATGCCCCGCCACCACCCACGCTTCAAGCCGCATACCCTGGCCCTGGCGCTCGCCGCCCTGCTGCCGTCGGCCGCGTTCGCCGCCGCTGCGGACGACGCGCATCGTGACCGCCACCTGACCGAACTGTCGTCGGTGCAGGTCACCGCGTCGCCGCTGCAGGGCGATGCCGAATCGCTGGCGCGCCCGATCGAGGTGCTGGCCGGTGAACGCCTGGACGAACAGAAGGCCGGCACCCTGGGTGACACCGTGGCCAAGCTGCCCGGCGTGCAGAGCACCTTCTTCGGCCCTGGCGTCGGCCGCCCGATCATCCGCGGCCAGGAAGGCCCGCGCGTGGCCGTGCTGTCCAACGGCATGGGCAACATGGACGCCTCCACGGTCAGCGCCGACCATGCCACCAGCATCGAGCCGTTCCTGGCTGACCAGATCGAAGTGCTGAAAGGCCCGGCCACGCTGCTGTTCGGCAGCGGCGCGATCGGCGGCGCGGTGAACGTGGTCGATGGCCGCATCGCGCGCGAACTGCCGGATCGTCCGCTCAGCGGCCGCGCCGAACTGCGTGGCAACTCGGTCAACGACGAGCGCAGCGGCATGTTCCGCCTCGACGGCGTCAGCGGCAACGTCGTGCTGCATGTCGATGGCCTGGTGCGCAACGGCGATGACTACCGCATCCCCGGCTACGCGGTGATCGACAGCCTGGAAGACCACCACGAAGACCACGACCACGCAGGCGAGGAAGGCGAAGAGCCGCGCCGTGGCCGCCTCGACAACAGCTCCATCCGTACCCGCGCCGGTGGCGTTGGTGCCACCTGGCTGGGCGAAGGCGGCTACTTCGGCGTATCGGCCAGCACCTACCGCACCAACTACGGCATCCCCAACGGCGCCCACGTGCACGCCGACGGCGAGGACCACGATCATGATCACGACCACGACCATGGCGACGAGGAAGAAGGTGACGAGCACGACGTGCGCATCGACATGGTGCAGAACCGCTTCGAGACCAAGGCCGGCATCTACAACCCGGTCTCGTTCCTGAAGAACATCAATGCGCGCGTGGCCTACACCGACTACGAGCATGTCGAGCTGGAAGCCGGTACGCCGTCCACCCGCTTCACCAACCGTGGCATCGAAGGCCGCCTGGAAGCCGTGCAGCAGCAGATCGGTGGCTGGGACGGCGCGTTCGGCCTGCAGGTGGGCAACAGCGATTTTGGTGCGAAGGGCGAAGAAGCCTTCGTTCCGGATACCGGCACCAGGAACATCGGCGTGTTCGTGCTGCAGGAAAAGCAGTTCGGTCCGTTCAAGCTGGAACTGGGCGGCCGCCATGACCAGGTCAAGCTGGACCCGACCGGTGATTACCAGCGCCGCACGTTCGATGCGACCAACCTGTCGGCGGCCGGCATCTGGAAGCTCAACGATGCCGTCGACCTGCGCATCGGCGTGGACAGCTCCGAGCGTGCGCCGACCAATGAGGAGCTGTACGCCGCCGGTGCGCACATCGCCACCCGTTCGCTGGAAATCGGCGATGCCGACCTGAAGACCGAGCGTGGCCAGCGCGTCGAGCTGGGCATCCACACCCACAGCGAACGCCTGGATTTTTCGGCTGCGGTGTACCAGACGAAGTTCAAGGACTTCATCTACCTGGCCGACACCGGCGTCACTGAAAGTCTGCCGGTCCGTGCCTGGACCCAGCAGGACGCGGTGTTCCGCGGTGCCGAGGCCGAGGCCCTGGTGCACCTGTTCGAAGGCGGCGCCGGTGACTGGGACCTTCGCCTGTTCGGCGACTACGTGAAGGCCAAGCTGGATGGCAGCGGCAGCCGCACCCTGGACGTCGCCGTGCCGCATGGCGACCACAACCACAACTACACGGTGGAGCTGGCCAACACCGGTTACCTGCCGCGCATCGCACCGGCCCGCGTCGGCGCCGACCTGCGCTGGGCAAAGGACGGCTGGCGTGCCTCGGTGGGCGCGGTCCGCTACAGCCGGCAGAAGGATGTGGCGCAGAACGAGGCGCCGAGCAACGGCTACACCCTGGTCGACGCGCACTTCGCCTACCGCTGGGACCGCAACGACAGCAACAGCTACGAAGTGTTCCTGGACGGCAGCAACCTGACCAACCGCGAAGTGCGTCCGCATACCTCGCTGCTGCGTGACTACTCGCCGCTGCCGGGCCGCGGCGTCGCATTCGGCATCCGCGCCTACTTCTGACCGGCCAGGCCGGGGCCATCGCCAAGGGCGCTGGCCCCGCCTTCTTCCACGCAGGGTGTGGGTCCATTTCCCACTCCTTCCACATGCACACCACGGGGGCCTTCGGGCCCCCGTTTTCATTTCGCCGCCCCATCACGCGTCCATCACAAAGATGTGCGTAGGACAACAAGCGGACAATCCCGTCACTCAACGTCTCGCGCAACGGACACTTTTGTCCGAAAATAATTCCATGACCGCCCAACGTGCCGATGCCGCCGCCCGCCGTGCCCTCATCCTCGATGCCGCCGACCATGTGTTCGGCCAGCACGGGGTCACTGCTCCCCTGGATCTGGTGGTCGAACGCGCCGAAGTCGGCCGGGCCACGCTGTACCGCAATTTTCCCGACCGCACCGCGCTGATCCAGGCGCTGCTGCAACGCACGGTCGACCGGATCCGCCGCCAGGTGGAGCAGCTGGGCGACCGCGATGACGCCCTGTTCGAGGTGTTCGAGGGCATGGCCCAGCGCATCATCGACTCGCCTGCACTGGCCGACTACTGGCGTGCGGTGGACGCGGACGTGCCGGCCATGCGCACCGCGCGCGAGACCGTGCGCGACCTGCTGGAAGAACCGATTGCCCGCGCCAAGGCCGCCGGCCTGTGCCGGCCCGACCTGGACAAGACCGATATCTCGCTGATCTCGGGCATGCTCGGCGCAGCCCTGCGCGGCAAGACCCGCGAGGAGCGTGCGCAACTGGCCGGGCGCGCACTGCAGCTGTTGCGTGGTGGCCTGCAGGGAACCGCCACCGGGCCACGCTGATGGTGCAGCCGTATCTCAAGCCGATTCCGGATTGGGAGGACCATGAGAAGCCGACCATGCCCGGTTCGGCCTCGATGCCCTGGCACCCGCCGTATCGGCGGCTGGCCTATGCGCTGGTATCGCTGCTGGTGGCGATCACCGGTGGCCTCGGCAATGCCCTGGTCACCGCCAACCTGCCGTTCCTGCAGGGCCAGCTGGCGCTGACGCCGACCCAGGGCAGCTGGCTGGTGGCGGCCTATGCGATGGTGAATGTCACGGCCAACCTGCTGGCCTTCAAGTTCCGCCAGCAGTACGGCATCCGCCTGTTTGCCGAGATCGGGCTGGGCCTGTACGCAGCGCTGGCCGTGCTGCACCTGTTCGTCGGCAGCTTCGAGACCACCATGCTGACCCGAGCCGCCAGCGGCTTCGCTGGCGCGGCCTGTTCAACCCTGGGCACGCTGTACATGCTGCAGGCGCTGCCGCGCCGTTTCACTGGCAATCTGCTGGTGGTCGGCGTCGGCCTGTCGCAGCTGGCGGTGCCGATCGCCTGGATCGTCTCGCCGGGGCTGGTCGATACCGGTCAATGGCACCAGCTGTATTCGTTCGAAGCCGGGCTGGCACTGTGTGCATTCGCTGCGGTGGTGGTGCTGAAGCTGCCACCCGGCATCCAGGTGAAGGCCTTCGAACCGCTGGATTTCCTCACCTTCGCCCTGCTCGCCCCTGCTGTCGCCCTGCTGGTGATCGTGCTGGCGCAGGGCTACACGCGCTGGTGGCTCAACACGCCGTGGCTGGGCTGGGCCCTGATCGCGTCGATCGCGCTGACCACCACCGCGCTGATCCTCGAGCACTACCGGCGCAACCCGTTGCTGCAGATCCGCTGGCTGTCGACGCTGCCGGTCCTGCACTTCATCGTCGGCGCGTTCCTGATCCGTTTCCTGACCACCGAACAGTCCTACGGCGTGGTCAACCTGATGCGCACGCTGGGCATGGGCCCGGACCAGATGCGGCCGCTGTTCGTGGTGATCCTGGCCGGGGTGGTGACCGGCATCGCTGGTGCAGCATTGACGTTCGGCCCCAAGCGCTTGATCGCACAACTGCTGCTCGCCATCCTGCTGCTGGGCACCGCCGCCTTCTTCGACCAGCACCGCACCAGCCTGGACCGGCCGCACGATTTCTACATCAGCCAGTTCCTGGCCTCGGTTGGTGCCGGCATGTTCATGGGCCCGTTGATCATGCTCGGCATTTCCGCCGCGCTGAAGCAGGGCGTGGACCACATGATCACCTTCCTGGTGACGCTGTCGATCACGCAGACGCTCGGTGGCCTGGCCGGCTCGGCGGTGCTGGGCACCTTCCAGCTGCATCGCGAGCAGTTGTACTCCAGCGCATTGACCAGCCAGCTCGACCCGGCCGACCCGGTGGTGGCACAACGCCTGCGCGTCCAGCAGCAGCTGTACGGCGCACAGATCACCGACCCGGTGCTGCGCAGCGCGCAGGGCAGCGCGCAGCTGGCGCAGACCGCGCGCCGCGAAGCCAACGTGCGTGGCTTCAATGACGTGTTCACACTGAGCGGTTGGCTGGCAATCGGCTTCCTGTGCTGGTTGCTGCTGCTGTCGCTGCGCACCGCCGTGCGCAAGCAATGGCGCAAGCGCCACCCCACCCCCTCCTCCGCTGCGGCGCCGGCCGCGGCACTGCGCTGAGTCCTTCGCCATGCCTCCCGTCCCGCCCCGTGCCGACGATACCGACGCTGCTGACAACGTCACCCCGCCGCCGCCCACCGATGCCGCGCCCGCAGCCACGCCGGCGGCACCGGCAGCGGCGCCGAAGTACCTCAAGCCCAGCGCGCGCAGCGTGGTGGTGATGGTGGTGGTGGCGCTGCTGGGCATCGCCCTGATCCTGCGCGCCTGGCACCTGTGGCCGTTCACCAGCAGCGTGATGGTGACCGACAACGCCTATGTGCGCGGACAGATCACGGTGATGGCGCCGCAGGTGAACGGCTATGTGACCGAGGTGCTGGTGAAGGACTTCCAGCAGGTGAAGAAGGGTGAGCCGCTGCTGCGCATCGATGACCGCATCTACGCCCAGCGCGTTGCACAGGCGCAGGCAACACTGGACAGCGCGCGCGCCGCGTTGGCCAACTCGGACCAGTCGCAGGCGCAGAACCGGGCGCAGATCAGCGCGGCACGGGCCACCCTGACGGCGGGCCAGGCCGAGCTGCAACGCTCGCGCAACGAACTGAAGCGCTACGAGGAGCTGGCTGCACAGCGGCTGGTATCGATCAACGACCGCGACAAGTTCCGCACCACGCAGGCGTCGGCGCAGGCCAGCGTGCAGCAGTCACAGGCGCAGATCCGCATCGCCGAAGAGACGCTGGTGTCCACCCAGGTGGCGCGCAAGAGCCTGGAAGCGCAGGTGGAAAGCGCGCAGGCGCAGCTGGAACTGGCGCGCATCGACCTGGCCAACACGGTGATCCATGCGCCGCGCGACGGCCAGATCAGCGAGGCCAGCGTGCGCGTAGGCCAGTACGTGGCGGCCGGTTCGCAGCTGCTGTTCCTGGTGCCGGACGCACTGTGGGTGGTCGCCAACTACAAGGAAGGCCAGACCTGGCAGATGCGCATCGGCCAGCCGGCGACGTTTGCGGTGGATGCCTTCCAGGGCCAGGTGCTGCGTGGCCACGTCGAGCAGATCGCACCGGCCACCGGCTCGGAATTCAGCGTACTGCGGCCGGACAATGCCAGCGGCAACTTCACCAAGGTGGTACAGCGGCTGCCGATCCGGATCTCGATCGATCCGGGCCAGACACTGGCCGCGCGGCTGCGGCCGGGCATGTCGGTGATCGCGCGGGTGGATACGGCGGCGGAGCCGGCGCCGGCACCGGCACCGGAACGGTAGAGTCGACTGGCAGTCGACTGCTCTACTGCCAGCCGAACCGCGCGGCTTCGCCGAAGGCGGCGAACGGCGGAGCCCCTCGTGGCTGATCGTTGCGGTTGGATTGCTGGATGGGCCGGGTGGGTCAGCCACGCGAATCAAAGGAATAGAATCAAAAGCGGGGCCCTGGCTCCGCTTTATTTGTAGAGTCGAGCCGTGCTCGACTGCTTCTGGTCAGGAACGATCACTCATCATGAAATTCAACGCACTGGCCAGAAAAGCGGCCAAGGGCCCTGCGCCGCTGGAACATGGCGGCAACGTGGACGTGGAGGATCTGATCCGCTTCGTGCTGGAACACGGCAGCGAAGGCGCGGCCGAGATCGAGCGCCTGTGTGCGCTGCACGGCTGGCGCGAGGAATTCCAGTACAACGCCGATGGCACGCACTTCGCGCCGATGGCGCCGTGGGCGCAGGCGTGTGCGGCATTCGGCCACGGCGGCGTGGCGGGGTTGCAGCCGCTGCTGGATGATCCGCGGCGGGCGACCTATGCGATTGGTGTGCTGGAAGACGTGCGCAGCGAGGCGTCGGTGATGGCGCTGCTGGGGTTCTGCGCGCAGGCGGATTTCAGCCAGGGCGATCCGATGTCGGCGCCGTCGCGGGCACTGGCTGCGTTGAATTCGCTGCTGTCGTTGGACAAGGGCGTTGTGGTGCCGGTGGCGACGCAGCAGGCGCTGCTGCGCCTGGTCCAGCGCGCGTGGGAACAGGCGCCGACCGCGCAGGCCCGCAGCCTGGCGCTGTATGCCGCGCGCGGTGCATCGGTGGCTGAAGCGATGGCGTGGCTGCAGTCGCTGGCGCTGGAGGAGGAAGAGATGGTTGCTGCGCGCAAGGTGGCATTGAAGCGGCTGCGGCAGCGTCTGTGAGATGGGGCCAGAGCCCTCTGCCTTGGGGCAAAGGGGTCCGACCCCGGTCCTCATGCCGGCCAGCGGCCGGCACTACCGTTGCGTCAGCCTGCGCAGCGGGCGCACAGCCCGTGCACTTCCAGGGTCTGCGCCTGCGGCTGGAAGCCCAGCTCCTTGGCGCGCTTTTCCAGCTGGCTGACGATCTCGCGGTCTTCCAGTTCCACCGCGCTGTGGCAGCTGTTGCAGATCAGGAACGGCACCGAGTGTGCGGCACTGCTGGGATGGTGGCAGGCCACGAAGGCATTCACCGACTCCAGCTTGTGCACAAAGCCATTCGCCATGAGGAAGTCGAGGGCGCGGTACACGGTGGGCGGGGCATCGGCGCCCACGCCCTTGCCGTTGCGCACCCATTCCAGCAGCTCATAGGCCTTGACCGGCTTGCCGGCCTCGGCGATCAGCTTCAGCACATTGGCGCGGATCGGGGTCAGGCGCAGCCCGCGTTCGCGCGAGACGCGCTCGACCACCGCCACGAAATCCGATGCATCGTGGACGTGGTGGTGCGGGGCGGTGCAGGCAGTGGCGGTCTTGGCGGGCATGCGTGTTCTCCGGTTCGGGCCTGGGCCGGTGGGCTCAGGCCGTTGCTACCTTGGTGATGGCCACATCGATGCGTTTCAAGGCCTGCTCGCGGCCGGCCAGGTAAACGGTATGGGAAATGTCAGGGCTGACCTGGGTGCCGGTGATGGCCACGCGCAGCGGCTGGGCGACCTTGCCCATGCCGATTTCCAGCGCTGCGGCCGCGTCGTGCAGGGCGACGCCGACCGATTCGGCGGTCCATTCCGGCAGGGCGGCCAGCAGCTCGCGGGCCTTGCCCAGCGCCACCTCGGCACCGGCCTTGAAGTGCTTGGCCACCGCCGCGTCGTCGTACTCGGTCAGCGGCTGGTACCAGACCACCGCCTTCTCGGCCATTTCCTTCAGGGTCTGCACGCGTTCACGCAGGGCGATCACCACGTCCTCCGGGGCGGGGCCGGCGGCCAGGTCCAGGCCCAGCTTCTGCAGCTGGTAGACCAGGTGCGGCACGATCGCGGCCACTTCCTCGGTCTTCAGGAAGTGCTGGTTGACCCAGCCCAGCTTGGCCATGTCCAGGCGCGAGGCCTTGGAATTGCAGTCCTTCACGTCGAACAGGTCGATCAGTTCCTGGCGGCTGAACAGCTCCTGGTCGCCGTGCGACCAGCCCAGGCGGGCCAGGTAGCTCAGCAGCGCGTCGGGCAGGTAGCCGGCGTCCTTGTACTGCATCACGTCGGCGGCGCCGGTGCGCTTGGACAGCTTGGCGCCCTGCTCGTCCAAGATCATCGGCATGTGGCCGAACTTCGGCACCGGCGCACCGATGCCTTCATACAGGTTGATCTGCCGCGGGGTGTTGTTGATGTGGTCGTCGCCGCGGATGACCTCGGTGATGCCCATGTCCCAGTCATCCACCACCACCGCGAAGTTGTAGGTGGGGTAGCCGTCCGGGCGGAAGATGACCATGTCATCCAGCTCGCTGTTGGCGATCTCGATGCGGCCCTTGATCAGGTCGTCGAACACCACCGTGCCGTCCAGCGGGTTCTTGAAGCGGATGACGCGGTTCGGGTCGTCCTTGCGCGGCAGGCCCAGTTCGCGCGCAGCGCCGTTGTAACGCGGCTTCTCCTGCTTCGCCATGGCGGCCTCGCGCATCGCGTCCAGCTCTTCGCGGGTCTCGTAGGCGTAGTACGCCTTGCCGTCGGCCACCAGCTGCTCGGCCACTTCCAGGTAACGGGCAACGCGGTCGGTCTGGTAGATCGGACCCTCGTCGTAATCCAGGCCCAGCCACTCCATCGCCTCCAGGATGGCGTCGATCGCGCCCTGGGTGCTGCGCTCACGGTCGGTGTCCTCGATGCGCAGCACGAACTCGCCGCCCCGGTGGCGGGCCTCCAGCCAGCAGTACAGCGCGGTGCGGGCGCCACCGATGTGCAGGTAGCCGGTGGGACTGGGGGCGAAGCGGGTGCGGCAGGTCATGGAGGGCTCGAGGAACGGGAATTCCCCGATTTTACCACCAGCCCCGGAACGCGACCCGGGGCGCCGCACGTCCGGCGCCCCCGGGTTGCCCCCGGTTACGGCTGGGGCTCGGGCTTGCGCGGGAAGGACGGCTCGCGCATGGCCGCGTGGTAGGCGAAGGAGGCGACGATGGCCGCGGCCTGCTTCAGGTCTTCCGGCTCGGCATGGTCCCAGGTATCGAGATGGCTGTGATGGACGTTGCTGAAGTAGTCCAGCTTGTCCTGGATGAACTGGAAACCGGGCAGGCCGATGCGGTCGAAGCTGATGTGATCGGTGCTGCCGGTGTTGCGGGTGGCCACGGTGGTGGCACCGACGTCATGGAAAGGCGCCAGCCAGGCTTCGAAGATCGGCATCGCGGCCAGGTTCTCCTGCGCATAGATGCCACGGAAGCGGCCCGAGCCGTTGTCCATGTTGAAGTAGACCTGGAACCTGCTGTAATCGCGCGTCTTCTGCAGCGCGCCGGTCGGGTCACGCAGCGATGCCGGCAGCGCCTTCTGGGCCGGATCGGCGGGTTCCGGGAAACGACCGAAATGCCTGGCCACATAGGCCTGCGAGCCGACCAGGCCCTGCTCCTCGCCACTCCACAGGGCCACGCGGATGGTCCGCTTCGGCTTGGCGCCGGTGGCCTTGAGGATGCGCATGGCCTCCATCATCACCGCCACCCCGGCAGCGTTGTCGGCCGCGCCGGTGCCGCTGTGCCAGGAATCCAGGTGGGCACCGATCATCACCACTTCATCGGGCTTGCTGCTGCCGCGGATCTCGGCCAACGTGTTGTAGCCGGGCTGGTCGGCGACATCGGTGAAGCGCGCCGCGACATCCACGCGCAGGCGCACGGCCTGCTTGGCCTCCAGCGCGCGCGCCAGCGGATTGAAGTGTTCGGCGATCATCGCCAGTTCGGGGATGCCGACCGATTCGCCGGCCTTGCGCGAACCGCCGCCGGCCACGCGGATGATGCCGTTGTCCCAGCTGCTGATGCTGATCGCGGCCAGCGCACCTTCTTCCACGAAGAACGCATTGACCTTGGCCGCCAGCGCCTGCTTTTCCTGGTATTCCTTGACCCGCTTGGCACGATCGGCGGCCACGTCCTTGTCCTTGGGCAGGGTGAATTCCTGCAGGCCTTCCAGCGAGGTGGCGTCATGCCGGTGCGAATCGGCGTCGGTGCCGCGCTTGTATTCGCGTGCCTCGCCCAGCAGCAGGATCTTTCCACGCAGCTTGCCGCGGTACTGGTCGATGTCTTCCGGCTTCTTGATGTCCACCTGCAGCAGATCACCTTCCACCGGCCCGTTGGTGCCCGGCGTCCACGCCTTGGGCAGGGCATGCAGCGGTTGCACGCGCTCACCCAGCCTCTCGACGCTGGCCGAGGTGAACTCCCAGCCGCGGCCGAAATCATCGAAGGCTTCGTCGTGGACGTTGTCCAGCTTCCACTCGTTGAACTTGCTGCGGGTCCAGGCATTGGCCCGGCCCATCGCCGGCGAGTTGCTCAGGCGCGGTCCGATGCGCTCGGTGAGGTAGCTGAAGGTGTCCATCACCTGCGAACGGTGGAAGGCCTGCTGGCGGATCTTGCCGACCATGTCCAGATCCACCGGCTCGCGCTGCTGCGCGGCTGCATGCCCACCTGTCGCCAGCGCGATCGCCAGCATGCCCCACTTCAACACAGTCCACCCCTGCCCTTCGGCCCGATCATCAACCATCGAGTCTAGCCAGCACGGCGCTGTGGCCCCCGTCCCATCGGTCATGGGCAGCAGTGCATCCTCGCCACGCGGGGATGCACCGCCTGCGATCAGCAGCTCCACCCCAGCCACAGCTGCGCCCGCTCCGGCAGCAGCAGCAACCAGTGCCGCCGGTCCACGCTGCTGCAGCCGAACACTGCCGCGTGCGCCGGCCAATCCTGCGGCAGGCCATCGATGCCGATGTCCGACAATGCCGCCGCGCCGGCCTTCCATGGCCGGTAGTGCGGCACCTTGCCTGCCAGCGCGCCGCGTCCGTGCCGTGCGCCCTGCAGCCACTCCAGCCCCCACCGCTGCAATCCGCTGCAGGTCTCGACGGCCAGCGTGAAGCGGACCAGGCCGGGCGCGATCCGCGCCCCCGGCAAGGCTGCCAGCACTCCGTGGGCCTGCAGCAGCGCATCCACTTCCAGCAGCGCCGGAATGCCCTGCCGTGCCCGTTGCTGCAATCCCTGTCGCCAGCCCATGGCGTGCTCCTTATTTCTGTTCGGCCAGTGCATACCAGTCAACGCGGCGGGTCACCCACATCGCCAGCGCCAGGATCACGAACAGCAGCAGCGACCCCATCAGCAGTGCGTTGTTCTCAGACACCAGCAGGCCATACAGCGCGCCATACAGCACCGTCAGCATCGCCGCGAAGCCCAGCCCGCGCTTCCAGTGCCCCAGCACATTGGCCAGGTACACCGCCTGCAGGCTGATGCAGGCCAGCGCCGAAACCAGGTAGGCCAGCCAGAAGGCGATGTGCTCGGACAGGCTGATCAGCAGCAGGAAGAAGATCGCCAACGCCAGGCCCACCATCAGGTACTGCAGCGGGTGGATGCGCAGCGACTTGATCAGTTCGAACAGGATGAAGCCGACGAAGGTCAGCACCACGAACAGGACGCCGTACTTGGATGCCCGGTCGGCCTGGGTATAGGTGTCCACCGGATCGACCAGCGAGACCTGAACCGCCTGCGCATCCAGGTCCTCGTTGTCGTACAGCCGCTGCTGCGCATCGGAGGCCAGCGAAGACACCGCCCAGTGCGCGTCGAAACCCTGGGCATCGACGCGACGCTCGTTCGGCAGGAAGGCACCGGCAAAAGACGGATGCGGCCAGCTGGAGCGCAGCGCGATCTGGTTGTCATCGCCCACCGGCACCACCGACAGCGAGCGGCTGCCATCCAGCTGCAGCGTCAGCTCCACGCGGCTGGCCGCCAGCGTACCGCCGCCCGGTTCGATGCCGGCGACCGGGGCATGCAGCCCGCGCCCCAGCGCGGAGGCGCTGCCCACGCCCGGCAGCAGCTTCACCTGCTGGCCGTCCACCCGCAGGTCCGGGGTTCCGACCAGGCCACGGGCATCGGAAACACCCAGCGCGATGTAGGCCTCGCCGTAGACCATGCCAGCGCGGTCCGGGTAGTCCTCCTGCGCGAACGTTGCCTGGATCTGGCCGTTCCAGCTGTACACCGGCACCTTGAACAGGCCCACCGAACGCTGGCTCGGCAGCAGTTCGCCATTGACCCGCAGGGTCGCCGGCGGCTGCACCCAGTAGCCCTGGGTGGCGCGCACCTCCACCGTCTTGTTGCCCTGCGCGTCCACGGCCTCCACCCGCTCGTTGCGGGTCCACGGCACCACGCGCACCGGCCCTACCACCCGCTGGGTGCCGGCGCGGCTTTCCGCCACGCGCTCATACGCCGCTTCACGGTAGGCGCTGCGCTCGGTGATGACGCCGCGGATCAGGAACAACGGCACCAGCAACAGCAGGATCAGGCCGCCGACTATGGCGAACCGCAGCAGCATCTTCAGGGATTTCATCTTCCATCCTCGTTGGAGAGGACTGCAGGATGGACGCCGGCGGTGTGCGGGGTTTGTGGCGAATTTGAAGCGAGTGTGAAGTCAGCGCCGCGGACGCTGGCCGGGTCCTGCCAACGGCAGCCACAGGCTGGCCAGCGTGCCGCCGTCCGCGCGCGGCTGCAGGCTGGCACGGCCATCATGCAGGCGGGCCACCTCCTGCACGAACGGCAGCCCCAATCCGGAGCTGCGTCGCCCGGTGCCCGGCCGGGCCAGCGAATAGAAGCGTTCGAACACGCGTTCGCGGGCGTACTCGGGGATGCCGGCGCCCCGGTCGGCGACCTGCAGGCGCACTCCCTGCCCGTCCGGCTGGGCGTCCAGTTCGATCTGCGCGCCCACAGGCGAGAACGCCACTGCGTTGTCGATCAGGTTGTGCAGCGCCTGGCGCAGCAGGTACGCATCGCCCTGCACGCGCACCGCTGGCACTTCACCGACCACCAGGCGGACAGCCGCTGCCTGTGCCCGGACCTGCGCGGCGCTGGCCGCCTCCTGCAGCAGTACCGGCAGCGCGATCGGATCGCGGGTCTGCAGCCAGCCATGCTGCTCCACTTCAGCCAGGGCCAGCAGCTTGTCGATGGTCTCGGTCAGGCGTTCCTGCTGATCGACGATGCTGCGCGCGAAATGCGCGCGGTCGGCGTCCGGCATCGGCTCCTGCAGCAGTTCGGCGGCACCGCGGATGGCGGCCAGCGGGCTCTTCATCTCGTGGGTGAGCGATTGCACGTACTGCTCGACGTAGGCCTTGCCTTCCAGCTTGCGGCGCATCGTCTCCAGCGCCTGGCCCAGATCACCGATCTCGTCATTGCGACGCTTCGGCGGCGGTACCGGTTCGCCGGCGCTGACCGCGCGGGCGTATCGGCTGAGCTGGCCCAGGCCGTGGGTCAACCACATCGTCACCAGCACCCCCACCAGCGCGGACAGGCCGATCAGCCAGGCACCGCGTTCGATGATGGCCCGCTGGCTGGCCGCGATGAAGGGATCGATGCTGCGGTTCGGCTGGGCCAGGCTGAGCACGCCGATGAGCGTGCGCCCATCGGCCGGGTCGTACACCGGTGCGGCCACGTGCATCACGGTATTGCCGTCATCGCCGGGAGTTTCCGGACTGGAACGCGCACCGTACTCGCCACGCAGCGTGCGGTAGACATCGTTCCAGCGCGAATTGTCACGACCGACGTCGCGACCGAGCGAATCGTAGATGACGATGCCGCGGGCATCGGTGATCGTCACCCGGTAGTCCAGCGACCGCTTGGGGAAGCGCCAGACCATCGCCTTGAGGTCACGCTGCCGCGCCTTGGCCAGGTTGCGGGTGAAGCTGCCTGAGCCGATCGTGCCGGCCTTGACGTCGGCGGCGGCCATTTCCGCCAGCACGTTGGCGGCGTCCACCAGGGTCGACTCCATCGCCTGGCGTACACCGGGCTTCACTTCGTTGACGAACACCCGCATCACGAAGAACGCGGCGATGCCCACGATCAGGAAGAAGCCCAGGAACAGTTTCACCACCAGCCGCATGGGTCAGGCCTCCAGCGCGTAGCCCAGGCCACGGTGGGTACGAATCGGATCGCCGCTGGCGCCGGCCGCCCGCAGCTTGGCCCGCAGTGTCTTGACGTGGGTATCGACGGTGCGGTCGGCACTGTCGGCGCTGCTGTCCCAGCCGCGGTCCATCAGCTGGGCGCGGCTGAGGATCGCGCCGGGCCGCTGCAGCAGTGCTTCCAGCAGTGCGTACTCATAGCGGGTCAGGTCCAGCGCCTGGCCCTGGTAGCGGATGCGGTGGCCGGCGCGGTCGATGGCGAAGGCGCCGTGTTCCTGCCAGCCGGCATCGGCAGCGGGCACCGGTACCGCGCGCCGCAGGCGGGCGCGCACCCGCGCCACCAGTTCGCGCGGCGAGAACGGCTTGGCCATGTAGTCGTCGGCGCCCAGTTCCAGGCCCAGCACGCGGTCCAGTTCGTCGTTGCGGGCGGTCAGGAAGATCACCGGCACCTGCGCGGCTGCTCCCGGCAACGCCCGCAACCGCCGGCACACCTCGAAACCACTGAGATCGGGCAGGCCGACATCGAGCACCACCAGGTCCACCGGTCCGGCCTGCACCTGCTGCACGGCCTGCCCACCCAGCAGGCAATGGCTGGCGGCATAGCCCTCGCTGCGCAGGGCATAGAGAACGGTCTCGGCGATGGCGGCTTCGTCCTCGACCACCAGGATGTGGGAAACAGGGGCTGTCATGGGCCGCAGCATAGCCGCTGCGGCCGCCGCCCCGTACACTGCCGCCCATGAACTATCGCCACGCCTTCCACGCCGGCAACCACGCCGATGTCCTCAAGCACATCGTGCAGTTGGCCCTGATCGACAGCTTCAAGCGCAAGGACAGCCCGTTCTTCGTGCTCGACACCCACGGCGGTGCCGGCCGCTACCTGCTGGCCAGCGAAGAGAGCCGCAAGACGCTGGAGGCCGAGTCGGGGGTCATGCGGCTGATGGCCCAGCCGAAGCTGCCGGAGGTGGTCGAGCGCTACCTCAAAGCGGTGCAGGCCGACAATCCGGTGGGCGCGATGATCACCTACCCGGGCTCGCCGCTGCTGACCGCCCAGGCCATGCGCGCACAGGACCGCATGGCGGTCTGCGAGCTGCAGGAAGACGAAGCGGGCGCGTTGAAGACGCTGTTCGCCCACGACAGCCGGGTGGGCGTGCACCCGGGCAACGGTTATGCACTGCTGCGTTCGCTGCTGCCGCCCAAGGCCAATGGCAGCAAGATCGGCCGCGGCCTGGTCCTGATCGACCCGCCGTATGAGGCGCAGGATGCCGAGTACCAGGCGATCCTGGCCGCCCTCGCCGAGACCCTGGCGCGCTGGCCGCAGGCGACCTGTGCAGTCTGGTTCCCGATCAAGCAGCGGCGCACCATCCTGCACTTCCTGCGCAAGGCCACCGCGCTGCCGGTGAAGTCCGCGCTGACCATCGAGTTCCTGGTGCGTCCGGACGACTCGCCCCTGCGCCTCAACGGCAGCGGCATGCTGGTGCTCAACGCGCCCTGGCAGTTCGACCGGGTGGTCGGCCCGGCCCTGCCGGCCCTGCGCCAGCACCTGGGTGAACCCGGTGCCAGCACCCGCCTGGATTGGCTCAAAGCGCCCGAATAACGGCCTTCACGAGGCTGTACCGCCGTGAGCCTTTCGTTCACGGAATGCAGCCCCGGTGATGCCACAATCGATGGACCACCAAGGAATCACCCGGTATGGCCACTCGCAACCGCATGCCGCCCTGGCATGAGATCTTCAAGGCTCCCAGCGGCCACGAGCTGCTGATCCGCCCCATCCGCCCGGAAGACGGCGCGCCGCTGCAGGCCGCGTTCAGCCTGTTCGGGCCGGAAGAAATCCGTGATCGTTTCCTGCAGGCGGTCACCGAGCTGTCGCCGGAGACGACCCAGCGCCTGACCCACCCCAATCCCAAGACCGAAATCACCCTGGTCGCCGCCGAGTCGCTGCCGGCCGGTGAAGCCGTGGTCGGTGCGGTCGCCCGCGCCTCGATCATCCCCGGTACCCGCGAAGCCGAGTACGCGATCCTGATCAGCCGCTTCCTGATCGGCCAGGGCCTGGGCCGGCAGCTGATGCGCAAGCTGGTCAAGTGGGGCCGTGGCAAGTACCTCGATCGCCTGTATGGCGACGTGGCCGCCGAGAACGAGCCGATGAAGCAGCTGGCCGCCTCGCTGGGCTTCAAGCCGGTGCCGCACCCCAACGGTGCCGAAGGCCTGGTGCGGATGGTGCTGGAGCTGGACAACTGAGGTAGCGCCGGGCCCTGCCCGGCGTGCCGACCCAACCGCGACGTTCGCCGGGCATGGCCCGGCGCTACCGCGACCTTACGCACACGGTCACGACAAGGGCATCTGTTAAGATCGGCGGTCCATGTCGCGTACCTCATACCCCGCCCCGCCGCTGCCTCGTGCCGGCCAGCTTCGCGCCTGGTGGCGCGCCCCCGCATCGCCGACCGCCCTGGCCTGGTACCTGGCCCAGGCCGCGCGCGCGCACGACGCCCCGCTGCTGGTGGCCGCGCGTGACAACCACGGCGCCAACCAGCTCGAAGCCGATCTGCACACCCTGCTCGGCGCTGACCCCAGCCTGCCGGTGGTGGCCTTCCCCGATTGGGAAACGCTGCCCTACGACCGCTTCAGCCCGCACCCGGACATCATCTCGCAGCGCCTGTCGGCCCTGCACCGCCTGCCCACGCTGAAGCGCGGTCTGGTGGTGGTGCCGGTGCAGACGCTGCTGCAGCAGCTGGCGCCCCGCAGCTACGTGATCGGTGGCAGCTTCGACCTGAAGGTCGGGCAGCGGCTGGACCTGGAAGCGGAGAAGCGCCGGCTTGAAAGCGCCGGTTACCGCAACGTGCCGCAGGTGATGGATCCGGGCGACTTCGCGGTGCGCGGCGGCCTGCTCGACGTCTACCCGATGGGCGCCGAGGAGCCGCTGCGGGTCGAGCTGCTGGACGAGGACATCGATTCGATCCGTGCGTTCGATCCGGAAACCCAGCGCTCGCTGGACAGGGTCGAGGCGGTCCACATGCTGCCCGGCCGCGAAGTGCCGATGGACGAGGCCAGCATCGCCCGCGTGCTGGCCACCCTGCGTGAGCGCTTCGATGTCGATACCCGGCGCAGTTCGCTGTACCAGGACCTGAAATCGGGCCTGGCACCGGCCGGCATCGAGTACTACCTGCCGTTGTTCTTCGAACGCACCGCGACCCTGTTCGACTACCTGCCCGAAGGCAGCCTGACCGTGGTCTGCAGTGGGGCCGCCGAAGCCGCCGATACGTTCTGGGCGCAGACCGGCGAACGCTATGAACAGCGCCGCCACGATGTGGAACGGCCGCTGCTGCCGCCGTCGGCGCTGTACCTGTCGCCGGACCTGCTGCGCGAACGCCTGAACGACGCGCCGCGCATCGAAGTCTGGGGCGCCGACCATGCGCGCATCGCCGATGCGCACGCGCTGGGCGACCAGCCGCTGCCGCCGTTGCCGGTGGCCGCGCGCGAAGCGCCCGCCGGCGACGCACTGAAATCCTTCCTCGGCCACTACCCCGGCCGGGTGCTGATCGCGGCCGATTCACCCGGCCGCCGTGAGGCGCTGCTGGAAGTGCTGCAGGCCGCCGAGCTGAAGCCGCCGGTGGTGGCCGACCTGCCGGCGTTCCTGGCCAGCGATGCGCGCTTCGCGATCGCCGTGGCGCCGCTGGAAGATGGCTTCGCGCTGGACACTCCGCATATTGCGGTGCTGACCGAGCGCCAGCTGTTCCCCGAACGCGCCGGCAGCACCCGCCGCACGCGCCGTGCCGGACGCGAACCCGAAGCGATCATCCGCGACCTCGGCGAGCTGACCGAAGGCGCGCCGATCGTGCATGAGGACCATGGCGTCGGCCGCTACCGTGGGCTGATCGCGATGGACGTCGGCGGCATGCCCGGCGAGTTCCTCGAAATCGAATATGCCAAGGGTGACCGCCTGTATGTGCCGGTCGCCCAGCTGCACCTGATCAGCCGCTACTCCGGCGCCTCGGCCGAAACCGCGCCGCTGCATTCACTGGGGGGCGAGCAGTGGAGCAAGGCCAAGCGCAAGGCTGCCGAAAAGGTACGCGACGTGGCCGCCGAACTGCTGGAGATCCAGGCCCGCCGCCAGGCACGTGCCGGTCTGGCGCTGCAGGTGGACCGCGCCATGTACGAGCCGTTCGCCGCCGGCTTCCCGTTCGAGGAGACCCCGGACCAGCTGGCCGCGATCGAGGCCACCCTGCGCGACCTGGCCAGCAGCCAGCCGATGGACCGGGTGGTCTGCGGTGACGTCGGCTTCGGCAAGACCGAAGTGGCCGTGCGCGCGGCGTTCGCCGCCGCCAGTGCCGGCAAGCAGGTGGCCGTGCTGGTGCCGACCACGCTGCTGGCCGAACAGCACTACCGCAATTTCCGCGACCGCTTCGCCGACTACCCGATGAAGGTCGAGGTACTGTCGCGGTTCAAGAGCACCAAGGAGATCAAGGCCGAGCTGGAGAAGGTGGCTGCGGGCACCATCGACGTCATCGTCGGTACCCATCGCCTGCTGCAGCCGGACGTGAAGTTCAAGGACCTGGGCATGGTCATCGTCGACGAGGAGCAGCGTTTCGGCGTACGCCAGAAGGAGGCGCTGAAAGCGCTGCGCGCCAACGTGCACCTGCTGACCCTGACCGCCACGCCGATCCCGCGCACGCTCAACATGGCCATGGCCGGCCTGCGCGACCTGTCGATCATCGCCACGCCGCCACCGAACCGGCTGGCGGTGCAGACCTTCATCACCCAGTGGGACAACGCGCTGCTGCGCGAAGCCTTCCAGCGCGAGCTGGCACGCGGTGGCCAGCTGTATTTCCTGCACAACGACGTGGAAAGCATCGGCCGCATGCAGCGCGAACTGTCCGAGCTGGTGCCCGAGGCGCGCATCGGCGTGGCGCACGGGCAGATGCCCGAGCGCGAACTGGAAAAGGTGATGCTGGACTTCCAGAAGCAGCGCTTCAACGTGCTGCTGTCGACCACGATCATCGAATCGGGCATCGACATCCCCAACGCCAACACCATCATCATCAACCGCGCCGACCGCTTCGGCCTGGCCCAGCTGCACCAGCTGCGCGGCCGTGTCGGCCGTTCGCACCACCGCGCCTACGCCTACCTGGTCGCGCCGGACCGGCGTTCGATCACCCCGGATGCGGAAAAGCGCCTGGAAGCGATCGCTTCGATGGACGAACTGGGTGCCGGCTTCACCCTGGCCACGCACGATCTGGAGATCCGCGGTGCCGGTGAACTGCTCGGCGAGGACCAGAGCGGGCAGATGGCCGAGGTGGGCTTCAGCCTGTACACCGAACTGCTGGAGCGCGCGGTGCGCAGCATCAAGCAGGGCAAGCTGCCTGACCTGGATGCCGGCGAGGAAGTGCGCGGCGCCGAGGTCGAGCTGCACGTCCCGGCCTTGATTCCGGAAGACTACCTGCCCGACGTGCATACCCGCCTGACCCTGTACAAGCGCATTTCCAGCGCGCGTGACAGTGATGCGCTGCGCGAGCTGCAGGTGGAGATGATCGACCGCTTCGGCCTGCTGCCCGACGCCGCCAAGCATCTGTTCGCCATCGCCGAACTGAAGCTGCAGGCCAACACGCTGGGCATCCGCAAGCTGGACCTGGGCGAGAACGGCGGCCGCATCGTGTTCGAGTCCAAGCCGAACATCGACCCGATGGCGGTGATCCAGCTGATCCAGAAGCAGCCGAACCTGTACGCCATGGACGGGCCGGACAAGCTGCGCATCAAGCACCCGCTGCCGCTGCCCGAGGATCGCTTCAACGCCGCCCGCGCCCTGCTGCTGACCCTGGCCGTGCGCTGACCGGTGGTTGCGATGCCTGTTTGCCGCGGGCGGCAGGCGTCGCATGCGTGGCCGCGGCGCCGGCACGGCCGCGGCGGCTGAACGCACGACCCCACGCGACGCAGTGCACGCACTGCGCAGCGCGCAGTTGCGGGTACCCTATGCGCCGCCCTGCCCCGGCCCGCTGTCGCGGGCCTTTCCGTTCAAGCGCTGATTGTCCGCGCCGCCCGTTCCGATGCCCCATTCCAGACCTCCCGATCTTCTGCATGCGCAGGCCTGCCTGATCGACGCCCTGTCGATGACACTGCAGATGCGTGATGCCTATACCCGCCACCATTGCGACCGTGTCGGCCTGCTGGCGCGATGCCTGGCCAGCCATTGCGATCAGGACGAAGCTGCCTGTGCGCAGATCGG
This sequence comes from Stenotrophomonas sp. 704A1, assembly GCF_030549525.1. Classification (NCBI taxonomy): domain Bacteria; kingdom Pseudomonadati; phylum Pseudomonadota; class Gammaproteobacteria; order Lysobacterales; family Lysobacteraceae; genus Stenotrophomonas; species Stenotrophomonas tuberculopleuritidis. The sequence continues at coordinate 1,377,833 of NZ_CP130831.1, read as the reverse complement.
CCTGGCGGCCCGCTTCCATGACATCGGCAAGATCGGCATTCCCGACGAGGTGCTGTTGAGCCCACGCCGGCACACCGAGGAAGAGCGCGCGATCATGCGCGAACATCCGGTGCGCGGCGAGCATATCTTCCTGGCCACCGGTCGCAGCGACGCCACGCCGGTCGCACGGCTGATCCGTGCCCACCACGAAGCCTTCGACGGCAGTGGCTATCCCGATGGCCTGCAGGGCGAGGCCATTCCGCTGGGCGCGCGCATCGTCACCATTGCCGATGCCTACGATGCCATGACCAGCGCGCGCCCGTACCGCGCGGCGATGGAACATGAAACGGTGGTGCGGATCCTGCAGGAACAGGCCGGCGGACTGATCGATCCCTACGTGCTGGGCCGCTTCCACAGCATGCTCAGGCGCGAACCGGCGCTGGCCTGAGATCCGCCGGGCATGGCCGGGCACCACCGCGCGGACAGAAAAAAGGCCCGGCGTTCGCCGGGCCTTTCGCATCACCCATCTGCGGCGATCGGTTACCAGATCACCACGCGCTTGTCGTCGGCACGCACCATCGCGTCGCCGGCCTTGCACTGGAACGCCGCGGCGAACGACGGCATGTTCGACGGCGCACCGTTGGCACGGAAGTTGGCCGGTGCGTGCGGATCGGTGTTCAGGCGCACGCGCAGCTCGCCGTCGGTGAAGTTGCGGCGCCATACCGTGGCCCAGTTCATGAAGAAGCGCTGGTCCTGGCTGTGGCCATCCACCTCGACATTCGCCTTCGGGTCTTCCTTCAGCGCCATCTGCAGTGCGTCGTAGGCCACGGTCAGGCCGCCGAGGTCGCCGATGTTCTCGCCCAGAGTCAGCTTGCCCTTCACGAACACGCCCGGCACCGACTCGTAGCCGTCGAACTGCGCCACCAGCTGGTCGGTGCGTTCGGTGAAGGCCTTGCGGTCGCTGTCGGTCCACCAGTTGTCGAAGTTGCCGTTGGCGGCGAACTGGCTGCCCGAGTCGTCGTAGCCGTGCATCATCTCGTGGCCGATGACCGCACCGATGCCGCCGTAGTTCAGCGCCGGATCGGCCTTGGCGTCGAAGAACGGCGCCTGCAGGATCGCCGCCGGGAACACGATTTCGTTCTTGGTGGCGTTGTAGTACGCATTGACCGTCTGCGGGGTCATGCCCCACTCGGTCTTGTCCACCGGCTTGCCGATCTTGTCCAGCATGTAGCGGTAGTTGAACGCACGCGCCGCCTGCATGTTGCCCAGGTAGCTGTCGCCGTTGGTCTGCAGGCCCGCCCAGTCACGCCACTTGTCCGGGTAACCGATCTTCGGGGTGAAGCTGGCCCACTTCTCCAGCGCCTTCTTTTTGGTTTCCTCGCCCATCCACGGCAGCTGTTCCAGACGTGCCTTCAGCGCCACCGACAGGTTTTCCACCAGGTGCTGCATGGCGACCTTCGACTCGGCCGGGAACACGGCATCGACATACAGCTGGCCGAGCGCTTCACCCATGCCACCGTTCACCGACTCCAGCACGCGCTTCCAGCGCGGCTGCATTTCCTGCTGGCCACGCAGGGTGGTGCCGTAGAAATCGAAGCTGGCCTTCTCGAACGGGCTGCTCAGGTACGGCGAGGCGTCGTCGATGGTGTGGAAGCGCAGGTAGGCCTGCCAGGTGCTGGCCGGCACATCGGCGAGCATCTTGTCCATTTCACCGAAGAAGCCCGGCTGGGCCAGCGAGAACTTCTGCGCGGCCGGCACCTTCAGGGTGTCGAACAGCGCGGTCCAGCTGAAATTCGGGGTCAGCCTGTCGGCGTCGGCGGCGCTGAGCGGGTTGTAGCGCTTGGCCGGATCACGCATTTCGATGCGCGACATCGACGCCTTGGCCAGGCGGGTTTCGAAGGCCATCACGGCCTTGGCCTGCTCGGCCGCCTGTGCAGCGTCCACGCCGGACAGGGTCAGCACCTGGGCGATGTAGGCCACGTAGGCGTCGCGGATCCTGGCCTGCGCCTCGTCGAAGTAGTAACCCTTCTCCGGCAGGCCGAGGCCGCCCTGGCCGACGTAGGCGATGACGTTGGCCGAATCCTTGTAATCGGCATTGGCAAACAGCGAGAACAGCACGCCCTGGCCCTGCGCCTGGCTGTCGCGCAGGTACTGGGTGATGGCGGCGGTGTCGTTCAGCGCGCTGATCTTGTCCAGCGTCGGCTGCAGCGGCGCCAGGCCGGCGGCCTCGATCTTCGCTTCGTCGTTGCCGGTCTTCCAGATGTCACCGATCTTGGCTTCCACCGAGCCGGCCTTGGCCTGGCTGGCGGCAGCCTGCTGCACCAGTGCGTGCTGCACTTCCAGCGAGCGCTCGCGCAGGATCTCGAAGCTGCCCCAGGTGGTCTGGTCACCCGGCACCGGGTTGGCCTTCAGCCACTTGCTGTTGACGAAGCCATTGAGGTCGGTACAGGCCGAAATGGCCGGATCCAGATCGGCGCTGTTGAGGCTGATCAGCGCGGTCTTGATCTGCGACTGGTCGAAGGCCGGCTTGGCATCGGCACTGGCGGCCGGCGCGGTTTCATTCTTGCCACAGGCGGCCAGCGAGGCAGCGATGGCGATGGTCAGGCCCAGCGGGGCCAGGTTGCGGAAGTTCATGAGGCGCTCCTGCGGGTAATCTCACAGGGTAGCCGGGCAGGCCCACGGCAGGGACCGCCAAAGGTCACAGGGCACCGCTTCTGTAGAGTCGAGCCGTGCTCGACTGCTGTTGGTCTCTTGCCGCAGTGGTCATGAACCCGGGACAGAGAGCAGTCGAGCATGGCTCGACGCTACAAAAGGAAAGGCCGGCTTGCGCCGGCCCTTCGTTGTTATTTCGCCTTGCCCTGGTTGGCCACGGCTTCAGCGGCCTTGCGCGCCGCTTCCGGGTCGCCCAGGTAGCGGAACGATTTCACCGTCAGGTCGTCATTCAACTCGAACAGCAGCGGGATGCCGGTCGGGATGTTCAGCTCGAGGATTTCCTCGCGCGACACGTTGTTGAGGTACTTGTACAGCGCGCGCAGCGAATTGCCGTGGGCGGTGACCAGCACGGTCTTGCCGTCCTTCAGCTGCGGCGCGATGGCGTCGTGCCAGTACGGCAGCACGCGATCCAGCGTGGTCGCCAGCGATTCGGTGCCCGGCAGCGCGTTGCGGTCCAGGCCGGCGTAACGACGGTCGTGGATCGGGTGGCCCGGATCTTCCAGGTCCATGGCCGGCGGCGGGATGTCGTACGAACGGCGCCATACCTTGACCTGGTCCTCGCCGTGCTTGGCGGCGGTCTCGGCCTTGTCCAGGCCCTGCAGCCCGCCGTAGTGGCGCTCGTTGAGGCGCCAGGACTTGTTCACCGGCAGCCAGTCCTGCTCCAGCTCGGCCAGCGCCCCCTGCAGGGTGTGGATGGCGCGCTTGAGCACCGAGGTGTGGGCGACGTCGAACTGCAGGCCTTCCTCGCGCATCAGGCGGCCGGCGGCGGCCGCTTCCCGGCGCCCCTGCTCGGTCAGGTCGACATCGACCCAGCCAGTGAAACGGTTGTCCAGGTTCCACTGGCTCTGGCCATGGCGCAACAGTACGAGTTTACGGGTCACTGCAGGGTCTCCAACGCGAGGAAAGGCAGGGCGCCATTGTAGCCCCGGCGCCCGCTCACCGCGCCGTGGCGGTGTGGATGCCATCCTGTAGCCGATGAATACACTGATCGACCCCGGGCGCTGGGAAGGCAGCGTCAGTGCCGCCCGCGAACAGCAGAAGCAGCTGGCCACCCGCGTGCAGCGGCAGGACCGGCTGCCCGACCCGGTGCGCTGGCTGGCCGGGCTGGATGTCGGGTTCGAGGAGGACGGCGCGATCACCCGCGCTGCGGCGGTCCTGCTTGACGCGCAGACCCTGCAGCCGGTGGCGCAGGAAATCGCCCGCATCCCCACGGTGATGCCCTACATCCCCGGCCTGCTCAGTTTCCGCGAACTGCCGGCATTGCTGGCCGCGCTGTCATTGCTGCCGCGCACGCCGGACCTGGTGTTCGTCGATGGCCATGGCATCAGCCATCCGCGCCGGCTCGGCATCGCAGCCCACCTGGGCGTGGTGACCGACCTGCCGAGCATCGGTGTGGCCAAGTCGAAACTGGTGGGCTGCTTTGTCGAGCCGGCCGCCGACGCCGGCGCGCATACCCCGCTGATGGACGGTGACGAGCAGCTGGGCTGGGTGCTGCGCAGCAAGGTGCGCTGCAAGCCACTGTTCGTGGCCGGTGGCCACCGGGTCAGCGCCGATACCGCGCTGCATTGGGTGCAGCGCACGCTGCGCGGCTATCGGCTGCCGGAGCCGACCCGGCTGGCGGACCGGTTGGCCTCGCGCCGGGACCGGTGACCGCAGCGGGCATCACCCGGCGCGGTCGTCCATGCCCATCAACGATGCACGTGGCCGCGATGGCCCTGCGCGTCTTCGCCGTGGTCGTGGCCTTCATGGCCTTGGTGCCCGCCGCCCGTGGCCGGCACCGGTCCGCCACAGGCTTCTCCGCAGTGGTCCGCTTCGATCTGCAGGGTCACGTGCTCGATGCCGAAGCCATCGTGCAGGCGTCCACCCAGCTCGCGGCGCAGCGCATCGGCATCGGTGCCATCGCGCATGACGATGTGCGCGGTCAGTGCCGGCGTGCTGGAGGCCAGCGCCCACACGTGCAGGTCGTGTACATCCAGCACCGCCGCATGGCCGGACAGGCTTTCACGCACCCGCGCCACATCCATGCCCTTGGGCACGCCTTCCAGCAGCACATTGATGGCTTCGCGCATCAGCACATAGGTGCGCGGCAGCACCCACAGGCCGATCAGCACCGCCAGGATCGGATCGATCGGCTTCCAGCCGGTCCACCGGATCAGCAGCGCACCGGCGATCACCGCCACCGAACCGAGCATGTCGGCCCACACTTCCAGGTAGGCGCCCTTGACGTTGAGGCTCTCGCCGCTGCCGGCCTGCAGCAGCCGCATCGAAATCAGATTGATGACCAGGCCCACCGCAGCAATGACCAGCATGCCGGTGGAGGCGATCTCCTGCGGCTGGCGGAAGCGGCCGATCGCCTCCCACAGGATGTAGCCGGCGACCACGAACAGCATCGCACCGTTGATCATCGCCCCCAGTGCTTCCAGGCGTGCATAGCCGTAGGTGCGGCGCGCATCGGGCGGGCGCCGGCTCAAGCGCACCGCGATGAGGGCGATCATCAGGGCCAGCGCGTCGGTGGCCATGTGCGCGGCATCGGACAGCAGCGCCAGGCTGTTGGTCCAGAACGCGCCCACCACTTCGACGACCAGGAACGTGGAGGTCAGGCCGAGCGCCCACCACAGCGGTTTCTCGTGGCGGATCTCGGATGGCAGGTGATCGTGGTCGTGGCCCATGGCAACAGCTCCTTTGCGATGGGAGGCAGGCTACGCTGGCGGGCGTGGGGAAACTATCACGGTGTTTATAACATTGCAGGCTCCGCGACCCGCCGAGGCCGCCGGGCATGGCCCGGCGCTACCGCGACGCATGGCGCCATGCATTGACCTGCGCCAGCCTACGCCGGGCATGGCCCGGCGCTACCGTGGGAGGTCGCGCCAGGCCATCGCCGGCAAGCGCAGCGGATCGGGCCCTGCGTGCGCTCAGAAACCGAAGCGCAGGCTGGCCCAGTAGGCGCGGCCAGGTTCGTTGTAGGTCGCTGCGCCGGCATCGCTGCTGTTGGCCTCGCGGAACAGGCGCTTGTCGGCCAGGTTGTTGACACCGAAGCCCACGCTGACGGTGTCGGTCACCCTGTAGCGCGCGCTCACGCCCCAGATGTTGTACGCACCGCGGGTCTGCAGCACCGTGGCGGCGTCGCAGCTGCCGGTGCAGCGCGGGTCATTGTTGATGTTGGTCGTGGCCGGCTCCTGCTTGCCGTAGAAGGTACCGGTCAGCAGCAACGACAGCTGCTCGGTGGCCTGCCAGTCGAGCATGGTGTTGATGGTGTACTTGGGGATCACCGACAGCGGCTGGCCGGTGGTCTTGTTCTCGTTCTCCACCATGTAGGTGAAGTTGTTGCTCCACTTCAGGCGGTCGCCCTGCTCGCCCAGCAGCGGGATCACCAGGTTGCCCTCAAGCCCCTGCACGATGGCCTTGGGCGCGTTCTCCCAGCGGAAGATGCGGCCCCGGGTGTCGGCGGTCAGGCCGATCTGCTCATAGCCGGCCTGGATCTTGTCCTTGTAGTCGTTGTGGAAATAGGTCAACGAGGCCTGCCAGCCACTCTGCGGCGCCCACTCGATGCCCAGTTCCTTGTTGAGGCTGGTCTCGGCCTTCAGGTCGGCATTGCCGCGCATGTAGCAGCCGGCGCCCAGGCTCGGCAGCGCGTTCGGACAGCCGTTGCCGCGGGTGTAGTACAGATAGTCCGGGTTGGACTGGTACAGGTTCGGCGCCTTGAACGCGCGGGCAATGCCGCCCTTGACCACCCAGTCGCCGTTGATGCGGAACTGCGCGTTGAGGCTGGGACTGGTGTTGTTGCCGAACTGGCTGTGGTGATCGAAGCGCAGCCCGGGGGTGACGATCCAGCGCTCACCCAAGTAGATGTTGTCTTCCACGAACACCGCGGTGGTCTGCGCATCGGCCTTGCCGCGCGCGCGGTCGGCCGACAGGCCGGGGATGCCGCCACCGCTGCTGCTGGACTGGCTCATCGAATACGGGTCGGTCAGGCGGCTGTCCAGGTACTCGAAGCCCAGCGTCCACACGTTCTCGGCACCGCCGATCGTGGTCGGGAAGCTCACCTCGCCATCCAGCTGGTAGTTGCGCAGGCGCGAGGTCGACCAATCGGTCCCGTTGAAGCTGCCCTCCGGGCCACCGGCCAGGCCTTCGTTGATGCGCGAGTTGTTGACCGCCTCCACCGCGGCGGTGACCCGCGAGCTGACATCGCCCCAGCGGCCGCGGTGGGTGATCGCGCCGGTGGTGCGGTACATGCGGTTGGTCTCCGCCTGCTCGTCGGCCAGCGCAGCCAGATCCACCGGCGTGGACGTACCGGTGGTGCTGACGGCGCGGTCGCCGGCATAGATGTTGCCCTGGCGGCTGGTGCCCGCTTCGACTTCAACGACCTGGTCGGCAGTCACATCCCAGCGCAGCAGCGCATTGACGTCGCGGTTCTTGACCCCTTCGCGACCGGCCGGCGGTACCGCGTTCGGAGCGGTGGCGTACTGGCGGTTGAGGTCCAGCGAATCGGCGTCGGTCCGGTTGAGATTGCCATACAGGCGGAACGACAGCGTCTCGGTCAGCGGACCGCTCAGCTGCAGCCCCACGCGCTCGCTGCCGCCTTCGGCGCTGTGCTCGGGGACCAGGCCGTACAGATCCATCGCGCCGGTCAGGTCACCGGTCGGGCGCTTGGTGATGATGTTGACCACACCGCCGGAGGCACCGGAGCCATAGCGCGCCGCGGCCGGGCCGCGCAGCACTTCGATCCGCTCGATCATCTCGGCCGGCACCCAGTTGGTGTCGCCACGGGTATTGCGCTCGCCGCTGCGGCCCATGCGCACCGCATCACGTGCACCGATGCGCTTGCCGTCGACCAGGATCAGGGTGTTTTCCGGGCCCATGCCGCGCAGGTCGATCTGTCGGTTGTTGCCATACTGGCCCGACGCACTGTTGCCGGTCAGGTTGACGCCGGGCATGGTGCGCAGCAGCTCGGCGATGTCGTTGGCCGGCGGCCGCTTGGCGATGTCCTCGGCGGTGATGGTCGACGTGCCCAGCGCCTGCCGCGCGATCTCCGAAGCGGTGACATGCACGGTGTCGATATCGGTGGCATCGGTTTCCGCCCGGGCGGACAACGCGCTGGTCGCCAGCAGAGCGGCAACGGCGAGCGCCAGCGGACGGGCGCGCGGCGGAACAACAACGGAAGAGGACATGATCGAAAACCTTCTGACAGGGCAACGGGGCCTCTGGCAAAGGGCTTGAGGCAGCGACAGGGGGAGGCGGACCACCGCTGCACAGGGCCCGCAGGTCGATCCGTGCGGCCATTGTCCCATCAATGCGATTGATTCTCAAATGCGTCAACGCATTGCGGCAGCGGTCGGACTGTGCTCTGCGCACCGTCCAAGGCTGCATCGCGCTTAAACTGACCGGCTCACCTGCCATCAACCGGTGACAGCCGGGGCCGATACCCCGGGTCTGTTGCCTGCCGCCAGAGATCGACGTGGAAACTCCCCAACTGGATGACGCCAGCCAGCCGCTGGCCGAGGCCTGGCAGAACTGCCTGCTGGATGCTGGCCCTGCCGCCACCGCGCTGCTGCATGCGGCCGCCGCCGACGCGCCACCGGCGCTGGCCCAGCGCTTCTACGAGGTACTGCTGCAGGACGCGCGCGCGCGCCGCTTCCTGTCCCACGAACAGGTCAAGCAGCGCCTGCAGCCGGCCATGCAACGCTGGCTGGTGCAGCTGCTGACCACCGATGCGGCCGGCGTCGCCGCCACCGTCGCCGCACAACGGGTCATCGGTGATGTGCACGCGCGGGTGGGTATTCCGGTGGATCTGGTGACCCGCGGTGCGCGCGTACTCAAGCACGAGCTGTACGTGCGCCTGCGCGCCGATGCGAGCGACAGCGACGTCGCATTCGCGGCCATCGACTGCCTCAGCGCGATCATGGACATCGCCATGGAAGGCATGACCCTGGCCTATACGCATGCACGCGAGCGCTCCTCGCGCACCGATGCGGCGTACCGGCTGTTCTCGCTGGTGCAGAACGTCAGCACCGAACGCGAACGCCAGCGCGCCCTGCTGCTGGATTGGGAAAACACCCTGCTGTACACCCTGGCAGGACACGGCGAGGGCGGCGACAACGCCAGCCTGGCCACATCGGAATTCGGCCTGTGGTTCACCCACAAGGGCATTCCCAGCTTCGGTGAAAGCACGGAAACCCACGCGGTCGGCCGCCTGGTCGCACGCATCGACAGCTGCCTGCAGCGGGTCACCGCCGACGGCCCGGCGACGCGGCTGGCGGTACTGCCGGCGATCCGCGAAGACCTGGCGACGATCCGCAACCTGATGACCCTGTTGTTCGAGCGCATCGGCGAACTCGACGCCGGCAGCGATGCCTTGACCAACCTGCTCAATCGCCGCTTCCTGCCAACCGTGCTGCGCCGCGAGATTGAACTGTCCACGCGCAACCGCACGCCGTTCTCACTGCTGCTGCTCGACCTGGACCACTTCAAGGCGATCAACGATGGCCACGGCCACGACGCCGGCGACCGCGCACTGCAGCATGTGGCCGCACTGCTGGGCCAGCAGACCCGTGGCAGCGACTACCTGTTCCGCTACGGTGGCGAGGAGTTCGTGGTGGTGCTGGTGGCGGCAAGCGAGTCGCAGGCGGCGGTGATCGCCGAGAGCCTGCGCCGGCAGATCGCGCAGTCGCCGCTGGCGCTGCCCAACGGCCAGGTGCTGGGGCTGACGGCCAGCATCGGCGTCGCCGGCCACGATGGGCACCCGGACTACGAGCGGCTGATGGCACGCGCCGATGCGGCGATGTACGCGGCCAAGCGCTGCGGGCGCAACCGCGTGGTGGTTGCCGACGACAACCTGCAGGAGGCGCCCGGGCGGCGGGCGCTGCAGCGCTGACCGTGCGGCGACGGCGCGACTGGGCGGGTCGCCCTGCAACGCAGTCCACTGACAGACGCTACCGGTGCTGGACGCTGCCGGCATCGGCCCGTGCGTTCTGCACAGGCAGGCGCCACCCGGCCCACCACAGCACCGCCAGCAACGCGATGCCGGCGCCCAGCAGGCACACCGCCGGCCAGCCATGCCGCGCCTGCGTCCAGCTGCCGGCAGCCGCGCCCACCCCACTGCCCACCGCATAGAACAGCATGTACAGCGCGACCAGGCGCCCGTGCTGTGCGGCCGGGGCACGCAGCAGCAGGGCCTGGTTGGATACATGCAGCGCCTGCCCACCGAGATCGAGCACCACCACCCCCAGCAGCAACAGCGCCAACGAGTGCGGCAGGCCGAGCAGCGGCCACCACGCCGCCAGCATCAGCAGCAGCGCGCCGAGGCTCACCCGGTGCGCGTGGCCACGGTCCATCCAGTGCCCGACCCGCGCGGCCAGCAGCGCACCGACCACGCCGGCCAGCCCCAGCGCACCGATGGCCGCCGTCGACCAGTGCAGCGGCGGTGCCGACAGCGGCAGCGGTACGGCCGCCCAGAACACGTTGAGGCCGGCGAACAGCAACAGCGCCAGGGGGCCGCGTTCGCGCAGCGTGCGGTCGCGGCGCAGCATCCCGGCCATCGACGCCAGCAGTACGCGCCACGACGGCGGCACTGCGGGTACCGGCACCGGCGGCAGGTGCCGCCACAGCAGCAGGGCGAGGCCGATCATCAGCGCCGCCGACACCAGGTAGACCGCGCGCCAGCCGGCCAGCGCCGCCACCGCGCCCGACAGCACCCGCGCCAGCAGCAGGCCGATGAACACCCCGCCCTGCACGGTGCCGACCACGCGCCCGCGCTGCTCGGCTGGCGCCAACGCGGCCGTATAGGCGATCAGGCCCTGGGTGAGCGCGGTGCCGAGCAGTCCGGCCAGCAGCATGCCCGACAACAGCCACGCCGCCGAGCGCGCAGCGGCCAGCCACACCAGCGCCACCACCAGCGCCGCCCACTGCACGCGCAGCAGCCGACGGCGATCACCGCGGTCGGCAAGCGGCAGCAGTGCCAGCAACGCCAGCACGCTGCCGGCCTGGGTGGCGGCCACGATCGTGCCGGCCACCGCGCGGTCCAGCGCAAAGGCCTGTGCCAACCGCTCCAGCAGCGGTTGCGCGTAGTAGACGTTGGCGACGCTGGCACCGGCGGCGACAGCAAGCAGGCCCAGGATGGGCCGCGACAGCAGGGAGGGCGGCATGAATATGGTTGCAATTTGAAACTTGATGCAAGCCTACCGTTGGTGGTTTTAAACTGCAACCACATCACCGGACACCTGCCATGCACACCCAGAGTCCCTGCCCGGTGGCCCGCAGCGCCGATCTGCTCGGCGACCGCTGGGCCCTGCTGGTCATCCGCGATGCCTTCGACGGCATCACCCGCTTCAGCGATTTCCAGCGCAGCCTCGGCGCCGCACGCAACATCCTCAGCGACCGGCTGCGGCGACTGCTCGAGGCCGGCATCCTGGCCTTGCGCCCTGCTTCGGACGGTTCGGCCTACCAGGAGTACGTGCTGACTCCCGCCGGGCAGGCGCTGTTCCCGCTGCTGGTGGCGCTGCGCCAGTGGGGAGAACGCCACCGCTTCGCTGCCGATGAAGCCCATTCCACGCTGGTCGAACGCGGCAGTGCGGCAGCGCTTCCCTACATGCAGCCGCGGGACGCGGCAGGCCAGGTGCTGACCGCGGCGCAGACGGTGGTACGCAAGCTGCCGGCGCCGCCCCCCCCGAATGGGGGACTCGACAGCGCCACCGGTGTCAAATAGCATTCAATCGCAATTGCATTCGATTCGTATTGACATCGGCGATGGCCGCTTCCTCTTCCCGTTCTGCCGGCGGCCCGCCGCCCGCCAAACGCGTCGCCCGCGGTAGCGGCCAGACCGCCCTGCTGTGGGCACGTGGCAGCCTGGCCCTGCTGGGCGGCTATGCGGTTGCCGCTTGCTGGGCGGCAGCACTGGCGCGCCTGCTGCCGGGCGCGACCGCCGATGCCACCCTGGTGGCCACCATGGCCGCGTTCGTGGTCTACACCCTGGCCGCGATCTGGGCGTACGCCGCACGCAGCACCCTGCGCGCCGCGCTGGGCCTGGTGATTGCCGGCGGCGCAGGCGCTGCGCTGGCCTGGCTGCTGCGTGGAGGCGTGGCATGAGCAATCTCGGGGGCTTCCGCCAATCGCAGTCGGTCCTGCATACCTGGTCAGGCCTGGTGGTCGGCTGGGTGCTGTTCCTGATCTTCATTGCCGGCACCGCTGCCTACTGGAAGGAAGAGCTGACCCGCTGGATGCAGCCGGAAATCGGCCTGCCGGCCAGCAGCGCCACGGCGGTCACCCAGGCCCAGCGCTTCCTTGCCCGCACCGCGCCGGACGCACAGCGCTGGAGCGTCGAACTGCCCGATGCACGCAGCAGCGCGACCACCGTCAGCTGGCAGGCGCAGGGCGAGAAGGAACGCCGGCGTGGCCAGCGCAATCCGAACCAGGCCACGCTGGATGCGCAGGGCAACCCGGTGCAGGTGCGCGAGACGCGCGGTGGCAACTTCTTCTATCGCCTGCACTTCGACCTGCACTACGTGCCGGTGCTGTGGGCCCGCTGGTTCATCAGTGCCTGCTCGATGCTGATGCTGATCGCGCTGATCAGCGGCGTGATCACCCACAAGAAGATCTTCACTGACTTCTTCACGTTCCGCCGTGGCAAGGGCCAGCGCAGCTGGCTGGACGGGCACAACGCGCTGGCCGTGCTGTCGCTGCCGTTCCATCTGATGATCACCTACACCGGCCTGATCACCCTGATGACGCTGTACATGCCGTGGGCGGTGGATGCCAACTATCCCGGCGGCCGCGATGCGTTCTTCGCCGAACTGTTCCCGCGTGCCGAAAAGGTCGAGGCCAGTGGTGTCGCTGCGACGCCGCCGGCGTTGAGCGCGATCCTGCGCCGCGCCGAACTGCACTGGGGCGGTGGCCATGCCGCGTCGCTGCAGATCGAACACCCTGCCGACGCAGCGATGCGCATCAGCGTGCGCCGCCAGCAGGGCGACCAGATTGCCGGCGCGGCCGACGCGCTCGCCTTCGATGCGCGCGGCACCCTGCTGGATGCAGCGCCGCCACGTTCGGCCGCCGTCATCACCCGCGACGGCATGATCGGCCTGCACGCGGCACGCTTCGCACCGACCACCCTGCGCTGGCTGTTCTTCCTCTCCGGCGTGGCCGGCACGCTGATGGTGGCCACCGGCCTGGTGCTGTGGACGGTCAAGCGGCGCACCCAGCTGCCCGATCCGGCGCGTCCGCATCTGGGCTTCCGCATCGTCGAACGGCTGAACATCGGCTTCGTCACCGGCCTGCCGGTGGCCATGCTGGCCTTCCTGTGGGGGAACCGCCTGCTGCCGCTGGACGTGGCCAACCGCAGCGACGCCGAAGTGAAGGTGTTCTTCTATGCGTGGGCCGCCTGCGTACTGCATGCGCTGCTGCGCGCGCCGCGCCGCGGCTGGGTCGAGCAGCTGGCGCTGGCCGGCGTGCTGGCCCTGGGCCTGCCGCTGTACAACCTCGTGGCCTGGCACGGCGGCGCGGTCAGCGCGCTCGCCGCCGGCGACGGCGCCAAGGCCGGCATCGATATCGGCCTGCTGCTGATGGGGGCCTGCCTGCTGTGGGCCGCACGCAAGGTGCACCGTTTTGTTCCCGCGCAGCGCAGACCACGCGCCGCACATGCGGCCACCCCGGCCGAGGCGAGCGCATGAGCGTGCTCGCGCTGCTGCTGGCGGCGGCCGCCTTCGCCTGCCTGGCCATGGCCATGGACCGCCACCACCGCGATGTGGCCGGCCACGCACCGACCGCAGCGCGTCGGCGCCGGTTGCAGCTATTGGGCGTGCTGGGGCTGGTCGCCAGCCTGCTCGCCAGCATCGCCGCCTGGGGCGTGGCACAGGGTTTCGTTGGTTGGTGCGGCGTGCTTGCCGCCGGTGCCGGGGCGATGGTGCTCTGGCTCAGTTTCCGCAGCCCGGCCAAGCCGGCGCCACGCCCGTCTTCCCGTTCCTGATCCTGTAACAGAGGCTCCCTCATGAATCAGCAGTCCTCTGGCGCCCTGCGCCGGAACGTTCTCGCCTTGTCGCTCGCCTGCACCATTGCACCGGCCTTCGCCCAGGACAGCGCCCCGACCACCACCGAGCTGGACCGGGTGATGGTCACCCAGCGTACCGAGGGCTACCAGGTGTATGGCACCAACACCGCCACCAAACTGCCGCTGACCCTGCGCGAAACACCGCAGTCGCTGACCGTGTTCACCCGCCAGCGCATCGAGGATTTCAACCTCATCACCATTTCCGAGGTGCTGCAGCAGACCCCGGGCGTCACTGTCCAGTCGTATGACAGCAACCGCACGTTGTTCAACGCGCGCGGCTTTGCCATCAACAACTTCATGTTCGATGGCATTCCCACCAACTACACCACCGGCGCCGGCGGCAACTCGATCCTCAGCGACACCTCCATCTACGAGCGCATCGAAGTGGTGCGCGGCGCCAGCGGCCTGGTGACCGGCTCGGGCAACCCGTCGGCCACGGTGAACATGGTGCGCAAGCGCCCGACCGAGACGTTCCAGGCCAGTACCAGCCTCAGTGCCGGTTCGTGGGATTACAAGCGCGCCGAAGTGGATGTGTCCGGCCCGCTCAGCAAGGGTGGCCGCGTGCGTGGCCGCTTCGTCGGCGCCTACACCGACAAGGAAAGCTGGGTGCGCTTCCAGCATGACAGATCGCCCAGCCTGTACGGGGTGATCGAGGCCGACCTGACCGACAGCACCCGCCTGCGCGCCGGCATCGACTACCTGAAGACCGGCTCCGATGGCGGCGCCTGGAGCGCCTCGCCGCTGTACTTCCGCGATGGCAGCCGCGCGCGGATGCCGCGTTCCTACAGCGCCGCAGCGCGCTGGAACGAATGGAACCGCGAAAGCACCAACTACTTCGCAACGCTGGAACAGCAGTTCGGCGCCGGCTGGAGCGGTCGCCTGGCCTACAACCATCGCGCCACCGATACCGACTCGCTGCTGCTGGCCGGTTCCAACACCGGCAACTGGGCCGACCCGGTCAGCGGCCTGGGCCTGCGCATTGCCGATACCTATTCGGTCTCGGAAACGCGCGAGGATGCCTTCGACCTGTATGCGTCGGGACCGCTCCAGCTGTTCGGCCGATCGCACGAACTGGTGGTGGGCATCAACCACTACGACCGCGACCTGGACACGATCCGCGCCGGCATCACCTCGCGCCCGTACAACATCGCTGCCTTCCCCAGCATCTTCAGCTGGGACGGCAACATCGGCAAGCCGACCACGTACAACAACGGCATTCCGTTGAATACGGTGAACACCACCGAGACCGGCTACTACGCCGCCGTGCGCCTGAACCCGATCGATCCGCTGAAGATCATCGCCGGCGCGCGCTATTCCGATTACCGCACCACCACCGACAACTACAACGCCGACGGCGTGTTCACCAACCGCAGCGCGCGCACCACCGCGCACGAACTGACCCCGTACCTCGGCGTGCTGTACGACCTCAGCAGCAGCATCACCGCCTTCGCCAGCTATTCGGACGTGTTCCAGGCGACCGCGCGACGCGACATCAACAACCAGCTGCTGGACCCGACCACCGGCGGCAACTACGAGTACGGCCTGAAGGGCGAGTTCTTCGGTGGCCGCCTGTACGCCGCGTTGAACGGCTTCTACATGAAGCAGGACAACGTGGCCGAACTGGATCCGAACGGTGGCGAGATCAAGCTGCCCGATGGCAGTTCGCCGTACATCGCCAGCAAGGGCATCACCACCCAGGGCGGCGAGTTCGAAGTGTCCGGCTCGATCACCGACCACTGGAGCATGACCGGCGGCTACACCTACAGCTACAGCAGCAATCCCGATGGCAGCCGCTTCGCCAGCACCAGCCCGATGCACCTGGCGCGCTTCAACACCACCTGGACCCATGGCCCGTGGACGCTGGGCGGGGGTGTCAGCGTGCAGAGCGAGATCTACCAGATGCAGCCCATTCCCACCGGTCGCTTCACTGCCACCGGCGCGCCGGTCACGGCCACCGGCAGGATGAGCCAGGGCGGCTACGTGCTGTTCGACCTGATGGGCCGCTACCGCATCAACGACAACCTGAGCGTGGGCGTGACGGTGACCAACCTGTTCGACAAGGTCTACTACCGCAACGTCGGCTTCTTCAATGCCGGCTACTGGGGCGAACCGCGCCGGGTGCTGTTCAACCTGCGCGCGAAGTTCTGAGCGAGCGGCCGCATGCCCGAACCGCTGCACGGCCGGATGGCCGGCGCAGCGACGGCCTGGCATGAGCAGCGGGCAGCGCTGGCCGCCATCGCCACGGTGCCCGCCGCCCCTGGGCGGCGGCACTACACTGGGGCTCAGCCACCGGAGCCACCAGCATGCCCCAGACCGTCATTCCGCAGCTGCGCATGCGCCACGCCGATGCCAGCCTGCCGTTCTACGTGCAGGGGCTGGGCTTCGTGATCGACTGGGAGCACCGCTTCGGGCCCGGTTTCCCGCTGTTTGCGCAGTTGACCCGCGACGGCCAGACGATCTTCCTGACCGAGCACAGCGGCGACTGCGACGTCGGCGGCGCGGTGTATTTCCTGGTCTCCGATGTCGACGCGCTGCATCGCGCGTTCAGTGCGGCGGGCGTGGCCATCGAGCAGCCACCGCACGACACCGAGTGGGGCAGCCGCGAGATGCTGCTGATGGACCCGGACCGCAACCGGCTGCGCTTCGCCACCCACGCCGGCTGACCGGGCTTGATCGGGAATATATGAATCATATACGATTCATATATTCCCGTTCGAGATCCGCCCATGGGCATCGTCAACATCGATGACACCCTGCATGACCAGCTGCGTCGTGCCTGCACCGTCTCCAACCGCTCGATCAACGCCCAGGCCAGCTTCTGGATCCGGGTCGGCATGCTGTGCGAGATGAACCCCACCCTGACCTTCCAGGACATCGTCGCCAGCGAACTGCGTGCGGCCGGGGTGCAGCCGCAGGCCCTGGCACCCGGGCGGGCCTGAGATGGCGATGGTCAAGCGCGCCGACGAGATCGAACGGCTCGCCGCGTCCGGGCGCCTGCTGGCGCGGGTGTTCGCGATGCTCGATGCATTGCCGCTGCAGGGACGCAGCACGCTGGACATTAACACCCTCGTCGAGCGCATGATCGTCGACGAGCTGCACGCGCGCCCCGCCAGCAAGGGCCAGTACGGGTTCCCGTACGTGCTCAATGCTTCTGTCGACAACGTGGTCTGCCATGGCGTGCCCTCCGCCGACGAGGTGCTGCGCAGCGGCCAGATCGTCAACCTGGACATCACCCTGGAGAAGGACGGCTACATCGCCGATTCCAGCACCACCTACCTGGTCGGCGACGTGGCCCCGGCCGCGCGCAGGCTGGTGCAGGTCAGCTACCAGGCCATGTGGAAGGGCATCGCGGCGGTCCGCCCGGGCGCACGGCTGGGCGACATCGGCCACGCCATCGCCCGCCATGCGCGCAGCCATGGCTACAGCGTGGTGAAGGAATACTGCGGCCACGGCATCGGCCGGGAGATGCACGAGGAACCGCAGATCCTGCACTACGGCCACCCCGGCACCGGCATGGCGCTGGAGGAAGGCATGGTGTTCACCATCGAACCAATGCTCAACCAGGGCCGGCCGGCCATCCGCCAGCAGCCGGACCAGTGGCCGGTGTACACCCGCGACGGCAAGCTGTCCGCACAGTTCGAACACACCGTGGCGGTCACCCGCAGCGGCGTGCGCGTGCTGACCCTGCGCGCAGGTGAAACGCCGCTGTGCGCAGTGGAGCATGGCTAGCGCCGGCGCAGCGACGGCAGCAGCACCCGCACTACCCGTACCCGCGCCAACGCCAGCGCAGCCGCGTATCGGCAGGCGATCCAGCATTCCACCTGGAACAGGCGGACGTGCGCAGCGGAATGCAGGTCATGGCGGAGCATCGCTCAGCCCTGCGGATCGGGACTGATCCGCAGCGTCGCACCAGCGTCCTGCGCTCTCGGCAGCTGCTGCCGCAGGCCGGCCGGCAGGGTGCGTGGTGCATCCCCTACAGCGGCTTCACGGCAGATCCACTATTTTTTGCCGACTCTTTACGGATGACGGGACCCGACGTGCACTGGCCTCGCTTTTCTCCACGGCTGCGACGCGCACGCGGGCCCCTGCTGATCTGCGCCACGCTGCTGTCCGGTGCTGCGTTCGCGCAGGCCGCATTCGATGCCGCGCAGCAGCCCGCACTGGACTGGGAACAGGCACGCCAGCGACTGGAACAGGTCTCCGATGCGCTGGCCGCCGCCGATGCCGGCGTGCGCAACAAGCAGGAACTGCAGGACGCCACCCGTCTGCTGCGCCTGCCGGAGATCACCGGCGAAGTGCGCCGGCTGCAGTTCCAGAAGACCCTCACCCTGCCGCTTGGTTCGCTCGCTCCGGTCGCCGAAGCCTATGGCATCGACTCGCCGCTGTCGTTCACCGAACGCGACTGGCGCACCCGGCCGGTCGTCACCGCCGTCCTGCCGCTGTATACCGGCGGCCTGATTCCCGCCGCGCAGCGTGCTGCCGGCGCCGCCAGCGAACAGGCCAGCGCCGAGCGCGAGGCACAACGCCAGTCGCTCACCGTGCAGCTGGCCCAGGCCTATTTCGGCCAGCGCCTGGCCGAGCAGGCAGTGGACGTGCGCCGCGAGGTGCGCGATGGCCTCAACCGCCACCTGTCCGACGCAGAGAAGCTGGAACGCGAGGGCTTCGCCACCCGCGCGCAGCGCCTGCAGGCCACCGTGGCCCGCGACAAGGCCGAGCGCGAATACCAGAAGACGGTGAACGACCTGGCCACGCTGAAAGCCGCGCTGGCCACCCTGCTGCGCAGCGGCGGCGAGGTGCGGCCGGTGTCGCCCTTGTTCGTGCACCGTTCCGCGCTGGAGCCGGTGGCCAGCTTCGAGCGCACCGCGCAGGCCCGCCAACCCCAGATCGCGCGCCTGCGGGCGATGGTCGCGCAGGCCGAACAGGGCGTGCGCGTGCAGCAGGCCAAGCTCAAACCCACCGTGTTCCTGTTCGGCCAGTACGACTTCCGTCGCCGCGACGAGATGCTGACCGACCCGGACTGGGCGTTCGGCATCGGCCTGAAGTACACCTTCCTGTCGCCCAGTTCGCGGCCGGCACAGATCGCAGCCGCACGCGCCCAGCAGGAACAGGCCGAAGCCGGCCTGCGCGAGGCCGAAAACCAGGTCGCGCTGGGCGTGCGCAAGGCATGGAACGAACTGGAAACCGCGCGCCAGCAGTTCGTGCTGCTGGACAGCAGCATCGCCCAGGCCGACGAGAACCTGCGCCTGCAGACGCTGGCATTCCGCGAAGGCCAGGCGACGTCGCTGGATGTGATCGATGCCCGGCTGGGGCTGGGCGGCGCCCGCGTCGAGCGCGCCCAGGCCGCCTACCAGTACGACGTCGCCTTGGCACAATTGCTGGAGGTCAGTGGACAGATGGACCGCTTCGAGGAATTCCGGCGGCGTGCAGACGAGGTGATCGATCATGAGTGATGTGTTGCACGACGAGGCAACCACGCCCCCCGGCAAGCGCCGGCTGGGCCCGATCCTGGCGGTGGTGCTGCTGCTGGTCGTGGCACTGGGCCTGTGGCTGGCCTGGCGCGGCCCGGCCGACCAGATCCAGGGCATGGCAGACGCCGACACCCTCAACGTGTCCGCCAAGATCACCGCACGCGTGGCCGAACTGAAGGTGCGCGAGGGCGACCGCGTGCAGCCCGGCCAGGTGCTGTTCCTGCTCGACAGCCCCGAAGTGGCGGCCAAGGAACAGCAGGCGCACGGTGCTCTGGCTGCGGCACAGGCGGTGGCCGACAAGGCCGCCGAGGGCGCACGCAGCGAAGACATCCGCGCGGCCGAGGCCAACTGGAAGCGCGCCGAAGCCGGCGCGACCCTGGCCGATTCAACCTACCGGCGCGTGCAGAACCTGTTCAATGAAGGCGTGATGACCCGGCAGAAGCGCGATGAAGCGCTGGCGCAGTCGCAGAGTTCGCGCGAACTGGCGCGCGCCGCCCGCGCGCAGTACGACATGGCGCTGGCTGGTGCCCGCGACCAGGACAAGCGCGCCGCGCAGGGCCAGGTGCAGCAGGCCCAGGGCGCGGTGGCCGAGGTCAATGCCGCACGTGCCGAAGTGGAAGGCCGTGCACCGGTGGCCGGCGAGATCAACAAGCGCATGGCCGATCCGGGTGAACTGGTGCCGGCCGGCTTCCCGGTGTTCACCCTGG
This sequence comes from Stenotrophomonas sp. 704A1, assembly GCF_030549525.1. Classification (NCBI taxonomy): domain Bacteria; kingdom Pseudomonadati; phylum Pseudomonadota; class Gammaproteobacteria; order Lysobacterales; family Lysobacteraceae; genus Stenotrophomonas; species Stenotrophomonas tuberculopleuritidis. The sequence continues at coordinate 1,357,932 of NZ_CP130831.1, read as the reverse complement.
TCGACATCGACCGCATGTGGGTGTCGATGAACCTGCGCGAATCGCAGATGCAGGGCCTGAAGGTCGGCAGCAAGCTGCAGGGCAGCGTGCCGGCACTCGGCAAGGACGGCGAGTTCGAGGTCTACTTCATCAATCCCGCAGGCGACTACGCCACCTGGCGCACCACCCGCCAGTCATCGGGCTATGACGTGCGCAGCTTCGAAGTGCGGGTGCGCCCGGTACGCCGCATCGAGGGCTTCCGCCCCGGCATGAGCGTGCTGTTCGCATGGCCGCAGCACTGAACACCCGCCGCAGCAGCGTCGCCAGCTCATGGCAGCGCGAACTGCGCCGGTTGCGCAGCAACCGCGCAGACCTTGCACTGGTCACCGTGCTGCCGCTGCTGATGCTGGTGGTGATGGCGTGGATGTTCTCCGCATCGGTGATGCGCGATGTGCCGATTGCCGTGGTCGACCATGACCACAGCAGCGACAGCCGCCTGCTGCTGCGCATGCTCGATGCCAGCCCCGGCGTGCGCATCGCCAGCCAACCAGCCGATATGGAGGAGGCGCGCGCGCAGCTGCAGCGGCTGCAGGTGTTCGCGGTGGTGCTGGTGCCGCGCGACGTCACCCGGCAGGCCCTGCGCGGCCGGCAGGGCACGGTGTTTTCCTATTACAACGCCACCTACATGACCACCGGCCAGTCTGCCGCGCGCGATATCGGCGATGCGGTCTCGGCATGGAACGCGCGGCTGCTGCGTGAGCGCATCGGCCTGCAGGTCGGGCCGGGCAAGCTGCGCGCGGCGCCCATCGCGGTGCAGTCGGACATCCTGTTCAATCCTGCACGCAGCTACGAACTGTTCCTGCTGCCGTTGATCTTCCCGGCGGTGCTGTCGCTGGTGCTGGCACTGGCCGTGGCCGGCAGCCTGGGGCGCGAGATCCGCGACGGCACCCTGCCCGCCTGGCTGGGCGATGCACCAGGGTCGGCCATCGCCGGCAAGGTGCTGCCGTACGTGCTGCTGTTCTCGTTGTACGGCGCGCTGGGCGCGGCCTACCTGGCCTGGCTGCGTGGCGACGGCATCGCTGGCAGCGTGCTTCTGCTGCTGCTCGCGCAGCCGCTGTTCTACCTGGCCACCGCGGCCTATGCGCTGTTCTTCGTCGGGGTCACCCGTGACATGGGTACGGCGCTGTCCGCGGTGGGCCTGAGCATCGGCACCGCGCTGGCGTTCTCGAGCGCCACCTTCCCGGTGATCGGCGCGCCACTGTTCACCCGCGTCTGGCACCTGCTGCTGCCGCTCAGCGCCTACATCAAGCTGCAGACCCAGCAGCAGTTCATCGGCTCGCCGCTGGCGGTGTCGTTGTGGCCGATGGCCACGCTGCTGTTGATGATCGTGGTTGCCGGTGGCCTCGGTGGCTGGCGCCTGCTCGCATACGCGCGCACCGCACCGGCGCAGCAGCCTGCCGGAGCCGACGCATGAGTACCGTCTGGCGCAGCCTGCGGCAGACCTGGATGGCCGTGCTCTGCGACCGCTACGCCATCGTGGTGATGATCGGCGCGGTGGTGCTGTACTCGTTCTTCTACCCCGCCGCGTATCGCCACCAGGTGGCCGGCGACCTGCCTATCCTGGTGGTCGACGAAGACCACAGCAGCACCAGCCGCGAGCTGCTGCGCACGCTCGACTCGCTGCGCGTGGCCAAGGTGGTCGGGCAACCGGCCGACCTCGACAGCGCGCGCCGGCAGCTGGAAGCGGGCCATGCCGAAGGCATCGTGCTGGTGCCGGCCAACCTGGAGCGCGACATCCTGCGTGGCCAGCCCGCGAAACTGGTCCTGCTGGGCAACGGCGCCTATCTGGGCCGTGCCAGCTGGGTGCTCGGCAGCATCGCCGACGCACTGGCGGCCTTCGGCCGGGATGCGGCGGTCACCCAGGCCGCCTTCATGGGTGCCCCGCAGGCGCCACCAATCACGCTGGTGCAGCGACCGCTGTACAACACCCAGGAAGGCTACGGCAGCGCGATCGTGCCGGGCGTGGCCGAACTGATCGTGCACCAGACGCTGCTGATGGGCATTGGTGTGCTGCTCGGCGGCCGCCGCCTGCAACTCGGGCGGCGCCTGCGTTTCGACCTGCCCACGCTGGGCGGCATGGCACTGGGCTTCGGCCTGATCGGCCTGTTCGGGTTGTTCTGGTACGCCGGTTTCACCGCCTGGGTGCAGGACTATCCGCGGGGCGGCAATCCGGTCGGGCAGCTGCTGGGCGGCACCCTGTTCATCGCCGCCACGGTGGCCTTCGGCCTGTTCGTCGGCAGCTTCTTCCGCACCCGCGAACGCGCCTTCCAGTACATCATCGCCACGTCCATTCCGCTGTTCTTCCTGGCCAGCCTGTCGTGGCCAGCGGTGATGACCCCACGCCCACTGGTGTGGCTGGCGCAGCTGCTGCCGACCACCTCCGGCATCAACCTGATGGTGCGCCTGAACCAGATGGACGCCAGCCTGGCCGAGGTCAGCCACGAGCTGATCACCCTGGCGGTGCTGCTGGTGCTGTACGGCGCCCTCGCCCTCTGGCGCCTGCACAGCCCAGAGGCAACAGAGGGAATCAGGTCGTAACCCGTTTACGGTTCCGGTGCGTACCAGAACGGGATGCTGTATTCGCGCCGACGGCTGGGGCCACGTTCGCCGCCGTCCGCGTTCCAGACCAGTCGCAGGTCATGCCGGCCCGGCTTCAGGTCCGCCATCGGCAGATAGCCCACCAGCCCGCGCATGTCCAGGTCGCGGCGTTCCATCGGCACGAAATCGTGCAGGTCGACCTTGCCGCCATCCAACTGCACCGTCCACAGCGTGGCCATGCAGTCCACCGCTGCTGTCGCGGCCAGTGCACCCTGCGCTTCGTTGCGGGCACCACCCGCGCAGCGCTGTCGTGCCACCGGGTTGTCACGCTGCGGGCGATGGGGAATGAACAGGCGCAGCCGTGATGCACTGATGGTATCGGCCGGAATCATCGGATAAGGCAGCAACTGGTCATGCGCCGAGCGCAGCGATTCGTAGTGCGCGCCCAGCATGCCGTGGTTCACTGCTTCCTCGGTCAGCACGCTGTAGCGGTTGAACAGCGAGAACGTCATCGAGCCGTAGACCTGCAGGGCAGCCAGCACCATCGCCAGCATGACCGCCGAGATATAGATCACCGTGAACGAGCGACCGCGCAGGTTGCTCTGCAGGGTCCACTGCATGGTCTGCAGCAGGCGCAGCATCGGTACCCGCTGCAGGCCAGCCAGCAGAGAGTGAAGTCGCTTCTCCTGCCGCGTTGTCTCCAGGCCGCGCGCGCGACGCCGCGCGATCGACTTCTCCAGCAGCATCGGCGCCATCGCCAGAGCGAGCAGGCAGAGCATCAACAGCGCAACGATGCCCAGCGCGATGCGATCCACATCGCCAAAGGCGGCGCCGATGGCCAGCGCCACGCCAAGCGAGACAATGGCCACCACCAGCGTGCCGGCCAGGGTCTGCACGCACAGCAGCGTGGTCGAGAACAGCAAGGTGGCAAGCCGGTCCGCGCGTTCAATGGTGCCGTCCAGCCCGCCGTCGCGCTGCTGCAGAAACCTGCGTGAGAACGGCCCCAGCATCGTCAACCGATCCCAGTCGATACCCTGGGGGAAGTGCGATTTCAGGCCGATCAGGCCGATCCAGTAGCCGCGCACCGCCAGGTGGATGATCAAGGCCACCGCCAGCACGTAGCACATGCCGACGCCGATGCTGAAGGCGAACCACAGCGCCTGGAAGTAGACGCCTTCGGTATGCAGGCTGCTACGCGCCCACGCATCGAACAGGTATCCCGGCACGGCGAGCAGTGCGAAGGCGAGCAGGCCGGAAATGAACAGTTCCAGCTCATCGGTACGGTCGCGCACGCGGGAGTAGCTGGCTGTCGTGCGAGGCAGGGCATCGGCAACATCAGACGGTTCCCGGCGGTCTACAGCGCTGGACTCGTTCACTGGCGATTCATCCCTGGAGGTCGGCGCAGTATAGGCATGCTCCCTGCCCCACGGAACGGGTCCGGAAACGGAGAACGCCGGCACAGGGCCGGCGTTCGGGGTACAGCAGTGTGGAAGGGGTATCACATGGAGGATCAGCGATAGACGCGCTCGCAGCGGCGCTCGACCACGCGGTCGCCGGTCTTGTTCTGGTGGTTGCCCTGGATCTGCCTGCCGGCGGCACCACCGGCCACCGCACCGGCCACCGTGGCCAGCTTCTTGCCGTTGCCGCCGCCCACCTGGTTGCCGAGCAGGCCGCCGATCACCGCGCCTGTCGCGGTACCGGTGATGCGGTTGGGATCACGCGAGTTGCGCTGCACCTCGACGTTCTTGCAGACCACGCGGCTGCCGTCGTTGAACTTGCGGCCTTCATCACGCGGGCCATAGGTCTGCGCGCCGGCAACCGACGAGGCCGCCAGCAGGGTGCCCAGCAGCAACACGCGAATGGAAGTGTTCATGGCCGTCTCCTGTGTTCCGATATGGCGCAAGTGTCTGCCTGGCGATGGCAACTGAAGGTGAAATCCACGTCCCTGCCAATTCAACGGCCATCCTCGGTTCAGAAACAAAATGCGCCCATCGCGACCAGCCATCGCGATGGGCGCCGTCTCCCACCCGGCTCAGAACTCTTCCCAACCGCCCGTATTGGCCGCCAGCGTCGGGGCGCCACGCGGCGGCAGCGCGGTCATGCGCCGGACCGGCGGCACCGTCGCTGCCACGGCAGCCAGCATCGGCTTGACCGCCGCCGCTGCCGTCGAGGCACCGGTGCGGAACACCGACACCGCCTCGGCCAGCAGGCTGGCCTGTTCTTCCATCGACCGCGCAGCCGCGCTGGCCTCTTCCACCAGCGCGGCGTTCTGCTGGGTGGTCTCGTCCATCTGCATCACGGTCTGGTTGACCTGCTCGATGCCCGAGCTCTGCTCCTGCGAGGCGGCGGAGATCTCGGCCATGATGTCGGTGACCCGCTGCACCGAGGCGACGATATCGCCCATCGTCGCGCCGGCCTGGCGCACCAACACCGAGCCATCGGCCACCTTGCCCACCGACTCCTCGATCAGGCCCTTGATCTCCTTGGCCGCACCGGCCGAGCGCTGCGCCAGCGTGCGCACCTCGCTGGCCACCACCGCGAAGCCGCGACCCTGCTCGCCGGCGCGTGCGGCCTCCACTGCCGCGTTCAAGGCCAGGATGTTGGTCTGGAACGCGATGCCGTCGATCACGCTGATGATCTCGGCGATCTTCTTCGAGGACGCCTCGATGGCCGTCATGGTGGTCACCACCTGCCCGACCACCTCGCCGCCCTGCGAGGCCACCCCATGGGCCCCGATCGCCAGCTGGTTGGCCTGGCGCGCGTGCTCGGCGTTCTGCTTCACCGTGGACGTCAGTTCTTCCATCGATGCCGCGGTTTCTTCCAGGTTGGCCGCCTGCTGCTCGGTGCGGCGCGACAGATCGGTGTTGCCGGACGCGATCTCGCCCGCGGCCAGGTTGATGCTGGCCGCACTGGACTGGATGCGGCCGACGATCTGGGTCAGCTGCTCGACCGTCGCATTGCAGTCATCGCGCATGCGGGCGAACACACCGTGGAAATCGCCCTGCATGCGTACGGTCAGGTCGCCACGCGAGATCGCCTGCAGCAGGCTGGAGACCTGCACCAGGTTCTCGTCGGTGGTCTGCATCAACCGGTTGAGCCCGGCCACCATTTCGCGGAAGTCGTGCTCGAATCGGGCCTCGTCGCCGCGCAGGCTGAAGTCGCCAGCGGCGGCGGCCGTCGCCAGCCGCCGGATCTCATCGTTGATCGCCGACAGGCTGGCCTTGGTCTCGTCCATCGCCTGGGTGATCGCAGCCTTCTCGCCTGGCAGCGTATCCATGTCCACCGACAGGTCACCGCGTGCGTAGTGCTTCATCACCTCGATCAGGCGGTTCTGCACCTGCACGTGCGAGCCCACCAGCGCGTTGGTGTCATGCACCATGCGCCCGTAGTCGCCGGGGAAGGCGCTCTCGTCCATGCGGTAGCTCAGACTGCCGTCGTCATGCTGCCGGGCCATCTCGCCCTGCGCGGCCATCACCGCCTGCAGTTGGCCCTGCATGCGCTGCATCGACTTCAGCAACTGGGTCACTTCGTCGTTGCCGGAGGCATCGATGACGTTGTCCAATCGACCATTGGCTATGCCATCGGCCAGCTTCACCGCGCCCGCCAAGGGGCGCGTCAGACTGCGGGTGATGGCCCAGGCGGCCAACGCGCCAAGCAGCAGGCTCAGAACGCCGAAGGCGATGGACAGCGTGCCGGTCCACGCCTCGGTGGCGCGGTATTCCCCACGGCTGCGCTCGGTCAACGTTTCCTGGTGCCGCAGCAGGCTGGAAATGGCGCCATTCCATGCCGACGCCAGGCTGTGCTCAGCCAGCAGCTCCTTTGCCGCACCATCGTAATCACCTGCCTGCATCCGCGCATGCAGCTGCGCGGTGGAGGCATCGGTGGCCTTGCGTGCCGCCGCGATCTGCGCCACCAGTTTATCGCCGGTGGCATCGCGCGGAATCTTTACGTACTTGTCCCATATGCCGTCGTAGGTACGGCCCAGTTCCAGCGCACGCTGGTAATCCCTGTCGACCTCCTCGCCGCGCTTGATCACCATCAACCGGCGATGCATCAGCATCGCGTTGTTGGTATCGAGCATGTCATTCAACAGCCGCATCTTGACCATGTTCACGCCCACCACTTTCTCGAACTGGGCGGACTTCAGATGGTTTCCGTACAACACCAGGCCGACGATGGCCAGGATGAACAGCAACAGCAGACCGAAGCCGGCGGCAAGCCGGGAACCCACACGGAGGTTGCGTAAGGCGAGCATCTCAATTCCCTTGATCGTGGCCCTATATCGGTGGCGGCACGGGGTGGGGAAACTTTAAGGGCGTTTTACGCTGAAACCCTCACAAATGTGAATCGGCTCAAACAGCCTTCCACATGCACCGACCCGCCCGCTCTGTTGGCAGGTAATCGTTAGAAGTATCTCCAGCCCGACGACAGCGCGCCTCGTGAAAACACGCCACTTTTCCTCAACGGCAAAGTCGGGCTACCTGATGCCCTGTTGACTTGTGGAAATCACTGCAGACCGACTCTTGGCAGCTGCCGGCGGCACCGAACAAGCCGCTAAGAAGTGCCCCAACCTTAGGACGCCATTGCGCCAGGAAACTCATCGGTGAAAAACCGTGTTTCTTCATCCTTTGCAGACCATTTTCTGAGCAGCGTCGAGGCGGCAGACCAGTCAGAGGCAATGACACTCAAGAAGCAGCCCAGAAAGAAAGACTGAGGAAATACCTAGCACTAAGCGTCATCACCGAAATAGAACAGCACGCACTTCCCTCCATCTTTCCCAACCAAGCTTATCGGCCGAACGGTATCACCACCATCAACTGAAATCTCTACATACATACCTTGATCCTCAAAAGTCATAAGCTCCTCAATTAAATCCTTGATTGTCTTACCACGAACTACCCAAGAAGACCCACTCAAAGTTCACCCCCCTATCCTTTTCAAACTGGAATCAAACGTACCAAGCCGGGTATCTCGGCTACCTAGCGCCTTCACCGATTTCGCTGCCTTCCAGGCACCACCATTATGGCCATCCACATCCCTTTAAATAAATATCTTTCCATTCGTAAAGACAAGCTCACCATCGTGAGCAGTCTCCTTTACACGCCTAAAGCCCAAAGCCGTGGCAGCGGCAGTCGCCTCCTTATTCGTTGCATAGACTGGCCCAGACGTCGCTCGCGGCAGTGCTTCGGAACTGCCCGCCTTCGCCCCCTTCCCGAAGCCTCCGCTCCCTTCGATTATGGTAACAGCGCCATATTTTCGAAGCAGTACCTTCGCAAGTCTAAGCCCCAGCTCAGCTGACGATTCCTTCGAGAAGAGGCCGTACTGATCAATCGTCCTGTCAAGATTCCCAGTCCACTCCGCCAGTGCAGCTACAGTGTGTTCCTGGGGCAGGATATAGACCGGCTGGATCCCCCCGTTCTCAAATATCAGCTCACGATAGGCACGTCCATTCATGGAGTGGGCAAACGAAGAAAGCGCCTCGCTACTGCGGCCGAGATCATCGAACAGGCCAAGCTCTCCGGGCCACGAGCCGTACTTGTAGGAGACGGCCGCATTGACAAACGCCTGACACGCGGGGCTCGCTGAGTTCGCAGTGCACACCGAGAGCAGCTCGTAATCCATTCTCTCCGACAATTGCTTGGCAACGTCGCGCACCGCCTTCTGGCATGACGTGTCGCCGCCGCACTCGTCGAGCTGCTGCTTCAGTACACGAGCCTGGTCCTCTGTAAGGAAGTTGTTCTCAACCGAATTCCTGGCAATCCCCGCATTCAACGCGATCTCAGCCAGATCCTGCCCCGACAGCCCACCTGCCAGCGCTCCCACCGCTTGTGATAGCGCCAGAACCGCCTCCCTTTGCTGCGGGCTGAGATTCGCCGGGTTGCCGCCGAACAACGTGTCCGTCAGGACCTTGGCTGCCAACTCACCACCACCGGCCACCAACGCCCCACTCCCCGCCTTGCCACCATTGGCCTCAGCCAACAGCGCGCCCAGCAGCGCGTGTGACAGCATCTGCATGGCCTCGCTAGGCGCAGCACTCTGCTTGTTCGGATCAAAGGTCTTGCCGATCAGTTCAGCCGCATACGGCGCCAGCGCGTTGGAGCCCAGCTGACCCAGCCCCTGCCCTTCAACACCACCGACCAACGCGCTGGTCACCGCGCTCAGGGCACGGCCGTACTCACCGCCATCACCCCATTTCTTCGCATCGTTATAGGCTTGGCTGTTTGCCGTCAGCACCTTATCGCGTTGCGCTGCGCTAAGTGCATTAAATGCTTTTTTATCGTCGGTTGACAGGCCATCGTAGTACGCCTGGGTTGCCTTCTTGCTCTGATAGGCTTGAACGTCCCAGGCAATCTGCTGGCTGGTGGCCATCACCGTCCCCGCCGCAGCCGCCATCGCCTGCTGGTCCGCTAGCAGCTTGCTCGCATCCGGCAATGCCTCCAGCGCGCGATGCGCTCCACTGGCATCGGTGTTGATGCCCAGCTCGGCCGCCGACGTCTGTTTGCCACCGATGGTGATGTTGCCCACGGTCAAGGTGGCCAAGATGGAGCTGCTGTCGCTGCCCTTTTTCATCATCGGCAGGCCCGGACCACCTCGGGGTGCGACCGTTCCCGGCTTGGGCGTCCAGCCATCCATCTGCCCGCCCGTACCACCACTGATGCTGCCGGAGTTGGCCGTGTAGTCCATGTGGTTCTGCAGGTCGGTGAACGTCAGCGAGCCCGCAGTCAGTTCACTGTTGCCCGCATGGGTGCTGGCAATCGCACCGCCCACCAGGTTCACGTGGCCGGCATCGACGTGGTACCCGCCATTGCCGGCGAACAGGCCGCTCTGCTGGCCAACACCCTGGTAGCTGCCGCTGGCCTTGCCTGCACTGGCATACCCGTCAGCATTCCATGCGGTGCCGATCGACACCTGCACGCGGCCACCCACCTGGCTGTTCCTGGACATGCTCTGGGCGATGTCCTGCAGCGATTCGATGGTCAGCGTCCCGCCGGTCTTGACGTCGATTCGGTCAGCGGTCGCCGTGGCGCCACGCAGCGTGGTATCGCCCTCCGCCTTCATCGAAATGTTCTTGCCGGTCAGCGTGGTGTTCTGCCAGGTAGTGCTGTCCGAGTTCGCTTTGCTGCTGCCCACGCTGGCTTCGGCATACACGTACACGCCCGTCTGCGCGCCCACCACAGCGCCGACGCCCACTTCAGCGCCAGCAGTGCTGCTCTTGCTGCGGTCTGCCATGTGCGCCTTACCTGCTTGCAGCAGGATGTCGCCCGCCGAATCCAGGCTGAGCGTGTTGCCCGCGCTCAGGTTGCCCTGCACCACGTGGATGTCGGCCGTGGTGCCGGTCAGGTTGACGTTGCCGCCGCCCTGGATGGTCGAGCCGCGCGAGACCGTGCTGCTGCCATCGGCGCTGCTGTTGGCCGTCTTGAAGCCGATGCCGGCTTCAGCCCGCTGCGACTGCAACTTGCTGGAGAAGCAATTGCCTGCCTCGGCCCAGAACTCCAGTCCCGCGAATTCTGCTTGAACAAGCACATGCTTCCGGAATGCATGACCGTCTTAGATTTTCTGAGCAATCAATTGAGCACGAGGCGTTGCCGCATCGACTGGGCTTTAGACTCCCGTAGCGTTCACTTCCCGGCTGGCGGTGGCGTTCTTATCGAATGTTATGAACCAACGAAGTTTGACGAAATCATGCTGCGACAACGTTAATGGCAACTCGACTGCATCGCGCGAGATTCCGGGCGACTACAGATCTGCCCATCCCGTGCAATGCTCGACCTCACGCCAAACCAAGACTATTGATCAGAAACTCCAGCAGCTCAGCGCATCGCCACACTCCCCAACCAACACAGCAACGACTAAATTCATCCACGATGACACCATCAACTCATAGTGCGAGCCATTTCGATATCAAATCTAAACGAAGCGGGTAATTTTCTATTCATTCTTAAATAATCAGCTATCGAGGAAACCGAGAAGTCTTCGACACCACTGGACGAAACCTCCACTTCGACGATTGATGAGCGATCCACCATCAAAACAAAGTACTCCTCCGCCTGACCAAAGTGATGATGAAGAACCACGACGGTTTGGAAGCCACCTAATTCCGCAATAAGCCGCTTCCTGATCAAATCCCCGTCCGGGGAATTAATCCAGCCACTTGTTGATTTCAGCCTATTCACGACCAAATCCCTATTCATATTCAGATACCCGGAAATGCGGTGACTATATTCCCATACTTGTCACTCATAGTGGTTATAAAGTTTGTAGGAGCGTTCCCTTTAAGATAATCAGAACCCACAATCCTGCCCATATCAACGCGCCGGATATATAAATATCCGTGACTCTTACTCTCCACAACTTCAACAATCGGGGAGCTAACGAGCCTCCGGCTTTGCAGAACCCCCCTAAGCTCGGCCTCGGATATGCTGAACTGACTCTTGTTTAGCTTTCCACTGAGGTGCTGCTTAATAATATGAATCATTCCGAATTTGCTATTGCCAGATGCGAGATTTATTCGGGATTGCACACTACCTGTTATAGGATTATTCACCACATCAACCAGACCGACTACTGTCCTTGCATTAGCCCCGGCCTTTTTGCCCGCACTTTTGACGACCTGTGACGCTAACGTCTCCGCGACCTCCGCTGCGACCTTCCCACCCGGGAGCTTGGTAGCGATTAACAGAGGAATTGCCGCAAGGCCCGCAGACTCGCCATCCCCCTGGGCCAGACTCTTGATGAAACTCCCCAACCCGCCAATTTCACCACTGAAAGTCTCGAGAATTCCTACGCCGTCCCTACCGCGCGCACTCGTGGCCAACTCAGCCAATTGCAGATTGTAGTCTAGCCTCACAGCTGCCTCTGTCATACCTCCCTCCCGAAGGGCGGTGGTAAGCAGATCGAATTCGTTTCTACGACTTCCTAGCAGATCCTTGTACAAGCTATGATCACTGCGCCGCCCGCTATCCAGCTCGATTAGTCCCTCATGCTGCTCGCCATCTGGTCCGACGAACGTCATCGGGTGCGAGCCAATGAAGCTGGACGCCGCACCGTCCGAGTCATAATCTCCATATATTGCATCTACACGCGCATAAGCTTCGCGCAACAAGCGCCCCCTCGCCTGCCTTACCTGATCAGCGCTACATATCTCCCCGCACCCGAAGAGCAGAGCGGCAAACTCCTCTGCTTTCCCGGCTAGGAAATTGATTTCATCAGGGTGCAACTGACGATTGAACCGATCTCCCAGCAACGCGACCGCTGCACCATCACTGCCACCTATCACGCCCCCCAGTGCAGCACTGGCCAACTCAATCAAACTGTTGAACTCAGCACTGCGCGGATCCATTCCCTGCCCCGTAAGGAACCTGATCATCGCGTCCTTGGCCAGCTCGGAACCGGCTGCGCCAGCTGCAGCGCCACCAATATCTCCACCGCTCAATGCCGCCACCGCTGCGCCGGTCAGGCCATGCAACAACACTTTGTTGCGTCCGCCCTCACCCCACTGCTCAATCCGCCGAAGCGCATCGACCTCGGCCTCGGCATCGCCATTGGCACGCGCCACTTCCAGGTCTGCATTTGCCTGGGCAGTCTTGTTTGCGGCCAGGTTGCCGATCACTTCAAAGCCGATGGCACCCAGCATCTGGGTCAGTTCCTGCCTCTCCTGCACCTTTCTCTCGTCAAAGATCGGCGCAAAGCCATTGGCGTTGTCCAAGCCCGTCACGCCACGCTGCAAACCTGCCAGTGCGGAGTCGTCACCGCTGCGGATCTCGACCGTTCCATCTGCCAAGCCACTGCGAGTTGTGGAACTCTTGCTGTCCCCTGTCGGCAGACCGGGCACCAGTGACGGATCGAACGAGAAGCCATCCGAGGGATTGCCACCGCCGCTTGTACCGCCACTGACGGACGCAGAAAGGAACTCGGCACGATTCTTCAGCTCCTCGAACGACAGGCTGCCCGTAGATAGCTGATTCTTGGACGGATCGGCAGTACTGCCGATCACAGCACCAGCGAGGTGGGTATTGCCCCCCACCTGCAGCTGGAATCCACCGCTACCCGCCGCGATTCCTGTCTGCTCGCGAACACTGCGATAGTCACAGATACTCCAATGCGCCACGAGACGTCCCGACTTCAGCGGACGAAGCGACTGACGCAGGTGGTGCTTTCCCACCCTTGGCCAAGGCTCCGCCCTTAACACCCGCAGCACTTGTGATCAGTGCGGGAGAACTCGCTTCTACTGCTGATCGCCTGAGAACGAATCAGCAGTTGCGGGCCGCGCTTCCCAAGAATCTGTACACCGATAGTGACGAAGCAACCATCGGGTTGTTCGAGAAGAACTTCAGAGCGAACGCGGGATCCTTCGGCTACACAAGCGTCGCCAACATCAGGGATGTCAGTATCAGCGACAAATCATTGACGCCGTCACTGAGCGACATTGAACTCCGGGAGTATCGCCAGAGGCCTGACATCAAATCTGAATCCAGCGCGAGTGACTTTGTTCGCCTGATATGGGCCTACCTTATTGCCCTCTATCAGGCTTCGGAGATGAGCAAGCCCAAGGGCCACCACCCAGGGTTCCTGCTCCTGGACGAGCCTGGCCAGCACTCGATGAGTCAGGAGAGTCAGCGGGCACTGTTCAAAGCACCCATTGCATCTCCAAACCTTCAGAGCATCGTCGCGGCGTCGTTCGATGAGTCCCCCACCATTTTCAGCTACGTGACAGACGGCGTCGCTCACAAACCTATCTCGTGGGAAGGGAAGCTCATTGCCCCACTTGATATTTCCTAGCATCTATCGAACGGAAATCCATGCAGTTGGGTATGTTCAACAGCAATCCGCGCGAATGTGGACGGCAGTCATATCAGGCAAGGAATTAGCACATACGCGCACGGCACGCCACGGAAGAAGCTTACCCCCGAGGATCTTGCCAAGCCCTACAAACGCGACGTGGAGATGCACCAACGCATCCACAAGGAGACCGAGTTCACGCAGCAATCGCTTCTTCTGTCCAGGCAGATCATCTCGGGCGCAATCGCCCTGCGCTGGATAGCGGAGACATCCACCCTCAGACAGATAGCTCCTTCGCCAGCGCTGCGCGGTTGGCGGCCATCTTCGCCCCACTCACTCACGTGCATCAAAGCATCACCGGCGCTCATCCACGGAAATTGACTCCCAAGATGGAGCAATCGAATTCTCCTCAAGATACGTCTCAAGATCCCTGAACGGAGAAACGCCGATATCCATCAAAGAAAACCAGAAGGCATCACATTCGTCGCAGACAACTATCTGAACACCACTCTCCTTGACGTGAGCCTCGAGCATCTCACCTTGCTCACAAAGTGGACAGATCAACGAGCACCTCACCGTACAGTGACACCCGAATTTTATTTTGCTGGCACCAGGTTCAACAATAGTTCTTGCGTTGTTCCCGCCAGCAAGGCCGATCACTCGCCCCGTTGGGCCGATGTGTGCTCCCGAATCTCCAGGCACCGCCGTTCCCTTCATTCTCCCGGTCTCGCCAACGAGAGAAATCAACCTGGCTCCATCCGCAACGAAAACGGCATGCGTCGACGTTGCAGGGTTTGGAAGCGCATGTGTCATTGCATGCTTGACACGCTTTCCAGTCGTAGAACCGATTCCATGGTCAAGGCCGCCCGGACTATCCCGGGTCCTGGTTCCTGCGTTGAAGGCCAGCGGAGGGCCGCAGGCAACGCTACAGTGGGCGCATGAAACTCGTCCTACAGATTGAAGGCGCCGCCATCAATGACATCGCCAGCCTGTACGCGGAGATCAACCGCGTGTTCATGGCCGGCGAAGACTGGCAGCTGGCGCCCAGCCTGGATGCGCTGGATGACCTGCTGTACGGCGGGTACGGCGCGTTGGCCGGCCAGGCACAGGCCACGCTGATCTGGCGCGACATCGCCCACAGCCGCACGGCGCTGGGCATGGAGACCACCCGCCAGTGGCTGCAAGCCAAGCTGGACACACCGGGCAGCTTCAATACACAGGCCATTGCCCGCCAGCTGCAGGCCCTGCAACAGGGCGAAGGCACGACCTACTTCGAGATCGTCATGGAAATCTTCAGCGGCCACCGGCAGATCACCCTGGTCCCGGCCTGACCCCTTGCAGTGCCGTACCGGCCTGCCATCGGTGGCGGCAGCCCTGCGCCCCAGCAGTTACCATGGACGGCCCTGTACCCGCTCCGCTGCCGCCGCCCTCCGGCGCGGCCGGACGCCCAGATCCACGAGTCCCATGTCCAAAGACAAGTCCGCCGAACACACCCCGCTGATGAAGCAGTTCTTCGCAGCCAAGTCCGAGTATCCGGACCTGCTGCTGTTCTTCCGCATGGGCGACTTCTACGAACTGTTCTACGACGATGCGCGCAAGGCGGCGCGGCTGCTGGACATCACCCTGACCCAGCGCGGCAGCTCCGGTGGCGCCCCGATCCCGATGGCAGGCGTGCCGGTGCATGCCTACGAGGGCTACCTGGCCCGCCTGGTGGCGCTGGGTGAGTCGGTCGCCATCTGCGAACAGATTGGCGACCCGGCCCTGGCCAAGGGCCTGGTCGAGCGCAAGGTGGTGCGCATCGTCACCCCCGGCACGGTCACCGACGAGGCGCTGCTGGACGAGCGCCGCGACACCCTGCTGATGGCCCTGTCGCGCAGCAAGAACGGCTATGGGCTGGCCTGGGCCGACCTGGCCGGCGGCCGCTTCCTGGTCAACGAAGTGGACACCGATGACGCGCTGGAAGCCGAACTCGCGCGCCTGGAGCCGGCCGAACTGCTGGTGCCGGACGAAGAGAACTGGCCGGAGTTCCTGCGCCAGCGCACCGGCGTGCGCCGCCGTGCGCCGTGGCTGTTCGATGCGGACAGCGGCCGCCGCCAGCTGCTGGCGTTCTTCAAGCTGCATGACCTGAGCGGTTTCGGCATCGATGACAAGCCGCGCGCCACCGCGGCGGCCGGCGCCCTGCTCGGCTATGTCGAAGAGACCCAGAAGCAGCGCCTGCCGCACCTGACCTCGATCGCGATGGAAACCGCCGGCGAAGCGATCGCGATGAACGCGGCAACGCGTCGCCATCTGGAACTGGACACCCGCGTCGACGGCGATACCCGCAATACCCTGCTGGGCGTGCTCGACAGCACGGTGACGCCGATGGGCGGCCGGCTGCTGCGCCGCTGGCTGCATCGGCCGCTGCGCCTGCGCGAGGTGCTGGTGCAGCGCCACCACGCGGTGGAAACACTGATCGACCGCGGCGCGGACGCAGACATCCGCGAACAGTTCCGCCGCCTCGGCGACCTGGAACGCATCCTTACCCGCGTTGCCCTGCGCTCGGCACGGCCGCGCGACTTCTCCACCCTGCGCGATGGCCTCGGCCTGCTGCCGGCCGTGCGCGAGGTGCTGGCGCCGCTGGACTCCCCACGCCTGCAGACCCTGCACGCTGCGCTCGGCGAACACGACGAATGCGCCCACCTGCTGGCCAGCGCGATCGCCGAGATGCCGCCGCTGAAGCTGAGCGATGGCGGCGTGCTGGCCGATGGCTTCGACGAAGAGCTGGACGAGCTGCGCCGCCTGTCCACCCACGCCGACCAGTTCCTGGTCGACCTGGAACAGCGCGAGCGCGAAAGCAGCGGCATCGCCACCCTGAAGGTCGGCTACAACCGTGTGCACGGCTACTACATCGAGATCAGCAAGGGCCAGTCCGACCGCGCACCGGTGCACTACACGCGCCGGCAGACGCTGACCAACGCCGAGCGTTACATCACCGAAGAGCTGAAGGCCTTCGAGGACAAGGTACTGTCCGCGCGCGACCGTTCGCTGTCGCGCGAAAAGTATCTGTACGAGCAGCTGCTGGACACGCTGGGCACGCAGCTGGAACCGCTCAAGCAGTGCGCCGCCGCATTGAGCGAACTGGACGTGCTGGCCGCCTTCGCCGAACGTGCGCAGGCGCTGGACTGGTCACGCCCGCAGCTGCAGGCCGAGCCGTGCCTGAAGATCGAGCGCGGCCGCCACCCGGTGGTCGAAGCCGTGCGCGAGCAGCCGTTCGAACCGAACGATCTGGACCTGCACCCGAACCGCCGCATGCTGGTCATCACCGGCCCGAACATGGGCGGTAAATCGACCTACATGCGGCAGAACGCGCTGATCGTGCTGCTGGCCCACATCGGCAGCTTCGTGCCCGCCAGCCGTGCGCTGATCGGGCCGATCGACCGCATCCTGACCCGCATCGGCGCCGGCGACGACCTGGCCCGCGGGCAGTCGACCTTCATGGTGGAAATGGCCGAAACCAGCTACATCCTGCATCACGCCACCGCGCATTCGCTGGTGCTGATGGACGAGATCGGCCGCGGTACCTCCACCTACGATGGCCTGGCGCTGGCCGACGCGGTGGCCCGTCACCTGGCCTACCAGAACCGCTGCTACACCCTGTTCGCCACCCACTACTTCGAACTGACGGCCCTGGCCGATGAGCAGCACGAGGGCGGCCGCAGCGGTATCGCCAACGTGCACCTGGATGCGGTCGAACATGGCGACGCACTGGTGTTCATGCACGCAGTGAAGGACGGCCCGGCCAACCGCAGCTTCGGCCTGCAGGTAGCGGCGCTGGCCGGCCTGCCGCGCGCCACCGTGGCACAGGCACGTAGGCGCCTGGCCGAGCTGGAACAGCGCGGCGGGGAAAGCCACGCCGCCGAGCTGGCGCCGCAGGCGCTGGACGCGCCGCAGCAGTTCGGCCTGTTTGCCGCCCCGGCCAACAAGGCACAGGAAGCCCTGGCCGCGATCGATCCGGACGAGCTGACCCCGAAGCAGGCGCTGGAAGCGCTATACCGGTTGAAGGCGTTGCTGTAACGGCGTCCGCCGGGCCGGGTGATCGGCCGCCGGGCATGGCCCGGCGCTACCGGTGATGGGTCGTCGGTGGGGCCCGGCGGCATGAAGCCTTCGCATTCCCGTAGTGCAGGCGGCGTTATGCTCGGGCGGTTCTTCCTTCACAGACTGGAGACCGCCATGAACACCGAATCGCTTGCCGCCACCCTCTTCCAGCAGCTGCAGCAGGGCCAGGGCCTGCAGCAGGTATCGCAGCAGCTCGGTCTGGACAGCCGCCAGGCAACCCAGGCGGTCGGCAGCGCCCTGCCGCTGCTGCTCGGCGCGATGGGCCAGAACGCCAGCGAACCGCAGGGTGCGCAGTCCCTGCTCAACGCCCTGCAGCGCGATCACGCTGGCGCGGCCGGCGGTGGCGGCTTCGACCTGGGCAGCATCCTCGGCGCGGTGATGGGCGGCGGTGGCGGCAATGCCACCAACGGCGCCGGCATCCTCGGCCATGTGTTCGGCGGGCAGACCCCGCAGGCGGCCGAGGCGCTGGGCCAGAAGACCGGCCTGGACAGCGGCACCTCCGGCAAGCTGCTGGCGATCCTCGCCCCCATCGTGATGTCCTTCCTCGCCCAACGCTTCGCCCAGGGTGGCAACGCCGGCGAGCTCAGCCAGGCGCTGGGCCAGGAAACCCGGAATGCCGGTGGCGGCCTCGGCAGCCTGCTCGGCGGCACGCTGGACCAGGACGGCGATGGCCAGTTCGGTGCCAGTGATCTGCTGAAGCTGGGCGCGGGCCTGCTCAAACGCTGATCGCGTCACAACCGTCCAAGCCCTGCCGATCATAGGCAGTCACTATCGCATCGGTTGAATCAATCGAATTTACCCATCCTTAGGTGGTGCCTATGGTGGGTGGGCATCCCCGATTCCACCTTTCGCCAGTCCACAGGTAGAGACCCATGAAAAGCGAAGCGAAGTGCCCCTTCAACCATGCCGTCGTCGGTGAGGCGACGACCAACCGCGACTGGTGGCCGAACCAGCTGCGCGTGGACCTGCTCAACCAGCACTCCTCGCGCTCCAATCCGCTTGATGCCGGCTTCGATTACGCCAAGGCCTTCAACGGCCTGGATTACGACGCACTGAAGGCCGACCTGAAGGCGCTGATGACCGATTCGCAGGACTGGTGGCCGGCCGACTTCGGCCACTACGGCGGCCTGTTCATCCGCATGGCCTGGCACAGTGCCGGCACCTATCGCATCGACGATGGCCGCGGCGGTGGTGGGCGCGGCCAGCAGCGCTTCGCGCCGCTCAACAGCTGGCCGGACAACGTGAGCCTGGACAAGGCGCGGCGCCTGCTGTGGCCGATCAAGCAGAAGTACGGCCAGGCCATTTCCTGGGCCGATCTGCTGATCCTCACCGGCAATGTCGCGCTGGAATCGATGGGCTTCAAGACGCTGGGCTTCGCCGGTGGCCGTCCCGACACCTGGGAACCCGACCAGGATGTGTACTGGGGCCGCGAAACCACCTGGCTCGGTGGCGACGTGCGTTACAAGCACGGCTCGGAAGGCGTGGAAGAGGATCACGGCGTGCTGGTGTCCGATGACGACGCCGACGGTGACGTGCATTCGCGCAAGCTGGAAAACCCGCTGGCTGCCGTGCAGATGGGCCTGATCTATGTGAATCCGGAAGGACCGGACGGCAACCCGGACCCGGTGCTGGCCGCGCACGACATCCGCGACACCTTCGGCCGCATGGCCATGGATGACGAGGAAACTGTCGCGCTGATCGCCGGTGGCCACAGCTTCGGCAAGACCCATGGTGCCGGCCCGGCCGACAACGTCGGCAAGGAACCGGAAGCGGCCGGCCTGGAAAGCCAGGGCCTGGGCTGGGCCAACAGTTTCGGCAGCGGCAAGGGCGGCGACACCATCACCAGTGGCCTCGAAGTGACCTGGACGCGCACGCCGGCGCAGTGGAGTCATGACTTCTTCGAGATCCTGTTCGGCAACGAGTGGGAACTGACCAAGAGCCCGGCTGGCGCCCACCAGTGGGTGGCCAAGGGCGCCGACGCGGTCATCCCCGACGCGCACGATCCGTCGAAGAAGCATCGCCCGACCATGCTCACCACCGACCTGTCGCTGCGCATGGACCCGGCCTATGAGAAGGTCTCGCGGAAGTTCCTCGACAACCCCCAGGCCTTCGCCGATGCGTTCGCGCGTGCCTGGTTCAAGCTGACCCATCGCGACATGGGCCCGCGTGCGCGCTATCTCGGCCCGGAGGTTCCGTCCGAGGAGTTCATCTGGCAGGACCCGATTCCCGAAGCGAAGCATCCGCTGATCGACGCCAAGGACATCACCGCGCTCAAGCAGAAGATCGCCGCAACCGGCCTGAGCGTGGCCGAACTGGTGTCCACCGCGTGGGCGTCGGCCTCGACCTTCCGTGGCTCGGACAAGCGCGGTGGCGCCAACGGTGCGCGCATCCGCCTGGCCCCGCAGAAGGACTGGGCGGTGAACCAGCCGCAGCAGCTGGCCAAGGTACTGGCCGCGCTGGAGAAGGTGCAGGCCGAATTCAATGGCAGTGGCGGCAAGCAGGTCTCGCTGGCCGATCTGATCGTGCTGGCCGGTGGCGTCGGTATCGAACAGGCGGCCAAGGCCGGTGGCCATGAGGTCAGCGTGCCGTTCACCCCGGGCCGCACCGATGCCAGCCAGGAACAGACCGACGTCGACTCGTTCGCGGTGCTGGAACCGGCCGCCGATGGCTTCCGCAACTACCTCAAGGGCGCCTACAGCGTGCCGGGCGAAGCGTTGCTGATCGACAAGGCACAGCTGCTGACCCTGACCGCGCCGGAGATGACCGCACTGGTCGGTGGCCTGCGCGTGCTGGGTGCCAATGCCGATGGCAGCAAGCACGGTGCATTCACCGCACGCCCCGGCACGTTGAGCAACGACTTCTTCGTCAACCTGCTGGACATGGGCACGCAGTGGACGGCGACCGGTCGCGAACGCTACGAAGGGCGCGGACGCAACGACGGCGCCGCCCGCTGGACCGGCACCCGTGCCGATCTGGTGTTCGGCTCCAACGCGGTGCTGCGAGCACTGGCCGAGGTCTACGCGAGCGTCGATGGCGAGAAGAAGTTCGTGCAGGACTTCATCGCCGCCTGGACGCGGGTGATGGAGCTGGACCGCTACGACCTGCACGGCTGACCGGCCCCGGGTGTCGCCGGGCATGGCCCGGCGCTACCTGGACACGGGCGGGACGCAACGGCGTCGCCGGGCATGGCCCGGCGCTACCCGGACACGGGCGTGACGCATCGGTGTCGCCGGGCATGGCCCGGCGCTCCCCCTGCATATATCGGTAGCGCCGGGCCATGCCCGGCGAGCGCAGCGGTTGCCGTTTCAACGCGTCCCGTTCTTCAACCGCTGCAGGATCGGCGCGAACAACGGCGCCTGCATCGAGCGCGGTGGCTGCACTGCACTGCCCTTCTCCACCGCCTGCCAGTACGACCACGGCAGCGCCTTGTCGCCCAGTTCGTAATCCATGCCGTCCCAGCCATCCTCGCGGAAGGCATAGAACGCCCAGTGCACCTTCTGCTGCTCGGCCACGGCCACGACATCGCGCAGGTACGCGCCGCAATCCGGCCAGCGCCGCATGCAACCGAACTCGCCCACCACCATCCGGTTCGCACCGATGCCATGGCGCTGGGCCCAGTCGATCGGCTGCTGCAGGTAGCTGCGCACGCGCGCGGCATCCCACGGCTCCCTGCCCGGGCCGAACGGCACCTCGGCCGGATAGCGGTACGGTGTGGCCCGCTTCTGATTGGGCGCGCTGGTGGCGGCATACGGCTCGTACATGTGCACGCTGTACAGCAGCTTCGCGTCCTCCAGCGGTGCAGGCCAGTAGTCGAAGGCATCGGCAGCGGCATACCAGCCGGCATCGAGCATCAACGGCATGTCCGCATCGACTGCACGCACGCTGGCGATCAGACTGCGGTACAGCACGCGCAGGTCGCGCGGGCCGTCCTGCACGCTGGCATACCACCGCTGCATGGCCGCGCGCGGCGCGTGCTCGGCCAACGCAGTGCCGTATTCGGGTGCCGGTTCATTGATCAGGTTGTACGCCGCCAGCGCCGGGTGGCCTTTCAGCGCGGTCGCCAGATCGCGCCAGAAACGCTGTGCGGGCGCATGGTTGTCGATGGACTGCCACAGCCGCTGGTCGACCACGTCGCCGTTCTTCTGTTTCCAGCGCAGCAGGGGCAGCGACAGGGGGACCAGCACCACTTTCAGGCCTACGGCATTGGCGTCATCCAGCGCGCGGCGCAGGGTGGCCACGTCGGCCTGCACCAGCCCCTGGTAATGGTCGGCATCGCCCATCAGGAAATCGCGGCCGCCAGCACTTTTCCACTTGTCCGGGCTCAGCCGTACCCAGGTCGCGCCGGTGTCACGCAGTGCCTGGAAGTAGGCGCGGTCGGGCGGCGCCTGGTTGAAGCTGTTGCCACCCCGCTGCGGCGTGTCCCAGAAAGTGATGTCGGCGGCGAACACCGGGGCGGCGGTGGCGAGGGCAAGGCACAGCAGACTGCGGCGCAGGCGCATGGCGATCTTCCATGACGAGGGGCAACCAACGTGCAGGACGCGGACCGAACGCGACCTGAGTGTGCGCAGCACGGCGCCGCCAGGTGGGCGACCAGTGGTCGCCCGACGTCAGAGCGCGTCCAGATCGCCCAGCGCCCGGATCAACCGCCGCGCGCGCTTGTCCGGCTTGTGCTCCGGCGGCTGGAACCCATCACGGGCGGCAATGCGCAACGCACGCTGTTCGGCGCGGCGCGCCTTGGACGCTTCGCTTTCCGCGTACAGCTGCTGGGCAACCGGCGCCGGCCCGCGCTGGTCGCTCACGCCCAGCACCCGCACCTCGAAATGCTCTTCGCCCCGGTCGACCTGCAGCTGCTCGCCCACGCGCACCGCGCGCGAGGATTTCGGGCGTTGCCCGGCCACGGCCACCTTGCCGGTCTCGATGGCCTGCTTGGCCAGGCTGCGGGTCTTGAAGAAGCGGGCTGCCCACAGCCAGATGTCCAGTCGGACGCTGGGCGGCAGCGGGGAAAGCTCAGGCATGGGGCGGTACTACTCCGGTGGCTTGTTGAGAGGACGAGGGTTGTCCGGATCGACCCGGCAGCCGGTGCCGCCGATCAGCGGCCGGACGCCGGAGGCCAGATCCTCGCGCTGGCTGCCGACCAGGCATTCGGGCCGGTCGGTCGGTCGGATCTGGGTATCGCCCAGCCGATCGTCCATCGAACATGCGGCCGCTGCAACGCCGATCAAGGCCAGCGCCAAGCTCCGCTCCACCCGCAGTCGTCGATGCATTGCCACATCCTGCAAACCGGCTTGATGCTAGTGTGCGCCTCCCGGATTCCGATCACCAGCCCATGGCCAAAGCGCCGCTTGACCTGACTTCCGGCCCGATCGGCCGCAACCTGCTGCTGTTCGCGCTGCCGATCCTGGCGGGCAACATCGCCCAGTCGCTGAACGGATCAGTGAACGCCGTCTGGGTCGGGCGCTTCCTCGGCGAAGCGGCGCTGACGGCGACCGCGAACGCCAACAACATCATGTTCTTCCTGATCGGCTCGGTGTTCGGCTTCGGCATGGCCTCGAGCATCCTGATCGGCCAGTCGATCGGTGCCCGCGACATCGCGCAGGCGCGCCGCGTGGTCGGTACCAGTGCGTCATTCTTCATCGGCCTGTCGGCCATCATCGCCGTGGCCGGCTGGTTCCTGGCCCATCCACTGCTGGCGGCCATGGGAACCCCGGCCGCCTCGCTGCCGCTGGCCGAGGCCTACCTGCGCATCATCTTCCTGGCGATGCCGACGCTGTATGCCTTCGCCTTCCTCAGCGCCGCCCTGCGCGGCGCCGGCGACTCGCGTACCCCGTTCCGCTTCCTGCTGGTTTCGGTGGCGCTGGACATCGCCTTGAACCCGGTGCTGATCTTCGGCCTCGGCCCGTTCCCGGCCCTGGGCATCGCCGGCTCGGCATGGGCCACGCTGGTATCGCAGACGCTGTCGCTGGCCGGCCTGCTGCTGTACATGCGGCACAAGCGGCACATGTTGTGGCTGGGCCGCGCCGACATGCACCTGTTCAAGCTGGACCTGTCCATCCTGCGCGCGCTGGTGGTCAAGGGAGTGCCGATGGGCCTGCAGATGGTGCTGATCTCGCTGTCGGTGATCATGCTGATGACCATGGTCAACCAGTACGGCACCGACACCGGCGCCGCCTATGGTGCGTCGCTGCAGTTGTGGAATTACGTACAGATGCCGGCAATGGCGATCGGCGCGGCGTGCTCGTCGATGGCCGCGCAGAACGTCGGCGCGCAGCGCTGGGACCGGGTGCGCGGTACGGCACGCCAGGGCATCCTGTTCAACTTCCTGCTGACCGGCGCGCTGATTCTGCCGCTGGTGCTGCTGGACCAGTATTCCCTGGCCCTGTTCCTGCCGCAGGGCAGTGAGTCGCTGCAGATCGCGCGGCACCTGAACCACATCGTGATCGGCTCGTTCCTGTTCTTCGGCGTCAGCTTCGTGATCTCCGGCGTGGTGCGCTCCACCGGCGCGGTGATTCCGCCCCTGCTGATCCTCGCCGCTTCGTTGTGGGGCGTGCGCGTGCCCTTTGCCGAACTGCTGCAGCCGTACTGGGGCGCCGATGCGATCTGGTGGAGTTTCCCGGCCGGCTCGCTGGTGTCGATGCTGCTGTCGCTGGCGTACTACCGCTGGGGCGGCTGGCGCAGGGCGACGATGATGCGCACGCCGGTGCACGCCGAGGAACTGGCCACGCCCTCGGAAATCCCGGCCTGCCCGCCCTCGCCGGTGGCCGATCCGGATGCGGCGCTGGAAACCGTTCCGCCGCGTTGAACTGCGGCGCTACCGCTTTTTCTTTTTCGCCGCGTTGTACGCCGCCGCCGCGCGCAGCAGTGCTTTCAGGGCCGCGGCATCCGGCCGGTCGCCGTCGTGGATGTCGATGGCGCGGCGGGTGTTGCCGTCCAGACTGGCATTGAACAGGCCTTCTGGGTCGGGCAGTGCCGCGCCGTTGGCGAAGGTCAGCTTCACCGCCTGCTTGTAGGTCTCGCCGGTACACAGGATGCCGTGCTGCTCCCAGACCGGCGTGCCCCGCCATTTCCAGGTCTCCTCCACCTCCGGCAATGCGTCGTGGATCACCCCGCGCACCCAGGCCAGGGTCTCGCCCCGCCAGTCACCGAGCTCGGCAATGCGGGCATCAATCAGGGCGGCGGCGGGCAATGCAGCGTCTGCGGGATCGGGCGTGTGCGTGGCCATCGGACGGCTCTCGTCGGAAAGGGAAGGAAACCAAGACGCGGGCTACATGCGCTCGCCGGGCAAGGCGCTGGCCTGGCGCAGCCACGCCAGGAACTGCGCCTCATCCAGCAGGCCATCCTCATGGATGTGCAGGTAGCGCGTATCGGCACTGCGGGAAGGCTCCGGCGGCAACGGCGTCAGTGCAGCGCCGCGGAAGAAGGCCACCTTGATGTAGCGGGCGAAGCAATGGAAGCTGAGGAACCAGCCAGCCCCGGCCGCCACGGCATACATCGGCGAGTTCCACTTCACCGCCTTGTGCACCCCGGGGACGGCCTGCTCGATCAGCGCATCCAGGCGCTGGCCCACGGCCTGTTTCCAGCCGGGCATGGCGGCGATGTAGGCCTGCACCGGGCCATCGCCCTCGCCTTTGGCGATCTGCGGGTTGCCGCCCGACAGCAGCTTGGGTGCGGCAGGCGGGGCGGATCGCTTGGCAGGCATCGCGCGCATGACCGTAGGGGGCTGGAGTTCGCAGCGTACCCCCTGGCCCCGGTCGGGGTCACGGCGCACTGCGCCATGCGCTCATTCCAGGGAGGCGCGGAACTGCCGCCAGCTCGGCAGCTTGCGGCTGCCCCGCAGGACCCACATAAGGGTCGCCATCACCACCCCGAACAGGGCCCCGGCCAGCAGGCCAGCCACCAGCAGCAGGTCCAGCGAGGTGATCCGTCCCTGCCACAGCAGCAGCCACATCAGCAGCGTCCAGAAACCGGCAAACAGGATCCCCTGCAGCAGGGCATTGGTCACGAAGCCGGCCAGGATCGGCGGCGGCAGCACGATGCCGGCACGCCACAGCAGGCGGTGCAGCAGGGGCGCCGCCTCGCGCCGCGGAACACCGGAGCGGTCCAGGAAGCGCAACGCCACCTGGATGGCAGCCGGGTAGCGGGCGTCGATCTCATCCATCCCTTGAACCTACCCAGACGGACGCGCAAACGCAAACGGCCGCCCGAAGGCGGCCGTCGCGGCAACAACCGGAGTTGTCTATCAGGCCTTGTCGGCCAGACGGGCAGCCTTGGCGGCAGCAGCGGCAGCCAGGTCTTCCTTGATGCGGGCAGCCTTGCCTTCCAGGCCACGCAGGTAGTACAGCTTGCCGGCGCGGACCTTGCCACGACGCTTCACTTCGACCGAGTCGATGATGGCGCTGTGGGTCTGGAAGACGCGCTCGACGCCGTAGCCGTGCGAAATCTTGCGGACGGTGAACGAGGAGTTCAGGCCGGCGTTCTTGGTCGCGATGACAACGCCTTCGTAGGCCTGCACGCGCTCACGGGTACCTTCCTTCACCTTCACGTTGACGACAACGGTGTCGCCCTGGCTGAACTTCGGCAGTTCGCGGGTGATCTGGGCGGATTCGAATTCCGCGACGATGGACTTGTTCAGCTTGCTCATGGGTTACACCGATTCTTGTTCGGGTGGGCGTGTCGTTTCGACAACGTGGGCTGATGCAGTCACTGGACTGTGCTGCACGTTTGTTGTGGGTACTGCGCGCGCCGGCCGGGGCTGGCGGTAATTGGCCATGATAGCCGAAAAAGCAGGCCCTGCGCTAGGGGTCTGCCTGTTGCGGGCGGGCCTTGCGGGCCTGCTCCAGCAGCTTGCGGTCGGCCTTGCCCAGCGCCTGTTCATCCAGCAGGTCCGGGCGCCGCTGGGCGGTGCGGATCAGCGACTGCTGGCGCCGCCAGGCGGCGATGGCCGCATGGTTGCCCGAGCGCAGCACCTCCGGCACGTCCCCCAGCGGATGCTGGGCCGGCTGGCTGTAATGCGGGCAGTCGAGCAGGCCGAGGTCGCCCTCGAAGCTGTCCTGCGCGGCCGATTCGGCATCGTTCAGGGCACCGTCCTGCAGGCGGGCAACGGCATCGATGATGACCGCCGCGCCCAGTTCACCGCCGGACAGCACGTAATCGCCGAGGGAAATCTCCTCGTCGACATTGGCCTCCAGGAAGCGCTCGTCGATGCCTTCGTAGCGGCCGCAGAGCAGGACCATGCGCGGCAATGCCGCCAGTTCCCGCACCTTGGCCTGGGTCAGCGGAGCGCCCTGCGGGCTGAGATGGATCACCCGCGCCGGGGTCGGATCGGCATCGCGGATCGCCTGCAGG
The DNA here is from genome assembly GCF_030549525.1 of Stenotrophomonas sp. 704A1. Classification (NCBI taxonomy): domain Bacteria; kingdom Pseudomonadati; phylum Pseudomonadota; class Gammaproteobacteria; order Lysobacterales; family Lysobacteraceae; genus Stenotrophomonas; species Stenotrophomonas tuberculopleuritidis. The sequence goes on along the minus strand of NZ_CP130831.1, from coordinate 1,331,136 downwards.
CAGGCCTGCAGCGGCTCGATCAGCATCACCATGCCCGGGCCACCACCGAACGGACGGTCGTCCACCCGGCGGTAGTTGCCTTCGGCGTAATCACGGGGATTCCAGCCGTGCAGGCTGAACAGCCCCTTCTCCTGCGCACGTCCGACCACGCCCAGCCCGGCGGACTGGGCGAGGAATTCAGGGAACAGGGTGATGACATCGAAACGCATGCTCACACTCAGAACTCGGGGTCCCAGTCGACCACGACCAGGTTGGCCTCGAAGTCGACGGACTTGACGAACTCCGGCAACACGAACGGAATCATCCGCTCGCGATCACCGCGGACGACCACCACATCGTTGGCGCCGGTACTGAACAGGTGCGAGACCTGGCCCAGGGCAACGCCCTCGGTGGTCTTCACGTCCAGGCCTTCCAAGTCCACCCAGTAGTACTCGTCGGGCTTCGGCGGCGGCAGTGCACTGCGGGCCACGTAGATCTCGGTGCCGTGCATCGCTTCGACGGTGTCGCGGTCCTCGATGCCCGGGAAACGGGCCACCAGGTGCTTGCCGCTGTCGCGGCCACGGGCGCCCTCAAGCGTCGATTCCTGCCCGTTGGGGCTGCGCAGGATCCACGGCTGGTAACGGAAAATAGCGGAACGCGGCTCGGTCCAGGACTCGAGCTTTATTTCGCCGCGCACACCAAAAGCGCCGACAATCCTGCCCAGCAGGATGCGGCGCTCGTTATCCTTCATCTGCGTTCAACCAGACGGGCCGCGCCAGGCGCGGCCCTTCGGGATCAGGCCGCAGCGGCCTGGGACTTGGTCGCTTCCTTGATCAGGTTGCGAACCTTTTCAGTCGGCTGGGCGCCGTTCTTGACCCAATGGTCAACACGGGCCAGATCCAGCTCGATGCGCTTCTCGGCGCCCTGGGCGACCGGGTTGTAGAAGCCGACGCGCTCGATGTTGCGGCCGTCGCGCGCGCTGCGCACGTCGGTCACGATGATGTGGTAGAACGGACGCTTCTTGGCGCCGCCGCGGGTCAGTCGAATCTTGACCATGGTGGTAGTTCCTCTATTGCCCAGTCGCCAGGATGGCGCGGTAAGCCGGCGATTATAGCGGCAGAGATCGGCCGAGCCAACCCCGGGGTGAATCCGCCTTCACGGCAGCGCCGAGCCATGCCCGGCGGCTTTCGTTCAGCAACGTGATCAATCTCCGACCGCCCCCGCCGACGCCCCCAGGGCAATAGCGTCAGAGTGCTCCAGTGACAGGCGCCCGATGCATGCCCAGCACGTCCATCTCCTGCTGCTGCAACAGGTCATCAAATGCATCACTGCCAATCCGCTCGACAAGTTGCCGCTCGGATTCGTGGATGGCGATGCACTGCAGCCAGTTGATCGCCACCGGCGGGAACTGCAGTCCCGGGAACCTGGCGTCATTCCAGAAGAAGGGCGGCACCAGATAGACGTGAGGCATCCGGGTCGATGGGAAGTAGTCCTGCAGGATGTTGGGAATCACACTTCCGGGTTGCACCGCTGCGCGATCGCGCATGATCGCAAAGGCCGTCGAGGCGACGACGTTGTCCCAATGCAGCGCGTCCTGTTCTGCACACGCACACAGTTCGACGCGCGTTTCCAGTTCGTGCCCCTCCGCACGACGTAAGACAAAGTCCGACAGCCCGATGGACGCGATGGACTTCAGCCCTGCTTCCGGAGAGCTGAACGTCGTGAGGATATCGACCGAACGCTGGCGATGATCATCGTGAAAGGCCTGGACCTTGGGCCGTCCCTCACCGCCCATGATCTTGATTGCGTGCATCGCTACCGCACGATGCTGCTCGGTGACCGTGCCCATGACTGATTGGATCTCCTGAGGGGTTCTGCGCTGCGGAGGCATCCGCCGGGCATGGCCCGGCGCTACCGATTACGGCTTGCCACGGTAACGCCGGGTCATGCCCAGCGACCGGTAACCCGCGCGCCCCGTTCAGGAAAGCGGCTGCCACGGCACACTCGCAAGCACCGCCCTTCCCTGTTCAGCCAAGGCCTGCGAGCCGGGCAGGACATGCCCGTCAATGGCCTCCAGCGCCCACAGGCCGCTGGCGTTGCAGGCAAAAGCGGCGTTCATACCTATCAGGTCCGCCAGCCGCAACGGCTGCGTGGCCTGCGCCCCCGGCCAATGCTGCTTCAGCAGCGCTTCGGCGGTCCCGCGCAGGGCCGACGCCTGAGGCCAGAGCAGCCGGTCACCATCGTGCACGGCCAGGTTCCAGGTGCTGCCTTCACTCACCTCGCCATCGGCGGTCACGAACAGCACATCGTCAAATCCTTCCGCCATCGCAGCACGGCGTTCGGCAAACAGGCCGAAGGTGCCGACATGCTTGATCTGCGGCAGTTCACGCTGCCAGGTCACGCTGCGAACGCGCTTGGAGGCGGTCAGCGTCACCGGCGCGGACACCGCCACCAGCACGTCCACCGGCACGGCCGCCAGCGGATTGCGGAAATCGAAGTGGCGCGAATACACCGTCACCCGCAACGAGGCATCGCCCTGCCCTGCCTGCTGCAGCGCCTGCGCCATCCAGGCCTGCACCTGCACGACATCCAGTTCGCTGCCGAACAGCTCGCGCGTTGCCTGCGACAGCCGCGTCAGATGCAGATCCAGCCCCTGCACGCCATGCCTACGCACCTGCATCGAGGTGAAGTGGCCGTAGTTGACCAACGCCGGCAGCAGATCGTCCACCTGCGCCGGCCGGCCATTGCAGGTCACCGTCATCGCAGCAGCGCCTGCGCCTGTTGCCACATGTCGCGCAGCACGTCGGCGGCGGGTGCTGCCGGCGCCATCCACGCCGATTGCCCGGCCCAGGCCTGCATCGCCGCCAAGCGGTTTTCCTGCGCCGCCTGCTTGCGCATCGGCGCGGTCAGGCCGCGCTGCACCGGGTACGGGCGAGGCGCCGGCGCACCCTCGGCGGCAGCGGCGCGCACATACGGCGTGGCCAGGCCGCGGCCGAGACGCCCACTGAAGGCGCGGGTCGGCCAGGTATCTTCGGGTTCGGTTGCGGCCAGGCCATCGGCCCAGGCCGAGGCGATCGCCGCCTCCGGCGTGCGCAGGAAGGCGGTGCCGATCTGCACCGCGCTGGCGCCCAGCGTGAGCGCCGCCGCGATGCCGCGACCATCGGCGATGCCACCGGCGGCGATCACCGGAATCTGCAGGTGGTCGGCCAGGCGCGGCAGCAGCGCGAACAGACCCACCAGCTGGCGCTCGGCCAGGCTGGGGTCGAATGCACCACGATGGCCACCGGCTTCGGCGCCCTGCGCCACCACCGCGTCGGCACCGGCATCCTGCGCCGCGCGCGCTTCCGCCAGCGTGGTCGCGCAGGCGATCCAGGCGATGCCGGCGTCCTTCAACTGCTGCACGTGACGCGGCGACAGTACGCCCATGATGGTCGAGGCAACGGCCGGGCGCGCGGCCAGCAACGCAGCGAACTGTTCGTCGAAATCAGCCGGCGTGGCATCGGCGGCACTGGCAGGCACGTCCGGGCCCCATTGAGCGAGGAAGGCGCGGCTGGCGGCTTCGGCGGTGACATCGCGAACGGGTGCCGGATCCGGCAGCCACAGGTTCACCTGCGCTGGGCCGGCGGAGGCGGCCCGGAAATCATCCATCCAGCGCCCGATGTCGGCAGCCGGCGACAGCACCGCACCCATCGCGCCCATGCTGCCGGCATTGGCCAGCGCGGCCGACAGCGGGACCGGGCACGCACCGGCCATGGGTGCCAGCAGGATCGGAACCTGCAATGAAAAACGCCGACAGAAGGTGTCGGCGCGTTCAAGAATCGGCGATGCGTTCACGCGACCTGCCTGTGAAAGAAGTCGTCGCCCAGCATACGCCAGTCCATGTGACCGGGGTCGGACGCCCAGCGGCACCGGCCCCGCGGCGCACTCAACGGAACGGCATGCCACGGCCGCCCATGGCGCCCATCATGCCCTTCATGCTGCGCATCATGCCCTTCATGCCGCCGCCGGCCATCTTGCTCATCATCTTTTCCATCTGCATGTACTGCTTCATGAGCTTGTTGACGTCGGCCGGGGTCACGCCCGAACCGCGGGCGATGCGCGCGCGGCGCGAGCCGTTGAGCAGGTTCGGGTTGCGCCGTTCCTTCTTGGTCATCGAGCTGATGATGGCGATCATGCGCGGCACTTCCTTGCCCTGGCTGACCTGCGCCTTGAGGTGCTCGGGAATCTGGCCCAGGCCCGGCAGCTTGTCCATCAGGCCACCGATGCCGCCCATGTTCTGCATCTGCTCGAGCTGGTCGCGCATGTCGTTCAGGTCGAACTTCTTGCCCTTGGCGACCTTCTCGGCCAGCTTCTGCGCCTTGTCCTTGTCGACCTGCTGCTCGACCTGCTCGACCAGCGACAGCACGTCGCCCATGTCGAGGATGCGGCTGGCGATGCGGTCCGGGTGGAACACATCCAGGCCGTCGGGCTTTTCGCTGACGCCGACGAACTTGATCGGCTTGCCGGTGATGTAGCGCACGCTCAGCGCGGCACCGCCACGGGCGTCACCGTCGGTCTTGGTCAGCACCACGCCGGTCAGCGGCAGCGCATCACCGAAGGCCTTGGCGGTGTTGGCTGCGTCCTGGCCGGTCATGGCATCGACCACGAACAGGGTCTCGGCCGGATTCACCGCAGCGTGCAGGGCCTTGATCTCGGCCATCATCGCTTCGTCGATGGCCAGGCGGCCGGCGGTATCGACCAGCAGCACGTCGACGAAGGACTTGCGCGCATCGTCGATGGCGGCGCGGACGATGGCTTCCGGCTTCTGCTCGGCACTGGACGGGAAGAACAGCACGCCGACCTGCTCGGCCAGGGTCTTCAGCTGCTCGATCGCGGCCGGACGGTAGACGTCGGCCGACACCACCATCACCTTCTTCTTGCGCTTTTCCTTCAGGTGCTTGGCCAGCTTGCCGACCGTGGTGGTCTTGCCCGCACCCTGCAGGCCCGCCATCAGGATGATCGCCGGGGCCGGCACGTTGAGGTTCAGGTCGCTGGCAGCAGCGCCCATCACCGAGGTCAGCTCGTCACGCACGACCTTGATCAGGGCCTGGCCCGGGGTCAGCGACTTCAGCACTTCCTGGCCGACCGCGCGCACCTTGATGCGCTCGATCAGGGCCTGCACCACCGGCAGCGCGACGTCGGCCTCAAGCAGGGCGATGCGCACTTCACGGGTCGCCTCGCGGATGTTCTCCTCGGTCAGGCGGCCACGGCCACGCAGGCGCTCGATGGTGCCGGAAAGGCGCTGGGTCAGGGACTCGAACATGCGGCGCAACCTGTCTGAAAGCGGGGGACAATAAGGCAGACAGTATAACGGGTCCGCCGCGCTCCCCGGGCTGCGACGCCCGGGCCGTCGCCAGCACCCCGGGGGTATGCGAAACTTCAACGATGACAATCGTTCTCATCGCCGCCCTGCTCTATCTGGCCGCCAGCGTCCTGCTGGTGCGTGCGCTCGGCCGCACCGACGGGGTGAACTCGCCGGCCTGGCTGTGGCCGGCGCTGCCGGCGATGCTGCTGCATGGCGGCTACCACGTACTGGTGGCGATGCGCACCAGCGGCGGGCCCGACATGCACTTCTTCGCCGCGCTGTCGCTGGTCGGCCTGGGCATGGCCTGGCTGACCTCGCTGGTCGGCGCGCGCGGGCGCATGTCGGCCCTGGGCGTGGTGGTGTTCCCGCTGGCCGCGGTGCTGCTGCTGGTCTACCACGGCTACGGCCACGAACCGAGCAAGGTACTGGGCTGGCGCCTGGCCAGCCACGCCTGGCTGGCACTGCTGGCCTACGCCACGCTGAGCATCGCCGCGCTGCTGGCGATCATGCTGTGGCTGCAGGAACGCGCCTTGCGCCGCCGCGAATTCCGTCCGTGGCTGCGTGCGCTGCCACCGCTGGCCGACCTGGAATCGCTGCTGTTCCGGGTGATCACCGTCGGCTTCGCGCTGCTCACCCTGACCCTGGTCACCGGCGTGCTGTTTGTCGATGACCTGCTGGCGCAGAAGCTGGTGCACAAGACCGTGCTCAGCGTGCTGTCGTGGATCGTCTTCGGCGTGCTGCTGATCGGTCGCCGCCGCTACGGCTGGCGCGGCACCAAGGCCGTGCACTGGACGCTGACCGCGATGCTGCTGCTGTTGCTGGCGTTCTTCGGCAGCCAGTTCGTGATCGAGCTGGTGTTCGGGCATTCGCGCTGAGCGAAGACCGCCTCCACGCAGGGCGTGGATCTACCGCATTCCAGGCACCGGCTGGGCCAAGATGCTGCGTACGGAGCGGCCGCTGTTGCTGAGGATGTCATCGACCTGCCAGCAGCCCTCGCCCTTGCGCACCATCGGCAGGCGGGTCAGGTAGGCCTTCTTCCACACCGAATAGCGCATCTCGACCTGGCCGGCCGTGGCCGACGCCTGGACCCAGCGGTACCGGACCGGGCTGTCGATGTCGCCGTCCTGGGCGTCCAGCCACGGGTCGGAATCGATGGTGCAGATGCCCTCCTCGCGCTGCCGGCAGGCACGTTCGGCGTGCAGCGCCCGCAGCAACGCCGGGCTGACCAGCGCGGTTGGAGGCGCCAGCAGATCGCCCCCGCCGGAGGTCGCCTCGAACAACGCGCGCGCAACCTCCGCCGCATCGCGACAGACCGGCGCGGCCTGTACGGCGGGCGTCAACAGCACCGTCAGCATCACCGCCATCCCCCTCCTGTGCATCACGCTGTCATCCCTGTGTGGCCCATGTCGTTGCCCGCTCGCCGGGCACGGCCCGGTGCACGCGTCAGACTACGCCGCGTCGATGGCCTCGGACAGGCGTTCGACCGCGATCACTTCCATGCCCTTCACCGAGCCCCCCTTCGGGGCATTGGCGCGCGGCACGATGGCGCGCTTGAAGCCATGCGTGGCCGCTTCGCGCAGGCGATCCTCGCCATTGGGCACGGGACGGATCTCACCGGACAGGCCGACCTCGCCGAAGGCGATGGTCTTCTCGGCCAGCGGCCGGTCCTGCAGCGACGACAGCACCGCCAGCAGCACCGGCAGATCGGCCGCGGTTTCCTGCACGCGGATGCCGCCCACGACATTCACGAACACGTCCTGATCGCCGACCAGCACGCCGCCATGGCGGTGCAGCACCGCCAGCAGCATGGCCAGGCGGTTCTGCTCCAGGCCGACCGCGACGCGGCGCGGGTTGGACAGCGGCGATGCATCCACCAGCGCCTGCACTTCCACCAGCAGCGGCCGGGTGCCCTCGCGGGTGACCATCACGCAGCTGCCCGGCTGGTGGGTACTGGCACCGGACAGGAAGATCGCCGACGGATTGGAGACCTCCTTCAGGCCCTTGTCGCCCATCGCGAACACGCCCAGTTCGTTGACCGCACCGAAGCGGTTCTTGAACGCACGCAGCAGGCGGAAGCGGCTGCCGCTTTCGCCTTCGAAATACAGCACCGCGTCGACCATGTGCTCGAGCACGCGCGGGCCGGCGATTCCACCCTCCTTGGTCACGTGGCCGACCAGGAACACGGCGGTGCCGGTCTCCTTGGCGAACCGCACCAGCCGCGCGGCACTTTCACGCACCTGGCTGACCGACCCCGGGGCGGCAGTCAGCGTCTCGGTCCACAGGGTCTGCACCGAATCGGCCACGATCAGCCGCGGCCCCGCCTTGGCGGCATGCTGCAGGATCGCTTCGACGCCGGTCTCGGCCAGCGCGTTGACACCATCCAGCGGCAGCTCCAGCCGATGCGCGCGGCCGGCCACCTGGGCCAGCGATTCCTCGCCGGTGACGTACAGGACCGGCAGCACTGCGGCCATCTTCGCCACCGCCTGCAGCAGCAGCGTGGACTTGCCGATGCCCGGATCGCCGCCGACCAGCACCACCGCGCCCTCGACCAGGCCGCCGCCGAGCACGCGGTCGAACTCGCCGATGCCGGTGCTGACCCGGTTGTGTTCGGTCTGCACCACATCCTTCAGCGCGGTGATCTTCGGCGGATCGATCTTGCCGGCCCAGCCGGCCCGCCGCGAGGCCGGCGCCTTGGCGGCGGCGGCAGGCTCCAGCACGATTTCCGACAGCGCGTTCCAGGCATTGCACTCGGTGCACTGGCCCTGCCACTTGCTGTATTCGGCGCCGCATTCATTGCAGACGTACGCGGTGCGGGCTTTGGCCATCGGGGAATTCCTGCTGGGGCAACGAGCGTGGCAGGATAGCCGAGCCGGGTCGCAGCTGCTGCGACCACTCAAGTCCCACCCGCCGCTGCCGATAGTCGTCGCGGGCGTGCGCCTTGCGGGCGCCCCTCCCTCTCCCACTGGATTTCCCATGACTGGCAGTTACAGTCAGAGCCTGGTCGCCATCTCGTTGCTGGTGGCGATCCTGGCTTCGTATACGGCGCTGGACATGGCCGGCCGCCTGGCCACCACCACAGGCCGCGTCGCACGCTGGTGGCTGGCCGGCGGCGCCACGGCGATGGGCCTGGGCATCTGGTCGATGCATTTCATCGGTATGCTGGCCTTCGACCTGCCGATCCCGATCGGCTACGACCTGGCCATCACGCTGTACTCGCTGGCCGTCTCGATCGGCGCCTCGGCCTACGCGCTGTGGCTGGTGTCACGCCCCAGCCTGCCGCTGCGCCGCCTGGCCGCCGGTGCGGTACTGATGGGCCTGGGCATCGCCACCATGCATTACCTGGGAATGGCGGCGATGCGGATGCAGCCCGGCATCGACTATCACCCGGGCTGGTTCGCCGCTTCCATCGCGGTGGCGATCGGCGCGGCCGGTGCTGCGCTGTGGATCGCCTTCCGGCTGCGCACCGAGCAGCACAACACGGTGCGCCTGCGCGCCCTGGCCTCGCTGGTGATGGGTCTGGCCATCGTCGGCATGCACTACACCGGCATGGCCGCTGCCCGCTTCCCGGCCGGCAGCGTCTGCGGCGCGGTGGGCGGCGGCGCGATCGATACCCGCTGGCTGGCGATGCTGGTGATCGTGACCACCGTGGCTACGCTGGGCATCGCACTGGTCGCCTCGCTGTTCGACCGGCAGATGCGCGTGCGCACCGGGCTGCTGGCCGACTCGCTGGCGCACGCCAACGACAAGCTGATCCAGGCCGCGCTGCACGATCCGCTGACCCAGCTGCCCAACCGCATGCTGCTGCAGGACCGGATCGAACAGGCGATCGAGAAGGCCCAGCGCCGCGGGCACTCGGTGGCGGTGATGTTCTGCGACCTGGATGGCTTCAAGGCGGTCAACGATGCCTATGGCCACCAGCTCGGTGATCGCCTGCTGGTGGCCGTGGCCCAGCGCATCGGCGCGCAGCTGCGCCCGCAGGACACCCTCGCCCGTCTGGGCGGCGACGAGTTCGTGATCGTGCTGGCCATCGACACCCCCGATGATGCGGTGGTGGTTGCCGAGCGTGTCATCGCCGCCGCCGGTGAAGCGTTCGTGCTGGATGCGGCGGAACTGCAGGTGACCGCGAGCCTGGGGATCGCGCTGTACCCGGACGACGCCGGCAACGAACGCGAGCTGATGGCGCACGCCGATGCGGCGATGTACCACACCAAGGACACCGGGCGGAACGGCTACACCTTCTTCACGCCCTCGATGCAGCTCAGTGCCAACCGCCAGCTGCGCCTGCTGCAGGACCTGCGCAAGGCGATCGCACGCAACGAACTGCTGCTGCACTACCAGCCGAAATTTCCCGCCGCCGGTGCGCCGGTCAGCGGCGCCGAAGCGCTGCTGCGCTGGCAGCACCCGGAGCTGGGCCTGCTGGCGCCGGACGTGTTCATTCCCATCGCCGAACGCAGCGGCCTGATCCTGCCGATCGGCGACTGGGTACTGGACCAGGCCTGCGCGCAGCTGCGGGCCTGGCACGACGGCGGCCACAGCGAATGGACGATGGCGGTGAACCTGTCCCCGCTGCAGTTCGCATCGCCGGCGCTGCTGGACAGCGTGCGGGCCGCCCTGCAGCGCCATCGCATCGAACCGGCGCGGCTGACCCTGGAGATCACCGAGACCACGGCGATGAAGGATGTGGATGCCAGCCTGGCGATCCTCAACGACCTGACCGCAATGGGGGTGCACATCGCCATCGATGACTTCGGTACCGGGTATTCCAGCCTGCTGTACCTCAAGCGGATGCCGGCCACCGAGCTGAAGATCGATCGCGCCTTCGTGCACGATCTGGAGTGCAATGACGAGGATGCGGCCATCGTGTCTTCGATCATCGCGCTGGGCCGCACCCTGCAGCTGCAGGTGGTGGCCGAGGGCGTGGAGACCCAGGCCCAGCGCGATTACCTGAGCGAGCTGGGGTGTGACCAGCTGCAGGGCTACCACCTGGGACGGCCGATGGAGGCCGGGGAGTTCCTGCGCAAGGTGGGGTGACAAGGTGGTTCCCGCCGGGCATGGCCCGGTGCTACCAGGGAGAGGCGCGCACCGGTAGCGCCGGGCGCTCCAAACAGAAAGGCCGCCCGGGGGCGGCCTTTCTGCGTGGCAACGTCGCGGGGACGTCAGTGCATCATGTGCACGTTCATGTTGTGCATGACCCACAGGGTGCCGACCACGATGATGCCGATCACCACCACGGTGAAGGCCGCCGCGTTGACGTTCCAGCGGCTCTCCGAAGAGCGGTCCAGGTGCAGGAAGAACACCAGGTGGACCAGCATCTGCAGCACCGCGGTGATGGCGATCACCACACCGTTGACGGTGCGCGAGAAATCACCCGACATCACCATCCAGAACGGGATGACGGTCAGCACCACCGCCAGCACGAAGCCGATCAGGTACGACTTCACGGTGCCGTGGCTTTCGCCGCCGGCGGCGTGGTCGTGTGCATGGTTGTCATGTGCCATTACAGCGCTCCATTGAGGTAGACGACGGAGAACACGCCGATCCAGATCAGGTCCAGGAAGTGCCAGAACAGGCTCAGGCACGCCATGCGGGTCTTGTTGGTCGGGGTCAGGCCGTACTTCTTCAGCTGCACGAACATCACCAGCAGCCACAGCAGGCCGGCGCTGACGTGCAGGCCGTGGGTGCCGACCAGGGCGAAGAACGCCGACAGGAAGGCACTGCGGTCCGGACCGTAGCCCTGGTGGATCAGGTGCTGGAATTCCCACACTTCCATGCACATGAAGCCGAAGCCCAGCAGCCAGGTGATGCCCAGCCACAGGTACATCTGCCCCATCTGCTTGCGGTGCATGGCGATCATGCCCAGACCGAAGGTCAGCGACGAGGTCAGCAGCAGCGCGGTTTCCCACGCCACGAACGGCAGTTCGAACAGGTCCTTGGCGCCGGGGCCACCATCGGTACCGCCGGCCAGCACCACGTAGGTGGCGAACAGCGAGGCGAAGATGAGGCAGTCGCTCATCAGGTACACCCAGAAACCGAAGACGGTGTTGCCGCCGGTGTCGTGGTGCTCGTGGTCGTCATGGCCATGGGCCGCCGCGTGTGCGGCGTGCCCGTGGCTCAGGGTCGAGGTATTGGTGCTCATGCCTTCAGCTCCGACTTCACCAGGCCCTGGGCTTCCAGGTGCTTGCGGTGTTCATTCTCGATGCGTTCCACCTCGGCGGCCGGGACCCAGTAGTCCACGTCCTGGTCGAAGGTGCGGTAGATGAACGTGGCGATCATGCCGACGAAGCCGACGATGGCCAGCCACCAGATGTGCCAGATCATCGCAAAGCCGAACACCAGGCTGAAGGCACCAATGACAACGCCGGTGCCGGTGTTGCGCGGCATGTGGATGTCGGTGTACTTGGCCGGCTTCGGCCAGGCTTCACCACGCTGCTTGCGCTCCCAGAAATCGTCCAGCTCGGTGACTTCCGGCAGCGTGCCGAAGTTGTAGAACGCCGGCGGCGAAGAGGTTTCCCACTCCAGCGTACGGGCATCCCACGGGTCGCCGGTGAGGTCGACGGTCTTCTTGCGGTCGCGGATCGACACGGCCACCTGGATGATCTGGCACAGGATGCCGGCACCCACGATGAAGGCGCCAACGGCGGCGACCAGCAGGAACGGCTCGTAGGCCGGGTTGACCGTGCTCTGCAGGCGACGGGTCATGCCCATGAAGCCCAGCACGTACATCGGCATGAAGGTCACATAGAAGCCGATGAACCAGCACCAGAACGCGCACTTGCCCCAGAACTCGTTGAGGCGGAAGCCGAACATCTTCGGCCACCAGTAGGTGATGCCGGCGAACATGCCGAACACCACGCCGCCGATGATGACGTTGTGGAAGTGGGCGATCAGGAACAGGCTGTTGTGCAGCACGAAGTCGATGGCCGGGATCGCCAGCATCACGCCGGTCATGCCGCCGATGGTGAAGGTGACCATGAAGCCGATGGTCCACAGCACGGGCGTGGTGAACTGCACGCGACCGCGGAACATGGTGAACAGCCAGTTGAAGATCTTCACGCCGGTGGGGATCGAGATGATCATCGTCGTGATGCCGAAGAAGGCATTGACGTTGGCACCCGAGCCCATGGTGAAGAAGTGGTGCAGCCACACGATGAACGACAGCACGCCGATGCAGGCGGTGGCGTAGACCATGCCCTTGTAGCCGAACAGCGCCTTGCGCGAGAAGGTCGCGATGACTTCGGAGAACACACCGAACGCCGGCAGCACCAGGATGTACACCTCCGGGTGGCCCCAGATCCAGATCAGGTTGATGTACAGCATGGCGTTGCCGCCACCGTCATTGGTGAAGAAGTGCGTACCCAGGTAACGGTCCAGGGTCAGCAGCACCAGGGTGATGGTCAGCACCGGGAACGCAGCGACGATCAGCACGTTGGTCACCAGGGCGGTCCAGGTGAACACCGGCATCTGCATCAGCTTCATGCTCGGGGTACGCATCTTGAGGATGGTGATGAAGAAGTTGATACCACTCAGCGTGGTACCCAGACCCGCCACCTGTAGTCCCCATATGTAGTAGTCCATACCTACATTGTTGCTGTACTCGATGCCCGACAGCGGTGGGAAGGCCAGCCAGCCGGTAGCGGCGAACTCACCGATCCACAGCGACAGCATGATCAGCACCGCGCCGGACACGAACAGCCAGAAGCTGAGCGAGTTGACGAACGGGAACGCGACGTCGCGCGCGCCGATCTGCAGCGGCACGGCCAGGTTCATCAGGCCGGTGATCAGCGGCATCGCCACGAAGAAGATCATGATCACGCCGTGGGCGGTGAAGATCTGGTCGTAGTGGTGCGGCGGCAGGTACCCCTCGGACCCGCCAACGGCGATGGCCTGCTGGGTACGCATCATGATGGCGTCGGAGAAACCGCGCAGCAGCATGACAAAGGCGACGATGAGGTACATCACGCCGATCTTCTTGTGGTCCACCGAGGTGAACCACTCCTTCCACAGATAGCCCCACAGCTTGAACTTGGTGATCAGGGCGAGGATGCCCAGGCCACCAAGGACCGCACCGACCAGGGTGGTCAGCACGATCGGATCGTGGGGGATCGACTCAAGAGAGAGTTTTCCCAACATGTTCATTCTCCCGAACCCGCGTGGCCAGCGTGGCCTGCGTGTTCGTGTTCGGTGGCATCCAGGTTCTTGCCCGATTCCTTGGAATCATGGGCATCGCTCGGGGCGTGGCCCTCGTGCGCTTCGTGGCTGGCAGCGTCGGCAGCGGCCGCACCGGCATGCGAGTGCTTCATGCCGTAGTGCCGGTTGTCGCCCATGTGCTTGGCGATGACCCAGTCGAACAGGCCTTCTTCGGTCTTGCCGAAGTAGGTGACCGGGTACCACTCGGAGTTCTTCGCTTCACCCAGCGCCTTGAACGAGGCCTTGTCCAGGGTCTGCTCGCCGGCGCGGACCTGGTCCAGCCACTGGCGGTACTGCGCATCGGTGACCGAATAGGCAGTGAAATGCATCTTGGCAAAGCCCGCGCCGCTGTAGTGCGAGGACATGCCCGGGAACTCACCGAGCTCGTTGGCGATCAGGTGGAGCTTGGTCTCCATCGCCGCCATCGAGTAGATCATGCTGCCCAGGTGCGGGATGAAGAACGCATTCATCACCGTATCGGAGGTGATCTCGAAGTTCAGCGGGGTGTTGACCGGGAACTTGATCTCGTTGACGACCGCGACCTTCTCTTCCGGATAGATGAACAGCCACTTCCAGTCCAGCGAGATCGCCTGGATGGTCACCGGCTTGACGTCCGATTCCAGCGGCTTGTACGGGTCCAGCGCGTGCGAGGACCGCCAGGTCAGCACGGCCAGCACCAGCACGATCATGCAGGGGATCGACCACACCACCACCTCGATCGCCGTCGAGTGGGACCACTTCGGCTCGTAGCGGGCCTTGGTGTTGGAGGCGCGATACTTCCACGCGAAGGTCAGGGTCATGATGATGACCGGGATGACCACCAGCAGCATGAGCACGGTGGCCGTGATCAGCAGGGTCTTTTCATCCTGGCCGATCTGGCCCTTCGGACTGAGGATGGCCACGGCATCGCAGCCGGTGAGCATCACCAGCAATGCGAGCAGCAGGCCCGGGCGCAACCAGCGCCCAAGGGTTTTCAACGGAATCATCGGTCGATCCAATTGCGAGGGAATGCCGTTCCCCGTCCTGCCCGCTCCGGCCAAAGCCGGTCCCGCCTGTGGTTGAGACAGGCAGTGAGGTGGGGTCGAGTCAGCCCTTCAATTTTAGGCCGTCACCCACCATTTAAGAAAGGCATTGACAATGATCCGGCGCAGGAAAGGCCCGAATCTGGCTGCGACACGTTGTCGCACCGCGCGGCGGCGGCGGGCAGATCGCCCGTTCGCGGCATCGTAGCATCGCGCTGCAGGGCGCGGTGGCGCCCGGTTCGGCACAGTCGCCTGAACCTGTTCAGGCATATCCCGAAGTACCGGCAAGGAGGACGCAATGGCAAGACCCTTCGTAGTGCAACGGATCGACCATGTGGTGCTGCGGGTACGCGACCTGACGCGGAGCGAGCGCTTCTATGCCCAGGTACTGGGCTGCGAGGCGGTGCGCCGGCGTGACCATCTGGGCCTGGTACACCTGCGCGCCGGCAGCTCGATGATCGATCTGATCAGCCTGGATGGAACGCTGGGCCGCCGCGGGGGCGCCGGCGCGGGCAACGAAGGCCGCAATGTCGACCATCTCTGCCTGCGCATCGACCCGTTCGACGAGGCCGCGCTGGTCGCGCACCTGCAGGCGCACGGCGTGCAGGTGCACGACGCCGCGACGGTCAACTTCGGCGCCGAGGGTGATGGGCCGTCGTTGTACTTCCAGGATCCCGACGGCAACAGCGTCGAACTGAAAGGGCCCGCCGACGGCGCGACGCGGTAGTTGCTGGGCGCATCGGCCTGCTCAGCGACAGCGCCCACGGGATCGATGCGCTGTTCGATCCCGCCGCCTCGTTGACTGCGGGTGTGCTTCGCTGCGATTTCAGCAAGACACGAATACGGACGGAGGGGACAGCCCCTTTCCTGCAAACGAAAAGCCCCGACCAGGGCCGGGGCTTTTCATGCAACTGGTGCCGGAAACAGGAGTCGAACCTGCGACCTACGCATTACGAATGCGCCGCTCTACCAACTGAGCTATTCCGGCGAAGCAGGCAATTTTACGGTCGGCCGGCCCCGGTGGTCAATCCGCTCGTGACGGGTTGCCCCTGTGTCTGCGCCTTCGGGGCTTTCAGCCGGCCTGGACCCGGTTCGCACACCCCCGCCCCGCCGCGAAATCGGCCAGATTGCCCAGCGTGATCGCCGAGATTTCCTGCAGGGCTTCCACGGTGAAGAAGCCCTGGTGCCCGGTCACCAGCACGTTGGGGAAGGTCATCAGGCGCTGGAAGGCCTCATCGTCGATGATCTCGCCGGACAGGTCCTGGAAGAACAGCGCGCTTTCCTGCTCGTACACATCGATGGCCAGATGGCCCAGCCGGCGCGACTTCAGCGCGCGGATCACCGCATGGGTATCGACCAGGCCACCACGCGAGGTGTTGACCAGCATCGCGCCGGGTTTCATCCGCGCCAGCGAGGCGTCGTCGATCAGGTGCTGGGTATCGGGGGTCAACGGACAATGCAGCGAGACGATGTCCGCGCGCGAGAGCAGTTCGTCCAGTTCAACCATCGCGCCGATCCCGGCGAACGCCGGCGAGGGATACGGGTCGTGCCCCAGCACGGTGCAGCCCATGCCGTGGAAGATCCGCGCAGTGGCCAGCCCGATCTTGCCGGTACCGACGATGCCCACGGTCTTGCCGTGCAGGGTGCGTCCGAGCAGGCCATCGAGCATGAAGTTGCCTTCGCGCACGCGGTTGTAGGCGCGGTGGGTCTGCCGGTTGAGGGTCATCACCAGCGCCAGCGCGTGCTCGGCCACCGCTTCCGGCGAGTAGGCCGGCACGCGGGCGACGAACAGGTCCAGGCGCGCGGCCTCGGCCAGATCCACATTGTTGAAGCCGGCACAGCGCAGCAGCACCGCGCGTACGCCCAGTGCCTGCAGGGCCTGCAGCACCGGCGCATCGAGCCGATCGTTGACGAACACGCAGACGGCGGCGCAGTCCTGTGCCAGCGCAGCAGTGTGCACGTCCAGTGCCGCGTCGAAGTACACGAACTGGAAATCCTGCCCTGCCCGCTCGCGCGGGTTGGCTTCCTCGAGAAAGCGGCGGTCGTAGGGACGGGCACTGAAAACGGCGATCTGCATGGCAAGGTCTGCGCGGACATCCGCCACGACCATAGCGCACCCGCACACCGATGGGGATGGCACCGGCGGCGCGACGGCCGCCGGTGCCGGTACTGCCCTGGTCAGAAGGTATAGCCCAGGCCCAGCATCACGCCGTTCTGCAGCTGGCCGTCGCGGCGCTCGCCCACGTAGTCGACCATCACCGACAGGCGATCGGTGGCGCGGCTGGTCACGCCCAGGTTCCAGGCCAGCACCTGCTCGCCGACGGTCTGGCTGCTGGCGCCGAACACCAGGTCAGGCGCAGCGGCAAAGCCAGTGCTGTAGCGCGCCTGGGTATCGCCCAGCTCCTTCTGCCAGACCACGCGCGCGCGCGGGGTGATGCGCTCGCCGTTGTTGCCTTCGAAGGTCTTGAACAGCTGCAGGCCCGCACCGACACGGATGCTTTCCAGGCTGTCACCCCGACCCACCAGTGCACCAGCGCCCTGCCCTTCATCGAAGCGCGTGGCCGAGGTACGGGCGTAGTCGACCACCGGCAGCAGCGGCTGGATCACCAGCCCCTTGCCGGTGGTGAACGAGAAGCCGTGTTCCAGCCGGGCCGAGATCGCATCGTTGTTGTATTTGGCACGCAGCGGGCTCTCCAGGCCGTCGATGCCGGCGATGCTGCGGCGGGTGTCGTGGCGCAGGTCGGTATAGCGCACCGAGGCCGACAGGTAACCCCGCGAATAGGTGGCATCCAGGTAGCCGCCTGCATCCAGCGCGCGCACATCGCCGGTGAACCCGGAACCGTCGCGGCCCTTGGTCGACATGTCCGCTGCAGCAACGCTGACGCCCAGGGTGACCCGGTCATCGGCCAGCTGCGTATCGGCACCGAGCACGATGCCGCCGACGGTGTGGCTCAGGCCGGCCACGCCGCCTTCGCCGTCGATGCGGCCATGGCTGCCGAAGCCGCGGCCCCAGAAACCGTGGCTGCGGGGCGCTTCGCCGCCAAAGTTTGTGCCGCCAGCGCTCCCTGCGGGCTCCACCAGATGCATTGCCAACTGGTTGAACAGGCTGCCATTGGCCATGCCCGGCTGCGCCGACGCCGCCTGCGCGGCCTGCGCCGCCAAGCCACCGGCGTCACCACTGCCGCTGCGTCGTGCGGCCTGGTGTTGCTGCACCACATTGCCGATGCTGCCGACCAGGGCGTTGTCGGCCAGGCGCAGGCTGGCATGCGCATCGCCGCGCAGTGCACCGGCCTGCTGCGCGATGACGTCGCGGTCGGCGAACTGCAGCGCGCCCAGCAGCGGCTTCAGCCGTGCATCCTGGCGGTCGCCCGCCGTGGCCAGCGCGCGACCGAGACCATCGCTGCCGTTACCGGCAGTGAGCTGCGCCAGCTGGTCGAATCCGGGGTTTGCCGTCAGCGACAGCCCGTCGGCGGTCTGGTGGATGTTGAAGCTCAGCAGCGAGTTGTGGCGCGGGCGGAACACCTCGCCGTCGGTGATGCTGGCGCTGTAGCCGGTGTCGCCCAGGCGCACCGCATCGGTGAAGCCGCCCTGGTAGATCGGACCGCTCACCAGCTCGCGCTGGTAGGTGCCGGCATAGAAGCCCTGCGCCACGTTCAGTTCCAGGTGCGCACCCGGCGAGATCACCAGCGCGCCTTCGTTGGCACCGTCGTCGTAGAACTCCCCGACCCGCAGGCGGCCAGTGCCGGCGCCGCCCGCCTCGGTCACGTCGAACAGCACCTTGCCGCCGGGCATGATGTTGACGTAGCCGTGGCTGACCAGGTCGCCACCGCGCGGCATCAGCGTGCCGTAGACGCGCAGGCGGTTGAAGCCATCCTCGCGGAACGATGGACCGGTGCCGTCGAACAGGGCGTCCGAGTCGTTGGCAACCGAGGCGATGTCACCGTGGCCGACCACCATGCCCGCCGCCAGCACGCGCAGCTCGGGCGTGCGCAGCGCGCCGCCTTCCAGCGCGATGGTGCCGTTCTCCACCAGCATGAAATCGGCGCCGGTGGTGTCAGCGGTGCGCCAGGTGGCGCCCTTGCTCACCCGGATGACGCCGGCCGAATTGCCCAGCGTGGACGCGTCCAGTTCGGACAGGCGCAGGCGCGACAGCAGGTCGGCCTGGATGTCGGGATCGCTGAGGAAGTCCTGTACCGAGAACGTGCCGATGCCGTTGGGGCCACGGGCGGCAGCGTTGTAGATGGTGACCGCCTGGTTGATGTAGGTGGTGCCGAAGTCGGTGTCGTTCCAGCGCGCGAAATCATCATCGACGAAGGCCTGCAGCTGGCGCGCGGTGCGCAGGTAGCCCGGATTGATGTCGCCGCTGACATTGGCGGTGACCGTCAGCGTGTCACCCGGTTCGCGATAGCCGGCGGCAGTGATGATGTGGTTGCTGTAGATATCCTGGCCGGGGAAGGTCTCCAGCTTGCGGCCGCTGCCGTCGGGATCGAAGCTGACCGAGGCGCCGCTGGTGCGGGCCGGATCGCGGAACACCAGCAGGCCATTGGGCTGCACCACCTCGTACATGGCCTTGTGCAGCAGGCCGGCGTCCATGCCGCCACCGTAGTTGCCGGTGTAGATCTCGGTCATCCGCGGCGACGGCGTGTAGATCACCTTGCCGCCACTGCTGGCCGCGTGGATCTGTACCGAATCGACCAGCGGCAGGTCACCGGCCAGGTAACGCTCGACGCCACCGGACTGCATGATCGAGCACGACGAGATGCAATGGCCGGAGACGATGGTGTTCAGGCCATGGGTGCGGATCACCCCCTGCAGCCACTCACCGGCAATCAGCGCGCCACC
This sequence comes from Stenotrophomonas sp. 704A1, assembly GCF_030549525.1. NCBI lineage: Bacteria > Pseudomonadati > Pseudomonadota > Gammaproteobacteria > Lysobacterales > Lysobacteraceae > Stenotrophomonas > Stenotrophomonas tuberculopleuritidis. The sequence continues at coordinate 1,311,762 of NZ_CP130831.1, read as the reverse complement.
ATTGGAGGTGCGCAGCACGATGTCGCGGATCGGGCGGCCTTCGGCCTGCGCCTTGGCCAGCAGCGCTGGCAGCGCGACCACGTCGGCGACCGTGACACCACCGCTGAGAACGATGCGATCGCCCTGTACGTGATAATTCATCGCCATGACGTCATGCGCCTGGCCGAGGCCCGCGAGACCGGCCACAGCTGCCAGGGCGATGCTCAACTTCGAATGCTTCATTGCGTTCTCTCTCTCCCCCCGCACCACGCGGGTCGAAAGCAGAACGCGCCAGCAGCACGAACGCCCCCAGTGCTGGCGCGGAAAAAACATGAATGCATTCACAATGGAAAAGCCGGGGAAACACAGGCTTCCCCATCCGGTCACCGTCGCGTAAAACTCGATCTCGCGTCCGTCATTGCCGTCCGAGGCCCTCCCCTGTCCGTCCCCTCCCCTCTGCTCCGTCCTGCACCGGACCTGCCCGGGGTTCCGGACGCGTTCATTGCGTTCGTCCGCGAGGAACGCGCACCGCTGTGCGCCTTCCTCCGCGCGCGCGGCGTCGGCCCCGACGATGCCGAGGACATCGCCCAGGACTGCATGGAACGGCTGATCCGCTACCGCGCGCATGGCGCAGAAGAACTGCGCCTGCTGTTGTACCGGATCGCGCGGAACCGGCTGGCCGACCGTGGGCGCTCCACGCAGTCCCGCGCGCACCTGCCGCTGGCCGACCGCGATGACAACGAAGAAGCAATCAGTGCTTCACCGGATCCGCTGCGTCAGGCAGAATCCGGGCAGATGCTCGCCCTGCTGCGCCAGGCATTGTTCAAGCTGCCCGAACGTGCCCGCGAGGTGTACCTGCTCAACCGCATCACCGGCATGAGCTATACACAGATCGCCCAGCATTGCGGCATCACCGCCAAGACCGTGGAAAAACACATTGCCCGCGCATTGCAGGGCCTGCGCAAGGAGCTGGGCCCCGATCCTCTCCACAACGATGGAGACACCGAATGAGCCGCAACGACAACAAGGATGATCCGTTGCTTTTTGAACGCGCGAGCGCCTGGGTGGCGCGCCTGGAAGCCCCCGACTGCAGTCCTGCCGAAAGGGAATCCTTCGAGGACTGGCTGGCCGAGGACCCCGCCCACGTCACCGCGTGGGCGCAGGCCGAACAACTGCATCAGCGCAGTGCCGGGCTGGCCGCTGACCCGTGGCTGCGCACTGCGGCCGCGCGCGCGGCACGCCGCCCGCAACGGCGCTGGCTGCCGGGCGTGGCGTCCGCCGCCGGTATCTGTCTGGCCGTCGGCCTGGGCTGGATGCTGTACACCGACGGCAACCCCGCGCTGCTGACCTATGCCAACCCGGGCCGCCAGCCCCGGTTGCAGACCCTGGACGACGGCAGCATCGCCACGCTCGATGCCGGTAGCACGCTGACCGCACGCTTCGGCTGGCGCAAGCGCGAACTCGTGCTCGAACAGGGCCGCGTCCAGCTGCAGGTCGCCCCGTCCTCGCGTTCGCTGCGGGTGCAGGCCGCCGGCAGTTCCATCCGCGATATCGGCACCACCTTCCAGGTCGAACGGCTGGGCGATGGCCGGGTCGAGGTCGCCCTGCTGGAAGGCGCGGTGGAAGTCACCAGCGGCAGCGCCCAGCACACGTTGTCACCCGGCCAGCAGCTGCAGGTGCTGGCATCAGGCAGGATCCAGCCCGGTCCGCAGCTGTCGTCCACCGCCGCCGCCGAAGGCTGGCCGCAGGGCAAGCTGGTGTTCGACGGTACGCCGCTGGCCACCGTGGTCGAGCGCATGAACCGCTATGGCAGCACGCCGCTGGTGGTCGCCGATCCGGATATCGCCGACCTGGCGGTCAGCGGCACCTTCCGCGCCGGCGACGCGCATGAACTGCTTTCCGCCTTGGAACTGGGGTGGTCCATTGCCGGCCAGCCGCGCTCGGATGGCGCGCTGGAACTGCGCCGCACCTACTGAGGCGCGGCAGATGCCGGCACCGGGAGTGCTGCGCGGGGGCCTGCTGCAGGCCCTGCTCTGGCTCACGCTGACCCTGGGTGCGGTGGCCGCAGCCAGCGGGGGTGAAGCGGCGGCGGTCGACTACCGGATCGCTCCCGGCCCGCTCCCTGCAGCCCTGCAGCAGTGGGCCCGGCAGAGCGGCATCGCGCTGGTCTTCGACGCCCGCGAACTGGCCGACCTGCGCAGCACCGGCACGGCCGGCACACTGGCCCCGGCCGCCGCGCTGAAACAGCTGGTCGCCGGCATGCCGGTGAACATCCTGCAGACCCCGGGCGGCGGGTTCGTGGTGCGCCGCCATGTGCCTGTTGCGGCACCGGCGAAACCGGCACCCCGGGCACCGCCGGTGGCCGCCGCCCTGGCACCGGTGCAGGTCGACCTGGCGCCGATCCACGTCACCGGCAGCCGCCTGCCCCGCACCTCGGTGCAGACCACCCTGCCGATCACGGTGATCGACCGCGATGACATCCTGCGCAGCGGTTACGGCACGTTGTTCGATCTGCTGCGCCACCTGCCGGGCATGAACGGCCATCCACCGCTGAGCACCTCGCGCAGCGGTGATTCGCTGTACCTGCCGGTCGGCGCGGCGGCCACCACCAGCCTGGACGGCATGGGGCCCCGCGCCACCCTGTTCCTGGTCAACGGCCGCCGCCTGCCCCGCTATCCGATGGTGTCGCTGGAAGAAGGCGGGTTGACCGACCTGGGCGGCATTCCGCTCAGCTTCGTCGAACGCATCGAGCTGGTGCGTGGCGGTGCCTCGGCCATCTACGGTGCCGATGCCATCTCCGGGGTGGTCAACATCATCCTGCGCGACCAGGCCGAGGGGCCAGAAGCCACGCTGCAGTCGGGAGTCAGTGGCCGCGGCGACGGCGACCAGTACCGCGTGCAGGCCGCCACCGGCGGCGTGCGTGGCAACGGCGACCGCTGGTTCGCCGGTATCGACCTGCACCGCATCCAGCATGTGGCCGGTGACCAGCGCGACTGGCATGCGGAAACCTCGCTCTATCCGATCGGCCTGATCATGGCCAACGGCGATTACTACCCGGCCACGCAGTGCCACCCGCCGCTGCAGCGCGAAGAGGATGGCTGCTGGTTCGACAACGCGCGCCCGCGCTCGCTGCAGCCCGCCTCGGACACCCTGTCCGCCTACCTGCGCTATCGCCATGAACGCGGCGAGGGGCGCTATGCCTACGTGGAGGCACGTGCCAGCCACAACCGCCAGCGTTTCGAGCTGGGCCCCACTGCGGTCGCGCTCAACTTCAACCGCGGCGCGGTCCTCAACGTGGTGCTGCAGGAAGGCGGTGAAGTGCGCCCGACGGTGCGCGCGACCGAAGCCGACCTGACCGTGGGCGTGGGCCGCGAGCAGCCCGGCCGCAGCTGGGATGCCGGCATCAGCGCGCAACGCAACCAGGTGGACCTGCGCACCGAAGGCACCGTGCGCAGCGAGCGGCTGCTGGAAGCAGCACGCACCCTGGATTTCCTGCCGGGGTTCTCGACGCTGCCAGCGGGATTGGCCGCAGAACTGTTCCCCGCCATCCGCAACCGCGGGCGAACCGAGCAATGGCAGGGCTGGTGGGGCGTGCAGCGCGAACTGATGACGCTGCCCGGCGGCGCGGCGCAGCTGGCCACCGGCATCGACCTGCGCCGCGAGCGCTGGACCTCGTTGCCCGACCCGCTGCTGGGCAAGGGCGAACTGGCGCTGGGCCTGCCGCTGGAACAGCGCCACCTGACCCGCCAGAGCAGCGCCGCGTACGCGGAAGTGGGCCTGCCGCTGGCGTCCACGCTGCGCCTCGACCTGGCCGCGCGACTGGATCGCGATGGCGGCGACAGCGCGTTCTCACCCCGTGCCGGGCTGCGCTGGACACCGACGCCACACTGGTCCTTCCTGCTGGCCAGTGGCCGCGGTTACCGCGCGCCGAGCCTGTTTGAACGACGACGCCCGCCCGGCTACTTCGGCCTGCTCGGCCTGCCCGCCTCGGATACCCTGCCGCCCTGCGCGCGGCCGCTGCGTGGCGGTGGCTGCGCCGTGGAAGTGGAGGTGGTGGAGAACGATGCACTGAAGGCGGAGACCTCGCGCAGCCATTCGCTGGCGGCCAGCTGGACGCCCAACGATGCCTTCTCGCTGACGCTGACCCACAACATCGTCGAACTGCGCAACGAGATTCTCGCCCTGCAGCCCAGCGATGCGCTGTGGAACCCGGCAACCTGGGAGCTGGACGAACAGGGCCGCCTGCGTGATCTGCGCCTGTCGTTCGACAACATCGGGCGCACCACGTCGCGCAACTGGCTGCTGCGCGGCGAGTACCGCATCGATGCCGGGCGCGACGGACAGTGGCTGTTCGCGCTGGATGGACTGAAGCAGCAGGAACTGCGTCGCGACCGCAGCCACGATGGGTCGGTGGACCTGCGCGGGCACGTCACGCCCACCACCGCCGGCATCCTTACCGTGCAGTGGCAGAACCCCACCTGGGACATCGCCCTGCGCGGCAACCGCGTCGGCCGCACGCGCGCGTGGCTGGCGGGCGAAGACTGCACGCAGCAACAGCATGACCAGCGGCGCTGCATGAATCCGGCGCAGCTGCGCTGGAACCTGCACGTGGCACGCAAGTTGAGCCCGCGCGTGGTGGTCGCGCTGGATGTGCACAACGTACTGGATGCAGAGCCGGTCAACTACCTGGTGGGCAGTGGCGGGCAGATGCCTGGCCTGGACGATCCATTGGGCCGCTATCTGCTGCTGACCCTGCAGTTCCGCTGAGCGTAGTACCCTACGCCGCCCGTTGCACCGGACCCGCTCCCGTTGAAGCCCTACCCCTGGTTGCGGGGCACCCTCCTGCTGTTCTCCGCCCTGCCGTCCCCGGTCCTTCAGGTCGACCGTCTTCAAGCTCCGGATGATCGCCGCAGCGTGCGCAGGCAGTGGGCATGACCTGGCCCGTCTCCTCTCCGCGGGCGTTCGCCGTGGTGCTGCTGGTGCTGGCCGGTGCGGCCGCCGCGGCAGCTGCGTTGCACACCCTCGATGCGCCGCTGCAGGCGTCAGCGCCGCCCGTGCAGCGCGCGCCCGGTGCCCGCTGGGAGGGCGCTTCCGCTGCGGTAGTGCCGGCCACGCCCCGCTATCTGACCGCACCGCTGCGCGCCAACCTGCTGCTCGACCGCGATCGACTGCAGGCCGCGCGGCTGGCTCTGGAGAACCTGCCCGGCCTGGCCGGCCACCGCCTGACGGTGTTCCACAGCATCCACTTCCATGACGATGGCCGCATCAACCTCGAACTGGTCGATCCGCAACGGGCGGGCCATGTCGACCGCTATCACTACGAACGCGGAACATGGCGCAAGGGTGATCCGGTGGATCCCCATCGGTTCGCGCCGACCATTTCGTTGAGCCGCAGCAGCACCGCACTGGCCAGCATCGATTTCGACGCCGTGCCACGCTTCACGCAGGCGGTACAGGAGCGACGCAGGGCACGGATGCGCACGCCCGCCGGGGTCAGCCATGTGCAGGTGATCGTGCGCAAGGGCGGCAGACTGCTCTGGCTGCCGGATGACGTGGCCGATGATCTGCAGACGGAAGGCCGGCGCAACGACGACCGTCCCTCGTTGCAGTAGCCACGGCGCTGCCGTGCCGCTGCAGGCGCGGTCACCTCACCGAACGTGCGATCGCGTACTGCGCGGCGTAGTACGTCGACAGCACCAGCAGGCTGGCCAGCGGCAGGCCGCCGGCAAAGCGGTCCCAGGCCAGCAGTGAATCACTGCTGACGAACAGCAAGGCACCGCCGGCAGCCCAGCGGGCGCTGCGTCGTTCGACGGCATCCGTACGCCGAGGCGCCAACACCCGCGCCAGCGCCAGCACCGCCATCGAAGCAAGCACCACCACGTAGGCCAGCACCGGCACGCGCATCGGCTGCGGCAGATGCGGCCACAGGCCAAGCACATTGATCGTGGCGAACGCAGCCAGCAGCGCGAACGCGCCCCACGATCCAGCACCTGCACGCAGGCCGGCACGGAAGGCCACGATGTAGCAGAGGTGGGCCAGCAGGAACGCCAGCAGCCCCACCACGAATGCATCGACCGGCAGCATCAGCGCGATATCGCCCACGCAGGACAACAGCATGCCGGCCAGCACCGCATGCCGGTAGAACGCATCCTGTGCCGGTCGCACCTGCCAGGCGATCGCGGCGATCAGCAGGGTCGCCGACGGCTTGGCCAGCCAGTGCAGCCAACGACCGTCTCCGCCCAGAAAGGCACCGATGATGGCCAGCACCGCCACCACCAGGATCAGGCCGTCGCGCGTGCGCAGGGTCATCGTGCCTTCCACAGATCGGCAAGCCGATCCGGCGTGCCGGCGATGCGTTCCAGCACCGGGTACTGCAGGCCACCGTGGTAATCGATGCGCATCGTTTCGATGCGGTCGAACTGTTTCACCAGCAGTTCGATCGGCGCCTTGTCCTTGGCCGCGGCAGACACCGCATCCTTCAGGCGCTCGCTGCTGTATTCCCGGCCGCCCACTGCAATCACCTTCATGCCCGGTGCCAGCCCGGCGTTGAAGGCCGGGCTGTCCCAGATCACGTCGCCCACCACGCCGGTGTCGAGCACGGTGGCACCCAGCGAGTACGCCAGCAGCGCGGCCTTGGCGCGCTTTTCCTGCGCCTTGTAGGCCTCGTTCGGCACATCGCGGTAGGCCAGCTTCCAGCCCGCCAGCGCCAGGCCACCGGTCAGCGGCCCGTGCCCGTCCAGGCGCTGGCGCAGGAAGCCGGCCCAGTCGTAGGGTGCAATCCCGTTCAAGGTCGCCACCACGTCATCGAACGTGTACGGATTGACGTCCCAGTCTCCATCGCCGACGCCGAAGAAGGCACGTGCGAAATCATCCAGGCTGCGGCGGTTGCCGGTCAGCCCTCGCAGTTTGCCTTCCACTTCCAGCCACAGCATCTGGCCACCGGAGTAGTAGTCCTCGCTCATCTGGTAATTGCGGTACGGCAGGGTGCGGCGCTGGGCGATGGTCGGATCGTTGGTGGTGTCCTGCAGCGGCCGCCAGGCCAGTCCCGGGCGGCCACGATCGTAGGTCGCAGCGACGTTGGCCAGCATGTCGCGCGCCTGCTCGGTGGACCACAGACCGGAACGCGCGGCCAGCACCTGGCCCCAGAACTGGGTCTGTCCCTCGTACACCCACAGCAGGCTGTCGCCCATCGGCACGTTGAAGTTGGCGGTAGCCAGGTCGGCACCCCTCCGGTACTTGCCGTTCCACGAATGGGTGTACTCGTGCGGCAGCAGGTCACGCATCCACGCGTTGCTGTCCCACTCGGTGAAGTAGCCCGGCTCGGCGCTGTTCTCGCTGGAGCGATGGTGTTCCAGGCCGATGCCGCCCAGACGGTCGGTCAGCGCCAGCAGGAACTCATAGTGGTTGTAGTGGCGCGCGCCATAGAGCTTGTCGGCCTGCTGCACCAGTGCGCGGTGCGCCTTCAGCTGGGCGTCGGTCGGCTTCAGCGATTTGGCGTCGTCGGCGAACACGTTCAGGTGCACCGGCGCTTTCGCGCCCGGGTCGAGATCGATGCGCTGGTAGTGCTCGCCGGCGAACACGGGCGAATCGACCAGGTGGTCATAGGAAATCGGCTTGAACACCACGGTGTCGCCGTCGCGGCGCGCGGTTTCCAGCGCCGTGGCAAACGACCAGCCCTTGGGCAGGGTCACGCTCGCCTGCGTCTGCAGGGTGCGCGCATCGACACCGGCCGGATACAGCGAATTGGCGTTCCACTGCAGGTTGAGCATCTCCGGGGTCATCACCACCCGGCCCTGGCTGCCGCCCTGCGAGGACAGGAAATCGAAGTGCGCCACGATCTCGCTCACGCCGGCGGGCACGTCCACCTTGAACGCGTAGACGTTGTACTGGTCCCGCTGCCAGGCCAGCGGCCTGCCGTTGGCGGTCACGCGCAGGCCGGCCAGCTTGTCGATCGGGCCAGTGGGCGAATGGTTGCCGGGGATCCACTGCGGGTACAGCAGGGTGACCGGGCCGGGCGTGACCGGCACAGTGGCGGTCACCTTGAAGATGCGGCGGGCCAGGTCGCGCGCATCCACATCGATGCGCAGCAGGCCCGGCGCCGCAGCATCGCCCGGTGGTGAGGTCTGCGCCAGCGCAGGCGTGGCGGCCAGCGCGAACAGCACGGACATCACCAGGGCACGGGTTTTCATCGGGCAGGTTCCAGCAGCGGTAGAGGTACCGATGCTAGGCCTGTGGGATGCCATGCCCCATGGCCAAAGGTCATGGACGGTGCGCCTGCCCACGCATGGCGTGGATCCACTGATGTTGACGGACTCAAGCCTGCGACTGGGACTGCCAGGAGAAGCGGTGGTGCCACCCGTTGCGTATCCGAGTTGATGTTGCAGAGCGGTTCCTCCTGCCCAGAAATGCTAGCCGAGGCAATGTCGCGGGCTGCGCGCCTTTCTGGCCCAGCCGACCTAGAGTTCCGAAAAAATACCGGATCGAGATAACGACTTTTGATGTCTCCGGCCTTGGAGCCGCAGAAACTGTCGTCATCGACAGGCATTCAATTTCCGGAAGTATTTTTGCCAACAGATTCTCACTTCACTCTTTCATCCGGCCCTAGCATCGCCGCAAATTGGTTGCATGGAACGCTCATGAACTACAAGGCCGGCGAGTGCATTGAGAGGAACAGTTCCGACCGAAGAGACAGTTTTTTCTGCCCGCGTCCTGCACGCATGGCAGGCAGAAGCAAACGCCTGCGGAGTGCAATGATGAAATGCAATCCATTGTTTGTTCTGGCTGTACTCGCGTTTGGCGCCTGCAGCGAAGGTGGCAAGGGAGGCCAGGAGATAGGCAAGCATGCAGAAGCTGGAGAGGGACCGGTGATGCCACCGCCCGGCTCGCCAGGGGGTGTCCATGGTCGATCGAGCAGCCAGAGATTGGCATCCCCAAACATAAAGGCGCATCTATGCGGCATGGATTGCAGGGATGCGGGACTTCTGGACGCACGCAGTCCCAATGAAGCCGCGTGGCTTTTCAACCACGGCTATCCATCCACACAAGAGAAGGCGCACCTGGAGCAGCTATCGCGTGAGGACCTCAAGCGGGAAGCTGACTCTGGAAATCGCGCAGCGGCGGTTGAATTGGGCCGCCGAGTAGCGCTGGAAGAGAACGTACTTGACGGGAAAATACTGCTACGCAAGCAAGCACAGGCGGGTAACCTCTATGCATACTATGGCCTGGCGGATGTAAGTGCCAAGGCAGATCCGCCGAGCCTCGTCGACACCGCCGCCTATCTGCGAATGGCTTACATGCTTGGAGATGACCGGGCTGCGCAGGAGATCGCGCGGATGAACTTGACCTCTGCCGAACTGGTGGCGGCAGACAAGCGTGCCTCCCACCTCTATGCGGGTTATGCAGGGGAGCAGCTTCGTGATCCCCGCCCGCAGGAATAGTCCGGGAGTTCACCCGGGCGCGGAGTCATCCCATTCGTTGGGATGTTTCCGCCTGGAATGGAAGGATCCACGCTTGGCGTGGATCCACTTCGTCGGCCCCCTGGGGCCGCCTTGGTTGCCCTGCCCGGCGAACACCGTGCCCGCTCAGTCGATCAGGCGCAACCGCAGTTCCTTCGGCAGCGCGAACACCATCGATTCCGGTTCGCCGTCCAGTTCACCCACACCGGAGGCACCCAGCTCGGCCAGCCGCGCCAGCACGCCATCCACCAGCACCTGCGGCGCCGAAGCGCCCGCGGTCACGCCGATATGCTGCTTGCCGACCACCCATTGCGGGTCGATCTCGTGCGCGCCGTCGATCAGGTAGGACTCCACGCCTTCGCGGCGGGCCAGCTCGCTCAGGCGGTTGGAATTGGAGCTGTTCGGCGAACCGACCACCAGCACCAGGTCGCAGCGCTTGGCCAGGTCGCGCACGGCGTCCTGGCGGTTCTGCGTGGCGTAGCAGATGTCGTCGTTCTTCGGGCCCTGCATCGCCGGGAAGCGTTCGCGCAGCGCCTCGATGATGCCGCGCGTATCGTCCACCGACAGCGTGGTCTGGGTGGTGTAGGCGAAGTTGTCCGGCTGGTTGATCACCAGCGTGGCGACCTGTTCCACGTCCTCCACCAGGTAGATCTGGCCGGTACCGGCTTCCCGGTTCCACTGGCCCATGGTGCCTTCCACTTCCGGGTGACCGGCGTGGCCGATCAACACCACGTCACGGCCGGCCCGGCAATGGCGGGCCACTTCGAAATGGACCTTGGTCACCAGCGGACAGGTGGCATCGAACACCTTCAGGCCACGGCGTTCGGCTTCCTGGCGCACGGCCTGGGACACGCCATGCGCGCTGAAGATCACCGTGTTGTTGTCCGGTACTTCGTCCAGTTCCTCGACGAAGATCGCGCCGCGCTGCTTCAGGTCATCCACCACGAAGCGGTTGTGCACCACCTCATGGCGGACATAGATGGGGGCGCCCAGCGTTTCGATCGCGCGCTTGACGATCTCGATCGCACGATCGACACCGGCACAGAATCCACGCGGGTTGGCGAGCAGCACATCCATCAGTTCAGTCTCCCGGCAGCAGCCGGCTTACGGTTTCGGGGAGCCATTATCCGCCTTTTTGGCGGACTTGCCGTCGAACAGGCCGAACAGGGCGATGCCGATGGCACCGGCCACGATGGCCGAATCGGCGATGTTGAACGACGGCCAGACATGCTCGCCGACGTACCACTGGATGAAATCGACCACGTGGCCGTGCACCTGGCGGTCGATCACGTTGCCGATGGCACCGCCGATGATCAGCGCGTAGGGCACCGCCGCCTTCCAGTTGCCCCGGGCGGTGGCGCGCAGCCACCAGGCCATCAGGCCGCTGATGGCAATCGCCAGCACGGTGAAGAAGTGCTTCTGCCAGCCTCCGGCGTCACTCAGGAAGCTGAATGCAGCGCCGGTGTTGTAGGTGCGGTACCAGTTCCAGAAGCCGTCGATGACCACCACCGGCTGGAACTCCGGCAGGCTCGACAGCACCCAGGCCTTGGACCACTGGTCCAGGCCGATGATGACCACCGACAGCAGCAGCCAGACCAGTGCGTTCGGATGCGGACGGGGCGCGGCCATCAGAACCAGCTCCGCACTTCACCGGCACCGGTGATGTTGCTCACGCAGCGACCGCACAGTTCCGGATGATCGGCACTGCTGCCGACGTCGGCACGGTGGTGCCAGCAGCGCACGCACTTGGCCTTGGTGGTGGGCTGGGCGCTGACGAACACCTCGTCGGTGGTCGCCGGGCGCACCTGCACGTCGCCGCTGATGAACAGGAAGCGCAGTTCATCGGCCAGCGGCTGCCAGCGCGCGGCCTGCTCTTCGTTGGCGGCGATGGTGATCTCCGCTTCCAGCGCAGCACCGATCGCACCGTTGGCACGCATCGGCTCGAGCACCTTGGCCACCTGCTCGCGCACGGCCAGCAACTGGTCGAAGTCGGCGGCGTTGAGCTGCGCATCGGCCGGCAGCGGCGCCAGGCCGTCATACCAGGTGGTGAACAGCACGTGGCCCGCCCGTTCACCCGGCAGGTAGCCCCACAGCTCGTCGGCGGTGAAGGTCAGGATCGGCGCCACCCAGCGGGTGAACGCTTCGGCGATGTGGAACATCGCGCTCTGTGCCGAACGGCGACCGTTGGAATCGGTCGGCATCGTGTACAGGCGGTCCTTGGTCACGTCCAGGTACAGCGAGCCCAGGTCCACGCTGCAGAAGTTCAGCAGCAGCTGCACGATCTCGGCCATGTTGTAGCCGTCGTACGCCGCCTTGATCTTCTCCTGCAGTTCCCAGGCACGGTGCACAATCCAGCGGTCCAGCGCGACCATCCTGTCCAACGGCTGCAGATGCGCGGCCGGATCGAAGCCATCGAGGTTGCCGAGCAGGAAGCGCGCGGTGTTGCGCAGGCGCCGGTAGGCGTCGGCGTTGCGCTTGAGGATTTCCTGCGACAGCGACATCTCGTTGCTGTAGTCGGCCGAAGCGATCCACAGGCGCAGGATGTCCGCGCCCAGCTTGTTCATGATGTCCTGCGGCTCGATGCCGTTGCCGAGCGACTTGGACATCTTGCGGCCGTGCTCGTCCACGGTGAAACCGTGGGTGAGGCACTGCTTGTAAGGGGCGCGCTTGTCGATCGCCACGCCGGTCAGCAGCGAGGACTGGAACCAGCCGCGGTGCTGGTCGGACCCTTCCAGGTACAGGTCGGCCGGCTTGCCGAAGCCACGCGCGGCCAGCACGCCTTCATGGGTGACGCCCGAATCGAACCAGACATCGAGGATGTCGGTGACCTTCTCGTAGTCGGCCGCTTCGGCGCCCAGCAGTTCGCTGGCATCCAGCGAGTACCACACGTCGATGCCTTCGGCTTCAACGCGGTCGGCGACCTGCTGCATCAGTTCGACCGTGCGCGGATGGATCTCGCCGGTCTGGCGGTGGGTGAACAGTGCGATCGGCACGCCCCAGGTGCGCTGGCGCGAGATGGTCCAGTCCGGGCGACCGTCGACCATGCTCTGGATGCGCGCCTTGCCCCAGCTCGGGAACCAGCCGACGGTATCGATGGCGGCCAGCGCATCGCTGCGCAGATGGGCCTTGTCCATCGAGATGAACCACTGCGGGGTGGCGCGGAACACCACCGGCGTCTTGTGGCGCCAGCAGTGCGGGTAGCTGTGGCGGATCGGGTGGAAGGCCAGCAGCGAACCGTTGTCGCGCAGCACGCCGACGATGGCGTCCTGTGCCTTCCACAGGTGCTGGCCGGCCAGCACCACGTCACCGGCCGGCGGGGTCGATTCCAGGTACACGCCACGGCCATCGATCGGGGTGATCTGGCCGGCGTTGTACCTGTCCAGCAGGCCGTACTTCTGGCTGACCACGTAGTCTTCCTGGCCGTGGCCGGGGGCGGTGTGCACCGCACCGGTACCGTCCTCGTCGGACACGTGCTCGCCGTTGAGCACCAGGATCTCGCGCTGCGGATAGAACGGATGCGCCAGCAGCTGGTTTTCCAGCGCCGCACCGGTGGTTTCACCGTGCAGCACCACGTTCTCGACACCATAGCGCTGCAGCGCGCGCTCGGCCAGCGCGGCAGCCAGCACCAGCCAACGGCGCTTGCCGTTGTGGGCCGGGCCTTCGGCCAGCACGTAGTTGATCTCCGCGCCCAGCGATACCGCCAGCGAGGCCGGCAGGGTCCACGGGGTGGTGGTCCAGATCGGCACGGCCACTTCCACGTCGTCCGGCAGGCTCACGCCGAAGGCCTGGGCCACGGCCTGCGCATCGCGCGCGGCGTAGGCCACGTCGATCGCCGGCGATTCCTTTTCCTGGTATTCGATTTCCGCCTCGGCCAGCGCCGAGCCACAGTCGAAGCACCAGTACACCGGCTTGGCGCCACGCAGCAGGTGGCCGTTGGCCACGACCTTGGCCAGCGCACGGATCTCGTTGGCCTCGAAGTCGAAGCTGAGGGTCTTGTACGGGTTGTCCCAGTCACCGGTCACGCCCAGGCGCTTGAAGTCGGCGCGCTGGATGTCGATCTGCTCCTCGGCGAACTCACGGCACTTCTGCCGGAACGCGACCGCATCGAGCTTGGTGCCGACCTTGCCCCACTTCTTTTCCACCGCGATCTCGATCGGCAGGCCGTGGCAGTCCCAGCCCGGCACGTAGGGCGCATCGAAGCCGGCCAGGTAGCGCGACTTGACGATGATGTCCTTGAGGATCTTGTTGACCGCATGCCCCAGGTGGATGCGGCCGTTGGCGTACGGCGGGCCGTCATGCAGCACGAACAGCGGGCGGCCGGCGGCGTTGTCGCGCAGCTGCTGGTAGAGCCCCTGCGCTTCCCAGCGCGCCAGAATGCCCGGCTCGCGCTTGGGCAGGTCGCCGCGCATCGGGAATTCGGTGGCTGGCAGGTTCAGGGTGGTCTTGTAGTCCTGGCTCACGCAGTGGCTCGCAATCTGTGTTCGGAAAGGATGGCGCGCGCCTGTTCGGCGTCGCGGTGCATCTGGTCGGTCAGCGCCGCCAGATCATTGAATTTCTCTTCGTCGCGCAGCTTGGCGACGAATTCCACTTCGATGTGGCGCCCGTACAGGTCGCCCTGGAAATCGAACAGGTGGGCTTCCAGCAGCGGCTCGACGCCGTCCACGGTCGGCCGGGTGCCGAAACTGGAGACCGACGGCCACGGCTGGTCGAACACCCCATGCACCCACGTCGCATAGATGCCCGACAGCGCCGGGGTCTTCGGGAAGCGCAGGTTGGCGGTCGGGAAGCCCAGCGTGCGGCCGAGCTGGCGCCCGCGCACCACCCGCCCGCTGATCGCGTAGGGGCGCCCCAGCAGGTCGCCGGCGCGGGCGAAATCGCCGTCCTGCAGCAGCTGGCGGATGCGGGTGCTGGAGATGCGCTCGCCGTGCAGGTCCACCGCTTCGATCTCGCCGGCACTGAAGCCCAGTTCAGCGCCCATCGTCTGCAGCAGGGCCAGGTCGCCGCGGCGGCGGTTGCCGAAGCAGAAGTCCGGCCCGATCCACACCTCGCGGGCGTTCAGGCGCTGCACCAGCAGCTGGCGCACGAAGGTCTCGGCCGGCATCGCCGCCATCGCCGCGTCGAAGCGCAGCAGGCCGACCGTGTCGACGCCGAGTTCGCGCAGGATGCCAACCTTGCTGCGGGCCAGGGTCAGCCGCGGGGGCGGCGTGCCCTGGGCAAAGAATTCACGCGGCAGGGGCTCGAATGCCACAGCCACCGCGGGCACCCCCAGGGCGCGTGCGCGCGCGACCGCGTGCCGCACCAGCGCACGATGGCCCAGGTGGAGGCCGTCGAATGCGCCGATGCAGACCACGCTTCCGTGCGGGAACAGTTCCCCGCCCTCGACGCTTCTGAACAGCCTGCTCATCTACTCTCGTTCCGGCCCGCAGGGGCCGCTGCTGCAATGGTGTAACCCTGAAGTATAGCCGCCGCGGCCACGATCAATGGCCACGCAGGTCGCGCGGGCGGAAGCCCATGGCCACCATCGCCAGCAGATAGGTCAGGCCGCCGCCGCCCACCAGCAGGGCCAGCGCGCCGATCCGCTGCCACACGCCCATCGCCGAGAAGCCCGGCAGCCAGTACAGCAGCGCCAGCAGCACGCCCACCATCGCGGTGCAGGCCAGCGCCAGCCGCAGCAGGTAGCCGCCCCAGCCCGGGCGGCGCTGGTAGACATCGGTCTTGCCCAGCCAGTACCAGAGCAGGCCAAGGTTCAGGTAACTGGACAGCGCGCTGGCAATGCCCAGTGCCAGGTGCAGGCCCGGCTGCTTGCCGAGCGCCGCCATCACCCCCTGCGCCTTCAGGGCATCGGGCACCATCACCTGGTACAGCACCGCCAGCAGGGCGAAGTTGAACACCATGTTGGCCACCAGCGCGGCCACGCCGGCGCGCACCGGAGTCCGGGTGTCCTGGCGGGCGTAGAACGCCGGCAGCACCACTTTCAGCAGGGCGAACGCCGGCAGGCCGAAGCTCAGGCCGTACACCGACAACGCAGTCATGCGGGTATCGAAGGCGGTGAACTGGCCGTGCTGGAAGATGGTGGCGATGAGCGGCTCGGCCAGGAACAGCAGGCCCAGCATGGCCGGCACCGAGATCAGCAGGGTCATGCGCAGGCCCCAGTCCAGCGAGCGCGAGAAGCCCTCGCGGTCGGTGCTGACATGGTGGCGGGCCAGCGCCGGCAGGATCACCGTGCCCAGTGCCACGCCGAACACACCCAGCGGCAGCTCCAGGAAGCGGTCGGCCAGCGACAGCCAGGACTGCGAACCGTCGGTCAGCTTGGCCGCGATCACCGTATCCAGCAGCAGGTTGATCTGCGCCACCGACGAGCCGAACAGGGTCGGCACCATCAGCGTCATCACCTTGCGCACGCCCGGATGGCGCCAGCCCCAGCGCGGCAGCGTCAGCAGGTTGATGCCTTTCAGCGAGGGCAGCTGGAACAGCAGCTGCAGCACGCCGGCGGCCAGCACCGCCCAGCCCAGCGCCAGGATCTGCTTCTCGGGGGTGCCGCCCAGCCGCGGCGCCAGCCACAGGGCGCCGGCGATCATGCACAGGTTGAGGATGACCGGGGTCAGCGCCGGCATCGCGAAGCGCTGGAAGCTGTTCAGCGCGCCACCGGCCAGCGCGGTGAGCGAGACGAACAGCAGGAACGGGAAGGTCAGCCGGAACAGGTCGACCAGCAGGCCCTGCTTGGCCGGGTCGGTATCCACGCCACTGGAGAACACCGTGGCCAGCTGCGGCGCGAAGATCAGCGCCAGCGCGGTGACCAGCATCAGCACCCCACCCAGGGTGCCGGCGGTGCGGGCCATCAGTTCACGCAGCTCGGCGTGGCTGCGGGTTTCCTTCACCTCGGTGAACACCGGCACGAAGGCGGTGGCGAACGAGCCCTCGGCGAACAGCCGGCGCAGGAAATTGGGTATCCTGAAGGCGACCCAGAAGGCATCGGTGATGGCGTTGGTGCCGAAGGTCGAGGTCACCACCTGGTCCCGGACCAGGCCGAGAACCCGCGAGACCATGGTCATGCTGCTGAACGACAGCAGGCCCCGCAACATCTTGGGTGAACTCACTCAACGTCCCTCTTGACAATCGACTTGACGTACATTTCTTACGCCATCATACTAGCTAGCTTGCTGTTCCCATAACACCGATTTTTCAGGAAACCACCACCGTGGCCAATATCAAGTCCGCCAAGAAGCGCGCCAAGCAGACCGTCGTGCGCAACGCGCGCAACGTGGCTCAGCGCTCGATGCTGCGCACCGCTGTCAAGAAAGTGATCAAGGCGCTGGACGCCAACGATGCCGCCGGCGCCCAAGCCGCCTTCGCCGTTGCCCAGCCGATCCTGGATCGCTTCAGCGCGCGTGGCCTGATCCACAAGAACAAGGCTGCTCGCCACAAGAGCCGCCTGAACGACCGCATCAAGGCCCTCTCGGCCGCCTGATCCGGCCGCCTGCTGGAGCCCCGGCTCCGGCGGCACGCAAAAGCCCGGCCGCTGGCCGGGTTTTTTGTTGCCCGCCACCCGGCAGAGCCACCCCGCAGGAATGCGGCAGGCACAAAAAACCCGGCCGGAGCCGGGTTTTTCGCGGAACGCCCGACCCGGCATCACTGCGCGTTGCGGGCCTCGAGCTCTTCTTCCTTCTGGCGGTCGAAGAAGGCCATGATCCGGCTCATGATCGGGAAGGTGCCTTCACGCCCCAGCGCCGAGACCAGGAACCACGGCTCCTTCCAGCCCAGCTCGGCGACGATCTGCTCGGCCGCGGCCTTGGCCTCGTCCTCGAACATCAGGTCGGCCTTGTTCAGCACCAGCCAGCGCGGCTTGGCCAGCAGCTCCGGGTCGTGCTTCTCCAGCTCACGCTCGATCGCACGCACCTGCTCCACCGGCGAAATGCCCTCCACGCCGCCTTCCATCGGCGAGATGTCCACCAGGTGCAGCAGCAGGCGGGTACGCTGCAGGTGGCGCAGGAACTGCGCGCCCAGCCCGGCACCGTCGGCGGCACCCTCGATCAGGCCGGGAATGTCGGCGATGACGAAGCTGCGGTAGTTTTCCACCTTGACCACACCCAGGTTCGGGTACAGCGTGGTGAACGGGTAATCGGCCACCTTCGGCGTCGCCGCCGAGACGGCACGGATCAGGGTGCTCTTGCCGGCATTGGGGAAGCCCAGCAGGCCGACATCGGCCAGCAGCTTCAGCTCCAGCTTCAGCGTGCGCTCCTCACCCGGCTCGCCCGGCAGCGCCTGGCGCGGCGAGCGGTTGGTCGAGCTCTTGAAATGCATGTTGCCCAGGCCGCCGCGGCCGCCCTTGGCCACCAGCAGGCGATCGCCGTGCTGGGTCAGGTCGCCGATCACTTCGTCGGTGGCCACGTTGATGATCACGGTGCCGACCGGCACGGTGATGACCAGGTCCTCGCCGCCCTTGCCATAGGCCTGGCGGCCCATGCCGTTCTCGCCGCGCTGCGCCTTGAAGATGCGGTCATGGCGGAAGTCGACCAGGGTATTGAGGTTTTCGTCGGCGCGGATCCACACGCTGCCGCCCGCACCGCCGTCGCCGCCGTCCGGGCCGCCGAGCGGAATGAACTTCTCGCGACGGAAGCCAATGCAGCCGTTGCCGCCGTTGCCGGCGAACACTTCGATTTCTGCTTCGTCTACCAGTTTCATTGTTTCGATGCCTGCGATGGGCGCGGCGTGCACGCCGCCACCTTGATGTAGTGCCGGCCTCGGGCCGGCAACCGGGCGATGCCCGTTTTACCATTGATTCCAACGAAAAGCCCCGCCGAAGCGGGGCTCTTCATGCAGCGATCCCGTGCCGGAGCATGGGCGCCGGCCGTTGCCTTATCAGGCTTCGACCGAGACGACGCTGACGGTGCGGCGCTTCTTCGGGCCCTTCACCGAGAACTCCACCTTGCCGTCCGTGAGGGCGAACAGGGTGTGGTCGCGGCCGAGGCCAACACCGGTACCCGGGTGGAACTGGGTGCCGCGCTGACGCACGATGATGTTGCCGGCTTCGATGGCCTGGCCGCCGAAGATCTTGACGCCCAGGTACTTCGGGTTGGAGTCGCGACCGTTGCGCGAGGAGCCTACGCCCTTTTTATGTGCCATGACTGCTTCTCCTGATGCTTAGCCGGCGATGCCGGTGATCTCGATTTCGGTGTAGTACTGACGGTGACCCTGGCGCTTCATGTGGTGCTTGCGGCGACGGAACTTGATGATCCGGACCTTGTCAGCACGACCCTGGGACACGACCTTGGCGGTGACCGAAGCGCCGCTCAGGGCGTCGCCGATCTTGATGCCGTCGCTGTCGCCCAGCAGCAGGATGTTGTCAAACTTGATCTCGCTGCCGACTTCGACTTCGAGCTTTTCGACGCGGAGCTTTTCGCCCTGCGCCACGCGGTATTGCTTACCGCCGGTGACCAGTACTGCGTACATGACCAGACTTCCTCTGTAGTTATTGTGGTCTATGGACTGCCGCCATCGAGGGCGGACAGAAGCGGGATTTTAATGACTGGCAGGGCCTCGGGTCAAGTCACCCCCTGCCCTGGACGGCGGGGGCCTGAATCCCGTTCAGGTAAGCCGCCGGCCGGTCTCAGGAGATGAGACCGGGGGCTGGCATTGTCGCCGATTGCCCCCAAATCCCAAGCTCGGTAGGCTGATCGATTGCCGTCTCCGCTTGCCCCACCCGCTTGCCGACCTTCACGGTCGAAGCCTCACAACGGATCCCCCATGGCGATGGATTTCATCCGCATCCGCGGCGCGCGGACGCACAACCTCAAGAACATCGACCTCGACCTGCCCCGCGACAAGCTGATCGTGATCACCGGCCTGTCCGGCTCCGGCAAGTCCTCGCTGGCGTTCGACACCATCTATGCCGAGGGCCAGCGCCGCTACGTCGAGTCGCTGTCGGCGTACGCGCGGCAGTTCCTGAGCGTGATGGAAAAGCCGGACCTGGACCATATCGAAGGCCTGTCCCCGGCGATCTCGATCGAGCAGAAGTCGACCTCGCACAACCCGCGCTCGACGGTCGGCACGATCACCGAGATCTACGACTACCTGCGCCTGCTGTACGCACGCGTCGGTACCCCGCGCTGCCCGGACCATGGCTACCCGCTGGAAGCACAGACGGTCAGCCAGATGGTCGACCAGGTGCTGACGCTGGACCCGGAGCAGCGCTACATGCTGCTGGCCCCGGTGATCCGCGACCGCAAGGGCGAGCACGCCCAGGTCTTCGACCAGCTGCGCGCGCAGGGGTTCGTACGCGTGCGGGTGGATGGCGAACTGCATGAGATCGATGCGGTACCGCCGCTGGCGCTGCGCCAGAAGCACACCATCGAGGCGGTGATCGACCGCTTCCGGCCCCGCGAGGACATCAAGCAGCGGCTGGCCGAGAGCTTCGAGACCGCGCTGAAGCTGGGCGACGGCATGGCCTCGGTGCAGAGCCTGGACAACACCGACACCGCGCCGACCCTGTTCTCGTCCAAGTACTCCTGCCCGGTCTGCGACTACTCGCTGCCGGAGCTGGAGCCGCGCCTGTTCTCGTTCAACGCACCGATGGGCGCCTGCCCCGGCTGTGATGGCCTGGGCATGGCCGAATTCTTCGATCCCTCGCGCGTGGTGGTGCACCCGGAACTGTCGCTGGCCGCCGGCGCGGTGCGCGGCTGGGACCGCCGCAATGCCTATTACTTCCAGCTGATCGCCTCGCTGGCCCGGCACTACCGGTTCGATGTCGATGCGGCCTGGAGCTCGTTGCCGGCCGCGGTGCAGCAGGCCGTCCTGTACGGCAGCGGTGACGATGCGATCACCTTCACCTACTTCACCGAGGCCGGTGGCCGCACGCAGCGCAAGCATCGCTTCGAGGGCATCATTCCCAACCTCGAACGCCGCTACAAGGAAACCGAATCGGCGGCGGTGCAGGAAGAGCTGGGCAAGTACATCAGCGAGCATGCCTGCCCGGAATGCAACGGCGCGCGCCTGAACAGGGCCGCGCGCAACGTGTTCGTGGCCGATCGCCCGCTGCCGGAGCTGGTGGTGCTGCCGATCGACGAGGCCCTGAAGTTCTTCAGCGAACTGAGCCTGCCGGGCTGGCGCGGCGAGATCGCCGCGAAGATCGTCAAGGAGATCGGTGAACGCCTGGGCTTCCTGGTCGATGTGGGCCTGGACTACCTGACCCTGGAGCGCAAGGCCGACACCCTGTCCGGGGGCGAGGCCCAGCGCATCCGCCTGGCCAGCCAGATCGGCGCCGGCCTGGTCGGCGTGATGTACGTGCTCGACGAGCCGTCCATCGGCCTGCACCAGCGCGACAACGAACGCCTGCTGGGCACCCTCACCCGCCTGCGCGACCTCGGCAACACGGTGATCGTGGTCGAGCATGACGAGGATGCGATCCGCCTGGCCGACTATGTGCTGGACATCGGTCCCGGTGCGGGCGTGCATGGCGGCGAGATCGTCGGCCAGGGCACCCTGCAGGACATCCTGGATGCGCCGCGCTCGCTGACCGGCCAGTACCTGTCCGGCAAGCGTGCGATCGAGATCCCGGCGCGCCGGCACAAGCCGAACCCGAAGATGACGCTGCACCTGCGCGGTGCCAGCGGCAACAACCTGAAGGGCGTGGACCTGGCCATTCCGTCGGGCCTGCTGACCTGCGTGACCGGCGTGTCCGGCTCGGGCAAGTCGACCCTGATCAACGACACCCTGTTCTCGCTGGCCGCCAACGAGATCAACGGCTCCTCGCACCAGGTGGCGCCGTACCGCGAGATCGATGGCCTGGACCTGTTCGACAAGGTGGTGGACATCGACCAGTCGCCGATCGGGCGCACGCCGCGCTCGAACCCGGCCACCTACACCGGCCTGTTCACTCCGCTGCGCGAGCTGTTCGCGCAGGTGCCCGAGGCGCGCGCGCGTGGCTACTCGCCCGGCCGCTTCAGCTTCAACGTGCGCGGCGGCCGCTGCGAGGCGTGCCAGGGCGATGGCCTGATCAAGGTCGAGATGCACTTCCTGCCGGACGTGTACGTGCCCTGCGACGTCTGCCACGGCAAGCGCTACAACCGCGAGACGCTGGAGATCCTGTACAAGGGCTTCAACATCAACGATGTGCTGGAAATGACCGTCGAGGATGCGCTGAAGCTGTTCGAGCCGGTGCCGTCGATCGCGCGCAAGCTGGAGACGCTGGTCGATGTCGGCCTGAGCTACATCAAGCTCGGCCAGAGCGCGACCACGCTGTCCGGCGGTGAGGCGCAGCGCGTGAAGCTGTCCAAGGAACTGTCGCGCCGGGATACCGGCCGCACCCTGTACATCCTTGACGAGCCGACCACCGGCCTGCACTTCCACGACATCGAAGCGCTGCTGGGCGTGCTGCACAAGCTGCGCGACGAGGGCAACACGGTGGTGGTGATCGAGCACAACCTGGATGTCATCAAGACCGCCGACTGGATCGTCGACCTCGGCCCCGAGGGCGGCCACCGCGGTGGCACCATCCTGGTCACCGGCACTCCGGAAGACGTGGCGGCCTGCCCGCAGTCGTACACCGGCCAGTTCCTGGCGCGGATGCTGCCCTCCACCAGCGCGCGGCCGGACCAGCCGGCCGCCGTGGCCAACAAGCCCGACGCCCGCCCGCCGCGCAAGGTGAAGCCGGAGAAGCCCGCGAAGAAGGCGGCCGCTGCCAAGAGCACCGGCAAGGCCAGCAAGACCGCTTCGCCCCGCAAGAAGAAGGATGCCTGATGAGCAACGAGCACAAGATCCTGGCCCGCGTACCGATCAGCGTGCGCTGGCGCGACATGGACAGCATGGGTCACGTCAACAACGCCAAGTACATCTCCTACCTGGAAGAGGCGCGCGTGCGCTGGATGCTGGGCGTGGACGGCGTGTCGATGACCGATCGCATCGCACCGGTGGTGGCCGCGACCAACGTCAACTACCGGCTGCCGATCGTGTGGCCCAACGACATCCTGGTCGAACTGTTCGTCGAGCGCCTGGGCAACAGCAGCGTGACCATCGGCCACCGCATCGTTGACCAGCAGGATGATTCGAAACTGTATTCGGACGGCAACGTGGTGGTGGTCTGGATGGATACCCAGACCGGCAGGAGCGCGCCGCTGCCGGAGGCGATCCGCAGCGCGTCGAGCTGACACCCCCTCGATGGATGCCGACCGCGGCCGGCACCGAGCCGCCGGGCCTGGCCCGGCGCTACCGTTCCCGTTCAAAGGACTGAGATGATCCACCTGACCGAACTGCGCGACCTGCTGCCCGGCATGGTCGCCTTCCCCACCGATGTCTTTCCCACCGACCAGGCCTGGCTGGCACGGCACCTGCTGCCGCTGCTGCAGATCGACCTGGGTGTGCTGCGCCCGGAGCTGGCCGGCCAGGTCGCGACGATGCTGTGCCCGATCGAACCGTATGAAGGGCTGATCGGCGAGCACACCGAAGATCACCACAACGAGGTCACAGCCACCAACTGGATCGCGTTCGAACTGACCGCCGACAACCGCATGCGCTTCCTCGGCAACGAGGGCTACTTCCAGGGCGATGCCGTGCAAGATGAAGACGCGCGTGCGCACATCGCGCAGATGCGCGACAGCCATGCCAAGGCCAGGGCGTATTTCCAGCAGCACAGGACGCTGGCCAGCTATTCGCGCTATGGCAATGGCGAGCCCGGCGAACAGGCGTGGCTGGACACCTTGGGCGGGCAGATTTCGACCGGCAACTGGATCGAAACCACCGAGCTGCCGCCGGCGTTCACGCTGCAGTTCACCGCAGCCGCCGACGACTGGGATGCGCCGGACGATACCGAACGGGCGATCATCCGCCGCGATGGCAACAAGTTCTTTGCGGTGGCCGAAGTGGCCGGCTACAACTGGTGCGCCGCCGGCGCTGATGCCATCGTGATGCTGTACGAGCCGGTAAGCCGCACGGTGTTGTTCTCGTACGACTGGTCGTAAGCCTGCCGTCCCGCCGGGCATGGCCCGGCGCTACCGGGGGTGGTCTGGCCGTGATGCGTGCTCGCCGGGCATGGCCCGGCGCTACCGGGGGTGGTCCGGCCGTGATGCGTGCCCGCCGGGCATGGCCCGGCGCTACCGGGGGTGGTCCGGCCGGGTAGCCTGGGTAGCGCCGGGCCATGCCCGGCGGAACACGGAGTGCCTCAGGGTGCGGTCCTGCGCACGGTCAATGTCGCATCCGCTTCACCATTGCCTTCCAGTTGCAGCCGCAGTGGCACCGCCTGCCCTTCCTTCAGCGCGCTCCTGCCGTCCATCAGCATCAGGTGCAGGCCACCGGGCTTGAGTTCGGCGCGCGCCCCCGGCGCCAGCGGCAGGCGCTCGATCGCATGCATGCGGCTGACCCCATCGACGATCGTGGTCTCGTGCAGCGACACATCGCCGAAGCGGCTGCTGGTCGCCCCGATGATCGCCACCGCTTTGCTGCAGCCGTTGTGGATCACGCCGTAACCGGCGGTCATCGGCATCGCCGGGTTCGGCGGCAGCCGCGCCCAGCCCTGCTGCACGGTGACGCAGGCCGGCGCAGCGGCTGCCGCCGATGCTGCGCCCGCACACATCATCAACAATACGGCAACGAATGGTTTGGTTATCATCGTCCAGGTTCCTTCTCCGCAACGAGACCGCAGCATGACGACGCTCATCGAGGTGTTCAACCACGGCCCCATCCGCGAACTGCGCCTGGCGCGCCCGCCGGTCAATGCGCTGGACACCGAACTGTGCCGGCAGCTGATCCATGCCATCGAGCAGGCCATGGCCGAGGATGTGCACGGCATCGTGCTGTCCGGCAGCGAGCGGGTGTTCACCGGGGGCATGGACGTGCCGCACCTGCTCTCGCACGGGGATGATGCGCGCAAGCTGCTGGACAGCTGGAATGCGTTCTTCGGTGCGGTACGCACGCTGGCCGAGTGCCGCATTCCGGTGGTCGCCGCCATTACCGGGCATGCGCCGGCCGGCGGCTGCGTGCTGGCCCTGTGCTGCGATTACCGGGTGATGGCACGCAGTGCCGACCCGGCGCGACCCTATGCGATCGGCCTGAACGAGGTGCAGGTGGGACTGGTCGCTCCGGAAGGCATCCAGCGCCTGCTGCGCCGCGCCGTGGGCGTGCACCGCGCCAGTGTCCTGCTCAGCACCGGCGCACTGGTGCCGGCCGAGCAGGCCCTGCAGATCGGCCTGGTCGATGAGCTGGCCGAGGGCGATCTGGTGGTCGCACGCGCGGTCGCGTGGCTGCAGACGCTGCTGAAGCAGCCGCGACAGCCGATGCTGTTGACCCGCGCCATCGCCCGCGCCGAGCTGCATGAGGCGCTGCATCCGGACCTGATCCAGCTGGACCGCTTCGTCGAGGCCTGGTTCGCCCCCGATGCGCAGCATGCCCTGCACGCGCTGGTCGCCCGGCTGGGCAAGTAACCGGTCGCACCGGCCGCCGGCTGCCGGCCAGCGCCCGGCACGAGCGATGATGGGGCGGCCTGCACCGGTATAATCGGGCTCTCTTCATTGCTGTGGCCGCCCCTTTGAACGACACGCCCGAACCCGTCGTCTCCGAGCTGATCGACCTGCTCACCCTGGAGCGGCTGGAGGACAACCTGTTCCGCGGGCAGAGCCGCGATATCGGCACCAAGTACGTGTTCGGCGGGCAGGTGCTGGGCCAGGCCCTGGCTGCGGCGCAGGCCACGGTCGACAATGGCCGCCACGTGCATTCGCTGCACGCCTACTTCCTGCGCGCCGGCAACATCGACCACCCGATCGTGTACGACGTGGACCGTACCCGGGACGGTGGCAGCTTCTCGGTGCGCCGGGTCACCGCGATCCAGCACGGCAAGGTGATCTTCTTCTGTGCAGCCTCGTTCCAGCAGGCCGAATCCGGTGCCGAGCACCAGCACAAGATGCCCGAAGTGCCGCAGCCGGAAGACATCGAGCCGAACCGCCCCCTGCCGGCCGAGGTGCTGGAACGCCTGCCGATCAAGGTACAGCGCTGGCTGTCGCGCGGCGGCCCGTTCGAGTTCCGCCATGTGTACCCGCGCGATGAACTCAACCCGCCCAAGCGCCCGCCTTACCACCAGGTGTGGCTGCGCCTGAGCGAACCGGTCGGCGACGCTCCCGAGCTGCACCAGGCCCTGCTGGCCTATGCCTCGGACTTCCACCTGCTGGGGACGGCCACCTTCCCGCACGGCATCAGCTACTACCACCCGCACGTACAGATGGCCTCGCTGGACCATGCGATCTGGTTCCACCGTCCGTTCCGTGCCGACGAGTGGCTGCTGTATTCGCTGGACAGCCCCAGTGCGCAGGATTCGCGTGGCCTGGCCCGCGGCCAGTTCTTCACCCGCGACGGCGTGCTGGTCGCCAGCACCGCGCAGGAAGGCCTGATCCGCGTGGTTCCAGACCAGGCAGCAGCGGCCGCCGTGCCGGCCAAGGATTGATCCGATGCGGCAGATTTTCAGCAGCCAGCGCGTGGAAACCGTCGAAGGCGTGGCCGAGCTCCTGCGTGGCCATGGCATCGAAGTCAAGGTGACCAACGGGCGCTCGTACAAGACCCGTCGCCGTGGCCAGTTCAGCTATACCGACCTGGGCAACGCCAGCGCCTATCCGGCGGTATGGATCGTGCGCGCCGACGACCAGCCGCGAGCGCGCGAGATCCTGCGCGAGGCGCGCCTGCTCGACACCACCCGCCGTGACCACCCGACCGCCGAATTCGCCTTCCGCGACGAGGCACCGGCCGCCGGGGGCGGTCGTGGCTGGGCATGGCGCATCCGCATCGCGCTGCTGGTGGTGATTGCCGGTGTCGCCCTGGTGATCGGCCTGCGCCACCGCGGCGCCCCGGCACCGGCGGCCCCTGCCCCGGCGCCGCAGGCCCAGCCACAGCAGCCGCAGCCCGCCGCGCCGGAAGAAGAGGAAGTGCGGGTCCGCATCCAGCCTGCGAAGTAGCCGGGTGCGGCAGCGCCGGGCCATGCCCGGCGAGCGCAGCGGCGTGCATCAGCGGCCGTTGCGCTTTGTGGAAGCGCCGCCGGGCATGGCCCGGCGCTACCGTGACGACTCCCGGTCACACTTCGCGCGCCGCTCCGTCATGGGACACAATCCCCGCAGGAGAGCCGCCGCCATGACGACGTTCGCCGCATCGATCGACCAGACCCTGGAACGCGAACTGCCCGCTGCCAGCCGCGGCTGCCAGCACGCGTATGGCCGCATCGTGCTGGCCTGCCAGAACACGGTCACCGCCATCGCCCTGGCCATCACCGGTGACCGCCAGGCCAGCGAGGACATCGCCCAGGAAGCCTTCGTGAAGGGCTGGCAGCAGCTGCACCAGCTGCGCAGCGCCACCAGTTTCCTGCCGTGGCTGCGGCAGATCACCCGCAACCTTGCCCGCGACTGGCTGCGCGCCCAGCGCGGCCGCCCGCTCAGTGGCGAGGCTGCCGAACTGGCACTGGGCATGGCCGCCGACCCGGCCCCGGGCGCCGCCGACCGCCTGCAGCGGCTGGAAGAGGAAATCGCGGCCGAAGACATCATCTCCGCCCTGCCCGCCGACAGCCGCGAAGTGCTGCTGCTGTACTACCGGGAAGGCCAGCGTTCGCAGCAGGTCGCCGACCTGCTCGGGCTCAGCGATGGCGCCGTGCGCAAGCGCCTGTCGCGCGCCCGCACGCAGGTGCGCGATGGGCTGCTGCAGCGCTTCGGCGAATTCGCCCGCAGCAGCGCACCCAGCGCCGCGTTCGCCACCACGGTGGTCTCGA
This sequence comes from Stenotrophomonas sp. 704A1, assembly GCF_030549525.1. NCBI lineage: Bacteria > Pseudomonadati > Pseudomonadota > Gammaproteobacteria > Lysobacterales > Lysobacteraceae > Stenotrophomonas > Stenotrophomonas tuberculopleuritidis. Next base: position 1,284,600 of record NZ_CP130831.1, on the reverse strand, counting down.
TGGTGCTGGTGGCCGCGCCCGGTACGGCCAGCGCCGCGATCCTGCTCGGCACCGGTGTCGGCGTGGGCGGCAGCAAGCTCGGCCTTGGCGGCGCCAGCGTTGCCGGCGGCACCGCGCTGGGCTCGCTGACCGCCACCCTGGGCCAGCTGCAGATGCTGCCTGCATCGAGCTGGGGCGCGATCATCGGCGGCGTCGTCGGGGGCGCGCTCGGCAGCTATCTCGGTGGGCGATTCCTGTTGTCCTATGCAGAGACCGCGGCCGAGCAGCTGCAGGTCCGCCGCTTCGTCAACCTCAGCACCGGCACCAGCCTGGGCTGGTGCCTGGTCATCCTGTTCGCCGTGCTGCTGCAGGCGCCGGTGTGGGCGCAGCTGCTGGTGCTGGCACTGGGCCTGGCGGTGATCAACTACCAGTGCCTGGTGCCGCTGCGACGGATCATGGCACCGATGCTCGCCCGTGATGCCGCCCGGCGTGGCCGCACCGGGGTCAACTGGAAGTACGAATCCATGTACGGCCTGACCGGCATGATCGCGGTGAACCTGATCGTCACTGCCGCCGTCGCCTATACCTACGTGGTGAGGCTCAACGCCCCCCTGTAACGGACAACGCCGGCAGTACGCCGGCGTTGTCGTCGATCATCGCAGCGACACTCAGCGCTGCGGCTTCGGTGCGGCGCCATGGCGCGGGCCACGGTGCATCGGGCCCTTGGCCGCATCGAATTCGGCCTTGCTCAGCTGGCCATCCCGGTTGCTATCGGCCGCGGCGAACCAGGCGTCACGATGCTGCTTCCTGCGCAGTTCGCGGTCGGCCTTGTCCAGGTAACCATCCTTGTTCACATCCAGCTGGTCGAAGCGCTCGGCCAGGCGCGGGTCGGCCTTGGCTTCGTCGCGGCTGATGCGGCCGTCCTTGTTGGCGTCCAGCTTCGCCCAGCGCTCGCCGCCATGACCACCGCGGCGGCCGTGCTTCCAGCGCGGCATCTCATCGCGCGAGAGCTTGCCGTCCTTGTTCTTGTCCAGCGTGTCGAACGCCGCCGCCAGGCGGGGGTTGGCGGCCGCTTCGCTACGGTCGATGACACCATCGCCGTTGCTGTCGAGCTTGGCCGGACGCGGTGCCGGTGCGGTCGGGGCATCGGCGGCCAGGGCGATGCCGGAAGCAGAGGTGCCGAGCAGCAGGGCCAGCAGCAGGGGGGTACGGATCATGGGGTCACTCCTGGGGATGGAAATTGCGTCGGGGTGATCAGTTCACCCTCAGGGGACAACAACGCCCGGCCGCGACGCCGGTTGACGCAGCGGCCGGTTCCGTTCATCCGGCGGACAGTCGCCGCCGCTGCGACAGGCTGGCGCTATGCTGTGCCAATGGCGATACACGGCGACAGAGACGACGAACTGCGACTGTTCCAGACCGGCGAGCACCCTTGCGGGTATTGGCCCGATCGCGTTGCGCGCGATCTGGTGCTGGACCCGCATGATCGCCGCCTCGGCGGGCTGTACCCGCTGGCCCTGAGCTGGGGCTTCCGTCGCAGCGGTGATCTGGTCTACCGCCCGCACTGCGCCCAGTGCCACGCCTGCGTGGCGGTGCGCATCCCGGTCGCCCGTTTCGCGCCCGACCGCAGCCAGCGCCGCTGCGCCACGCGCAATGCGGACCTGGAAGTGCGCATCACTGCGGCGACCGCGCGCGATGACCTGTTCGCGCTCTATCACCGCTACCTGGCCCATCGCCACGCCAACGGCGGGATGGACGACCACGGGCCGCACGAGTTCGAACAGTTCCTGATCGGCAGCTGGTCGCATACCCGCTTCATGGAGATGCGCCTGCCCGGCCACGATGGCCAGCCCAGCCAGCTGCTGGCGGTGGCGGTGACCGACGTGACCGAACACGGACTGTCGGCGGTCTACACCTTCTTCGACCCGGACCACGCCGCGCGCGGGCTGGGCACCTTCGCGATCCTGCAGCAGATCGAGTGGGCGCGTCGCGAGGGCTTGCCACACGTGTACCTGGGCTACTGGATCCGTGGCCACCGGAAGATGGACTACAAGCGCCGCTTCCATCCGCTGGAAGCCTACGATGGCCGCCGCTGGCACGATTTCGACAATGATCTGGACGGGCGCTGACAAACCGCTGACACCGGGCCGGGTGCACAATACGGCCCATGAACATGACCCGCCGCCATCCCCTGATCCTCGCCCTGGCCCTGCTCTGCGGCGCCACCGCCCCTGCCTTCGCCACGTCCCCCGCGATGACCGAAAAGCCGTCCGCTGCGCTGCGCCTGGCCACCTACAACACCTCGCTGTACTCCGATGACGCCGGTGGCCTGATCAAGGAACTGGAAGGCGACAGCGAGCACGCACGCAAGATCGCTGCGGTGCTGCAGCAGGTGCGCCCGGACCTGGTGCTGCTGAACGAATTCGACTTCGACGACGCCCATCGCGCCGCCGACCTGTTCCAGAAGCGCTACCTGGAAGTGGCCCAGCCGGGCGGTGGCAAGCCGCTGCACTTCGCCTACCGCTACCTGGCCCCGGTCAACACCGGCGTGCCCAGCGGCCTGGACCTGGACAACAACGGCGTGGTCGGCGGCGAAGGCCGCAGCCGCGGCAACGATGCGTGGGGCTACGGCCTGCACCCGGGCCAGTACGGCATGCTGGTGCTGTCGCGCTACCCGATCGACGAAGCCAAGGTGCGCAGCTTCCAGCTGCTGAAGTGGAGCGCGATGCCCGGTGCGATCCGTCCGGTCGATCCGCGCACCGGCAAGAGCTTCTACAACGATGCGGTGTGGTCGCAGCTGCGGCTGTCGTCGAAGTCGCATTGGGACGTGCCGGTGAAGACCCCGGCCGGCGTGGTGCATGCGCTGGTCTCGCACCCGACGCCGCCGGTGTTCGACGGCCCGGAGAAGCGCAATGCCGCGCGCAACCACGACGAACTGCGGCTGTGGCAGGAATATCTGTCGGCCGGCGACAAGCCCTGGCTGTGCGATGACAAGGGCCACTGCGGCGGCCTGGCCCAGGATGCGCGCTTCGTGCTCCTAGGCGACCTCAACAACGACCCGGTCGACGGCGATGGCCGCCATGAGGCGATCGTCGAGCTGATCGAGAACGCCCGCGTGCTGCGCTACCCCACCCCGCGCAGCGTCGGCGCCGAACAGACCAGCCTGGCCTATGCGGCCAAGGGCATCGCGCGCAGGGGCGCACCGTTCCACGCCACCGGCGATTTCGGCCCGAAGGCGGGCACCATGCGGCTGGACTACGTGCTGCCCTCGACCGGTTTCGAGTACATCGGCAGCGGCGTGTTCTGGCCGGCCAATGAAAGCCCGGAAGCGAAGATCGCCGACGGCAGCGACCACCACCTGGTGTGGGTGGACGTGAAATAACCCGGTAGCGCCGGGCCCTGCCCGGCGGTTTTTGCAGGCCCCGTTGCACACACGCAAAGCCGCCGGGCATGGCCCGGCGCTACCTTTTCACGGGCGCAGTTCGACGCCGATGGCTTCGGCGGCATCACGGGCGATGGCGCGGGCTTCGTCGATGGTCTCGGCCCGCGCCAGGGTCACGCCGACGCGGCGGTGGCCGTGCACGCTCGGCTTGCCGAACAGGCGCACGGCGGTATCCGGTACCTGCAGGGCGGCGGCGACGTTGTTGAAGTACGGCACGCCCTCGCCATGCGCCAGCAGCGCGCACGAGGCCGACGCGCCGCTCTGGCGGATCAGCGGAATCGGCAGGCCGAGGATGGCGCGCGCATGCAGCGCGAACTCGCTCAGTTCCTGCGACACCAGGGTCACCAGGCCGGTGTCGTGCGGGCGCGGCGACACTTCGCTGAACCACACTTCGTCGCCCTTCACGAACAGCTCGACACCGAACAGGCCCCAGCCGCCGAGGTCGTCGGTGATCGCACGCGAGATTTCTTCCGCACGCGCCAGCGCCTTGTCCGTCATCGGCTGCGGCTGCCAGCTTTCGCGGTAATCGCCATCCTTCTGCAGGTGGCCGATCGGCGCGCAGAACGCGGTGCCGCCGGCGTGGCGCACGGTCAGCAGGGTGATCTCGTAATCGAAATCGATGAAGCCTTCGACGATGCAGCGGCCGGCACCGGCACGGCCGCCGGTCTGCGCGTACTCCCAGGCCGGCGCGATGTCCGACTCGCTGCGCAGGGTGCTCTGGCCTTTGCCCGAGGACGACATCACCGGCTTGACCACGCACGGCAGGCCGATCGCGGCCACCGCGGCACGGTACTCGGCTTCGGTGTCCACGAAACGGTACGGCGAGGTCGGCAGGCCCAGGGTCTCGGCCGCGAGGCGGCGGATGCCTTCGCGGTCCATGGTCAGGCGCGCGGCACGCGCGGTCGGGATCACCCGCAGGCCCTGCTCCTGTTCCAGCTGCACCAGGGTCTCGGTGTGGATGGCCTCGATCTCCGGCACCACCAGGTGGGGCTGTTCCTGGGCAATCAGCGCGCGCAGCGCCATCGCATCCAGCATGTCGATCACATGCGCGCGGTGCGCGACCTGCATGGCCGGGGCGTCGGCGTAGCGGTCGGCGGCGATCACTTCCACGCCCAGCCGCTGCAGCTCGATGGCCACCTCCTTGCCGAGTTCGCCCGAACCCAGCAGCAGCACGCGGGTGGCGGCGGGAGACAACGGAGTTCCAAGCTTGGCCATGGCGGGGGTCCGGCAGCAATGTGAAGGCGGGTGGGCATTCTAGCCGGTCCGCCCCCGGGTCCGCCGACGAACGGCACTTGCAGGTTGATATCAATTTGATATCTTCCAATCGAGCCCTCAAGGACGCACGACCATGAAAGAGAAGTCGCTTTCCTCCCTCAACGGCCTGGGCGCGCTGGCTGGCGCCCTGCTGGTCGCGCTGGCCGGTGGCGCGCTGTTCGTGCTCGGGGTCGCGGCCAAGGCCAGCACCGGTGCGCCGAACCTGCTGCTCCTGCTCGGCGGCCTGCTGGTTGCCGCACTGGCCCTGTTCGCGCTGGCCGGCCTGTACACCGTGCAACCCAACCAGGCCGCGGTCCTGAGCCTGTTCGGCAAGTACATCGGCACCGTCAAGGACAACGGCCTGCGCTGGAACAACCCCTTCTACAGCAAGCGCCGCGTCAGCCAGCGCGTGCGCAACTTCGAAAGCGGCAAGCTGAAGGTCAACGAGCTGGACGGCAGCCCGATCGAAATCGCCGCGGTGATCGTCTGGCAGGTGGTGGATGCCTCCGAGGCGGTCTACAACGTGGACGACTATGAAAGCTTCGTGCACATCCAGTCCGAATCGGCGCTGCGCGCGATGGCCACCAGCTATCCCTACGACCAGCACGAGGATGGCCAGCTCGCCCTGCGCAGCCACGCCAACGAGATTTCCCAGCACCTGAAGAACGAACTGGCCGAGCGCCTGGCCGACGCCGGCGTGCAGGTGATCGATGCGCGCATCAGCCACCTGGCCTATGCCGCCGAAATCGCCCAGGCGATGCTGCAGCGCCAGCAGGCCAACGCGGTGATCGCCGCGCGCACGCGCATCGTCGCCGGTGCGGTCGGCATGGTCGAAATGGCATTGGCCGAACTGCAGAAGAACGGCGTGGTGCAGCTGGATGAGGAGCGGAAGGCACACATGGTCAGCAACCTGCTGACCGTGCTGTGCTCGGACCGCGGCACCCAGCCGGTCGTCAACACCGGCTCGCTGTACTGAGCCACCCTCGCAACGGGGCGCCCCACCGCCCCGCCAGGAGCCTGCATGAGCGAAAAGAAGGCCTATCCGCTGCGCATCAACGCCGAGGTGCTGGCCGCGGCGCAGCGCTGGGCGGACGATGAGCTGCGCAGCCTCAACGCGCAGATCGAATACGTACTGCGCGATGCGCTGCGCAAGGCAGGACGCCTACCCAAACCCAAACCGTCACCGGAGGACAAGGAATGAGCAAGCGCTGGAGCTACCAGACCATCGAGGTCAACACGACGATGATGGGCCTGCTCAAGCCTGAAGACGTGCAGGCTGAACTCAGCCGCCAGGGGCAGCTGGGCTGGGAACTGGTCAACATCATCATCCCGGCGCCGTTGCGTCCGGCCATGCTGGTGTTCAAGAAGGAGCAGTGACGATGAGGACGTCCCGTTCCCTGTTGGCCAGCATGCTGTCGCTGCTGGCTGGTACCGCGCTGGCGGCCGAGCCGCAGCAGGTCGCGTCGCAGCTGCTGGACCACCTGCAGGCCGGGCGCAGTGCCGATGCCGAAGCGATGCTGACCGCGCAGATGGCCACGGCCGTGCCCGCCGACAGGCTGCAGGTCCTGTGGCAGTCGCTGGGCGAACTGCAGCAGCGCGGCCCCGCGCGCAGCAGCGAACAGCAGGGCATGCACCTGGTGGAAGTGCCGCTGACGTTCGCCACCGGCGCGGTGATCGCGCAGGTCGCGGTGGACGCGCAGGACAAGGTGGCCGGCCTGCTGCTGCGCCCTGCTCCGCCGGCCAAGGCGCCGCCACCGCCGGCCGATGCCCGCTACAGCGAAGCCGATTTCAGCATCCCGCAGGCGCGGGGCGCATTGCCCGGCACGCTGGCCGTGCCCAAGGGCAACGGCCCCTTCCCGGCGGTGCTGCTGGTGCACGGCTCGGGCCCGCAGGACCGTGACCAGACCATCGGCGGCAGCCGCCCGTTCCTGGACCTCGCCCGCGGCCTGGCCGCGCAGGGCATTGCGGTGCTGCGCTACGACAAGCGGACACAGGCCCGCCCGCAGGACTTCCAGAGCGGCAGCTTCAGCGTCGACGACGAAACCACCGACGATGCGGTGGCGGCGCTGACTGCGCTGGCAGCCGATGCGCGCATCGACAGCCGCCGCGTGTTCGTTCTGGGCCACAGCCAGGGCGGCATGCTCGCCCCGCGCATCGCCAGCCGCTGGCCGCAGGCGCGTGGCGCGATCCTGTGGGCGGCACCGGCACGTAGCCTGCTGGACCTGCTGCCCGAGCAGAACCGCTATCTGCTGTCGCTGGACGGCAGTATCAGCGCCGCCGAACAGGCCTTCCTGGACACGCTGGACCGGCAGATCGCCGCCGCACGCGGCAGCGCGCCGGCCGCGGCCGCCGAGCTTCCGCTGGGCGTGCCCCAGTCGTTCTGGAAGAGCATCGAGGCGGTCAATGCGCGTGCCGATGCGCAGGCCCTGCACATGCCGCTGCTGATGCTGCATGGCGGCCGCGATTTCCAGGTGCCCGATACGGACTGGAAGCTCTGGAAGGACGCTCTGGGCAACCGCAGTGACGTGCAATGGCAGGCCTATCCCGCGCTGAACCACATCGGCGTGGCCGGCAGCGGCCCGAGCTCGCTGAAGGAATACGCCAGCGCCGGCCATGTGGATCCCCAGCTGATCGCCGACGTGGCGCGCTGGATCGGAGCACAACGATGAGCGGCAGTGATCCGAAAGCCTTCGATGTTGCCGAAAGCTCGCCGCTGCGGGTGTTGTGGGTGCTGCTGCCGGTGCTGGCGGTGCTGGGCATCGGCGCCTGGGCGCAGCTGCATGACAACCGCAGCAACGCGCCATGGATCGAGATCACGCTGACCCCGCCGTTCTTCCTGATGGGCGGCAGCGCTGCGTGGAGCATGGCGGTGATCGTGCTGATCGGTGCCGGGCTGGGCGTGTCGTTCTTCCGTCGCCGGGTGGAACTGGCAGGCGGCGTGCTGGACGTGCGCTCGACGCTGTACCGGCGCCGCACCGCGGTCGCCGATCTGCTGCTGGACCAGGCCGAGGTGGTCGATCTCGGCCGGGACCGCCGTTACGGCATCCGTTTCAAGACCAACGGCTACAGCATGCCCGGCTTCTACTCCGGGCACTTCCGCCTGCAGGGCGGCGGCAAGGGCTTTGCGCTGGTCACCGACCGCGCACGCACGCTGGTGATTCCGGTACGCGGTGGCAGCGCCCTGCTGCTCAGCCTGGAACAGCCGCAGGCGCTGCTGGAGGCATTGCGCAAGGTGGCCGCCACCGCTGCACGGCAGTAAGCTGGGCCGATGCACCGCACCGCGCCGCTGTTGATCAATACCGAGGCCATCGAACTGTGGCCGGCCCATCTGCTGCGCGCGCGCAGCAACCTGGATGCCCGCCTGCTGGCGCGCGCGCGCTGGGTACTGCGGCGCAAGCACGATGGCCGTTATCTGGCAGCGGTGCTGGCGCACGGTGTGCATTCCCTGGTGCCGCGGCTGCCGCGCGAACCCGGCGTGGAAGCGGCCCTTGCGCTGCTGGAGCACACCCGTGCACGGCCCTTCGCCGCGACGCTGGACGATCAGTGGCTGCCGCTGGCCGGCCTGCAGCAGCGCCTGCAGCAGCTGGGCCTGGACGCACAGCGCTACGCCGAGGACAGCGGCCTGCCGCTGGAAGCCGAGCCCTGCCTGCTGCACTTTGCCGGGCGTGACCGCTTCGGCCGCCCGCTGTGGCTGCGCCGCGGCGCCGCGCAGGGATGGCGGCGGATGCGCCAGCACGCCGCGCGCGAAGGGATCGCGCTCGATGCCATTTCCGGCTTCCGCAGCCATGCGTACCAGCTGGGCATTTTCGAGCGCAAGCTGGCCCGCGGGCAGCACGTGCCGGACATTCTGAAGGTCAATGCGGCGCCCGGCTTCAGCGAACACCACAGCGGCCATGCACTGGACATCGGCACGCCGGGCGACGCACCGGCCGAGGAAACCTTCGAGGCGACCGCGGCGTTCGCCTGGCTGCAGGCCAACGCCGGGCAGCATGGTTTCCGCCTGAGCTACCCACGCGACAACCCGCACGGGATCGTTTACGAACCGTGGCACTGGTGCTGGGCGCCGGCCAACGGCTGAGGCCCCCTGCGCCGCCGACAGATCCCCGCATCGCAGGGATCTGTGGCCGCCTCAGCGCCTCAGCGCATTGACCGCCAGCACCACCCAGCCCGCCATCAGCGTGGTGCCGCCCACCGGCGCCAGCCGCGTCGGCCACTGCCACAGCGCCCCACCGGCCAGGCTGCCGGAGAACAGCAGCACGCCCAGCAGCAGCACATACAGCGCCAGATGCGCGATGACCCCCTGTGCGCGCGGCCCGATCGCCACCAGTACCGCACCGTGGGCGAAGGCGTACAGCGCGGCCATGTTCAGGTGCTGCTGCGCCAGTGGATCGGCCACGCCATGGGCCGCATAGGCGGACAGCCCGATCGAGGCCGCCGCCAGCAGGGCGCCCAGGCAGGCCAGCAGGGAGGGTTTCCGCGCGCGTCGTTCGTGATTGAACATGACTGCTCCTTGCGCAGTGCCCGCTGCCGGGCACGGGATGAAAAAAAAACGCGCCGCAGGAAGCGGCGCGTTTTCGTGTCCAACACTACATGGGTCAGCCGAGGCTTACTTGACGGCCCAGTAGATGTCGTAGGTCGCTTCCGGGGTGAACGACTTGTCCACGCCGTCCTTCCAGGTTTCGTACGGACGGTCGATGACTTCGTTACCCGAGGTCACGGCCCATGCACGCAGGGCGTTGCGGGCGACATCCAGGCCGGCCATGTGGCCGGTGTAGGCCGCATGCGCCGAGCGGTGCGGAGCCACACGGACGTACTTGACCGGGGCGCCACCGTCGATCTTGACGGTCATCGCTTCGGCGGCCGGCGCTTCAGCACCCTTCTTCTTCACCGGCTGGGCGATGTCGAAGGCGTACTTCTCGGCGCCGAAATCGGTGGTGATGATGCGCAGCGGGCCAGCGGCTTCCAGGCCATTGGCCTCGATCACGCGCTTGATCCATTCCTGGTTGTCCTTGATGGACTTGGTGATCGAATCCTGGCCGCGGTCGACGTTGCCGGCGGTGACGACCAGCAGATCCTCGGCCGGGACATCGACGATGCCCAGATCGGTCAGCGGCGCCTCGGCGGTGCGGTAGTCGACGTTCGGCACGGTGGCCAGCATGTTCGCCATGCGCGACAGGCCCATCTTGATGTCATCGCCGATCTGGCGGCTGACATACAGACCGGCGTAGCGGCCGAACAGGTCGAAGCCGTACTTCACCGAGTAGTCCTGGGTGATCTTGACGTTGCGACCGCCCTTGCCGGTCGGCTCGAGGGTGAAGGTGCTGACCTTGTCGTGACCCTTGGTGGCGTCGTCGATGGCGATCACAACACGCTTGTTCTCTTCGGCTTCGGTGATCTTCCAGGAACCGGTGCCCAGCTCCTTGGAGTTGAAGTCGAGGGTGGCGCCGACGCCGGAGGCCGGGCCGGACAGCTTCAGTTCAACGGCGGGATCGCGCAGGACCAGCGGGTTCCAGTCCTTGAAGCGGCGCAGGCTGCTGACCGTGTCGTACACGATCGTCATCTTGCGGTTGGTCTCGATGCTTTCGGTGATGTGACGCTCGCCCGGCAGACACACGCCAATGATGACGAACAGGCCAGCCACGATCCCCAAGGCGATCAGGAACTCGATAATACGGGTCATTCAGAGAGTCTCCGGGGCCGATCCCACGGCCGGGTTGATTGAAGCGAAGCGCCAATCCTAGCAGGCTTCGCGGGCATTGGTTATCGGGATTGGCGCACCGGTTTCCGTGCCGGCAGCGCATTTGTATGGACAAAGAATTCCAAGGGTACCGCATCCGCGTACCCGGCATGTAGGGGGCCTACCGGCGCCTGGGCCTGCGCAATGCCCCAAGTCTTTGTCGCAAAAGGATTTTCCTCAGACCAGCTGGAGTTCAAACGCTTTCAGGACCGCGCGCGTACGGTCACGTACGCCCAGCTTGGAGAGGATGTTGGATACGTGGTTCTTGATCGTTCCTTCGGCGACCCCCAGCGAATTGGCGATCTCCTTGTTGGAGAAACCGCTGGCCATCAGCCGCAGGATCTCGGTTTCACGGTCGGTCAGCGGATCCGGACGGTCCAGGCTGACGAAGTCGTTGCGCATGTGCTCCAGCCCGGACAGCAGGCGCTGGGTCACCGCCGGCTGCACCAGCGAGCCGCCCTCGGCCACCGTGCGGATGGCGCCGACCAGCTGCGCCAGGGTCACGTCCTTGAGCAGGTAGCCCTTGGCCCCGGCCTTGAGCCCGGCCAGCACCAGCTGGTCGTCGTCGAAGGTGGTGAGGATGATGGTCGGCGGCAACTGTTCCTGCCGCGACAGCACCTGCAGCGCCTCCAGCCCGGACATCACCGGCATGCGCATGTCCATCAGCACCACGTCCGGACGGATCTGCGGGATCAGCTCGACCGCCTGGCGCCCATCGGCCGCTTCGGCCACCACTTCGATGCCGTCGTCGAGCGCCAGCAGCGAGCGGATTCCCTGCCGCACCAGGGTTTGGTCATCGACCAGGCAGACGCGAATCATCAACGCACTCCTTCAGGAACCTGGGTAAGGGCGGCCAGAACCGTGGCCGGCACCGCGGCCCGCAGCCGGAAGCCCTCTCCGGGGCGGGTCTCCACCTGCAGCTGGCCGCCACATTGTTGCAGGCGCTCGCGCATGCCGCGCAAGCCATTGCCCACATTGACCGTTTCCGCACCGACACCGTCATCGCGGGCCTCGACCACGACCAGGTCCGGGGCCTCACGGTACACCCGCAGCCACAGGTGGCGGGCGCTGGCGTGGCGCACGGTATTGGTGATGATCTCCTGGGTGCAGCGCAGCAGCACGTGGGCCCGCTGCGGGTCCTCCACGTTCAGCGGCTCCTCGATCTCCAGCTGGATGTCCAACGAGGGCACGTTCTCGGTGAGCGGGCGCAGCGCCGCGGCCAGGTCGATCGCGCCGGTCTCGCGCAGCTGGCTGACCACTTCACGCACGTTGCCCAGCAACAGCTTGGCCAGGGTGTGCGAGCGCTTCACGTGGTCCAGCGCCTGCCCTTCGGCCAGGTGCCCGGCCACCTCCAGGTTCAGGGTCAGCGCGGTCAGCTGGTGGCCCAGCAGGTCATGCAGTTCGCGCGAAATACGGGTGCGTTCATTGACCCGCGCGCTCTCGGCCAGCAGGGCGCGGGTGGCACGCAGCTCGGCATTCAGGCGGCGCTGCTCCTCGCGCGCCTCGGCCTGGCGACGGGCGACCAGGGCGATGACGAACACGAAGCTGGAGAAGCCCATGTAGCCGACCGCCTGCAGCACGGCGATGACCGGCGGGAAGCCCAGTGGCTGGATGTAGACCGGCAGCACGGCCAGGTTGCTGGCCACCAGCCAGACCACGCCGATGCGCGGCCCCAGCAGCCATGGCAGCAGCCCGGCCACGACCATCAGCAGGATGCTGCCCAGCGCGGTGCCGGAGAAATAGCTCACCCCGATCGCGCAGCCGGTCAGCAGGATCAGGGCGGCGTGGTCGAAGAAGCCCGGACGGCTCTCGCCCAGCGAACGGGTCAGTACCCAGTACACGACGCCGAAGGCCAGGTAGGCCGAGGCCCAGGGAATGATCCGGTAGCCTGCCTCGCCGTCCAGGCTCTCCAGGGTCAGCGAGACCGGGTCGATCAGGTAGATCGCGAGCCAAAGGCCGACGGTGCCCCAGGTGAACAGCCCGGAGTAGCGCAGCATCGCATTGTGGTTCAGTCGGGCCAGCATGTCCCATCGTAGCCTGTGCGCCTGCGGGCCCAAGCGCCGAAAGTCATGTTTGGCCATATCCCCTGTTCATGCCGCAGCCCACCCCGGGCATGCAATAATCGTGCGCAGGGTCCTGTGCTGGACCAACCGCGTTACCCCACGGAGTCACAATGTCGATTGTCATCCGCGACGTGCGCGAGCACGAGCTCGATTCCGTCCTGGCTTTGAACAACAACGCTGGCCTGGCCATCCTTCCGCTGGATGCCGACCGCCTGCGCCTGTTCTATGAAACCGCTGAATATTTCCGCGTCGCCGAGCGCGACGGCAACCTGGCCGGCTTCCTGATCGGCTTCGGCAGCGACAGCCAGCACGACAGCAGCAATTTCGCCTGGTTCAAGCAGCAGCTGGACACCCCCTTCTTCTATATCGACCGCATCGTGGTCGCCAGCCGCCGCCGCGGTGGTGGCGTCGGCCGTGCGTTCTATGCCGATGCACAGAGTTTTGCCGAACTGCGCTACCCGCAGATGACCTGCGAGGTGTTCCTGGACCACGGCGCCGACGCCGCCCTGCTCTTCCACGGCAGCTTCGGCTTCCGCGAGCTGGGCCAGAACACCATGCCGCAGGTGGACGTGCGCGCCAGCATGCTGGCCAAGGAACTGTGCAGCTATCCGTGGGTGCACGAAACCTACGCGGGCAAGCTGCCCGATGTTGCGTGGGCGCGCGACCGGCAGCTGCCGGCGCAGGCACAACGGCCGACGGGGACCTGAGCGTGGCGGTGAATTTCGATTACGAACAGGCCGGTGAACTGAAGATCGGCCAGGTGGGCATCGCCAACCTGCGCATCCGCACCCTTGATGTCGAACGCCTCGTGCAGGAAATGCAGGAGCGCGTCACCCGTGCACCGAAGCTGTTCGGTCGCGCGGCGGTGATCCTGGACTTTGGCGGGTTGAGCCAGGTGCCCGACGTGGCCACGGCACAGGCGCTGGTGGATGGCCTGCGTGGCGCCGGCGTGCTGCCGGTGGCGCTGGCCTACGGCACCAGCGCGGTCGACCTGCTGTCGCAGCAGCTCGGCCTGCCGCTGCTGGCCAAGTTCCGGGCGCAGTACGAGCGTGCCGACGTCGAACCGGCGCCGGCGCCACCGCCGCCGCCGCCGGCCGAACCGCGTCGTGCCGTGCGTGCCGAACCGAAGCCGGCACCGGCCACGCCGCTGGCCAGGGTGGCCGACGCCAGCGCACCGCAACCGGGCCGCATGCAGCTGGGCAACGTGCGCTCGGGCCAGCAGCTGTATGCCGAGAACTGCGACCTGACCGTGATGGCCACCGTCGGCGCAGGCGCCGAGGTCATCGCCGACGGCAGCATCCATATCTACGGGACCCTGCGCGGCCGCGCGCTGGCAGGGGCCCAGGGCAACACCGCGGCACGCATTTTCTGCCGTGATTTCCATGCGGAACTGGTCGCCATTGCAGGCCACTACAAGGTACTGGACGATGTCCCGGACACCCTGCGCGGCAAGGCCGTGCAGGTGTGGCTGGAACAGGACCAGATCAAGATCGCTGCGCTGGACTGACGCAGCCCCCAAACAGAATCATCAGGAGAAGTCCTTTGGCTGAAATCATCGTAGTCACCTCCGGCAAGGGCGGCGTCGGCAAGACCACTTCCAGCGCGAGCCTGGCCTGCGGCCTGGCCCGGCGCGGCAAGAAGGTGGCGGTGATCGACTTCGACGTCGGCCTGCGCAACCTCGATCTGATCATGGGCTGCGAACGCCGCGTGGTGTACGACTTCGTCAATGTCGTGCACGGCGAAGCGACCCTCAAGCAGGCCCTGATCAAGGACAAGCGCTTCGACAACCTCTACGTGCTGGCCGCCTCGCAGACCCGCGACAAGGACGCACTGACCCAGGAAGGCGTGGGCAAGGTGCTGAAGGACCTGGCCGCCGACGGCTTCGACTTCATCATCTGCGACTCCCCGGCCGGCATCGAGAAGGGCGCCTTCCTGGCGATGTACTTCGCCGACCGCGCCGTGGTGGTGGTGAACCCGGAAGTCTCGTCGGTACGCGACTCGGACCGCATCATCGGCCTGCTCGATTCCAAGACCCACAAGGCCGAGTCCGGCCAGGACGTGCCGGCCTTCCTGCTGCTGACCCGCTACACCCCGGTGCGCGTGGAAAGCGGCGAGATGCTCAGCATCGCCGACGTCGAGGAAGTCCTCGGCCTGAAGGCGATCGGTGTGATCCCCGAGTCCGGCGACGTGCTCAACGCCTCCAACAAGGGCGAGCCGGTCATCCTGGATGCCGAGTCGGCTGCCGGCCAGGCCTATGACGACGCCGTCGCGCGCATCCTCGGCGAAGAACGCCCGATGCGCTTCACCAACGTCGAGAAGAAGGGCTTCTTCAGCAAGCTGTTCGGAGGGTAAGCATGGGCCTGTTTGATTTCCTCAAAGCGAAGAAGACCACCGCCGAAACCGCCAAGAACCGCCTGCAGATCATCATTGCGCAGGAACGCAGCAACCGCGGCGGTCCCGATTACCTGCCGCTCCTGCAGCGCGAGCTGCTGGAAGTGATCAAGAAGTACGTCAACATCGACGTCGATGCGGTGAAGGTGGATCTGGTCAAGGATGGCCAGCACGACGTGCTGGACATCTCCGTGGCGCTGCCGGAAGGCCCGGACAAACCCTGACGCCCTGCCCCGCCCGTGCCTGCATGGGCGGGGCTGCATGACCCGCATGACCGACACCACGCCCGAACCGAACGTCACCCGCGTTGGCGATATCGCCTTCGCCGATGCGCAGCGCCTGCTGGCGGCGCATGACCTGCGCCTGCACCACGTTGCCGCCGGCGCGCCGATTCCCGGCAGTTACTGGGGCGAGCCTGAGGCCGGGATCATCGCCAGCGACGTCTACGTGCGCGATGACACGCCCGTGCACTCGATGCTGCACGAAGCCTGCCACCTGATCGTGCTGCCGCCGGAGCGGCGTGCGCAGGTGCATACCGATGCCACCGACTCGGTACCCGAGGAAGACGCCACCTGCTACCTGCAGATCGTGCTGGCCGGGCACCTGCCGGGCGTCGGCAGCGAACAGCTGATGGCCGACATGGATGCGTGGGGCTATACGTATCGGCTGGGGTCGACGAAGGCGTGGTTCGAGCACGACGCCGAAGACGCGAAAGCATGGTTGGTTGAACGCGGATTGCCGGTGGCGTAACGCCTGCCGCCGCGATGCGGCTCGCCGGGCATGGCCGGGCGCTACCGCTGGATCAGCCCTGCCCTGCCAACGCGCGCAGGGTGATGCCGACGATGTAGGCCAGGTACGTGCCGGTGGCATAGCCCATCGTGCCGAGCAGCACGCCCACCGGCGCCAGCGCGGGATGGAACGCGGCCGCCACCACCGGCGCCGACGCCGGCCCGCCGATGTTCGATTGCGAACCAATGGCAAAGTAGAAGAACGGCACCTTCAACAGTTTGCCCAGGCACCACAGCAGCACGATGTGCACGGCGATCCAGATCAGCCCGAGCAGGAACAGCCACGGCCGGTCCAGCAGCGCCAGCAGATCCATCTGCATGCCGATGCAGGCGATCAGGAAATACAGCAGCAACGACCCCAGCCGCGATGCGCCGGCGCCCTCCAGCGTGCGCGCGCGGGTGAAGCTCAGGCCCAGGCCGAGCGTCGTGGACAACACCACCACCCACACGAACGGCGCATCCAGGCTGAACTGCGCGGCCCAGCTGACGTTCGCCTTGAACCACGCTGCCAGCGGCGCGCCGATGGCATGGGCCAGGCCGACGCCACCAAAGGCCACTGCGACGATCAGCATCAGGTCGGTCAGGCTGGGGATGCGTTCGTGCTCGGCCTGGAAGCGTGCGATGCGCTCCTTCAGTTCATCGATGGCCGAGGTATCGGCGCCGCTGCGCGCGTCGATCTTCGCCGCGCGACCGGCCAGGAAGATCAGCACCGCCATCCACACATAGCCCACGCCGACATCGACCACCGCGAACTGGCCGAACGTGGTGGCGTTGACATCGAATACCTCACGCATTGCCAGCATGTTGGCGCCGCCGCCGATCCAGCTGCCGGCGAGCGCGGCCATGCCGGCCCAGGTATCGCCGGCCACGGTTTCCGGATGCACGGCGCGCATCAGCAGGAAGGCCACCACCGCACCGAGCATGATGCTGGCCGACGCGCCCAGGTACATCAGCACCAGCTTCGGGCCCAGCCGCAGGATGCCCTTGATGTCCACTGCCAGGGTGAGCAGGATCAGCGCCGCCGGCAGCAGGATGTCGCGCGCCACCGGGTTGTAGAGCTGGGTGTTCTGCCCGTCGATCAGGCCGACGGTGTTGTAGATGCCCGGCAGCAGATAGCACAGCAGCAGCGCCGGCACGAAGGTGTAGAAGCGCTTCCACAGCCCCTGCTCGCGCGAGGCGGTCCAGAACACGGCGCCCAGGGTGGCGGCGATCAAACCGAACACGACGATGTCGTTCTGGATCAGGGCGGTCGAAGGCATGCAGGCGCTCGTGTAGAGCCGAGCCATGCTCGGCTGCTGTTGGTGGAAGGAGGGCAGAGCAGCCGAGCAGGGCTCGGCTCTACAGAAAGCAGGACGCCGCCCCGAAGGGCGGCGCTGCAGTCATCAATTGCCGATGTGCTGCTTCAGCCAGGCGTTGACGGTGTCATGCCACAGGATGCTGTTGTTCGGCTTCAGCACCCAGTGGTTCTCATCCGGGAAGTACAGGAACTTCGATTCGATGCCCTGGCGCTGCGCCGCAGTGAACGCGGCCAGGCCCTGCTCAACCGGAATACGGAAGTCCTGCTGGCCGTGGATGACCAGGATCGGCTTCTTCCAGTCAGCCACGTGGTTGACCGGGTTGAACTTCTCGTAGTTCGCCGCCTTCTGGTACGGGGTACCACCCTGCTCCCACTCGGTGAACCACAGTTCTTCGGTGGCGTAGCCCATCATGCGCTGGTCGAACACACCGTCGTGGTTGACCAGGCACTTGAACGGGCTGTTCCAGTTGCCGGCGATCCAGTTGACCATGAAGCCGCCGTAGCTGGCGCCCAGCGCGCAGGCCTTGTCGCCGTTGAGGAAGGAATATTTCTTCAGCGCCGCGTCCCAGCCCTTCTGCAGGTCTTCCAGCGGGCGGTCGCCCCAGTGCTGGCTGATCGCATCGGTGAAGGCCTGGCCGTAGCCGGTGGAGCCGTGGAAGTCGATCATCACCACTGCGTAGCCCTGGCCCGCGTACGTCTGCGGGTTCCAACGGTAGCTCCAGCCGTTGCCGAAGCTGCCCTGCGGGCCGCCGTGGATCAGGAACGCGACCGGGTAGGACTTGCCTTCCTGGTAGTTGTGCGGCTTGACCACGTAGCCGTGCACGGTGTCGTTGTTCCAGCCCTTGAACTCGAACTGTTCGTAGTCGCCGAAGCTGACATCCTTCAGCACGTCTCCGGCGGCCGGGGTCAGCGCGCGCAGCTCGCCGATGGCTTCGCCGGCGGCCGGCAGCAGGCCGACCAGCACCTGGTCGTTGCTCTTCAGGCTGTTGCGGGTGATCGCCACGCTGTTGCCGGCCACGTCGACCGCGGTCACGCTGCCGTCGCCGATCAGCCGGGTGGCCTTGCCGCTGGCCACGTCGATCTGGAACAGCGGGTGCTCGCCGAGGTCATCGGCGGTGGTGTAGATGCTGGCGCCGTCAGCGGACAGGGTGATGCCGCCGGCCGAGCGATCCCACTGCGGGGCGATCTCGCGGGTCTTGCCGCTGGCCAGGTCCATCGCCATCAGGCCGAAACGGTCGGCCTCGAAACCCGGGCGCTTCATCGCGCGGTAGAACAGGGTCTTGCCGTCGGCGCTGAACACCGGGCCGGCATCCCAGGCCGGGTTGGCGGCGGTCAGGTTGACCGGCGCCTGCTTGCCGGCGGCGTCGAAGCGGTACAGGTCGAAGTTGGTCGACCACGGCTCCTGCTTGCCGGCCACGCGGATGCTGGCGACCACGCTGGCGCCATCCGGCGACCACGCGAAATCATCGTTGCCACCGAACGGCTTGGACGGCGCATCACCGTCGATGGTCGCGCTCAGCGCCGAAGCGCCCTTCACCGCACCGGCCTTGCCTGCCGGCAGCGGTGCCACGAACAGCGTGTTGCGGCGGCCATCGTTCCAGGTGTCCCAATGGCGCACGAACAGCGAATCCCACACCTGGCCACTGGCCTTGGCGTCCTTCGTGTCCTTCAGCTTCTTCTCGGTGCAGGCCAGGTCCGAGGCGCAGGCCTGGAACACGCCGGCACTGAACAGCACGCGGTCGTCCTGCGGCGACACGTGGTAGCTGTCCACGTCGACCGGGAAATCGGTCAGCTGGCGCGGCGTGCCGCCACTGATCGGCTGCGCGTACAGCTGCTGGCTGCCGTTCTTGGCGCTCAGGAAATACACGGTCTGGCCATCGGCCGACAGCGATGCCGAATTGACGTTCCAGCCGGCCGGGGTGATCTGCTTCGGCGGTGCCGCATCGCGGGTGCGCAGGTTGCGCGCGAACAGCGCGGTGCTGGCCTTGAGGTTGGCATCGGTGCTGCGCTTGGCGAACACCACGGTGCCGCCGTCGGCGGTCAGCACCGGCGCCGAAACGCGGTCCATGGCCACCATGTCGCGGATCTCCAGGCCACGGGCAGCGGCAACGCTGGGCAGGGCGGCCAGCAGGCTCAGTGGCAGCAGGGCATGACGCAGTTTCATCGGGGTCTCCGCAGGACGGCAAAAGACCGATGGTAGGCCCGTGCGGCCGGGGCTGCCAAGGCCATCGGTCATGGCAGCCCGGCCGGGGTCGCCGCGCCGCCAGAAAAAGCAAACCGCGCCGTAGCGCGGTTTGCCAAGGCAGCCGAGCACAGGCTCGGCTCTACATGGGCACGGCGTTACGCCATGGCGCGCTTGCCGGTGCGGTAGATCAGCCAGCCCACCAGGAACAGCACGGCCAGGCCGAACCACTGCGCGGCCGGCAGGTGGAACGGCAGGGCCAGCACGTCGGCGCGGCTGCTGACCACGATCGGCACGGCGATGGCGATACCCATCAGGGCCTCGCCGGTGATCAGGCCGGCGGCGAACAGCACGCCCGGCTTGTGCACGCGGTCGCGGCCTTCCTCGTCATCGCCACGCACCTTGTGGAAGCGCTCGACCAGGTAGGCGATCAGGCCACCGAGGAAGATCGGCACCATCAGTTCCAGCGGCAGGTAGATACCGATGGCGGCGGCCAGCACCGGCACGCGGAAGCGCGCATTGCGCGACTTCAGCCAGCTGTCGAAGGCGATGATGACCGCACCGACCACGGCACCGATGCCGATGAAGGTCCACGGCAGTTCGCCACCGAACAGGCCCTTGGCCACCGAGGCCATCAGGTTGGCCTGCGGGGCGGCCAGCGCGTTCGGATGCAGCTCGGACTTCACGCCGATGCCGTAGGCGGTGGCCAGCAGGTTCAGCACCGGGGCCATGATCAGCGCGCACGAGAACGCGCCGATGCCCAGCATCAGCTGCTGCTTCCACGGGGTGGCACCGACGATGTAGCCGGCCTTGAGGTCCTGCAGGTTGTCACCGCCCACCGCGGCGGCGCAGCAGACCACCGCGCCGATCATGATCGCGGCCACCGCACCCAGCGGCGCACCGCCGGCACCGACCGGCTTGAGGCCGTCGGCGCCCAGCAGCACCACCAGCACGGCCGAAGCGAACAGGATGGTGGAGATGGTGATGCCCGAGACCGGGTTGTTGGACGAACCGATCAGGCCGGCCAGGTAAGCCGAGACCGACACGAACAGGAAGCCGGCGACGATCATGATGAGGGTCATCGGGATCGACACGTGCCACTGGCCGACGATGGCCTGGTACAGGGCCAGCAGCGGCAGCACGAAGACCACCAGGGCCACCAGCATCCACTTCATCGGCAGGTCGCGTTCGGTGTGGGCCAGCACCGGGCCGCCACTCTTGCGCGCGGCGGCAAAGCCGCTCTTGACGCCGTTCAGCAGCGACTTGCGCAGCGAGATCAGGGTCCAGATGCCGCCGATCAGCATCGCGCCGACGCCGAGGTAGCGCATCTTGGCGCCCCAGATGGCGAACGCCGCTTCGGTGGACGACGCAGTGGCAACCGACGCGGCCAGCGCCGGATCGGTGTTCATGAAGAACGCCTGGTAGATCGGGATGGCGATGTGCCAGGTCAGGATCGAGCCGGACACCACCACGATGCCGACGTTGAGGCCGACGATGTAGCCCACGCCCAGCAGGGCCGGCGACAGGTTGGTGCCGATGAAGGCGGTGATCTTGGAGCTGCCGACGTAAGCCGAGGTCGACCAGGCATCGGGGATCAGGCGCAGGCCGCTTTCGGCGGCCAGCTTGACGAAGGCGCCGATGACGGCCGACAGGCCGAGGATCTTCAGGCCCGGGCCGGGGTTCTCACCGGCCTTGAGGACTTCTGCGGCGGCCTTGCCTTCGGGGAACGGCAGCGGATCCTCGACGATCATCGAACGGCGCAGCGGCACCGAGAACAGCACGCCCAGCAGGCCGCCCAGGCCGGCGATGCCCAGCACCCACCAGTACTTGAAGTCCGGCCAGTAGCCCATGATGACCAGCGCCGGGATGGTGAAGATGACACCGGCGGCGATCGACGAACCGGCCGAAGCGCCGGTCTGCACGATGTTGTTCTCCAGGATCGAGCCACCGCCCAGCAGGCGCAGCACGCCCATGGAAATCACCGCGGCGGGAATGGCGGTGGCGATGGTCAGGCCTGCGAACAGACCGAGGTAGGCGTTTGCGGCCGACAGCACCACCGCCAGCACGATGGCCAGGGCCACTGCGCGGAAGGTGAGCTGCTTGGGCGCAGCGTCGTGGTTCATGGAAGCCCCTGCTGGCAAAAAATCCCTGCCACGCTAGCGTTCAGGCCCCGGCAAGTCCAGCGTGCCAAAGGATGGGGGCCAGCCGTGGAGCGCCCTGTCCCCGCATCGGCATGGCCAACCAGCCGATCCGGCAAAGCCCGGCTGGGCGCAGCTCAATTGGCATGTTATAACTTTACATACACCTGCACCTTTCCTTCTGCATGCCCCCTTCCTCCCCCCGGCTGGCCTCCATCGACCAGCTGCGCGGCACCGTGATGCTGCTGATGCTGATCGACCACGTCCGCGAGACCTTCTTCCTGCAGTACCAGGTCAGCGACCCGATGGATGCGGCCAGCGTGTCCCCTGCCCTGTTCGCGTGCCGCCTGCTGGCGCATCTGTGTGCGCCGGTGTTCGTGCTGTTGACCGGCATGTCGGCGTGGCTGTACGGCCAGCGCCAGGCCGACCCACGCCGCGCCACGGCCAGCTTCCTGCTCAAGCGCGGCCTGTTCCTGGTGCTGCTGGAGCTGACCCTGGTGAGCTTCGCCTGGACCTTCCAGTTCCCGCCGGACACGCTGTACCTGCAGGTGATCTGGGCGATCGGGCTGAGCATGATCGCGCTGGCCGGCCTGCTGTGGCTGCCGCGCCCGGCGCTGCTGGTGCTGGGCGTGCTGCTGGTGGCCGGCCACAACCTGTTCGACGGCGTGCGGGTGGAGGGCAACGGCGTGCTGGCCGTGCTGTGGAAGGTGCTGCACCAGCGCGACTGGATCGAGGCCGGCGTGATGCGCGTGCGCACCTCTTACCCGGTGCTGCCGTGGATCGGGGTGATTGCCCTGGGCTATCTGATGGGGCCGTGGTTCGCCGCCGGACGTGACCCGCAGCAGCGCCGGCAGTGGCTGCTGTGGGCTGGCGTGG
Source organism: Stenotrophomonas sp. 704A1 (assembly GCF_030549525.1). NCBI lineage: Bacteria > Pseudomonadati > Pseudomonadota > Gammaproteobacteria > Lysobacterales > Lysobacteraceae > Stenotrophomonas > Stenotrophomonas tuberculopleuritidis. The sequence continues at coordinate 1,262,453 of NZ_CP130831.1, read as the reverse complement.
GCGCGCTGGCGCTGTTCGCGCTGCTGCGCTTTGCCAACCAGTACGGCGATGCGCCGTGGCAGTACCAGACCAGCACGCTGCGCACCTGGATGAGCGTGTTCAACGTGACCAAGTACCCGCCGTCACTGCAGTTCCTGTTGCTGACGCTGGGCGTGGGCCTGCTGCTGCTGCGCTTGTACGAATGGCCGCCGCTGGCCCGTGCGCTGCGGCCGCTGGCCGATATCGGCGCGGCGCCGATGTTCTTCTACCTGCTGCACCTGTATGTGCTGAAGCTGCTGTATCTGGCTGCGTTGGCGACCTGGGGCCCGACCCAGGGCGAGCTGTACGCACTGGATTCGGTGGCCGGCCTGCTGCTGGTGGCCTGCGCGCTGGCGGTGGTGCTGTACCCGCCGACGCTGGCGTTCGCGAGGTTCAAGGCACGGCGGCGTGATCTGGCCTGGCTGCGGTATCTGTGAGTGCTCCGCCGGGCATGGCCCGGCGCTACCCGGGTGCCTGAGGCGCGCTTGCCGGGCATGGCCCGGCGCTACCGGGTGCCTGAAACGCGCTCGCCGGGCGTGGCCCGGCGCTACCGGGTGCCGGAGGGGGTTGGCCGCGCTGCGCGCTCGCCGGGCATGGCCCGGCGCTACCCGGCGTGTGCCTGTGGCACACGCCTATAATCCCGGCGATGAATTCCACCGCACTTGCTTCCGACGACTTCCTGGGGCATCCGAAAGGCGTCTACGTCTGCTTCTTCACCGAAATGTGGGAGCGCTTCTCCTTCTACGGCATGAAGGCGCTGCTGCTGCTCTATCTCACCAAGTACCACCTGTTCGGCGACAAGGCCGGCCTGGACCTGCTCGGCGCCTATGGCGGCCTGGTGTACTGCATCCCGGTATTCGGCGGCATGCTGGCCGACCGCTGGCTGGGCATGCGCCGGGCCGTGCTGTTCGGCGGCATCCTGCTGGTGCTGGGCCATCTGGGCATGGCCTTCGAAGGACACGCGGCGTACCGGGTCAACGGCGAAGTGGTGCGCGACACCTCCGCCCTGGCGGTGACCTATCTGTCGCTGGCCCTGATCATCATGGGCGTGGGCTTCCTGAAGCCGAACATCTCCACCATCGTCGGCAAGCTGTACCCGCAGGACGACCCGCGCCGCGATTCGGGCTTCTCGCTGTTCTACGCCGGCATCAACCTGGGTGCGCTGTTCTCGTCGCTGGTATGCGGCTTCCTCGGCGAGGCCTACGGCTGGAAGTACGGCTTCGGCGCGGCCGGCATCGGCATGCTGGCCGGCCTGGCGATGTTCCTGTGGGGCCAGAAGTACCTGCAGGGCCATGCCGAGCCGCCGCAGCCGGCCGCACTGAAGCAGAAAGTGCTGGGCCTGCCACGCGAATGGCTGATCTATCTGTGCGCGATGATCGGCGTGCTGCCGGTGGCCTGGCTGATGTGGGCTGCCGGCAACGGCGCCTTCGCGCTCGGCGGTGAAATCAGCCTGGCGCTGATGCTGATGCTGGTGGTGCTGGGCGGCGTGCTGGTCTGGTTCGCCTGGTTCACCGGCACCCAATGCACGCCGGTGCAGCGCCAGCAGATGATCGCGCTGATGGTGCTGATCTTCATGGCGCTGGTGTTCTTCACGATGTACGAGCAGTCCTACGGTTCGTGGGTCACCTTCACCGATCGCCTGCTGACCAAGGACATCGTGCCGGCACTGGTGATCACCGGTGGCACCCCGCTGCCGTGGTCGATCGTGTCGCTGCTGCTGGCACCGCTGGGCTTCGTGGTCAGCGCGCGCCTGTCCGAGCGGCGCCCCCGCTCCAACGCACCGCGTGCCTTCTTCATCGGCATCGTGGCCCTGATGCTGGTGCTGCTGGTACGCGACTGCCTGGTGATTCCGCAGACCGCCGGTTCGCTCACTTACCTGGGCGGGTTGTTCCTGGTGCTGCTGGCACCGGCCTTCGCGGCGTTGTGGACCTGGATGGACCGCCGCGGCTGGGAACCGGGCAAGCCGGTGAAATCGGCCTGGGGCCTGGTGATCGGTGCGCTGTCGTTCGTGCCGCTGGCACTGGCCGCGCAGCAGGTCGGCGCCACCGGTGAAATGGCCAGCGTGTGGTGGCTGGTGCTGGCCTACTTCCTGCTGGCCAGCGGTGAGATGTGCCTGTCGCCGGTCGGCCTGGCGGCGGTGACCCAGCTGGCCGTGCCGCGGGTGATGAGCCTGATGATGGGCACCTGGTTCCTGGCCACCGCATTCTCGGAGACGCTGGCTGCGCTGTTCGGCAAGCTGGCGGCGATCGAGGTGCCCGAAGGCGAGGCGCTGGACAGGGTCGCCGCCGCCGGCGCCTATGCGCACCTGTTCTGGCTGCTGATGTGGATCGGCCTGGGGTGCGCGCTGCTGGCCTTCATCGCCGCGCCGCTGTTGAAGCGGATGATGCACGGGGTGAAGTGACCCCGTGCCCTGCGGCGGCGGTGCTGACGGCCGCCGCCGTTGCCGCTTCAGGGTGCCTTGTCACGGGCTGAGGCCTGGGCGGTGGCTGCGGTCGCACCGCCCAGGCTGCGCGACAGGAATGCCAGCAGCCGGGTGTAGTAGTCGCGCTGGTTGGCTTCGGCGTAGAGACCGTGACCCTCGCGCGGGTAGTAGACCGCTTCCACCGGCACGCCTGCCTGTTTCAGCGCGGCCTCCATGCGCTCGGTGTGCTGCACCGGCGCACGCAGGTCTTCCCGGCCGGCGGCCAGCAGCACCGGCACCTTGATGCCCGCAGCGAGGTTCACCGGCGAGACCGCGTCCAGCGTGGCCGGATCACCGAGCCACTCGCGCAGGTAGGTGACCCCCGAGGCGCGATCCTGGATGTCACCGCGCTTGAACATCAACGGCAGGTCGTACACCCCGACCTGGCCCACCGCGCATCGGTACAGTGCGGGTTCGCGTACGACCCCCATCAAGGCCGAGTACGCACCGTAACTGGCGCCGTAGATGCAGATGCGCGTGCCGTCGGCGATGCCCTCGCTGATCGCCCAGCGCGTGGCATCGGTGACATCGTCCTGCATGGCACGCCCCCACTGCCGGGCAGCGGCCTGGGTGTGGGCACGACCGTAGTTGCCCGAACCGCGGAAGTTGACCTGCAGCACCGCGTAGCCGGCCTCGGCCAGCAACTGGTTCTCGCGCTCGAAGCCGCCATCGTCGAACTCGCCGATCGGGCCGCCGTGCGGCACCACCACCATCGGCAGGTTGCGCCCATCACTTCCTTTGGGCAGGGTCAGGAACCCATGCAGCGGCAGGCCATCGCGCGCGGCCAGGGTGAACGGGCGAACACTGGCGCTGGCGTCATGGTCGAACCAGCGATGGCGGCCGGTGAGGAACGCGGCGTTGCGGGTGGCCGTGGTGTAGAGGAAATAGTCACCGGGGTTGCTCGCCGACGTCACCTTCACCAGCAGCCGCGCGTTGTCGCGGGTACCGGAGACCAGGCTCACCGTCTGCCCGGGGAAGGCCTTCTCAAGCCTGCGCTGGGTGGCCGCGATCGCCGAGCTCTCGTCGAAGAAGGCCGTGCGTGTGGTTGCCCCGACGAACCGGACGCCGACCGGCACACGCGTGCCAGGCTGATGGATCACATGGGTCGGGTCGACGTCGTCGTCCTGCAGCAGCGTGCGCCGCTCGCCGGTGGCCGGATCCCAGCTGATGACCGCATCGGGACCGCGCGCCTGCTCCACCACCAGGTAGGCCAGACGGTTGTCGGCGGAGAAGCCGATCGGACGTTCGACGCGATGGCTGCTGCCTTCGTCATTGACCAGGGTCCACTGATCGCGGTCCTGGCGATAGTAGAGCTTGTTGACGTTGTCGGCGGCGGCACCGTGGGCGAAGCGCAGTTCACCTTGATTGTCGGTGGTGAACGTTGCGCGCTGCACCGGCGAGCGCGAGACCAGGACGCGGCGCCCGGTGATGACATCCATCCGTTCCAGCCGCGTATTGGTGTCGTTGGCAAACGGCCACAGCGAGATCAACACATTGCGCTCGTCCGCCGGCAGCGGATCGGCCAGGAATGCAGCCACCGGCTCGACCACCCGTCCGGTCACGAAGCCGGGCTCGTCCGGGCGCGCCCGGTAACCGACCAGCAGATCACCGCGCTTGCCATTGGCATCGATGGCATACAGTTCGCCGGTCGGCCGTGGCTGGTCCAGTGGCCCCCATTTCTCGGCCAGGCCGATGAGCAGGCGGGTGTCGCTGACCCAGTCGACCTCGGCGGCATGATTGTTGCGGGGCGGCCGGAAATTGCCGACCAGTTCCATCGTGTCGGTACGCAGCACCGCCACGGCAGTTGCGCCGTCCAGCGGCAAGGTCATGGCCAGGTACTCGCCGGTGGGCGAGAGCTGGATGTCATTGAACTCCGCGCGGCGCACGTAGCCGTCCAGCGAAACCTCCGCGGCCTCCACCCCACCCACGCCGCAGATGGCCATCCATGCGGCCAGCACCCTTGCATGCTTCATGACGTTCTCCTTGAAGCCGGGCATCCCCCTGCCCGGCACCGGGTCCGCGGCGCGCCTGCCTTACGGCGCCTTGTCGGCGCCTGCGGTCGCGCTGGCGCTGGCGGTGCTGCCGCCCAGGCTGCGTGACAGGAAGGCCAGCAGCCTGCTGTAGTACTCGCGCTGGTGCTCAGGCCGGTGGAAACCGTGCCCTTCGGTGCGGTAGTACAGGCTCTCCACCGGTGAGCCGGCCGCCTTCAGCGCTGCCTCCATGCGCTCGGTGTGCTTGACCGGCGCACGCGTGTCTTCGCCGCCAGCGGCCAGGAACACCGGCACTTTCAGCTGCGCGGCCAGGTTCACCGGCGAACGGGTTCCCAGGGTCTTCGGATCGCCTACCCATTCGCGCTGCCAGGCCATGGCCGAATCGCTCAACTGTGCCTCACCGCTGAACATCAGCGGCAGGTCGTACACACCGACGTAGCCTGCGGCGCACTGGTACAGCCCGGGCTCGCGAATCGGCCCCATCATCGCGGCATACGCACCGTAGCTGGCCCCATAGATGCAGATGCGGTTGCTGTCGGCGATGCCCTCTGCGATGGCCCAGCGGGTGGCGTCGCTCACATCGTCCTGCATGGCCGCGCCCCACTGCTTCGCACCCGCCTGGGTGAACGCGCGGCCATAGTTGGCCGAACCACGGAAGTTGACCTGCAACACGGCATACCCTGCCGCCGCCAGCATCTGCGGCTCGTTGCTGTAGCTGCCCTCATCGAATACGCCGAAGGGGCCACCGTGCGGCAGCACGACCAATGGCAGATTGCGCCCTTCGCTTCCCGGCGGCAGGGTCAGGAAGCCGTGCAGCGGCAGTCCGTCGCGCGCCTTCAGCGAGAACGGACGCACGCTGGCGGCCAGCTTCGGGTCGATCCATTCGCTGCGGCTGAGCAGATGCTCGGCCGCCTTTGCGCGGGTGTCGAACAGGTAGAAATCCCCGGGGTTGCTGCCCGACCACGTCTGCACCACCACCTTGCCGCCATCGCGGGTGCTGGAGGTGATGAACACCGGGCCGCCGAACGCCGCCTCAAGGCTGCGGTACTGACGGGCATCGGCGCCCTTCTCATCGAAGAACCGCGTACGCGGTGCATCGCCGGCAAACAGCGCACCCACCGGCACGCGGGTGCCCGGGCGGAAGATGATCGCGTAGGGATCGACCACGCCATCGCGCAGCACCTCGCGCCGTTGGCCGGTCTGCGGGTTCCAGCTGACGATGGCATCGGGCCCGGTGGGCTGCTCGACCTGCAGATAGGCCAGCGCGCCATCTTCGGAGAAGCCGATTGCGGTTTCTATCCGGTGGCTCAGCGACTCGTCATTGACCAGCGACCACTGCGCATTGGTCCCGGCGCGGTAGTAGAGCTTGTTGACGTTGTCCGACGCTGCGCCGTGGGCGAAGCGCACTTCACCCTGATGATCGGTAGTGAAATCGGCGCGCTGCACGGGTGAACCGGAAACGCGCACGCGACGCCCACTGACCACATCAAGCCGCTCGACCCGGGTGTAGGGGTCCTCGGCGAAGGGCCATACCGCGATCAGCACATTGCGGTCGTCGCTCGCCAGTTCGTCGGTGAGGAAGGCCGCGACGTCCTCCACCTTCTTCGGCTGGATGCGCGTGCCCAACCCGCGCCCCTGCACGCGGTAGCCGACCAGCAGTTCCCCGCCCTTGCCATCGACATTGACCCCGTACAGTTCACCGGTGGGCTGCGGCGTATCGAGTACGCCGAGCTTCTCGGCCAGGCCGACCAGCAGACGCTCGTTGCTCACCCATTCAAAGGTGTTGGCGTGGTTCCTGTCCTGCGGGCGGAACACGCCGGCAGGCTTACGGTCGGACGTGCGCAGGATGACCAGCGCAGTGGAATCGTCCAGTGGTACGGTGCCGGCAACGTATTCGCCGCCGGGCGAGAGCTTGACGTTCGAAAACGACTCCGGCTTCAGGTACTTCTCCAGGTCCACCCCGCCGGTACCCGCCGACGTCCCGCCCACGACCGCGCACAACAGCGCGGCAAGTACAGTCCTGCGCATCCTTCCCCCTCCCTGCCCGGACACCCTGTCCAGATTCGCCGATTCTAGGCAGGCAGGCGGCCGCGCCGCCAGTGGGCAGAAAAAACGACGGCACCGTTGCCGGTGCCGTCGTTGCCACTACCTTGGAGAGAGAGTAAGGACGTGGGTTCGGGGGGCGTGCGCCGGGATCAGTGGACCCCGCGCACCGCCAACGTGAGGGCCAGGATGCTGAGGATCACGGCGATGGTGCCGTCCAGCACGCGCCAGGTGCTGGACTTGGTGAACAGCGGTGCCAGCAGGCGTGCGCCCAGGCCCTGCGCGGTGAGCCACAGGCAGCTGGCGGTGACCACGCCGGCAGCGAAGGCCATGCGCGCGTTGCCGAAGTTCTCGGCGATCGAGCCGATCACCATCATGTCCAGCCAGAAGTGCGGGTTGATCAGCGAGAAGCCGACTGCGGCCATCAGCACCGCGCGGCGGCTGCCGTCGTCGCTGTCGGCCTCGCCCATGCCGCCGCCACCGGCGATCGCACGGCGCGCGGACTTCATCGCGTACCAGGCCAGGAACGCCACGCCGGTCCACAGCACGGCGGTGGTCAGCCACGGCAGCGCCGAGGTGAGCGTGCGCAGGCCGGCCACGCTGGCGAAGATGAAGATCGCATCGATGGCCGCACAGGTGGCGACCACCGGCACGATGTGCCTGCGCAGGATGCCCTGGCGCAGGATGAAGGCGCTCTGGGCACCCACCACGGCGAACAGGCCGATGCCGGTGGCTGCACCAGAGAACCAGGCACCGAGGCCGGTGCTGGCGGAGATGACCGAGAACATGGGATTCACTACCTTGTCTTGCCTGGGGGGCGGTGCCTCGCGAAGGCGGACAGCACCGGAACGGGCGCCATTGTCGCGCCGCAACATAGAAAAGACGAGCTAAACTTACTAAACCAACATTAGCGGAGCTTAATCGTCATGCGCATCGACCATGCCCAGCTGCGCGCCCTGGCCGCGGTGATCCGCGAAGGCAGTTTCGATCGCGCCGCGAAGTCGCTCAATGTCACTCCGTCGGCCATCTCGCAGCGGGTCAAGGCACTGGAAGACCGGATCGGACGCCTGCTGGTCAAGCGCGGTACGCCGGCCACCGCCACCGCCGAGGGCCAGCTGCTGGTGCAGCTGGCCGAGCAGACCGCCCTGCTCGAGCACGATGCGCTGCACCGGATGGGCCTGGCCGACGAGGACCTGCCGCAGGCCAGCATTCCGGTGGCGGTGAACCATGACAGCCTGGAGACCTGGTTTCCCCAGGCCGCGCATCAGTTCGCCCAGGGCACCGGCACCACTCTGGATCTGCGCGTGGAAGACCAGGACCACACCGTGGAACTGCTGCGCCAGGGCACCGTGCTGGGCGCGGTGACCACCCTGGACGAGCCGGTGCAGGGCTGCCAGATCCACGCCCTGGGCAGCATCCGCTACGCCGCCACCTGCACCCCGGAATTCCGCGAGCGCCATTTCGCCAAGGGCGTGACCGCCCAGGCGCTGGCCACCGCCCCGGTGCTGGTGTTCAACCGCAAGGACGACATGCAGTCGCGCTTCGCCCGCCGCCTGGCCGGCGATGACCTGCCCAGCACCGCACCGACGTGGTGGATTCCGTCCACCCGTGCCTTCGTGCAGGCCAACCTGGGCGGGCTGGGCTGGACCATGAATCCGCTGCCGCTGGTGAAGCGCCACCTGGACGCCGGCCGTCTGGTCTACGTGCGGCAGCGCGCGTGGGAGGACGTGCCGTTGTACTGGCAGCACTGGAAGGGCGACGTGCAGACCATGTCCCTGCTGACTCGCGCCGTGCTGGACGCCGCCTCGGCGCTGGTGCGGCGCCGGCGCTGAACCGCCCGTATGCATTCCTTCCACAGCGGTCGTGGATCCATTAGCCCATCCAACGAGGGCGCGACCGATGGAGACCGAACCGGTATTCCTGCATATCCGCGTGGTGATGGGGATCATCCTCGGCCTGTCCATCACCACCCTGCTGAAGGGCCTGGCCCAGGTGATCGAGCACCCGCAGCGACGCGGCTGTTCGGCCCTGCACCTGTGCTGGGTGGCGTGGACGCTGGTCTCGCTGGTCACGTTCTGGTGGTGGGAATTCCGCCTGATCGAGGTGCATCGCTGGACCTTCGAGACCTACCTGTTCGTGATCGGTTACTGCGCGACCTGGTTCCTGCTGTGTGCGCTGCTGTTCCCCGACGACCTGCGTGACTACCACAGCTACGGCAACTACCTGATGCAGCGCCGCCGCTGGATCTTCGCGGTGATCGCGGCACTGACCCTGCTGGACCTGGTGGATACCGCGATCAAGGGGGAAAGCCGCTGGCGGCTGCTCGGCCAGGCCTACCCGCTGCACACGGCACTGATGCTGGTGGTGTGCGTGCTGGGCTGGAACCTGCGCACGGCCCGCGCGCAGGTGATCCTGGCCGGGATGGCGCTGGCATACCAGATCGGCTATTTCGCTGCGGAATACTTCACCATTGGCAGCGATTGAGGGCTCATGCCGGGCACGGCCGGGCGCAACCGGTCACTCCCCCTTGCACAAGGAACGTACATGCCGATCCATTACCGCCCTGCGCTTGCCGATGATGCCGCTGCCTGCATCGACCTGCGCGGGCGCACCCGCGAGAACGCCTTCACTGCGGCGCAGCTGGCCGCGCTGGGCATCACCGTGGAGAGCTGGGCCGCAGGCATCGCCGCGGGCGACTTCGTCGGCCGCATCGCCTGGGAGGGCGAGCGCATGGCCGGCTACTGCTTCGCCGACCGTGGCAGTGGCGAGGTGCTGGTGCTGGCGCTGCTGCCGGAGTACGAAGGCCGTGGCATCGGCCGCCAGCTGCTGCAGCAGGTGGTCAGCCTGACCCGCGATGCCGGCCACCGGCGGCTGTTCCTGGCCTGTTCGGCCGACCCGCGGTCGCGCTCGCACGGCTTCTACCGCTACCTGGGGTGGCGACCGACCGGCGCGATCGACGAGGCCGGTGACGAGATTCTTGAGCTGGTCTGATTGAAGGCGTCGCCGGGCATGGCCCGGCGCTACCGGGGCTGCGATCGCCGGGCATGGCCGGCGCGCGGGTGACGGGCTGCGAAACCTCGGATGCTGCGTTGCATCAAATCCAGACCGGAACCGGTTAAAATTGCTGCACGGATGCTGCAAGGCGTTGTTTCTTCACGCTCTTTCGCGTTTCCTCGCGCATCCTGATCCCCTTCCCCGCCAACGATCCCGCCCCCATGAAGAAATTTGGCAAGGCCCTGCTCGCCCTGCTCGTGCTGCTGTTGCTGGCCGCCGCGCTGTTCCTGTACTGGCCGCTGACCAAGCGCTCGGTGCCCGCCGCCAGCAACGACAAGCCCGTCGATGTCGTACTGGTCGGCGCCGGCATCATGAGCATCACCCTGGCCACCTACCTGCAGGAACTGCAGCCGGACTGGAACATCCAGGTCTACGAACGCCTCGACGGTGTTGCCGGTGAAAGCTCGGACGGCTGGAACAATGCCGGCACCGGCCATTCGGCCTTCGCCGAGCTGAACTACACCCCGGAGCTGCCCGACGGCAGCATCGAGACCAAGCGCGCGGTCGGCATCGCCGAATCGTTTGAAGTCTCGCGCCAGTTCTGGTCCCACCAGGTGAAGCAGGGACGGCTGAGCCAGCCCAGCGACTTCATCAATCCGACCCCGCACATGAGCTTTGTCTGGGGTGATGACAACATCGCCTACCTGCACAAGCGCCAGCAGGCGCTGGTCAAGAATCCGCTGTTCTACGGCATGCAGTACTCCGAGGATCCGGCGCAGATCAAGCAGTGGGCACCGCTGCTGATGGAAGGCCGCGACCCGAAGCAGAAGGTCGCCGCGACCTGGATGCCGCTGGGTACCGACGTCAATTTCGGTGTCATCACCCGCCAGCTGACGGCCGGCCTGCAGCGCAGCCCGAATTTCGGCCTGCACCTCAACCATGAAGTGAGTGCGCTGCGGCAGAACCCGGACAAGAGCTGGAACGTGACGGTGAAGGACCTGAAGGCCGGCACCGAAAGCACCACCCATGCCCGCTTCGTGTTCATCGGTGCCGGTGGCGCCGCGCTGAAGCTGCTGCAGATGTCCGGCATCCCGGAGTCGAAGGACTACGCCGGTTTCCCGGTCGGTGGCCAGTTCCTGGCGTTCCAGGGCCAGGACGTGACCTCGCGGCACAGCGTGAAGGCCTACGGCATGGCCGAAACCGGTTCGCCGCCGATGTCGGTGCCGCACCTGGATGCCCGCAAGCTGGACGGCAAGCCGGTGGTGCTGTTCGGACCGTTCGCGCTGTACAGCACCAAGTTCCTCAAGCACGGTTCGTGGTGGGACCTGTATTCGTCGGTCACCCACAACAACGTCGGCCCGATGCTGGAAGTGGGCAAGGACAACCTGGACCTGGTGCAGTACCTGATGGGCCAGGCACGCCTGAACGATGCCGATCGCCAGGCCGAGCTGGTCAAGTACTTCCCCACTGCCAAGCCGGGTGACTGGAAACTGGTGACCGCCGGCCAGCGCGTGCAGATCATCAAGCGCGACCCGCTGAAGGGTGCGGTGCTGCAGTTCGGCACCGAGATCGTGACCGACAAGGACCACACCCTGGCCGCGCTGCTGGGCGCTTCGCCCGGTGCGTCGACCTCGCCGCCGATCATGCTGGACCTGATGGCCAAGGCGTTCCCGGAGCAGATGAAGGCCGGCTGGGAAACCCGCCTGCGCGAGATCGTGCCGTCCTACGGGCGCAAGCTCAACGACAGCGCGGCACTGGTCAATGAGATCCGCACGCTGACCAGCCAGACCCTGCGCCTGCCGTACCTGGAGGTGCCGGTGGACGCCAATGCGGCGGCGCCGGCCCCGGCGGTCATGCCGGCAGCGGTTCCGGCACCGGCCAAGGAAAAGCGCAACGCCAACGAGGAACTGCAGGCGCTGTAAGCCTGCGGCAGCTTCGGTAGTGGCGGACGGCCACCTTCGGGTGGCCGTTCGCGTTTGTGCGGCGCCTGGGCCTGCTGGCTGCCACGAAGCCGCTGGCGAATGATGCGAATTGTAATGGTGTTAAGAATTATTTACATTTACGCCCTGCGCAATGACCGCGCCGCTCCCAGATGGACCTGATGTGCCCGACGCCGCCGCCCGGGTGCTGGACCACTGTTGCCGCCCCCTTCCCGCCCTCGAGCCTTCCATGTCCCTGCCTACCTGTTCGTCTCTGCCCCGCCGTGCACTGCTGCCGGCTGCCCTGCTGTCCTGCCTGACCGTGGCGGCCTCGCCGGCGTTCGCCGAGGCGGCCGCCGATGCGTCCGATGCCAAGACCCTGGACCGGGTCAGCGTGCGCGCCGAACAGTCCGCGCCGCCGTCCAGCACCACCCGCCTGCCGATCACCCTGCAGGAGACGCCGCAGTCGTCGACCGTGATCGGCCTGCAGCGTTTGCGCGACGAATCGCTGTTCAGTCTCAACGACGTGATGCGCAACGTCACCGGCGTCAGCGTGTCCTTCTATGACACCCAGCGCCCGCTGTACTACGCGCGTGGCTTTGCCATCACCGATTTCCAGGTCGATGGCATTCCCACCTACAGCGGCTCGACCAACCAGGAATACGACACCGCCTTCTACGACCGCGTGGAAGTGATCCGCGGTGCCAACGGCCTGCTCAGCGGCGCCGGCGTGCCGTCGGCCACGGTGAACCTGCTGCGCAAGCGTCCGGGCAAGGAGTTCGACGCCTCGTTCTCGGTCAGCGCCGGCAGCTGGGACTACCGCCGCATGGAAGCCGACGTGACCGCACCGCTGACCGCCGACGGCCGCTTCCGCAGCCGCGTGGTCGCCGCCTATACCGATCGTGATTTCTATTACGACCGCTACAAGGAAAACAAGATGGCGGGGATGGCGGTGCTGGAAGGCGATGTGACCGACAGCACCACCGTCACCCTCGGCTACCAGACCCAGGACAACAACCCGATCGGCTCGACCTGGGGCACCGTGCCGTTCTTCGACAGCCAGGGCAACTTCGCGCACCTGCCGCGCTCGACCAACCTGGCGCCGAAGTGGAGCTACTGGCAGCGCGAGACCAGCACGGTGTTCGCCAACCTGGAACAGCGTTTCGGCGAGAACTGGCTGCTGAAGATCAACACCGCCTATACCCGCGGCAACGTGCAGAACATGCGCCTGTACGGTACCGGCAACCCGGACCCGGCAACCGGTGCGGGCATCTACCTGCGTACCGCCGCCGGTGATTCGGAAGACACCCGCCGCAACGTTGATGCCTACCTGACCGGCACCTTCAGCCTGTGGGGCCAGGAGCACGATGTGACCCTGGGTACGCAGTGGTCGGACCTGGAAGGCACGACCAACACCACCACGCTGAATTTCCCGAGCGACTGGGCGCGCTGCGGCAGCGAACGCTGCTACTACATTCCCAACGTCTACACCTGGGACGGCGACATTTCCGAGGTGACCTACACCCGTACCGGTGCGCGCCGCGTGGCCAAGACCACGCAGAGTGGCGTGTACCTGGCCACCCGCCTGCGCCTGGCCGACCCGCTGGCGCTGATTGCCGGCGCGCGCCTGAGCCGCTGGGAAACCCGCACCCGCGCCTACAACGCATCCGGCACCTATACCGGCACCAGCGGTGCCTACAAGGTCAGCGATGAAGTAACCCCGTACGTGGGCCTGGTGTACGACATCACCCCGAACGTTGCGGCCTATGCCAGCTATACCGAGATCTTCAATCCGCAGAACTACAAGGACCGCAACGAGAACCTGCTGGCTCCGGTGCAGGGTTCGAACCTGGAAGCGGGCCTGAAGACGCAGTGGCTGGATGGCCGCCTGACCGCCAATGCGGCGGTCTTCGAAGCCAAGCAGGACAACTACGCCGTGCGTGACATGAGCGTGCCGGATGGCTCCCTGAGCGATGGCAGCTCGGCCTACATCGGCGTCAACGGCACCAAGGCCCGCGGCTGGGAAGTGGACGTCAACGGCGAGATCCTGCCGGGCTGGACGGTCAATGCCGGCTACACCCACGTCAAGGTCACCCGTGCGGCCACCGACCTGCTGTACGCCAACCCGGCCGAAGACCTGCTGCAGCTGAACACCCAGCTGCAGCTGAGCGGCGCACTGGAGCGCCTGAGCGTGGGTGCCGGCGTGCAATGGCAGAGCAAGGTGCAGGGCTACAACATCCCCTACCCGCTGGGCGGCACGGTCACGGTGAACCAGCCGGCCTATGCGCTGGTGCAGTTCAACGCCAACTACCGCATCAGCGACAACTGGACAGCCACGCTGAGCGTGCGCAACGCGCTGGACAAGACCTACTGGGCCAACCTGGACTACAACAACTACGGCGAACCGCGCTTCGTGGCGGCCAGCCTGCGCTGGAAGTTCTGAGGCAGGCACCGGGGTCGGGTCCCTTTCCGCAGGAAAGGGCTCCGACCCCCAGATGTGAGGGGCCCATGGCCTGGAGCCAGACCCCAGGTAGCGCCGGGCCATGCCCGGCGAAGATTCACCGCAGCGAACCGCGAGCGAGCAGGAATCCGCCGCAGTAGGCCAACGTCATGAACGCACTGACGAACAGCCACAGCCAGGTCCACGCAACCGCACGCGGGTAATCGGCGGGAATCAACAGCAACGTGGCGACGCTGGCCACTACTGAAACACCGCCGATCAGCATCCTGCGCTTCAGCCGCAACAGGCGTGCGGCTCGTGCATCGTTGTCCAGTGATGACAATGTCTGCTGGACCTGATCGACACGCGCACGCTCGCGCACCTCATCATGGCGGGCCAGCAGACGGCGGGCATTGAACCCGGCGATGCCTGCGAACAGCACCGGCAGGCCCCAGGCCCACAGCACGGGTGGCTCGCCGCTGATCGTCTGGCCAACCAGCAGAACCAGCGCATACAGCGCCAGCAGGCCAAAGGCGAATGTGCGCACCAGCCGGCGCGTGCGTGCCATGCCGGCAGCCAGGTTCCCAATATCCATGCGTGTGTCCCCCTGTGGACGGCCGGTCGGTGCCGGTGAAGAAGACCGAGCGTACAGGGGACGAGGGAAAGATGAATACGGCTGGCGGTCGACGCGCCCGGGTTTGCTGCACTGCGAGTTGCAGCCGGCGCCGTAATTATGGCGTAATTACGTCAACACCACGCGGAAGCCGGTCGATGAACCCGAGCTGGGATACGTTGGAACGCAGCCGCCAGGCTCGCCTGGAACGGGCCGCGCCCTGGGCCCGCGGCCGCGAAGTGGCCGCCGCCGACATCGGCGAACTGCTGCACGCGCTGCTGGAGCCGGGCGACAAGGTCTGCCTGGAGGGCAACAACCAGAAGCAGGCCGACTTCCTCGCCCAGGCCCTGGCCGACCTGGATCCCGCGCGGGTGCACGACCTGCACATGGTGCAGTCGGTGCTGTCGCTGCCCTCGCACCTGGATGTGTTCGAACGCGGCATCGCCTCGAAGCTGGATTTCTCCTTCTCCGGGCCGCAGTCAGTGCGGCTGGCCAACCTGGTGGCCGAAGGCCGCATCCAGATCGGCGCGATCCATACCTACCTGGAACTGTTCGGCCGCTACTTCATCGACCTCACCCCGCGCGTGGCGCTGGTGGCCGCGCAGGCCGCCGACCGCCACGGCAACCTCTACACCGGCCCGAACACCGAAGACACCCCGGTGATCGTCGAGGCCACCGCCTTCGGTGGCGGCATCGTGATCGCCCAGGTCAACGAAATCGTCGACACCCTCCCCCGCGTCGACATCCCCGCCGACTGGGTCAACTTCGTGGTGCAGGCACCGCGCCCCAACCACATCGAACCGCTGTTCACCCGCGACCCGGCGCAGATCTCCGAGATCCAGGTGCTGATGGCGATGATGGCCATCAAGGGCATCTACGCCGAGTACGGCGTCAACCGCCTCAACCACGGCATCGGCTTCGACACCGCAGCGATCGAACTACTGCTGCCGACCTACGCCGAATCACTGGGGCTGAAGGGCAGGATCTGCCAGCACTGGGCGCTGAACCCGCACCCGGCGCTGATTCCCGCCATCGAATCGGGCTTCGTGAAATCGGTGCATTCGTTCGGTTCGGAACTGGGCATGGAGCAGTACATCGCCGCGCGCGGCGATGTGTTCTTCACCGGTGCGGACGGCTCGATGCGCTCCAACCGCGCGTTCTCACAGACCGCCGGCCTGTATGCCTGCGACATGTTCATCGGCTCCACGCTGCAGATCGATCTGCAGGGCAACAGCTCCACCGCAACCCGCGACCGCATCGCCGGCTTCGGCGGCGCGCCCAACATGGGCTCCGATGCCCGCGGCCGCCGCCATGCCAGCGACGCCTGGATCAAGGCCGGCCAGCAGGCCGCGCGCCCGGGCGAGATGCCGCGCGGACGCAAGCTGGTGGTGCAGATGGTGGAAACCTTCCGCGAACACATGGCCCCGGCCTTCGTCGAGCGCCTGGATGCGTGGGCGCTGGCCGAGCGCGCCGGCATGCCCTTGCCGCCGGTGATGATCTACGGCGATGACGTCAGCCACGTGCTGACCGAAGAAGGCATTGCCAACCTGCTGCTGTGCCGCACGCCGGAAGAGCGCGAGCAGGCGATCCGCGGCGTGTCCGGCTACACCGCCGTCGGCCTCGGGCGCGACCGCGCCATGGTGGAGAACCTGCGCGACCGCGGCGTGATCCGGCGTCCGCAGGATCTGGGCATCAACGTGCGCGACGCCAGCCGCGATCTGCTGGCCGCACGTTCGGTGAAGGACCTGGTGCGCTGGTCGGGCGGCCTGTATGACCCACCCAAGCGCTTCCGCAACTGGTAAGGGGCAGACCATGGAAACCCTCGAGTATCGATTCGACGGCAGTACCCCGGTGCACTTCCCGCGCGATGCGGTGCTGGTCGGTGTGCTGGCCTCGGGCAATCTGGAAATCCTGCTGGAACCCGCTGCGCTGGACGGGGCGATGGCGGTGCGCATCGTCACCGCCGCACGCGGCTTCGGTGCGGTGTGGCAGGCGGTGATCGCCGACTTCGCCCAGCGCCATCCGCTGCGCGATGTACAGGTGTCGATCAACGACGCCGGCGCCACCCCGGCGGTGGTCAGCCTGCGTCTGGACCAGGCCGTGGAAACGCTGCGTGCGGAGGGCCCGCGATGAGGCCCGCCCAGCGCCACAGCTACTACGAAGCCGACGCCCGCGAGCGCATCGCCGGGCTGGTCGACGCAGGTTCGTTCCGCGAACTGCTTGGCCCGGCGCGGCGGATGATGAGCCCGCACCTGGCCCAGCTGGACCAGCCGGCCGCGTTTGACGATGGCATCGTCGTCGGCGAGGCCACGCTGCACGGCAAGCGCGTGCTGCTGGCCGCGCAGCAGGGGCAGTTCATGGGCGGCGGCGTGGGCGAGGTGCATGGCGCCAAGCTGGCCGGGCTGCTGCGCCGCGCGGCGCTCACCCGGCCCGACGGCGTGCTGCTGCTGCTCGATACCGGCGGCGTGCGCCTGCATGAAGCCAACGCCGGGCTGATCGCCATTTCCGAGATCATGCGCGCCACGCTGGATGCGCGCGCGGCCGGCGTGCCGGTGGTCGCCCTGATCGGCAGCGGCAACGGCGCGTTCGGTGGCATGGGCATCGTCGCCCGCTGCTGCACCACGGTGATCATGTCCGAAGAGGGGCGGCTGTCGCTGTCCGGCCCGGAGGTGATCGAGACCGTGCGCGGTGTGGAGGAATTCGACGCGCGCGACCGCGCACTGGTGTGGCGGATCACCGGCGGCAAGCACCGCTACCTGATCGACCAGGCGCAGGTGCTGGTGCCCGATGCCATCAGCGCGTTCGCGCAGGCCGCGTTCGACGCGCTGCAGGCCGACACCGCCAGCAGCGACACCGAGGCGGCACTGGCCGTGCTGCAGGCCCGGCATGCCGCGCTCAAGGCGCGGGTGGATGCGTGGGGTGACTGCAACGACGGACTGCAGATCTGGGCACGCCAGGGCATTGCCGACCCCGAGCGCCTGCCGCTGCTGGATACCGATGTCTTCCTTGCCGCCACTGCGGACCGGAGCCTGCCATGACCCTCTCGCTGGATTCCCTGCTGGATGCGCTGTTCCCGCGTGGACACGCGATCACGGTGAAGGATTCGGTGCTTTCCGGCAGCGCCACCACCGACGATGGCGAGGTGACCGTGATCGGCACCACCGACCGGATCGAAGTGGGCGTGGATCACGCGCTGGCGCTGGCCGACAGCGTGCTGGCCAGCACCGCCGCACATCCCCAGCGGCCGATCGTGATGCTGGTCGACACCGCCGGCCAGCGGCTGGCGCGCCGCGATGAACTGCTGGGCATCAATGGCTACTTCGCGCATCTGGCACAGACCCTGGACCTGGCGCGCCGCCGCGGCGCCCGCCTGCTGGCGCTGGTGTACGGCGAGTCGGTCAGCGGCGGCTTCCTGTCATTCGGATTGATGGCCGATCACATCCACGCCCTGCCCGATGCACAGGTACGGGTGATGGACCTGCGCGCGATGGCGCGGGTGACCAAGCAGCCGCTGGAGAAGCTGCAGGCGCTCAGCCAGAGCTCGCCGGTGTTCGCGCCAGGCGTGGCCAACTATGTCGCGATGGGTGCGGTTGAATCGCTGTGGGACGGCGACCTGGCCCAGCACCTGCTGCAGGCGCTGCGCACGCCCAGCACGGGCGATCTGCGGGCGGCACGCGGCGCACAGCGTGGCGGCCGTGCGCTGGCTGCGGATGTCTGCACGGCAGTGGCCCACGGCGATGCCTGACCGGCCCGCCCGCCACACGCTGGTCTGGCTGTCGGCCAACGCCGACTGGCGGGCCGACGTGGCTGCGCACGAACCGCGCCTGGCGGCGTGGTTCGCGCAGGGGCTGCCCGCCATGGTGGCGCGCCGCGCGGTGGATGATCCCGACCCGCGACTGCGGCTGGGCGTGCCGCTGCCGCCCAGCGAAGGCAAACAGCGCCTGGCGCTGCGGGTTGCGCTGCAGGATGTGCAATGCCAGCAGCCGCCACCGACGCTGGACGCGGTGCTCGCCAGCGGCGTTGCCAGCGATTGGCAGGCCGCGTTGCACGCGCTCGCGCGGATTGCACCGGCCCGCGTCTTCGGCGCTTTCGCCTGGCAGCACCTCATTGGCCTGCCCTATGTGCATGCAGCGTCGGACATCGATCTGTTGTGGCCGGTGGCCGGCGCTGCGCAGGCAGATGCACTGGTCACGCGCCTGCGGGGCTGGGAGCGCGAGCACGGCCGCCGGGTGGACGGCGAACTGTGCCTGGCCGACGGTGGCGCGGTGAACTGGCGCGAATACGCCGGTGACACGCGCCAGGTGCTGGTCAAACGCCTGCACGGCGCTGCACTGGAAGCCCGCGAGCGCCTCTTCGTCGCCACCGGAGTGGCCGCATGAATGCCCGCGCGCAGGCTGCCCTGCCGGTTGCACACCGCGTCGACAGCGCGCGCCTGGGTCGCCTGGCCATCGCCAGCCTGCATGCCGAACTGGCCTGCGCCCCCAAGCCGGGCCTGGTCACCCCGTTCGATACCGGCAGCCATGACGACATGGATGCCGCTACCTTCCTGCGCAGCCTGTTCGCGCTGCGCCACTACTTCACTGCGGTCGCACACGCCGGTGCCGCCGACGCAGCGTTCGCCGAGCTGCGCGCGCATGGGCTTGCCGCCGAAGCGGCAATGCTGCGCGCGACCGGCGGCATCAACACCCATCGTGGCGCGATCTTCAGCCTGGGCCTGCTGGTCGCCGCCGCCGCGCGCTGCCGCCACCCGCAGGGCCACGCCGCGCCCGCCGCACAGGTCTGCGTGGTCGTGCAGCACTGGGCCGATGACTTCACCAGCGCACCGCTGGATGCACGCAGCCCCGGTCAGCGTGCACGCCTGCGGCATGGCGTACCGGGCGTGCGCGAACAGGCCGCCGCCGGTTACCCCGTGCTGCGCGAGCTGGCCGTGCCGACCCTGCGCCATGCCTTGGACAACGGCCTGTCGCGTGATGCGGCGCTGTGCCAGACCCTGATGCAGCTGGTTGCACAGGTGGATGACCTGAACCTGCTGCACCGTGGCGGCGCCGACGGGCTGGCCTGGGCCCAGCAGCAGGCCCGCCGCTTCCTCGATGCGGGCGGTGCCTTCGCACCCGGTTGGGAAGCACGGCTGCGCAGCATCGGCGATGGCTTCGTCGCGCGTCGCCTGAGCCCGGGCGGCAGTGCCGACCTGCTGGCCTGCAGCTGGTTCCTGCTGCAGCAGGAGGGCACATGAGCCTTGCCCTGCTCTGCCCCGGGCAAGGTGCGCAGCATGCGGCGATGTTCGATCGCGTGCGCGCAGTGCCTGGCGCACACGATGTCCTGGATGCCGCCAGCACGGCAATGGGCCGCGACGTGTTCGCAGCCGCCGCCGATGCAGCACGCTTCGACAATGCGCTGGCACAACCGCTGCTGTGCGCGGCAACGCTGGCGCACTGGCAGGCGCTGCGTGATGCCCTGCCCGCACCCACGGTGGTGGCCGGGTACAGCATCGGCGAGCTGGCCGCACATGCGGTTGCCGGCAGCATCGATGCACGCACCTGTTTGGACCTTGCCGCGCAGCGCGCGCGGCTGATGGATGCCGCCAGCCCTGCCGATGCGGGCATGCAGGCGGTGCTGGGGCTGCAGCGCCATACCCTGCAGCCGCTTTGTGATGCACACGGTGCGCATGTGGCCATCGCCAACGGCCAGGATCACTTCATCGTCGGCGGCCTGCAGGCATCCCTGCAGGCGGTGGCCGATGCCGCACGCGCGCTGGGGGCGGAGGTCCGCCCGCTGCCGGTCCATGTGCCGGCGCATACCCCGCTGCTGCGCTCTGCCGTCGCAGCGTTCGCCGCAGCGCTCGATGCCTCGCCACTGCAGGCGCCACGCCTGCCGCTGCTGGCCGGCATCGATGCGCGGCCGGTACGTGACCGCGCGACGGCGGTGCACACGGTGTCGGCGCAGCTGGCGCAGACCATCGAATGGGCACAGGTGGTGCGCCAGGCCTTCGAGCGCGGCGCGCGGGTGTTCCTGCAGCTGGGCCCGGGCACCGCGCTGGCGCGCATGGTCGCGCCGTCCTACCCGTGCTGCGAGGTGCGCGCGGTGGAAGAGTTCCAGAGCCTGGAAGGCGCGGCGGCGTGGGTCCGCAGCGCGCTGGAACGGCTGCAGTAACGGGTTCGAGCAGTACGCAACACGCAGTACGTCGCCTTACCCCGGGATGGCGGGCCTCCATCCGAGCTGTACGCGAGTCACGTGTCTGGGAGGGCGCATGAGTCCACAAATCGCAACGATCATCGGTCTGGTGATCATGTTCATCGTCGCCACCGCGATGCCGATCAACATGGGTGCCGTCGCCTTCGCGCTGGCCTTCATCATCGGCGGGCTGTGGGTCGACATGGGGGGCAAGGAGGTCCTGGCCGGCTTCCCCGGCGATCTGTTCCTGACCCTGGTGGGCATCACCTACCTGTTCGCCATCGCGCAGAAGAACGGCACCATCGATCTGCTGGTGCACTGGGCGGTGAAGGCGGTTCGTGGCCACATCGTGGCCATTCCGTGGGTGATGTTCGTGATCACCGCCGTGCTGACCGCGTTCGGCGCCCTCGGCCCGGCCGCAGTGGCGATCATCGGCCCGGTCGCGCTGCGGTTTGCCAAGCAGTACCAGATCAATCCGCTGATGATGGGGTTGCTGGTGATCCACGGTGCCCAGGCCGGTGGCTTCTCGCCGATCAGCGTGTACGGCAGCATCACCAACGGCGTGGTGCAGAAGGCGGGACTGGAAGTGACCGAGATGGCGGTGTTCCTGACCAGCCTGGGCTTCAACCTGATGATGGCGGTGATCTGCTTCTTCGCCTTCGGCGGCATCGCGCTGCTGCGTCGCGGTTCGATCACCGCCACGGCGGCCATCGGCAACGCGGATCTGGCGCTGGCCGGTGGTCCGCAGGCATCCTCGCGGCAGTTCGCGATCGAAGGCCAAGGCGCGCTGGTGGCTGCTGGCGGCGGCACGCTGTCCAATGATCCGGTGGCGCTGGACGCGGTGCAGCTGACCCGTGAGCGGTTGTTCACCCTGGTCGGCCTGCTCGGGCTGGGCGTCGCTGCACTGATCTACAACCTCAATGTCGGCCTGGTCTCGATCACCGTGGCGGTGGTGCTCGCGCTGCTGTCGCCGCAGAGCCAGAAGGGCGCGGTGGACGGCATCAGCTGGTCGACGGTGCTGCTGATCTGCGGCGTGGTCACCTACATCGGCGTGCTGGAACATGCCGGCGCGGTCGACTTCATCGGCCACGGCGTGTCCAGCATCGGCATTCCACTGCTGGGGGCACTGCTGGTCTGCTACGTGGGTGGCATCGTGTCCGCCTTCGCGTCGTCTGCGGCCGTGCTCGGTGCGACGATTCCGCTGGCGGTGCCGTTCCTCATGCAGGGGCACCTGGGCGCGGCCGGGGTGATCTGCGCGCTGGCGGTATCGTCGACGATCGTCGACGTCAGTCCGTTCTCGACCAACGGTGCACTGGTGGTGGCCTCGGCCGCGAAGGAAGAGCGCGAAACGCTGTTCCGCCGCTTCCTGGTCTACAGCGGTCTGGTGGTGGTGTTCGGACCGCTGCTGGCCTGGCTGGTGTTCGTGGTTCCGGGCTGGATGTAACGGGCGCGGGGGTGCCGGCCGCGGCCGGCACTGCCTGGCGTTACACTCTGCGCATGGCCATCGCTCCTGCTCCGCGTTCACCAAAGAAGCGTGCCCCTCTGTACGAAGAGGTGGCCGAGCATGTGCGCGAGCGGATCTACGACTATCGCCTGCCGCCGGGTGAATGGATCGACGAACCAGCGCTGTGCGAGGCGCTGGGCATCAGCCGCACGCCATTGCGCGAGGCGTTGAAGCTGCTTGCCGCCGAAGGCCTGGTGCAGATCGATGCCGGCCGGGGCGCACGGGTCACCCGGCTCACTCTGGAAGACCTCAACCAGCTGTTCCCGGTGATGGCGATGCTGGAGGGCCGCTGCGCGCATGAAGCAGTCAAGCACATCGACGAAGCCGGCGTGCAACATCTGGAAATGCTGCATGCGGCGATGGAAGTGGCCGCCGCCGACGGCAACATCGCCGAGTACTATCGCAACAACTACCTCATCCACGAGACCGTGCAGCACTACGCCGGCAACCCGTGGCTGATCCGCATCACCCACGACCTGCACCGCATCCTGAAGATGCATCGGGGCCGCCAGTTGCTGACGCCGGGACGCACCGCGCAGTCGCTGGCCGAGCACCGCGAACTGATGGAGTGCTTCCGCCGCCGCGATGCAACGGGCGCCGAACGCACCATGGAGCGGCACCTGCTCAGCCAGGGCCAGGCGCTGGCCGCGTATGTGGCAGCCGGTGGCCTGCTGAACGTGCCGGCACCGCTGCCGACCGAAGGCGGACGCTGAGGTCATCCGGGTGCCGGCCAGCCGCCGGCACGCCGCCCATGGCCTCAATCGCCGCCGCTGCCACCATCGCCACCGCCGCCACTGTCGCTGCCGCACTCGGCGCCGCCGTAGCTGTGCGGGCTGGTGCTGTCGCTGGCATGGCTGCCGGAGGCGTCGTACGGTCCCCCGCCGGCGCCATCGGCGCGCCCGGGCGAGCCATCGGCGGTGGCCATCGCCATGCACAGGATCGCGCCGACCAGCGGCAGCAGCCACACCACCAGCAGCTGCCCGGCGCGGCTGCTGACGGGCAGGTCGTCGCGGCCCACCACCACGAACGTCGCTACCAGGTTCAGGCCCAGCACCAGGGCAATCAGGACGAGGGTCACGGCCAGCATGGCGCAGCTCCTTGCAAGGGATGTCGGGTCCTGGGAGGCACGCCGGCGGCGGCCCCATCCGGCCACCGGCCGCTGACCTGCGGCCTGCGCCCCTCCCGTGGGTATCGACGATACCACCGGTGCGCCGGTTCGCCCTGCCTGTCATGAAGATGGGACAATGTGGGGTGCGCCGGCCCGCGATCACCGCCGCCGGCCCCCCTGTACCACACGGAAGAAGAAGAACAACAACATGCTGAAAGTCATTTTCGATACCGACCCGGGCGTCGACGACGCCCTGGCCCTGCTGTACCTGCACAAGCACCCGCAGATCGACCTGATCGCGGTGACCACCACCTTCGGCAACGCGTCGGTGGATTCGACCACCCACAATGCGCTGTACCTGAAGCAGGCCTGGGGCCTGCACGCTCCGGTCGCACGTGGCGCCGCAGGCCCGCTGCAGCCGGACGCCACGCCGGAAGCCTGGCCGGTGCACATCCACGGCCACAACGGTCTGGGCAACCACCCGGTGCCCGGGACCCTGGAGGTGAGCGCCGATGCGCGACCGGCCCACCAGATGATCATCGACCTGGTCCGCGCCCATCCGGGCGAAGTGACCCTGGTTGCGGTCGGCCGCATGACCAACCTGGCACTGGCCCTGCAGCAGGCCCCGGATATCGCCGGGCTGGTGCGCGGCGTGGTGCTGATGGGCGGCGCCTTCCACGTCAACGGCAACATCACCCCGGCCGCCGAAGCCAACATCTGGGGCGATGCGGAAGCGGCCGACATCGTGTTCACCGCCCGCTGGCCGGTGACCGCGATCGGCCTGGACGTGACCACCCGCGTGGAAATGAACCGCGATGGCCTGGACACGCTGGCCGCGGTCGGCGGCGCCGACGCCGAGCTGGTGCGTGCGCTGTCGCAGGACTACGTCGACTTCTACCTGCAGGCCGGCCACAAGGGCATGGTGGTGCACGACTGCTGCGCCTGCATCGCGCTGACCCGGCCGGAGCTGTTCCAGTTCGAGCGCGCCAGCGTGCGCGTGGCCACCGACGGCGTTGCCCGCGGCATGACCATTCCCAAGCCGGAAGGCATGGGCTTCGGCCCCAGCGTGTGGGATGGCCACGTGCTGCAGTCGATCGCCATCGGCGTCGATGCGGCCGCGGTACTGGCCGACATCGAGCAGACCCTGACGGTCTGAACCCTCAGCGCCCGCCCCGGTCACCGGGGCGGGTACGCAGTACGGTTTCCGGCAGTGTCCACAGCACCGGCAGCACCAGTACCGCCACCAGCGCGATCATCGCGCCCGGCGCCGCTGCCCAGCCGCTGCGCTGCACCCACCATTGCGCCAGCCAGGGCGTGGCCCCGCCGAACAACGCGGTGGCCATCGTGACCCCCAGGGCCAGCCCACTGACCCGGCCTTCGCCCGGGAACTGCTCTGCCGTGGCCGGGGCCGCCACCGCGCTGATGCCACCGGCCACGCAGGCCAGCACCACCGCCGCCAGCGCGATACCCAGCGGCGCGGCATCGGCCATCCAGGCGAACATCGACAATGGCAGCAGCGCCGCCAATGCGGTGAGCCACAGCAACAGGGGCCGCCGCCCGAAACGGTCGGACAACGCACCGCACAGCGGCGTGATCACGATCACCGCCACCGCGGCCAGCGTCGACAGCCACAGCGCATCGCCCTCGTCATGCCCCTGCGCATGCAGGAACGCCGGCACATAGGTGATGCCCACGTAGTAGGTGATCGAGCCGAGCGCCGAGATCGCAAAGGTGCGCGCCACGGCGCCAGGATGATTGCGCAGCACGTGGCGCAGCGGCGTCGCCGGAATGCTGCCCTCGCGACGCTGACGCTCGAACTCGGGCGATTCGTGCATGCCTGAGCGCGCGATGAGAATCACCAGCGCCAGCGCGGCGCCGACGAAGAACGGAATGCGCCAGCCCCAGCCATCGAGCTGCGCGGGCGTCAGCATCGCAACCGTCACTGCAGAAATCGCCACCGCCAGCAGCGCGCCCACTTCACTGGCCGCCGAGGCCAGCGAGGTCACCAGGCCGCGCCGCCGGGCCGGCGCGCTTTCCAGCAGGTAGGCGACCACGCCGGTGTATTCGCCGCCCACCGAGAACGCCATCACGCAGCGCAGCACCAGCAGCAGCACGCCGGCCGTGGTGCCCGCCGTCGCCGCGGTCGGCAGCAGCGCGGTGGCCAGCATCGCCGCCGCCATCAGCGCCATCGAGGCCAGCAGCATCCAGCGCCGGCCGAGGCGATCACCGAGGTGGCCGAAGCACAGCGCGCCGAGCGGGCGCATCAGATAGGACACCGCGAAGCCCGCGAGCGTGACCAGCATCGCTTGCTCGCCGCCACCGAAGAACACCCGCGACAACACGGTGGCGAAGTACAGGTACAGGGTGAAGTCGTACCACTCCACCACGGTGGACAGGCCCGCTACCCACATCGAGCGCTGCCGCGCCGCCGTCATTTCAGTCATGGCCGGAGGGTGTCACGCGCGGGGTGACGGCGCGGTGCACCTGCAAGCGGGGCCAGATCACTTTGCCGGTGGCAACGGGCTCTGCCCCCACCTACGACCCCGGCAGCTGCAGCACCGCCTGCAGCCCACCGCCTTCGCGGTTGTGCAGCTGCAGCGAACCACCCAGCGATTGCGCCAGCTGCAGGGCAATCGCCAGGCCCAGGCCGGTGCCGCCGGTATCGCGGTTGCGCGAGCTTTCCAGCCGATGGAAGGGCGCCAGCACTGCCTGCAGCTGGTCCTCGGGAATGCCGGGGCCGCGATCGGAAACCTGGATCCACACCCTGCCCGCTGGATCACGGCCGGCCTCGATGTCCGCACTGCCGGCATAGCGCAGCGCGTTGTCGACCAGATTGCCGACCACGCGCCGCAGCGGCTGCGGCCAGGTCTGCACGATCAGGCCAGGTGGCGCGCCGCCGGTGACCGGCCTGCCCATGTCTTTGTAGTCACCGACCACACTGGCCAGGAACGCGCCCAGGTCCATCGCTACCGGCGCACCACTGGCCACATGGCTGCTGCGCGCGTAGGCCACGCCCTCGCGCACCAGCTGGCCCAGATGGTCCAGGTCGGCCAGCAGGCGCTGCTGGGTGGCGTCTTCGGGCAGCGTCTCCACCCGCAGCTTCATCCGCGTGATCGGCGTCTGCAGATCATGCGAGATGGCCGCCAGGATCTGCAGGCGCTCGCTGACATGGCCCCGGATGCGCGCCTGCAGTGCGTTCAGCGCCGCGGCAGCGGCTCCGACCTCCGCTGGCCCCGCTTCGGGCAGCGCCGGCCCCTCCTTGCCGGGCTGCAGATGTTCGACCGCGTGCGACAGCTGCGCCAGCGGGCGCATCGCCAGCCGCACCGCCCACCATGCGCACAGCAGCAGCAGCGCCAGCTGCAACAGCAGCACGGCGGGCAGCCAGCGCGCCAGCGGCAGGCCAGACGGCGTGACTTCGATGGTCAGCGGCGTGCCGTCGCGCAGCCGCAGTTCCACTTCGAAACGCTCGGGCATGCGCGCGACCTGGCGCACCTGCAGGGGATAACGGTGCTGCAGGCTGTCATCGATGATGCCGGTCACCTGCCGGGCGCGATCGGTCAGCACGGCCGGACCGGGCGCCGCCGGGCGCAGCAGATAGCGGTAGGTGCGCCGCTCCAGGCGCGGCACCCAGGCGTCGCGTTCGCTGGCGGGAAGGTGCTCCAGCAACGCCACGCTCACCGCCACATCCTCGTCCAGGTTGCGCAGCATCATGCTCCGCGTGGCCTGGTAACGCTCGAAGAACAGCAGCCCGAACGAAAGCGCATGGGCTACGCTCAAGCCGCCCAGCAGCAACAGCAGCAGCCGTGCCGACAGCGTGCGCGGCCACGGCAGGCGACGCACGGCGGCGCTCATTCCTCCGGCCCCAGCATCTGCACCGGCATGCTGAACACATACCCTTCGCTGCGCACGGTCTTGATGTAGGTGGGCTCGCGTGCGTCGTCGCCCAGGCGCTGGCGTACACGGCTGACCAGCAGATCGATGGAACGATCGAACAGTTCAGCGTCACGGCCCTGGGTCAGGCTCAGCAGCTGATCGCGGCTGAGCACGCGGTTGGCATGGTCGAGGAACACGCGCAGCAGGCGGAACTCGGCGCCACTGAGCGGATAGGCGGTGTCCTGCGCATCCAGCAGGTGGCGCGCGGTGGTGTCCAGCCGCCACTCACCGAACGCCAGCTGGCGGCCCGCCTCGGTCACCTGCAGGTTCGGCGGCAGCATCTGCGTGCGGCGGATCACCGCGTTGATGCGGGCCAGCAGTTCGCGCGAGGAGAACGGCTTGGTCACATAGTCGTCGGCGCC
The DNA here is from genome assembly GCF_030549525.1 of Stenotrophomonas sp. 704A1. Classification (NCBI taxonomy): domain Bacteria; kingdom Pseudomonadati; phylum Pseudomonadota; class Gammaproteobacteria; order Lysobacterales; family Lysobacteraceae; genus Stenotrophomonas; species Stenotrophomonas tuberculopleuritidis. The sequence continues at coordinate 1,234,896 of NZ_CP130831.1, read as the reverse complement.
CATCTCCAGCCCGATGATGCGGTCGGTCTCGTCATCGCGTGCGGTCAGCAGCACCACCGGCACCGCGCGGTGCTTGCCGGCACGCAGGTTGCGGCACAGGCTCAGGCCGTCCTCGCCGGGCATCATCACGTCCAGCACCACCAGGTCCACGGCATGGGTATCCATCAGCGCGCGCATGGCGCGACCGCCATCGGCCTGGCTGACACGCAGTCCATTGCGCTGCAGGTAGTCGGCCAGCATCTGGCGGATTTCGCTGTCATCGTCGACGACAAGGATGTGCGGTACGTGGTTCATCGCGTTCTCGGTGGAGGCAGGGGCAAGGCCGCACGGCGCGGCCATGGTAGCGCGGCTCAGGGGCTGGCCAGCAGGCGCTGGATCTCGCTTTCGGTGCGTGCGTAATCTCCTTCGCCGTAGTGGCGGTAGACCACCCGCCCCTGGCGGTCGATCAGGTACAGCGCAGGCCAGAAGCGGTTGCCCCAGGCGTTCCAGATCCGGTACTGGTTGTCCTGCACCACCGGCCAGCGGATGTCCAGCCGCTGGAGGGCATGGCGCACGTTGCCCGGCCGTCCTTCATCGGCGAACTCCGGGGTATGCACGCCGATCACCTGCAGGCCCTGCGCCGCGTAGCGGCGGTGCCACTGGTGGACGTACGGCGCGACGTTGAGGCAGTTGCGGCAGGTGTAGGTCCAGAACTCGACCAGCACCACCTGCCCGCGCAGCTGCTGGAGGGTGAGGGGCGGGCTGTTGTGCCAGGGGCCACCGCCCTGGAACCCGGCCGGCGGCGGCCCCGCCGCCGGCTGCGCGCCGGCGTCGGGGCTTGGCCATGCCAGCAGCAGGGCCGCGCCGCCGCACAGGGCCAGCAGCAACGGCAGCGTGTAGCTGCGAAGGCGGGCCATCTCAGCCGCCCTGCTCGGCCAGCGGCAGCTCGGCCGGCTTCACCCCGGCCGCTTCGAGGATGCTGTCGGCCACCTGTGCCGGGTGCGAGAGCAACGAAACGTGGCTGCTGCCAATCGACTGCACCTGCGCCCCGATGCGGCGCGCGGTGGCCGCCTGCAGCTGTGGCGACAGCATGCGGTCATCGCGGCTGATCACGTACCAGCTGGGCTTGCTGCGCCAGGCTGCGGTCGTCACCGCTTCGCCCAGTGCGCTGGCCTTCAGGGGTACCTGGGTGCTGTACAGCAGGGCGGCGGTCTTCTTCATCACGTCCGGCGCGAAGTCCTGCGCGATGGCGTCGGCCGGCAGGGTCAGGTAGCCGTTGCGTTCCTGCAGCCGGGCCAGCCCCGGGCCGACCGGAAAGCCCTCGCCCTGCTGCGCCGACGACTGGCCGGCATCGGGCGCGAACGCCGCCACGTAGACCAGCGCCTGCACCTTCGGGTCGTTGCCGGCTTCGGTGATCACCGTGCCGCCCCAGCTGTGCCCGACCAGCACCACCTTGCCCGGCGCCGCGGCAATCGCACGGCGGGTGGCGGCCACATCATCGGCCAGCGAACTGAGCGGGTTCTGCACGGCCACCGCCGGCAGCTTCCAGTCATGCAGCGTCGCGATGACCTTGTTCCAGCTGGAGCCGTCGGCGAAGGCGCCGTGGACCAGGATGACCGTGGGCGCTGCGCCGGCATCGGCCTGCGCGGCGAAGGCGGGGGTGGCGGCGCCGGCCAGGGCCAGGGCGGCGGCAAGCAGGGTGGTGCGGATCATGGGTGGCACTCCAGGGTTGGGAGTGGCCATTTCCACCTGACGGTGTATCGGTGCTGTTTCGCTGCCGGGCCGAGTTGTACCGGACTGTAGGGCGGCGGCGGGTTCCTACAGTGGGATACATTCGGCCGCCGGGCATGGCCCGGCGCTACCGGGGGGATATCGTTCCCCGCACGCGGGCGCGCAACGCGCCGATGCGCCCCCGATGCGGCGTCTTTGTATCTGACTGTACGAAACCCCTGCCACGGCCACAGTGGCTGACAAAACCCCGGGCAACGGCACACGTTGCCGATACCTGCACGTCCTGAAATGGCCTCCATCGACCACTGGCCCGCAGGACACCGACATGACCAGCACCACCGCTTCGCTGTACACCCCTCGCCTGGATGCGGTCGGCCGCTGGCTCTCGCCGCTGGCCCTGCGCGCCCTGCTGGCCTGGGAGTTCTTCGAATCCGGCCGCGAGAAGCTGGGCGGCCAGAACTGGTTCGCCGACCTGGACGGCCGCTTCCCGTTCCCCTTCTCCACCCTGCCGGCATCGCTCAACTGGCAGCTGGCCACCTGGCTGGAACTGGTTGGCGCAGTGATGCTGCTGCTGGGCCTGGCCACGCGCTCGGTGGCCTACATCTTCTGGGTGCTCACCATCGTCGCCATCGCCGCCGTGCACTGGCCCGACCAGTGGAACGGCCTGGGCGAACTCTGGCAGGGCTATGCGATCACCGACCAGGGCTACGGCAACTTCAAGCTGCCGCTGCTGTTCCTGGCCATGCTGCTGCCGCTGATCCTCAACGGCGGCGGTGCGCTCAGCCTGGATCGCCTGCTGGCCGGCCCGCAGCGCGCCACGGTCGGCAATGACGGCCTCGGCTGGGGCGTGAGCCTGATCGCCCTGCTGCTGCCGGTCGCCGCGCTGCTGCCCGGCATCGGCTTCGGTGGCGCCCTGCTCGGCGCTGCGCTGTTGCTGGGCCACGCGCTGCGCCGTCGCCGCAGCGCCTGAACCGCTTCGCCCCTCCCACGCACCTTCCGTTCGTTTCCGTCGCCTCCGGGCGGCGTCCATCCCGCACGCCCGGCGTGCCATTCAAGGAGTCATCACCATGTCCGTCCCGACCCAGAACACCACCGCTTCCCGTCTGCCGCGCATCGGCGCCATCGGCATCGCCCTCGCCGGGGGCCTGCTGCTGGCCGGCCAGGCCGCGGCCGTCCAGCCGCTGGCACTCAGTGCCGTGGCCATGAGCGCCGCTGCCGAAGGCAAGTGCGGTGAAGGCAAGTGCGGCGCCAACAAGGCCGCCACCTCCAAGCCGGCCGGCAAGGCCAAGGTGGCCGAGGGCCAATGCGGCGAAGGCAAGTGCGGCGACGCCTCGTTCGCCCGCACCGACCGTGACCACGACGGCAGGGTGTCGCGCGCCGAGTTCAACGCCGTGGCCGCCACGCGTGCCGCCGAATTCGACCGCATCGATACCGACCACGACGGCTACATCAGCGAACAGGAAGCGCACGACTACCTGCGCAGGGTCTACACCGCCAACGGCAAGCCGATGCCGAAGGGCCTGTTCTCACGCGTTGCCGACTGATTGCCTGCCACCCGGCGCCGCCAGCACGGCGGCGCCACTACCCCGGAGTACCGCGTATGTCCCTGCTGCTGCCTTCCGCCAGCGCCGGTCTTGGCCTGCGCCGTGGCCTGATCGACGACCTGCTGGCGATGCCGGCCGATGCCCTCGACTTCCTCGAAGTGTCGCCGGACAACTGGATCGGCGTCGGCGGCGCGCACGGCGCCGCCCTGCGCCAGCTGAGCGAGCGCCACCGCCTCACCTGCCATGGCCTGTCGCTGTCGCTGGGTGGCCCGGACCCACTGGACCGCACGCTGCTGGCGCAGACCCGTGCCTTCCTGGACCTGCATCAGGTGCACCTGTACAGCGAACACCTGAGCTACTGCGCCGCCGGCGGACACGTCTATGACCTGCTGCCGCTGCCGTTCACCGCCGAAGCCGTGCGCCACGTCGCCGGCCGCATCCGCCAGGTGCAGGACAGCCTGGGCCGCCGCATCGCAGTGGAGAACATTTCCTACTACGCGGTGCCCGGTGCCGACATGAGCGAGATCGACTTCATCAACGCCGTGCTCGACGAGGCCGACTGCGATCTGCTGCTGGACGTCAACAACGTCTTCGTCAACGCCTGCAACAACGGCTACAACGCCTTCGATTTCCTGGCCCGCGTACCTGCCCATCGGGTGGCCTCGCTGCATGTGGCCGGCCACTTCGACGAGGACGACGGCTTCAAGATCGACACCCATGGCGCGCCGGTGAAGGGCGTGGTCTGGGCCCTGCTGCGCGAGGCCTATGCCCGCGTCGGCGTGCACCCCACCCTGCTCGAACGCGACTTCAACTTCCCGCCACTGGCCGAGCTGCTGGACGAAGTCGCGCAGATCCGCCAGGCCCAGGCCGACGCGCTGATGCCGGAGGTGGCCCATGGCTGAGTCGCTGGCAACCCTCCAACGACGTTGGGCCGACCATGTGCGCGACCCTTCCATGACCGCACCCGAGGGTGTCGAGGCGCGTCGGCTGGCGGTGTACCGCCGCCTGTGCATCGACAGCCTGGACTCCCTGCTGGCCGGCAGCCTGCCGCGCCTGCAGCACCGGTTGGGCACGCAGCGCTGGCGCGCCACCGTCGAGGACTACTACGCCCGCCATGCCTGCCACACCCCGTTGTTCCCGCAGATCGCCGCCGAGTTCGCGCATTGGCTGGCGGCACAGGACACGCTCGGGTTGCCGGGCTGGGCCGCGGAACTGGCGCACTACGAAAGCACGCAGCAAGCGCTGCACATTGAAGCGCGCGAGGCCGGACAGCCGTTGCCGCGTGCCGCGGTGGGCACGGACGTGCTTGCGCTGTCGACGCATGTCCGGGTGCTGGGCTACCAGTGGCCGGTGCACCGGGACGACGCGCTGGCGGCACCGTCAGATGCGACGCCAACCTTGCTGCTGCTGCAACGCCACGCCGATTTCAGCGTGCACACGCAGATGCTGGCACCGCTGGCCTATGCCCTGCTGACGGCGCTGGGCAACAACGGCGCCCGCGTCGACGACGCACTAGGGACGCTGGCAGCGAACCACGGCGTGGAGCGCGCTGATCTGCAGGCGTCCAGCGCACCGTTGCTGGCCGACCTCTGCGCCGCCGGCGTGCTGGTCGCGGCGCACCCCTGCTGAACCCTGCGGCCACGCGCCGCTCCTCCCTTTTTCCTTCATCGAGGTCTGACCATGGCTGCTGCAACCCCCTCCTTCCTGCACGGCTGGCGCCTGTTCGTGGCCATCGCCGTCGTGCTGATCGCCTTCGCGATGGCCGCGTTCGCCCTGCAACCTGATGTGGTGGAAGGCAGCCGTGCGGCCATCCGGGTGACCGCGCGCACGTCGTTCCTGCTGTTCCTGGCCGCGTTCACTGCGTCTTCGTTCGCCAGCCTGCTGCCCGGCGCGTTCACCCGGTTCCTGTTGCGCGAGCGCCGCATCGTCGGCCTGTCGTTCGCGTTCTCGCACCTGCTGCATGCAGTGGCGATCACCGCCTTCGGCATCCTCAACCCCGCGTTCTGGCCGGCGCGCTCGGCCCTGGCCAACCTGCCGGGCACCGTGGGCTACGTGGCCATCCTCGCGCTGGCGATCACCTCGCACCGCGGCATCGCCCGGCGCATGGGACCTACCGCATGGAGGCGCCTGCACGTGACCGGCATGTGGATCATCGCCGCGGTGTTCACCTATTCGTACTTCAAGCGCGTGCCCGCCAACTTCTGGTACGCGGTGCCCTCGGCGCTGCTGTTCACCGCCTTCGTGGTGCGCTGGATCGCCAAGCGGGCACAGACGCTGCGGCGCGGTGCGCGTTCGCATGCTTCGCAACCGGCGTCCTGAGCGCCTTTCCCACCCCCACTGGAGTTTCAACATGACATCGACTTCTTCCCGCCGCCGTGCACTGGTCATCGGCGGCTCACGCGGCATCGGCGCGGCGATCGCGCAGCGCCTGGCTGCCGACGGCCATGAGGTGGCCATCACCTACGTCTCGCGCCCCGAAGCGGCGCAGGCATCGCTTGAGGCCATCCGCATGCACGCTGGCCGTGCCATCGCCGTCCACGCCGACAGCAGCGATGCCGATGCACTGCGCCAGGCCGTGGCCGCCACCACGCAGGCCTTCGGCGGGCTGGATGTGCTGGTGGTCAACGCCGGCCTCTACCGGCATACGCCTATCGACAGCGTGGACCTGGCCACGCTGGACCAGCTGCTGGCGGTGAACATCCGCGGCGTGGTGCTGGCCATCCAGGCGGCGCTCCCGCAGCTGTCGGCGGGCGGCCGCATCATCACCATCGGCAGCAACACCGCCGTTCGCAGCGGCTCACCGGGCAGCAGCCTGTACGCGATGAGCAAGGCGGCGGTGGCCGCGCTGGTGCGCGAGCTGGCGCTGGAGCTGGCCCCCCGCGGCATCACCATCAACAACCTGCAACCCGGGCCGACCGCAACCGACATCACCGCCGGATGGGATGCAATGCTGGCTGCGCGGGTGCCGCTGGGCCGCATCGCCCAGCCTGCCGAGATCGCGTCACTGGCCAGCTGGGTGGCCGGCCCGGAGGCCGGCTACATGACCGGCAGCAGCCTGACCATCGATGGCGGCTTCATCCTCTGAGCCGTGGACCGGTCATGCCGCGCGCCGCACCCGGTCACGGTGCGCGGCGCAGGGTGATCAGGGTGATTTCCGAAGGCACGCCGATGCGTGCCGGGAAGCCTGCCCACAGGCCGGCGCCGTTGCTGACGTACAGGGTCATGTCGTCCACCGCGTAACGGCCGGATACGTAGCCGCCGTTGGCCCGCTTCACCAGCTGGTCCATGCCGATGATCTGGCCACCATGGGTATGCCCGGACAACTGCAGCTTCACGCCGCGCTCGGCCGCTTCGCGCGCGTTGCGCGGACGGTGGTCCAGCAGGATCACCGGCGCGGCCGGCGCGGCACCGGCCAGCGCGGCGTCCAGATCGGGAAGCGGCAGGCCATAGCGCGCCGCAACGGGATCGGTGACACCGGCGATGGTGAGCGCGGCACTGCCGCGACGCACCTGGGTATGGCTGTTTTCCAGCACCTGCATGTGCAGCGCGCGGAAGGCCTGCATCCATTCGCGGTACTGGGCGTAGTACTCGTGGTTGCCGGTGATGGCGATCACCCCGTCCGGCGCCTGGAGGTCACCCAGCGGCTGGAAATCGTTGCGGCGCGCCGCCACCGTGCCATCGATCAGGTCGCCGGTGATCACGATCAGATCCGGCTCCAGCGAATTGCTCTCTGCCACGACCCGACGCACCCAGTCGCCGGTCAGCAGGCGGCTGGCGTGGATGTCGGTGAGCTGCAGCACACGGTAGCCGTCGAAGGCGGCCGGCAGCCCGGCGATGCGCACGTCGATCTGCCGCACCGTCGGTACCGCCATGCCCTGGCTGACACCGTAAGCGCTGAGCAGCAGGGCCAACCCGGCCGCCAGCGGCCGCAGCATGCGCGTGCGCAGCGCCGCCACCGCACGCGGCCAGCGCAGCGCACGCGACAGCAGCAGGCCCGCATCCAGCACCAGCAGCCCCAGTGCCAACAGCAGCACCGCGGTGGAACCGGTGGCGAGGGTGGCGATGGCCATTCGTGGGATCTCCGGCGACGCCATCGTGCCCCAGAACGTAGCGACGATGCGCAGCTGCACCGCCAGCGCCACCAGCAGCAGTGACAGCAGCGCCTTGGCCCAGAGCGGCAGCCGCAGCGGCCAGAACAGGCGCCAGGCCACATACAGGCCCATCAACAACCCCATCGTACTCAGCACAACCACACGTCCATGGAAAAAACCGGGCGCTCATGGTGACTGCAGACGATGTCATTGGGTAGGGGCGCGGTCACGCCTCCGGCAGGCGCTGCACCCGCAGGCGGGCGATCCGGCGTTTCTCCATCGCCAGCACGGTGACGCGCACACCGGCCACCTCGACCGCGTCGCCGATGTCCGGCAGGCGTCCCAGCTGCTCCAGCACCAGTCCCGAGATGGTCATGTAGTCGGCACTGCGCGGCAGCGATACGCCGGCCAGGCGCTGCAGATCGTCCAGGGTCAGCGCGCCATCGGCCTCCCAGCAATCCTCGCCCTGCGCCACCACGCCATAGCGCGCGTCCTGGGTATCGGCCAGATCGCCGGCAATGGCCGCCAGCAGGTCATTGGCGGTGACCAGGCCTTCCACGCTTCCGTATTCGTCCACCGCCACCGCCAGCGGCACCGGGTGCTGGCGGATCAGTTCCAGCGCATGCAGGGCGCTGGCGCTGGACAGTACGTACTGCGGCTCGCGCAGGTTGCCTTCCAGCTGCAGCGGCCTGCCCTGCAGCAGGTCGGCCAGCAGATCCCGGCTCTGCACCACACCACGCAGGCTGTCCAGGTCACCCTCGCCCACCAGCAGGCGGGTGTGCGGCGAGGCCACCAGGCGGGCCACCACATCCTCGTGACCACGGGCCAGGTCGATCCACTGCACATCGGCACGCACGGTCATCACGCTGGACACCGGACGATCGGCCAGGCCCAGCACACTGCGGATCATCTCGTGTTCGGCCGGCTGCAGGCGTTCCTCCGCCTCATCGCCGCGCTCCTCATGCGCATCGTCGTGGCCATTGGCCGGGCGCGCCCCCAGCATGCGCAGCACCGCATCGGCCGTGCGCTGGCGGAACGGCTGCCGGCGCTCGTTGCGCTCGCGGTTGAAGCGCACCCACTGGTTGAATGCCTCGACCAGGATCGAGAACGCAATGGCCGCGTACAGGTAGCCCTTCGGAATCCTGTAGCCCAGGCCTTCGGCGACCAGGCTGAAGCCGATCATCAGCAGGAAGCCCAGGCACAGCACCACCACGGTCGGGTGCTTGTTGACGAAACGGGTGAGCGGCTTGCTGGCCACCAGCATCAGCGCCATCGCGATGGTCACCGCTGCGTACATCACGCCCAGGTTGTCGACCATGCCCACCGCGGTGATCACCGAGTCCAGCGAGAACACCGCGTCGAGCACCACGATCTGCGCCACCACCATCGCGAAGCTGGCGTAGACCTTCCTGCCCTCTTCGTGATGCTCGCGCCCTTCCAGCCGCTCGTGCAGCTCCATCGTGCCCTTGAACAGCAGGAACAGGCCACCGCCCAGCAGGATCAGGTCACGCCCGGAGAAGCTGTGCTCGAACAGCGTGAGCAGCGGTTCGGTCAACTTCATGATCCATGCCAGTGCCGCCAGCAGCACCAGCCGCATCAGCAGCGCCAGGGCCAGGCCGATCACCCGTGCGCGGTCACGCTGGTGGGGCGGCAGCTTGTCGGCCAGGATCGCGATGAACACCAGATTGTCGATGCCGAGAACGATCTCCAGCACCACCAGGGTCGCAAGGCCCATCCAGATCGAGGGGTCAGCCAGCCATTCCATTTCAGTTCCGTTTGATCAACAGGGGAATACAGCGCGCAGGCCAGGCACCGGTCAGACCTGATCGGCGTCCTGCAGCTGCGCAGGGTCATGCCCGAGCAGGTCGCCCGGGCTGCATTGCAGTTCGCGGCAGATCGCATCGAGCGTCGAAAAGCGGATCGCCCGCGCCTTGCCGGTCTTCAGGATCGACAGATTGGCCAGGGTGATGTCGATCCGCCCGGCCAGCTCGGACAGGGTCATTCCGCGTTGCTGCAGCATGCGGTCGAGGGTGATCACGATCGCCATCAGAGCCGTTCCATCAGATCACAGCGTCCAGGTCGTCGCGCATCGCCGCGCCCACCGCGAATACCCGCGCCAGCACGAACAGCATCAGCACTGCGACCAGGCCGGTGATCGACATGCCGCCGCCCACTTCCATCCAGCTGAAATCCGGCCCCATCCATGCGGCGTAGAGGCCGATCACGATCGACAGCACTTCCATGGCCAGCATCAGCCAGGCCATGCGCTGCAGGCGCTGCGCGTTGGCGTGGGTGAACGGACGTTCGCGTGCGGCCGAGCGCAGCAGGCGCGCCAGGTGCCGCAGGAACACCAGGCACAGCACCAGCAGTGCCACGATGGCGCCCAGCCCGGCGCAGAAATGCAGGAACAGCCAGGAACCGTGCACGGCCATCGCGTGCGCGTCCTGCACGCTGTCCAGCAGCCAGCGGCGGTCGTAGGCCAGCAGGGGAACCGCCAGCAGCGCGGCGAGAATGCCGAGCCAGCACATCGCGCGGACCGCCTGCACGGCGGTCTGGGCCAGGGTGAACAGGCCGCGCGCAGGTCTGGCGCGGGCGGGAAGAGCGGTCAAGCAGCCTCCGGTGTGGGACGGTCGCGCCGCCCCGGGGTGGATTTATCGATAAACGATATACCACAACCGGCCCGCGTGGATGAATCTCGGGCTGCCCGCGCCCGCTCCAGCCTGCCGCCGGGAAGGCCGGGCCGGCGTCAGCGCTCGCCGTGCGGCGGCGTGGCCGCGGGCTGCTCGCGCATCGCCTCGCCCGGCGTGGCCGAGGCCATCGCCTGCACTCCGGCGTCGGCCGCCTGCCGGGTCACCAGCCGGAAGCGCACCCGCAGCTTGCTTTCACCGGGCGTCGCCCATCCGTACTGGATCGCCACCTGGTCGCCGGACAGCGGCCCGCGCGATGGCAGCGAGCGGATCTGCAGTGGTTTCGGCGCCGCCTGCATCAGCCGCGCAAAGCCCTTCTGCACCACCGCCGGATCGGCCTTCTCGGCGTACACGGTGCAGGTGCCATCATCGGCCCAGCTGACCGCGTAGCGGCCACTGGCCAGCGGCACCATCCAGGCCATGCCCTGCTGGCCCTGCAGCAGGGTGGCGGCCTCGGCCGGCTGCAGGGGTGTCAGCCCATTGGCATCCATCAGCGACTGCAGGCGCGCCGGCGCGCCGATGTGCTGCATGCACGCGGTGTCGAACAGCTCGCTGAAGGGATCCTGCGCGGCGGCCTTGGGCGCACGCGCGGGCTGGGCCGCCGCCAGCATCGGCAGCAGCAGGCCGGCCGTCAGCCAGGTCGCAGCACGCATGGCACCTCCACGCAACGAAAAACAGCCGGGAGGATGGCAAACACCGGCGGCAGAGCGCAACGGGCGTGGCCGGCCTGCACCCGGCAAGCAGCAGCACAAGCGGCCGACAACCCGGGACGTTGAGGCGCTGCCGTGCCGAGCGGGCAGCGCCGTGCGATGCATCGCCTGCGCCGGCATCGATCAGACGCTGATCTCGCCCTGGTCCTCGCCGTCCCAGTAATGGATGCGGCGGGCGTGCACATGGATCAGCACCAGACCCGGAGTATCCACGCCCTGCTCGAACCAGCGTTCCAGGTCCTTCACCCAGTGCTGGGCCATCGTGGCGCGGTCGCGCAGCAGTGCCGCCCTGCCCTGCACATGCACGAACAGCGGCGGCTTGCCCAGCAGCGACTTGCTGCCGGTGAAGCCCAACGCCACGGCCGGGTCGGCGGCGATCTCGCGCACCATGTCGGTGCTGTCCAGTGCGAAGAACCAGCTGTCACCGTCATAGTCCACGTCACCGTTGTTGCTCATCGGCCGGCCGGCGATCTCGCCACCGGCGTGGGTCTGCAGCAGCGCGAAATCGATGCCGGCCATCTTCCTGGCCAGTTCATGCAGGGTCAACGTGGTCATGTGCCGTTCCTTCCGCAGGTGGGCGCCCAGCGTCCGCCCTGCGCGGTGACCGGCACGTGGATGGCTGCTGCCGCGGTCTTCACGCACGGCCTGTCGGCGGCTGCGCTGCGCGCAGCGCGGGCCCGTGCACGCATCAACGCCGGTAGTAGCGGAATACCAGGTCATCGGGATCGGTGCGCCGCGCCTGCCGGTCCAGCACGCCGCCCAGGCGGCGCGCGACCGCCGCCGACGCTGCGTTGTCCGGCGCCATGTAGCTGACCAGCGTCGGCAACCCGCGCACGTCGAATGCCCAGTCACGCAGTGCTGCCGCGGCTTCGCTGGCGAAGCCCTGCCCTTCCTGCCCGGCGTACAGCAGCCAGCCCAGCTCCGGCTCGGGAAACAGGGGCCCGTGGTTGATGCCCACCTGGCCGATGCAGGCGCCACTGTCGCGGCGCTCGACCATCAGCGCGCCGTGGCCGAACAGGCGCCAGCTGGCCAGATCGTGGCAGAACTGTCCCCACGCGGCGACCTCGCCGAACGGCCCGCCCATGCCGGTCGCGCGTGGCGATGCCAGGAAGGCGGCATACGGCGCAAAGTCCTCCAGCCGTTGCGCGCGCAGGCGCAGTCGCGGCGTTTCCAGCTGCGGAATATCCATGCCCCGCTCAGTACACCGCCAGGAAGCCGCAGCCACGACGTTGTGGCTGGCCCTCCATCGTCAGCTGCACGCTGGCCAGGGTGTCCACGCCCTCGGCGTTGCGACAGGAGGTGCGGGTGATCTCGACGACCACCGGCTGGTTGCCCAGCTCGCCATTGAGCACCGTCAGCGACGCAGGGGCACCGGCCGGCTGCCCCAGGTAACGCAGCGTACCGGTGCTGCTGCGACCGCCCACCGTGAGCGTGGCATCGTGGTTGCCCTTGCCGGTGGAGGCGATCTCGAGGGTCCAGTCCGCGCCACCGCCGGTGAACCCGGGCACCGGGCTGGCATCGGCGGCAATCGAGCGCTGGCGCGGTGCATCGGCACCGGCATGGGCGGCGGGCGGCGGCGCACTGCTGGCACATCCCAGCAGCAGGCCCGACATCAGCATGGCGGTCACAACGGAGCGGTGCGTCATGATCATGTCCTGCAGTGGCGTAGCGGCCAGTCTAGGCAGCAGCGCGTGCGCCAGTGATGAACATGCGCAAGGTGCCGCCACGCCTGAAGCCGTAACGCCGGTCACAACACCGATGTGATGCAGCACGCAACACGCGGCGCGCGTTAATTCCTGATGGAGAAACACGCTGATCCGCGCGACACACGGCTAACAGGGCGCCGTTCGAGAATCGCGCAGCCACGGGCCAGCGTCGTACTGCCTGCCCTGGCCATCGCCCTCTCCCCGGCACCCGCATGGATGGCAGCACATGGACCTGTTCGCTTCGCTCGCGTTCGGCAGCTACCTGTTGGCCTTTTTCATCGTCGCGCTGTTCGCGGCGACCTACCTGAAACGCTCCGAGTTCATGCCCTATCACGGCGAGGCGGTCGGCCTGGCGTGGGGTGGCGTCCCGCCGCGCATGCAGGTGCTGCTGATGGCCTTGATCCGGGTGGTTGGCGCAGGCTGGATCGCGCTGGCCGGCGCCGGGGTGATGCTGGCCTGGCTGATCTTCTTCGGGGGGCACTTCGCGCTGCCGCAGCTGCTCACGTTCCAGGTGTTCTGCCTGGTGGCCACGTTGCCGCCGGTCGCGGTGGCGTCCGGGGTGCGCAAGCGCACCGGTGCCAAGACGCCGGTGTCCGCCGGTGCGGCGGTGGTCGCCCTGTGCTGCATCGGTTTCCTGCTGGCGCTGCTGTCCCTGCTGCAACCCGCCTGACCTCCCCCACATCGAGGGTTACCGCATGAATCCCCAGTCCCTGCTGTACAGCGTGATCAACGGTGATCTTCCGCCGTCCAAGGCCGGTCTGCTGCTGGGGTGGCGTTTCATCAGCCACGATCCCGAGCAGGACCAGATCCATGTCGAGTTCGATGCCAGCAGCGCCCTGACCAACCCGATGGGCAACATCCAGGGCGGCTTCCTGTCGGCCATGCTGGACGACTGCATGGGGCCGGCCATCTACGCAATGCTGCCGCCCAACCGGCTGGCGGTAACGGTCGAATCGAAGACCAGCTTCGTCAGCCCGGCCCGTCCCGGACGCATCCTCGGCTGGGGGCAGATCGAACACAGCAAGGGCAGCATCATCTTCACCCGTGGCCGTCTGACCTCGCCCAACGGCCGCCTGCTGGCCACGGCCAGCGCGACGTTCCGCGTGGGGGCGATGCGCTGGCGCGGCCTGCCGGTACCGAGGACGGTGGCCCGGCACATGGTCGGCCGGATACTGCGGCGGGCACAGGCAGACAGCGGCTGATCCGATCAGCGCGCGGCGCGTCCGCTGTCCGCCACCTGCACCCGGTCGCGACCCAGCGCCTTGGCTTCGTACATGGCGGCGTCGGCGGCACGCACCAGTGCACGCCAGCCGGCCGGATCCAGCCGGCCCTGGGCGACGCCGAAACTGGCGGTGACGCGCAGCGACTGCCCGTCGCCGAGCGCGATGTCCTGCTGCCGCAATGCCACGCGAAGCGTTTCGGCCAGCTGGCGTGCACCGGCCAGGTCAGCGTCGGCCAGCAGCACCAGGAACTCTTCGCCACCGTAGCGGGCAATGCTGTCGTTGCGCCGCAGCTGGCGCTGCAGCAGGTGCGCCACCTGCACCAGCACGTCATCGCCGGCGGCATGGCCCTGGCCATCGTTGATCGCCTTGAAATGGTCCACGTCCAGCAGGATCACCACCGCCTGCGTGCTGCCGGCGGCGTGGCGCTGCTGCACCTGCTCGTCCAGCGAGCGCCGGTTCAACAGCCCGGTCAACTGATCGGTGCCGGCCAGTTCGCGCAGCTCGCGGGTCAGTGCGGCGCGCTGGTGCGACTTCGCGCGCAGGACCTCGATGGCATCGAACAGGCGCTGCATCTCGGCCATCGGATGGGTGCCGCGCTGCGCACTGCCCGGCGTGTCCGAGGCGATCTGGATCACCTGCGCCTGGGCCTGCAGCAGCGGCCGCAGGATCTGCACGTGGGCGATGCGCATTGCCAGGCCCAGGATCATCAAGGTGCCGAGCGCGGTCCCGGCCAGGACTGCCAGGCGCACCGCTTCGCGGTTGCGGGTGTGTTCGAAGCGCGCGATCGACACGCCCAGGTAGCCATCGCGCAGCGCCTCCAGCGACTGCAGGGTCGGCACATAGCGGGCGGTGAATTCGGCGGCGGTCCACCGCGGCGGTACGCCGCGCCGGCCGTCCTCGATCAGCTGCTCGATCATCGGCAGCGATTGGCCGAAGAACTGCCGGCGCGCCATGTCCCAATGCCACGACAACGCCGGGTCACTCCGGAATACCGACTCATGGCTGGCGGCCAGCCGCCACAGTTCCAGCAGGCGGCCTTCGGTCTGCCGTGCGGCGCGCACCTGCTGCGCGCGCCAGGCACCGGGCACGGCCAGTGGCGCCATCACGTTGGAGGCCAGTCGCCCCCCATGCTCGCGCAGATCGATCAGCACCTGGCCCTGCAGGGCCGGAATGGCCGCCTCGCGGTCCGCGCCGACCAGATCGCTGATCTGTACCGAGGTCAGCGCCTGCAACCGGTCGTAGACCGCGAACATGCTGCTGATCGCACGGTCCACCTCGTCCACCGAGCGCTCGGCCAGCGGCAGCGCGGCCACCCGGTCGACCGTGCCACGTGCGGCCTGCAGCCGGCGCTGTGCATCGCGCAGCAGTGGCGTTTCCTCCACCACCCGCGGGTCCGCCTCGAACACGGCGTGCAGGCCGGTCGCGGCAACGTCCACCCGCTGCCGCGCGACCGCCAGCTGCGCGGCCAGCCGGGCATGTTCCTGCGCATCGGCCACATCGGCGCCGAGCAGGCTGTTGGCCGGCCCACGCTCGGCAGACACCCGGTTGGCCAGCTCGAAGGTCTGCCGCAACTGCCGCAGCGCGACCAGGTTGTCATCGGCCTCGGTGTAACGCTGGGTGCCCTGCACCAGGGCGATGGCCATCAATGGCAGCGTGCACAGCACGAACAGCCCGGCCAGGATCCAGAGCCAGGTCTGCAGCCCGTTCGGCGGTGCCCTGTGACCCATCGGTGTGTCCCCTGGCGTGCGGACCAGTGTAGCGCTGCACCGGTGCGCGGCGGGTCAGATCCAGCGCTGGTCGACCAGTTCGCGCTTCACATACGCGTAGAACACCGGCGCGGCCACCAGCCCCGGCAGGCCGAAGGCCGCTTCCATCACCAGCATGGCCAGCAGCAGCTCCCAGGCGCGGGCCTGGATCTCACCGCCGACGATGCGCGCGTTGAGGAAGTACTCCAGCTTGTGGATCACCACCAGGTACAGCAGCGCCACCACCGCCACGTAGAACGATACCGAGAGCGCGACGATGGTGATGATGGTATTGGAGATGATGTTGCCCACCACCGGCAGCAGTCCGGCCAGGAAGGTGATCAGTACCAGGGTCTTCGACAGCGGCAGGTGCACGCCGAACAGCGGCAGCACCCCCAGCAGGAACAGGGCGGTGAACACCGTGTTGAGCAGCGAGATCTTCACCTGGGCGAACACCACCTGGCGGAACGCAGTGGCCAGGCGGCTGGTGCGTCCGATCAGCTCCCGCGCCAACGGCCCCATCTTCGGCAGCGGCAGTTCGTCGTACAGCGCGATCATCGCGCCCAGCACCATGCCGATCAGCACGCGCACGCCCACCTGCACCACCGAAGTGCCTGCCACGCCCAGCTGGCGCTGGTGTTCTGCCGCCCATTCGTTCACCGCCGCACGCAGCGCGGTCAGGTCCTCGGGAATGTACGGCTGCAGCAGCGCCGGCACCTGGTGGCGCGAGGTGTTGAGGATGTCCATCAGCCGCGCCAGCAGCACGTCCGGGCCTCCGGTCTCGTTGCGGAAGAACGAGGCCACGCCGATTCCGGCCAGCACCAGCACCCCGATGATCACCGCCGAGAGCACGATCACCGCGATCGCCCGTGCCCGCCCGGGGCGCAGCTTGCCTTCCACGGTGGCGGCCAGCACATGGGTCAGCTGGAACACCAGCAGGCCCGACAGCAGGGTCACCACCAGGCCCAGCTTCAGCGCCAGCCACATGCCCAGCAGCATCAGCAGCCAGGCCGCGATGCGCGCCACGGGGGGCCTGGGCAGGGTCGGGATGACGAGTGACATGGGGCACATCCTGGAGGGGTGGCCCATGGTAGTGGATTGCCGCACCGCCGCCGCTGCACCGCTGCCGGCGTTCAGGCGGCCGGGAAGACGACGCGGGATCTGCGCGCCCGCCTCCAGGCAGCACGCCATCGGCCGGGCGCCCTGCCCTCACATCCGGCGCGGCGGCGCTGTCGAGCCGCGCAGCATCAGGCTGAAATCCAGTGTCTGCTGAAGCGGTACATCGACCTGGTCGATGATGGCGAGCAGCAGGGCGACCGCACGCTCGCCGATCTCCCGCATCGGCTGCCGGATGGTCGTCAACGGCGGCGTGAGATACCGGGATGACGCCAGATCGTCGAAGCCGGCAATGGACACCTGCTCCGGCACGCGGATGCCCAGATCCCGGCAGGCCGCCAGCGCGCCCAGCGCCATCTGGTCACTGAAACAGAAGATCGCGGTCGGCGCCGCCGCCGCGGTTGCCAGCAGGGCCAGCGCGGCCGCATGGCCGGATTCCACCGAGAAATCGCCCGGCACCACGCTCAGCTGGCGCAGGCGGCCGCGCGCCTTGCCAGCGACACGGACCCCTTCCAGCCGTTGCTGGTGCAGGGGATTGTCGGTGGGCCCGCCCACCACCGCGATCCGCTCGTGTCCCAGCGCATACAGGTGGTCCATCACCGCGCGCGCGGCGGCTGCGTTGTCGATGTGGACGCTGGGAATGCCCAGCGCAGGATCGAACTCGCAGCCATTGACCACCGGCGCGGCGGCGCCCCGCTGCTGCACGATGTCGCGCGCCGTCGGCGGCAGGCGATGCCCCAGCACGATCAGGCCGTCGGCCTCGTTGCGCCGGAGCATCTGCGCGTAGCGCTCCTCGCGCTCGGGCAGGTGCTGGGTATCGCCGAGCAGCACGGCGTAGCCGAGCGCCTGCGCGGCGTCCTCCGCGCCCTGCAGGATCTGCGCGAAGAACGGGTTGGCGATGTCCGGCACGGTGACCAGGATCTTGCCGCTGCGCTGGGTCTTGAGTGTCCGGGCGATCGTGTTGGGCACGTAGCCCAGCGCGTCGGCGGCCTGTTCGATGCGCGCGCGCGTGGCCGGCAGGACCTTGTCCGGCCGGGACAGCGCCCGCGATACCGTACCGGCCGAAACGCCGACGTGCTTTGCGATGTCGTAGATGGTTGCCATGGGTCAGGGTGCTGGTGCCGGTGTGCACTGCACAACGGATCTCGGGAAAGCCCATGCTAGGGTAATGCAATCGATTGCATCGAGGCGAATCCGCTTGAAGACGCTCAAGGGTCCAGCGCTGTTCCTGGCGCAGTTCATCGGCGACACACCTCCCTTCGATCGGCTGGACACGCTGGCACAATGGGCCGCGGGCCTGGGCTATTCTGGCCTACAAGTACCGACCAGTGCGCCCGGCCTGTTCGACCTGGCCGAAGCGGCACGCAGCCAGGCGTACTGCGACGACGTGGCCGGCATGCTGGCCGGGCATGGCGTGCAGATCACCGAGCTGTCCACCCACCTGCAGGGGCAGCTGGTCGCCGTGCATCCGGCCTACGACAGCCTGTTCGACGGCTTCGCACCGGCCGACAGGCGCGGCAATCCGGCTGCACGCCAGGCCTGGGCGGTGGAGCAGCTGCTGCTGGCGGCCCAGGCCAGCCAGCGCCTGGGGCTGACCGCACACGCCACATTCTCCGGCGCGCTGGCCTGGCCTTACTTCTATCCCTGGCCACAACGCCCGCCCGGCCTGGTGGAAGAAGCCTTCGCCGAACTCGGCCGCCGCTGGCGCCCCATCCTGGACGCGTTCGATACCTGCGGCGTGGATCTGTGCTTCGAGCTCCACCCCGGCGAGGATCTGCACGACGGTGTGACCTTCGAGCGCTTCCTCAAGGTAGTGGACCACCATCCCCGTGCCAGGATCCTGTACGACCCCAGCCATATGCTGCTGCAGCAGATGGACTACCTGGGCTTCATCGACCGCTACCACGACCGCATCGGCATCTTCCACGTCAAGGACGCGGAGTACCACGCCAGTGCACGCAGTGGCGTGTATGCCGGCTACCAGGACTGGATCGATCGTCCAGGCCGGTTCCGTTCACTCGGCGATGGCCAGATCGACTTCAAGGCGATCTTCTCGAAGTTCGCGCAGTACGACTTCCCGGGCTGGGCAGTGCTGGAATGGGAGTGCTGCCTGAAGCACCCGGAAGATGGCGCGCGCGAGGGCGCTGCGTTCATCCGCGACCACATCATCCGCGTGACCGGGCGCGCCTTCGACGACTTTGCCGACAGCGGAACGGATGCCGCATCACTGCAGCGCATGCTGGGAATCTGAGCCATTACCGCCCCGGGAGGGCAAGCCATGACGCACGCCATGTCGCGCTTGGGCGCGATGATGTTCCTGCAGTTCTTCATCTGGGGGGCGTGGTTCGTCACCCTCGGAACCTACCTGGTGCAGGGCCCGCTGCAGGCCAGCGCCAGCCAGGTCGCCACGGCCTTCCTCAGCCAGTCCATCGGCGCCATCGTTGCCCCCTTCCTGGTCGGCCTGATCGCCGATCGCTACTTCGCCGCACAGCGCATCCTGGCGGTGCTGCACCTGGCCGGCGCGGTGCTGATGTGGCTGGCGTCCACGGCAACGACCTTCAGCGTGTTCTCCGCCTGCGTCATGGGTTACATGCTGCTGTTCATGCCGACGCTGGCACTGGCCAACAGCGTGGCGATGCGGCACATGCAATCGCCGGAGAAGCAGTTCCCACTGGTGCGGGTGGCCGGCAGCATCGGCTGGATCGTGGCCGGTGTGCTGATCGGCTGGCTGGGCTGGGAACAGGCGCATCGGCTTGAACTGACCTTCCGCATGGCGGCGCTGGCATCGCTGGCGCTGGGTCTGTATGCATTCACCCTGCCGCACACGCCGCCGCTGGCACAGCAGCGCGACGCCGGGCTCGGGCAGATCCTGGGCCTGGATTCGCTGCGGCTGCTGAAGTCGCGCGCCTACCTGGTGTTCTTCCTGGCCTCCATCGCCATCTGCATCCCGCTGTCGTTCTACTACAACTTCACCAACCCCTATCTCAACGACCTGGGCGTGCGCGGCGCGGCCGGCCTGCAGTCGCTGGGCCAGGTCTCCGAAGTGCTGCTGATGCTGGCCATGCCGTTCCTGTTCGTGCGGCTGGGGGTGAAGACGATGCTGGCGGTGGGCATGGCGGCGTGGGTGCTGCGCTACGCCCTGTTCGCCTTCGGCGATGCCGGCAGCGGCTTCCCGCTGCTGGTGATCGGCATCGTGCTGCATGGCATCTGCTACGACTTCTTCTTCGTCACCGGCCAGATCTACACCGACGCCCATGCCGGCCCCGCCGCGCGCAGCAGCGCGCAGGGCTTCATCACCCTGGCCACCTACGGCGTGGGCATGCTGATCGGCACCTTCCTGTCCGGCGCGGTGGTGGAGCACTTCACCACCGCGGCCGGGCCGGACTGGCAGCAGATCTGGCTGTTCCCCGCAGGCGTCGCGCTGGTCGTGCTGGTCGCCTTCCTGCTGCTGTTCCGCGAGCGGCCGGTGGCCGCGGCCGCGCCTTCCACGCCCTGAGGAGCGGAACCGATGCCCAAGCTTGGAATCGCCATCGTCGGTGCAGGCATGATCGGTGCCGTGCATCGCCGCGCGGCACTGCTGGCCGGCGCCGACGTGCGCGGCGTGGCCGCCTCGTCCGCGCACCGCGCACGCGAGGCCGCGCAGTCGTGGAACGTACCGCGCGCCTATCGGGACATCGAAGAAGTGGTCGCCGATCCACAGGTGCAGGTCGTGCACGTCTGCACCCCCAACCACCTGCACCGCCCCATGGCGCAGGCCGCACTGGAAGCCGGCAAGCATGTGATCTGCGAGAAACCGCTGGCGACGACGCTGGACGATGCGCAGGCGCTGGCGGCCCTGGCCGCATCGGCCGGGCGGGTCGCCACCGTGCCCTTCGTCTACCGCTACCACCCGGTGGTGCGCGAGGCGCGCGCACGCATCGCGCAGGGCGACCTGGGGCCGCTGCACCTGATCCACGGCAGCTACCTGCAGGACTGGCTGCTGGACCCTGCCAGCAACAACTGGCGCGTGGATCCGGCGCTGGGCGGCGCATCGCGCGTCTTCGCCGACATCGGCTCGCACTGGTGCGACCTGGTGGAATGGGTCAGCGGCGAGCGCTTCAGCGAGGTCAGCGCCGCGTTCGACACCGTGATCGCCGAACGCGGTGCGCTCGGCGGGCAGAGCTTCAGCACGCCGGCAGCGGGTGGCGCGATGCAGGCGGTGGCGAGCGAAGACGTCGCGGTTGCGATGTTCAGGACCGGCGCCGGCACGCTGGCCTCCTTGACCGTCAGCCAGGTCTCGGCCGGACGCCGCAACCGCCTCTGGTTCGAGATCGATGGCGCCAAGGCCAGCGTCGCATTCAACCAGGAGGACGCTGAGCGTCTGTGGATCGGCCTGCCCGAGCAACGCGAGGAAATCTTTGTACGCGGACCCGGCGCCGGCAGCGCCGAACAACGCCGGCTGTCGGTGCTGCCGGCCGGGCACGCGCAGGGCTACGCGCAGTGCTTCGAAGCGTTCGTCGCCGACACCTATCGCGCCATCGACGGCGAGCGGCCACAGGGCCTGCCCACCTTCGAGGACGGCGTGCGCTCGGCGCGGATCGTCGATCGTGTCATCGCATCGGCCAGGTCACGCGCCTGGACGGCCATCGGTTGAACCCCCGGGAGGATCTGTTGATGAAAACCCCTGTGCTTGGAACTGCAGGCCTGGTCCTGCTGCTGCTCGCTGCCCTGCCCGCCTTCGCAGGCGACGCTGCCGGCACGCAGAAACCCATCGCGGTGCAGATGTACACCCTGCGCGATGCCGGCTCGCTCGAGCAGCAGTTGAAGATCGTCCACGATGCCGGCATCCATGCGGTGGAGACGGTGGGCACGCAGAACACCACCGCGGCCGACCTCAAGCAGCTGCTGGAGCGGTATTCGATCAAGGCGATTTCATCGCATGTGGCGCTGGCCGAACTGCGCGCGGACCTGGACAGCGTGATCGCCTTCAACCAGGCGATCGGCAACACGATGCTGGTGGTGCCGTACCTGGACAGGAAGGATCGTCCGACCGATGCGGCCGGCTGGACCGCCCTGGGCAGGGAACTGGGCCAGATCGCGAGCAAGGTGCGGGCCAAAGGCATGCGCCTGGCCTACCACAACCATGACTTCGAGCTGGTCGACGTCAACGGCAGCACCGGGCTGGAACGGCTGTTCGCCGCAGCCGGCCCCGACCTGCAGACCGAACTGGACCTGGCCTGGGTCGCGCGTGCCGGGCTGGACCCGGCAGTGATGCTGGGAAAATTCCGCGGCCACGTGTTCGCCGTACACGCCAAGGACAATGCGCCCAAGGGCCACGCCGAAGACGAAGGTGGATTCGCTGCGGTCGGCCAGGGTGTGCTGGACTGGAACGCGATCCTGCCTGCGGCGGCAACGGCCGGCGTGCAGTGGTACATCATCGAGCACGACCAGCCACGCGACCCGGCCCGGGTCATCCGGACCGGCGCGGCCTACCTGCGTGAACACCTGCCCACCCCCGTGCCCGCCCCTGCGCAGCGCTGACGCATGAAGGAGCCCCGCATGAAAACGATCCTGGCAATGGCCGTGGCCCTGGGCAGCATGAGCGTTGCAGCGGCAGCGTGGTCGAAGGACGACCCGGTTGCCGGTGCGAAGCTCTATACCGCGAACTGCGTGGCCTGCCACGGCGCCGACCGTGCGGGCATGCCGGGCGCGTTCCCGGCGCTCACCGATATCGGCAAGCGCATGGCACCGGCGCAGATCAAGGAAAAGATCAGCAAGGGCGGCGGATTGATGCCGCCCTTCTCCCAGCTGTCGCAGCAGGAGATCGATGACATCGCCAGCTACCTGGCGAAGTAAGGGGCCGGCGACCACGCCGGCCCTGTGCCGCTACAGCTCGCGCACCCAGATGTTGCGGTAGCTGACCCGGGAATCATGCTCCTGCAGGTAGAGCGGCTCGCACCCATGGGGCGCGTAGGAAGGCGCACCGATGTACTCGGTCTTGCCCGCCAGCACGGTGTCATCCTGTACCAGCACGCCATTGTGCAGCACCGTGATGCGCGCGGGCGACACCAGCCCACCGCCTGCCGAGAAGCGTGGCGCCTTCCAGAGGATGTCGTAGGCCTGCCACTGGCCCGGTGCGCGTGAGGCGTTCACCAACGGCATCGCCTGCTTGTAGAGGGAGCCGGCCTGGCCATTGGCATAGGTCGGGTTGTGGTAGCTGTCGAGCACCTGCAGCTCATACCGTTCCTGCAGGAAGATCCCGCTGTTGCCCCGGTTCTGCCCGTCGAAGCCCTGGGTGTCGGTCGGTGTGCGCCACTCGACATGCAGCTGGACATCGCAGAAGCGCTGCCGGGTGCGGATGCCCTTGCTGCCCGGCACGACCGTCATGGCGCCATCGGCCACCGTCCAGGGCACGCGCCCGCCCTGCTCCGACTCCCAGGCTGAAACATCCTTGCCGTCGAACAGCACGATCGCGTCGGAGGGCGGCTTGCCCACAGGCGTCGCCACCACCGCAGGCACCGGCGTCCACACCTCGGTACGCTTCGGATCGCGTGCAGGATCGGTGTCGCTGGCCTGCGCGAAGGCAGACGCGGCGGCCAGCAGGCCGGTGGCCATCAACAGTGGGCGGATCATCAGGGCGGTGGCCATCAGCTGGTCCCCCAGGCGGGCGTGCCGGGCACATAGGCGAGGTCGCCGTCGTAGCGGCCCGGCACGGCGACGTACTGCAGCACCCCGGTCGCACCGACCTTGGAGGTGAAGAAGCCGAAGATGGCCAGCTGCTTGAGCATCGTGAAGTAGTGCGGCATCGCTTCGCCCTCTTCGGGGGTACCGGTCTCGGTCACATCGGCAGGCCGCGCCCTGGCTTCCGCGTCCAGCGTGCGCAGCAGTGCGGTGCGGGCCTCCGGCGTGAGCGACACGAAGCGACCACCGGCACGCCGGTCGATATCGACCAGGCCGGCGCGGAACACCGCCTGCTGCCGGGCGGTGTAGCAGTCACTGACGAACGTGGCCATGAACAGCCCGGCACCGGCATCCTTCGCTCCCGGCGTCCGCGTGCGCGGCAGGATGGTCTCGGCGATGTCATCGAGCATGCCGATATCGGCGTCGGAAAACGGCGTGCGGGGGCCGGCGTCCGGCGCCTGCCCCTGCACGAGGGCCGGCAGTCCCACCATGGCCGCCCCGGTGGCGGCAACGATCATCTTCAGCAGTTCGCGACGATCCATCAGAGATTCCCCGCCTTCAGTTCGCGTACGGCATGGTCGGCGGCGCGCGCGGTCAGCGCCATGTAGGTCAGCGATGGATTCACGCAGGCGCTGGAGGTCATGCAGGCACCGTCGGTCACATAGACATTGGGCGCATCCCAGACCTGGTTGTGCGCGTTCAATACCGAGCTTCTGCGATCGCGTCCCATGCGCGCCGTCCCCATCTCATGGATGCCCTTGCCCGGGGCATAGTCGTTGTCGTGCATCTTCACGTCCTTGACGCCGGCCGCCTCCAGCATCTCGGCAGCATCGGCGGCCATGTCCTTGCGCATCGCCAGTTCGTTGGCGCGCATGGACACATCCATCGCCAGCACCGGCAGCCCCCACTTGTCCTTGCGCTCGCGGTCCAGCCGGATCGTATTGTCGTGGTGCGGCAGCATCTCGCCGAACCCGGTCATGCCGATGCGCCAGTCGCCCGGCACGGTCAGCGCGTCCTTCAGGTCGGCACCGATGTTCAGCTCGGCGATCTCGCGCGACCAGCCGGTGCGGCTGGCACCGCCCTGGTAACCGAACCCGCGCAGGTAGCCGCGCTTGTCGGCAGCAACGTTGCGGAACCGCGGAATGTAGAAGCCGCAGGGGCGCCGTCCGAAGTAGTACTTGTCGTCGTAGCCTTCGACCCGGCCGGAAGCGCCCGCGCCGAAATGGTGGTCCATCACGTTGTGGCCAAGCTCGCCCGACGATGAGCCCAGCCCGCCCTCCCACACATCGGTGGCCGAGTTCATCAGCAACCACGTCGAGTTGAACGACGACGCGTTGAGGAAGATCACCTTGGCGGTGTACTGGTAGGTCTGCCCGGTCTCGGCGTCGATGACCTCCACGCCGCGCGCACGCCTGCGGTCCTTGTCGTACAGCACTTCCTTGACGATCGAGAATGGCCGCAGGGTCAGGTTGCCGGTCTTCATCGCCGCAGGCAGCGTCGCCGCCTGGGTCGAGAAATAGGCACCGAAGGGACAGCCCAGGATGCACTTGTTGCGGTACTGGCAGTTGACCCGCCCCTGCTCGGGCATCGGCTGGGTGATGTTGGCGGTGCGCGAGTGGATCATGTGGCGGGTGCCGCCGAAGGCCTTCTTTATCCTCGCCGCCACATCCTTCTCGACGATGTTCAATGGCACCGGCGGCAGGAACTGGCCATCCGGCAGCACGTCCAGCCCCTCGCGCGTGCCGGCGATGCCGGCGAACGTCTCCACGTGGTCGTACCACGGCGCGATGTCGGCGTAGCGGATCGGCCAGTCGGTGGCGATGCCATCCTTGCGGTTCGCTTCGAAATCCAGGTCGGAGAAGCGATAGCTCTGCCGGCCCCACATCAGCGAGCGGCCTCCTACGTGGTAGCCGCGGAACCAGTCGAAGCGCTTGGTCTCGATGTAGGGTGATTCCTGCTCGTTGGCCCACATCCCCTGCAGGTTCTCGGCCAGGCCATAATCGCGCATCAGCACGGGGAATTCGGCCTTCATCGCCTGCGTCGGTCGGTTGCGGTGGGGGAAGTCCCACGGCTCCTTCATCGCGTTGACGTAGTCCTTGACGTGCTCGATGTTGCGTCCGCGTTCCAGCATCAGCACCTTCAGACCCTTTTCGGTCAGCTCCTTTGCCGCCCAACCGCCACTGATTCCCGAGCCAACAACAATGGCGTCGTAGTGATTATCTGCCATGGGTTTCTCACCTGGGTGGATATCGTTTCAGACGTCGCAGAGGCGGATCGCCTCGCGCAATGAGGCAACGGGATCGGGCGCTGCAGGCGTGAACTCCTGCGCCAGATACCCCTTGAAACCGGTGTCGCGGATCGCACGACAGATGGCCGGATAGTGGAGCTCCTGCTGGTCTCCGATCTCGTTCCGGCCGGGCACGCCGGCGGTGTGGTAGTGCTTGAAGCAGGCGTGGTGTTTTCCAATGGTGGCGATGATGTCGCCTTCCATGATCTGCATGTGGTAGATGTCGTACAGCAGGCCGAAGTTGTCCGAGCCCAGCCGCTGGCACAGCTCCACGCCCCATGCGGAGTGGTCGCACAGGTAGTCGCGATGGTCGACCTTGGAGTTCAGCAGTTCCATCACCAGCACCACGCCGCGCTTCTCGGCATGCCCGAGGATGCGCTTGAGGCCTGCCTCGGCATTGGCCATGCCGTCATGGGGATCCATGCCGTTGCGGTTGCCGGAGAAGCAGATGAGATTTCGGTAACCGGCATCGGCCACCAGATCGATATGCCGGGTGTAGCGTTCCACCAACGGGTCATGGAACTGGCGTCCGGCAAAACCCTGGGTCAGGCCCAGCTCCGCGCCATTGCACATCGAGCTGTACACGCCATTCGCCTTCAGCGTGGGCCAGTCTTCCGGGCCGACCAGGTCGATCGCGGCAAAACCGATGTCCTTCACCGTCGCGCAGAGCTGGGCGACCGACAGGTGCGGGAAGGTCCAGCGGGCGACGGAGTGCTTCAGGTTGCCCTTGAGCGGCGCATCGGCAGCGAACGCAGGCAGCACCGCCGTGGCGGTACTCAGGGCCACGCTCCCGGCAACCGCCAGGCGCAACGCATCGCGCCGCGTGAGGCCCGTCGCCGGGGCCGGTCTGATCGAATGGATGGACATCCACCTTCCGGCCTCCCAACCGGTATCAAACGCAACGATTCACTGCAATGCAATCGATTGCACCATAGGGGAGGAAATTGTCTGTTTGCAAGTCGCGCTGCAAGAAAACCCGATGCTGCGAGGCACAACCCCGATGCAATCGCGGAAAAAGAAAAGCCCCGCATGGCGGGGCTTTCTTTTCTGCTGCAGACGCGCGTTCGATCAGAACGGAATATCGTCGTCGGCGAAGTCGTCCATCGGCGGCGCCTGCTGCGGCTGCGGGCGCTGGTTGCCACCCTGGTTGCCATAGCCGCCGCCCTGGTTGCCGCCCTGGTTGCCATAGCCACCGCCCTGGCCACCACGCTGGCCACCGCCACCGCCACCGCCACCATACTCCTGGCGCGGCGCCTGCTGACGCTGCGGGCGATCGCCGCCGTAGT
Organism: Stenotrophomonas sp. 704A1; assembly: GCF_030549525.1. Lineage (NCBI taxonomy): Bacteria > Pseudomonadati > Pseudomonadota > Gammaproteobacteria > Lysobacterales > Lysobacteraceae > Stenotrophomonas > Stenotrophomonas tuberculopleuritidis. The sequence goes on along the minus strand of NZ_CP130831.1, from coordinate 1,208,131 downwards.
TGCCGCCACCGCCACCGCCGCCGCCTTCACCGCGGCCGCCCAGCATCTGCATTTCATCGGCGACGATATCGGTGGAGTACTTCTCCACGCCATCCTGGCCGGTGTACTTGTCGTAGCGCAGGCTGCCTTCGACGTAGACCGAGCTGCCCTTGCGCAGGTACTCGCCGGCGATCTCGCCCAGCTTGCCGAAGAACACCACGCGGTGCCATTCGGTACGCTCCTGCTGGTTGCCATCCTTGTCCTTGCGGACGCTGGTGGTGGCCAGGCTGATACGGGTGATCGCCATGCCGCTCTGGGTGTACTTCACGTCCGGGTCGTTGCCGAGGTTGCCGACCAGGATGACTTTGTTGATGCCGCGCGCCATAGATGGATTCTTCCGTTGTCCGGGGCTGGCCCAGTGATAGCACACCCAACGGGGTGCCGGTTCGCCGGGTCTCCCACGGTTGCGAATGGGGGATGTCGGAACGAGGCATCTTACCATTCCCTCAGCCCTGGGCCCGTAGGGGATCTGGACGATCGGGACCGGAACCTGCCTCAGCGGCGCGTTGGTCGATCCAGCAGGAGGCCGGTGACGCAGGTGACCTCGCCCCGCGCCACGACCCGGGGCCCCTCATGGCAGTGGAAGCGGACGCCAGGCCGGATGCGCTCGCGGTGCAGCCTGACCCGCTGCACGTCATTGACCACGGTCAGGCCCGCCAGCAGCGGCTCGCCCACCGGCAGCGGCAGATCCACCGCCCAGCTGTCACCCGACGCCTGCCTGAAGTCGGGCCAGATCATGAACAGTTCCAGCGCCTGCACGCCGTCGGCGTAGGCGAAATCCCAACGGATGCCGTTCCGGGGCGGGCTGCGGCGCCCACCTTCGTCCGGCGTCAGGATGCGGATCCGGGCCTGGAAATCGTCAGCGACGCCAGGGTACAGGCGAAATGTCACCAGGTGTCTCCCAAAGGCAGGACGCCGACCCTCGCATGACCGGGGGCCTGTCCACAACCCGCGCCCACACGGACTGCCGGCAGCCACCCCATGGCATCATGCCCGGGCACCTTCCACCTGGCCCCTTCCAGCCGCACATGACCATCAAAGGCAAAGCCACCTCCCTGGACATCGCCCACCTGGCCGGGGTCTCCCAGCCGACCGTGTCGCGGGCCCTGCGCGGCAGCCCGATGGTCAATGCCGAGACCCGCGAGCGCATCCTGCGCATCGCCCGCGAGCTGAACTACAAGGTCGACAAGAACGCCTCCAGCCTGCGCCTGCGCAATGCCGGCACCCTGGCCCTGCTGTTCTTCGAGGACCCGACCAACGACGACTCGCTGATCAACCCGTTCTTCCACTCGATGCTGGGCTCGATCACCCGCGCCTGCGCCCTGCACGGGCAGGACCTGCTGGTCTCGTTCCAGCAGCTGTCCACCGACTGGCAGGCCGACTACGAGGACAGCAACAAGGCCGACGGCATCATCCTGCTCGGCTACGGCGACTACCACGAATCACGCGACCGCCTGCAGCGACTGGTCGAACAGGGCACGCATTTCGTGCGCTGGGGTGCCGCCCTGCCCGGCCAACCGGGCGTGTCGATCGGCAGCGACAACTTCCAGGGCGGGCACGACATCACCACCCACCTGCTGCAGCAGGGTTGCCGCCGCATCGCCTTCCTCGGCCATGCTTCCAGCCATTACCCCGAATTCCAGGAACGCTATCGCGGCCACGTCGCGGCCCTGCAGGAACACGGCCTGGCTGCCGAACCGGCACTGCAGCACGATGCGATCACCACCGAGGCGTCCGGCCAGGAGGCCTGCCAGCTGCTGCTGGCGCGTGGCGAGCCGATCGATGCGATCTGCGCCGCCAGCGACCTGATCGCCATCGGTGCGATTCGCGCGCTGCGCGAATGCGGCTTGCGCGTTCCGCAGGATGTTGCGGTCACCGGCTTCGATGACATTCCGCTGGCGGCCTCGGTGTCTCCTGCGCTGACCACCGTGCAGCAGGACACCAAGCAGGCCGGCCAGCTGCTGGTCGAACGCCTGCTGGCACTGATCGGCCGGCAGCCGGTGGACAGCCAGAGCATTCCGGTGAAGCTGGTGGTGCGCGAATCGTCGCTGCGCGGGTAGCCCCGCGCTACCGCGACCCCGCCGCTGCCGCCGCATCCGGCATCGCCATCCGCACCGCCGCACTGAATTCATCCAGCAGGAAGGGTTTGGCAATCATGGCCATGCCTTCGTCCAGGAACGATGCGCGCTCCTGCGCCTTTTCCGCATAGCCGGTCATGAACAGGATCGGCAGCGCCGGCCGCGACTGCCGGGCAATCTCGGCCAGCTGGCGCCCGTTGAGCCCGGGCAGGCCGACATCGGTCACCAGCAGGTCGATGCACTGGTCCGACGCCAGGATCGGCATTGCCGCATCCGCATCGCCCACCACCTGGGTCTGGTAGCCCAGATCTTCCAGCACCACCGTGACCAGCATGCGCACCTGTTCGTCATCCTCCACCACCAGGATCGACTGCCCCGCGCCCAGGCGGATGGCGCTGGCCGGCGCCGGTTCCGGCTCGGACGCCACCGCCTCGACCAGCGGAATGAACAGCGACACGGTGGTGCCCTTGCCGGGCGCCGAGTCGATGGCGATGTGGCCCCCGGACTGCTGCATGAAGCCGTACACCATCGACATGCCCAGGCCGGTTCCCTTGCCGATCGGTTTGGTGGTGAAGAACGGCTCGAACGCACGTTCGACCACCTCCGGCGCCATGCCGGCCCCGGTATCGGCCACCTCCACCCGCGCATAGTGTCCTGCCGGCACGGCGGGGTACTGGCCGGGCTGCACGGTCACTTCGGTGGCACGCAGGGTCAGCTCGCCGCCATCGGGCATCGCATCGCGGGCGTTGATGGCCAGATTCAGCAGCGCGCTTTCAAACTGGTTCGCGTCCAGCGTGGCGTGCAGCGGCACCACGCAGGGTTCGGCGCGCAGGCGCACGGTCTCGCCCAGCGTGCTGTGCAGCAGGTGCTGCACCGACACCATCAGCGTGTTGATCTCCACCGGGCGCGCGTCCAGTGACTGCCGGCGCGAGAACGCCAGCAGGCGCTGGGTCAGCGCGGCGGCACGCTGCGCCGAGGCGGTGGCGGTGTCCAGGAACCGTTCCAGATCATCGACCCGCCCCATCTCCAGGCGCAGCCGCACGATATCCAGCGCCGACAGGATGCCGGTCAGCATGTTGTTGAAATCGTGGGCGATGCCCCCGGTCAGCTGGCCGATCGCCTCCATCTTCTGCGACTGGCGCAGCGCCGCCTCGCTGGCCTCGCGCGCGGCCATCTGCATTTCCAGCTCGCGGGTGCGTTCAGCCACCATCGCTTCCAGTGCATGCGCGTGCTGCTGGCTGCTGGCCAGCGCCAGCTTGGCGGCGGTGATGTCGGTGACGAACACGTGGAAGCCATCGACCTGGCCTGCCGCGTCCCGGCGCGGCGAGTAGCGTACTTCGCAGTCGCGGCGGCCGTGCACGCGATGCGACCAGACAATCTCGAACAGCGCTTCACGGCCCTGCAGCGCCGCCTCCATCGCCGGCCGGCGCTGCAACCACACGCCGTCGCCGATGATCTCGCGCACGTGCTTGCCGATCACCGTGCCGGTGGCCAGGCCGAACCAGCTTTCGTAGGCCGCGTTGGCGAAGCGGAAGCACATCGTGCGGTCGACGAAGGCGATCAGCACCGGCATCGCGTCTGCGATCAGGCGCAGCTCGGATTCGCTGCGTGCCAGTGCCGCGCGGCCATCCGCCAGCGCGTCCAGCTGGTCACGCACCAGGAACTGCTTGTCGCGGGCGCGCAGGGCACCCTGTACCGCGCTGAGCAGCGAGACACTGCCCAGCGGCCGGTCCAGCTCGACCACATTGATCGCGCCCGGCAGCAGCGGCTCGCGGGTGGAGCGCCGGTAGGAACGGGCCGAGCGCAGCAGGATGAACGGGATGTCCGACCAGGTCGGTTGCCGCTGCAGCATCGGCAGCAGCGCATCGCTGCCCCGTGCCAATGCTTCCTGGGTGACCACCACCAGTCCGGTATCGTCATCCAGCTGATCGGCAAGAACGCCCAGGCTGGGCGCGATATGGGTGCGCAGGCCGGCACTGCCGAGCACCGCCGCGATGCTTTCGGCATCGCGGCCGAACGGCGCCACGATGCGGACGACCGCCGCGCCCTCGCCGCTATCGGACATCTGACTGGCCCAGCAGCGCAGCGCTGTCGCCAACGAATTCCGGGGTGCCGGTCAGAATCCCCTGGAAATCCGCCAGGGCCGCGCTGACCGTGATGCCACGGCCATCGATCTTCAGTTCGCGGATGGTGTCTTCATGCGCGCCACCGCGGTTCTTGATCACCGAGATCGCCTTGCGGATACGGCCCTTGGCCTCGAAGAAGCGGAACAGCACCACCGCGTCGGCGATGTAGGACACATTGAGGCTGCCGGTCGACATGGTGCCCACCAGGCCGTGCTGCGGATTGATCAGGAAGGTCGCAACACCCTTCTGGTTGAGGTAGGACAGCATCTCGTGCAGCTGCAGCATCAGCTGCTTCTCCTGCGGCATCGCGGTGACGTAGCCGTTCAGGCTGTCGATCACCAGCAGCGTGCAGTTGCGTTCCTCCACCGCCTTGCGCAGGTTCCATGCAAACTCGCCCGGTGACACCTCGGCCGGATCCATCTGCAGGATCTCCAGCAGGCCCGTGCGCAGGTGCTTCTCCAGGTCGATATCCAGTGCCGACGCCCGCGCCAGCAGGGTGCCGACGCGTTCATCGAACTCGAAGATGCAGCAGCGCTCGCCGCGTTCGCAGGCTGCCCACACGTACTGCAGGGCGACATTGGTCTTGCCACTGCCGGCCGGGCCGGTCAGCAGGGTCGAGGTACCCCGCAGCGGGCCACCGCCCAGCAGCCGATCGATTTCGGCCACGCCGCTGCTGACCGGGGTACCGACGAAGTGCCCGTGATGTTCGGAGGCGATCAGCCGCGGGAACACTTCCAGCCCGCCGTGGCGGATCACCATGTCGTGATAGCCGGCGACGAAATCCACGCCGCGCAGCTTCTGCACCTGCATGCGGCGCCGGGCCGGGCCGAAGTCCAGCGTCAACCGTTCCAGCGACAGCACGCCGTGGCACAGGCTGTGCAGCTGGCCGTCGCGTTCATCGCCCGTGGAGGTAAGGTCGTCGACCAGGATTACCGTCGCGCTCTTGGGCGCGAAGAACTGCTTCAGCGCCAGGATCTGCCGACGGTAGCGCAACGAGTCCTGGGCCAGCAGACGCAGCTCGGACAGCGAATCGAACACCACGCGGGTGGGGCCGATGCTGTCGACCTTGGACATGATCAGGTTGATCGTTTCGTCCAGCTCCATTTCCCATGAGTGCAGCACCGACTGCAGGCGCCCGTTGCCCATCGCGCCTTCGGCCGAGCCCAGCTCGAACAGGTGCAGGCCTTCCAGCGACCAGCCGTGCGCCGCAGCGACCTCGCGCAGCTCCTCGGCGGTCTCCGACAGGGTGATGTACAGACAGCGCTCGCCGCGGCGCAGGCCTTCCAGCAGGAACTGCAGCGACAGGGTGGTCTTGCCGGAGCCGGGCGGTCCTTCCAGCAGATACAGCCGTGCCTGCGGAAGTCCGCCGCCAAGAATGCTGTCCAGCCCTTTTACCCCGGTGACGATCCGCATATGCGCCTGCGTTGCAACGATGAGAGGGGCAAAGCCTAGCGACGCCGCTGTGCAGGCGTTGTGTGAACCAGTGCACGTGCGGCAACGCATTCAGGATGACTTCACGGCCGCCCCGGCGAGCCCCGCTACGGCCCTGGTGCGCGCGCGGCGGTCTTCGGCCCCAGTACCGCCAGCAGCACATAGACCACGATCGCGGTCGCCGTGCCGAGCGCAGCGACGACACCGAAGGCCCCTGCCGGGCGTCCCTGCTGGCGTGCCCACTGGGCCAGATGCCAGGCCGCGCCGAGGTTGACCAGCCAGGCGATCACGAAGACCGGCCACTGCACGACGCCGAGCGCGCGCAGCACCGGCATGGCCAGCAGCGCGGCCACGATGGCCGCGATCAGGAAGATCAGCGCGGACCGGGCATGGCGGCCGGCGGTCCCACTCACGCGGCTACCCTGCGCACCATCTGCGGGAACGCCTGCATCTCCCGGCGTTTGAGCTGCACCGCACCGACCTCCTGGCCGTTGTCAGACGCGGCGATCAGGTGCGGGAATCCAGCCTCGTCCTGCGCCCGGTTCAAGCGCTGCAGTTCCTGCTCCAGCGTCATCCCCGCCTCGCGGCCCCACTGCGCGTGGTACCACTGCGCCAGCTGCAGCCGTTGCGGCGCATCGGCGGCCAATACGCTGAACTCCATGGCAGAACCTCGATCCTGTTGTTGCCCCAGAGAACCACGTACGGCGGTGAAAGGAAAGCTGTCTGCAACGCCGAGCCCTGCTCGACGATTCAGCCCTGGGCGAAGTCCTTCAGGATCTCGCCGATGCCGCTGGGCGAGATCTCGAAGCCGAGCCGGGTGCCCGGGTTGATCACTACGCCGTAGCCAGCGGGCACGCGGCGCAGCACATCCAGCATCCGCCAGCGGATCTGATGCGGCGCCTGCTGGCTATGGATGCCGACCCGCGACGGGTCGGTGAACACGGCCACGTGCAGGGTGCCCTGCTTGTCGAACAGCAGCGGGTCGAAGCCGCTGCCGTCGGGGGTGACCAGGCTGCCGGTCAGCAGCACCACGTCGGAGGCGACGAAGGCCTCCATGAAGGCACGGATCGGCACGGTGCCGTCCATCGCGGCCTTCAGCAGCGTTTCGGTCGGGGTCTGCGGGGCGAGGTCGGTCATCGGGTACGGCTGGGCATCAGGCGGGCACGCTAGTGTATCGCGGCGCCGGGCATGGCCCGGCGCTACCGACGCGTCCGGGCGACGGTGTCAGCGCCCCAGACGCTGGTCGCGGGCCTGCTGGTCGGCCATCGCCTTGTCCAGCTCGGCCTGCAGCGCCGGCTGTGTCACCACCGCATCGAGCACGTAGACCTTGACGCCGTGCGCAGGCACCTCGGCCTTCAGTGCCCGCGTCACCGTCACGTCACCGCCGTCCAGTGCATCGCGCCAGCGGCCGGCCTGCAGGTAGCGGTCCACGTGGAAGGTCTTGGCACGATCGCCCTTGTTCAGCAGCACCAGCGCGGTCTGCGCCACATCGGCATGCTGCAGCACGCGCAGGAACACCGCCTCATCGCCCTGCAGGCGCTCGTTCACCTGCAGGCCGCGCTGCAGCGCCGGGGTGGCCTGACGCAAGCGGGCGATGCGCTGCAGTGGCGCGAAGATCGGGCTCTGCGGGGCGGCATCCACGCGTGGCTGGCCGAAATAGGCGCGGTTGCCGGCGTGCTCGGCGCGACCACGCATGAAGCCGGTTTCCGAGCCGTAGTAGAGCACCGGGATGCCGCGTGCGGTGAACAGCCAGTTGTGCGCATCGATGAAGCCGTTGTCGCTGGCCTGCAGGCGCGGCATGTCGTGGTTGTCGTAGAAGCTCATCAGCTCGTACGGGTTGGCATACGGGCCAGCGCTCAGGTGCAGCGGTTCGGCCAGGGTTTCAAAGCCCTTGCCGGTGGTGCCGAAGGTCTGCTCCATCGCGCCGCGCAGCGGGAAATCCAGCACACTGACGTTGGCATTGGCCGGCCAGGTGTGCTCGGCAATGCTGGCCGCGTTGTAGTCGAATGCTTCGCCGAACATGAACATGCCTGGGTGCTGCGCCCGGATACGGCTGACGAATTCATGCCACCACGGGTGCGGCAGCCAGCCGATGGTGTCGATGCGCAGCGCATCCACGCCCTGCGCGGTCCATTGCAGGTAGGCCCCGACCAGATACTCCATCACCGCCGGGTTGTCCTGGTTGAAATCCCCCAGCTCGGCCAGGTTGCCGTCGAAGATCGAACCGTCCTTGCTGTCGACCGGGCCGATGTTGTTGTAGAAGGCGTGCAGCGGGTTGTGCTGCGGGTCCAGCTTCTGCGGCGGCAGGTTCTGGTGGTCGGCAATCAGCTTCCCATCCTTGTCGAAGATCTGGCCGAACTGCGGCTGCCGCTTGGGCATGGTCCAGGCCGGCGAACCATGATTGCCGACGATATCCAGCACCACCTTCAGGCCGGCATCGTGCAGGCCCTTGTTGAGGCCGGCGAAGTCCAGATCCTTGCTGGGCAGATGCTCGTCGAGCTTGTAGAAGTTGATGCCCCAGTACCCGTGGTAGCCGGTCTTGCCGCGGTCGGTCAGCGTGCTGGTGCAGCTGATCGCCTTGCTGCCGGTGAAGGCCTCATCGGGGTTGTCGACGATGGGGGTGATCCACACCGCGCCGAAGCCCAGGTTGCGGATGTACTGCGCGTTGTCCAGCACGCCGCGGAAATCACCGCCGAGGTAACCGATGTTGCCATCCACCTTGTCCGGGCATGGCACCGGAATATCGAAGGTACGGTGCTCCCCGCCCTGGTCGCGATGATCGTTGGACGGGTCACCGTTGACGAAGCGGTCGGTGACCACGAAGTACACCGCATCGCTGGCGAACGGCTCGGTGGTGCCGACGTAGTCCGGGCGCGGCGCGGCCACGGCCTGGCCGGCGAACAGGGCAAGGGAAACCGCAACAGGCAACGCACCACGCATCACACCACCTCCGGACGGGACGGAACCCGCAGCACGCACAGGCCGGCCAGCAGCAGGCTGCAGCCCCCCAGCACCAGTACGTGCATCGGCTGGCCACCCAGCCACGCACGCAGGGCAAAGCCCAGCGCGCTGGCCGCGACCAGCTGCGGGATCACGATGAAGAAATTGAAGATGCCCATGTACACGCCCATCTTCGCCGCCGGCACACTGTCCGACAGCAGCGCATAGGGCAGCGACAGGATCGAGGCCCAGGCGAAGCCGACGCCGACCATCGACAGCAGCAGCCACTGCGGATCGTCGATGAACATCATCGAGATCAGTCCGGCGCCGCCCAGCCACAGGTTGAGCAGGTGGCTCCAGCGCAGGCCGATCGCCCGCACCATCGGCGCAATCAGCAGCGCCGCCAGTGCGGCGAACCCGTTGTAGGCGCCGAACAGCACGCCCACCCAGTTGGCGCCTTCGTTGTAGGCGACGGACTCGACATCAGTTGAGCCGAAATGCACGCCTGCCACCGCACGCGTGGTGAAGATCCACATCGCGAACAGCGCGAACCACGAGAAGAACTGCACCCACGCCAGCCGGCGCATGGTGACCGGCATCGCGCGCAGGTCGCCGACGATGGTCGACAGCATATGCGTGCCCGGCAGTACCCGCGTGGCCGCAAGCAGTGCGCCGTAGCCCGCGCACAGGCCGGCCAGCACGTACAGCATCCTGTCGCCCTGCCGCCACGCGATCAGCACCGCCAGCAGCACGCCCAGCCCCAGCCACAGCACCACCTGCGCCCACGGCGCAGGGCCGCTGACCACGGCATTGCCATGATGCGCCGGCGGCTCGGCATCATCGAACCCGGCCAGTTCGTCCGGCGAGTACTCGCGGGTGCTGAGCACCGTCCAGGTGATCGCCGCCAGCAGCACCACCGCGCCAAAGTAGAACGCATAGCGCACGGTATCCGGCACTTCGCCTGCTGCGGCGGTGTTGGCCACGCCGAAGTGGGCGAGGATGAACGGAAGGAAGCTGGCGACAATGGCGCCGATGCCGATGAAGAAGCTCTGCATCGCATAGCCGGCCGGGCGCTGGCGGGGCGCCAGCTGGTCGCCGACGAAGGCACGGAACGGCTCCATCGATACGTTGATCGACGCGTCCAGCACCCACAGGGTCCCTGCCGCGATCCACAATGTCGGCGAGTTCGGCATCACCAGCAGCGCCAGCGTGGTCAGCACCGCGCCGATCATGAAGAACGGCCGGCGCCGGCCCCAGCGCGTCCAGGTGCGGTCGGACAGGTAGCCGATCACCGGCTGCACCAGCAGCCCGGTCAACGGCGCGGCGATCCACAGGCCCGGCACGGCCTCCATGTCCGCGCCCAGCGTTTCGAAGATGCGGCTGGCGTTGGCGTTCTGCAGGGCGAAGCCGAACTGGATGCCGAGGAAGCCGAAACACATGTTCCAGATCTGCCAGAACGACAGCTGCGGTTTTGCCGGACGGCTCATCGCGCGCCCTCGCCTGCCGCCACCGGCGCCACCGTCAGCGCCTGTACCGTGGCCTGGTTGAGCACGCCCTCGCGCCCGCCCTTGCCGCCGGTATAGTGCGCGAAGTGCTGCAACGCGCTCATGTTGAAGCCCTCTTCCAGTACCACCGTGCAGCGTCCCTTCGGCACCGCGAACACGGCCGCCGTGGAGTCCTGCACCGCCACGCTGTGCGGCAGTGCCACCGTCAGCCGTTGCGGCGGTTGTCCCTTGCACTGCACCGCCAGCTGTTTCACCGCCGCGGTCACACCCGTGTTGATCGGCCCGTTGCCGTTGCTGTACTTCAGGCGCAGGCGCACATGGCCGGCCCGTGCTGCAGTGAACTGCCAGCGCTGTGCGCCGCGCAGCACCTGCTGCGGGCCGACACAGAGCGTCGGGCTGTGCAGCGATTCCAGCACTCCCTCGCGCCGGGTCAGGCTCAGGCAGTGCTGCAGGCCGTCGTCGCCGATGCGCACCACCCCCGCGCGGGCGGCCACTGCGGTGCCGTCCTGCCACAGCACCTGCCCGGCGGCCACCGGCACGGTCCAGCCCCTGCCGCTGCGCGTGGCCCGTGGCGCAGCCGGGGTGGCCGGCGCACGGGTGCTGGCATCGGCGTGCGGCACGTCGGTGCCCGCCGCCATCGGCGCGGCAACCAGCTGCACGGTGGTCACCCTGCCACGTGTCTTTGTCTTGCCGGCCACCAGCAGTCCAGCGCCAACCTGCTTCGGGCGCTCCAGCACATAGCGGTGGCGACCGGTATCGAGGGTGATCCGGCGCTGCGCGCCGAACAGTTCGGGTACCAGTCCGGCCGGCAGCTTGGGCTGCACGCGGCCATCATCCTGCACACCGAACACGCCTTCGGTGACCATCGCCAGATAGCCGGCCACCGACCACAGCTGGCGCTCGGAATTGACCACCGGGCCACTCAGTGCACCTTCGTCCACGTGCACCGCCTGGCTGGCCAGTTCGTAATTCTCCATGTTCGATCCGGCCAGCGCCGCGCCCCGCATCAGCGAGCGGATCTCGGCGGCGATCCGCGGCGCGTCGTCCAGCGCGCGCGCGGCACGCAGCGAGTACGCACTGACGAACGGCCAGATCGCTCGGTTGTGGTAGATCGGCTGCTGCGCTTCCTGCGGCCACACCACCGGGCTGCCGGCCGGCCCCATCGGGTAGCTGGCCAGCGCGCGCCGGGCGCGCTCGGCGGGCAGCACGTCGGCCAGGATGCCCAGCGACAGGCCGAGCAGATCGACCTTGGCGTAGGGCACCGGATGCGCCGCTTCGCCGATGTAACTCATGTACTGGCCCATGTCCTCGCGCCAGAAACGCGCGTCGATCTGCACCGCCAGCGCGTCGGCCCATTCGCGGTACTGCACGCTGCGCGCGTCGCCCAGCTGCGCGGCCATCCGCTGCGCCAGGCGCAGCGCCTGGTAATGCAGCACATTGGTGGACAGCGCGTAGGAATCCCCGAGGAAGCGGACGTTGTCGCGGGTCCAGTCCGGGTAGGTCTGCTCGCGCCAGTCCAGGAACGAGGTCTCGCCGCGGTACAGCCCCATCTGCGGGTCGAACACCATCGCCCGGTCCTGCGCCAGGGTGCCCTGCAGTGCCTGCCAGACCTGGTCGGCGAAGGCCGGATCATCCAGCAGATGGCGGGCAGCCAGGAACCACACCACGCGATCGCTGCTGATCGGCCAACTGCCGCCGGAACCGGTGTCCTGGGCCACGAACAGCCCGGACGTATGCCCGTCGCGCGGCGCCGACAGTTTGAACTGCAGCGATTGCCGCGTGCGCACCGGATCCAGCCGGGCCAGCGCCAGGTCGGCGGCGAAGCTGACATCGCGCGTCCATACGTAGGGCCAGCGCGCGCCGGTCTGGAAGCACGCGCACGGCACCGGGCGGCCTTCATCGAACGCCGGATCACGGATGGCCTCCACCCGGTCCTGGTCCATTTCCTGCTGGGCCAGCGCGAACAGCGCATCGAATAGCACGCTGCCGGTCTGGCTGCGCATGGGCGCGGCGGCGATGCGTACCTCACGGTCCGGCGCATGCAGGACGAAGCCGCCATTGGCAACGGATTCGGCGCGCGCCTGGCGGCCGTCGAATGTCAGGTCGGCCGCATGCGCGGTCGACCCCAGCGCTGCCCCCAGGGCAGCGGTCAGGCAAATGATCTTCAGCATCGAAGCGGCAGACCGGCTTGCGCCCGTCGACCTCCCTCCCTCTCTGCACCGTTGTGGGTCCGCGCGGCCATGGCCGGTGCGCGGGCGCGGCACCTCCCTCAAGGCGCCTTGGCTCCATGGTAGACGCGGGGCTGTGGCGTGCGTCCAGCTGCATACGTATTCATCGCCGGACGCGCCGGTCGGGCTGCCGCGCTGGCTTATGGTCCGGGTCTGCCAACGGCGCCTTGGGAGGGGAAATGCCGATGTCACCCACTGCTCTACGCGTGCTGCTCGCGCCCCTGGCCGGCATGGCCCTGTACGCGCTGGCCGCGCTGGCACAGGCCGCAGCGCCCGAAATTGCCAGCATCGAATCACCCGACAAGGTGCTCAAGGTCAGCCTGGTGCTGCGGGACGGCAGCGCGCACTACCGCGTCGAGCGCCTGGGCCAGACCGTGGTGGAGGATTCCCGGCTCGGGTTCGTGCTGCGCGATGGCCGCCTGGATCGCGACTTCGCCCTGCTCGGGCAGGCCCGCCGCAGTGTCGACGACCGCTGGGAGCAGCCCTGGGGCGAACGCCGGGTCACCCGCAACCGGTTCAACGAGCTGAGCGTGCAGCTGGCCGAGACCACCGGCAGCCGGCGCCGGCTGGACGTGGTGTTCCGCGTGTACGACGACGGGCTCGGCTTCCGCTACGTGTTCCCCGAACAGCCGAACCTGCGCGAGGCGATCATCGATGACGAGCTGACCGAGTTCGTCATCGCACCGGACGCCACCGCCTGGTGGATCCCCGCCGGCGAACCGATCCACTACGAGTACCTGTACCAGCGCACGCCGTTGCGCGAGGTCCCGCTGGTGCACACGCCGATGACCCTGCGCAGCCGCGATGGCCTGCACCTGGCCATCCATGAAGCCGCGCTGGTCGACTATGCCGGCATGTGGCTGCGCCGCACCGAAGGCCAGCGCCTGCGCGCGCAGCTCTCGCCCTCGGCCGAAGGCTGGAAGGTCCGCCGTACCCTGCCCTTCGCGACCCCGTGGCGCACGCTGCAGATCGCTGACCGCGCCGGCGGCCTGGTCGAGTCCGACCTGATCCTCAACCTCAACGAGCCCAATGCACTGGGCGATGTGAGCTGGGTGAAACCGGCCAAGTACCTGGGCGTGTGGTGGTCGATGCATCTGGACAACGAGAGCTGGGCGACCGGGCCGAAGCATGCGGCCACTACCGCGAAGACGAAGAAGGTGATCGACTTCGCCGCCGCGCACGGCTTCCGCGGCGTGCTGGTGGAAGGCTGGAACCCGGGCTGGGACGGCAACTGGGTCGGCAACGGCTACGACTTCGATTTCACCCGCGCCACGCCCGATTTCGACATCGAGGCGCTGTCGGCCTACGGCCTGAAGCAGGGCGTGCACCTGATCGGCCACCACGAAACCGGCTGCGCCATCGAGCACTACGAAGACCAGCTCGGCGCCGCACTGGACCTGTACGCGCGGCTGGGCGTGGACCAGTTCAAGACCGGCTACGTCTGCGATGACGGCCAGGTGGACCGCCGCAATCCGGCCGGCGGACCGCTCTGGCGCGAGTGGCACGACGGCCAGTTCATGGCGCGCCACCACCTGAAGGTGGTGCAGGAAGCCGCCGCCCGCCACCTCTCGGTGAACGCACATGAACCGATCAAGGACACCGGCCTGCGCCGCACCTATCCGAACTGGATCGCGCGCGAGGGTGCGCGCGGCATGGAGTACAACGCCTGGGGCCAGCCACCGAATCCGCCCGAACACGAGGTCAACCTGGTGTTCACCCGCATGCTGGCCGGGCCGATGGACTACACCCCCGGGATCCTCAGCCTGAAAGGTCGCCACGGCCAGCCCATTCCCAGCACCCTGGCCCGCCAGCTGGCGCTGTACGTGGTGCTGTACAGCCCGATCCAGATGGCCGCTGATCTGCCTGAGCATTACCTGCAGCACCGCGAGGCGTTCCGCTTCATCGAGGATGTGGCGGTGGACTGGGAACAGAGCCGCGTGCTGGACGGTGAAGTGGGCGACTACGTGACCCTCGTGCGCCGCGACCGCAACAGCCGCGACTGGTTCCTCGGCAGCATCACCGACGAGAACGGCCGCGTGCTGCCGGTATCACTGGGCTTCCTGGAGCCGGGCGTGCGCTATCGCGCCGAGATCTACCGCGACGGCGAAGCTGCTGATTTCCGCAGCAACCCGTTCGCGTTCAGGCGCGAAACCCGCGAAGTGGACAGCACCGACCGGCTGACGCTGGTGCTGGCTCCGGGCGGTGGCCAGGCCATCCGCTTCACGCCGTTGAAGTGATGAACACCTCGCGTGACGTTCGCCGGGCATGGCCCGGCGCTACCGAAACGGGGATCTGAAAGCGATTACACCCCTGCATGCGCCATTGAATACGTATGCAGGGTGATTCCCGCGGAGAACGCGCTGCCTACCATAGCGGCGACGACAGCGGCCACCGCGTCGCACGTCCCGGACCGCATCGGGACGACCACGAATCGCACTACAACATTGCCTGGGAGGGGAAAATGTTGAACCACAAGCGCAGCGCGCTGAGCATCGCGTTGGCCGTCGTGCTGACGCCGTCGCTGGCAGCCGCACAATCCACGCCGTCCACCGACACCCCGCCGTCCGCCACCACCGCCACCAACCTGGATACGGTGCAGGTCACCGGCATCCGTCGCGGCATCGAGAACGCGATCGCGGTCAAGCAGGACGCCACCTCGGTGGTGGAAGCCATCTCGGCCGAAGACATCGGCAAGCTGCCCGACGTCAGCATCGCCGAATCGATCTCGCGCCTGCCCGGCCTGGCCGCGCAGCGCGTGGCCGGCCGCGCCCAGGTGATCAGCGTGCGCGGTCTGTCGCCGGACTTCGCCACCACCCTGCTCAACGGCCGTGAAGTGGTCAGCACCGGTGACAACCGTGGCGTCGAATTCGACCAGTACCCGTCCGAGCTGGTCAACGGCGTGACCGTGTACAAGACCCCGGACGCGGCACTGGTCGGCCAGGGCCTGTCGGGCACCATCGACATGCAGACCGCGCGTCCGCTGAGCTTCCCCGACCGCGTGATCGCCGTCAGTGGCCGCCTGCAGAAGAGCTCGCTGGGCGATGCCGCCAATGTCGATGAGTTCGGCAACCGCTTCAGCGCCAGCTACATCGACCAGTTCCTCGACAAGACCCTGGGCATCGCGATCGGCTACGCGCACAGCGACAACCCGATCCACGAGAACCAGGTGGGCCTGTACGAGCCGTGGACCACCGAGCACACCGACGCCGGCAACCGTCCGGGCGTGGCCGCCGGCACCTACTTCTCCGACGGCATCAAGGCGCTGCGCCGTACCGGCAACAACAAGCGCGACGGCGTCATGGCGACGATCCAGTTCCGGCCGAACAACAGCTGGACCAGCACCTTCGATGCGTTCCACACCGAAGCCGAGCAGATCGACACCGCCAACCAGTTCGAGCTGAATCTCAGCAACTACAACGGCAACTACACCCCGGGCCTGCTGGTCAGCAACCCGCAGGTCAACGGCAACCACTCCTTCACCGGCGGCACCGCCAGCGGCGTGTATCCGCTGGTGCGCGGCATGTACAACAAGCGCAAGGACAAGATCGATGCGTTTGGCTGGAACAACGAGTTCACCTTCGGCAGCGTCAAGCTGGTCGCCGACCTGAACTACTCCAAGGCCACCCGCGATGAGCTGAACCTGGAGAACAACCTGCAGCTGACGCCGATGCCGCAGCTGGATACGGTGGGCGTGGTGGTGCGCCAGAACGGGTTCTCGCAGATCAGCCCGGGCCTGGATTATTCCAACCCCGATGCGCTGTTCCTGACCAATACCATCTACGGCTCCGGCTACGGCAAGGTGCCCACCGTGGAAGACCGCCTGAAGGGGGGCAAGCTGGCGGCGACCATCGCCCTGCCCGAGGCGATGGCCTCGTGGGCGCCGGACCTGGATATCGGCGTGAACTACGCCGATCGCCGCAAGGTCAAGACCCAGTCCGAGGGCAACATCCTGCTCGGTGCACAGGGCGATGCCAACATCGCCGCGGACCTGCAGTACGACCCGGTCAACCTCGGCTTCGCCGGCCTCGGCACCATCCCCGCCTGGAACGTGCCGGCAGCGGTGGCGCGCTACATGACCTTCAATCCGGTCGACAACCTGGACTACCTGATTCCCAAGTCGTGGACGGTGCAGGAAAAGATCACCACCGCCTGGGCACGGCTGAACATCAACGCCGACATCGGCGAGGTTGGCGTGCGCGGCAACATCGGCGTGCAGATGCAGCACACCGACCAGAGCTCGGATTCCCGCTACTGGGACAGCTCGCAGCCCGCCGGCAGCAACATCCAGCCGTACTCGAACGGGCGCACCTACAACGACTGGCTGCCCAGCTTGAACCTGGCCTTCATGTTCCCGCACCAGCAGACGCTGCGCTTCGCCGCCGCCAAGCAGGTCGCGCGCCCGCGCGTCGACCAGATGCGTGCCGGCCTGGAATTCGGCGTGGACACCGGCACCGGCCGCCCCGGCGGCAGCGGCGGCAACCCGCTGCTGGATCCGTGGCGCGCCACCGCGCTGGACCTGTCCTACGAGAAGTACTTCGGCGAAAAGGCCTATGTGGCCGCCGCGGTCTTCTACAAGGACCTGAAGAGCTACGTCTACACGCAGTCGGTGGACAACTACGACTTCACCGCGTTGCTGGGCAGCTATGTGCCGCCGCCGGGCATGACCACCCCGGTGCTGACCACCGGCACCTTCTCCACTCCGGAGAACGGCAAGGGCGGCACCCTGAAGGGCCTGGAGCTGACCGCGTCGTTCCCGCTGGAGATGGTGACCGACAGCCTGCGTGGTTTCGGCGTGCAGGCCAGTGCCACCTTCAACAAGAGCGACATCAAGATCCTCGACCCGGAAAGCGCCTCCAGCGTCGGCAATGATCCGATCAGCCTGCCGGGCCTGTCCGAGCGCGTGTACAACTTCACCGCCTACTTCGAGCGCAATGGCTTCGAGGCACGGGTGAGCCAGCGCCGCCGGTCGGACTTCATCGGTGAGATCGGCAACTTCAACGGCAATCGCAGCCTGCGCTACGTGGTGGGTGAGAACGTGACCGATGCGCAGATCAGCTACACCTTCAGCGACAGCAGCAGCCTGCGCGGGCTGACCCTGCTGCTGCAGGGAAGCAACCTGACCAACGAGCCGTACCGCACCTACGCCGGCACCAAGGATCGTCCGCTGGAGTACATCGAGTGGGGCCGCACCTACGTGCTGGGTGTGAACTACACGTTCTGACCAGCGGCGACCGCCGGTAGCGCCGGGCCATGCCCGGCGGTCGATGGGTAGCGCCGGGCCATGCCCGGCGACGCAACACGGGGAGCAGGACCACAAACCCGCTGCGCAGGCAGCGGGTTTTCTTCTGCGCGCGTGCCGCGCCAGCCCCCATCCCCGCCACGCGTGGATGCCGTCTGCCCGACCGTCGCCCACAAAAAAGGGACGGGGCGCTTCGGCCCCGTCCCCGCAAGTACCGCCACCGGAGAAATCGGTCAGCTGCGTCGTGCGCAATACACCGCACGCGGCGGCAGCCGCAGTTCATTGCCCTGCACCGTGCCCGCATCCGGACCCGGTACGGCCACCTGCTGCCAGTCGCCGGCCGGCAGCGGATGGCTCACGGCCTCGGCCGACAGGTTGAAGGCCAGCAGGAGGGTTTCATCTGCAAGCATACGCTCGAACAGCAGCACGGGCTCGGCACTGTCCAGGAAGCGGATGTCACCGTGCAGCAGGGCCGGCTGGGTGCGCCGCCAGGCCAGGAAGCTGCGGAAGGCCGACAGCACCGAGTGCGGGTCCTGCGCCTGCACCGCCACGGCCGCAGCCTGGTGCTCGGCCGGGATCGGCAGCCACGGCGTGCCGGTGGTGAAGCCGGCCAGCGGCGCATCGGTCCACGGCAGCGGCGTACGGCAGCCGTCACGGCCCTTGAAATTCGGCCAGAAGGTGATGCCGTACGGGTCCTGCAGGGCCTCGAACGGCACATCGGCCTCGGCCAGGCCCAGCTCTTCCCCCTGGTACAGGCAGACCGAGCCGCGCAGCGAGCACAGCATCGCCACCAGCATCCGCGCCAGACGGGGATCGGCCGGATGCCCGCCCCAGCGGCTGACCGCCCGCTCCACATCATGGTTGGACACCGCCCAGCACGGCCAGCCCTGGGTCATCGCGGCCTCCAGGCGTGACACCGTGTCGCGGATGTAGGCGACGCTGTAGTCGTTCACCAGCAGCTCGAAGCTGTAGCCCATGTGCAGGCGGCCGTCCTGGGTGTACTCGGCGGTGGTCGCCAGCGAGTCTTCCGAGGAGATCTCGCCCAGGCTCACCGCGCCCGGGTAATCGTCCAGCAGCGCGCGCAGCCGTTCCAGGAACGGCAGGTTCTCCGGCTGGGTGTTGTTGTAGTAGTGGTACTGGTAGGCGTACGGGTTGTCCGCACTGAAGCCGCGGCCGACGCGCCTGTCGGCCGGCTTGGCCGGGTTGTCGCGCAGCTGTGCATCGTGGAAGCAGAAGTTGATCGCATCCAGGCGGAAGCCATCCACGCCGCGGTCCAGCCAGAAGCGGACGTTGTCCAGGGTGGCCTGCTGCACCTCCGGATGGTGGAAGTTGAGGTCCGGCTGATCCACCAGGAAGTTGTGCAGGTAGTACTGCTCGCGGCGCGGCTCCCACTGCCAGGCACCACCGCCGAACAGCGACAGCCAGTTGTTGGGTGGCGTGCCGTCCTCGCGCGGGTCGGCCCAGACGTACCAGTCCGCCTTCGGGTTGCTGCGGTCCTGGCGGCTTTCGCGGAACCAGGCATGCTCGATCGAGGTATGGCTGAGCACCTGGTCGATCATCACCTTCAGGCCCAGCGCATGCGCCCTGGCCAGCAGGCGGTCGAAGTCGTCCAGGCTGCCAAACAGCGGGTCGACATCGCGGTAGTCGGCGATGTCGTAGCCGAAGTCGGCCATCGGCGATCTGAAGAACGGCGAGATCCAGATCGCATCCACCCCGAGCGCGGCGATATGGTCCAGGCGCTGGATGATGCCGGGCAGGTCGCCTACCCCGTCGCCGTTGGCGTCGAGGAAACTGCGCGGGTAGATCTGGTAGATGACGGCTCCGCGCCACCATGGATAGTGCGACATCGACAGCCCCCCTCCGGGCATGCGGGACCCGCCGGAGCGGGCCGAAAAGCAACTCCCGCAAGCTTAGCGGCGGCCCCCCGGCGATGGCGCTGCCTGCATACGTATTCACGCCCCGTGGCCGCCGCCGCCCGCCCGGCCACGCCATCCGCCCGAATTCACAGGCAGCGCCTATAATCAACGGCGAGCCTGAAAGCCTGATCGCATGACCATCACCGAAGACACCCGTCCCGCCCTGGGCCTGCCCCAGATCCAGTCGCTTGCCGCGGCCGACATGGCCGCCGTCGATGCCCTGATCCGGCGCCGGCTGTCGTCGGACGTCGTGCTGATCAACCAGATCGCCGACCACATCATCTCCGCCGGCGGCAAGCGCCTGCGCCCGATGCTGGTGATGCTGGCCGGCCATGCGGTCGGTTCGGCCGGCCCGGAACACCACCAGCTGGCGGCGATCATCGAATTCATCCACACCTCGACCCTGTTGCACGACGACGTGGTGGACGAATCCAGCCTGCGGCGCGGCCGCAGCACCGCCAACGCCCTGTGGGGCAACGCGCCCAGCGTGCTGGTCGGTGACTTCCTGTACTCGCGCAGCTTCCAGCTGATGGTCGAACTGGACCGGATGCCGGTGATGCGGATCCTGGCCGACACCACCAACCGCATCGCCGAAGGCGAAGTGCTGCAGCTGCTGCACGTGCACAACCCGGATACCGACGAAGCCGCCTACCTGCGCGTGATCGAGCGCAAGACCGCGGTGCTGTTCGCCGCCGGTACCCGCCTGGGCGCGCTGGCCAGCGGCGTGGACGACTCCACCCAGCAGGCCCTGTACGACTACGGCATGCACCTGGGGTATGCCTTCCAGATTGCCGACGACGTGCTGGACTATTCGGCCAACGCCGAAGAACTGGGCAAGAACCTGGGCGACGACCTGGCCGAAGGCAAGGCGACCCTGCCGCTGATCCACGCCATGGCGCACTCGGATGAGGCGACCCGCCAGCGCCTGCGCACGATCGTGCAGAACGGCGATGCGTCGGCGATGCCGGAGGTACTGGCGGCGATCCACGCCACCGGTGGCCTGGACTACAGCCGCCGCCGGGCCGAGGAATATGCCGAAGCCGCCGAGCGCGCGCTCGACGGCCTGGGCGACAACGATGCGGTGGCGGCCCTGCGTGGCCTGGCCCGTTACGCGGTGCAGCGCTCGCATTGATGGCGTCGCCGGGCATGGCCCGGCGCTACCGCACGCGATCGGGTAGCGCCGGGCCATGCCCGGCGAACACCGCGCCTCAACGTTTCTCGAAGCGCTCCTCGAAGAAGTCATCCAGCGCCTTCCACGCGCGCTTGGCCGCCCGCTCGTTGTACTGGCAGCCCGGCGGGCTGTTGGCATCGCGCTCGGCGAAGCAGTGCACCGCGCCGCTGTAGTTGGTGAACTCCCAATCGACCTTGGCCGTGTCCATTTCCTTCTGGAAGCTGCCGATGTCCGCGGCAGTCACGCTCCTGTCGTCGGCGCCGTTGAGCACCAGCACCGACGGATGGCTGCCACCGGCCTGTGCCGGCAGCGGCGAACCCAGGCCCCCGTGCAGGCTGACCACACCGGCCAATGGCGCACCGGCACGGGCCAGTTCCAGCACCGTGGTGCCGCCGAAGCAGAAACCCACCGCACCAATGCGGCTGGCATCCAGCGGCGCCTTGCCGGCCTGCGCCTTCAGCACGTTCACCGCCTCCAGCGCACGCGCGCGCAGCAGCGGCCGGTCGTTGCGCAGCCGGGTTGCCACCGGGCCGGCCTCGGCGTCGGTCTTCGGCCGCACGTCCTTGCCGTACACATCGGCCACCAGCACCACGTAATCATCGCCGGCCAGCTGCTTGGCCTTCTCGATCGCCGATGCGTTCACACCCTTCCAGTTCGGCACCATCACCAGGCCCGGACGCTTGTCCTTGTCGCCGTCGTCGTAGACCAGCACGCCGCTGAATGTCGTGCCCTGGTGGGTCCACTCCACCGGCTGGGTCTTCATCGCCGCCCAGGCCGGCATCGCCGCCAGCCCCAGGATCACCGCCACACCGCATCGCCAACGATTCATGTGCCTGCTCCACCAAGAGGGAATCCGGAGTGTACGGGGCCGGTGTGAAGCTGGAGCAGGCAGTGCAGCCCGCACTTCAGGACCAGGCATGAAGGCCGATAGCTAGTGTCCAGCCATGCCCCCTTCCCCAACAAGGATGTCCTCTTCGTGAAAACCCTGGGTTCCACCGCGCTTGCTTCGCTTGCTCTGCTGCTCCCCGCCGCCCAGCTGACCGCCAGCCCCCTGGACGAAACCTTCACCGCGTTCAGCCGCTGCGATGCCAGTTTCTTCTCCAGCCTGCACCAGCATGCAGGTGCATGGGCTGCGCACGCGTCGCTGGGCGGCACGGGCACGATCAACTGGATCGAGAGCAAGGACCGTTCCGATGCCGCCAATGAAGTCCAGCTCCGCGGTGAACCACGCATTGCCGGCCTGCCGGTCACCGCCTATTTCGACAACGCCTCGGACCTGGGCGTACTGGGTCGCTATGTGGCCTGGGGATTCACCTTCGATGCGCCTCTGGATGCAGTGGTCAAGCAGCTGTCGCCACTGATCGAACACGCCGACCGCCTGCAGGGCGATCGCGGAATGCACGTCCGCAGCGAAGTGCGCGCGGGTGATCAGTGGCTGCCCACCTCCAATCGTGGTGGCATCGCCGCCGGACGCATGCTTCTGGAACGCGTGCTGATGATGGAATCCAGCAACGGCAGGACCATGGTGGGATGCTCACTGCAGGGCGCGGTGGATGCAGACATCATGGCCCTGCTGCGTCCCGACGTACCGGCGGCCGATCGCCCGCAACCGCAGTCAGCCGGTCGCCGGCTGGAAGATGTCCCCGTTTCCAAGGTCGTTGTTGATGGCGTGGACAACCCGTTGCTGGCACCTCGTTTTGCATCACTGACCTACCGTTACCGGATCAAGGGAAAGCCCGCCTCGACCACGCCCACCACCATCACGATGGTGGCCGACAACGGGCTGTTGAAGATTACCGAGGACTACACCTCGTTCACCATGCGTCGGTTGTCAAAGGCCAATCTCTTCCAGCTGGCATCAATGCGCGACGCATCGATCACGCTGCAGACCCGATCGCTGAAGCAGGATCTTCCCGCCGCGTGGACACCCGGCAGCCGCTTCCGCGCTGAAACGACGATGGCGTTCTATCCGGAACGCGGCACTTCAAAGCCACTCAGCACCGAGTTGTCCTGCGTGATCGGGGAGCGCTTCCCGGCACGCGAGGTATCTGCTTCGCTTTCCGGCGATGCGATACGGCTGGAGTGCAAGGTGGATGGCGATCGCAGTGTCCGTGCCTTCATCGAGGATCTCGGCATCGCGATCACCTTGGAATCGCATGGCAAGTACGGCACATCGCTCTACGACATCACCGATGTCGAGGTGGTACGCTGAGAAGCCGTTCTGCACGGCCGGTTTCGACGCTCGAAGCCGGCTGTGCCTGCCCTGCTATTGGCGTCTTCCGATGACACGTATTGATCGCTTCCTGTCCGGCCTGATCCCACGCCTGCCCGCCGACGATGCCGCGCAATGGGCGTTCGTCCACGGCGCAACCGCCGAAGACCTGCAACGGCTGCGCGCGCAGTGGCCGCAGGTGCCGGACAGCCTGCTGGCGCTGCTGGCGCGGGTGGACGGCACGCACTTCCGCGCGTATCCCGGTGGCCAGGTCGTGGTCTACATGCTGGGTTCGGATGTCGAGGAGGGCAGCTACCCGTACTACCTGCGCTCGGTCGCACAGATCTTCGAGGACCAGCAGCAGTGGGACGACAGCATCCGCTCGATCTACGAGGAGTGGCTCGACGAGGAACCGGACATCCTCGGCGCCGGCATCGATCCCGACCTGCCGATGAGCCGCCGCCTGTGCTTCTCGCACTGCATGAACAACGGCGGCACCTCGATGCTCTATCTGGATTTCGACCCGGCACCGGGCGGCACGGTCGGCCAGGTGGTGCGCTACCTGCACGATCCGGACAGCTATGCGGTCATCGCGCCCAGCTTCGATGCCTACCTGCAGCAGCTGATCGACGGCGACTACGCGTTCATCCACGACGACTACTGAACCCTGCGCACACCGCGCGCAAGGGCCGCCGCGCGCGGGCGTTGCTGTACAGGAGTTCCACGCCGTGCGTGGATGCCACTCCCTGGCAGCCGGCCAACAACCGGCGCTACCCGATACCCAATCCCGGAATCGCGCTGATGCTGTCCGGGTCGAATCCGGCCAGTTCGGCGAAATGGCGGCCCCGGGCGACGTAGTCGCGGTAGGCACCGAAGCTGGGCGCGCCCGGCGACAGCAGCACCACCCCGCCCCGCGCGCCCAGCGCCGCGCGTGCCAGCGCCATGGCCTCGGGCAGATCCGCGGCAGCATGCAGGCCGAAGCGGCCGGCATCGGCCAACGGCTGCAGCATGGCGTGGATGCGCGGGCCGTTGCTGCCCATGGTCACGATCTCCACCGGCGGCACGTCGTGCGCCATGTGCTGCATGAAACCGGTCCAGTCCAGGCCACGGTCGTGCCCGCCCACCAGCAGCGCGATGCGCTGGCCGGCAAAGCATTCCAGCGCGGCCAGGCTGGCATGCGGCGTGGTGCTGATCGAATCGTTGACGTAGGTCAGGCCACCCGCCGCGCCGATACGCTGCAGGCGGTTGGGCAACGGACGGAAATCCCGCACCGCCGGTGCCAGCGCCACCGCATCCAGCCCCAGCGCTTCCAGCGCGGCCAGCACCGCGCACAGGTTGCCGCGGTTGTGGCGGCCAGGCAGCGGCGTGTCGCGGGTATCGAACACGGCCTGTTCGCCGCGGTGCACGATGTCGCCGCGCATGTGCCAGCCCTGCGGCTGGTTGAACCACACCACCTCGCTGTCGGGCAATGACAGCGCGGCCAGATGCGGATCGGCGGCGTTGAGCACGGCAACCCGCGGCGCCGCTTCGGTCACCAGCCGCAGCTTGTCCTCGATGTAACGCTGCTCGCTGCCGTGCCAGTCCAGGTGTTCGGGGAACAGATTCAGCACCACCGCCACCTGCGGGCGGGCGCCACTGCGCGCCACTTCGCCGGTCTGGTAGCTGGACAGCTCCACCGCCCAGTACGCGGGTGCGGGCCGTGGGTCGAGCACTTCCAGCAGCGGCAGGCCGATGTTGCCGACCAGGCCGGTGCGGTGGCCGGCCGCACGCAGCAGGTGCGCCACCAGCGCGGTGGTGGTGCTCTTGCCCTTGGTGCCGGTCACGCACACGGTGTCGTGCACGATGCCATCGTCGGCCGCGTGTTCGGCGAACCACAGTGCGGTGCCACCGATGAAGGCGGTGCCCTGCCCTGCCGCCGCCAGCGCGATCGGCTGGTAGGGGCTGATGCCGGGCGACTTGATCACCACCTCGAACGCGGCCAGCGCCTCGGCCGAGGGCTCGCCACGCACATCCAGCGCGCCCTGCGTTTCCGCACGCGCCGCCTCGGCTTCGGCGGCCGGGCAGAACAGGCTCAGGGCCAGCGTGGGCAGGCGCGCGCGCAGCACGGCAAACGCCGCACGGCCCTCCCGCCCCCAGCCCCACAGCGCAACGCGCTTTCCCTCAAGCTGCGAAATCTTCACGTACCTGTTCCCACAGCGCGGCCGGAATGCGGTGCTCGCCCTGCAGCTGCAGCAGCGGCGCCAGCTCCAGCTCGGCAGCGTCCAGCTGCGGCTGGATCTCGTTGCAGAAACGCTTCACCAGCACATCTTCCTTCCACTCCGGGCGCTGCGCCAGGGTCGCCATCGCCGCACGCGATTCGCGGCCTTCGCCCACGCATTCGAACGGCTTGTGGTCCTGGAACTCCAGCAGCGCGTCGAAGCCGCCGGCCTGCTCGATGTCGTCCAGCAGGTTGCGGCCGAAGATGCGCACCAGGCGGGTCTTGGGCATGAACGGCGCCAGCGCCAGGAACACGAAGTGGCACTTCGGGCACACGCCGCACCAGCGGTTCACCGGGCGCTCGCCGAGGATGTGGAAGTTGCGGTTGCAGCTGGAGAAATGCGCGTCGTAGAAATCACTCTTGGCGAACTGGCGGGCCACCGCCAGCTCGGACATCGGCCGCAGCAGCGAGTAGTACTGCAGATCGGCAGCCACCTGCTTCTGCACATGCGCGCCGAAGGCCTGCTCGAACGCCCAGCCCTTGGACCACTGGTGGTTCACTTCGCCGGTGCCCGGAATCTGGCTGCCATAGCTGGCCGAGCGTTCGTTGGAGAACACCACCTGGTCCACGCCCTGCAGCAGCGCGGCCAGCACCATGATCGCCGAGTTCACCGCGGTGACCGGAATGTGGCCGTTCCACGCGCCCTGGCGGTTGAGTTCGAACAGCTCCGGCGCCAGCGCGCGCCCCAGGTTCAGGGTCGGCAGGCCGGTGCGCTCGGCGCAGGCACGGATCAGCTGCGAACCGCCGATCCAGGTCACCGTCTCGTCCACGCCGGCACGGCGCAGCGCTTCGATGCTGACCAGCGAATCCTTGCCACCGCCGATGGCCACCAGCGCATGCGGCTGCAGGCCCAGCACCGGCGCCGGCACCGCTTCGCCCTGTACCGGCAGGCGGAAACGACCGCGCAGGTTCAGGCCGTTGCGGTAGGCGAATTCACCCAGGCCGTTGAGGTAGATGGTCTCCACCAGGGCTGCAGTACCGGCATCGATCGCATAGCTGTCGATGCTGACGGTATCGGGCACCCCGGCCTTGTAGTAGCTGACACCGGCAATCAGGTGCAGCAGCTGCAGCGCGCGCTGTACCGCTGCCGCGCGTTCCGTGTCCAGCACGAACGGGGCGCCGGGCACGGTGATGGTTTCCACCATCTCCGGGCCGTCATCGAAGGCATAGACCAGCTGGGCCACGCCGGTGTCCGCGGCGAATTCGCAGCGGACGAAGCGGAAGCGGGAAACCTGGTGTTTATCGAAAGCAGTCATGGTGTATCCGGTCAGGCACGCCCCCGCGCAGCAGCGCGGGGCATGTCGGTGGGCGGGTGCAGCGCGCGGAAGGCGGCGATCATTCGATCACGTCCTCGCGCGGCATCGCGCGCTGGTTGTAGGTGTTGGACATCACATAGCCGTAGGCACCGGCATCGGCGATCAGCATCACATCGTCCGGCGCGGTCGACACCGGCAGCTTGCGGCGCTTGCCGAACACATCGCTGGATTCGCAGATCGGGCCGACCACATCGAAGGCGGCCTCGGCATAGCCGCCCTGGCGGCTGAGGTTCTCGATGTCGTGCCAGGCGTCGTACAACGCCGGACGCATCAGCGTGTTCATGCCCGCGTCCAGGCCGACACG
The DNA here is from genome assembly GCF_030549525.1 of Stenotrophomonas sp. 704A1. Taxonomy (NCBI): domain Bacteria; kingdom Pseudomonadati; phylum Pseudomonadota; class Gammaproteobacteria; order Lysobacterales; family Lysobacteraceae; genus Stenotrophomonas; species Stenotrophomonas tuberculopleuritidis. The sequence goes on along the minus strand of NZ_CP130831.1, from coordinate 1,181,369 downwards.
GCGCACGCCGTCCTTCTCCACCACCTGGGTGGCGTGGGTCAGCAGCACGCCCGACTCGGCCACCAGGTAGCGTCCCGGCTCGATCGCCAGGCGGAACGCCGGGTGCAGCGCCTTGACCTCGGCCAGGCCCTCGGCCCAGGCCTCCAGGTCGAACGGCTCATCCTCATCGCTGTAGGGAATCGGCAGGCCGCCGCCGATGTCGATGGTCTGCACGCTGCCGATGCGACGGGCGAAACCGGCCAGCTCATCGCACATCAGGCGCCAATGCTGCGCGGTTTCCACGCCGCTGCCGAGGTGCGCGTGCAGACCGACCACGCGGCTGCCCAGTTCGGTGGCAGCGCGCACGAAATCGTCCACGCGGGCAATCGGCAGGCCGAACTTGGAGTCCTTGCCGCCGGTACGGACCTTGGCGTGGTGGCCCTCACCGCGGCCCAGGTCGACGCGCAGCCACAGCTCGCGGTTGCGGAACAGGTCCGGCCAGCGCTGCAGCGCCTCCACGTTGTCCACGGTGACGGTCACGCCGAGCGCGAACGCGGCCTCGTACTCGCTGCGCGGGCAGAAGCTGGGGGTGAACAGCACGCGCTTGGGCGACAGTTCCGGGATTGCCTGGAACACATGCTTCAGTTCGCCGTGCGACACGCACTCCAGGCCGAAGCCCTCCGCTTCCAGCAGCTGCAGGATCGCGGGGTGGCTGTTGGCCTTGATCGCGTAGTAGCGCTGGTCGATCGGCTTGATCGCGGCCAGCGCGCGCGCGCGGGCACGCACGGTCGGCAGGTGATAGACATAGCGCGGTGTACCGGCATCGGCCAGCTGCAGCAGGTGGGCACGCTGGCCCCGCCACCACGGCGTGCCGCGCGGGCGCACGGTGCCGGCAATCTCACGCCAGCGCGGACCGAACACCTCGGTCTCTTCCACCGGCATCGCGCCGCTGTCGATCAGCTCGGCATGCAGGATCGGCAACAGGCCATCGGCATCGGCTTCGTCGATGACGAAGGTCAGGTTCAGGTCGTTGGATGACTGCGAGATCATGTGCACGCGTTCGCGACCGAAGGTGGCCCACACGTCCGACAGCTTGTGCAGCAGCGAACGCATGCCCAGTCCGACCAGGGTGATCGCCGCGCACGGCACGATCACCTTCACCTTGCAGATCTGCGACAGGTCGGCCGACAGCGCGGCCAGCACATCGGTATTGACCAGGTTCTCCGACGGATCCAGCGATACGGTCACGTTGGTTTCGGCCGAACCGATCAGGTCCACCGACAGACCGTGCTTCTTGAACAGCGCGAATACATCGGCCAGGAAGCCGACCTGCTGCCACATGCCGATGCCTTCCATCGACACCAGCACGATGCCGTTGCGGCGGCTGATCGCCTTCACCCCCGGCACCGGCGCGGCATTGCCATCGATGCTGGTACCCGGCAGTTCCGGGCGCTCGGTATCCAGGATGGCCATCGGCACGCCGGCGTCGCGGCATGGCTTGATCGAACGCGGATGCAGCACCTTGGCACCGGTGGTGGCGATTTCCTGCGCTTCGTAATAGTCCAGGCGGGTCAGCAGGCGTGCATCCGGCACGTCCTTCGGATTGGCGCTGAACATGCCCGGCACATCGGTCCAGATTTCCACACGGCTGGCACCCAGCAGCGCGCCGAAGTAGGCGGCCGAGGTATCCGAGCCGCCACGGCCGAGGATGGCGGTGCCACCATCGGCGTGCCGCGAGATGAAGCCCTGGGTGATCAGCATGCGGGTCGGCTGCGCGCGGAAACGCTGCATCCAGTCCGCATCGGCGCGCCACTGGCAGTTCACCGACAGCCGCTGCGACCAGTCACTCTGGTTCGGCTGCGGCGGCATCGCGTCCAGCCACTGGCGGGCATCCATCCAGCCCATGTCCAGGCCCGCCGCACGCAGGTACGCCGCGCCCAGCGTGGACGACAGCAGCTCGCCCTGGCCCAGTACCTCGGCCTGCCACGGCAGTGGCCGGGTGGCGGCGCGTGGATCATCCAGCAGTCCCTGCAGCGCGGCCAGGCGCTCGGCCAGCACGTCGGCGCCCAGCCCCAGTTCCTGCAGGAACGCCTGGTGGCGTTCGACCAGGGCCGCCACGCGGTCCCGGCTGTCGGCGGCGCCATCGGCGATCGCGGTCAGTTCGTTGGTCACCCCGGACAGCGCCGACACCACCACCAGCACACGCGAGCCGGTCTCCTCCGCCCGTTTTTTCGCCAGCGTCCCGATCGTGTCCCAACGGTGGCGACGCGACACCGAGGTGCCGCCGAACTTCAGTACGATCCAGCGATCGACAAGGGGGGAAGCTGACATGGATAGGCTATGTGTAATGTGGGGAAGCCGCCCCTGGGGGCGGAACCTTCGATTCTAAGCCCAATACCCCCGCCAATGGCCGTCTACCGCTACCTCCAGCTCGATGTCTTCGCCCACCGTCCCGCCACCGGCAACCCGCTGGGTGTGGTGCTGGATGCCGATGGACTGACCACCGACCGCATGCAGGCCCTGGCGGCCTGGCTGAACCTGTCCGAGACGGTGTTCTTCCTGCGGCCCACCGCGAGCGATGCGGATTACCACATCCGCATCTTCACCCCCGGCAGCGAACTGCCCTTCGCCGGCCATCCCAGCGTGGGCGCGGCCTGGGCTGCAGTGAGCGGCGGCCTGGCCCGGCCCCGCGACGGCACCCTGCTGCAGCAGTGCGCGGCCGGCCTGCTGCCGGTGCGGGTAAGCGGCACCGCCGAAGCACTGCACATCCAGCTGCAGAGCCCGCCGGCGCGGCGGCTGGCCCGTGCGCCGGGCGCCGTCCCCGAGGCACTGCTGGCGGTGGCCGCCCCCGGCCATGCACCGGAACTGTGGGACAACGGCCCGCGCTGGTGGCTGCTGCCCCTGCGCGATGCCGCGGCCGTCCGCACGCTGCAACCGGACATGGCCGCGCTGCGCGACTGGAGCAACGCCACCGGCGCGCTGGGCGTGGCGGTGTTCGCCGACGAGGTGGGTCCGGACCACACCCGGGTGGTCCGCGCGTTCTGCCCCGCCGACGCGGTGAATGTGCCGGAGGACCCGGTGACCGGCAGTGCCAACGCGCTGATCGGCGCCTGGCTGCTGCAGCATGGCGTGCTGCCCGGCGGCGGCCGCTATGTGGCCAGCCAGGGCCGCGAGGTCGGCCGCGACGGGCGCGTGCACGTGCAGGTCGATGCGCAGGGCACGGTGTGGATCGGCGGCCAGGTACAGGCGGTGATCGACGGGCACATCCACTGGTAGCGCGGGGCCATGTCCGGCGGCCTCGCAGCGCCGCGCTGCGCGCTCGCGTGACATGGCCCCGCGCTACCATTTCCCCATTTCGCTGGAGCTACCCCTGATGTCCGCACGCCGTTTCCTGCAACTGGATGTATTCTCCCCGCGCGCCGGCGCCGGCAATCCGCTGGCGGTGGTGCTGGACGCCGAGGGCCTGGACGACAGCCACATGCAGGCCATCGCCCGTTGGACCCGCCTGCCGGAAACCACCTTCGTGTTCCCGCCGCAGGCGCCAGGCACCAGCTACCGGCTGCGGATGTTCAGCCCGCAGAAGGAAGTGCCGTTTGCCGGCCACCCCAGCGTCGGTACCGCGCATGCCGTGCTGCATGCCGGCCTTGCCGTGCCGCAGGATGGCCTGCTGGTACAGGACGGCATTGCCGGCGCGCTGCCGCTGCAGGTGAGCGGTGAGGGCGAACAGCAGCGGATCGCGATCCGCACGCCGCGCGCACAGCTGGCGGAAACCGCGCAGGCCAGCGATGACCGCCTGCAGGCCGCCCTGCGCGGCTGGCCGCTGGGCGCGCTGCCACCGGCCCGCATGCAGGGCGGGCGCAGCTGGTGGGTGGTAGCAGTCAGCGACGAGGCGGCGCTGCGCACGCTGCAGCCGGATTGGGACGCCATTGCCACGCTGGCCGAATCCACCGACAGCATGGGCGTGTTCGCCTACGCGTTCGCCGACGGCAGCGAAGGGTACGACCTGGCCGTCCGCGCCTTCGTCGGCAACGGCCGGCGTTTCGAGGATGCCGCCTCCGGGGCGGCCAATGCCGTGCTGGCCGCCTGGCTCGACCTGCGCGGTGCGCTGCCGCGCGGCCACCAGCCGTTCGAGGTCAGCCAGGGCCGCGAAGTCGGCCATGATGCCCGGCTGACCCTGCGCGTGGACGAAGAGGGCGAGGTCTGGTCCGGTGGCCAGGTACAGACGGTGATTGCCGGCACCATCGACTGGTAACTGTGCGGCGTGGCAGCGCCGGGCTGTGCCCGGCGTTTTTCCGCTGCGCTCGCCGGGCATGGCCCGGCGCTACCCGCCCTCAAGCCAGCTCGGCTTCCAGGCTGATCGGCACGGCACTCAGCGCCTTGGACACCGGGCAGTTCTGCTTGGCGTCGTCGGCGATCGCACGGAACTGCGCCGCATCGATGCCCGGCACCACGGCCTTCACTTTCAGCCGGATCTGCGACAGCTGCGGACCGCCTTCCATCGACAGATCGACCTTGGCTTCGGTGTCCAGCGAGGTCGGGGTGAAGCCGGCATCGCCGAGCTTGGCCGACAGCGCCATGGTGAAACAGCCCGCGTGCGCGGCGGCGATCAGCTCTTCCGGGTTGGTGCCCTTCTCATCGCCGAAACGGCTGTTGAAGCCGTAACGGGTCTTGTCCAGCAATCCACTCTGCGGCGTGCTCAGCTGGCCCTTGCCCGATTTCAGGTCACCTTCCCAATGTGCGGTAGCGTGTCGCGAGATTCCCATGTCCTGCTCCTGTGGCGATGAACCGTCACCTTGGCATGCACCGCGTTAGTGCTGCGTCGCCCCGTGCTGCGCCGCGCGCCTGTCCCGGGTCATCGGCTGGACACTTCCTCGCCAGCGCCGCAGCTGTTTTTCCCTTGTTTTCAGTCATTTCCGCACGCCGGCCGAGGCATCGGCGAGGTCGGTGCAGTGCACCACGCGCCCCCATCCCGCACTGCCGGCCATGTACTGAATCGGCCTGGATATGAAAAAACATGCACTTTCCGCGCTCCGGGCTATTGGCGGCGCCCGAGAGTTGCCCTACATTGCGCTTGCCGACGGGGTTCGGCGCCGACCAAACAACCAACCGTTCACGGAACAGGAAACCATGGCAAAGACCGCTAAGAAGGCTGCCCCGAAGAAGGCAGTGAAGAAAGTCGCGACGAAGGCAGCCGCCAAGCCGGCCGCTCCGAAGCCGATCAAGGAAGTGCTGACCAAGTCCGGCCTGGTTGCACACATCGCTGAAGCCTCCGGCGTTGTCGCCAAGGACGTCCGCGCTGTGCTGGCCTCGCTGGAAAGCGCCGTCGCCTCCTCGGTCCACAAGAAGGGCGCTGGCTCGTTCACCCTGCCGGGCCTGCTGAAGATCAGCACCGTCAATGTGCCGGCCAAGCCGAAGCGCAAGGGCATCAACCCGTTCACCAAGGAAGAACAGTGGTTCGCTGCCAAGCCGGCCACCACCAAGCTCAAGGTGCGCCCGCTGAAGAAGCTCAAGGACGCTGCGCTCTAAGCGCGCGCCCTGCTTCGGACTGCTGACGGGACGGCTCTGGCCGTCCCGTTTTTTTTTGCGGCGCCTGCAGCGCGCCGCGAGTCCCCGGGGGCGCGCCCATGCCCCGGCCCACGTTGCCTCACCCGGCGCCGCCGCAACACAGCGTTTCCGGCCACCGCGCAATGGTCCGCACAGGCCCGCTGCCATTGGCTGCAACGCGCGTATTCCGGCGCCGGAACGAACCGGGTGGAACACTGCGTGCAGCGCCGGCCGTCGCCGCCGGCCGCTGGCTTGCCTATGGTGGAGACACCCCCTGCCACTACCGCGAGCCCACCCCATGGCCAGCCCGTCCACCCGCTACCGGATCTCGGTGACCCCGATCGAAAAGGACGGGCACCCCTGCACCGGGCGCTGCACCATCGAACTGGAACATCGCGCCAGCCGCGACCTGATGCGGCTGCTGGAAGCGGCGCCACGCACCGCCGGCCTGAGCGGTGATGAGCGCGCCACCCTGGTGGTCGCCACGCAGCTGCTGCGCGACATCGTGCAGCGCCACGCCGACACCGACGGTCACGCGCTTGCGGCGGTGGCCGCACAGGTGCTGCCGGCGCTGGACGCGCTGGAACAGCTGCCGGCATCGCGCTGAGTCCTGCGCAGCCGATACACTGCCGCCTTCCAGGTTGCCTCGGGGAGGAGGCACACATGCGCAGCGCCCTGTGGTGGATGATGCCGTTGACCCTGCTCGGGTGCTCGAACCCGCCCCCTGCGGCCAGCACCGCGCCCAGCGCCGCCGCATCGGTTGCCGAAGCGACGGCTGCACCGGAACTGCAACCGAACCCGGATTCGCCGGCACAGGCGGCAGCCGCAGGCGTTGACCCGCTGTACGCCGCCGTTGCCGCCGGCAGCGAATCACCGGCGACGCTGCTCAACCGCTACATGCTGGATCTGCTCAACCACAACCGTGCCGGCAGCGATGCCGCCTGGGCCTATGCACCGGCCGATCCGCAGCGTGCCGACGACGCGGTACTGCGGCGGCTGCCGGACGTGCGCAGCCTGCGCCTGGACAGCCAGACCCCGCTGGCGCGTGACACCACCCTGCCGCCGCGCCTGCTGGAAGTGCCGGTGAGCGTCCGCGCCGTCACCGCCCAGGGCACCTTCCGCTACCACGGCTGGTACCGGGTGCAGCCCAGCGCCGATGGTCGCGCCTGGCGCATCCAGTCGGCCCAGCTGCAGCCCACGCTGGACTGAACCGCCGTTGCGGCATGCACCCGCGATTCAGCAGGCAAAGCTACTCTGTAGACCTCCCCGATTCCCGTTCCGGTCACCACCATGCGCCTGCGATCCCTGATGACCCGCCTCGCCGCCTCCACCGTGCTGATCGCTGCGGCGATCGGCGCGCAGGCCGCGCCTTCCATTTCCGGCCGCGAACTGTCGGTCGGTGCCAGCGACGTGCAGCAGTATCTGGACGGCAGCTTCCCGCGCACCCAGGATGCCCTGGGCGGACTGATCGCGTTGACCATGAGCCACCCGCAGCTGAGCCTGCCGGCGGGCGAGCGCCTGAACCTGGGCATGGACGTGGCGCTGGCCACCGCCGGCGGCAGCCCCGCCCCACTCGGTACGGTGAAGCTCAGCAGCGGCCTGCGCTATGACGCGCAGACCCAGGGCTTCCACCTGCAGCAACCCAGCGTCGATGATTTCACCCCAGCCAACCAGGGCGGTCGCCTGGACTCGCGCACCCGCGCCCTGCTCAACGCATGGTTGAGCGATTACGCGCAGCGCGAACCGATCTACAAGCTCGACCCGGCCGTGGCCGGCCTGCTTGGCGCCCTGCAGGTAGAGGCCGCGCAGGTGAAGAACGGCAAGCTGGTGGTCACCTTCAACCAGAACCTGGGCAACCTGGTGCCGGCCGGGATTCTCGGCAAGTAAGGCAGCGCCGGGCCATGCCCGGCACTACCGCATTACGCTGCCAGCGCCTTGACCACGGCCTCGCTGAAGGCCGGGATGTCATCCGGCTTGCGGCTGGTGATCAGCGTGCCATCCACCACCACGGCCGCATCGCGCCAGCGCGCGCCAGCGTTGACCAGGTCCTGCTGCAGCGACGGCCACGACGTCACCTCGCGGCCCTTGGCCAGGCCGCTGTTGATCAGCAGCCACGGACCATGGCAGATCGCCGCCACCGGCTTGCCGGCCTCGGCCACGCCGCGGATGAAGCCCAGCGCCGCCTCGTCGGTGCGCAGCGTGTCCGGATTGATGACGCCGCCTGGCAGGACCAGCGCATCGAAGCGCTCGGCGTCGGCCTGGTCCAGCGCCAGGTCCACTGCCACCACCCCTCCCCAGTCCTTGTCCTTCCAGCCCTTGATGGTCGCCTCCTTGGCTGGCGACACGACCGTGACGATCGCCCCCTGCTCTTCCAGCAGGCGCTTGGGTTCGATCAGTTCGGACTGTTCAAAGCCGTGGGTGGCGAGGATGGCAACCTGCTTGCCGGCGATACGTTGTGCCATGTCATGTGCTCCGGGAAAGGGAGCACTCAGGGTCGGCGAAGGGCCATTGAACCGCAGTGACCCGGCCGTGCACGGCAGGTGGAGGCGTACCCCGGTAGCGCCGGGGCATGCCCGGCGGCGTTTGATGTCCCCGCGTTCCGCGCTCGCCGGGCATGGCCCGGCGCTACCCCATCAGCGCTTGGGCTGCAGCATCGTCCCGGTGCACTTGGGCGAGCCGCAGCGGCACTCCCAGATCTTCTTCAGCTTGGCCGTATGGCGCTCGGCCAGGGTGATGCCGTAGTTGTAGGTCAACTCTTCGCCGGCCTTGATATCGCGCAGGGCCTCGATGAAGACCTTGTCGCCCCGGCTGTCACCGTCCTCGTCTTCCTCGATCACGGCCTCGCAGTTCGGATCACAGCTGTGGTTGATCCAGCGCGCGTCGTTGCCCTTGTAGTTGGCATCGATCACCCAGTCGTCGTTGAGGGTGAACAGGAAGGTATGACCACTTTCGACGTCACCGCTGTCGTCGGCGTCGACATCGCCATGGCTGCGCAGCAGGCCCTTGTACTGGATCACGCGCGCGCCCTGCTGGATCGGGGCTACGGCGAACACGCCGTTGCCATGGATGGCGGACTTGCGGGCTTGGATCTTCTTCGGCATCGGCAAGGGACGTTTGAGACGAAAGGAACCCCGATTCTCGCCCATTCCGGGTGATTGCGAAAATCACCCCCATGCCCCAGCATTGGCACCCCCGGCCCGGCCCAAGCGCCCGCTGAATGGCCGGGTTGGATGCCGGCCAATAAAAGCGTACAATTTCAGTCCGCTTTAAGAACCACTCGCATCCCCATGTTGCGCGTCACCAAGCTCACCGACTACGCCACCGTCGTACTGACCGTGCTCGCCGCCCGTCCGGGCGAGGTGCTCAGTGCCACCGAGCTGGCCGAATTCACCGGTCTGGAACCGCCCACTGTCAGCAAGGTGCTCAAGCCCCTGGCCCAGGCCGGTCTGGTCGAAGGCCTGCGCGGTGTGCGCGGTGGCTACCGGCTGACCCGCCCCGCCGTGCAGATCTCGCTGTTCGAAGTGGTCGAGGCCATGGAAGGGCCGCTGGCCCTGACCGAATGCAGCCACGACCATCACCAGTGCGGCATGGCCCCCAAGTGCGGTGCGCGCAGCAGCTGGCGGCTGATCAACGACGTGGTCTCCGAGGCCCTGCGCGATGTCAGCCTGGCGCAGATCCTGCCCCCCCTTCCCCTTGTCGACGAAGAACAGCGCCGCACCATCGCTGTCGACGTCGTCTCCTGATCCGTAGGCAGCCCCCCATGGCCACCGAAACCATCGAAACCGTCGCCAGCGACGACACCCCCAACCGCGAGATCCACGAGCAGCTCGGCCGCAAGTATTCGGCCGGCTTCATCACGGACATCGAATCGGATTCCCTTCCTGCCGGCCTGGACGAGGACACCATCCGCGCCCTCTCGGCCAAGAAGGAAGAGCCGGAATGGATGACCCAGTGGCGCCTGGACGCCTACCGCCACTTCCTGACCATGCCGATGCCGAACTGGGCCAAGCTGCAGATCGCGCCGATCGACCTGCAGGCGCTCAGCTACTACTCCGCGCCGAAGGGTCCGAAGTACGCCTCGCTGGACGACGTGCCGAAGGAACTGCTGGACACCTACGACAAGCTGGGCGTGCCGCTGCACGAGCGCGCCAAGCTGGCCGGCGTGGCGGTGGACGCGGTGTTCGACTCGGTGTCCGTCGGTACCACCTTCCGCAAGGAACTGGCCGAGAAGGGCATCGTGTTCTGCTCGATGTCCGAAGCGATCAAGGAACACCCGGAGCTGGTGCGCCAGTACCTGGGCACGGTGGTGCCGGTGGGCGACAACTACTTCGCCGCGCTCAATTCGGCGGTGTTCTCCGATGGCAGCTTCGTGTTCATTCCCAAGGGCGTGCGCTGCCCGATGGAACTGAGCACCTACTTCCGCATCAACGCCGGCCACACCGGCCAGTTCGAGCGCACGCTGATCATCTGCGAGGACAAGGCGTACGTGTCCTACCTGGAAGGCTGCACCGCGCCGATGCGCGATGAGAACCAGCTGCATGCCGCGGTGGTCGAGCTGGTCGCGCTGGAAGATGCCGAGATCAAGTACTCCACCGTGCAGAACTGGTACCCCGGCGACGAGAACGGCGTCGGCGGCATCTACAACTTCGTCACCAAGCGTGCCGAATGCCGTGGCGCGCGCAGCAAGGTCACCTGGACCCAGGTCGAGACCGGTTCGGCGATCACCTGGAAGTACCCGTCCTGCGTGCTGCTGGGCGACGACTCGGTCGGTGAGTTCCACTCGGTGGCACTGACCCACCACCGCCAGCAGGCCGACACCGGCACCAAGATGATCCACGTCGGCAAGCGCACCAAGAGCAAGATCATCAGCAAGGGCATCAGCGCCGGCCGCGGCCAGAACACCTACCGCGGCCTGGTCAAGGTCGACCGCAATGCCGACGGCGCGCGCAACTACACCCAGTGCGATTCGCTGCTGATCGGCAAGCAGTGCGGCGCCCACACCTTCCCCTACATCGAGGTGAAGAACCCGGGCGCCACCGTCGAGCACGAGGCCACCACCTCGAAGATCTCCGACGACCAGCTGTTCTACTGCCGCGCCCGTGGCATCAGCCAGGAAGACGCGGTGTCGATGATCGTCGACGGCTTCTGCAAGCAGGTGTTCCGCGAGCTGCCGATGGAGTTCGCAGTGGAAGCCAAGAAGCTGCTGGAAGTCTCGCTGGAAGGCTCGGTGGGCTGATCGCCCGCCCTGCCCTCGCACAACGCATTCCTCTTACCGGCGGGCCACGGCCCGCACCACGGAAATCCCCACCATGCTGAAGATCGAAAACCTCCACGCCCGCATCGGCGACAAGGAAATCCTCAAGGGCCTGTCGCTGGACGTGAAGCCCGGCCAGGTGCACGCCATCATGGGCCCCAACGGCGCCGGCAAGTCCACACTGGGCAATGTCCTGGCCGGCCGCGACGGCTACGATGTGACCGAAGGCAGCGTGCAGTTCGACGGCGTCGACCTGCTCGATCAGGACCCGGAAGCGCGCGCCGCTGCCGGCCTGTTCCTGGCGTTCCAGTACCCGGTTGAAATCCCCGGCGTGAACAACACCTACTTCCTGCGCGCCGCGCTGAATGCCCAGCGCAAGGCGCGCGGCGAGGATGAACTGGATTCCATGCAGTTCCTCAAGCTGGTGCGGCAGAAGCTGGCCGTGCTGCACCTGAAGGACGAGCTGCTGCACCGTGGCGTCAACGAAGGCTTCTCCGGCGGTGAGAAGAAGCGCAACGAGATCTTCCAGCTGGCCGTGCTGGAGCCGAAGCTGGCGATCCTGGACGAGACCGATTCGGGCCTGGACATCGACGCGTTGAAGAGCGTGGCCGACGGCGTCAACGCACTGCGCGCGGCCGACCGCTCGTTCCTGGTCATCACCCATTACCAGCGCCTGCTGGACTACATCAAGCCGGACGTGGTGCATGTGCTGGCCGATGGCCGCATCGTCAAGAGCGGCGGCCCGGAACTGGCACTGGAACTGGAAGCGCATGGCTATGACTTCCTGAAGGACCGGGTCGTGCCCGAGGCGGCGGTCTGATGAGCGCCCTGCTCGACTCGATGGCCCAGGCCTTCAACGGCAGCGATGCGCGCCGCGAAGTGCTCGACAGCGTGCTGCGCGACGGCCTGCCCGGCGCACGCAGCGAGACCTGGAAGTACACCTCGCTGCGCCAGCTGGAGCGCCGCGCGTTCGCACCGGCACCGCTGAGCCCGACGCTGCTCGATGCCGCGCTGCTGGACGACATCCCGGCGCCGCGCCTGGTGTTCGTCAACGGCCGCCTCAACGACGCGTTGAGCGACGTGCAGAACCTGCCCGCCGGCGTGCAGCTGGAAACGCTGTCGTCGGCGCTGACCGCAGGCGAGGATGCCGTGCGCTTCCTCGGCCGCCGCTACGAACGCAGCGACGAAGTGTTCGCCCGCCTCAACGCCGCCCTCGCCGATGAAGGCGTGGTGCTGCGCGTGGATGCCGACGTGCAGGTCGAGGTGCCGGTGCAGCTGGTGTTCGCCAGCGTTGCCGCCGACACCGATCTGGCCTGGCACCATCGCCACCTGATCGAACTGCGTACCGGCGCCAGCCTGGGTGTGGTCGAGCACCGCTTCAGCGTGGGCGATTCGGCGCACCTGGACAACACCGTGCTGCACGCCCACGTGGCCCGCGATGCCGTGCTCAAGCACGCCCGCGTGCAGGCTGGCAGCGCGCGCCAGACCACCTTCCTGCGCACCGACGCGGTGCTCGCACGGGACGCGCAGTACCACCGCGTGGACCTGGAACTGGGTGCCGCGCTCAGCCGCCATGAACTGAACGTGCGCCTGGAAGGCGACAATGCCCAGCTGACCGCCAACGGCGTCCTGCTCGGCAACGGCCGTCGGCACGTCGATACCCGCCTGGGCATCGACCATATCGCCCGCGACACCAGCGCCGAGCTGCAGTGGCGCGGCGTGGCCGCCGGCCGCAGCCGCGTGGTGTTCCACGGTGGCATCCAGATCCGCGCCGGCGCCGACGGTACCGATGCCAACCTGTCCAACAAGAACCTGCTGCTGTCGGCCGACGCCGAGATCGATACCCAGCCGACGCTGGTGATCGATGCCGATGAAGTGAAGGCCGCACACGGTGCCACCGTCGGCCAGCTCGACGCCAACGCGCTGTTCTACCTGCGTTCGCGCGGACTGCCGCAGGCCCAGGCGCAGGCGCTGCTGAGCGCCGCGTTCTGCCACGAGCCGCTGAAGGTGCTGCCCGATGCGCTGCGCGAGCAGCTGGCTCGCCGGCTGGACAAGGCACTGGCCGAGGCGGGCGTGGCATGAACCTGTCCACCCCGCGACCGATCGAAGCACGCACCGACGCACCCGACTGGGCGCGCGTGCGCCTGGACTTCCCGCTGTTGATGCGCGAGGTGCACGGCAAGCCGCTGGTGTATTTCGACAACGCCAACACCGGCCAGAAGCCGGTGCAGGTGATCGGCGCGGTGGACGAGTTCTACCGCCGCTACAACGCCAACGTCAGCCGTGCGGTACACGCACTGGGCACCGAAGCCACCGATGCCTACGAAGGCGCGCGCAACACGCTCGCGCGCTTCCTCAACGTGCGCAGCAGTGACCTGGTGCTGTGCAGCGGCACCACCTTCGCGATCAATCTGGTTGCCTATTCCTGGGCGCTGCCGCGCTTGAAGGCCGGCGACGTGATCCTGGTCTCGCGCATGGAACACCACGCCAACATCGTGCCCTGGCAGCTGGTTGCCCAGCGTACCGGCGCGACCATCCGCGTGGCCGAGATCACCCCCGACGGCGCGCTGGACCTGGACGCGCTGCGCGCGGCGATGACTCCCGAGGTCAAGCTGCTGGCCGTGGCCCACGTGTCCAACGTGCTGGGCACCGTGAACCCGGTGCGCGAGATCTGCCGTGAAGCACGCAAGCGTGGCATCGTCACCGTGGTCGATGGCTCGCAGGCCGTGCCGCATCGCAAGGTCGATGTCACCGCCCTCGGTTGCGACTTCTACGCCATCACCGGCCACAAGATGTGCGGCCCGACCGGCACCGGCGCACTGTGGGCGCGCCGCGAACACCTGGACGCGATGCCACCGTTCCTGGGCGGCGGCGAGATGATCAAGGAAGTCAGCTTCGACGGCACCGTCTTCAACGACGCCCCGCACAAGTTCGAAGCCGGCACCCCCAACATCGCCGGTTTCATCGGCCTGGGCGTGGCCGCGCACTACCTGCAGGACATCGGCCTGGAGCACGTGGAAGCACGCGAAGCCGAACTGCTGGCGCACTTCACCGAAGAGCTGCGCAAGGTTGATGGCCTGCGCATCATTGGCGAGGCACCGGAGAAGGCGGCTGTGGTGTCATTCCTGATCGACGGCGCGCACGCGCACGATCTGGCTACCCTGCTGGACCTGGAAGGCGTAGCCGTGCGTTCGGGCCAGCACTGTGCGCATCCGCTGCTGCAGTACTACGGGGTGGCCGCGACCTGCCGTGCGTCGTTGGCGTTCTACAACACGCATGAAGAGATCGAGCGGTTCATGGCTGCATTGACGAAGGTGCGGAAGTTGCTGGGGTGAGGATTCGCCAGAGCCGGGGAAATACGGGAACGCCGCACGGGACTGCGGCGTTTTTTTATGCGCGTGGGACGCAAGCCAGCAGAGGTGAAACTGGGAAATGCAGACTGATGCCAGCAATGGGTCGTTTCATTGTAATGCCAAACCATTCCACCATCAGCGGCCTTGAGACACCGTCTTCTACATGTCAACAAGCATGGATACCCCGGAAGCAATCAAGAAGACGTACATCATCACTCCCCCCCTCAACACCCACCGCTCACCCTGATGGAGCGCCTGTCCTTTGGAAGTGAGGGCGAGCACTGCGATACCACGCAAGCACCTAAGGAACCAGTCAACCTTTATGATTCCGGCTGCAGCAAGCACTTCTGGCCGTTCGCGCTCGATTTTCAGCAACATCCTGTGAGCCGCAAATGCGTTTATCCACATGGCACCCAGAATGATGGAAGCCCAAACGGGGTAACTCTCAACAAGCCATTTCATTTACCTACCCCATTGAGAATTGTGTCATCAAACATCACTTAAACACCCGTGTAAGAGCCTAGACTCGTGCTTGCGCTGAATGTCAAATCCAAGCCCGTGCCGGGGTCAAACTTCAACGCCGCAGATGCGGGACCAGCAGCGAAAGATCCGACTATATCGACTGGGGCATCCACCCCTCCCCACCGAAAACCAACCTTTACAAGATCTGCCGCAGGGAGCCCAGTTAAAGACTTGGATAGCCCGGCCCTCACCCCAACTCCAATCGGAACTATGCCCAAGGCATCCTTTTTGCTTTCCCAATCACGAGTGTAACGAAGTCCTGCTCCATAGGCAGCCACAGCTTCTGTTTCATAGCTCATTTCTGCACCTTGAATGAACAATCCTCTTTTTGCATTCTTTGCGGCGCCCTTTTTGTGAACTCGAACCACCACTGGACACCTGAGCCCCTCCCAAGGTTCCCATCCGTGAGCCGGGAGCCACTCCTACCCCCTTGATCGCGCTTCCGACAGTAGCCACCCGTGGGCTGCGAACCTTTTCATCTGGGGCACGCCCATCCGGATCGGTGAACCTGTAGGGGTTACCGTTTGCATAATAGTAGCGACCGAATGCCACTTCTGTAGCAGAGATGGGATCGACAGACAGAAACGCACTCGTCTCTGGATCGTAATACCGCTGCTCCATGTAACTCAGCCCCGCACCTGAGTCTGTCGCATGCCCCGTATATCCCGGCCCATCCTTCAACAGCCGATTGACTACCGCCCCATACGGCTCATACACCGTACGCTCGATGACATTGCCGCCCGCATCAGTGATCGCCACCGGCGAACCCAGTGCATCGGTGTGGATGTACTCGACGACTTCCTGGCCAGCCGCCGGGGCCACGCAGGCCGCCAGCAGAACCACCGCGAGTACCGCTCGAATCAACAACGAGCTGATTCCCTTCATGTCTTACTCCCAAAGTACGCCGCGGGTGACCGGGAAGCTTGCAGACCACTCGGAACAGCCGCCGGCGTTGCACGCACGTACTCGGTAGTTGCTGGCGCAGTACGTGCCGTTCCTTGATTGCACGTAGGTCTTGGGACCCGCATACAGTGTCTTGCCGCCAGTAGCGGGCGCGAGCTGGTACTCCGTGGCGCCTGCGGAAGCAGACCATCCCACCGTGCATTGGATCTGGTAAGGCCCTGTCTTGCTACTCAGCAATTCGACCAGGAAAATGTGCATTCCGGGCGGTGGTAGCACGACAGAAGCGTTGATGACTTGAACCTGCTGCAGCACGGTAGGCAGAACGCCCCTCAGCCGGTGCATGCAAGGTCGAAATTTAGTTGATGTCCTCGAGATTAAGCAACACCTCTCCGAAGGTCGCACGCTCCACTTCCACCGGCAACCTCAACGACTGCACATCAAGTGGTGCGAATATCTCCCCGAGCAACAGGTCATCGGTCGTTCCAGTCTTCTCTCTATCCTTGAAGGTCCCAGTCACTGACACCCAAGAGTAAGCGTGCTCCTGGAAGATGCGCTCTTGGACGTCCATCGGACCTCTGATCCGGATGGAAGACTCGTCAGTCACCCCCGCCTCGAAAAGCTCCTTGCTTGAACTCAGGACAAACAACGCCCTCGATACACCAAGATAACCCTCGACACGAATTCTGCGACCGTCGAATGCATGAGGATCCTCTGCAAGGGCCCTGAAAGTCGCTCTGCACGCGTTCTGCATTACGCCTCCGCAACTCATCTTGTGCGGAGCTTTATCTTCTGCGGACATTTGACACGCCACCAACTGGCATGCAAGTACCACCACGAAAGCCACGCGTCCAACCTGCTTCATGTGAACACCCCTGAGCTAAAGAGAGCAGCTTTCACCTCAAAACCAGCACATCTAGTGGTCTCGAGTGCGAGCCAGAGCACGCTCATTCCAACCATCTCTCCGCCATCCAAATCAACTCGAAACTTCTCTAATACGGCAAACTCCTCCACCCACATCCGCCTCAACCTTGACATACATATTGTTCGTAAAATACATATCCCCATCGCAAACCAGACTCTTGCCATTCTCAACGTAAAATACAAGGAGAGACGAGTCCATAGTAATCTTGGGATGAACCCTCCTACTCCCACCCGCAGAAATCGATCCCACCCCAATCACACCACCACCAACCTCTAATCTGACATTATAAATCTCCACGCCCCCAGCATTTCTTACGACAACCTCCGGGTCCGAAAACCAGTCACAACCCTGTCCAAAAACAACAAATAGAACAAGATGCAATTTAATTAAGCAGCCCGAATTAATTATCCGCCTAGCGCCAGACATATACTTCAAGCTCATCATTTCCTGCAGCCTCCGAACAAGGAGAAGAACAAACCCCCGATCTTGCAGAAAGATCCCTGCCAATCGCATTGTTATTCAGATCCATCTGCCTGCCTCCGTGCGGACCCTCACCCCAGATTTCGTGATTATCCCCAATCAGTTTCGCGCTCTCGGCACCCATTTCCCTCGCCATCTGGCAACTCCAGGTACAGTGTCGCATTGCATCACCTTGCCCGTAAGA
Organism: Stenotrophomonas sp. 704A1; assembly: GCF_030549525.1. NCBI lineage: Bacteria > Pseudomonadati > Pseudomonadota > Gammaproteobacteria > Lysobacterales > Lysobacteraceae > Stenotrophomonas > Stenotrophomonas tuberculopleuritidis. The sequence goes on along the minus strand of NZ_CP130831.1, from coordinate 1,164,228 downwards.
CAATCCGGGCAGCCCGCTCAATCTCGCAAGTTCCTTGGCATCTTCCGCCGCGTTGCGTGCCCTCACAGCGTCGACAAACCCTACAAGTTTGATGGCACTACGCGCCTCACTACCCCGACGCTCCGCACTACCCGACTTTACGGCTTCGTCTGAGATGGCCTGATTGGCAGAACTGGAGGGGCGCCGAAGCTTGCAGACCGCTCGGAACAGCCGCCGCCGTTGCATGCACGTACTCGGTAGTTGCTGGCGCAATACGTGCGGTCCTGCTGGACCTGGAAGGCGTGGCCGCGCGTTCGGGCCAGCACTGCGCGTATCCGCTGCTGCAGTGCTACGGGGTGGCGGAGACCTGTCGTGCGTCGTTGGTGTTCTACAACACGCCTGAAGAGATGGAACGGTTCATGGCGGCGTTGACGAAGGTGCGGAAGTTGTTGGGGTGAGTTTTCAGCAGTAGCCGAGGAGCAGAAGAACGCCGCGGGAGACCGCGGCGTTCTTCTTTCTAACGGCTGCCGATGCCTACCTACGGGACGGACAACCCCAAACGTCACCTACACATCACGCACCAGACGAGCAACGACAAGCTTCGCCGACAAGACTCGCAAGCACCTGTCGCCACTCGACGCATTCGCTATAGACCCAAATGAACGCCTTCCATTACACCCATCCGATCTGCATCCACTGGAGCACTTGGGGTTCTGGAAGCACCATCGCGATTCCAACGAAACGTGCCGGTCACCCGCAAGAATTTCTCCTCCCCACCCTCAACCGAAGGAATTTCTCGAAAGGCACCCGGACTTGCTTCTGGATAGGCCACCAATGAACTGAATGAGTTCCTTGCCTCCATTTCATCACGCGAGGGAAAGAGCAAGATCGCGCCGTTGACCTGATCTACCCATGCATGGAAAGAAACCAATCGCCCATCAAATTTTTCTGGCTGCGACAACAGCGCAAACATCGTGGTCATGCATGTTTCAGCTCCCAACGCATTGCCACGAAATTTACAGGCGCTTGGAGCTCCCGCGGATCCCACGTCCTGACTGGATGAAGAACAAGCGCCAAGGATGAAAACTAGCGCAACAACTGCAAACCATCGGTGTCCGGGATACATCATTTCACCTTAAAGAAGTAGTCTTCGACCGCAATTTACGCGCCAGGGCTCGTTCTAGCGTTGACCCTCCGCCTGCGTTACAGGCACGCACGCACTCGATAGTTGCCGGCACAATACGCATTGCCGTTTGCACTCACATAGGCGTTGGGCCCGGTATACAGACGCTTGCCACCGCCACCACTCTCAAGCTGGCACTCGGTGGCGTCGGTCATTTGGCTCCACCCGACCGAGCACTGCACTTGGTAGAGCGCCTTGCGCGTGGTCAGCCATTCGGCCAGATAGAAGTGGGGGCGTCCCTGGCGGAAGTGCCACTGTTACCGTCACGATGCCTGAGTAAGGGCTGCACCCCACGAAGTTGCAGGCACGCGCGCGATAGGCATAACTGCAATCACTCTTCTACTGATTCGAGCAGCGTCCTTCGGTGAAATGCATCAGCAGCTTGGCTTCGCAGGCTTCCAAATAGCCCAAGCCGAGGCTCTGCAAGGGCCCTGAAAGTCGCTCTTCGCGTTCTGCATCGTTCGTCCGCAGCTCATCTTGTGCGGCGCTTTATCTTCTGCAGACATTTGACACGCCGCGAATTGGCATGCAAGCACTACCCCGAAAGCCACGAATCCAACCTGCCTCATGTCAACGCCGCTGAGCGAAGAGAGCAGCTTTCCTCTCAGAACCAGCCCATCTAGTGACCCCGAGTCCGAGTCAGAGCACACTCCGCACAGCCCGTCTGGATCATTGATCTCGTAAGGATTGTTATGGGCACAAGCACAGGCGGCCCCTAATTGGAGAACCCCGCCCCGCAAGGCGGAATCCCAATCCGTTCATGGCGCAATCTCTCAAGATCTGCCTCCATCAATGCACGTGTTGTCTCCGGCGGATCAAGACGCAAGCCTTCCTCCAGGATCTGCATCGCACGCTTACAATCTCCCCCGCCTTGCTCCAGGGACAGAAAAAGGGCCAATCGCTGCATTGAACTGACGTCCATTCGCGCGACCCCCTCCTCAAGCCAGTAACGATATCGCTCCATATCGCCACGCGTCGAATAGTGCCATTCGAGCCTTAGCCGAGCCTCCGCGCTCCCATCTTCAGCCATCGAAATCTGACGTTTCAAATCTTCTTCGGAAAGGACCAAACTTTGCGCTTCTTCAGACTTCTCATCTCGGTAGAAGCGATCGTCCTGGGGCCCTCCGCTCCCGCAGCCAGCGAGCAGCAAAGACAAAGCTATAGAATGCAAAAGATATTTCATTAAACACATCCCCGCCGACACCACTCTCCAGCTAGAAGCGAGTGACATATCCCGCTGACAGTTGATCGACGAACGAGCCCCAACCACCATCATGCGGCACCGCCGTCTTTAACGCGAAAAATGAAATGCATAACTCAAGAAATGACTGATGAATCAACAGATACATCGTCGTAATCAAGAGATGCAAACTCAGAGACCGACATCTTTCCCTGAATGCGCAGCAAGCCAATGTAGGCGACCTTAGCCAAGAGTGATTCATAATCATTCGAACTGAGCACCGTCCTGAGCCACTCCTCTATTGAAGCTGCATCAAGCCTCCCCCGAAGCACCGCAGAAACAAGCGATTCAACCATCAACCTCCGATTATCATCAACAGACTCCTGCCCCACCGTAATAATTCCAATAAAACAACCAAGAATCAGCGAATCCGCCCAACGCAACCCGCCTATGAAGATGGCTCTCTCCCGAATCTCCGGATCACAATGAAACAACGACCTCGACACCAACATGTAGCTTGGGGAGTCGGGGTCATCTGTGAGAATCCCGGAAATCCTGTAGAGCCTATCTAGCAGCAAGCCATCTTCCACCACCAAGCGCCTCCTTCATCTTCGCTATTTTTTCATCCGCCTTGTCAAGCGTTCGCTGGATCCTAACACGCTGCCCCTTAGAAAGACTCGGATTATTCAAACTTCCCCTCAAGCTTTTTGCGGCGGAGCTCAGCCCCTTCAATGAGTTTTGCATCTCGGTCACATGATCAAAGCCGATCTCAATCCCGCGAAGCTCTTTAGCAGCCCCATCAAAGTCGTGAGGCTTCGCATTATCATCAACAATGTTATTTGTCTTCTTAATAGCCTGATGCTGAGATCGAGTGAGCGACGCAACGCGACTAGCAATATTGATAAATGCGCTCTTAGCACCACCGATGACAGCTGCAGTCGCTGCTGGAATACGACTGGCAGCCAGAACTGAAACTCCCGCAGCGACTCCGGCCGCTCTTGCCTCCTGGCGAGACCGTCGCTCATCCAGCCCCATCTCGCCGTTTATGACTGCCAGGTCATCTCTCATCATCTGGCATGTGGATACGCTCTCACAACGACCGTCTGGGTCTACATGACTATACGGATTTCCAAGGGCATACTTATAACGATTGAAATTGGGAGACGTATGCCCATTAGCCTCAACCGGATCCGCACTTATGAAAGATGCAATAGCCGGGTCGTAGTACCGCTGCTGCATACTCAGCCCCGTACCCAAGTCCGTCACATGCCCGGTATACCCCGGCCCATCCTTGAGCGGTCGATTGACTACCGCTCCATACGGCTCATACACCGTACGCTCGATGACATTCCCGCCTGCATCGGTGATTGCCACTGGTGAGCCCAGCGCGTCAGTGTGGATGTATTCCACCACTTCCTGGGCCGCAGCCGACGCAGCACCGGCCATCGTCGCCACAACAAGAAGCACCGCGCGAATCAGTAGAGAAGTGATTCCATTCCTGGCTCAATCCCAGTTCAGTACGCCGTGCGTGGCGGGATGGTCGGCTGACCATGGCGAACAACCGCCTGCATTGCCGGCACGCACGCGGTAGTCACCAGCACTGTAAGCGTTGCCGTTGGCGCTCACATAAGCCTTTGGCCCCGTATACAAACGCTTGCCATCGCCGCCGCTCTCAAGCTGGAACTCCGTGGCATCGGCCACCTGGTTCCAACCCATCGAGCACTGCACCTGATAGGGCGGCTTGCGCGTGGTCAACCATTCGGCCAGATGGAAGCTTGGCGTGCCTGGCGGAAGTGCGACTACAACCATCGCAATGCCTGAGTAGCGGCTACACCCGGCGAAGTTTCAGGCTATCGCCCGGTAGGCATAACTGCCTTTTCCACGGCTGGCACCAAAGCTGTTCGCGCCGCCGTTATGCACCACAGTCCAGCCGCCGCCGTTGGCGCTCTCCTAATCTCTCGGCGGCAGTCGACATTCAGAATTCGACCTCTTTGCAATAACTGCAACGCAGTCACCCACGGACAGCCCACAAGTGTCCGCCGACACAAAAATTCCTCGGTAATTGTTCAAAACGAAATAGCTTCTCAGCTTTTCATTCCCCTCCTGATCGAATGACTGCCGAACATCAATCAAATGGACCTCACATATTTGCTCCCTCGATGCACCTCCGGCGACAGAACTGGAGCGGAGCGCCGCAGCGTATTGATTTGCCCTTGCACTGCTCGGGAGATGATTGACAACCCCACCCGAACTCGCCACTTCCCTAGTACACGCAACAAGGCCAGCCAGGCAAATCGCTGCAAAAATTACGACTATTGATCTTCGAATGCGATCGGCATACTGGACTTTACTCACCAATATATGCTCCTTTGGCTTAATGCAATAAATTCAGACTTCGCCGCATAGTTTCACCATTTTTTTCGAAACAACCGAAGCACATTGACCTTCTCCGACATCACATGTGGATGCATCCATGAACCTCCCCTCTCCATCCATCAATACATAGAAAAGCCTCCTCCTTCTCGTTCCTTCCCGGGACAGCTCAAGCTGCGACACCACCAACTCCGCCTTTACTTCGACACCGCCATCCACAGAGCGCGAACGAATGACGTCATCCACTTCAGCAAAGATTTTCTGAGATGATGAACTGTCATGATCTTGATTGATAACCTGCAAATGGCAGCCGCGCTGCTGACCGCAGGAAGAAAGAAGAAAAATTGATATGACGGAGGCCAGTGAAGTTGAAATATTCATCGGAATACCCGGTTGGTTATTTTCCTGAAAACTGCTTGTCGATGCGTTTTGCATCAAGCGGCCCCTCAACCCTAAAAACCCCCTTGAAATCGCTCAACCGATGTCTCGATGTCGTGTCATTACTCAGCATCGCGTCCTCATCCCTCGCAGTAATTCGCGTACCATTTCGATCAGGCATATGATCGGAAGAGTACCCCTCCATGGGGCTCGATGTACGCCCATCTCGGGACGACAACCCCAAACGCCACCTGCACAGGCAAACGCAAAATCGGCGCTCAAATGCCGCCTTTGGCGTACAGCCGTTTCACGAGCGCAAAGTCTATACAGCGAATTCGAGGCATTGGCGCCTGCGACGCAGTCCCAAGTCGATCACAGGGAAAAAACGAGCACGCCATCCAGGCCGCTATTCAGATAAGGCGGAGGACTTCAATGGCGCGAGGAGACCCTTCACAAAATGATCGAGGCCAACAACATCCTCAGCATCACCAATCAAATCACGCCTCATGAGCTCCTCGACGCATTCAACACCACCAAGACGAGTAATCACGCGCCGGAGGAACTCGACACTCCCGGCAAACAGAGTCACGTCCTGATCGAGCCTTACAACCCAAGAACTCTGGGACGAAAAAATATAGTGATCATGCATAAAATTTCCATCCTCCATCCAGTGAGACCTTAATCCTTTCAGCCCACCTTCAATCCTCACTGGCATCCCTCCTTCTGCATATGCAGAGCATCGAATCGCGCAGAGCGCGACATTAGCAGCATCCTCTGACACCGCACTCAGCCAAGCACTCCAAACGTCATCAGGGGAAAAATCCTCGTGCATATTCCGATCAAATGCCATGCCCGCCCAGTCATTCCGGACAAATGGCACGTCAGGAGGCGTCGCAGTTGAAATGGAACTGGCAATAAAATCAGGCCAAACGCATATGTTATTCATGGCTTCTTTGGATACCGCACGGTGATGGGAATTTTACTACCGGTAACATACACCCTAATCGTATCCGTACCTTTAGGCACCAATCCATCCGGGTATGGGCGCGTACTATCGTGACGATTCGCGCTCCCGCCTCCGGGTAATTTAAGGTTCCGATCATCGCCGGTAACACCAGGAGCGTCCTTCATCCCGTTCCAGTCAGCGTCCCCTCCGTCAGGATCGCCACCAAGCTCACCTTTCTTTCCCGCCTCGCCCGGCGCAGGCCCTTTACCTCTGGTGAGATCATCAACAATAGCCTTATCAGGCGATGCGCCAGAGTTCGCTTGGCTCTGTTTGACAACTCCTCGAATCCCAGCCTCAAGCCGACGCCCCATATCCGCACGTTGCTGGGGGGTGGTAAGTACATAGTAGCCAGTCGCCAGGACTACGACTGGAACGATGAACTCAAATGCCAAGGCGGCCGACCGCCCATCGGGATCTGTAAATTTATAGGGGCTTTGATTTGCGTACCAGTACCTATTTTGCCCCCCATGATGAGAGTATGCAGCGATTGGATCAACGCTAAGGAAAACGCCCAGTTCAGAGTCGTAATACCGCTGCTCCATGTAACTCAGCCCGGTCCCCGAGTCCGTCACATGCCCGGTGTACCCAGGACCATCCTTCAACGCCCGACTGACCACCGCCCCATACGGCTCATACACCGTACGCTCGATGACATTGCCGCCCGCATCAGTGATCGCCACCGGCGAACCTAGTGCATCGGTGTGGATGTACTCGACGACTTCCTGGCCGGCCGCCGGGGCCACGCAGGCCGCCAGCAGAACCACCGCGAGTACCGCTCGAATCAACAACGAGCTGATTCCATTCATGTCTTACTCCCAAAGTACGCCGCGGGTGACCGGGAAGCTTGCAGACCACTCGGAGCAGCCGCCGGCGTTGCACGCACGTCGTTGGCGTTCTACAACACGCCTGAAGTGATCGAACGGTTCATGGCAGCGTTGACGAAGGTGCGGAAATTGTTTGGGTGAGTTTTCGGCAGGAGCCGAGGAGCACAAAAACGCCGCGGGAGACCGCGGCGTTCTTCCTTCTAACGGCTGCCGATGCCTACCTACGAGACGGACAACCCCAAACGTCACCTACACATCACGCACCAGACGAGCAACGACAAGCTTCGCCGACAAGACTCCCAAGCACCTGTCGCCACTCGACGCATTCGCTATAGACCCAAATGAACGCCTTCCATTACACCCATCCGGTCTGCATCCACTGGAGCACTTGGGGTTCTGGAAGCACCATCGCGATTCCAACGAAACGTGCCGGTCACCCGCAAGAATTTCTCCTCCCCACCCTCAACCGAAGAAATTTCTCGAAATGCACCCGGACTTGATTCCGGATAGGCAACCAATGAGCTGAATGAGTCCCTTGCGTCCATTTCATCACGTGAGGGAAAGAGCAAGATCGCGCCATTCACCTGATCTACCCATGCATGGAAGGAAACCAATCGCCCATCAAATTTTTCTGGCTGCGACAACAGCGCAAACATCGTGGTCATGCATGTTTCAGCTCCCAACGCGTTGCCACGAAATTTGCAGGTGCTTGGAGCTCCCGCGGATCCCACGTCCTGACTGGATGAAGAACAAGCACCAAGGAGGAGAACTAGCGCAACAACTGCAAGCCATCGGTGTCCAGGAGCCATCATTCACCCTAAAGAAGTAGTCTCCCGCCTGCATCGAACCACGGTCGACCCGATCAGGCGGCGCCCACTCCGGCAGACGACCACGCGTGTTCATCACGGTGGGCGGGCATGGCGCCAGTTATGAACGAAACATGAAGATCATGTCAACAAGACGTAGTGGACACATTCGGCAAAGGTGGCGCGAGCGGCTGCCTCCCCAGCTGCCCCCACCCCGCCTAGAATGCCCCCCATGAGCCCTCTGACCTTCCGCGCCGCCACGTCGGCTGACATCCCCGCCCTGATCACCCTGGTCACCTCGGCCTACCGTGGCGACGCCAGCCGCGTCGGCTGGACCACCGAAGCCGACCTGCTGGACGGCGCCCGCATCGACGCGGAAGGCATCCAGGGTGACCTGGACCGCCCGCGCTCGACCATCCTGCTGGCCGAACGAGACGGCCAGCTGGTGGCCTGCGCCCACGTCGCCGATGTCGACGGCAAGGGGTACTTCGGCATGTTCTCGGTCGATCCGGCCCAGCAGGGTGGCGGCGTCGGCAAGCAGCTGATGGACGCCGCCGAAGCCCACGCCGCCCGCGAATGGGCAGTGCCGGTGATGCAGATGACGGTCATCGACGTGCGCGATGAACTGATCGCCTTCTACGAGCGCCGCGGTTACCAGCGCACCGGCATCAAGAAGCCGTTCCCGTATGGCGACGAGCGTTTCGGCATCCCCAAGCGTGACGACCTGCGCTTCGAGATCCTGCAGAAGCCGCTGGCCGGAGCCGTCGCGTGAGCGAGGCCTGGACCTTCGTCTGCGCCGGCGCCGAACTGCTGCCGGGTGAAATGAAGAGCGTGTTCGATGAGGTTACCGGCACTCCGATCGTGGTGTTCAACCTCGACGGCGAACTGTATGCCCTGGAAGACCAGTGCACGCATGAAGAGTTCGAGCTGTCCTCCGGCGAGTTCAATACCGCCGAGGGCAGCGTCGAATGCGTGCTGCATGGCGCGCGCTTCGATGTGCGCGATGGTCGTGCCCTGTGTGCACCGGCCTACACCGCGGTGCCCAAGTTCCCGGTCAAGCGCGAGCACGACGCGATCTGGACCCGCGACGACCGCGACTGAGATCCGCAGCATCCGCCCCAGGGGGTGGAGCTGCCGGCCGCGCCTGAAGGGCCATCCAGGGCCGCTGCGGGCCGCCCGGAGCCACCCGACGCGGACGTAGATGCGAATCATTATCGTTGGTGTTATGCTCAGTAACATCTTCGTCACGACTCCGCCTGCGCCATGGCTTCGCCCGCGCCTACCGTCCTGCTGTGCCAGCTCGCCCGTCGGGGTTGGCCACTGCTCGTGGCCGCGCTGCTGACACTGTGGCTGGGCTGGTCGGCGTTGCAGGAAGGCCGGGGCACGCCGACAGGTGATGGGCCTGGCGCCTACGCCCAGGATGCCGCGCCGTCTTCCCCGCCCCATGCGCTGCCGCACGAGCACGCGATGCAGCGCGCGGAATCCGAGCCGGAACGAAGCCGGGGCGACAAACCGCCGGCCCTGCGGCGGCTGTGCCTGCAGCGCCCGCAACATCGCCCCGCAGACGCGCCGACCCCGGTGCTGCCGGTTCCGCCGGTAGCCGTGACCGTTCGACGCCAACCGCCGTCGCACGCACCGCCGGCGCTGCTCGCCTGACCTGATGCTGCGCCCTGCGCAGCTGCATCCGCGCATCCCCCCTGGTTTCCGTCCTGTTGCCGCGCAGTCCCGCGCCGGCGGCCCCTCCCTGTTCCTTTTCTGCAGACGCCCATGAACCCGATCAAGAGCCGCAAGCACGCTTCGCCGCTTCGTACCCTGCCGTTGGCCACCGCCAGCCTCGCTGCCGGCCTCGGCCTGGCCGCGCTGCCCGTGCTGGCCCACGCCGAAGCCACCGACAACGCCCGCACCCTGGACAAGGTCGACGTGCACGCCGTCCGCGGCTACAAGGCCGACAAGGTCGCTTCGCCGAAGTTCACCCAGCGCCTGCAGGACACGCCGCAGACCATCCAGATCATCACCAGCGACCTGTTCAACCAGCAGGGCGCCACCACCCTGACCGAGGCGCTGCGCAACAGCCCCGGCGTCGGCACCTTCTATGCCGGCGAGAACGGCAACACCACCACCGGCGACGCGCTGTTCATGCGCGGCTTCGACACCTCCAACAGCCTGTTCGTCGATGGCGTGCGCGACCTGGGCTCGATCTCGCGCGATGTGTTCAACATCGAACAGGTGGAAGTGACCAAGGGCCCGGCCGGCACCGACAATGGCCGTTCGGCGCCAACCGGTGCGATCAACTTGGTCAGCAAGCAGGCCACGCTGCAGGACGCGACCTCGGCCAGCGTTTCGCTGGGCAGCGACCAGCAGCGACGCGCTACCGGTGACTGGAACCAGTCGCTGGGTGCGACCAGCGCGCTGCGCATCAACGGCATGTGGCAGGACAGCGACCAGCCCGGCCGCGACCATGTGCAGAACAAGCGCTGGGGCATTGCGCCATCGCTGGCCTTCGGCCTGGGCACGGCCACGCGCTACTACCTCAACCTGCTGTACGTGAAGCAGGACAACGTGCCCGATGGCGGCGTGCCGACCCTGGGCCTGCCCGGCTGGACCGCGCAGCCGACCCTGGAAGCACTGGCCGGTCATCCGGTGAACCCGGAGAACTTCTACGGTACGCGTGCAGATCACGATGACGTGACCGCGAAGATGGCCACGTTCCGCTTCGAGCACGACTTCAGCGACACCCTGCGCCTGACCAACACCGCGCGTTGGGGCCGTACCGAACAGGACTACCTGCTGACGGCCTTCATGGGTACCGGCGTCCGCGGTGCGAATGGCCGCCCGACCGGCAACATCAGCTACACCAATCCGGCCGATCTCTCGACCTACACGATCGCCCGCAGCCTGCCGACCTTCAAGGACCAGCGCAACACCATCCTCACCGACCAGTTGAACCTGCGCGCCGACTTCAACACCGGCAGCGTCGGCCATGCGCTGAGCACCGGCCTGGAGTTCACCCGCGAAGAGCTGGACAGCTACGGGCAGGCCGTCACCGGCGGCACCACCTGGCCGGCAGCGAATCTGTACAACCCCGACTGGAACGTGGGTGGCCTGAGCTGGGCGCACAATGGTGCCGATGCCCACGGCAGGACCACCACGTCGTCGGCCTACCTGTTCGACACCCTGTCCTTCGGTGAAAGCTTCCTGCTGACCGCCGGCGTGCGTGCCGACCACTACAAGACCGAATATGCCAGCGCCTCGGTGTGTGGCGGGCGCGGTGGCCCGGTGTGCGGCAGCAACCCGACCGGCACGGTGCTGCGCAATCCGACCCTGGAGGCGTCGGACACGCTGCTGAACTGGAAGCTCGGTGCGCTCTACAAGGTCGGCGATACGGTCAGCGTGTATGCCAACTACGCGATCTCGCAGCAGCCTCCGGGTGGCGCCAACTTCCAGCTGAGCAGTTCGGCCAGCAGCGCCGACAATCCCAAACTGGACCCGCAGAAGGCCAAGACCTTCGAAGTGGGCAGCAAGTGGGCGTTCCTGGATGACGCGCTGGCAGTGAACCTGGCGCTGTTCCAGACCGACGTGGACAACGAGATCAACACCACCGTGCTTGACGAGGCCGGCAACCCGACCCAGACCGGCAGCAAGCGGGTCAAGGGCGTGGAGCTGTCCGCGGTCGGCCGCCTGACCGACAACTGGTCGGTCAGCGCTGGCTACAGCCACCTCGACACCGAAGTGAAGGAAGGCGCCAAGGTCGCCGCCGATGGCACCACCAACCTGACCTACACCCCGGCCGACACGTTCACCGGCTGGACCAGCTACACCCTGCCGTTCGGCCTGACCATCGGCGGCGGCGTGCGCTATGCCGGTGGCATGCACCGGGGCACCGACGGCGCCGTGGGCACCCCGTCATTCACCAAGTCCTACGTGGTCTACGACGCCGTGGTGTCCTGGGCGATCAACGACACCATCTCGCTGCGCTTGAACGGCTACAACCTGTTCGACAAGGCGTACGTGGCCAGCATCAACAAGAGCGGCTACCGTTACACCCCGGGCGCCCCGCGCACCTTCCTGCTCAGCGCGGACATCCGCTTCTGATGCCATGGCGCGGGGGAGCCCGTCTCCCCCGCGCGTCGATGAGGTACCGCCATGCTGCTGCACATCCCCAACGTGCTCACGACCGAAGAAGTGGTGCAGCTCCGCCAGCGGCTGGACGCTGCCGACTGGACCGATGGCCGCGAGACCGTCGGAGCGCAGGGCGCACAGGTCAAGCACAACCAGCAGCTGCCGGACGCATCGACGGTGAAAGCGGAACTGGGCCTGGCAGTGTTGGCGGCCCTCAAGCGCGCTCCGTTGTTCTTTGCCGCCGCGTTGCCGCTGAAGATCCTGCCTCCCCGCTTCAACCGATACCGCGGCGGCGGCACCTATGGCTACCACGTCGATGGCGCGGTGATGGGGCTGGGCAATGGCGAGCAGCTGCGCTCGGACATCTCCTGCACCCTGTTCCTGTCCGAGCCCGACGGGTACGACGGCGGTGAACTGATCATCAGCGATACCTACGGCGAACACGAAGTGAAGCTGCCGGCCGGCGACCTGATCGTGTACCCCTCCAGCAGCCTGCACCAGGTCAACCCGGTCACCCGTGGCACCCGCCTGGCCTCGTTCTTCTGGGTGCAGAGCATGATCCGCGACGACGCGCAGCGCCGCCTGCTGTGGGAGATGGACACGTCGATCGAACGTCTGCGCCAGACCGGCGGCGACGCCGGGGCGGTGCTGCAGCTGACCGGCGTGTACCACAACCTGCTGCGGCGCTGGAGCGAGGTCTGAGCGCTCCGGCCCGGCCCTGCGTCAATTTGGCAATCATTCTCATTTGCAACCGCTAACGGGTCTCATTACAATCACGCCCCGTTAACGCCGGCGTTTCGACCGGCGCTCCCCGGGGTTCCTGCTTGCGCCGCCCGTTCCGCCCTCGCCCGCTTCGGCTCGCACCGCTCGGCACCGCCATGCGCGGTCGTCGGCCTGCGCTGGCCAGCCTGCTGGCGTGGGTGGCGATGCTGGGACTGCTGCTGGGCACCCTGCCGCTGCTGCCGATGGCACACACCGGCAGCATCCAGGCCGTGCAGCCACCGCTGGAAGAACGTGGCGGCGAACGCCCCGTCCACGAAGAAGCCCCCGCCAAGCTGCGGCGCTGTGCGTCCACGCCCTGCAAGGCACCCCACGCACCGCCGCCGCCGCTGCTGCTGGCCAGCCACTGGCTGCGCAGCGAGCTGGATCTCATCCCCACTGCGCCGGCTCCGTGCGGCGCGCGCCCGGACTGGCCGCTCGCCGCCCCGGACATGCCCTGGGCCGACGCGCCCGGGCGTCGCCAGCAACGCGGCCAGGCGCCGCCGCTCGCCTGATCCACGGCCTGCCGTGACCGCCTGCGCGGTCGCTGCTGCACGCCGCTGCCCGCTTCATCCCTGCCGCCCCTGACCGGGCCTTCCCTGCCGCTGTCCCGCGTCTTCCGCGCCGGGCAACGCGCGGCTTCATCTTTCCCGAGGAAACTGCCATGGCCCAGCGCCATCGTGTTCGCGTGTCCCTGTCCCGCTCCCTGCTGACCAGCGCCGTGCTGGTCGCCGTCGCCTCTCCCGCCGTCGCCTACGGCGACGCCGCCGCACCGCAGACCCTGGACACGGTGGTGGTCACCGCGTCCGGCTTCGAACAGAAGGTGGTCGATGCACCGGCCAGCATCAGCGTGGTCAGCCGCGAGGAACTGAGCAAGCGCCCCTATACCAACCTGGTCGATGCGCTGCGCGACGTCGAAGGCATCGACGTCGGACTGGAAGCCAGTGACAAGAACGGCCGTGCCACCATTTCGATGCGCGGCCTGCCCTCCGAATACACCCTGGTGCTGATCGACGGCCGTCGGCAGAGCAACGTCGGCCAGCTCTATCCGAACAATTTCGGCGGCGGCCAGTTCGCCTACCTGCCGCCACTGGATGCCATCGAGCGCATCGAAGTGGTGCGCGGGCCGATGTCCACGCTGTACGGTTCGGATGCGATGGGCGGGGTGATCAACATCATCACCCGGCGCAACCAGGACAGCTGGCACGGCGCACTCACCCAGGGCTTCACCGTGCAGCAGGACGACCAGTTCGGCGATGCGCGCACCACCGATCTCTACCTCAGCGGACCGCTGGTCAAGGACCGTATCGGCCTGGCGGTGCGCGGCAGCTACTACGATGCCAAGGCCTCCAATCCGGAATGGGAGGCGCTGACCCTGCCGGACGGCAGCCTGTGGGAACGCAGCATCGGCTTCGGTGGCGGCGGCAAGTCGGTGGCCAACACCAACTGGAACAGCGGCGTGCGCCTGAACCTGCATGTCAACGACGACCACGAACTGTGGCTGGACTACGACGTGTCGCGGCAGAAGTACGACAACAGCGAAGGCCAGACCGGCACGCTGGACAGCCTGGCCAGCCTGTGGCGCGTGGGCAATGCGGTCATCCCCAACCCGAACGGCAGCGGCACCGTGACCCGCCGCGTGGTGCAGCCGCGCGTGGGCTACACCGCCTACCAGCGCTACGAGCGCGACCAGCTGTCGCTGACCCACCAAGGCCGCTACAGCTTCGGCACCTGGCAGACCTCGCTGACCCACAGCAAGAGCAGCAACCTCGGCCGCTCGCTGCCGCTGACCCTGGACGAGCGTGCCGACCTGCAGACGCTGTGGAACGATGTCTGCCGCCGCACCGGCGCCGCCAACAACTGTGCCGCCGGCCGCAACAACGGCCTGGGCGCACTCAACGCCAGTGAACAGGCGCGGCTGCAGGCGTTCCTGCCGCGTCCGCTGCGCACCATGGAGCTGGAGGGCTACGTGCTCGACACGATGCTCGATCTGGACGTCGGCACGCACAAGCTGACCGTCGGTGGCCAGTACAACGACACCGACATGATCGACGGCGTGTTCGGCATGGATGGCGCCGGTTACCGCAGCAACACCCAGCAGAAGCACCGCATGTGGGCACTGTTCGCCGAGGACAACTGGTCGCTGACCGACACCCTCACCGCCACCTTCGGCCTGCGCTACGACGACCACAACGTGTTCGGCAGCCATCTCAGCCCGCGCGGCTACCTGGTGTGGAATGCCAGCGACGCCTGGACCTTCAAGGGCGGCGTCAGCACCGGCTACAAGACTCCGCGTCCGGACCAGCTGTTCCCGGGCATCACCGGCTTCGGTGGCCAGGGCGTGCTGCCGCTGGTGGGCTCGCCCAACCTGAAGCCGGAAACCAGCACCAACTACGAGCTGGCGGCCTACTACGAAGGCCAGCGCTGGGGCTTCAACGTCACCGGCTTCTTCAACAGGTTCAAGGACAAGATCGCCAGCGGCGGCACCTTCCCCAACTGCGAAGTGGCACCGGCCGGCAGCGGCTACTGCGTGGACATCGGGCCGGGCTGGGCATCGCTGGGCTACAGCACCTTCACCCAGAGCGTGAACATCGACGAGGCCGAAACCCGTGGCGCCGAACTGGCGGCGCACGTCGACCTGCTCGCCAACCTGCAGCTGCGCGGCAACTACACCTGGACCCGGAGCGAGCAGACCAGCGGTGCCGACAAGGGACGCCCGATCGCCGGCACCACGCCGGCAAAGCACATGGCCAACGCCAGCCTCAACTGGCAGATCAGCGAGGCCGTCAGCCTGTCGCTGATCGGTGAGGGCCGCTACGACCGCTATCGCGACACGCTGCTGGACGCCAACGGTGTCAGCCACACCCGCTACTACGAGGACTACACGATCTTCCACCTCGGCGGCAGCTGGGAGGCCACGCCGTGGCTGACGGTCAATGCACGGGTCAACAACCTGTTCGACAAGGATTTCGTCTCTCAGTCATGCCTGCTGCTCAATCCCAGCGAGTACAGCTGCGTGGATGACTACGCCACCAAGGACCAGCGCCGCAGCTACTGGATCTCGTTGAACGCGAAGTTCTGACGGCAGGGCCTCGCCCGCCTGGAGGCCGACCCGGGTCGGCCTCGTTTCCCCCTGCGGATGCGGATCGACCGGAACCGTGCCGACTACGGTCGGCACCGGATACAGAACGACACGCAATTGCGAGCAATTCTCATCAATGATGTAATGAATAGCCTTCAAACACGTCGATCCGTGCCGTGAGCCGTTCCGCCTCCTCCACCGTGCAGCAGCAACAGAGCCGCGGCTTCTGGCTGCGTACGCTGCATCAGTGGCACTGGATCAGCTCGGCGGTCTGCCTGATCGGCATGCTGCTGTTCGCGGTAACCGGCATCACGCTGAACCACGCGGCAAAGATCGAGGCAACACCGCAGGTGCGGAACCAGCAGCTGGCACTGCCGGCCGATCTGCTCGGCCAACTGGGCTCGCGCGAGGACGGCAACGCGCCGCTGCCGCGTCCGGCCCGGCAGTGGCTGGATCAACAGCTGGGCATCGCCATCGGCGGCCGTGCCGCGGAGTGGTCGGCCGAGGAGATCTACCTGTCGCTGCCACGCCCCGGCGGCGACGCCTGGCTGAGCATCGACCGCGAAACCGGCGCAGTGGAATACGAATCCACGTCGCGCGGCGCGGTGTCCTACCTCAACGACCTGCACAAGGGCCGCAACGCCGGGCCGGCGTGGGGCTGGTTCCTGGACCTGTTCGCCGTGGCCTGCCTGGTGTTCTGCATCACCGGCCTGTTCCTGCTGCACCTGCATGCGCGGCAGCGCCGCATGACCTGGCCGCTGGTCGGCCTGGGCCTGATGATTCCGCTGCTGATCGCCCTGCTGCTGATCCACTGACGTCCCCCGTGATTTCCATTCGTTCTTCCGGAGCCGCCCCATGCGCGTCACCCTGACCATCGCCCTCAGCGGCCTGCTGGCCACCTCCCCGGCCTATGCGGCAACGCTCGACATCAACGTCGAAGTGCCCAAGCTCAACGTGGCCGAGTACCACCGCCCCTATGTGGCGGTGTGGCTGGAAGGGGCCGACCAGAAGGTCGCCGCCAACCTGTCGGTCTGGTACCAGCAGACCAGCAACAGCGAAGGCCACGGCACCAAGTGGCTGCCCGATCTGCGCCAGTGGTGGCGCAAGAGCGGCCGCACCCTGCAGGTGCCGGTGGACGGCGTGACCGGCCCGACCCGACCGGCCGGCAAGCACGCGCTGTCGTTCAACGACAAGCAGCCGGCACTGAAGCAGCTGGCCCCCGGCAACTACACCCTGGTGGTGGAAGCGGTGCGCGAAGTCGGCGGCCGCGAACTGCTGAAGATCCCCTTCACCTGGCCGGCCACCGCCGCGCAGAACGGCCGTGCGCAGGGCGCCACCGAGCTGGGCCTGGTCACCCTGTCCGCCAGGCCCTGATCGTTCGTCCGGGCCGGTGCCCTTCCACTGGAAGGGCTCTGGCCTTATCCATCACCCCTGGAGTCTTCCGCATGAAGCGCACGCTCGTCCTCGCCGCCGCTCTGGCCGCTGCCCTTCCGTTCTCCGCCCTGGCCCACAAGGCCTGGCTGTTGCCCTCGCAGACCGTGGTGGCCGGCAATGCGCCGTGGATCACCGTAGACGGTGCGGTCTCCAACGACCTGTTCTATTTCAACCACGTGCCGCTGCGCCTGGAATCGGTGCTGATCACCGCTCCCGATGGCAGCACCGTGCAGGCGCAGAACGCCGCCACCGGCAAGTACCGCAGCGTGTTCGACGTCGAACTGAAGCAGCAGGGGACCTACCGCATCGCTTCGGTCAACGACGGCCTGTTCGCCACCTACGAGCAGAACGGCGAGCGCAAGCGCTGGCGCGGCACGGCCGCCACCTTCGGCGAGCTGCCCAAGGATGCGAAGAAGCTGGAAGTGAGCCAGTCGATCGGCCGCGTGGAAACCTTCGTCACCAACGGCGCGCCCAACGACACCGCGCTGAAGCCGACCAACCGCGGCATCGAGCTGGTCGCCGTGGGTCACCCGAACGACCTGTTCGCCGGCGAGGAAGCCACCTTCCGCGTGCTGGTCGATGGCAAGCCGAGCGCCGGCCTGGCGTTCGAGATCGTGCGTGGCGGCACCCGCTACCGCAATGCGCAGGACGAGCTGAAGCTGACCAGCGATGCCAAGGGCGAGATCAGGGTGACCTGGCCGGAAGCTGGCATGTACTGGCTGGAAACCGCCACCGAAGACAACAAGACCTCGGTCAAGCAGGCCTCCAAGCGTCGCCTCAGCTACGTCGCCACGCTGGAAGTGCTGCCGCAGTGAACGCAGCGCCGCGATGCCGGGCCCGCCCCGGCATCGTGACCTGCCCGGCCCGCTCATGATCGATCCTTCATCCGACATCGCCCGCCTCGGTGGCACCACCATGGGCACCACCTGGAGCGTGTCGCTGGTCGTGCCGCGCCAGCGTGACCTGCATCCGCTGCACGCCGGCATCCAGGCGCGGCTGGATGACGTGGTCGCGCAGATGAGCACCTGGGAGGCCGGTTCGGATCTGAGCCGCTACAACCGCGCCGAGGCCGGCCGATGGTGCGCGCTGCCTGCCGAAACGCGCCAGGTCCTGGCCTGTGCGCAGGCCATCGCCGCCGCCAGTGACGGTGCCTTCGATCCCACCGTCGGCCCCCTGGTTGCACTGTGGGGCTTCGGTGCACACGCCGGCGAACGCCACCTGCCCGACGCCGTCACCCTGCAGGCCACGCGCGAGCGCTGCGGTTGGCAGCGCCTGCAGTGGCAGGAAGGTGCGCTGTTGCAGCCGGGCGGGCTGGAACTGGATCTCTCGGCGATCGCCAAGGGCTTCGGCGTCGATCACGTCGCCAGCTGGCTGCGCGCGCAGGGCATCGCCGCGGCGCTGATCGAAGTCGGTGGCGAGCTGGCCGGCTACGGCCGCAAACCGGATGGCCAGCCGTGGCGCGTGCTGGTGGAATCCGCACCGGAAGAAGACGCACACAGCGCTACCCCGCCTCGCGTGCTGGCGCTGGACGGCAGGGCGGTTGCCACCTCCGGTGATCGCTGGCACCAGTACCAGGCCGGGGGCGAGACCTACAGCCACAGTCTCGACCCGCGTACCGGCAGACCGGTGCGCCAGGTTGCAGCGGCGGTCACGGTGGTCGCCGACGACGCCATGCACGCCGATGCCTGGGCCACTGCGCTGACCGTACTCGGCCGCGAGCACGGCATGGCGCTGGCCGAGCGCGAAGGACTGGCCGCGCGCTACCTGCAGCGCACAGCCGATGGCCCACGCGAGTTCCTCAGCAGCGCCTTCCAGCAGCTGCTCGACGGACAGGACGCATGAGCCGGCGTCCGTCGCGCGCGTGGCTCGGCAACGGCCTGGCCCTGCTCCTGCTGGCGCTGATCGGCTGGGCGCTGCTGCGCCTGCATCTGGGCGATGCCTGGTGGCACGGCGCGCCGCCGGTACGCCAGACCCGGATCGCCGTGCTCGCCACGGTGCTGTACGCAGTGGCCTGCGCTGCGCTGTGGTGGCGCGGCCGGCCGCGCGATGATGCGGCATCCAGTGATACCGCGCCGATCCTGCTGGTCTGGTCGAGCCAGACCGGCTTTGCCCGCGAACTGGCCGAACGCAGTGCCGAGGCCCTGCGCGGTGCCGGTGTGCCGGTGCGTGTGCGCGGACTGCATGCGGTGGATGCAGCGCTGCTGGCCGCCAGCCAGCGTGCATTGTTCATCGCCAGCACCACCGGTGAGGGCGACCCGCCCGACCATGCCCTGCCGTTCCTGCGCGGGGTGATGGCCACGCCCCCGCCGCTGCAGCACCTGCACTACGGCGTGCTCGCGCTGGGCGACCGCAGCTACGGCCACTTCTGTGGATTCGGCCATCAGCTGGACGCCTGGCTGCGGCAGCACGGCGCGCATCCGCTGTTCGATGCGATCGAAGTCGACAACGCCGATCCGGCGGCGCTGCGCCATTGGCAGCAGTTGCTGGGGCAACTCGGCGGTGGCGCCAGCGAACTGCCCGACTGGAGTCCGGCCGAGTATCAGCCGTGGACGCTGCTGCAGCGTGAGCATCTGAATCCCGGCAGCCCCGGCGGCCCGGTGTACTGGCTGCGCCTGCAGCCGCCGCCCGGCGTCGATGGGCAGTGGCAGGCCGGCGACATCGCCGAGATCGGCCCGCAGCATCCCCGCCACAGCGCGCGTGCCTGGCTCGAAGCACAGGGCTTCGATGCCGACACCGTGCTGGATGACGGACAGCCCCTGCTGGCCCGCATCGAGCGCTCGCACCTGCCCTCACTGGTGCCGCCCGGGGATCTGCCGGCGTTGCTGGCAACCCTGCAGGCACTGCCACACCGCGAGTACTCCATCGCCTCGGTGATGGCCGACGGCACGGTGGACATCGTGCTGCGCCGCCAGCTGCGTGCCGATGGCACACCCGGCATCGGCAGTGGCTGGCTGTGTGACCACGCCGCCATCGGCGAAGCAGTGCAGCTGCGGCTGCGCCGCAACGACAATTTCCATGGTGTGGGCGCCGACGTGCCGCTGCTGCTGATCGGCAACGGGACCGGCATCGCCGGACTGCGCGCGCACCTGCATGAGCGCGCACGCATGGGCGCGCGTCGTACCTGGCTGCTGTTCGGCGAGCGCACCGTCGCGCACGATTTCCACTTCGGCAGCGAGCTGCAGGCGATGTGGCTGGAGGGCACGATGGCGCGGCTGGATGCGGTGTTCAGCCGCGATGGCGGCGCGCACCGCTATGTGCAGGACCGCCTGCTCGCCGAAGCGGCCACGCTGCGGCAATGGGTGGATGAAGGCGCGACGATCCTGGTCTGCGGCAGCCTGCAGGGCATGGCGCCTGCGGTGGATGCAGTGATCGAGCAGGTGCTTGGCAGCGCGGGCAAGGAGGCCCTGCTGGTGGCCGGCCGCTACCGGCGCGATGTGTACTGAGCGGCAGCGGTAGCGGTCACCGCATCCACGCCCTGCGTGGAGACGCCCACCGGCGCCAGCAGATCATCCCGCTGCCGCGCTGACCCGGATTGCCAGCAGCTCGCCGCCGCCCTGCAGGGCGTGCCGTTGCCGCGCGCCCGCCGCCAGCCAGGCGCTGTCGCCGGCCTGCAACGCCGGCAGGCCACTGTCGGCGGCAAACTCGGCGTAGCCGGCCAGCAGATGCAGCGCCCAGGCCACCCCCGGTTCGCAGAAGAACAACATCGGCCCGACCAGCGGCCGGTGCAGCAGTTCGGCCTGCAGCACATCGCGCTTCCACATCAGGTTGAAATCGTGGGTAGGGCCATCGACCAGTTCGCCGTGCAGGGCCTGCTCACCGGCAAAGCGCACCCGGCCATGCGGCGGCAGCACCTCGGCCACGCGCCCATCGGCGAAACGCAGCCGCACCCCGTCGCCCTGCAGCAGCACCAGTTCGCGGTCCACCCCGGGAAACGCGGAAAACGCAGCGTCCTGCTCGATCTCGGCCACCGACAGGCGCAGCGCCCAGTCGTCGCCCTGCGCAGGCAGCCGCAGGATCTCGCGGGTCCAGCCCAGTCCGTTGCGCCAGCGCTCACGGCGGTAATCCAGGTGGGAAATCACCTGGCTCGGGGTCTGCAGCAGGGCATCGATGTTCATGCACGCATTGCAGCACGTCCGCTGCGGATGCATCAACGCGCGGCGACACCACCGGACGTGCCACAGTCGCCACCGAGCAGCTGCGAATGCTTCAGCCACTCCTGGTCGGGATAGTAGGCGAACACCATCGTGCCGCCGCGCAGTGCGTCGATCAGCGGCCTGGCCACCGACAGCCGCACGGCCGGGCAGCCGAGGCTGCGCCCCAGGCGCCCCTGCAGCTGCGCGGCCGATGGATTCACGTAGGGCGCGCCATGGATGACGATGGCGCGCTCACGGGCGCGATCGTTGAAGCCCGGCTCCAGGCCCGCCAGGCGCAACGAGTACCCGTTGCCGCCCATGTAGGTCTCCTGCGCGGTGAACGCGCCCAGGCTGGACATGAAACTGCCCTCCCGGTTGGAGAAATGTTCGGTGCGGTTGTTGCCGCTGTTGCGGCCATGCGCGACCCATTCCTCGAACAGCAGCCGCTGCCGGGCGAGGTCGAATACCCACATCCGCGGTTCGGTCGACGGCCGCGAATAGTCGATCACGCTCAGCCGCTCCGCGCTGACCCCCAGTTCAGGCCGCCGCAGCGCGCAACGCATCGCGTGCGCGGCCAACCGCAGCACCCGGCGGTCGGCGTTGGGCGCGGTGCGCGCCAGCTGCGCCGCCAGGTCGTCGGCACTGACGGTGGCCAGCGGGGCCTGCGCCGCGGCAGGCACGGCGGCAGCGGTTGCCAGCAGGCCGGCGGCGGCCAGCCGGTGGATGCGGAATGCGGACATGACGGGGTGGAAGGGGCTCAGGAACCTTTCAAGGTGGACGCGGGCGGCTCCGATTCCAAGACCGGCTGCATTCCTGATTCAGCCGGGCTTGGGCGCACCGCCGGCAGCGACGTCACCAGCAGGGTCGTCCCCGGCACCAGCACACGGTACAGCTGGTGGGCGAAATCGGCCGGCAGCGCCATCGGCAGCGACGGCGTGGCGAGCAGGTCCGGCGTGGCCTGGGCCCGGTCCTGTCCCAGCAGCGGGTACGCCGTCCACTGGTGCAGGCGCTGCTGGGTGTCCAGTGGACTGGGGGTATCGCTGTAGCCCTGCCCCATCACGAACAGGGTGGTGCCCTGGAACGCCGGCAGCGCATCGGCCTTCAGCGGTGATTCGCCGATCATCACGCCATCGCGCAGCACGTACAGGCGCTGGTCGTGCAGGCTGACCAGGATGCCGACCTGCCCACTGGGCGCCGCCGCGTCGTCCCACCAGGCCTTGTCCGGCGGGGCGCCCTCGGCTTCCGGCAGCGCCTGGCCGCGTGCATTGACCGGGGCCAGCACGGCCGGATAGGCCAGCGTCATCGGCGCGCTCTTGGCATCGGCCACGACCACCGTATCGCCGCGCTGGGTTTCGCTGAACAGCTTCTGCGCAAACGCCTGCGGCAGGCGTACGCAGCCATGCGAGGCGGGGTGCCCGGGCAGGCTGCCGCCATGCAGCGCGATGCCGTCCCAGGTCAGCCGCTGCATGTACGGCATCGGCGCGCTGTTGTACAGGTTGGACCGGTGGTCCTTGTCCTTCTGCAGGATGGTGAACACGCCGGTCGGCGTTTCATGCCCGGTCTTGCCTGAGCTGATCGTGCTCAGGCCGATGGCGATGCCGTTGCGGTACACGTAGGCCCGCTGCTCATCCAGGCTGACCACCAGCACGATCGGTCCGGCCGGCGAAACTTCCGGATGCCACAGGTATTCGCCCGGCTTGAGGTCGGTCGGGCCACGCACCTCGGCGGTCGGGGCAGCGGTGGATGCGGGCGGCGTCGCTGCCTGTACCGCCCATGGCAGGGCAAGGGCAACAGCGAGCATCAGGAGCGATCGGGGCAGGTGCATCCAGCGGGTTCCAGTCCATGCGAAGGCCTCCAAGCTACACCATCGGTGCGTGGTGGCCGCGCCAAAAGAAATTGCCCGGCGACACAGCCATGTGTCGTACCGGGCAATCGTCACGTCCCTGTCGGCCTGCTGCCACCCCCTCGCGTCCTGCGAAGCGGGGGCGGCGTTGCATCCTGCACGCGGCCGCGTCTGTCCTGTTTGTATCTCAGCCCCTTCCACAGGTCTGTGATGCCACCATCCTGGTGATTGGTGCCGCCTCCCTGCGACGGTCGGTGGTTACGGCATCCTGTCCGCAACCGGTGAACCGGCTTCCTGCTGGTCCCGACGATTCCTGCTGTCAGCGCCTGGGTACGGTTCGCACCGGTACCGATCCGGGTACCGGATCCGCGGGCAACGCTCTGTTGCCGACGGTGATCCGCTGTCGATTCCGTTCGACGATCGATGTCCCTATCCCCTTCACCTGCGTCAGGTCCTCAACGCGGTGAAACGGGCCGTGTCTGCGCCGGTGCTCGACGATCGCCGCGGCCTTGGTGGCCCCGACCATCGTCAATCCCTGCTGCAGCGCCCGGGCATCGGCCCGGTTGATGTCGATCTGCTCGGCGGCCTGGGCCCCCGTGATCCACATTCCCAGCACCAGCACCCTTGACACGACACACCAAGGCACGACGTGTATCTCCTTGTGGTTCTGACCGTCCCGTCCGGCAATCCCGTCGGTCGCAACAGTGTCCGTCACCACATGTACACAGCGTATCGGTTTCACGGATTTCTAAAAGCCAGCCAAATACCCGACGTGATGTAGGAAAAACCCTACCCTCGGTGCAGGCGTAGAATGGCCGGATCAGCCATGCAACCGGAGTTTCAGATGGACAGCGCCAAGCTCGGCCAATTCGTCAATGACAAGTGGGACAGCGAAATCGTCCCGCAGTTGGTCGACTACATCCGCATTCCCAACAAGTCGCCGATGTTCGACGCCAACTGGGTGCAGAACGGCTACATGGAGCAGGCGGTCACCCTGATGGAGAACTGGGCCAAGGCCCAGGATCTGCCCGGCCTGAAGGTCGAGGTGGTGCGCCTGGAAGGCCGTACCCCGCTGATCCTGCTGGAAATTCCGGCCACCGGCGCCGAAACCGGCGACGACACCATCCTGCTCTACGGACACCTGGACAAGCAGCCGGAAATGACCGGCTGGGACGAGGACCTCGGCCCCTGGACCCCGGTCCTGCGCGGCGACAAGCTGTATGGCCGCGGCGGCGCCGACGACGGCTATGCGATCTTCGGCTCGCTGGCCGCGGTGCTGGCGCTGCAGGCCCAGGGCCTGCCGCACGCCCGCTGCGTGGTGCTGATCGAAGCCTGTGAAGAATCGGGCAGCTACGACCTGCCGGCCTACGTCGACCACCTGGCCGACCGCATCGGCAAGCCGTCGCTGGTGGTCTGCCTGGATTCGGGCTGCGCCAACTACGACCAGCTGTGGTGCACCACCTCGCTGCGCGGCCTGACCGGCGGCAACTTCACCGTGAAGGTGCTCAACGAAGGCGTCCACTCCGGCGATGCCTCCGGCGTGGTGCCGTCCAGCTTCCGCCTGCTGCGCCAGTTGCTGTCGCGGATCGAGGACCAGGACACCGGCCGCATCCTGATCGACGGCATGAACGTGGAGATCCCGGCCGAGCGCCTGCAGCAGGCCAAGCGTGCCGCCGAGGTGGTCGATACCGAGATCTTCGAGAAGTTTCCGATGGTCGATGGCCTGCGTCCGATGAACGAGGACCTGACCGAGCTGGTGCTCAACCGCACCTGGCGCCCGGCCCTGTCGGTGACCGGCATTGGTGGCATGCCGCCGCTGGAGTCGGCCGGCAACGTGCTGCGCCCGCAGACCTCGGTGAAGCTGTCGCTGCGCCTGCCGCCGACGGCCGACGGCAAGACCTGCGGCGAACTGCTGAAGGAAGCGCTGCTGCGCGACCCGCCGAACGGCGCGCAGGTCACCCTGGACCTGGAAAAGGCCTCCACCGGCTGGAACGCCCCGGCGATGGCGCCGTGGCTGACCGAGGCCATCGACGATGCCAGCCAGACCTTCTTCGGCAAGCCGGCGATGTACATGGGCGAAGGCGGCTCGATCCCGTTCATGGGCATGCTCGGCGAGAAGTTCCCCGGCGCCCAGTTCATGATCACCGGCGTGCTCGGCCCGCACTCCAACGCGCACGGCCCGAACGAGTTCCTGCACATCCCGATGGGCAAGAAGGTCACCGCGTGTGTGTCCAAGGTGATCAGCGAGCATTACGCGGCCAGCCTGCGTGGCGAGACCAGCGGTTCGCCGGTCGCCGCCGACAGTGGCACCCGCCACGGCAACCACGGCTGCTGCTGATCCGGCACACCGTGACGGACGCAGCCCGGCCTTGCTAGGCTGCGTCCACCCCTGGCGGAAATCGCGCGCATGAATGGTCTGTTCGGCAGCACCAGCTGGCTCTACATCATCCTGGTCGGCTTCCTGGTCGGCCTGCTCGGGCGCTTCTTCATGCCCGGCAACAACCGCATGGGCTGCCTGCTGACCATCGTGCTGGGCATCGTCGGCGCGCTGCTGGCCGGCTGGTTCGGTCAGTACATGGGCTGGTACGCCGCAGGCGAACCGGCCGGCTTCCTCGGCGCCGTGCTCGGCGCGGTGGCCGTGCTGGCGGTGCTGCGCCTGTTCAGCGGCCGCCGCTGAGACCCGTCTCCCTTTCCTTCCCGCTCCCGACGTCGGCGCGTTCCGCGCGCCCGGATCTGCCTGCATGACCGAACCTGCTTCCGATCCCCAGCGCAGCGCGCAGCGCCTGCAGTGGGCCCGTACCCAGCTTGACGACGGCACCGCCGTGGTCGAACGCGCCTCGGTCGACGCCGGCATGCGCAGCTACTGGCGCACCACCAGCACGCGCGGCAGCCACATCGTGATGGATGCCCCGCCGGGGCTGGAAGATCCCACCGCCTGGCTTCGCATGCGCGGCCTGCTGCACGACCACGGCCTGCGCGTGCCCGCACTGCTGGCGCAGGACCTGCAGGCCGGCTTCCTGCTGCTGGAAGACCTGGGCGGCCCGACGCTGGCGAAGATCCTCGACGAACGCAATGCCGACGCGTGGTTCAGCCGCGCCATCGATCAGCTGCTGCGCCTGCAGGTGATTCCGGTGCCGGCCGACTTCGGCCACTTCGGTGAAGCGCTGCTGCAGCGCGACGCGGGCCTGTTCGACGAATGGTTCCTGCAACGCCATCTTGGCCTTGAACTGGACAGCGGCGAGATCGAAGGCCTGCAGCGGGTGCACCGTCAGCTGATGGACAACGCGCTGGGCCAGGCCCAGCTGATGACCCACCGCGACTTCATGCCGCGCAACCTGATGCCGGTCGACGACGGCCCGGCCGTGCTGGATTTCCAGGACCTGGTGCGCGGCCCGATCGCCTACGACGCGGTGAGCCTGTTCAAGGACGCCTTCCTGAGCTGGCCGCTGCAGCGTGTGGACGCGTGGCTGGCGCAGTACCACGAGCGTGCGCGCGACGCCGGCCTGCCGGTGCCCGACCGCGCCACCTTCCTGCGCGATGCCGACTGGATGGGCATCCAGCGCCACCTGAAGATCCTCGGCCTGTTCTGCCGCCTGCGCTACCGCGACAACAAGGGCCACTACCTGGACGACGCGCCGCGCTTCATCAGCTATCTGGAAGAGGTGCTGCCGCGCTATCGCGAACTGGCACCGCTGCAGCAGCTGCTGGAACACCGCATCAGGCCGGCGCTGGCCGAACTGGGCGCGCCGATGCGCGTGCTGCGCTGAAGGACAAGCGATGAAAGCCCTGATCTTCGCCGCCGGTCTGGGCGAGCGCATGCGCCCGCTGACCCTGCACACGCCCAAGCCGCTGCTGGCGGTGGCCGGCAAACCGCTGATCGTCTGGCACCTGGAGCGATTGGCCGCGCTCGGCATTGGCGAGGTCGTGATCAACACTGCGTGGCTGGCCGAGCAGTTCCCGGCCACGCTGGGCGATGGCAGCCGGTGGGGTCTGCGCCTGCACTTCCTGCACGAAGGCGGGGCTCCGCTGGAAACCGGCGGCGGCATCCTCAACGCGCTGCCGGTGCTGGGCGACGATCCCTTCCTGGTCGTCAACGGCGATATCTGGACCGACTTCGATTTCGCCACCCTGCCGCGCGAGCCGCAGGGACAGGCACATCTGGTGCTGGTAGACAATCCTGCACAGCACCCCGACGGTGACTACCGCCTGGATGCCCAGGGCCTGCTGCATCACGACCGCGCAGGGCCGTGCCTGACCTACGCCGGCATCGGCGTGTACCGCCCCTCGATCGTGGCCGACTGGCGCGCGGTGATCGGCGATGCGCCGGGCAGCGAGCGGCTGCCGCCGAAGTTCTCGGTGGTGCCGCTGCAGAAGCATTTCATGGCGCAGGGGATGATGACCGGGCAGCACCATCGCGGGCGCTGGACCGACGTCGGCACCGTGGATCGCCTGCGTGCGCTGGATGCGGAGTTGGCAGCGAACGGCTGAGCCCCTCGTGGCTGGAGCGGTAGAGTCGACTGTCAGTCGACTGCAACAGCCGCGCTTGGCCGGGCGGGATGGGTACGCGGGGGACGCCGTGAATCCATCCATGGAGGCTTGTCCGCGGCATCCATGCCGCAGACACCCCCGCGTACCCACCCCGCCCGGCCTCTGACAATTTCCGTGCGCGTCCAGCCACGGAAAAGAAAAAGAAAAGCAAAAGCGGATCGCTTCGCTGCGCTCGCTCGTCTGTGTCGACCAAGGTCGACACCTACCAAGCGCGGAGCACATCCGATCCAAGGTCAATCCCAAGGCCAACGGCCAACTGTCTAAGGCGGGGCGCTGTGGGTGCGCGGGACCGCAGGCGCCATGGATGGCGCCTACGAGCCCCCATGGACGGGTTTACGGCGTGTCCCGCGCACCCACAGCGCCCTGCCTCCCCCAGGAAGCCAGCACTTGATTTTGACGTTGCTCTGGCTTGCAGCGGGTGCAGGGCGCAGCCCTGCAAAGAAACACCCCAACCTCAGTAGCGGGGACGGCCTTCTTCCAGCACCTGGCGCAGGAACGGCACGGTGATCCGCCGCTTCGCCGCCAGCGACTCCCGGTCCAACCAGTCCAGCAGCGTGATCAGTCCCCCCAGCTCGCGGCCGGTGTGCGACAGCAGCCATTCGATGGCCGCCTCATCGATCGCCAGGCCACGGCGCAGCGCGCGCTCGCGCAGCACCGCCGCGCGGCCTTCCTCGTCCAGCGGCTGCAGCAGCACGCGCACGCACTGGCCCAGCCGCGAACGCAGGTCCGGCAACACCAGCCCCAGCTCGCCCGGCGACCTCTGTGCGGTGTACAGCACCGTCACCCCGGCCGCGCGTGCACGGTTGTGGAAATCGAACACCGCGATCTCGTCTTCGCGGTTGCCGGCGACCGCATCCAGGCCATCCAGCGCCACCAGCTCGCGCTGCTCCAGCCCTTCCAGCGCGCCCCGCACCCGGCCCGCCACGCTGGGCAGCGGCACGTAGGTGGGCAGGCGCCCGGCCTGCTCGGCGCTGGAGCACATTGCCAGCGCCTGGTGGGTCTTGCCCGTTCCCGCCGCGCCTTCCAGGTAGACCCAGTCGTGGCTGGCACCCACCGCGATGGCACGCAGCTGCGCCAGCGCGCCATCCGGCGCACCGATGAAGGTCTCCAGGCGCTGGTCCCGCGGGTAATGCAGGGCCAGCGGAAGTTGCGGCACACCTGTCACTTCGGGTCCGGGCCGTTCTCGTAGGGGTCGAGGATGATATGGGGCTGGTCGACCACGCCATCAAGCACGATGGCCGGCTTTTCGCCGACGTACAGCTCACTCTGGCGGTAACGCTGGTGTGCGTAGCGCAGCAGCACGTTGCTTACCGCGGCCACCGGCAGGGCCAGCAGCATGCCGAGGAAGCCGAACAGCTGTCCCCCTGCCATCACCGCGAAGATCACCGCCACCGGATGCAGGCCGATCTTGTCGCCGACGATGCGCGGGGTCAGCACGTAGCTCTCCAGCAGCTGGCCCACGGTGAACACCACGCCGACCAGGATCAGCAGCTTCAGGTCGAACCCCTGTGCCTGCACCAGCGCGGCCACGACCGCCATCAGGACGCCCGTGGTCGCCCCCAGGTACGGAATGAAGCTGATCAGGCCGGCGATCAGGCCGATCAGCAGCCCCAGCTTGAGGCCGACCAGCGACAGGCCGCCGGCATAGATCACGCCCAGTGCCAGCATCACCAGGAACTGGCCACGGATGAACGCGCCCAGTACCTCGTTCGACTCCCGCGCCAGGCTGGTGATCGTGCCGATCTGGTTGCGCGGAATGACCGACGCGACGCGCTCGACCAGCTTGTCCCAGTCGCGCAGGAAATAGAACGCGAGGATCGGCAGCAGCAGGATGTTGACCACCCAGGTCACCACCGTGAAGCCCGAGCGCGACACATAGCCCATGAACGTCTTGGCGAACCCGCCGGCCTGCTGCCAGTGACTGCGCACCCAGTCGATCAACCGGTCCGGGTCCATCCACTGCATCACTTCCAGCCCGGTCTTCTGCTCGAACCAGGGAATGCCCTTTTCCATCAGCCAGGCCTGTGCCTGCGGTGCAGCCGCGATCAGGGTGGTGATCTGACGCTCGATCATCGGCACCAGCACCAGCAGCAATGCGGTGATCACCAGCACCATCGCCACGAACACCAGCACCACGCCGGTCATCCGCGAACGGCCGGTGGCCTCGATGCGGTCCACCAGCGGATCACCCAGCCACGCCAGCGCCAGGGCCAGCACGAACGGGGTCAGGATCGGCGCCAGCAGCCACACCACCCAGCCGATCAGCCCGGCCAGCAGGATGTACTTCAGCCGGCGCAGGAACTGCGCGATTTCTGCCTCGGGCGAGAGGATCATCGCAGGCGGTACTCGTTGCTCACCGGCGCCGGTGCCGGCGCCCCGGTCGTATCGTCGATCGGTGCGGGCAGGGCCGGCAGGGTTGCCGACGGCACCAGCACGCCGTTGTCACCGAGCATGCGGTTGAAGCCAGCCAGGCCGGTGGTCATCTCCAGGTTCAGCTCCAGGTGGTCGGCCGTCGCGCGCAGCGGCGTGACGTTGCGCACCACCGGTACTTCGCGCAGGCCCGCGGCCAGGCGCAGGTATTCCTCGGCACTGTTGATGCCGGTCACCACCACCCGGTAGGTACCGGCCTGCCCCGTGGCCGCGCCGGCCTTGGCATAGCGCTTGACCAGCGCGTCGGCGGCGCCATCGGCACCGGCGGCCATCGCGCGCATGGCGTTGGCATCCTTGCTGGTCCACTTGTTCAGCTCACGGCCGTTGTCGACGAACACCCAGTCCGCCTGCCAGCCGCCATTGGCCCGGTATAGCTTGCCGATCAGCTGCATCGGCGGCGCATAGCGTGCCGAAGCCCGTGCCACCGCCGCGCTGTCCTGGCGCCAGATCGCGCCGGCCAGGGCCTGCTCGGCCGCGCCGCCACTGGGCAGGCCAAGCTTGAAGCCCCGCTCGATGGCGCGGTTCAGCAGCGGCCGCGCGGCATTGGCCTGCTGCACGCTGACCAGGCGCGGGCCACTGCCATCGTCCACCGCCAGCCACACCACCGGCTTCGGCCGCGGCTGCGGCCACAGCGGCAGGCCCAGCGCCGACACCAGCGCATCCACGTCCTCCTCGCGGAAGCGCGCGACCAGCAGGGTACGGAAGCTGGGGGCACCGCTGGCACCAACGCTCTGGTCCTGCTTGTAGTCGTAGCTGGCCACGTAATCCTTGGCGTTGCGCAGGGCCTGGACCACGCCGGGGCGGGACATGACGCTGCGATCGCCGGACAACTTGCCCAGTACCACGCTCAACGCGCGCGCCAGCGCACCGTTGCGGTCAGCCTCGGCTTGGCTGTTGACGGGCACTTCGGCCTCGTACGCACCACTGGCAGTGGCAACATCACCCTCGGTTCGCATGCCGCTCTGGGCCATCGTGGCCACCGGCAGGCACAGCGCAAGGAGCAGGGTCAAAAACAGGCTGCGGCGCATCAGGACATCCATTGGCTCGACGTATCCGGGGGGAATTGTTGCCCGAATACGGCCTGTGCGCCAATGCGGCCTGTTAAAATCGGCGATTCAACCCCTGCCAGCGCCGACGCCCGTGACCAACACCCCGTCTTCCGCCCCCTCCCCCCTCACCTACCGTGATGCGGGTGTCGACATCGACGCCGGCAACGAACTGGTCGAGCGGATCAAGCCCCTGGTCAAGCGCAGCTTCCGTCCGGAGGTGATGGGCGGCCTGGGTGGCTTCGGCGCCCTGTTCGACCTGTCCAACAAGTACCGCGAGCCGGTGCTGGTGTCGGGCACCGACGGCGTCGGTACCAAGCTGAAGCTGGCCCACCAGCTGAACCGCCACGATACGATCGGCATCGACCTGGTCGCCATGTGCGTGAACGACGTGCTGGTGCAGGGCGCCGAACCGCTGTTCTTCCTGGACTACTTCGCCACCGGCAAGCTGGACATCGATACCGCCGCGGCGGTCGTGGGCGGTATCGCCAACGGCTGCACCGAGGCCGGCTGCGCGCTGATCGGTGGCGAAACCGCTGAAATGCCCGACATGTACGCCCCGGGCGAATACGACCTGGCCGGGTTCACCGTCGCGGCGGTGGAGAAGAGCGAACTGAAGGATGGCGCCCATGTCGCGGCCGGTGACGTGCTGATCGGCATCGCCTCCTCCGGCCCGCACTCCAACGGCTACTCGCTGGTGCGCCGCATCTACGACCGCGCCGGTCGCCCGGCCGAGCTGGAGCTGGACGGCGGTGTGAAGCTGGTCGACGCGCTGATGGCGCCGACCCGCCTGTACGTCAAGCCGATCCTGGCGCTGCTGAAGTCGCACGGCGAGGCCATCCATGGCATGGCCCACATCACCGGTGGCGGCCTGACCGAGAACATCATCCGCGTGGTGCCCGACGGCCTCGGCCTGGACATCCAGGCCTCGTCGTGGACCCTGCCGCCGGTGTTCCAGTGGCTGCAGAAGGAAGGCGCGGTGGCCGACAGCGAAATGTGGCGCACCTTCAACTGCGGTATCGGTTTCGTGCTGATCGTCGCTGCGGACCAGGTGGCTGCCGTGTCCGACGCCGTCACCGCGCAGGGCCTGGAGCACTGGACCATCGGCCAGGTGGTCACCGCCCAGGGCGACGAGCGCGTGCGCATCGCCTGACCCCCGGCTCACCGGATCAGAGGAACCCGCATGGATGCCCTTCCCCCCTCGCCCGCCGCACCGGTGCCGCCCCCGGCCCCGGTCGCGCCGGTGCTGAGCCAGCAGGACGCCGACCACCTGCGCCTGCTGTCGATCTTCCACTACGTGGTGGCCGGTCTCGCGGCGGTGTTCGCCCTGATCTTCGTGTTCCACATCGTGATGGGCATCGCCGTGCTCAACGGCGCCCTGCCGATGAGCTCCAACGGCCACCCCAGCTCGCCGCAGGAACAACAGCTTGCGGGCTGGGTGTTCATCATCATGGGCGGCGGCGTGGTGTCCTGCGGCCTGGTGCTGGCCGGCGTCATCGCCTATGCCGGGCATTGCCTGAAGCAGCGGCGTCGCTACCTGCTGTGCATGATCGTGGCCGGCCTGTCGTGCCTGTTCACCCCCTTCGGTACGGTGCTGGGCGTGTTCACCCTGATCGTGCTGCTGCGCCCGCAGGTCAAGGCCGCGTTCGAAGCTGATCTCCCCTCCCGCCGCTGAGAGACCGATGACGTCCGTCCCGCCTCCGTTGAACGCACCGCGCGGCTGGACCGCCGACCAGATCGGCGGACACCTGCACAGGCTCAGGATCCTGTTCTACGTCTACGGCAGCCTGCAGGTGCTGCTGGCGCTTTTCCTGCTGTTGGCCGCCGCCGGTGGCTATGTCAGTGAAAGCAACAGCACCGATCCGAATGCATCGCCGGCCCTGCTGGCCGCCATCTTCGCCGGTATCGCCGTGTCCATCGCGGCGCTGGGCACCCTCAGCCTGACTGCCGCGCGCCGGTTGGGGCAGCGCCGGCAGCGTACCCTGTGCCTGGTCGCCTCCGGTGCGGCCTTCCTGGGGGGCGCGCTGGGCATCGCCCTGGGCGTGTACGCGCTGATCGTGCTGCTGCGCTCCGAGGTGGTCGCCAGCTTCGCCGGACCAGGCAGCGCGGTCGTCGCATGACCGCCCGCATCGCCGTACTGGCCTCCGGCCGTGGCAGCAACCTGCAGGCGATCCTCGACGCCATTGCCGATGGCCGCCTGGCGGCCGACGTGGTGGGCGTGTTCTCCGACCGCCCCGATGCCGCCGCCCTGCAACGGGTAGCCGCCAGCCAGCGCTGGTCACAGGCACCCAGGACCTTCGCCGACCGCGCCGCCTACGAGCAGGCGCTGGGCGATGCCCTGCAGGCCGTGGCACCGGACTGGATCGTCTGCGCCGGCTACATGCGCATCCTCGGCGCCGACTTCGTGCAGCGCTTCAACGGCCGGCTGGTCAACATCCACCCCTCGCTGCTGCCGCTGCACAAGGGCCTGCACACCCACGCCCGCGCGCTGGAAGCCGGGAACACCGAACACGGCGCCAGCGTGCACCTGGTCGTGCCGGAACTGGACGCCGGCGCGGTGCTGGCGCAGGTGCGGGTGCCGGTCCTGCCCGGCGATGACGCCGAGACGTTGGCCGAGCGTGTCCTGGCCGTAGAGCACCCGTTGCTGATCGCCACCCTGCAGCTGCTCTGCGCCGGCCGCCTGGCTGAACGGGAAGGACAACCGACATTCGACGGTCACCCCCTGTTTAGCCCGTTGGCCCTAGATTCCGCCGGAAACCTGAACCGGTAACCCCTGTGCACACGCCCCGCTGACTGCGGGGCTGGCATCCTGCCCCCTCCTGCGGTTCCTGCCCGCCATGAAGACCACGACTTTGTTGCGCAACGCCCTGCTGCTGCCGTTTGCCGTGCTCGCCTGTGCAGCCTGGGGCCAGGCCCAGCCGCCGGCCCCGACCACGCCGGCCGTGCCGGTCCCGGCCGAGCCCGCCGCACCGCCCGTACCGGCCCTGCCCGCCCTGGCCTGGGAGCCGCCGCCGCTGCAGCCGTTCAGCGCCACCTACCAGGCGTTCTACAAGGGCAAGGAGGCAGGCGACGCCACCATGCAGGTCACCCACACCGGCGGCAGCCAGTGGCGGGTGGACATGCAGGTCGTCGGCCGCCGTGGCTTCGCCAGTGTGCTTGGGCTGAACATCGAGCAGAGCACGGTGTTCGAGGAGCGCAGCGGCGTGTATGCGCCACTCAGCCAGAGCACGGTGCGCAAGGGCCTGTTCCTGGGCAAGAAGGCAGTCGGCACCTACAACTGGCAGGCCGGTACCGCGCAGTGGAGCGGCGACGTCAAGAAGGACCGCGCGCAGCCCATCCCGCTGCAGGCCGGCGACCAGAGCGCCCTGCTGATCAACCTGGCGATCATGCGCGATGCCCGCCCGGGCGCGACCATGCGCTATCGCTACGTCGACATGGGCAAGGTGCGCCAGCATGACTACCAGGCGGCCCCGCAGACCGAGAACGTCGAGGTCGGCGACCTGTCCTACAACGCGCTGCGGGTGTACCGCACCAACGGCGGCAACAATGAAACCATTCTCTGGATCGCCAACGGTGTCCCCACCCCGGTGCGCATCCTGCAACGCGAAGACGGCGAGGATCGCGTCGATCTGCGCCTGATCGAATACCAAGGAGTCTGAGCATGAACACCCTGTCCCGCCCCCTGACCTGGATCGCCGCCGCCGCGCTGTCGGTCACCAGCCTGCCGGCCATGGCCCTGCAGCCGTTCAAGGCCGACTACCTGGCCAGCTACATGGGCATGCAGGCCAACGGCAGCATGACCCTGGCCAGCGAAGGCGCGAACAAGTGGCGCTACAGCCTGCAGGTCAAGAACCAGCTGGCCGACCTGAGCCAGAGCACGGTGTTCGAGGAAGTGCGCGGTCAACTGCGCCCGCTCAGCAGCCATGACCGTTCCGCGCTGCTGGTGAAGAAGCGCAACGTCGACGCCAGCTACAACTGGACCAGCAACCAGGCCACCTGGAGCGGTGACATCAAGCCCGAGCGCCGCGGCCCGGTGGCGTTGAAGGCCGGCGACATGGATGCGCTGCTGATCAATCTGGCCATCGCCCGCGATCTGGCTGCCGGCAAGCCGCTGACCTATCGCATGGTCGACGAAGGCCGGATCAAGAACATGACCTACCGGGTGGTGGGCAAGGAAGCGATCACGGTCGGCGGCAAGAGCTACGAGGCCACCAAGGTGTCGCGCGTCGATGGCAACAAGGAACTGATCGCCTGGATCGTGAAGGACTTCCCGGTGCCGGCGCGCATGCTGCAGCGGGAAAGCGGGCGTGACGCGCTGGACCTGACCATCAAGGCGATGAACTGACCGCCGCGCTGCGCGCTCGCCGGGCATGGCCCGGCGCTACCGAAACAAAACGCCCGCTTCGGCGGGCGTTCTGTTATTTCTTCGCTTCTTCGGCCGGCTTGAACTCGGTGCGGCAGTCCACCCGGATCTGCTCGCCGGTGGCACGACGGACGAAGGTGCGGCAATGCCGGTTGCCGTCCTGGCTGTCGTTGACCGCCACGGCATAGAACGACTGGATGATCTCGTCACGGGTGACCGTGCCGTCGCCGTTCCAGTCCATGTCCTTCTGCTCGATGCCCTGGGTAATGGCGATGTTGGCGTACCAGGCATAGCCCAGCCACGCCAGCACGATCAGCACCAGCACCAGCAGCGCCTTGCGGCGGCGGCTGAACCTGCCGCGCAGGATCATGGCACGCGCCGGATGGTGGCGCCGAGCGAAGACAGCTTCTCTTCGATGTTCTCGTAGCCACGGTCGAGGTGGTAGATGCGGTCGATGGTGGTGTCGCCATCAGCCATCAGGCCGGCCAGGATCAGCGACGCCGATGCGCGCAGATCAGTGGCCATCACCGGCGCACCGCTCAGGCGTTCGTGGCCGCGGACAATGGCGGTGTGGCCTTCCACCTGGATGTCCGCACCGAGCCGCAGCAGCTCGTTGACGTGCATGAAACGGTTCTCGAAGATCGTTTCATTGATCACGCCCACGCCGTCGGCCACGCAGTTGAGCGCCATGAACTGCGCCTGCATGTCGGTGGGGAACGCCGGGTACGGCGCGGTGGTCAGGTTGACCGCCTTCGGCCGCTTGCCCTGCATGTCCAGGGTGATGCTGTCGTCGGTGGTCTGGATGCTGGCGCCGGCTTCGATCAGCTTGGACAGCACCGCGTCCATCGTGTTCGGGCGCGCACGGTTGACGGTGACCTTGCCGCCGGTCATCGCCGCGGCCACCAGGAAGGTGCCGGTCTCGATGCGGTCGGGCAGCACTTCGTGGCGGCCACCGGACAGGCGCTCGACACCTTCGATCACCAGGCGGGCGGTGCCCAGGCCTTCGATCTTCGCGCCCAGCGCGATCAGGCAATGCGCCAGATCGGTCACTTCCGGTTCCATCGCGCAGTTGTCGAGGATGGTGGTGCCTTCAGCCAGCACCGCACCCATCAGCACGTTCTCGGTGCCGGTGACGCTGACCATGTCGAAGGTGAAATGACCGCCCTTCAGACGCTTGGCGGTGGCCTTGATGAAGCCGTTCTCGACCACGATCTCGGCCCCCAGCGCCTGCAGGCCCTTGATGTGCTGGTCCACCGGGCGCGAACCGATCGCGCAGCCGCCGGGCAGCGACACTTCGGCCGCGCCAAAGCGGGCCAGCAGCGGGCCCAGCACCAGGATCGAGGCACGCATGGTCTTGACCAGCTCATACGGCGCCACATGCTGGTTCACCGGGCGCGGGTCGACCACGATCGCGCTGCCGCGCGACAGAGTGCCCTGATCGATGGTGACCTTGGCGCCCAGTTCGCCCAGCAGCTTCACCGTGGTCACCACGTCGTGCAGGTGCGGCACGTTGGTGATCTCCACCGGCGCATCGGCCAGCAGGGTCGCGCAGAGGATGGGGAGGACGGCGTTCTTGGCGCCGGAGATGCTCACTTCACCGTGCAGCGCAGTGCCGCCGGTCACAACGATCTTGGCCATGTATTGGGGATCTTCTGCGGTTCAGCCGGCTTCGGCCGGGGTCACGGTTTTCAGCGCCAGCGCGTGGATCGCGCCGCCCATCAGGTCACCCAGCGTGGCATACACCATGCGGTGGCGGGCCAGCGGCAGCTTGCCGGCAAAGGCCTCGCTGACCACGGTCGCTTCGAAATGCACGCCATCGTCACCCTGCACATGGGCGCGGGCGCCGGGCAGGCCGGTTTCGATCAGATTGCGGATGGTGTCGGCGTCCAACGGGCTTTCCTAATAAAATGTGCGTCCATTCTACTTCCGCTGCGTGGCGTCCGCATGGCCGAATCCCTGTTGCCCCCCCGTTCCGTCGACCCTGCCGCCCTGGTCGCCAGCGGCCGCCGTGTGTTCGAGATCGAGCGGCAGGCGCT
Organism: Stenotrophomonas sp. 704A1; assembly: GCF_030549525.1. Classification (NCBI taxonomy): domain Bacteria; kingdom Pseudomonadati; phylum Pseudomonadota; class Gammaproteobacteria; order Lysobacterales; family Lysobacteraceae; genus Stenotrophomonas; species Stenotrophomonas tuberculopleuritidis. The sequence continues at coordinate 1,126,706 of NZ_CP130831.1, read as the reverse complement.
GGATGCCGTGGCCGACCGCCTCGGCGATGCCTTCCAGCGCGCCTGCCAGGCGATCCTGGGCAGCCGCGGCCGGGTGGTTGCCACCGGCATGGGCAAGTCCGGTCATATCGCGCGCAAGATCGCCGCCACCCTGGCCTCCACCGGCACCCCCGCGTTCTACGTGCACCCCGGCGAGGCCGGCCACGGCGACCTGGGCATGATCACCGAGGATGACGTGGTGCTGGCGCTGTCCTATTCGGGTGAATCGGACGAAGTGCTGATGCTGCTGCCGGTGCTCAAGCGCCAGGGCAACATCCTGATCGCCATGACCGGCCGCCCGCAGTCCAGCCTGGCCAGCGCCGCCGACATGCACCTGGATGTGAGCGTGCCGGCCGAAGCCTGCCCGCTGGCGCTGGCGCCGACCTCCAGCACCACCGCCTCGCTGGCGATGGGCGACGCGCTGGCCGTGGCCCTGCTCGACGCCCGCGGCTTCACCGCCGACGATTTCGCCCGCTCGCACCCGGCCGGCAGCCTCGGCCGCCGCCTGCTGCTGCACATCACCGATGTCATGCACAGCGGCGAGGAACTGCCGCGGGTCGACGCCGATGCCACCCTCAGCGAGGCGCTGATGGAGATGAGCCGCAAGCGCCTGGGCATGACCGCCGTGGTCGATGCGCAGGGCGTGCTGATCGGCCTGTTCACCGACGGCGACCTGCGCCGCGCGCTGGATACCGACCTGGACGTGCGCACCGCGAAGATCGCCGAGGTGATGACCCGGCAGCCGCGCACGATCGGTGCCGACCAGCTGGCGGTGGAGGCGGCCCGGCTGATGGAGACCCACAAGATCACCGGCCTGATCGTGGTCGATGACCAGGGCCGCGCGGTGGGCGCGCTGAACATTCATGACCTGTTGCGGGCCCGGGTGGTTTAACCGACAGTCCGTAGACCCCATTCAGTCTGTACGCTTTCCCGCAACGATCGAGTCCGATGCCCTGATGCCCTGGTCCCCCCTGCCCGCCTTCCCTGCCCACCTGCACGCCGCCGCGGCCCGCGTCCGCCTGGCCTGCTTCGACGTGGACGGCACCCTCACCGACGGTCGGCTGTACTACGACAAGGACGGCAACGAGAGCAAGGCGTACTTCGTGCAGGATGGTCTGGGCCTGAAACTGCTGCAGCAGCACGGCATCCACCCCGTGCTGATCACCGCGCGCAACAGCCAGTCCGCGCTCAAGCGCGGCGCCGACCTCGGCATCGATACCCAGATCGCCGTGGGCGACAAGCTGGCCAGCGTGCAGGCGCTGTGCGCGCAGCATGGCATCGGCCTGGACCAGGTCGCCTTCATGGGCGATGACCTGCCGGACCTGGCGCCGCTGGGTGCGGTCGGCCTGGCGGTGGCCCCGGCCAATGCCCACCCGTGGATTGCCGAACGCGTGCAATGGATCACCCGTGCCGACGGCGGCCGCGGTGCCGCCCGCGAGCTGTGCGATGTGCTGCTGGCCGCGCAGGGGCGCGTGGATGCGGTGCTGGCGAGGTTCGGCGCATGAACGCCCCGTCGCTGAACTGGCGCGCGATCCTCGGCGTCGGCCTGCTGCTGGCGGCCCTGCTGAGCAGCTGGGCGGCACTGCGCAACCGCGACAAGGCGCCTGCCGTCGAAGGCCAGGACGCTGGCGTGGATTACATCCTGCACGACTTCCAGATCGTGGCGCTGGACGAGCACGGCAAGGAATCCACCACCCTGCGGGCGCCGTTGCTGGAACGCCAGCGCGGCGACCAGACCCTCAACATCACCACCCCGGTGTTTGAAATGCCGGACAAGGATGGCCAGCACTGGACCCTGCGCGCCGAGACCGGCTGGCTCAGCGCCAAGGGCGACGAGATGAAGCTGCGCGGCAATGTCGCCGGCGACAGCCCGGCCGGTCCGGGCGTGGCACCGACCACCTTCCGTACCGACCACCTGGACGTGTTCCCGAAGGACAACCGCGCCCGCACCGACGCCCGGGTGACCATGACCCGCCCGGGCATGGAACAGTCCGGCGTCGGGTTCGAAGTGGATTCGAAGAACAACACGTATCATTTCCTCAGCCAGTCCAAGGGCCGTTACACGCCCAGGCGCTGACCCCGCCGCCCACCCGCGACGTCCCAGGACAGGCGCGGGCGGACGGCCCCCACCCGCGTCCCCCGGTCGAACCGGCGGGACCTCCACCGCTAGAACGGACCTCCATGAAGATTCCCTTTGCAGCCCTGCTCGCGCTCAGTCTTCTTGTCCCGGCCGTCGGCTTCGCCAAGTCGACCGACCGCAATGAAGCCATGAACATCGATTCCGGTGCGCAGTCCGGCACCCTGACCGGCGACGGCAAGACCGTGCTTTCCGGCGGCGTGATCATCACCCAGGGCACGCTCGACCTGCGTTCGTCCGAAGCCGAGATCTACCTGAAGGGGGGTGAGGCCGTGCGTGCGGTGTTCACCGGCAAGCAGGCCAAGATGAAGCAGCAGCTGGACGATGGCACCTGGATGGATGCGGTGGCCGACCGGATCGACTACGACATCACCACCGAGATCATCACCCTGACCGGCAACTACAAGGTCACCAGCGCGCGCGGCACCAATGCGGGCCAGCGCATGGTCTACAACACCCGCAGCGGCGAGATGAACTCCGGCGGCGACGGCAGCCGCGTGCGTACCGTCATTCCGCCGAAGAACAAGACGCCGGCCGCCGCTCCGTCGGGAGGCAAGAAGTAATGCTCGTCGCCACTGGCCTGCGCAAGCGGTACAAGCAGCGCGAAGTCGTCAAGGACTTCGGGCTGACCCTGGATGCCGGCGAGGTGGTCGGCCTGCTCGGTCCCAACGGCGCCGGCAAGACCACCTGCTTCTACATGATCGTCGGCCTGGTCGGCGCCGATGCCGGCAGCATCGTGCTTGACGGCAAGGACATCACCGGCGACCCGATGTACACCCGTGCCAAGCAGGGCGTGGGCTACCTGCCGCAGGAACCGTCCGTATTCCGCAAGCTGACCGTGGCCGACAACCTGCGCCTGGTGCTGGAACTGCGCGAGGATCTGGATTCGGCCGGCCGCGAGCGCGAATTGAACAGCCTGCTTGACGAGCTGCAGCTGGGCCACGTGTCCGAACAGCTCGGCGCCAGCCTGTCCGGCGGCGAGCGGCGGCGCTGCGAGATCGCCCGCGCGCTGGCGGCCAGGCCGCGCCTGATCCTGCTCGACGAACCGTTCGCCGGCGTCGACCCGATCTCGGTCGGCGAGATCCAGCGCATCGTCACCCATCTCAAGCAGCGTGGCATCGGCGTGCTGATCACCGACCACAATGTGCGCGAAACCTTGGGAATCTGCGACCGCGCGTATATCCTCGCCGAGGGCACCGTGCTGGCCCAGGGTTCGCCCGAGGCGATCCTGGACAACGCCGACGTACGCCGCGTCTACCTTGGGGACTCCTTCAAGCTGTGACCGCGGCCGCCGGGCCCTCTCCCTTCCGTTCGGCACAGGCATGAAGACTCGGCTGCAGACATCGTTGGGACAGCAGCTGGTGCTTACGCCCCAGCTGCAGCAGGCCATCAAGCTGCTGCAGATGTCCACGACCGAACTGGAGCTGGAAATCGCCCAGGCGGTGGAGAGCAACCCGCTGCTGGACTGGGCCGAAAGCGGTGACGACAGCAGTGCGGCGGGCAGCGATGCCGCCGACGGCAACGACAACGACACGCCCCCGGACAGCGCCGAACCCGCTGGCGATGACTGGGCACCGGCCGAGCTCGACTGGAGCAGTGCCGGCAGCGGCGGCAGTTTCGACGATGATGACGACAACGGCAGTGCGGCCGAGCGCGTTGCCGAAACCGAGACGCTGGCCGATCACCTGCTCTGGCAGCTGCACCTGACCCACCTGTCCAGGCGCGACCGCAGCATCGGCGCCGCGCTGATCGATGCGCTCGACGAAGACGGCTACCTGCGCGAGCCGCTGAGCACCGTCGCCGAAGCGCTGCTGCCGGCCATCCATGCCGGCGAAGATGAAATCCTGACCGTGCTGCACCAGATCCAGCGCTTTGATCCGGTGGGCGTGGCCGCACGCAGCCTCGGCGAATGCCTGCAGCTGCAGCTGGACGTGCTTGACGCGGATACCCCGTGCCTGGCGCTGGCCCGGCAGGTGGCCGCCGGCCCGCTGGAGCAGCTGCCACGCACCGGCGTGGCCGGCCTGGCCCAGCAGCTGAAGCAGCCGTTGGCCGACGTCGAGACCGCAGTCGCCCTGCTGCGCTCGCTGGATCCGCGGCCCGGTACCCAGATCGCGCCGCTGGCCCAGGACACCTACGTGGTGCCCGACGTGGTGGTCTGGCGGCAGAACGGCGTCTGGCGCGCCGCGCTGGCCGCACATGCCGGGCCGAAGCTGGTGATCCACCGCGGCTACGAACAGATGATCCGCCGCTGCGGCGATGCCGACGCCGGCTACCTGCGTGGCCAGCTGCAGGAGGCGCGCTGGCTGCTGAAGGGCCTGCAGGCCCGCGGCGAGACCCTGCTGCGCGTGGTCCGCAGCCTGATCCAGCAGCAGGCCGGCTTCCTTGAATTCGGCGAGCAGGCACTGCGCCCGCTCACCCTGCGCGAGATCGCCAGCGAGCTGGGCCTGCACGAATCCACCGTATCGCGCGCGATCGCCCGCAAGCATGTGCGTACGCCGCGCGGCACCCTGCCGCTGCGTGCCTTCTTTGCCTCGGGCATCGATACCGAGGGCGGCGGCGAGGCCTCCAGCACCGCCATCCAGGCCATGATCCGGCGCCTGATCGATGATGAAAACCCACGCAAGCCGCTTTCTGACGCCAAGCTGGCTGACCTGCTCAAGACGTCGGGAATTCCAGTAGCGCGGCGCACCGTGGCGAAGTATCGTGAGGCCATGAACATCTCCGCCTCGCACGAAAGAGTCAGAATCGCTTGACGCGCCGCCGCGCCCGGCGGAGAGGTTCATTGGCACATCCGATCAAAGGAGAAACCCGATGCGCATCGAAACGTTTGGCAAAGATGTCGAAGTCACCCCGGCCCTGCAGTCCTATGTAGAGGAGAAGCTGGCCCGGATCGGCAAACACTTCGACCAGCACTGCGAAGCGCGGGTGACCCTCAAACTGCAGAAGACCGAACACCACGTCGACGCCAGCCTCAACATTCCCGGCCAGACCCTGCACGCCGAGGCCGGCGGCCAGACCATGTATGCCGCGATCGACATTCTTGCGGACAAGCTTGACCGGCTGGTGATCAAGCACAAGGAGAAAAAACAGCAGCACGCACCGCTGCCGGTGGGCGACAATGGTGGCTGATCGCCACCGTTCCCCGCAGACATGCCCCTGACTGACCTCCTGGCGGCCGTGCAGACCCAGCTCTGCACGGCCACCGACCGCGACAGCGTCCTGCGGGCCGCCGCCGGGTTGCTGGCCTGCCGCCAGGCCAACGCCGAACAGATCTATCTCAACCTGTGCCAGCGTGAAGCGCTGGGCAGTACCGCGATCGGCTACGGCATCGCCATTCCGCATGGCCGTGCACCGGCGCTGGATCGCCCCCGCGGTGCGCTGCTGCGCCTGCAGACGCCGGTTGATTTCGGCGGCGAGGAACCCGTGGACCTGGTGTTCGCGATGGCGGTTCCCGCCCATTACACCCACCAGCACCTGATGCTGCTGTCCGAACTGGCCGAACTGTTCTCCGCCCCGTGCATCCGCCAGGCGCTGCGCGAGGCCGGCGACGCGCGGGCCCTGCGCGAGGCCCTGGACCTGACCCCACCTGCGAGCGCCGCATGAATACCAGCATCACCGCCCGTGAACTGTTCGAACAGCAGCGCGAGCGGCTGGGACTGCGCTGGGCCGCAGGCAAATCCGGCGAGAAGCGCGAGCTGGAGGCCGGCAACACGGTATCGCGGCGACCGTCGCTGGCCGGTTACCTCAACGCGATCTACCCCAACAAGGTGCAGATCCTCGGTACCGAGGAACTGTCCTGGCTGGACGCGCTGGAACCGCGCCAGCGCTGGGAAACGATCGAGAAGATCATGCAGTCGCACCCGCTGGCGCTGGTGCTGACCCGCAACCAGGCCTGCCCGGAGGACCTGCGCGCGGCAGCCGACGAATCCGGAACGCCGCTGTGGCTGTCGCCCAAGCGTGGTCACGAACTGCTCAACCACCTGTCCTACCACCTGGCACGCACGCTGGCACCGCGGGTGATCCTGCATGGCGTGTTCATGGAGATCTACTCCATCGGCGTGCTGATCACCGGCGAAGCCGGTTCGGGCAAGAGCGAACTGGCGCTGGAGCTGCTCAGCCGCGGCCATCGCCTGGTGGCCGATGACGCTCCCGAATTCACCCAGATCGCGCCGGACGTGCTGGATGGCACCTGCCCGGAGCTGCTGCAGGACCTGCTGGAAGTGCGCGGCCTGGGCGTGCTCAACGTGCGCGAGATGTTTGGTGATACGGCGGTAAAGAAGAACAAGTACCTTCGGCTGATCGTGCACCTGACCAAACCGATGACCGAACCCACGCCGCACGGTTACGAGCGCCTGACCGGCGATTCCGGGACCCGCCACGTGCTGGACCTGGACGTGCCGCTGATCACCCTGCCGGTGATGCCCGGGCGCAACCTGGCCGTGTTGACCGAGGCGGCCACCCGCCTGCACATCCTGCGTACCAAGGGGATCGACCCGGCCGCGATGTTCATCGCCCGCCACAGCAATCTGCTGGAACGGCGGACCCCCTGACCTTTCCTGTCCTGCCAAGAGCCTGTCCATGAGCACCGTTGTTCCCACCGCCCCGACCCTGATCATCGTCAGCGGCCTGTCCGGCTCGGGTAAATCCGTCGCCCTGAAGACCTTCGAGGACCAGGACTACTACTGCTCGGACAACCTGCCGATCCAGCTGTTGCCGGAGTTCGTGCGCAATGTGCTCAGCCACCACGACGGCACCGCACCACGCCGGCTGGCGGTGGGCATCGATGTGCGCGGGCAGACCGACCTGGGCCAGCTGGGCAGCTGGCGCCAGCTGGCCGTCGACGCCGGGGTGGAGGTCAAGGTGCTGTACTTCGAGGCCAGCGATGAGACGATACTCAAGCGCTACGCCGACACCCGCCGCCGGCATCCGCTGAGCCAGCTCGGCCTGTCGCTGCCCGAAGCGATCGCCCGTGAGCGCGAGCTGATCGCACCGCTGCGCCGTGAAGCCGACGCGGTGATCGACAGCAGCACGCTCAACGTGCACCAGCTGCGGCGCCGGATCATCACCGAATTCACCCTGGACCACGCCACGCGGTTGTCGCTGCTGTTCGAATCGTTCGCCTACAAGCGCGGGGTGCCGGCCGAGGCCGATTTCGTGTTCGATGCCCGCGTGCTGCCCAACCCGCACTGGGATCCGGACCTGCGCGCGCTGAGCGGGCGCGAACCCGGCGTGCGCGACTACCTGGAAGCGCAGCCGGACGTGCAGCGCTACCTCGCCCAGGTGATGGAGTTCCTGGACACCTGGTTGCCCAAGCTCGGCGACGGCACCCGCAGCTACGTCACCGTGGCCTTTGGCTGCACCGGTGGCAAGCACCGTTCGGTGTATCTGGCCGAGCGGATCGCCCGCCATGCGCGCGAGCGGGGCTGGGAAGACGTGGCGACCTACCACCGCGAACAGGATTGAGGGCAGCCGGGCTGCGCCCGGCACCGGCCGGTAGTGCCGGCCGCTGGCCGGCAACAGCAACGCCAAAATCAAAAGCGGCATTCCGTGGGATGGCGGGGCGGTGTGGACCTTGATCGACACGGTGGATCCACACCATGCGTGGATGAATCTCTATCAGGCGTCGAAAAAACAGACAGGGTCGGATCCCTTTTCAACAGAAAAGCGCTCCGACCCGGGCAACGCTGAATACGGGACACAGTGCCCCTCTTCTGCTGCTATCGCCAATTCACCTTGACCTGTTAACGTGCAGTAATGACCTGTGGCATTCTCCTCGTAACACATCCCGGGGTCGGGGCCGCCCTGCTTGACGTGGCGACCCGGCTCCTGCGGCATTTGCCGCTGAAGACAGAAGCTTTCGAAGTACCGTTCGACGCAGACCTGGACGCCCTGCTCCCGCTTGCCTCGGCCGCGCTGCGGCGGGTCGACCAGGGGCATGGCGTGCTGATCCTGACCGACCTGTACGGCGCCAGCCCCGCCAACCTTGCCGGGCAGTTGGCCCGGCTGGGGACCCCGGTTCGCCGGGTGTCGGCGCTGAGCCTGCCGATGTTGCTGCGGGTGATGAATTATCCGGAACAGGGACTGGATCAACTGCCTGCCACTGCGGCGGCGGGCACCCGTAATGGAGCGATAGTCGACGATGCTTGAACGAGAACTCACCGTGAGCAACCGCCTGGGCCTGCACGCCCGGGCCACCGCCAAGCTGGTGCAGACCCTGGCGCCGTTCCGCTGCAACGTGACCATGGCCGCCAAGGGCCGTGAGATCAACGCCAAGAGCATCATGGGCGTGATGCTGCTGGCCGCCGGCCAGGGCACGCCGGTCACCATCCGCATCAACGGCGACGACGAAGCAGCGGCGATGGAAGCGGTAGTCGACCTGTTCGAGCGCCGCTTCGACGAGGACAGCTGAGGGTGCCGCGCGCGCGCGCCGGCCAGGCCCCCGACAGCCAGCGGCCGGTCCAGCTGCTGGCCGGCCACGGGGCTGCCCGTGGCTCTGCGATGGGCCGTGCCCGCGTGCGCCTGCCGCATGCCCTGGAGGTGGCCGAACAACGCGTGGCGGCCCACCAGATCGAGGCCGAACTGGCGCGCCTGCACCGCGCAGTGGACGCGGCACGCACGGAAATGCACGACCTTCGGCAGCGCCTGCATGGCGCGCTGAACCAGGAGGTGGGCGAGTTCCTCGACCTGCATGCGCTGCTGCTGGATGACCCGGAGCTGCTGTTCGGCCTGGACGAACTGATCCGCAGCGGCCCGTACAGCGCCAGCTACGCGCTGCGCCTGCAGCGCGACCGCCTGGCCAAGGTCTTCGATGGCATGGACGATGCCTACCTGAAAAGCCGCATGGACGACCTGGATCACGTCATCGGGCGCATCCACGCGTACCTGCAGCCCGAACGGCTGCCGGCGGTGAAGGGGCTGGCCGGGGAAATCCTGGTCTGCGACAACATCGCCCCTTCCGAACTGGCCCAGCTGCAGTCGCAGGGCGTGGTCGGGATCGTCACCGCGGCCGGCAGCGCGCTGTCGCACAGTGCGATCCTGGCGCGCAGCCTGCACCTGCCGCTGATCGTCAACGTTCCGCAGCTGCTGAGCCGGGTGAGCGATGGCGATGTCCTGATCGTCGATGGCGCCGACGGCAGCATCACCGTCAACCCCCAGGCCGACAACCTGCGCGACTACCGCGCACGGCTGAAGGAACACGCACGCGAACAGCGCGAACTGGGGCGCCTGCGCAGCAAGCCCAGCCGCACCCGCGACCAGGTCGACATCGCCCTGCTGGCCAACGCCGAGTCGCTGGAGGACGTGACCCAGGCCCATGCGCTGGGCGCACAGGGCCTGGGCCTGTACCGCACCGAATTCCTGTTCCTGCAGCGCAACGAGCTGCCCGACGAGGAAGAACAGTTCCAGACCTATCGCGATGCCGCGCTGGGCATGAGCGGCCGGCCGGTCACCATCCGCACCCTCGACCTGGGCGCGGACAAGGCCGACCGCACCGGCCTGACCCTCAGCAACGAGGACAACCCGGCGCTGGGCCTGCGCGGCGTGCGCCTGTCGCTGGCGCGGCCGAAGGTGGCCGACACCCAGCTGCGCGCCATCCTGCGGGCGTCGGCCTACGGCAAGCTACGCGTGCTGGTGCCGATGGTCAGCACCCGCGAGGAGCTGCTGGCGGTCCGCCGGCGCATGCTGAAACTGGGCGAGCAGTTGCGCGCCGAGGGCCACATCGTGGCCGAGCACGTACCGCTGGGTGCGATGATCGAGGTACCGGCCGCCGCGCTGGCACTGGAGAGCTTCATCGATCTGGTCGACTTCCTGTCGATCGGCACCAACGATCTGGTGCAGTACCTGCTGGCCGCCGACCGCAACAACGAAGCGTTGGGCGAACTGTATTCGCCGCTGCATCCGGCGGTGCTGCGGCTGCTGCAGCTGGTGATCGAGACCGGTGCACGCCATCGCATCCCGGTGGCGGTGTGTGGCGAGATCGCCGGCGACGCACGGATGACCCCGCTGCTGCTGGCGCTGGGCCTGACCGAGTTCAGCCTGCACCCGGGCACGCTGCTGGAGGTCCGCCGGGCCGTTCGCGACAGCGATCTGGCCACCCTGCGCGCACGCGCGCCGAAGCTGCTGGCTGCGCGCGACCGCCGCGCCATCGAGCGCTGGCTGGCACTGGTGGCCGACACGCCGTGATGGCCGCACCCAATGCCCGCCGGGCATGGCCCGGCGGCTATGCGCTGAAACATCCCCTTGCGATAATGACGCGCTGAACACCCCTGTTGCCGCATCCTTGCCAGGATCGCGGCTTTTCTTATCCCCGCGGGAGCTGCGATGGCTGAGGCTGTACGCCACGACAAGACTGCGCGCCAGTTGCGGATGCTGTCCGATGCACTGGACAGTGGTCGGCTGGGCCCGGTGCGCCGCCTGGTCAATACCCTGGCGCCGGCCGAGATCGGCAACCTGCTCGAATCGCTGCCCCCCGGCAAACGCGAGATCGTCTGGGGGCTGGTCGATCCGGAAGACGATGGCGAGGTGCTGGTCCACGTCGGTGACGACGTGCGCGAAAGCCTGCTCGCGGACATGGACCCGGACGAGATCATCGCCGCGGTCGAAGACCTGGACATCGACGATCTGGCCGACCTGGTCGAAGACCTGCCGGACACGGTCATCGACGAAGTCCTCAAGTCGATGGACCGCGAGAACCGCGAGCGCCTGGAGCAGGTGCTGTCCTACCCCGAGGACAGCGCCGGGCGCCTGATGAACCCGGACGTGGTGACCGTGCGTGCCGACGTCAATGTCGACGTCGTGCTGCGCTACCTGCGCCTGCGCGGCGAGCTGCCTGACCATACCGACCATCTGTTCGTGGTCAGCCGCCGCCACCAGTACCTGGGCCGGGTGTCGCTGGCATCGCTGGTCACCCATGAGGACACCACCCCGATCAACCGCCTGATCGACGATGAGCAGCCCGCCATCGACGTCGGCGAGAGCGACCAGGAAGTGGCACGGCAGTTCTCCGACCATGACTGGATCTCCGCGCCGGTCGTGGATGACAATAACATCCTGATCGGCCGCATCACCATCGATGACGTGGTCGACATCATCCGTGGCCAGGCCGAGCACCAGGCACTGGGCGCTGCCGGCCTGGACGAGGACGAAGACCTGTTCAGCCCGGTCTGGCGCGCCATGCGCCGCCGCCTGATGTGGTTGTCGGTGAACCTGTGCACGGCCTTCCTGGCGTCCAGCGTGGTCGGGCACTTCGAAGGCACCATCGACAAGCTGGTGGCGCTGGCGGTGCTGATGCCGATCGTCGCCGGGCTGGGTGGCAACGCCGGTACCCAGGTGCTGGCACTGATGGTGCGGGGCCTGGCCCTGGGCCAGGTCGGCGGCTCCAACGCGCGCACGCTGCTGTGGAAGGAAGTGCGGGTAGCCCTGCTCAATGGCGTGGTGCTCGGTTCGGTGCTTGGCCTGATCGTGCTGGCGTGGTTCCATTCGCCGGGCCTGTCGGCGGTGATCGCCATCGCGCTGACCTTCAACCTGCTGTTTGCAGCGCTGGCCGGTGTGCTGGTGCCGCTGACATTGAAACGCTTCGGCTTCGACCCGGCCCTGGCCAGCGGCATCTTCCTGACCGCGGTGACCGACTCGATGGGCTTCTTCACCTTCCTCGGCCTGGCCACCATGGTCCTGCTGCACTGACCGGAACCGCGATGGCAACCACGATTGAAAACTACTTCCAGCCCGGCTGGCGTGACCAGCTGCATACCTGCGCCGCCTGCGAATGGAAAGGCAGCTCGCGGGCGATGGTGATGGAGCTGGACGAGGACGCCACCGAGTATGTCTGCCCGGTGTGCGAGAACCCGCTGCTGGTGGTGCTGCACCCGGACCTGGCGCAGGTGCAGGCCGCTGCCGCCGCGGGCAATGCCGAGGCACAGGAGCAGCTGGACATCATCGCCAGCGCCCCGCGCCCGGAGTGATGCGGCGCACGATGCCCGGCATGCCGGCCCGCACTACCATCGAGGCGAACCTGCCCCTCCGGGAACCACCATGCTTCGATCGCTGCTGCGCTGCCTGCCCTTGTTGGCCCTGCTGATGATGGGAGGATGCGCAAGCACCCCGCCCACCGCAGGCGGGCACTTCGAAGCGCGGGCGGTGAAAGTCGATGGGCAGACCGCCTACTACCAGGTTTTCATTCCGGCCGCCGCAGCGCGCGCGTCCGCGCCGCTGCCGGTCGTGCTGTTCCTGCATGGCTCCGGCGAGCGCGGTGCTGACGGCGTCCGACAGACCGGTTCGGGCCTGGGCCCCTACCTGCGTGCGCATCCCGACTTTCCCGCGCTGGCGGTGTTCCCGCAGGTGCCGGGCCACGAGGAATGGAGCGGCCGCAACAACCGCGTGGCCGTGGCGGCACTGGATGCCACCCTCGCCGAATTCGGCGCCGACCCGGCGCGGCAGTATCTGACCGGAATGTCGATGGGCGGCTATGGCAGCTGGAACATCGCCCTGGATGATCCGCAACGCTTCGCGGCGATCGTGCCGGTGTGCGGCGCGGTGCTGGCACCGCGCGCCGTACGCCCTACCCTGTTCGTGGAACAGGTGGCCAACGAAGCGGATCCCTACGCGGTGATCGCGCAGCGCCTTCGGCACACCCCGATCTGGATCTTCCACGGCGCACTGGACGACGTGGTGCCGCCGGATGACGACCGCAGGCTGCATGCCGCCTTCCAGGCCACGGGCGCGCGTGATGTGCGCTACACCGAATACCCCGAAGGCAATCACAACGCCTGGGACGCCACCTATGCCGACCCGGCGATGTGGGCCTGGCTGTTCGCGCAGAAGCGCTGAGCCACGACGACCGGCGGGAACCATCTGTTGGTGGATGCCGGTGGGTGCCGACCGGCGCTGTGCCGACCAGCGCTCGGCACCACCCGGCAGCCCAAGGTGAAATCCGCACCGTGCCAACCAACGATTGGCACCCGGGCGGGTATCAGCCCAGCAGGGTTTCCAGCACGGCCATGCGGACGGCCACGCCATTGGCAACCTGGCGCAGCACCCACGACTGCGGGCCGTCGGCCACCTCGTCGGTCACTTCCACGCCACGGTTGATCGGGCCCGGATGCAGCACCGCGGCGTCCTTGCCGGCGCGGGCCAGGCGCGCGGCGTTCAGACCATACTGCGCGTGGTACTGCTCCAGCGACGGCACCAGGCCTTCTTCCATGCGCTCGCGCTGCAGGCGCAGCATCATCAGCGCATCGACGCCTTCCAGCATGGCGTCGAAATCGTCTCCGACCACGCAGCCCTGCAGCGTTTCATCGTCGGGCAGCAGCGATTGCGGGCCACACACGCGGATCTCGCCCACGCCCAGCGTGCGCAGTGCATGCAGGTCGGTGCGGGCCACGCGCGAGTGCTTCACATCGCCGACGATGACCACCTTCATCCTCGAAAAATCCGGGCCCTTGGCCTGGCGCAGGGTCAGCATGTCGAGCAGGCCCTGGGTGGGGTGGGCGCTGCGGCCGTCGCCGGCATTGATCAGGGCGGTGCCTTCGCCTGCCGCTGCGGCCAGCGCCGCGACCGCACCGTCGTCCGGGTGGCGCACCACGAAACCACGCACGCCCATCGCTTCCAGATTCTTCAGCGTGTCACAGGCGGTTTCGCCCTTGCGGGTGGACGAGGTGGAGGCATCGAAATTCAGCACATCCGCCCCCAGCCGCTGCGCCGCCAGCTGGAACGAACTGCGGGTGCGGGTGGACGGCTCGAAGAACAGCGTGCACACCGCCGACCCTGCCAGCACGTGGCGCTTGTTGCCGACGCGGCCCACCGCGGCGTCACGGATCTGGCCGGCGCGGTCGAGCAGCTGCACCAGGGTGTCGCGGGGCAGACCTTCAAGCGTCAATAGGTGGCGAAGGCGGCCGGAGTCATCGAGTTGCTGGGCGGTCATGGCAGGTACGCAGGGTCAGGGAATGGGAATGGCGTCGTCCGGCGACGACAGCCAGCGGTCGATGATCACCGCCGCGGCCACGGCATCGAGCGCGGCCGCATCACGGCGGCGCTTGCGCCCTTCGGCGCGCTCGACGGCGAAGCGGCGGGCAGCCTCGACCGAGCTGGAACGCTCGTCGATCATCACCACCGGCAGCTTGAATCGTTCCCGCAGCTGGCGGGCGAAGCCCTGCGCACGCTTGCGGTTGGGTTGGTCCTGGCCGTCCAGGGTCAGCGGGTCGCCGACCACCAGGCCATCGGGCTTCCATTCCTTGATGAGGCGTTCGACCGCGGCCCAGTCCGGGCCGTTGCCATGGACATCGACCACCGCCACCGCGCGCGCATGCGCCGCAAAGGCACTGCCGATGGCCACGCCGATCCGGCGCGAACCGACATCGAAGCCGAGCACGGTGCCATCGCGACGGATGAGCGCCGGCTCAGACATGGCCGCTGTAATCGGTCAGGCGGAACAGGTCGACGCCGATGCGCGCCGCGGCGCCCTGCCAACGATGCTCCAGCGGCAGCTGGAACACCAGTTCGGCATCGGCCGGCACGGTCAGCCAGCTGTTCTCGGCCAGTTCGCTTTCCAGCTGCCCCGCCGCCCAGCCCGCGCAGCCCAGGGTCACCACGGCGTTGGCCGGGCCTTCGCCGCGGGCCATCGATTCGAGGATGTCGCGCGAAGTGGTCAGGTACAGGCCATCGCCCACGCGCAGGCTGGAATCCCACGCGCGCGCATCATCGTGGATGACGAAGCCGCGCTCGGGGTGCACCGGCCCCCCGTTGAGCACCATGCGTGCCTGCAGCTGCTCGTCGCCGGTGGCGATGTCCATCTGCGCGAGCACATCGCCCAGCGTGTACTCGGACGGCTGGTTGACCAGCACCCCCATCGCCCCGTTCTCATCGTGCTGGCAGATGAGCGCGACGGTGCGGGCAAAGGTGGCGTCAACCAGCGACGGGAGTGCCACAAGCAGGTGATTGGCGAGGGAAGTTGGCGTTACGGGCATGGTTGCCATTCTAACCGCTGGGGCCGGATGCGGCGCGAAGGGATCGGCTAGGATGGGAAACGTCCCGCAGCGGACGGCTGGACACCTGGTGTTGCCTTCCCTGCCCTGTTTTCCCCATCTGAGCTGCCCATGAGCGGATACTGCCGCATCGCACCGGGCCACCCGGTGCACGAGTACTACCATGCCAACGAGTATGGCTTCCCGCAGCGCGATGAGCGCGAACTGTTCGAGCGGCTGCTGCTGGAGATCAACCAGGCCGGCCTGAGCTGGGAAACCATCCTGAAGAAGCGCGAGGGCTTCCGCGCGGCATACGATGGCTTCGACGTGGATCGGGTGGCCGCATACGCCGAGCAGGACATCGAGCGCCTGCTGTCGGACCCGGCCATCATCCGCAACCGGCTGAAGGTGCTGGCCGCGATCCACAACGCGCAGGTGATCCAGGGGCTGCGTGCGAGCCATGGCAGCTTCGCCGGCTGGCTGGACGCACACCACCCACGCAGCAAGGCCGACTGGGTGAAGCTGTTCAAGAAGACCTTCCGTTTCACCGGCGGCGAGATCACCGGCGAGTTCCTGATGAGCCTGGGCTACCTGCCCGGTGCACATGCCGAGGACTGCCCGGTGCATGCACGGCTGTTGACGCTGGCACCGCCGTGGCTGCAGGCGGCTGGCCGCTGATCAGAATCCGCCGGGCATGGCCCGGCGCTACCGCCTGCCGGTTCCGTGTGCCGGGCCTGGCGGTACAGGCGGTCAGACGCCCATGTAGCGGCCCGGCCGGTGGTTGAACATCAGCACCAGGCTGAGCACCACCGCACCGATCGCCGAGTACATCACTTTCGACGGCGACAGCACGAAGAACGCGGCCACCATCAGGCAGGCATCGAAGGACATCTGCACCTTGCCCGCACTCCAGCCGCGCGTGCGCTGCAGGTACACCGCCAGGATGCCGATGCCGCCCAGGCTGGCGCGGTGACGGATGAAGAACAGGATGCCGAGGCCGGACAACGCACCACCGACCAGGGCCGAATACAGCGGCGCGATGTGCGAGAAGTCGGCCCAGCGCGGCAGGATGTCGGTGAGCAGGCCGCACGCGGTGACCGCCGCGAAGGTCTTCAGGGTGAACTCCCAGCCCATGCGGCGCACGGCCACCCAGTAGAACGGCAGGTTGACCAGCACGAACACCAGCCCGAAGTTCCAGCCCATCGCGTAGTGCAGCAGGAAGGCCATGCCGGCCATGCCGCCGATCATCAACCCGCCCTTGGCGAAGATCGCCAGGCCCAGCGACGCCACCAGCATGGCCAGCACCATGCCCTGCACGTCCTCGGCCACCGAGTGGCGCAGCGCTTTTTCATCGGCAGGCGTGCCGGCACTGTCCGGCGGCGGGGTCAGCGGGCCAGCGGTGACCAGGTGGCCGTCAGCGTCGTCGCACGGCGCCGGGCCATGGGATTGCAGGGACATACGGGTGGGGGAACCGCGGGTGGGGAGCGGTATTAGACACGATCCCGATGACAGTTGCAGATGAAATCGTTCAGCTGGTTGGAGGACGTGCCACCCCGGCCCGCAGCGCCGGCATGCAGGCAGTGGGTCAGCCCAGCCCCGCCAGATGGTAGGCGACCAGGGCGTTGGCGTGACCATGGCCCAACCCGTGCTCGGACTTCAGGTAGCTGACCAGCGCCATGTGCTTCAGCCCGGGCCGTTGGGCCAGCAGCCCCAGCCAATGCGCCACCGGCTGGCCATAGGTTTTCTCGATGGAGGGAAAGTACGAGGCGGGGCCCTTGGTCGTTTCAGCAGACATGTGACGTGTCCTTGCGATGGATGTACCGGTACGACGAACCCGGGAACCGGAAATCGACACCCTGATGTCTGCAGGCGCGTGGGCGGCCGGGTGCGGGCACCGCTGCAGGGCATCGATCTGCCGCCTGCGGGGCGCCGTATCATCCCTGCATGCCCCGCGAAAACCTCAACGACCTGCAGGCCTTTGTCCACGTCGCCCGGGAAGGCAGCTTCACCCGGGCCGCCGCCCAGCTGGGCGTTTCACAGTCCGCGCTCAGCCATGCCATGCGGGGTCTGGAACAGCGCCTCGGCGTGCGCCTGCTCACCCGCACCACCCGCAGCGTGGCCACCACCGAAGCCGGTGCGCGCCTGCTGGAGACCCTGGCGCCGCGCCTGGCCGAGATCGAGGACGAACTGGCCGCGCTGGCCGAGTACCGCGAACGCCCGGCAGGCACCATCCGCATCAACGCCACCGGCCATGCTGCCGAATACCTGGCCTGGCCGCGGCTGGCACCGCTGCTGCAGCAGTACCCGGACCTGAAGGTCGAACTGACCACCGACTACGGCCTGGCCGACATCGTCGCCGAGCGCTACGACATCGGCATCCGCCTGGGCGAGCGGCTGGCCCGCGACATGGTGGCGGTGCCGATCAGCCCGCCGCTGCGGATGCGCGTGGTGGGGGCGCCGTCGTACTTCCGCCGGCACGCCGCGCCGCTGCACCCGCACGATCTGGCCGGGCACAACTGCGTCACCCTGCGCCTGCCGACCCATGGTGGGCTGATGCCGTGGGATTTCGGCCAGGACGGCGAGGAACTGAGCGTGCGCGTGTCCGGCCAATGGACATTCAACACCATGGGCATGACCCGCAGCGCCGCGCTGGCGGGCAGCGGCCTGGCCTGGCTGCCGCAGGACCAGGTGCAGCCGATGCTGGACGATGGCCGCCTGCAATCGGTGCTGGACGACTGGTGCCCGCACTTCGATGGCTATTACGCGTACTACCCGTCGCGCCGCCACGTCAGCGTGGCGATGCGCACGGTGCTGGATGCACTGCGTGGGCCGATGATCGCATGACGGGTGCGGACCAACGGTCCGCACCCACCACCAACAGTCCGCACCCAGCTGGTGATCAGCCCTTGGCCTGCGCCGCGCGCTGCGCGTTGTAGCGCTCGCCGACGATGGCGATGTCCTCCAACGTCTGCGCGATGCGCTGCAGCTCTTCCGGCGCCAGCTGCACCTCGGCGGCGGCAAGGTTCTCTTCCAGGCGATGGACCTTGGTCGTACCCGGAATCGGCACGGTCCACGGCGCCTGCGCCAGCAGCCAGGCCAGCGCCACCTGCGCCGGGGTCGCGCCTCGGGCAGCGGCGATCGTGCTGATGCGATCGACCAGCGCCTGGTTGGCCCGACGGGCCTCCACTTCGAAGCGCGGCACGGTATTGCGGAAGTCGTTGGCGTCGAAGGTGGTGTCAGCGTTGATCGCGCCGGTCAGGAAGCCACGGCCGAGAGGGCTGAACGGCACGAAGCCGATGCCCAGTTCCTGCAGGGTCGGCAACAGTTCGCGCTCGGGTTCGCGCCACCACAGCGAATACTCGCTCTGCACCGCAGCCACCGGCTGTACCGCATGCGCGCGGCGCACGGTGGCGGCACTGGCTTCGGACAGGCCAAAGTGACCGACCTTGCCTTCGGCGATCAGGTCGCGCACGGTGCCGGCCACGTCCTCGATCGGCACGTTCGGGTCGACGCGGTGCTGATAGAACAGGTCGATGTGGTCGGTGCGCAGGCGCTTGAGGCTGGCCTCGGCCACCGCGCGGATGGTCTGCGGACGGCTGTCCAGGCCGGTATCGACGCGCGCGTCCTTGAAGCCGAACTTGGTGGCGATGACCAGCCTGTCGCGGTACGGCGCCAGCGCCTCGCCGAGCAGGTCTTCGTTGGTGTAGGGGCCGTACACCTCGGCGGTGTCGAAGAAGGTCACGCCGCGGTCGACCGCGGCCTGCAGCAGCGCAATGCCCTGGCGGCGCTCCACCGGCTGGCCGTAGCCATGGCTCAGGCCCATGCAGCCCAGGCCGAGGGCGGAAACCTTGAGGCCGCTGCGGCCCAGTTCACGTATCTGCATCGTCGTGCTCCAGTAGGGGAGCGATGACGATACGCCGCCGGTGGCGGTGGATTGAACCGATCGCATGGCAGTCGGTCATGACTGGAATTCATCAATGCAGACCGCCGCCCCGGACGGGAACGGCGGCACCGGTCGCAGACCCGCACCCGGCGCCATGCGCCGGCCTGCATCGACGGCCTCGCCGATCAACGGATCTCGGAGATCTCCACGCCATCCAGCCCCTGCGACAGGGTGCGCGCATCGCCGCCCTGGCTGAGCTTGATGCGCAGGCGCACTTCGTTCTGCGAATCGGCGTAGCGCAGCGCGTCTTCGTAGCTGATCTCACCGGCCTGGTACAGCTCGAACAGGCTCTGGTCGAAGGTCTTCATGCCCAGCTGGACCGATTCCTTCATCACTTCCTTCAGCTTGTGGATCTCGCCGTCGCGGATGTAGTCCTGCACCAGCGGGGTGCCCAGCAGGATTTCCATCGCCACCTTGCGCGAACGCCCGTCCGGGGACGGCACCAGCTGCTGTGCAACCACGCCCTTGAGGTTCAGCGACAGGTCCATCAACAACTGGTTGCGGCGGTCTTCCGGGAAGAAGTTGACGATGCGGTCCATCGCCTGGTTGGCATTGTTGGCATGCAGCGTGCACAGCACCAGGTGGCCGGTTTCGGCGAAGGCGATGGCGTGGTCCATGCCCTCGCGGGTGCGCACTTCGCCGATCATGATCACGTCCGGGGCCTGGCGCAGGGTGTTCTTCAGCGCCGCTTCCCAGCTGTCGGTATCGATGCCGACTTCACGCTGGGTGATGATGCAGCCCTCGTGCTTGTGCACGAATTCGATCGGATCTTCGATGGTGATGATGTGGCCGGTCGAGTTCTGGTTGCGGTAGCCGATCATCGCCGCCAGCGAAGTCGATTTGCCGGTGCCGGTCGCGCCGACGAACAGGATGATGCCGCGCTTGGTCATTGCCAGCGTCTTGATGATCGGCGGCAGGCTCAGCTCTTCCACGGTGGGAATGCGCGTCTCGATCCGGCGCAGCACCATGCCCACCTGGTTGCGCTGGTAGAAGCAGCTCACGCGGAAGCGGCCGACACCGGACAAGCCGATGGCGAAGTTGCACTCGTGGGTCTTCTCGAACTCTTCGCGCTGTGCCGGCGTCATCACGTTCAGCACCAGGTCGCGGCTCTGCTGCGGCGTGAGCGGCGTCTGGGTGATCGGGGAAATCTTGCCGTTGACCTTCATCGCCGGCGGCATGCCTGCGGTGATGAACAGGTCCGAGGCGCGCTGGTGCGCCATCAGCTTGAGGAACGAAGTGAAATCGATGGTGGTGGCAGTGGTGTTCACGGAAGGCTCCAGGAATCGGTCGGTGGAGGGAACAGCGCGGGGACAACCGCGCCTTCGCGCGCGCTGCCCCGCCATTGCCTCGCCTTACTCGAACAGACGCTTGTCCTTGGCGTACTCGCGCGCCTGGTTGCGGGTGATCAGGCTGCGCTTGACCAGATCCTGCAGGTGCTGGTCCAGGGTCATCATGCCCTGCTGCTGGCCGGTCTGGATGGCCGAGTACATCTGCGCGACCTTGTCTTCGCGGATCAGGTTGCGGATGGCCGGGGTGCCGACCATGATTTCCCAGGCGGCGGTACGGCCACCGCCCACCTTCTTCAGCAGCGCCTGCGAAATGACCGCGCGCAGCGATTCGGACAGCATCGAGCGCACCATTGGTTTTTCGCCGGCCGGGAACACGTCGATGATGCGGTCGATGGTCTTGGCCGCCGAGCTGGTATGCAGCGTACCGAACACCAGATGGCCGGTTTCGGCAGCGGTCAGCGCCAGACGGATGGTTTCCAGGTCACGCAGTTCGCCGACCAGGATGATGTCGGGGTCTTCGCGCAGCGCCGACCGCAGCGCTTCGTTGAAGCCGTGCGTATCGCGGTGCACTTCGCGCTGGTTGATCAGGCACTTCTGCGAGGTATGCACGAATTCGATCGGATCCTCGACGGTGAGGATATGGCCGTATTCGTTCTTGTTGATGTAGTCGATCATCGCTGCCAGCGTGGTCGACTTGCCCGAGCCGGTCGGACCGGTCACCAGGATCAGGCCCTGCGGCTGCTGGATCACCTCGCGGAACAGCGGCGGGCAGGCCAGGTCTTCCAGGGTCAGCACTTCGGACGGAATGGTACGGAACACCGCACCCGCGCCACGGTTCTGGTTGAACGCATTGACACGGAAGCGCGCCAGCGACGGGATCTCGAACGAGAAGTCCACTTCGAGGAATTCCTCGTAATCGCGGCGCTGCTTGTCGGACATGATGTCGTACACCAGCGCATGGACCTGCTTGTGGTCCAGGGCTGGAATGTTGATCCGGCGAACATCGCCGTCCACGCGGATCATCGGCGGCAGGCCTGCGGACAGATGCAGGTCGGACGCTTTGTTCTTTACGGAAAACGCCAACAGCTCGGCGATATCCATGAGCGGCTACTCCCCAATAACGGCTTCGACTGGAAGGATCTTTCCCCGGGCGGCAGTATAGCCTCCTGATTCAACGGAACGCGTTACGTGGCCACTCCCCTGCCCCAGATCCTGAGCACCCTGCACAACGCTGCCGAGGCCGCCGGACGGCCATCGCCACGCCTGCTGGCGGTATCCAAGACCCA
Source organism: Stenotrophomonas sp. 704A1 (assembly GCF_030549525.1). NCBI lineage: Bacteria > Pseudomonadati > Pseudomonadota > Gammaproteobacteria > Lysobacterales > Lysobacteraceae > Stenotrophomonas > Stenotrophomonas tuberculopleuritidis. The sequence continues at coordinate 1,105,077 of NZ_CP130831.1, read as the reverse complement.
GCCGGCCGAGGCGGTGGCGGCGCTGGCCGCACAGGGACAGCAGGCGTTCGGCGAAAACTATGTGCAGGAGGCGCTGGCCAAGATGCAGGCGCTGCAGCCGCTCGGGCTGGAATGGCACCTGATCGGCCATCTGCAGTCCAACAAGGCCGAGGCGGCAGCCCGCCATTTCGACTGGGTGCAGAGCGTGGACCGGCCCAAGCTGGTGACCGCGCTGGCCCGCCATCGCCCGGCCGCGCGCGGGCCGCTGAACGTGCTCATCCAGGTCAACATCGATGACGAATCCAGCAAGCACGGCTGCACACCCGACGCGGTGGACGGGCTGGCCGCAGCGATCCAGGCCGAGCCGGCACTGTGCCTGCGCGGGCTGATGGCGATCCCGGCGCCGTGGCCCGATGCCGCGCGCCGGCGGGCTGCATTCGTGCGCATGCGCACACTTTTCGAGGCGCTGGCCGCGCGTCATCCGCAGGTGGACACCCTGTCGATGGGCATGAGCAGCGACTACGCCGACGCCATCGCTGAAGGCGCCACCCTGGTACGCATCGGCACCGCCCTGTTCGGCGCGCGCCCGCGCCCGGCCTGATACCCCGCTAGGAGATTCCCATGGCAACCGATTCCCTCACCTTCATCGGCGGCGGCAACATGGCCCGCAGCCTGATCGCCGGCCTGATCCGCCAGGGCATGCCTGCCGCGCAGATCCATGTTGCCGAGCCGGTAGCCGCTCTGCGCGAACAGCTGGCGGCCGATTTCGGCGTGCAGACCCACGACAACGCCGCCGATGCCGCCGCGCAGGGCCGCACCTGGCTGCTGGCGGTGAAGCCACAGGTGCTGCGCGAGGTGTGCCAGTCCCTGCAGAGCGTGGCGCAGGCCCACACGCCGCTGGTCATCTCGATCGCAGCGGGCATCACCAGCCCGCAGCTGCAGCGCTGGCTGGGCGGCGCGCTGCCGGTGGTGCGTGCGATGCCCAATACGCCGGCCCTGCTCGGTGCCGGCGTGACCGGCCTGTATGCCACCGCGGCGGTGGATGCGCAGCAGCGCGCGCAGGCGGAGCGGGTACTGGCCAGTGCCGGGCGCACGGTGTGGGTCGACGACGAAGCGCAGATGGATTCGGTCACCGCCGTGTCCGGCAGTGGGCCGGCCTATGTGTTCCTGCTGGCCGAGGCGATGGAAGCAGCAGGCATTGCCCAGGGCCTGCCTGCCGATGCGGCCCGCACGCTGGTGGTGCAGACCCTGCTGGGGGCCTCGCGCATGCTGGACGAAGCCGGCGAAAGCCCGGCCGAGCTGCGGCGCCGGGTGACCTCACCCAACGGCACCACCCAGGCTGCGATCGAGAGCTTCCAGGCCGGCGGCTTCGCCGCGCTGGTGGAACAGGCGCTGCGTGCGGCACAGGTGCGCGGACAGCAGTTGTCGGCCGCGAATGATTGACCCGGCGTCGTTGCCGCGGCGGCGCTGAGGATCTGCCCCCGCCCGGCCGGGCGCGCCGACCCGATGCCGCCTCAGCGCCCCAGTGTGTTCATGACGAATTCGACGAAGCACTGCAGGCGTGGACGCGGCCGTCGATCCGGCAGGTAGATCAGGTGCATCGGTCGTGGTTCGGGCAGATGATCGCGCAGCAGGGGCTTCAGCCGGCCCGCTGCGATCTCGTCGGCCAGCAGTGCGGTCGGTTGCAGGACCAGCCCCGCGCCGGCCACTGCCGCCGCACGCAGGGCGAAACCATCGTTGCTGGTCAGCCGTGCTTCCCAGTCCACCTGTTCGCCGTTGGCCAGCTGCCACCCGTGGCCACCGCGCCAGGCAAGGTGGCTCAGGCAATCATGCCCCTCCAGGTCAGCGGGTACGCGCGGGGTTCCCCGCCGGCGCAGGTATGACGGTGACGCGCACAGGCTCATCGCATACGGCGGCAGCGGCCGCGCCACCACCTCCTGCGATGGCAGCGGACCGACCCGGATCGCCGCGTCGAAGCCATCCTCGATCAGGTCCACGCGGCGGTTGCTGAGGTCCAGTTCGATGTTCAACAGCGGCTGCGCACGCAGCAGTCCACTCAACACCGGGGCCAGCACGCAGCTGCCCCATGTGGTCGGCGCGCTGACCCGCAGCAGCCCGCGCGGCTGCACCTGCAGCCCGGCCACGTCGGCCTCGGCCTGCTGCACCTGTTCCAGTACCTGCCGGCAGCCGGCCAGGTAGGCACTGCCTGCTTCGGTCAAGCGCTGCCGGCGCGTGTTCCGCTGCAGCAGCGCGGTACCCAGGTGCGTTTCCAGCTGCTGGATGTACTTGCCGACCATCACCGCCGACACCTGCAGCTGATCGGCGGCCCCGGCGAAACTGCCCCGTTCGGCCACGGCGACAAAGGCCTGCATGCAGCGCAAGGTATCCATTGCAAACCCACGGTTAGGAATCCACGAATCATACGCCGCTTACCAAACCCCGCTGTGACGGCGCAGACTGCCCGCATCCCCTCACGCACGGAGCTGTCATGAAGATCCTCCTCGTCGGTGCCAGCGGCACCCTCGGCCAGGCCGTTGCCCGCCACCTGGGCCAGCAGCACCAGATCCTGGCCGCCGGCCGCCACAGCGGCGAGCTGCGCGTGGACCTGACCGATGACAGCAGCGTGCGCGCGCTGTTCGCGCAGACCGGCCCGGTCGACGCGGTGGTCTCCACCGCCGGCAAGCTGCATTTCGGCCCGCTGCAGCAGATGACCCCGGAACAGTTCAACCTGGGCCTGCAGGACAAGCTGCTCGGCCAGGTACGGCTGGCGCTGGCGGCACAGCACCACCTCAATGCCGGTGGCTCGATCACCCTGACCAGCGGCATCGTCAGTGCCCGGCCGATCCGCGACGGCGTCAACGCCACCGCGGTCAACCAGGCGCTGGAAGGCTTCGTGCGCGCCGCCGCGCTGGAACTGCTGCCGCGCGGGCTGCGCATCAACGTGGTCAGCCCGAACGTGCTGGTGGAGTCGATGGATGCCTACGGGACGTACTTCCCGGGCTTTGAAGCGGTTACCGCACAGCGCGCAGCGCTGGCCTTCCAGCGTGCGGTGGAAGGCATCCAGAGCGGCGAAACGATCACGGTCTGGTAGCGCGGCCGCCGTCCGCCAGGCAGGGCTGCCGGCGCGGGCTCAGCCCCAGCGCATCGGGCCGTCGCCGCGTTCGCCGAGTTCGTCGTCCGGATTGGCCAGCCGGCAGCGCTTCAGCGACAGGCAGCCGCAGCCGATGCAGCCGGTCAGTTCATCGCGCAGCAACTGCAGCATGTGGATCCGCTCTTCCAGCTCGCCCTGCCAGCGTGCCGACAGCCTGGCCCAGTCGGCCTTGGTCGGCGCGCGCCCCTGCGGCAGCGACTCGAAGGCGCGGGCGACCGCTTCCAGCGGCATGCCCACGCGCTGCGCGACCCGGATCACCGCCAGCCGGCGCAGCACGTCGCGGGCGTAGCGGCGCTGGTTGCCGGCGGTGCGCAGGCTGCTGATCAGCCCCTTCCGCTCGTAGAAGTGCAGCGCAGACACGGCGACGCCGCTGCGTCGGGCAACATCGCCCACGCTCAGTTCCACTGCCTGCATTTCTTGACCTCAACGTTGGTTGAGGATGCATGCTGCTACCATCGCCGCCAGATGACAAGCGCGGCCTGCCCGCCCCCCGCATGACCCAGCCCCTGCCTCCCGCCCGCGCTACGGCGCCGGACGCGACCTCCATCCTGTCCGCGCGTTACCGCGCCACCACCCTCGGCATGGTCGCGCTGGTCTCGCTGCACGCCTTCGAAGCGCTTGCCGTCGCCGCCGCGATGCCGACCGTGGCCGACGCCCTGGATGGGCTGCGCCTGTACGCGCTGGCATTCGGTGGCACCCTGGCCACCAGTGTGATCGGCATGACCCTGGCGGGCCGTTGGGCCGACCGCCATGGACCGGCGCGGCCACTGTGGTGGGGCCTGGGCTGCTTCGTGCTGGGCCTGCTGCTGGCCGGCCTGGCCACGCGCATGGGCGTGCTGGTGAGCGGGCGCCTGATGCAGGGCCTGGGCGCTGGCGCGATCTCGGTATCGCTGTACGTGATGGTGGGCCGCACCTATCCCGAAGCGCTGCGACCGAAGGTGTTTGCGGCGTTCTCCGCCGCCTGGGTGGTGCCGTCGATGATCGGCCCGGCACTGAGCGGGATGATCGTGCAGCACCTGGGCTGGCGCTGGGTGTTCCTGGCGGTGCCGCTGCTGGCGGTGCCGGCCGGCCTGCTGCTGCGGCCCGCGCTGGCACGCATGGCAGCGCCGCCGGCGGCAGCCAGCGTGGCCGGTGCTGGCAGCGTCGTGCGCTGGGCCAGTGGCGCCTCGCTGGCGGCACTGCTGCTGTACCTGGGCGGCCAGCAGCGGGGCCTGCCCGCACTGCTGTGCATCGCTGTGGCCATGCTGGCGCTGCTGTTCTGCGTGCACCGGCTGCTGCCTGCCGGCACGCTGCGCCTTCGCCGCGGACTGCCCAGCGTGATCGCGCTGCGCGGCGTGGCTGCCGCCGCATTCTTCGCCTGCGAGGCCTATCTGCCGCTGCTGCTGCAGCGCGAGCGTGGCTTGTCGCCCAGCGCCGCCGGCGCGGTGCTGAGTCTCGGCGCGTTGGGCTGGTTCACCGGCTCATGGCTGCAGGGCCACCAGCAGCGCGGCTGTTCGCGGCAGCAGTTGCTGCGGGTGGGCACGCCGTTGATGACCGTGGGTATCGCAGCGACATCGGCGGTGCTGTTCAACATCGTGCCGTTGCCGATCGCGCTGGTCGGCTGGGCACTGACCGGCTTCGGCATGGGCATGATCTACGCCAGCCTCTCGGTGCTGACCCTGTCGTTGTCAGCGCCGCATGAGCAGGGTGCGAATACCTCCGCGCTGCAGCTCAGTGAAGCGTTGTCGGTGACCACCGCGCTGGCGGTGTCCGGCGCGTTGTTCGCCCTGTTCGTGGAACGCGCGCCGCACACCGGCTATGTGCTGTGCCTTGCGATCACCGTGGGCCTGGCGATGCTCGCCACCGTCATCGCGCGGCGGGTGTAGGCCGGCATGTTGCATCCGCCGGGCGTGGCGAGGACGCGTTGGCAGCGCCGGGCCATGCCCGGCGAGCACAGCGGTCAGGGGGTGGCGGCAGCCCCGACCTCATCGATGTCCTGGTGCAGGATGCGGCGCACTTCCAGCACCGCCTGCGGGGTTTCCTGCACGCTGTGGCCGGAGATGATCACCTTCTCCGACAGCGCGCCCGGCAGGTGCGAGCTCCAGTACGGCACCAGCCCGTCATCGGATTTCTCCACCGGCAGCTCCGGTTTGCGCTGGGCGATGATCGAGTGGTACTTCAGGCCGGGCGCGATCGGCAGCTGCGCCGCGGCCTTCACGAACGGATCGCTGGCCTTGAGGTTGTCGATGCTGTTGGGAATCTTCGGCTTGGCGGTGCCATCGACCTGCTGCTCGGCCTGCGCCAGGGCCAGGAATACGTCCTCGAACTTGCCGAGGATGGTCAGCGGCAGGCGCACCAGCCGCCCGATCAGCCGACCGACCTTGTTGCCGGCGATGTCGGTGCCCTGGTGCGGCGCGGCGATGAAGATCGCCCGCTCCACGTCCGGCTGGGCCTTGAAGTGCAGCAACGGCCCCAGCTTCGACTGCACGCGCTTCAGGCGCTCGCCCTTGAGTTCGTAGGTGGCCAGCAGGTCGTCCCACAGGACATCGCCGGAATCGCTGACCAGCAGGCGCGCCAGCACCCCGCCCATGCTGTGGCCGATGTAGACCATGTCCTTCGAGGCGCGCGTGCTGCGGTCCGGATCGAAGTGCTTGAGCGTGTCATTGAAGGCGTTGGCGATCTCGTAGCGGTTCAGGGCGATCGGCGCGTTGGTCGGGTAGTAGACCTGCCAAACCTGGAACTGCTGGCGCAGTTCGGGGTCGCCCATGATCTCGTTGGCCAGGTTCACCCACGCCTCCGGGCTGCTGGCCAGGCCATGCAGCATGAAGATGATGCGGCGGTTCGGATCCCACGGCTGCATCAGGTAGATGTGCGGCTCGCCGATGCCTTCGCTCATCCCGAACAGGGTGCGCAGCGACTGCCGCGCAAACCCGCTCTGCGCCAGCCACAGGCCATAGGCGGCGGTGAAGTTGCCGGCCAGCGGGACCTGTTCGCCGTGCAGGGTGATGCGTTCGGTGGCTTCCGGCGAGTACGCGTCCAGCTCCACCCGGCGAGTACGCATCACGTCGTCCAGGCTGCTGCCTTCGAAGCGCAGCAGCGCGGTGACGTTGATCGAGGACATCTCGCTGAACTCGGGCACCGAATCGTCATGGCGGTGACGGCGTCCCCGGCGGTTGCCATCCGCGTCCTCGGCACCGGCGTCCTCGGCCTTCGGCCCGTCCGGCGCGATCACCGGCGCCACCAGCTTGGGCGGATCCATCACCATCACCAGCTCGGCACCGAAACCGTCGCGGCGATAGGTGCTGCGCAGGCCAACGAAACTGACCGAGCCGGCCGGCACGAGCTGCGCGGGGATGCTCTTCAACTGCAGCTGCTGGTAGTTGGATGCCAGTGTCCAGCTGCCGGCCGATACCGGCCGGGTGTAGTCCTCGCCCGCCAGGGCCGCCGCCCGCGCACGCACGAACAGCACCACGGCGGCCTTTTCCGCGGCGTAGTTGTAGTAATCACGCACCTGCGTCTGGCGGTCCTCGAAGGCGCGATCAGACGGCGAGCGGCCGCTGTAGAACAGGTAGGCGTAGGCATAGCGCGCCGCTTCCAGCCAGGCATCCAGTGCGGCATCGCTCATCGGCGGTTCGTCGCGGGCCTGCTTCTTCGGCGTCAGTGCCAGCGCAGCCTTCACCCACAGCTCGGAGAGCGTGGACAGGCGCTGCTCGACATTGAGGTCGTCGGTCATCAGCAGGGTGCTGCGGCAGACCACGAAGTCCTTGTCGCACTGCGACTCATCCAGACCTGCGGCACTCAGTGTCTCGCGCGAGGCGGCACTGAGCTTGCCGGTGTTGAGTACGTCGGTGCGCTTGTTGGCCAGGTAGTCGCTGGAGGCCACCTGCTTGACCGTGACCATGGCGCAGCCGCTGCCACCCAGCAGCAGGAAGGCGGCGAGCAGCGCCGGCAGCAGGCGCTGCCAGCGGGACAGGAAGACATCAGGCATCAGTGCGGGTCCTGCTCGGTGCCGGGCACGCCCTGGCGGATCACGGTGGAGAACGGCCCGCCATCGCCCAGATCCAGCGCGCGCTGGGTGATGCGGCCCTTGGCATGCAGCTCGGCGTAGGGCACCCCGGGCGTCAGCGCCCCCACGTCGTGGGCGTACTCGGCCAGATAGCCGGACAACAGCAACCGGTAATCCAGCGGCAGGCGCGGGGCGATGTGCCGGGCCAGGTCGAACACGATGGTGGTGCAGTTGCTGGTCAGCGTGTTGTAGAAGCCGGGCTTGGCGTCCAGCTGGCGCGCCTGGTCGACATACGCGGCGAACAGGGTCTTCAGCTGCGCACGGTCCATGCCGTGCAGGCGGTACAGATAGACATCCTCGCCGCGCGCGTTGGTGCGGGTACGGATGATGTCGGTCTCCTCCGAGGCCACCAGGGTCATCTCGAACTTGCGGAAGAAACCGCCGAGCGCCGAGAACGATTCGCCCCGTTCCTTGCGGATCTCCAGCGAGAACACCAGGTAGCGCCCGTCGTCGAAACCGAACGAGACCAGGGTGTGGGCGATGGCCGGCCCCATCCAGTAGGACAGCACCAGATCGGCCGAGCGCAGCTGATCGAGGTCGTAGCTGCGGCGCACCCAGCGCGCGTCGTAGTCGGTCTCGCTGCGCCAGCTGAAGTCGCGCACGTTGTCCAGTACCACCTGACGACCGTCAAAGGATGCCACGTGCAGGCGCTGGGCCACATCGTCGGCCCAGTCGCGATCCTGGCGCGGCGCCAGCAGCAGCCACCACAGCGCGGCCAGGCCAAGCCCGGCGACGAACACCCGCCGCTGCCGTCGCGTGCCCCGGCCCCGCGCCACCTGCCAGGCCATCCAGCCGGCGGCCAGCAACCACAGCAGCGCGGCCGCCGCCCCCAGCCAGCCCGGGCCGGGCATCTGGTAGGTCAGCAGACCGGCCACCCACAGCGCCAGCAGCACCATCGCACATCCTGTCATCCATCGTCCTGCGGCGTTCACTGGCGTCCTGTCGGGGTCCCGGGGCGGCATAGTTAGCCACAAGCGGCCGCACGGCGACATCCACAACCGGTTCAGGCTGGCGCCGCCGGGCGCATACTGGCCTCCCTTTCACTGCACCGGGAGTACCGATGGGCATCACCTCCGTGGCCGGTATCACGGTCCAGCCGCAGCATCGCGCCACCTGCCACTGCGGCGGCGTGGAACTGCTGCTGGACCTGCCCGAGGGCATTGTCGACCCCCGCCGCTGCGACTGTTCGATGTGCCGCCGCCGCGGTGCCATCGCCGCCACCGTCACCCTCGCCGGCCTGCGGGTGGTGCGCGGCCGCGATCAGCTGCGCCTCTATCAGTTCAACACCCACGTGGCCGAGCACTACTTCTGCGGGGTATGCGGCATCTACACCCACCACCGCCGGCGCTCCAACCCGGACCAGTATGGTTACAACGTAGCCTGCCTGGAGGGGATCGACCCGTTCGCGCTGGGGGTGATTCCGGTCAGCGACGGGGTCAACCACCCTGCCGACCGCACCGGCTAGTGGCGGCTGCGCCGCACCGGCGGCGCGACTTTCTGCCAGGGCGCCATGCTGGCCCGCCCTACGCGCAGCGGGCGCTTCAGCAGCGTCCGTCGCACCGGCGGGGCCGCGCTGGACGGCGGCCGATCAGCCATGGCGGGCGGGCGCGGGGGCCACAACCGGTCAAGCAACCACATGGCAGGTCTCCGGGGGACGGGGACGCTCTACCCTACCGGCGGCCGGGCCAAGACCGGGTGAGGGCACTGCGGCGGGAACATGACAGCCGGCCCGCGCTCATGGCGTCGGCCGCGCCCGGCCCAGCCGCCGCACCAGCACGAAGAACAGCGGCACCAGCACCACCGCCAGCACGGTGCCGGAGAGCATTCCACCGATCACGCTGATGCCGATCTCGCGGCGGCTGACCGCACCGGCACCGGTGGCCAGCGCCAGCGGGATCACGCCGGCCACGAAGGCCAGGGAGGTCATCACGATCGGCCGCAGGCGCAGGCGCGCGCCCTGCAGCGCCGCCTCCACCGCCGAACTGCCGGCACGATAGCGGGCCTCGGCGAACTCGACGATCAGGATCGCGTTCTTCGCCGACAGGCCGATGGTGGTCAGCAGGCCCACCTGGAAGTAGATGTCATTGACGAACCCGGCCGCGGTGGTCGCCAGCACCGTACCGATCACGCCCAGGGGAATGACCAGCACCACCGCCACCGGCACCGTCCAGCTCTCATAGAGCGCGGCCAGGCACAGGAAAATGAAGGCGATGGAAGCGGTGTACAGCCACAGCGTCTGGTTGCTGGCCAGCTGCTCCTGGTAGGACAGGCCGCTCCACTGCAGGTCGAACCCGGGCTGGTCGGCGACCAGTGCCTGCATGCGCTGCATCGCCTCGCCCGAGCTGCGGCCTTCGGCGGCACTGCCCTGGATCTGCATCGCCGGCAGGCCGTTGAAGCGCTGCTGCAGCTGCGGGCCGCGCGACCAGTGACTGCTGGCGAAGCTGGCGAACGAGGCCATCTGGCCGTTGCCGCCGCGCACATACCATTGGCCGATGTCGTCGGGCACGCTGCGATAGGGCTGGTCGCCCTGCATGTAGACACGCTTGACCCGGCCGCGATCAAGGAAATCGTTGATGTAGCTACCGCCCCAGGCAGCGGACAGCGTGGAATTGATGTCGGCCTGGGCCAGCCCCAGCGCACTGGCCTGGGCATGGTCGATGTCCAGCCGCAGTTCGGCCTTGTCGCCAAGCCCGTTCAGGCGCACCGAGGTGAGTCCGTCGTCTGCACCGGCGGCGCGCACCACCTGTTCCTGCGCCGCCTGCAGCGCCACCCGCCCGGCCGCACGGGTGTCCTGCAGCCACAGCTCGAAGCCGCTGGACTGGCCCAGCCCCCGCACTGCCGGTGGCGCCAGCACGTTGACCCGGGCATCGGGCAGCCTGCGGAAGTAGGCGTTGGCGCGCGCGATGATGGCCGCAGCGGTGTTGTCGCCGCTGCGCTCATCCCACGGCTTCAGTGCCAGGAAGCCCTGCCCGGCATTCTGGCCGGTGCCGGCATTGTTGCGGCCCACCACCACGAACACCACGTCCAGGTTCTGCTTCTCGTGCTCCATGAAGTAGCGGCTGATCTGCGCACCCAGTGCCTCGGTGCGCGCCATCGGCGTGCCCTCCGGGGTGGAGAACTGGAAGGTCACCTGGCCCTGGTCTTCCACCGGCAGGAAGCCGGTGGGCATGCGCGCATACAGCGCGACCATCGCGATCGCCAGCAGCAGGTAGAACGCCATCCAGCGTCGCGGGCGTGCAACGACGCCGCCGAGCCGGTCCTGGTAGCCTGCCTGGCTGCGTTCAACGCCACGGTTGAACGCCCTGAAGAAGCGCCCCTGCGGCTTCTGCGCGGACGACGGCTTGAGCAGCGTCGCGCACAGTGCCGGCGTCAGCGTCAGCGCGACCAGTGCCGACAATGCCATGGCAGAGGCAATCGTGATCGAGAACTGGCGATAGATGATGCCGGTGGAACCGCCGAACAGCGCCATCGGCAGGAACACGGCACCGAGCACCACGGTGATGCCGATCAGCGCGCCGGTGATCTCACCCATCGACTTCTCGGTCGCCTCGCGCGGTGGCAGGTGTTCTTCGTGAATGATGCGCTCCACGTTCTCCACCACCACGATCGCATCGTCGACCAGCAGGCCGATCGCCAGCACCATCGCAAACAGCGTGAGCGTATTGATGGTGAAGCCGGCGACGGCCAGCACCCCGAAGGTACCCAGCAGTACCACCGGTACCGTGATCGCCGGGATCAGCGTGGCGCGCACGTTCTGCAGGAACAGGAACATCACCACCACCACCAGCACGATGGCCTCGATCAGGGTGTGGATGACCCCCTCGATCGAAACCCGCACGAACGGCGTGCTGTCACGCGGGTAGGCCACCTGCAGCCCGGGCGGGAAGGTCGGCCGCAACCGCTCGATCTCCGCGCGCACCGCATCGGCAGTGGCCAGGGCGTTGGCGCCGGACGCCAGGGTCACCGAGAAGCCGGCCGCCGGGTAGCCATTGAGATAACTGCTGGTCTGGTAATTCTCCGCACCGATCTCGACCCGCGCCACGTCGCCCAGCAGCACCGCAGCGCCGCTGGGCAGGGTACGCAGGATGATCGCGCGGAACTGCTCGGGGGTCTGCAGGCGCGATTGCGCGGTGACTGTGGCGTTGAGGCTCTGGGTGGGGCTGGACGGCATCGCGCCCAGCTCGCCGGCGGTCACCTGGGTGTTCTGTGCCTGGATCGCGCTGCGCACGTCCGACGGCATCAGGTCATAGGCGCGCAGCTTGTGCGGGTCCAGCCACACCCGCATCGCGTAGGCCGAGCCGAACACGTTGATCTCGCCCACACCGGGAATGCGGCTGATCGGGTCCTGCACGCTGCTGACCAGGAAATCGGAGACATCCACCCGTTCCATGCGCCGGCTGGTGTCGTACAGCGAGACCACCATCAGCGAGTCGCCCTGCGACTTGGCCACGGTCACGCCCTGCTGCTGCACTTCCTGCGGCAGCCGGTTGATGGCCTGGTTGACGCTGTTCTGCACCTGCACCTGGGCGATATCGGGGTCGGCGCTCTGGTCGAAGGTGACCGTGATGCGCGCCTGGCCCGACGACGAACTGGTGGACGAGAAATACAGCAGGTGGTCGATCCCCTTGATCTGCTGTTCGATCACCTGGGTGACGCTGTCCTCCACCGTCTGCGCCGAGGCGCCGGTGTAGTTGGCGGTGATGTTGACCTGCGGCGGTGCGATGTCCGGGTACTGCTCGACCGGAAGCTGGGTCACCGCGATGGTGCCGAAGGCCATGATGCAGATCGCCAGGACCCAGGCGAACACCGGGCGATGGATGAAGAAGCGCGGCAGCATGCGCTCAGTCCTTCGCTGCAGGTGCCGGCGCGGGCTTCAGCCGCACCGGCATGCCATCGGCCAGGCCCTGCGCGCCCGCCACCACCACCTGGTCGCCGGCCGCCAGGCCATCCAGCACCAGCCACTGGTCAGCGACGGCGCGTGCGGTCCGGAACAGGCGCAGCCGCGCCTTGCCGTCCTTGTCCACCAGCCACACCTGCGCCTCGCCCTTGGGGCTGCGGTCCACGGCCGCCTGCGGCACCAGCAGCGCCTGCTGCCGGGTACCCTGCCCGACCTGTGCCCGCACGTACATGCCCGGCAGCAGCTGCCCCTCGGGATTGGGAAAACGCGCGCGCAGGGTGATGCTGCCGGTCTCCTGCTGCACATCGATGTCGGCGAATTCCAGCGTGCCCGGCAGCGGATAGTCGCTGCCATCGGACAGGCGCAGCCGCACCGGTGCCGAGTCGGCCTGCACGCCTCCCTCGGCGATGGCGCGGCGCAGTGCCAGGTACTCGTTGCTGGACTGGGTGATGTCCACGTTCATCGGATCCATCTGCTGGACCCGCGCCAGCGGGTCGGCCTGGCCGGAGGTGACCAGCGCGCCCGGGGTGAACAGCGCGCGGCCGATGCGCCCGGCGATCGGCGCGGTCACCGTGGCGAACCCCAGCCGCGTGCTGGCGGTATCCCGGGCTGCCTGTGCGGCCTGCGCCGCAGCTGCGGCCTGCTGGTTGCTGGCAATCGCATCGTCCACGTCCTGGCGCGCGGCCAGCTGCTCCTTGCCGAGCACCTGCATGCGCTGCGCCCGCAGCCGCGCGGTCACCGCTGCGGCCTCGGCGGTCTTCAGGTTCGCCTGCGCCTCGTTCAGCGCGGCCTGGTACAGCGCTGGCTCGATCTGGAACAGCGGTTGCCCGGCCTTCACCCACTGGCCCTGCTCGAACAGGCGCTTCACCAGCACGCCGTCGACCTGCGGGCGCACGTCCGATTCCTGCGAGGCCACGGTGCGCCCCGGCAGCTCCTGCTGCAGCGCCAGCGGCTGGTTGCGCAGGGTCACCACGGTCACTTCCGGCGCCGCTGCAGCGGGCTTGGGCGTGTCCTTGCCACAGGCGGCCAGCAGGCCGGCCAGGGCCAGCGCCAGCAGTGGCAGGCCCGCGGTTCGCGGCAACGGCCAGGGACGGTAGTGGGGGGAGTCGAAACGGGTCATCGGCGAAAGGGTTCCACGCGTGGGGGAGCGTTCGGCGCCGAATATAGAAGACGCGGCGGTACGATCCTGCTAAATGCCGCATGAAACATTTTTCATTTGCAGTGGCTGCCCGCGGTTGCGAGGATGGCCCTGTCCCACTCTGCATACTGGCCCATGCCACGCGTACTCACCATCGAGGACGACCTTGTCACCGCAGAGGAAATCGCCACCGAACTGCGCAGCCATGGCTTCGACGTCGATGTGGCGGCCGACGGCAGCAGCGGCCTGGCCCTGGCGCGCTCCGGCGAGTATGCGGTGATCACCCTGGACCGCATGCTGCCCGGCATCGATGGCCTGGCCCTGGTCACTACACTGCGCCGCGAATGCATCACCACGCCGGTGCTGATGATCAGTGCGCTGTCCGATGTGGATGAGCGTGTGCGTGGCCTGCGCGCCGGCGGCGATGATTACCTGACCAAGCCGTTTGCCTCGGATGAGATGGCGGCCCGCGTGGAAGTGCTGGTCCGGCGCCAGCGGCAGGCCGGCGCCATCGACAGCGTGCTGCGTGCCGGTGACCTGGAACTGGACCTGATGACCCGTTCGGCCCGACGCGGCGGCCAGGAGATCGCACTGCTGCCCACCGAGTTCAAGCTGCTCGAATTCCTGGTCCGCAACGCCGGCCAGGTGGTCACCCGCAGCATGCTGTTCCAGGAAGTCTGGGGCTACCACTTCGACCCGGGCACCAACCTGATCGACGTGCACATCGGCCGCGTGCGCAAGCGCATCGAACAACCCGGCCGCCCGCAGCCGATCACCACCGTACGTGGAACCGGATATGTCTTCAACGCGCAATCCTGACCACTGGCGCTCTTCCAGCAGCAGACTGCTGGGGCTGTACTGCATCCTGTTCGTGGCGTGGTCGAGCCTGCTGCTGGGCGTGATGTACTGGCGCATCTCGGATTACCTCAGTGACCTGACCGAATCGGGCCTGCAGCAGCGCGCCCACCTGTTCATGAGCTTCGACGGGCCGGCGCTGGATGAAGCGCTGCGTGACAGCCAGCGCTTCGATCTGCACCAGGTCTATACCTATGGGTTGTTCGACAAGGCCGGCATGCCGATGGCGGGCCCGTTGACGGCAATCCCCGCGGGACTGCCGCTGGATGGCAACTCGCATGCGGTCGACGGTTGGACGCTGGCCGATGGCCGCCACGAGAACGGTGGCAGTGCGCTGGGCGTAGTAACCCGCGATGGCCGCACGCTGGTATTCGTGCGCCAGAATGGCAAGCTCATGGCGGTCAACAGCATCATCCTCGATGCACTGCTGTGGGGCGTGTCGCTGACCGTCATCCCCGGGCTGGTGGGTTGGCATATCCTGCGCCGGCGCCCGTTGAAGCGGATCCAGCAGATCGAAGCCGCGACCAACCGCATCATCGCCGGCGATCTCGGCCAGCGCCTGCCGGTCTCCAACCGCCGCGATGAGATCGACCGGCTGTCCAGCATCGTCAACGCCATGCTGGAGCGCATCGAACAGCTGATGACCGAAGTCAAAGGTGTCTGCGACAGCATCGCCCACGATCTGCGCACCCCGCTGACCCGGCTGCGCGCGCACCTGTACCGCCTGCGGGTGGGCCTAGACGATCAGCACCCGCACGTGGCACCGCTGGACAATGCACTGGCTGAGACCGACATGCTGATGGCGCGCTTCGCTGCGCTGCTGCGGGTATCCGAACTGGAAAGCCAGCAGCGGCGCTCGGCATTCGACGCGGTCGACATTGCCGACCTGCTGCAGGAACTGCACCAGTTCTACCTGCCACTGGCCGAAGAGAAGCAGCAGCTGCTGCAGCTGCAGGTGGACCCGCAGATCGGTGCGCTGCGCGGCGACCGCGAGCTGCTGTTCGAGGCGCTGGCCAACCTGCTGTCCAATGCGCTGCAGTTCACCCCGGCCCATGGGCGCATCCTGCTGCGTGCGGTGGACGACCACGGCGCCCCCAGGATCGATGTGATCGACAGTGGTCCGGGCATCCCGGCGCAGGACCGAACGCTGATCTACCAGCGCTTCTATCGCGGCAGCAGCAGCGCCAGCCAGGGGCCCGGGTTCGGGCTGGGCCTGTCGATCGTGGCCGCCATCACCGGCCTGCACGGCTTCCGGGTGCGCGCTGGCAGCGCCCCCGGGGGCGGCGCCTGGATGAGCATCCGCGCCGCCGCCGACGGCCTGCCCTGACGCGCGACCGCAGCACGCCCAACCGCACTTGGGAATCATTTGTATTTGAGCACGGGCATCCGGATAATCCGCCGTCACCGTCTCTCCCGGGTCACTTCCGATGCCTGCCCTGCCACCGCGTCCGCTGCTGTACACGCTTGCCCTGCCCTCCCTGCTGGCCGCGACCATGGCCCAGGCCCAGGACAGCCCGGCGGCGCGCACCCTGGACAAGGTGAGCGTGGTGGCCGATCGGGCCAGCACCGCGACCAAGACCGACACCGCGCTGACCGAGACGCCGCAGGCCATCAGCGTGGTCACCCAACAGCTGTTCAGCGACCGCGGCGCGCACAACCTGCAGGAAGTACTGCGCTACAGCGCGGGCGTCACCGCTGACGCCTGGGGCCTGGATACCCGCAACGATGCCAGCTCGGTGCGCGGGCTGGATCCGGTGCAGTACCAGGATGGCCTGCGCCGCAGCTATGGGTTCAGCCCCCTGGCCCGCCCGGAGATCTATGGCCTGGAACGGGTGGAAGTGCTGCGCGGTCCGTCTTCGGTGCTGTACGGTGCCGGCGCCACCGGCGGCATCATCAATGCGATGAGCAAGCGCCCGGACTTCGGTGCAGCCCGCGGTGAGCTCGGCCTGCAGCTGGGCAGCTTCGATCGCAGGCAGCTGCAGGGCGATGTCGGCGGTGCGTTGAACAGCGATGGCACCCTTGCGGGCCGCGTTGTTGGTGTGGTGCGCGAATCGAACATGCAGACCGATGTGCTCAATGACGACCGTGTCTACCTGGCGCCGTCGATCAGCTGGCGCAACGAGCGCAGCAGCCTGACCCTGCTGGCCAGCTACCAGCACGACAGGACCGGCTCCAGCCAGCAGTTCCTGCCGTTGGCCGCGACCCTGCTGGCGCCGCCCGGGCGCCGCCTGGATCCGTCCACCTTCATCGGCGACCGCGACTTCGACCGCATCGATTCGCGCGTCTACAGCCTGACCGCGCTGTTCGACCATCGCTTCAGCGACGTGGCCAGCCTGCGCTCGGCCGTGCGCTACATCGATGGCAGCACCACGCTGCAGCAGCTGTACGTGGACAGCTACAGCAATCCGGAGAACCCGTTCATCGACGCCGACCGCCGCGTGGTCAACCGCACCGCCTATGGCACCCGGCCGGATGTGCAGATTCTCAGCGCCGACACGGCGGTGCAGTTCGATTTCGCCACCGGTGCCTTCCAGCATCTGCTGCTGGCCGGCGTGGACTACAGCCAGTACAGAGAACAGCTGCAGCGTCTGGATGCCATCGGCACCCCCATCGACATCTACGCACCGGTATCGATCGCCCCCACCGTCCGTGGCTGGGATCGCCAGCCGGATCAGGAATCCAGCCAGCTGGGCCTGTACGTGCAGGATCAGATCCGCTGGGCCGACCGCGTTTCGCTGGTGCTGGGCGCACGCCGCGACCACGCGCGTTCGAAGACCGAAGGCCAGTCCAGCCAGACCGACAACGCCACCACCTATCGTGCCGGCCTGATCGGTGAGCTCGGCGGCGGGGTGTCGCCCTACCTGAGCTACAGCGAATCCTTCCTGCCGGTGTCCGGCCAGGATCTGTTCGGCAGCGCCTTCAAGCCGATGCGCGGGCGCCAGGCCGAGGGGGGCATCAAGTGGCAGCCTGCACGCGGCATGCTGCTGACCCTGGCGGCATACCGCATCACCGAGACCAACCGGCAGACCAACGACCCGGACAATGTGCTGAACGTGGTGCAGACCGGGCAGATCCGCTCCAAGGGCGTGGAGCTGGAAGGCCAGTTCCAGTTCGCCAACGACCTGACGGTCACCGCCGCCGTTGCGCGCAACGAGGCCGAAGTGAGCCGCAGCAACTTCGCGCTGGAAGTCGGCGAACGCTTGAACGACACCCCGCAGGACCTGGCCTCGGCCTGGGTGTCCAAGGGCTTCCCGCTGGACGACGCAGCACGCATGAAGATCGGCCTGGGCGTGCGCCATGTCGGCAACACGGTATCGCTCGGCAATGGTGGCCGCATCATCACGCCCAGCTACACCCTGGCCGATGCACTGGTGGAAGTGCAGGTGAGCGACTGGACGATGGCGCTGAACATCACCAACCTCACCGACAAGCGCTACTACGCGCCGTGCCGGACCTTCGGCGACTGCTTCGCCGGTTACCCGCGCGTAGTGACCGGCACCCTCAGCTATCGCTTCTGAGCGCGGCCACCACCACTAGCTGCGTCGTACCGGGCAGTTCCCTGCCCGGCACGGGTGTCCAGATGCATCGCCCGCCGCCGATCTGCTGGCGCACAGCGCCTTCCCCCAAGCGAACGCAGACCGGCGGCGGGCGATGCGGTTGGCACTGCACGCAGCACTGGACATGTCGGGCGGCCCCGTGTGATTCCCATGCTTCACCCGCCACGGACAACGGATCGCACTGGTTCCAAGCGCCGTCCATGACACCTGTCGACCGGTGCGACAGCGCTGCCTGCGAAATGCCAATCCCTGCCGGCCCGAACTGGCTGGCAGGGGCGTCATGTTCGCCATTGCACGCCGCGCGCACCATCGGTGGTTTGCCCGGTGACCTGTCAGGAATGGGGAAGGCGCATCGCATCACCGCGCGCAGCGCCGCTCATGCGCCCGGCAGGGCACGGCCGACCGCCGACCGCC
This sequence comes from Stenotrophomonas sp. 704A1, assembly GCF_030549525.1. Classification (NCBI taxonomy): domain Bacteria; kingdom Pseudomonadati; phylum Pseudomonadota; class Gammaproteobacteria; order Lysobacterales; family Lysobacteraceae; genus Stenotrophomonas; species Stenotrophomonas tuberculopleuritidis. The sequence continues at coordinate 1,087,041 of NZ_CP130831.1, read as the reverse complement.
ATCAACGCGCCGCGCTGGCCGCCGCCGCGTCGATGAAGTTGCGCACGACCGGCGATGGAGATTCCGGCCGCAGGCAGAACTGCAGCGCGAACTCGGCCTGCGCGCCCTGCAGGGGCCGATAGAGGATTTCATCGGGCCGAAAACCGGTCATGCTCGCCGGCACGATCGCCACGCCGGCCTCCACCGCCACCAGCGACAGCACCGCGTGCATGCCCTGCGCCTCCTGCACCACGCGCGGACTGAACCCCGCGGCGGTGCACAGCCCCAGCACCTGTGCGTGGAAACCGATACCCTCGGCCGCCGGCCAGGAAACGAAGGGCTCATCCACCAGCATCGCGACCGACAGCTGCGGCACGTTGGCCAAGGCGTGGGCACGCGGCAGGGCGATCGCCAGACGGTCCTGGTCGAAATCGTGCAGCACCAGCTCGGCGGCGGGAATCGGCGGGATCAGCACGCCCACGTCGATACGCGCCTCGCGCAGCCAGACCTGCTGCTGTCGCGAAGTGGCTTCGTGCAGGTGCAGCTGCACCTGCGGAAAGGCGTGGCGGAACTGCCGGATCAATCCGGGCAGGCGGCCATACAGCGCGCTGCCCACATAGCCCAGGCGCAGACTGCCGGTCTGCCCGGCCGCCGCTGCGCGGGTACGCTGCAGCGCCTGCTCGGCCTGCTGCAGGGTCGCGCGCGCTTCCGCCAGCAGCGTCTGCCCGGCCATCGTCAGGCCCAGCGTGCGGTTGCCGCGCACGATCAGCCCGGTGCCCACTTCGTCTTCCAGCCGCCGCATCGCCGCCGTCAAGGGTGGCTGTGACATGTGCAGGCGCGCGGCGGCGCGGTGGAAGTGCAGTTCTTCGGCCACCGCCACGAACTGGCGGAGCAGGCGCAGATCGATCATTTCAATGCAGGCAGCGGGTGACCTGCCTAGGGTACGCGTTCAGCCGCGTGCGTCGACACTCGGCCGTGCGATCACCGGCCATTGCAGGGCCACCGACTCGATGCTGTCGGCCAGCACCGCACGCAGGTCGCGCGGATAGGCCACGTTCTCCGCTTCCTGCAGGCGCAGTGCATGGAACTGGCCATTGCTGGCCCGCAGCACCCAGCCGCCCTCGCGGCAACGACCGGATACCAGGAACGCGCCCCCGGCTGCCACAGCATCCGGATGCAGCTCATCCGGTTCGCCGTCGATGCCCCACATGCGGGTCTTGGCGACCGGCGAAACCGCGTTGACCACGATGCCGTGCTCGGCCCCCTCCAGCGCCAGCACGTTGACCAGCCCCTGCGCCGCCAGCTTGGCCATCGCATAGGCCGCCAGGCCGCGCTGGGCATACTGCGGGTACAGCGCGCGATCCGACGTGGTCACCACGATGCGCCCGCCGCCGGCTGCCCGCATCGCCGGCCATGCGGCCTGGGCCAGCCACAGCGGCGTCTTCGCGGCCAGGCACAGCATCTGCTCCAGCGCGTCGTCCTGCACCGCCTCGATGCCCGCGTACGCCACCCAACCGGCGTTGTGGATGATGAAGTCCAGCCGCCCATGCCGCTGCAGGATGTCCTGCACCAGCGCGTGGCAGCCGGCGCGCTGGTCGATGGCAGCGGCGGCGGCGTCCACCGCCAGGCCCTGCGTGCGCAGCGCAGCGGCGGCCTGCGCCACGCGCTGCGGATCGGTCCCGGTGCCATCCAGCCCGGCGCCGACGTCATGCATCACTACATGCGCGCCGCGCTGGGCCAGCAGGCGGCTGTAGGCCAGGCCCAGGCCACCGGCGGCACCGGTCACCAGGCCCACCTGGCCGTCGAAGGAAATGCTGGAATTCGGCTTCATCCGGCCAGCATCGGCCAGCGTGCGCACGACGGCCAATACTGTTTTCGCGCCTGTGCGATACGCCAACGGTATCGCGGCGTGATCGCCGGCGATGCGTTCAGCGGCTGAAGCGGCGTGCGCCGGCCACGCAGGCCACTGCCGCCACGGTCACCAGCAGCATGCTGGCGCTGACCGCTTCGTGCAGCAGCACCGCCGCCAGCGCCAGGCCGAAGAACGGCTGCAGCAGCTGCAGCTGGCCCACCGCAGCGATGCCGCCCTGGGCCAGGCCGCGGTACCAGAACAGGAACCCCACCAGCATGCTGAACACGGCCACATAGCCCAGCGCCCACCAGGCCGATGCCTGCACCGCAGCGAACGAGGCCGGGCGCATCAGCACGGTCAGCGGCAGCATCACCGGCAACGCCAGCAGCAGCGCCCAGCTGATCACCTGCCAGCCGCCCAGGTGCCGCGCCAGTCGCCCGCCTTCGGCATAGCCCAGCCCGCACACCACGATCGCCGCCAGCATCAGCAGATCGGCCTGCCACGAAGCCTCGATACCATTGCGCGCGGCGTAGCCGGCCACGCAGGCGCTGCCCAGCAGCGAAAACAGCCAGAAGGCCGGGCGCGGGCGCTCGCCACCGCGCAGCACGCCAAACACCGCGGTGCTCAACGGCAGCAGGCCGACGAACACGATGGTGTGCGCCGACGAGGCGTGGCGCAGGGCCAACGCGGTCAGCAACGGGAATCCCACCACCACGCCCAGACTGACCAGCACCAGGCCCGGCAGATCACGCCGATGCGGGCGCGGCTGGCGCAGCAGCAACAGCAGGGCCAGGCCGAGCAGCGCGGCGATGCTGGCGCGCGCCGCAGTGACGAAGCCGGCATCCAGCTGCAGCACCGCCACGCGGGTTGCCGGCAGCGATCCGGCAAAGATCACCACACCGATGAAGCCATTGATCCACCCGTTCACCGACCGTTCCACGCCTGCGCTCCTGGAGTCCCGGGCGGCGCCCGGCAGATGCGGGCATGGAACCACCCGCATCGCGGATACCCCAGCTACAATCCAGTACAGTCGAAAGTAACTGTACTGCCCATACTTCCACTACAGTCCCCATGTCAGGTCCGCCTACCCGCATCGATTCGGTCATCCAGGCGGTGCGCGCCCGCATCAGTGCGCGCATCGATGGACCCGGCTCGCGCCTGCCCTCGGTACGTGCCCAGGCGGCGGCGATGGGGGTGTCGGTCTCCACCGTGGTCGAGGCCTACGAGCGCCTGGCCGCAGAAGGCGTGATCAGCGCGCGCGCAGGCTCCGGGTTCTACGTCAGTGGTCCGGTCGCACCGCTGGCGCTGGCGGCGATGGAGCCGCAGCGGGAACGCGCGGTCGACCCGCTGTGGGTTTCGCGGCAGTCACTGGAAACCCCGGCCGGGCACCTCAAGCCGGGCTGCGGCTGGATGCCGAGCGACTGGTTGTACCAGGACGGCGTGCGCCGTGGGCTGCGTCGGTTGGCACGCGTGGACGCATCGCATCTGGTCGACTACGGCAGCCCGCTCGGTCTGCCGTCGCTGCGCCAGCTGCTGCAGCGGCGCGCCGCCACGCTGGGCATCGATGCGCCGATGGAACAGGTGCTGCTGACCGAATCCGGCACCCATGCCGTCGATCTGATCTGCCGCTTCCTGCTCAAGCCCGGCGACTGCGTGCTGGTGGATGACCCGAGCTACTTCAACTACCACGCGTTGCTGAAGGCACACCAGGTGCAGGCCATTGGCGTGCCGTACACGCACAGCGGCCCGGACCTGGAGGCATTCGCGCAGGCACTGCAGTCGCACGCGCCGCGGCTGTACATCACCAATTCCGGCCTGCACAACCCGACCGGCGCCGTGTTGTCGGCCAGCACCGCGCATCGCCTGCTGGGCCTGGCCGAGCGCAGCGAACTGGTGATCGTCGAAGATGACATCTTCGCCGACTTCGAACTGCAGCCGGCACCGCGGCTGGCCGCACTCGATGGGCTGTCGCGGGTGATCCACGTCGGCAGTTTCTCCAAGACGCTGTCGGCCGCCTCGCGCTGCGGTTTCATCGCCGCGCGCGGTGACTGGATCGAGGCACTGACCGATCTGAAGCTGGCCACCAGCTTCGGTGGCGGTCACCTGGCTGCGCAGCTGATGCATGTCGCACTGACCGACAGCGGCTACCGGCGCCACATGCAGGCGGTGCGCACGCGCCTGGCCGACGCGCGCCGGCACACGCTGCGGCAGCTGCACAGGCTGGGCATCATTCCCTGGCTGCAACCCGACGCGGGGCTGTTCCTGTGGTGCCGGCTGCCCGATGGCCGCGATGCCGCCGCACTGGCGCGGCAATGCCTGCGCGAGGGCATCGTGCTGGCACCGGGCAACGCGTTCAGCCAGTCGCAGCGCGCGGCCGACTACCTGCGCTTCAACGTCTCGCAATGCCAGGACCCGCGGATCTGGCAGGTACTTGCGCAGGCGTTGCGCTGAGCTGGTAGTGCGCCACCAGCGCATCCACCACCACGCGCACGCCCGGCAACTGGCCGCGACGGTGCGGCATCAGCACACTGGTGGTCACCTCGCCGGCGTGCCAGGCCGGCAGAACCTGCTGCAGGCGGCCAGCGGCAAGGGCCGCTGCACACAGGCTGTGCGGGAGCACGGTAATGCCAAGCCCGGCTTCGGCTGCGGCGATCAGCAGCGTCGACTCGTTGCCGACCAGCGCCACCTGCGGCTCCACCTGCACCCGGCGGTCGTTGGCATCATGCAGCGTCCAGCGCGTTGCATGACGCGCGGTCAGCAGGCCTGCGTGCGCGCACAGCTGCTCCGGTGACTCCAGGGCGGGCGCGCTGGCCAGATAGTCCGGTGCAGCCACCAGCACGATGCGCTCGCTGCCCAGCGAGCGCTGCACCAGCCCGGAATCCGGCAGCGGACCGAAGTGGCTACGCAGGGCGATGTCGATGCCTTCCTGTGCCAGATCGATGAAGCGATCGCTGACATCGACTTCGATGCGCAGCCGCGGATGGCGGCGGGCGAGTGCGGGCAGGCAGGCAGCGAGCTGGTCCTGCACGACCGGAATGGACGCGCTGATGCGCACGGTGCCACTGGGTTCGGCCTGGCGGTCGCGGACAATCGCTTCGGCGGCCTCCACTTCCGACAGCGCCGCACAGGCGCGCTCGAAGAACGCCTGGCCAACCTCGGTCAGCGCGAAGCGGCGCGAGCTGCGCTGCAGCAAGCGCACGTCAAGCTGCGCTTCCAGCAACGCCACGCGCTTGCTCAACGTCGAGCGCGGCAGCCCCAGGTGACGCCCGCCGGCGGCGAAACCGCCCTGTTCGACCGCCGTCACGAACAGGGCCAGATCGTTGAGGTTGAGCATGCGCAATGTCCACGGAGGTGGACTTCAGGATGCCAGCGGGACGGCTTCCTCGGCAATGTCCACACAGGCACGCTTTTCCTACCCGCCGCACCGCGGCTTGAACCGGAAACCTGCCATGACCCCGATCCTCTTCTACGGCGTGCCCTCGGGCTGCTCGTTCGGCTCCATCGTCGCCCTGGAATGGCTGCGCCAGCCCTACCAGCTGTGCCGCATCGACATGCCCGGCCAGGTGCAGGGTGACCCGTACCGTCGCCTCAACCCCCTGGGCGAAACCCCGACGCTGCGCACCGCCCAGGGCGAACTGCTCAGTGAAAGCCTGGCCATCCTCAACCATCTCGCCGCACGGGGCATCCCGCAGGGGCTGGGCTTCGCGCAGGGCACGCCCGGCTTCGACCGCCTCAACCATCGGCTGGCCTATCTCAACACCAGCTTCTTCGGTGCCTATGCCCCGCTCTGGCACGCGCTGGAACACGCCGAAGGTGCCGAGGGTGAGGCGCTGCGGGCCTACGGTACGACCAAGGTGCGCCACGCCCACCAGGCGCTGGAGCAGATGATCGGCAATGGCCCCTGGCTGCTGGGCGATCAGCGCAGTTTCGCCGACGCCTACTTCGCCGGCATTGCGCGCTGGAACGACTACCACCAGGTGGTCGACCGCCGCGGGTTCCCGAAGCTGCAACAGCTGTTCGAGCGCCTGCAGGATGACCCGGGCGTGCAGTTCGCCCACGCCATCGAAGCGCAGCGGCCGGCCACCAGCAGCGGGAGCTTCCTCGGCGAGGTGCAGCTGCAGGATGTGCCTGAGGCTGCAGCGGCCTGAACCCCGCCGTGCCTGTGCCGCCGCGGCGCGCAATGCCCCTTGCGCGCCGCGCTACAGTGGTTAGTCCCCCGCCGCAGGAATCCGCGCATGTCCACGTTCTCCGACCCGCAGGTGGTGGCCCGCTACGCCGACGGTCCGCTGCGGCAGGTGCCGGGCTTCCTCGCCCTGCAGCAGATGAGCCGCCTGCTGCTGGCCGAAGTCGTTCCCGCACACGGCCGCGTGCTGGTACTCGGGGCCGGGGGCGGGCTGGAACTGAAGGCCTTCGCCGAGGCACATCCGGGCTGGCAGCTGCTGGGCGTGGACCCGGCCGCGCCGATGCTGGCGCTTGCGCAACAGACGCTGGGGCCACTGATGGCGCAGGTGGAATTGCTGGAAGGCTATATCGACGATGCACCGGATGTGCGCTTTGACGGCGCCAGCTGCCTGCTGACACTGCACTTCCTCGATGCCGCGCAGCGGCTGCACACGCTGCGCGAGCTGCACCGCCGCCTGCGTCCGGGCGCGCCGCTGGTGCTAGCCCACCACAGCGTACCGGCCGATGAAGCAGGCAAGCGCCGCTGGCTGCAGCGCTACCTGGCCTTCGCCGAGGCATCCGGGGTGACCCACGCCGATGCCCAGCGCACGATCGAGGTCATGATCGAGCGGCTGCCGCTGCAGTCACCCGAGCAGGACGTCGCGTTGCTGCAACAGGCCGGCTTCGACGGCGTGGAACTGTTCTATGCCGGCTTCAGCTTCAAGGGCTGGGTGGCGTACGCCGGCTGATGCCTACGGCACCAAGGTGATGCCGATGCGCTGCATCAGCAATGCCACCTGCTGCACATCCAGCCGCGCCCCGCGCAGGTTGACCACGCGCAGGTCCAGATCGCCCAGCTCCGAACCGGTCAGGTCACAGTCGGTGAAGTTGGCACTGCTCCAGTCGATGCCCTCGAACTGGCCCGCCGACAGGTCCGAACCGGCAAAGCTGGCGCCGCTGAGGTTGGCGCCGTCCCAGCGGTTCTCCCACAGCTCGCACTTTTCCAGCGTCACCCGCGAGAAGTTGGCGTAGCGCAGGTTGGACTTCTTGATGAAGGCACTGCAGAACCAGCTGCGCGTGGTGATCTGGTTCATGAAGCTGGCGTTGCTGAAATCCGCGCCCTGCGCGCGGCACTCGCTGATTTCCAGGCCCAGTGCCTTGATGAAGTTGAAATGGCACATGCTGATGTCACAGCCGCGGAAGCTGGCTTCCTTCAGCGTGGCGCCGTTGAAGCGGCAGCCGGTGCGGCTGTCAGCGTTGTAGAAGCTGCAGTTGATGAACTCGGTGCCGGTCAGGTCGGCGCCGGAAAAGTCGCAGTCGTGGAACTGCTGGTCGACCACTTTCTGGCCGGTGTACAGGTCGCCGGCAATGCGCAGCTTGCGGTGAACGGTGGGGGACATCGGGAATTCCATGTCACGTTTGCCCGACATGATGCCGGGCAAACGTGGTCTTCCGTAAGCGGGCGTGCCGCGGGGTTCACCGGCAGTCCAGCCGTGCTGTGTACAAATCGCAGCCGACGTCAGTGCCGACGGCGCCGGAACTTCATCCGCAGGCGACGATAGCCGATCACCACGCCCGTGGCACACAGGCCTGAACCCGCCACACTCAACACCAGCAACACGCCCAGCCGCGTGTTCTCTTGGCGCAGCATGCCCGGCAGGTCCCAGCTGTGCAGGAGGTAGAACAGCCAGCGGCCAACCCGCTCGCGATGGCCCAGGGTCAGCAGCGGATCACCGGTGGCCAGGTCGAAATAAACCCGTGTGGCGGGCGCATCGCCGAAGTCCGCCACAGCTACCGGAAAGCGCCGCACCGCTGCACCGTTCATCGCCTCGGGGGCACGCGGGTAGAAGTACTCGTCGGGCGTGTGCAGGATCGAGAACGCACGCAACGGCCCCCTACCCATCACCTGCGCGTGCTGCTGCAGCCACGGGGTGGGCAGCACCCGGGCGACATGCAGCTGCCCCTGTGCCTGCGAAACGATGCGCGTACCACCCTGCCCGTCCAGCAGCACCGCGAACAGTTCGCCACCGATGCGACGCCACTGGATTTCCACCGGCACGACACCTTCCCGGGACGCTGCGGCAAGCAACGCCTGCGGCCGTGCCATCGCAGAATCCAGCGCCACTGCCGCACCGCGATAGCGCGCGGTATCCACTGCGCCCGCGGTGCTGCTGAACACCTGCAGCGGGTTCATCGACATCAACCCGCTGAATATCCAGGTGAGAACGAAGGCGGACGCCAACAGCCCGATCAGGTGGTGCCAGCGCATCCACGGTTCGGCATACGGCGTCTTCGCGCCGGACCGGTAGCGACCACGGAAGCGCCAGCGCCACACGCCCACCACGATGCCGCTGATGGCCACAACCGTGCACAGCCCGGACAGCACGATCACCACCCACGTCCACACCGGGTCCACCGACTGCATGCGCAGGAAGTACAGCCAATGCAGCCACGCGCCGACGTAGTTCCAGCGCTGCTGGCGGTACGGCGCGTCCAGCACCACTTCGCCGGTGCGCGAGGACACGTACAGACTGCCTGGCTGCGGGCCGCCCACTTCCACCTTGTACAGTGGTCGGTGCGCGTCCAGTGCGCGCGAATGCGTCCAGCGATCCTCATCGACGCGCATCGCCCCGACGAAGGCCTGTCCCCCAGCGTACTGCGCCGCGGCAGCCTCGGCGCGCTGTGCCGACACCGGCAACAGGGCCTGGCCGGTGCGCGCAGACCAGGCGCCCACGTTGCCGCCACTGCGCACCACGTAGGCCGGCTCACCGCGCAGCGTGGTCAGCGCCACGCTTTCCGGCTCAGCCTGCACCGCCGCTGGCAGCGCCGACAGCCCGAGCACGGCGTGCGTGCCGTCCAGCACCGGCAACGCTGCCAGCCGCTCGCCCGGCGTCAGCTTCGGGTAGCCGACGAACAGCATCACCATGCCACTGGCAAACCACAGCAGCATCAGCAGGCAGCCACAAATGCCCAGCCAACGGTGCACCAGATACGTCCAGCGCTTGGCGGTGGATCGCAGCGACATGGCCGGCCCCCTCAGAAGCGGTGGTCGACAGTGAACTCGACGCGGCGGTCCGCGCCCAGCAGCCACTGCGTGCTGGTGTAGTACGCCGTCGCGTAGTACGCCTTGTCTAACACGTTGAACAGGCGTGCGCTCACCCGCGTGCGCGGTGCCGCCTGCCAGCTCAGCGCCAGGTCGGTGGTGCTGTAGCCCGGCAGCTCCAAGGTGTTGCCGTTGTCGGCGTAGCGCTTGCCGACATAGCGAACACCTGCGGCCGCGCTCCAGTCGGGCAGGAACTGCCAGCTCAACCACGCACTGGCCAGCCGCTCGGCCACGTTCGGCGGCACGTTGCCGTCGCGCGAGACCAGCACCGCCGGCGAACCGGTGGTTTCCAGGAAGTCCTCGAATTCCGCCTTCAACACCGTGGCATTGGCATCGAGCGACCACTGCGGCGCGAAGGTCCAGTTCAACGAGGCTTCAATACCGCGCGAGGTCTGCGCGCCCACCTGCACCCGACGATCCGGCACCAGCGGGTCGCGGCTGAGCAGCCCGGTCTTGCGGATCCGGTACGCCGCCAGCGTCCACTCGCCACCGTCAAAGGCCTGCTTCACGCCCACCTCGATCTGCCGCCCCTTGGCCAGATCGAAGGCACCGTTGGCCGGGCTGATCATCAACAGGCCACTGACCGGGTCGGCCGCCTGCGCGTACTGTGCGTACAGGCTCAACGTCGGGCGCAACGCAAACACCGTACCCGCGCGCCAGCCGGTGCTGCTGTAGGTCTTCGAGAACGCCGCCGCACCGCTGATCAGATCGGTGCGATCGATGCGCGCGCGATCGTGGCGCAGGCCGCCCAGTACCGACCAGCGCTCGCTCAGCGCCAACCGGTCCTCCACGAACAGTGCGTACTGCTCGGCACCGTTGCGGTAGCGCGGCAGATTCGGCGCATCGCTGACGAACTGGCCCGGCACAGGGTCAAACGGATCGACCGGGCCAGAGCTGCCGGCATAGGTGTTGTTGGTGTGCCTGAAGTGCGCGCGGTTGGCATCCAGGCCCACCGCGAAGCTGTTGGCCAGCCCGCCTACCTGCCCCTGCACACGCAGCGTCGAGGTCAGCCCGGTCTGGTCCTGGTTGTGAGTGATCTCGGTGTTTCCCGAGCGATCGATCAAGCCGGTAGCGCGGTTGTAGACATAGGCCTCGGCATTGCGCCAATCGCGCTGGCTGTCGATCTGGTAGAGGCGCGTGCGCCATTCCACGTTCGCGGTCGGCGTCCACAGCGCATCGAGCTGGGTCCAGCGGTCACGGAAGCGGATCACGCTGTCGGCCACGTTGTAGTTGCGGTGGCGCAGCGCGTCCAGCTGGCGGCCCTCCACCAGCGGCGTGCCGAAGTAGCGCATCGGCTGCTGGTAGCCCTGCGCATGGGTGAGGGTCAGCTGCAGGTCCGCGCGCGGCTGCCACAGCAACGCACCGGAGAATGTCGCGTCACTGTTACGCCCGCGATCCACCCAGCCACCGCTGTAGTTGCCACTCACATCCAGCCGGTAGGCCAGCTCGGGGGTCAGTGCGCCGCCACTGCCGACGCCCAGGCGCGCGGTGTCCTCACTGCCCACGGTTACGCTGATCTCGTTGTCGATCGCACCGCGCGAAGGCTTCTTCGGCACGATGTTGATCACGCCGCCGATCGCACCATCGCCATGGATCACCGACGCCGGTCCGCGCAACACTTCAATGCGATCGATCGACCAGGTATCGAACGGGAAGGTGATGCCCACGCCGCCGTACTGGCGCAGCCCGTCGTACAGGCGCATGACCGAAGCACCGTCGGTGAAGCCGCGGCTGGACAGCGCACTCAGGCCGTTGCCCGGGTGCGGCATCGCACTGATCGCACCCGCACGGCTGATCGCATCGTTGAGGCTGCTGTCGCCGCGCTGTTGCAGTTGCTCGCGGTCGATGACGGTGAGCGCGGCCGGCGTCTGCAGCACGCTCAGGCCAAGGGCCGAGCCCGCGCTGGGCACGGCCGACAGTTCGCCATGGCGGGTATCGACCACGCGCACGGTGTCCAGGGTGGTGGGGTCTGCCGCATCGGCGCGGGCCGGTGCGGTGTACAGGGCGCAGGCGCACAGCGCCGGCAGCGTCGCCCAGCGCAGGGCAACGACATTCGGATTCGTTTTCATGTTTCCACGGCATGCAATGCCGCCCCATCAACAGGAGCAGCAGAAAGAAGGTCGCACGCGGGTGCACCGGGCCATGCCCGGCGGCTTCAATCAGCTCGACAACGCCGGGCCATGCCCAGCAGCTTCAATCAGATCGGTTGCGCCGGGCCATGCCCGGCGGCGTTCGCGTGCGCGGCTCAGCCAGCGAACGCCCGCGGCGGTCCACGCGCGCCCAGGGTTCCAGCAAGGCGCGCAGGCAACGCCAGCACCGCACCCAACCGCTCCCTGCACATCGGCACCAAGGGCACCAGCAGCAGCAACGCCGCCACCAGCAGGGTGATCAATCGCGCCGCGATCAGGCAGTACTCGCAGTCCACGCCCATTTCATGCTCGGCATGTGGATCGCCAGGCGGCTTCTTTGCGGCCTCGCCGTGCGGCATCGCCATCGCGTGATGGTCGTGATGCCCTTCCATCGCGTGCTGCGCATGCTCTGCGTGCATCGCGTGATCCATCGCCACCGCCGGCGCGGCAGCCGCAACGTGGCCATGCGCCAAACCACGGCTCACCAGCGGGGCGAGCAGCACCAGCAGCATGGCAAGCCATGCCAGGGCCTGGAACCGGCGATGGAGGACAGAGTGACGCACGGGGCCATTCTACGGGCCCGCAGCCAACCTTGGACCCCGTCCAGGGTTTACTGCCTGCGACACGGTGACGCAGGGGCCAGCGCCAGCCGCGGGATCCACGCCATGCGCGGGTACCCGGTGCACATCAACGCACATACTGCGCCTGCCCGTTCCCGAACGACCAGTTTTCCTTCTTCACTTCCACCAGGTTGATGAACACATCCTCGCGGCGGATGCCCACTGCCGCGTGCAGGCCCTCAGCAATGCCCAGGTACAACGCTTTTTTCTGCTCCAGCGTGCGCCCTTCGTTCCAGGTGATCTGGATGCAGATGAAGTCGTCGCTGCGGTCCACGCCCAGATAGCCGGGGTCGTAGATCAGCGTGCCGGGCGCGTGTTCCTGGAAGATCTGGAAGCGATCATTTTCCGGCACGCCCACCGCGCGCATGGCCTGGTAGATCGTTTCGCCGACGCGGTGCAGGTAGTCGGCGGATTTACCTTTGCGAAGATCGATACGGGCGAGCGGCATGGTGGCACTCCAGGGCGGATGGGCACGGCAACGGGCCGAGACTACGCCTGCCCGGGCCGGTGGGACAGCGCAGGAATGGAACGCCTGCTCTCATTGACGGCACATTCGACGGGGTCACGCGCCGGATGACGTGATTGCCACTCCGAGGCGACCGTCGAGCGGCACAGTCCGGTTCAGGTGCGGGCAGCGGAGTGCGCCATGGACGATGGGGCGCACATGGAGAGAGTGGTGGGCTGCACAGATCCGGAAACGCCGGCTCCTGCAGGACATTGTTGCAACGTTCCTCACTGACTTCCGTGTTTGCACGAATCGAAGATCGCCTCGCCGAGGCAGGTTGCCTTGGCCGGGATTGGCGTCTCGAATAAATGAACAGGCTCACAGGATGTTGCGATATCGATCGCAGCAAAGAGAATGCACCGGCTGCCTTGCATGGCGGGCGGTGCGTGGGGATCGCAAGATCCGCCAGGCCTTTTCTCCCTGTGAGCTTTTCAGCCTTGGTACGCCAACCCGCACCGTCCGCCACCTTCACTCCGCAAGGTGGCCCTACGCCAGTGAGGGTTTCGCCATGACCAACCGCACCTCCATCCATCCCCACCTGCACGCACTGATTGGCGACATCGCCACCGACGTGCCTGAAGACCTCGCACGCGAGATCGAGTGCGCATTGCGCGACCAGCATCCCCCCGTGCCGCCGGCCCGGTTCTTCGCCTGCCTCAATGCCATCCGGCAAGCAGACGATGCAGACGGACAGCGCTGCGCCGCACGCACGCTCGGTGCCACTCGCCGTGCTGCTTGATCTCCTGCACGCCGCCGAACGCGCGCGGGTGGACAGCGGCCCGGATGAGCAGCTGGGCGCCTTCCACACCGATGGCCTGATCCTGGCAGCGCGGCAACTGGTACGCGAGGCGCATCACTGCCTGGCGGGCAGCGCAGCCTGATCGGCGGCATGGGCGGTGCCGCTACAATCGCGCAGGGAGCGCAGGAGACCGCAATGGACGCCGAACACCTGGAGTACTTCAAGGCCGCACTGGAAGGCCGCGCAACCGTGGGCTGGAACGTCTGGTTCGCCGCCAACCAGCAGGCGCTGGCACAACAACTGAGCCGCCCTGCGCTGTTGCGCTTGAAATTCAGCAAACTGGATGAAGCCGAACGCCTGCTGGCCGAGGCCGGCATCGTGCCCGCCAGCACCACCGGCAAACGCTACGAGATGTACTGTGCACAGTTTGCAGCCGAGGCGGTGGACGCGAACGGCCGACCGCTGCCCCGCTACTGGCGCGCGGCCCATGGCGGCGCCATCGGCCTGCTCGCCGATGGCCAGCATGAGGCCGGCCGCGACAAGCTGCTCGCAGAGTTCCGCCGTACCCGCAAACGCGGGTTGCAGCAGGCCCACGAGTGGTTGGCCGATCTGTGCTTTGAAGGTGAGATGGAACTCAGCGCGGGCAACCTTGAGGTGGGCCGCAGCCTGCTGGGCGTGGTGGTGCAGGCCGGCAGCGGCCATGACCTGCTGGATGGAACAGCGATGATCGCGCGCGAACTGCTGGACGGACAAGGCTGAAACGGTGTGCGCTTCCAGCTGATCTTGCTGGATCGCAGGCAACAGAAAGCCCCCATTGCTGGAAGCCTCTTTCGTTCTGCAACATGGTGGGCGGTACGGGGATCGAACCTTTGCCCCTTGCCGTGTGAAGGCTAATCCAAATTGCTGTTATAGGAGCTGTTACGGAGGCGTAGTGAAGCTCGCAAAGAAGCTGCCCCGGCCATCGTTACGGCCCTGAAGCCCGAATCCGAACCCTATCGACTGTGGGATGTGGCAGTTCCGCAGTTGTTTCTGCGTGTCCAGCCATCCGGCGTGAAGTCCAGGAACGTGCAATGGCATAGGAACAATATCCGTGCACTAGGAAGTGGCCGGGTGTCACTACCGAAGCAGCTCGCACGCAAGCCCGCAAGCTGCTGACCGAAACGGCCGAGCAGGGAGCGCCGTCAGAAGTGGTCAAGGACAGCGTGGCCGACGCTTGCCGGGTCTATGTCACTTGGCTGCGCAGCAAAGGCCGCAAGGATGCAGCCGCAGACACAGAGCGCCGGTTGAGCGGACGGTCTACGGTGATCCGCTAGGGAAGATCCGTTTAGCGAAGCTGCACCAGGATGATCTGGAAGCTTGGCGCGAACGCGTGAAGCGTGGTGAGCTAACGCCTCTCCCGAGCAAGCGCGGCTGGCCGCCAGCCGCCGGGCCGTTGAGCAAGGCCAGCGTCAACCGGATGCGTACTCCGCTGGTTGCGGCGCTGAACCGCGCAGTCCCCCTACGCAAGGTGGCCCAAGACCGTGCGTTTGAATGGGAAAGCGTCAAGCCCTATCAGGATGCCGGCAAACGCCGTGACCTGTATCTGAAGCGCCAGCAACGGCGCGCCCTGCTGGACAAAGCCGGGAACGCTTACCTGCGCGATTACATGGAGTGCATCGCGTGGACCGGCTGCCGCCCCGGCGATCCTGCGGCGGCGCTGTGCAGTGATTACGACGCCCGTCACGGCACCACCCGCTTCAAGTCGAAGAAGCATGTGCGTGTCATCCCAAGGTCGAGATGGTGCCCACCTATAAGCTGTCCATCCTCAACCGCACCCGCTTGGAGAACCTGTTCCAACGCATTTTCCAGGAACCCCGGCTGGATCTGACGATCGAGGACCGGTTCGGCAAGCCGGTGAAGCCGCGCGATGGTTCCTAGTGCCGCTCCACGTCATCGACGAAGCAGTAAAGCGCATCCAGGACGGGACGATCACCGACTACGTTTACGCCCCATCGCAGGCGGCTTTGGTGCGTCGCTGACCGTCGAGCTCAGGATCGATCCCTGAGCTCGTCGTTCACCGCGTTGCCGATCATCAGTATCAAGCCCTCTTGCCGCTGGTATTCGTCGATCAGCGTGGGGCGAACCCACTTGGTGGGATATGTCACCCCATCGTAGGTGAAGGGGTTGAATCGCAGACCGTGTTCGACCGCGTCCGACTCGAAGTTCACCGAGTAGGAAACCTCGACGATGGAACGGTGTTTGGAGTGGTTGCTTAGAGCCGCGAGGTAGGTGAAGCCCGGATCGTCCAGTAAGGCGCTCAACCCATCCTTGATGGGCCCCGCGACGAGCTTCTTGCTCACCTTGGACCAGGTGATGTCGCGCTCCTTCTCAATGCGGGTGGCCGGGTCCAAGTTGACGCCGAGGACGTAGTAGGCGAAATGGACCATATTGTCGACGACCGCGTGCATGTTCTGGACGCAGGCAACCGTGTGCGCATACGCCTGAAATCGTGCGGTGCTGAACTGCCGATCGTCGGTGTCGAACGCCCCAAGGAGCGCGGCAGTCAACTCGAAAGTTTCGCGGCCCTGGAGGGCACCCTCCATTCGGCCCTTAGCTTCGTTGAAGTGGTAGCGACTGAACTCGCGCCGGTCGCCGATGGTTCGCAAGCACTGGTTGACTGTGCGCAGCTGCTCTTCGCCGAACAGCCGCTCCACGTGTCCCCGAAGCACTTTCAAGTCCCATTTCATCAGCGCACCTCAAGGCGAGCGTGCAAACAACCGATCGACTTCCGAACGCTCCTCATCCGAGTAGGGCTTGCCCAAGTATTTGCCCGAGTAATCCATCGCGCCGGTCAAGAAGTAGTGCGCGACTTGGCTGCACGCGTCAATGGACGTGTCCAGGTAGATGCAAAATGCAAAGCCGGCTTGCGGGGCAAGTATACCCATTTCCTCCAGCACTGCGCGCAGCGCCGTGAGGTCTGAGAACGGGCCAATGTGCGCGTCCATGCCGTTGGGGCGCAGCATGGCGAACCCGTCTAGCGTGGGGTGCCCAGCCAGCATGGAGAACTTGATGTAGATAGCCTCGCGCTGGCTCTTGCCCAAACCCGCAGCGTCGTCGAGGATCTTGCGCACGGCCGCGGGACCGAAATCCCGCTTGAGCGTACGTCGGTCCGCCTTGCGCCACCTTTCGATGAGCGCGCGGTCCACATGGAATGCATTGACCAGGTTGGTGGTCTCCACGATGTCGCGCAGGATGAGCGTGGCCGCCTGGTAATAGCCCGATGCCATGAGCTTCCACGCGGTGGCAAAGCCATTGAACGTGCGGATACCAAGATGGCTGATGGCGCGTTCGTCGTCGTCGGCTTGGTAGTGCTGGCGCAGCATGTCCATCACGTCCATGGCACGCTCGGTGATGCCCAGGTGGTCGGCCAAGTCGGGGTTGGTTTCGACCAGGCGCACGGCGCGCTGGCACAACTCCTCTTCGCCCTGGTGCAGCAACAGCATGTTGGCCGGGACTCGGGCCATGGTTAGCCACCGATGGCCGTCACACCGGCCAGCGCGTCGCGGTCGTCCTCGCGGCGCCACACCAGCGGCAGTATCCCTTCAAAGCGCTCCAGCGCGGCGGCGTCGGTGCCGGCGCGGCGGTACGTGGCCGAGTCGTCGAGCACGTCCAGCACCCCTGCGCCCCCTGTGCCGTCCTCGCCCACCGCGACGTGGGTTTCGTAGATGCACGTGCCGGTCCACGAGCGCCAGCAGCGCATTGCGTGGCCGTCGAGGCAAACGGTACAGCGATCGTCCATGTCGCGCGGCCACATACCTTCTCGCAGCAGCGCCGGCTCGTCGGCCGAAAACACGTGGCCGCAGCGGATGGGCCAACGGGCCCGGGTCAAGGCGGGCAACTTGGCTTTCCAGGCGGTGGCGCGGTCTATTTTCATGACTTCATTTAGTAGGTGGTCGGACTGGGCGGCAAGATCGCTTTCGAGAGGCGACGTCAGTCTCGCGGATATGGCCTGAGCACCCCACGGTCCAGCAGATCCAGCAGCAGTCCGGCAACTTCCCGGGCGGCCACCGTCCATTCCTCGTCGTCGCCCTGGTAGGGCTCCTGCAATGGGTCTTCCTTGCCGCCGTGGAAGAGGTTGTTGCGCACACGCCGCATGGCGACCACCAGCGCTTCGACGTCGTTGCGTGGCAAGGGGCTGTCCTCGTAGTTCGCGCTCCAGGTGCCGTCGGCAGCCACTTGCACGAACTGCACCTGCGGCCGGTTGCGCGCTCCACCCAGCAGCTTGGCGAGCGTTGACCCGGACAGCTGGTCGAGGAAGTCCGCCGGCTCCAGCGCGGCCACCGCGCGATCAACGGCCGGCCAATCCGCCTTTGCTTTTGCCCGCTGGTTTCCTAGTGGATTTCCATCAGCCGCCAGAAAACCCGGCGTGCGTTTCAGGGTGAACTCCAGCATCCCGAAGGCACGGAGCAGAGCAAAGGCGCTGGCATCGGAGACGGGCATAGCCGCATCATAGCCGAGGGCTGCACCTCGGTGGCCTAGCTGGCTGATAATGCCGGCCTTGGGGCCGGCGCGCGCCTCGTACTCTGACTCAGTCCTTGAGACGGGACCGGGGCAACCTAGTTCGCGGTAAGCTGGCCGCTGGGGACAGCCACAACCAACAGGGGACCACTTGGACGCGAACACCCGTCAGCTCAAGGCCATCTTCGATCCCAGCGTGAACTTCCAGGTGCCGCTTTTTCAGCGGCCCTACGTGTGGGCGGAGGACGAGAATTGGAAGCCGTTGTGGGACGACATTCTGGCGCTGCTCGATAGGCATCTGCGCACCGGGGCTGCCCGCGCCCACTTTCTGGGCGCCATCGTGTTGGAGCAACTGCCCAACCCGGCCGGGTCCGTGGAAGCGCGCCAGGTCATCGACGGGCAGCAGCGTTTCACCACGCTGCAACTGTTCTTGATGGCGGGGCGCAACTTGGCGGCTGAGCACGGCGCCGAGCGTTACGTGGGGCGCTTCACGGGCTTGGTGGAGAACGACGACGACCTGGTGGAAGACCCCAGCGAGAAGTTCAAGCTGTGGCCGACCAACAGCGACCGGGCGGCGTTCAAGACCATCCACGCGAGTTTGAACCTGCAAGACTTGGACAAGGCAATGAAGGGCAAGCCCGAGCTCGCCCGCAGCAACCTCGTCGGCGCCTACCGCTATTTTCACGCCCGGTTGTCCGACTGGTTGAACGGGAAGCTGGACGACGTCGACGACACGCCCGAGCTGGCCAGCAAGACGGTCGCCGATCGCCTGGAAACGCTGTGGCAGGTGGTGAACCGCGGCCTGCAGCTGGTGGTGATCAACCTCGACAAGGAAGACGAGGCCCAGGTCATCTTCGAAACCTTGAATGCCCGCGGCACCGAGCTGTTGCCGGCCGACCTCATCAAGAACTACCTGTTCCGCAAGGCGCTGAACCAAAAGGCGGACGTGGAAGCGCTCAACGATCAGCATTGGGCGCGCTTCGAAGGTGGGTTCTGGCGGGAAGAGGTTAAGCAAGGCCGCATCACTCGCCACCGCATCGATCTCTTCATCAACCACTACCTAGCCCTGATGACCCGAGATGAGGTGAAGACCTCACACCTGTTCAACGCCTTCAAGGCCTTTGTGGAATACGCCGAGCCGGTGCCGGGGTCGCTCATTCCGGTGCCGGCGGACGCGGATGGTCACATTCGCCAGCTCTCCCGCTACGCCGATGTGTTCGAAGCCTTCCACCATCCCGACGGCCACTTGGCCTTGGCCCGGTTCCTGCGCAACCTGGAAGCGGTAGACACCACCACCGTTTACCCTTTCCTGCTGCACGCCTATGCGGAGCTCATGCCCGACGACCAGACCGAGTTCGACAAGGTGCTGGCGGTGCTTGAATCCTTCCTCATGCGCCGGCTCATCACCAATTACACGAGCAAGAACTATAACCGCCTGTTCGTGGATCTCATCAAGGCGATGGAGAAGGGAGGCAGCCTGACGGCCAAGGCCGTGGCCGAGCACTTGCGCAAAGGCGCGGGAGAGAGCACCAAGTTCCCCATCGACTCGGAGCTTTTGACCGCAGTGTTCGAATGGCCGCTCTACGGCCGCATCGCCCAGTACAAGGTCCGCGCGGTCCTGGAAGCGCTTGACGCCGCGGCGCAGTCTACCAAGAGCCCCGTGCTGGCCATCCCCACCAACCTGACCATCGAACACGTGTTGCCACAGACGTGGCAAACGCACTGGCCATTGCCGGCCGAGGCGAAGGCGGACCCGGTGGTCGAGCAAGAGGCCATCGCCCGGCGCGAGGTGATGCTCAACACCTTGGGCAACCTCACGCTCATCACGGGGGCATTCAATTCGTCGCTGCAGAACGCGGCATGGTCGGCCAAGCGGCCCGAGCTGTTGAAGTATTCGAAGATCAACCTGACGCAGTATTTCCACGGCCCCGAGGCGGACGACTGGCACGAGGACGCCATTCGCAAGCGCACTGAGCACTTGTTTGGGTTGTTGCTCAAGGTGTGGCCGGACGCTAGCAAGGTCGCCGCATAGGAGAGGAACGGTGCGGACCCCGTATGTGCCCCATGTGTTTGGCGAGGAGGTGGAGCGCAAGCTCCGCAGCCGAATGGGATGGCTGTCCGCTGCGGTGGCGAGTTCCATACCGTGGCCGAAGAAGGACGTGTGGATCCGGTACGCCGAGGACGATTTCATCCTGCGCGGCACCGAGAACGGACAGCAACCCACCGCGCCAGCCGTCACTGTGCCGGGGACCTCACAGCAGATTGAAGAGGGACTGGCCAAGGTCTATCGACTGACCTCCGTTCTGGGGTGGTTCTTGAACGGATACGTGGATGTGGTCGAAACCATCCAGGGCAGCCACCCCATGGGGTTTGGCGCGCAAATGCGGCAGGCCTATTCCGAAGTGGGCCAGTTCGGAGATCGAGATTTTGATTGCAATCATATGCCGATCATCGAGTCGGAGAACGTGCGCATTGCTTTGGCGTTCTGGCGGGAAGGGCAACGCCTGACACGGGTCCACGACAGTTACGCATTCCTGAGCTACTTCAAGGTAATTGAATCGCAATACCAACAGGGCGCCGACCGCGCCGATTGGTTTGCTCGCCACGTGGATCTCATGACGGGCGAGGCTGGAGCCCGAGTGGCCCAACTGCGTGAGGATGGCATGGATGTGGGGCGGCACCTGTATGACAGCGGTCGGAACGCCGTGGCGCATGCATCCTTCGGTGGCGGCATCGTCGATCCGGACATTCCGGCCGATCGCCGGCGGATTGAGGCCGACCTGGTCCTGATGCGAGAACTGGCCAAGCACTACATCGCCAGCGAGTTGAAGGTGCCGACAGCGTGGGAGCTTTGTCGAACCCGCAATCGCATTGAGCCCTGGGAACCGCTGATTAACGAAGGGGCGCTCGCTGCGTTGAAGGCAGGCGGAACCCCCGAAGGAGAGCTTGGTTTGGATGGGTTGGCTGTGGCGCTCAACTTATGGCCGGATAGCCCCATGCCAGGTCTTAGCCGGCTCATCATGAGGGTGGACGCGGTGCATGAAGGGGCCGCCAGAGTGCTCTTGTTCAACGACCGCATGACGATGGTGTTTGCGTTCGTGATTGATTTCCTGAAAGGGCAAATCCACGCGCAACTGGAGAATAGCGGATTGCTGCAGAACGACGAGCACAGGCCAATCGAGGAAGACGTTCGCGAGTTCTACACGGTGTTCCACCGCGCGATGGGAAATGCTGTGGTGGAACTTCGCATTGAAGGACGTGAGCCCGTGGACTGCGAGGTAGTCATCCCTGTGAACATCCTCCCCAGAAATCCTGAGGAAGCGGTGGCAGAAGCCGTCGAGGCGTTCCGTCGGGCGAACGCACAAAAGCCAGAATGATCACGGCGAGCGGTTGCGGAGACTGGAGAAGGCGGGCTTAGCTCCACTTACCGTTCCATTGCGGCCCCATGCATGGCCTGCAGGCGATGGCTGGCACGCCATACCCGTTTTGCCGTTATGAGGCTGTTACAAAACAAAAAAGCCACCTCTTTCGAGGTGGCTTTTTTGATCATAAGCCCTTGTATATCAAGGCACTTTATATGGTGGGCGGTACAGGGATCGAACCTGTGACCCTTGCCGTGTGAAGGCAATGCTCTACCGCTGAGCTAACCGCCCGGTGTGTTGCTGAGCCGCTCATTATAGGGGCTTTTCAGGGGCCGTCAACAGGTTTTCACATTCGTGTTCACGTCCGTTTTCGAGGCCCGCCGGGCATGGCCCGGCGCTACCGGAATCACATCGTATGGGTCGGCTTGTCCGAACCGGTCAGGCCAGCCAGGATCGTCTCGATCTTGTGGCGCACGGTCTCGCCTTCCTGGCCATCGGCCAGCTGCACGCCGATGCCGGCGGTGCGGTTGCCCTGCGCGCCGGCCGGGGTCACCCAGATCACCTTGCCGGCCACCGGCAGGCGCTCGCTGGAATCGGGCAGCGTCAGCAGCAGGAACACCTCGTCGCCCAGGAAGTAGCGCTTGGGCGTGGGCACGAAGATGCCACCGTTCTTCACGAACGGCATGTACGCGCTGTACAGCGCGGCTTTGTCCTTCACGGCCAGGGACAGGATGCCCTGGCGGGCGTTGCTGGCACTCATCGATTTCCCCTTGCGGCAGGCCGCTCGTTGACCTTGTTCCAGGCCAGCAGTAGTTCCACCACGGCAAGATCCGCACGCACCGTGGTGCGCAGCAGGTCGCGGGTGCGGTTGGCAGCGTCGAACCAGGCTGCAAGCTTGTGCAATCGCTCCGGCGTGGTCAAGGCATCGGTGCTGGCCTGGGCCAGCGCCAGGTCGGCGGCGAAGCGCAGGCGCAGCGCCGCGTTGTCGTCGCCACACCACTTCTGCGCCAGTTCCACCGCACCGGTCTTGCCGGCGGCCAGCTGTTCCAGCTCGCGCCCCACCTCGCGGCGCAGGCTCAGGCCATCTTCGCGCAGCCAGTTGTCGGCCTGCCCGGGGTGGCCGCGCGCGGCGTCGAGCGCTTCTCGCGCGGCTGCCTCGCTGTGGCCCTGCTGCTGCAGCCAGGCCAGCGCTTCCTCGCGTGGCGGCAGCTTGAACTCCAGGCGCTGGCAGCGGCTGCGCACGGTCTGCGGCAGGCGCGCCGGGTCGCTGCTGATCAGCCACAGGTAGCGGCCGGGCTGCGGTTCTTCCAGCGTTTTCAGCAGCGCGTTGGCGGCGGAACGATTGATTGCGTCGGCGGGATCGACAATCACCACCTGGGCCACGCCGTACTGCGGGGTCAGCGCCAGCTTGTTGGTGATCTCGCGCACCTGTTCGATGACGATCTCGGTGCGCAGCTTGTCGCCGCTCTTGTTCGGAATGAAGCTGATCAGCTGCAGGTCCGGATGGGTCCCGGCGGCGATCAGCTGCCGCGTGCGCGTCGCATGCGCGGCATCGCCGCGGGCCAGCACATGGTCGGCCAGCGCCAGCGCCACCTCACGCTTGCCCAGCCCGGCCGGGCCGCAGATCAGCAGGCCATGACCGAGGCGGCCGGCATCGAGCGCGGCCACGGTCTGGTCGAAGGCGCGCTGCTGCCAGGGCGAGAAGTGGCTCATGCGCCCTCCCCGTCCCGCAGCCAGCGCTCCACGCGCGCGACCACGTCGGCCGCCACGCGTTCCTGCACCTGCGCGGCGTCGATGAGGGCGAAGCGCTGCGGGTCCTGCTGGGCGCGGTGGCGGAAAACTTCGCGCACGCGCTGGAAGAAATCATCCTGCTCGCTCTCGATGCGGTCCGGCCACAGGTCGCGGCCATTGGCGCGGGCGCGGCCGACCGCGACGTCCACGTCCAGCAGCAGGGTCAGGCCCGGCAGCAGGCCCACGGCGCGGCGCTCGAGGTCGGCGATCCACTGCGGGTCCAGGCCGCGGCCACCGCCCTGGTAGGCATAGCTGGAATCGGTGAAGCGGTCGCTCAGCACATAGGCGCCGCGCCGCAGCGCCGGCCGGATCACCTGGCGCACATGCTGCGCGCGCGCGGCGAACACCAGCAGCAGCTCGGCTTCGGCGCTGAGCGGTTCAGCGGCGATCTCGGCGTCCGGCTTCAGCACCAGGCCGCGGATGCGCTCGGCCAGCGGCGTACCGCCCGGCTCGCGGGTCATTACCACCTCATGACCGTGGCGGCGCAGGCAGTCACGGATGGCGTTGATGGCGGTGGTCTTGCCCGCGCCCTCGCCGCCTTCCAGGCTGACGAAACGCGGGTGGCGAAGCAGCGCGGGACTCATTGCGCCGGGGTCTCCTGGGTGCGTTGCTGGCGCAGCTGCTGCAGGTAGCGGGCTACGGCGGCGTTATGCCGGTCCAGACTGGGCGAGAACACGTGCGCGCCACTGCCATCGCCCACGGCGACGAAGTACAGCGCGTCGCCGGGCGCCGGCTGCGCGGCGGCCATCAGCGCGTCGCGGCTGGGCATGGCGATCGGGGTCGGGGTCAGGCCAGAACGGGTGTAGGTGTTGTAGGGCGTATCGGTGGTCAGGTCGCGGCGGCGGATGTTGCCGTCGTATGCCGCACCCAGGCCGTAGATCACGGTGGGGTCGGTCTGCAGGCGCATGCCGATCTTCAGGCGGCGCATGAACACGCCAGCGATCTGCGGACGCTCGCTGGCCAGCGCGGTTTCCTTTTCGATGATCGAGGCCAGCGTCAGCAGTTCATACGGGCTGTTGATCGGCAGGTCGGGCGCGCGGCTTTCCCAGGCCTCGTCCAGCGCCTTTTCCATCGCAGCGTGGGCGCGCTTGAGCACATCCAGGTCACTGTCGCCACGCTGGTAGACATAGGTCTCCGGCAGGAAGCGGCCCTCCGGGTGCTGGCCGCCAAAGCCCAGGCGCTGCATCAGTGCGGCGTCATCCAGCGCATCGGTGGTGTGCAGCAACGGCTCGGCGCGCTTGAGCGCGGCACGCAGCTGGCGGATGTTCCAGCCTTCGACGATCGTGACCCGGTGCTGCAGCACCTTGCCGGCGCGCATGCGCAGCAGCAGTTCGCGCGGTGTCAGGCGGTTGTCCAGTGCGTACTCGCCCACCTTCAGCTTGCCGGCGGCGTCAAGCTGGCGGGCCAGCAGCTGCCACTGGGTGTCCTGGCCCTCGTCCACACCGGCCTGGCGCAGCTTGCGCAGCACGGTATTCATGCCATCGCCGCTGGCGATGACCACGCTTTCGGCGGACGGGGTGATGTGGCGGTCCGCGAACTGGCCCTGCTGGTAGAAGAACCACGCGCCCGCGCCGGCCAGGACGGCGCCCAGCACCACCACCAGCGTTACCACGAACAGACACCCGCGCTTGGCTCCCGCCATGGACTACCTCTGAACTCGATTCCGTCGTGCAGGATACCGTGCCGGTGGTGTGGGGTCATGGCCGGGGGGTCCCAAACCCCGCTTCGCTCGCCGGGCGTGGCCCGGTGCTACCAACGCGTCACCCTCCCGGTAGCGCCGGGCCATGCCCGGCGAAGCCCCGTGCCCTCAGCCCGGCTGGCCCAGCGCGCGCAGCAGGCCGCGGGCCTTGGCGCGGGTTTCATCCAGCTCCTTGTCCGGGTCCGAATCGACCACGATGCCGGCGCCGGTACGGAAGCTGACGTCGTGGCCATCCACTTCGGCGGTGCGGATCAGGATGTTCAGGTCGAGGTCGCCATCGCGGTTCAGCCAGCCGAAGGCACCGGTATAGGCCCCGCGCGGTACCTGCTCCAGCTCGCTGATGATCTGCATGCAGCGCACCTTGGGGCAGCCGGTGATGGTGCCGCCGGGGAAGGTCGCGGCGATCACCTCGCCCGGGGTCACCTCGGGGCGCAGATGGCCACTGACGTTGCTGACGATATGGTGCACGTGGGCATAGCTTTCCACGGTCATCAGTTCATCGACAACCACGCTGCCGGGCAGGCAGATGCGGCCCAGGTCATTGCGCTCCAGGTCGATCAGCATCACATGCTCGGCGCGCTCCTTCGGGTGGCCGACCAGCTCCTGGATGCGTGCGGCATCGTCATCGCCTTCGAAGCGCGGACGGGTGCCGGCAATCGGCCGGGTCTGCGCATGCCCGGCATGCACGGAGACCAACCGCTCCGGTGAGGAACTGACCACGTGGCGGCCGTGTGCGCTGAACAGGCCGGCAAACGGCGCCGGGTTGGCGCGGCGCAGCTGCGCGTACAGCGCCTGCGGGCTGACCGGCGCGGCGAACTGCGCGCTCCAGCGCCGCGACAGGTTCACCTGGAACACGTCGCCGGCGCGCAGGTATTCGATGACCCGGCGCACGCCGTCGGTGAAGCGCTGCGGCGGGTCTTCGCTGACCGACTGCGGCGGCTGCCAGCCCTGCCCGGCTTCGGGCAGTACCGATGACGCCTGTGCCACCAGCGCGTCCAGCAGGGCCTGCTCTCCCGCTTCGGCGATGACGAAGGCGGTGCCGTGCTCGTGGTCGTGCAGCAGCGCGGCCGGGCAACGCAGGGCCAGTGCGCTCGGACGACCGTCGTCGCGCGCGCGCGCCGGCAGCACGGTTTCGATCTGGCTGGCCACTTCGTAATCCAGCATCAGCGCCCAGCCACCGCGGAACGGCAGGCTGTGGCTGCCATCGTGCGGCAGCCGCTGTGCGCGCCAGGCATGGTCGAGCGCCTGCAGGAAGCTGCCCGGCAGCACCCGGTCATGCTGGTCACGCACCTGGCCATCGGCATCCAGCCGCAGCACGTCGCCCTGCGCGGCCAGCAGCAGGCTCCAGCGGCCCTGGGCGGTCCCGGAGGCAGTGGATTCCATCAGCAGCGGGAAGCGTGCCGGGTCGTGCTGCTGCAGGGCCAGCAGGTCGATCGGATGCGGCAGCGGGTGGATCAGCGGTGCGTGGGTCATGGCGGCCAGGTCGGGATCAGATGCACGGAAGCCGCCTTGCGGCGGCTTCTTCGTATGTAGAGTCGAGCCATGCTCGACTGGGTTGCACGTTCAGTCGAGCATGGCTCGACTCTACACAACGGCGGAGTCGAGCATGGCTCGACGCTACCAAGCGGCGCCGGGCAGTTGCCCGGCGCCACAGACAGGTCAGACGCGCTTGAAGATCAGCGTGCCGTTGGTGCCGCCGAAGCCGAAGCCATTGGACATCACCACGTCGACCTTGGCCTGGCGCGCCTCGTTGGGCACGTAGTCCAGGTCGCAGCCTTCACCCGGCTCGACCAGGTTGATGGTCGGCGGAATCACGTTGTCCTGCAGCGCCATCACCGAGAAGATCGCTTCCACGCCGCCGGCGGCGCCCAGCAGGTGGCCGGTCATCGACTTGGTGGAGCTGACCATCATCTTGTAGGCGTGGTCGCCGAAGGCGGTCTTCATCGCCATGGTCTCGCCCAGGTCGCCCAGCGGCGTGGAGGTGCCGTGCGCGTTGAGGTAACCCACCTGTTCCGGGGTCACGCCAGCGTCCTTCATCGCCATGACCATGCAGCGCGCGGCGCCTTCGCCGTTCTCGCTCGGGGCGGTCATGTGGTACGCGTCGGAGCTGGCACCGAAGCCGGCCAGTTCGCAGTAGATCTTCGCGCCGCGCGCCTTGGCGTGCTCGTACTCTTCCAGGATCAGGATGCCGGCGCCGTCGCCCAGCACGAAGCCGTCACGGTCCTTGTCCCACGGGCGCGAGGCCTGTTCCGGGGCGTCGTTGCGGGTGCTCATGGCCTTCATCGCACAGAAGCCGCCCAGCGCGGTCGGCGACGAGCCACGCTCGGCACCACCGACCACCATCACGTCGGCATCGCCGTACTGGATCATGCGCATCGCGGTACCGATCGAATGGTTCGAGGTCGCGCACGCCGACACCGCCGAGAACGACGGGCCCTTCAGGCCGGTGATGATGCTCAGCTGGCCCGGCAGCATGTTGATGATGGTCTTGGGCACGTAGAAGGGCGAGATCTTCTTGCCCTCGTGGAACTCGATGGTCTGCTCTTCGATGCCGAGCAGGCCGCCGATGCCGGCGCCGACGATGGCGCCGATGCGCTCGGCATTGGCGTCGGTGATCTCCAGGCCCGAATCGTGCAGGGCCATGAACGAGGCACCGAGGCCGTAATGGATGAACGGGTCCATCTTCTTGGCATCCTTGCCGCTGACCCTGAATTTGCCGAACAGTTCATTGTCGGCGGTGATGTCGAATCCCTTGACCTCACCTGCAATCTTGGTGGTGAACCGATCCACGTAGGCATCAGCAACGTTGGTCAGCGGACCGATGCCCGAACGACCGTGGGTGATGCCTTCCCAGCTGCTGGCCAGATCATTGCCCAACGGCGAGACGATGCCCAGGCCGGTTACGACGACGCGACGCTTCATTGCTGATTCTCCTGACCCGAACGTTCTTTACGGGTAACGCGGTTTACTTCGGTGTGATGCGCAAACACACGGGGCCGCAAACAGCGGCCCCATGGGGTGCCGTGCGCGGCGAGCGCAAGCCCGCACGCGCACTGACGTCCTGCATCAGGCCTTGACGTGGGCCGTGATGTAGTTGATCGCAGCCTGCACGGTGCTGATCTTCTCGGCTTCTTCGTCCGGGATCTCGCACTCGAATTCTTCTTCCAGCGCCATCACCAGCTCGACGGTGTCCAGCGAGTCAGCGCCCAGGTCATCGACGAACGATGCGCTGTTGGTGACTTCTTCTTCCTTGACGCCAAGCTGTTCGACGACGATTTTCTTGACGCGTTCTTCGATGGTGCTCATGGGATATCGCTCCAGATGGAGTAGTGGTTCAAAAAGTGGTCGCCATCAAAGGCGATGGCCGTGGGATAGTGTAGTGGAAACCGGCGCGACCTTGCATTGCAGCAAAAATCCTCGCAGATCAACCACTTGCGGCGCAATCCCTGCGCCCCTTGCTTACGGCATGTACATGCCGCCGTTCACATGGAGGGTTTCGCCGGTGATGTAGCCGGCCGCCGGGCTGGCCAGGAAGGCCACCGCATGGGCGATGTCTTCCGGCGAACCGAGGCGTTCGAGGGCGATGTCGTTGATCAGCGCGGTGCGGGCTTCTTCCGGCAGCGCCTTGGTCATGTCGGTATCGATGAAGCCGGGTGCGACAACATTGACGGTGACACCGCGCGAACCGATTTCCTTGGCCAGCGACTTGCTGAAGCCGATGATGCCGGCCTTGGCCGCAGCGTAGTTGGCCTGCCCGGCATTGCCGGTCACGCCCACCACCGACGCGATGTTGATGATGCGGCCCTTGCGTGCCTTCATCATGCCGCGCATGACCGCCTTGCTGGTGCGGAACACGCTGGTGAGGTTGGTGTCGATGATCGACGCCCAGTCCTCGTCCTTCATGCGCATCAGCAGGTTGTCGCGGGTGATCCCGGCGTTGTTGACCAGGATCGAGATCGGGCCGAATTCCTTGGCGATGCCGTCCAGCACGCTGTCCAGCGCGGCGGCATCGGTCACGTTCAGGGCGCGGCCGTGGCCACCGTGGGCGGCCAGGCGCTCGCCGATCGCGGCAGCGCCGGATTCGGTGGTGGCAGTGCCGATGACGGTGGCGCCCTGGGCGGCCAGCAGATCGGCGATGGCGGCACCGATGCCACGGCTGGCGCCGGTGACCAGTGCGATTTCACCCTGCAGGGGCTTGCTCATGATGTTTTCCTCAGGCTGGGGCGGCCGCCGCACCCGTGCCGCAGGCAGCGGTCACCGGTACGGTCGGCAGGAACAGGGGCAATCAGGCGGACCACGTCTCGCGGGCGCCTTCGAAGTCGCCCGGGGTGGCCAGTGAACGGCCGTCGATGGCCTTGTCGATACGCTTCACCAGGCCGGTCAGCACCTTGCCCGGGCCGCATTCGGCGATCCGGGTGACGCCGCGGGCGGCCAGTGCCTGCACGCAGCCGGTCCACTGCACCGGCTGGTACAGCTGCTGCACCAGCGCAATACGGATCGCGTCGATGCCGTCATGCACCTTCGCATCAACGTTCTGCACCACCGGCAGCTGCGGCACCTGCCAGGACAGGCCGGCCATCACTTCGGCCAGACGGTTGGCGGCTTCGCGCATCAGCGGGGTATGCGAGGGCACGCTCACGGCCAGCTTCACTGCCTTGCGCACGCCCTTCTCGGCCAGCAGCGCCAGCGCGCGGTCGACCGCGGCCGCGTCGCCACCGATGACGATCTGGCCCGGCGAATTGAAGTTGGCCGGCACCACCACCTGGCTGCCGGCCGCTTCGGCGCAGACCTCCAGCACCAGCGCGTCCTCGGCACCGAGCACGGCGGCCATGGCACCCACGCCGGCCGGGGCAGCGTCCTGCATCAGCTGGCCGCGCAGGCGCACCAGGTGCGCACCGTCATGCAGGCTCAGCGCACCGGCAGCGACCAGCGCGGTGTATTCACCCAGGCTGTGCCCGGCCAGCACCGACGGACGCGGGCCAGCCGCGGCGTTCCAGGCACGCCAGACACCGATGCTGGCCGCCAGCAGGGCCGGCTGGGTGTACTCGGTACGGTTGAGCATTTCCTCCGGGCCACCCTGGGACAACGCCCACAGGTCGACGCCGGCACCATCGGATGCTTCGGTGAAGGCCTCACGCACCTGCGGGTGCAGCTCGGCCAGCTCGGCCAGCATGCCCACAGACTGCGAGCCCTGGCCGGGGAAGACAAAAGCGAGGGTGGATACGGTCACGCGGTCATCCGCTTGTTGCAATCGAAGCGGCCCATGATAAGGGCGAATCCCCTGTGTCGTCTGTACGTGCGCGTATGCAGGGCGTATGGAAGAGCTGCGGCAGGCGCCGCCGGGGATGGCCCGGCAAACCGCCCCGGCAGCGCCGCGCCAAGCCCGGCGAATTGACCGGGTAGCGCCGGGCCATGCCCGGCGAATCAATCCGGTAGCGCCGGGCCATGCCCGGCGGCGGCACTCAGCAGAGCAGCTGCAGGATGTCCAGCTCGCCGTCGGCGAACCAGTCCATGCACAGGCCGACCACCATGATCAGGCCCAGCGTGGTGGCGCCATGGGTAATGAAGATCGAATGCGCCAGCGCACGCGCCGAACGCCCCAGCTTCATGCACACCCGCGCCAGGCGCTGCAGGCGGCCACTGACCGCGTGCACATGCGCACGCACCGGCGCCTGCACCTCACGCATGGCCTGGGCCATCATCGCCTGCAGGTGCTGCGGGCGGTCAGCGTAATACTTGGCCACGCCGTAGCCGAACATCAGCCAGTCACGCGCCTGCGCCTCGGCCAGATCCATCACTTCCAGCGGATCTTCCTCGAAGTCGATGAATCCCACGTTCTCGCCATCCCAGGTGAGGTTGCGCGGCAGCGGCTGGCCGAAATAGGCACCACGGCCGTGCGCCTGGGCAATGGCGTGCATCGCTGCGGCGACCAGGCGGTCACGGCCGGCCTCATCGGCCTGGCGCAGGCAGGTATTGAACGAACTGCCGTTGTCACCGATCACCAGCGCCGCATGGCCACTGCCGATCACCACCGGCACATTCACCCCCTGCGCCTGCAGCTCACCCAGGCGGCGCGCCTCGGTCTCGCGCGCGGCATCGCCGCCCCGGTGCGGCGGCGGGCGCAGTGCATCGAGATGGAAGCGGCGGGCCACAAAACCGAGCAGGCCCAGGGCCACGGCCCGGCTGCCCTGGCCGTACTGCTTCAGCCAGGCGCGCTGCCCTTCAATGACGATGGGCTCTACCATGGACGGTCTCCTTGAACGCATTACGGCCCCAGAGGGGCCGTAACGACGGTTTCACTTTGTCGTAACTTGCACTATCAATAGCGCAGCAGGGCCGAACCCCACGTGAAGCCGCCACCGAAGGCTTCCAGCAGCAACAGCTGGCCGCGCTCCACCCTGCCGGACCGGACCGCAGCATCCAGCGCCAGCGGCACCGAGCCGGACGAGGTATTGCCGTGCTTGTCGACGGTCACCACGACCTGGTCCATCGACATCTCCAGGCGCTTGGCGGTGGCTTCGATGATGCGCAGGTTGGCCTGGTGCGGGATCAGCCAATCCAGGTCGGTCTTGGTCAGCCCATTGGCATCCAGGGTTTCATCCACGACCGAGTCCAGCGCCTTGACGGCATACTTGAACACGTCGTTGCCCTTCATGTTGATGGTGCCGCCACCATTGTTGCCTTCGCCGAACCCGACCGAGACACCGACCGGATTCCACAGCAGCTCCTTCTTGCTGCCATCCGAATGCAGGTGGGTGCTGAGGATGCCGGTTTCTTCGTCGGCCTTGAGCACGACGGCGCCCGCGCCATCGCCGAACAGCACGCAGGTGGTGCGGTCATTCCAGTCGACGATACGGGTCAGGGTTTCCGCACCGATCACCAGCACGTGGCGGGCATCACCGGAACGGATGAATTTGTCAGCCACGCTCAGCGCGAACACGAAGCCCGAACAGGCCGCGTTGACGTCGAAGGCGGGGCATCCGCTCGCACCGAGCTTGGCCTGGATCAGGCACGCGGTGGAGGGGAAGATCAGGTCGGGCGTGGTCGTGCCGACCACGATCATGTCGAGCTGCGACGCGTCGATACCGGCCGCTTCAAGCGCACGCAGCGCAGCCTGGTAGCCGAGATCGCTGGTGGTTTCGCCCTCGGCAGCGATGTGCCGTTCACGAATGCCGGTGCGCGTCTGGATCCACTCGTCCGAGGTCTCGACCATTTTTTCCAGGTCGGCATTGGTCAGGACTTTTTCCGGCAAATAGCTGCCGGTGCCCGCGATCCTCGAGTAGATCCGCTTGCTCATCATGTTTCCTGTTGCACGAGCCGCCGTTCACCGGCGTGCCCGGGAAAGAAGGCGAAGGCCGCTGCCCGGCGGGCAGCGGCCTTCCGGCACATCAGTCTTCCTGGACGGCCGAAGACTTGGTCTGGATGACCTTCTTGCCGCGGTAGAAACCGTCAGCAGTGATGTGGTGACGCAGATGCACTTCACCGGTGGTCGGGTCGGTCGACAGCTGCTTGGCGCTCAGGGCGTCATGCGAACGGCGCTGGCCGCGACGGGACGGGGTAACACGGGATTTCTGGACAGCCATGGGATTGCTCCAAACTCGGTTCGTTTTGCTTCGTCGTTTCGTCGCACAGGACGCCAGCGCCCAGCACACTTTTCGCTTTCGCCGCAGCCGCCGACGACAACCGGCTGCTATTGTTTCTTCAATGCCGCCAACGCCGCGAACGGGTTGGCCTTTTCTGTTTCTTCTTCGGTCGGCGCCCAGTCCTTGTCGACTGCCTCACCGTCCGGCGACAGCGGTACCACCGGCACCGCCAGCACCAGTTCGTCCTCGACCAGGTCCAACGGGCGCAGCTGGCCATCTTCCGGCACCAGCAACGCCTCGTAGTCTTCCGGCAAGGACGATTCCTCGTCCTCGTCGCGGATCAGGCCAAGCCTCTGCGTCATCTTCACCGGCAACAGGAAACGCTGCAGGCTGCGCTGACAGGTCAGCGGCAACGCGGTATCGATGGTCAGTTCCACATAGGATACCCGCAAGATCTCGTCGCGACCGAATTCGAGCGAGTAATTGCACTCACCGTCGGTATCGGCGACCAGCCCCTGCAGGCGAGTCAATTCAGCCAGGGAGACCTGACCGTCGAAGCGCCTTCGCGCTACGACCATCCGCCAGGCATCCAGCGTTTCGGGCACGTTCGCGGACATAAGCCGCTGAATACTAAGGATCGGCAGGGCCCGTGTCAAATGGCTGCCACACAGGGCTTGCTGCTGCGGGCAGGCACGGGCCAGACTGCCGCGCCCTGCCCCGGAATTGTCGCATGCCTGCCCTGGTCCTGGCCTCCACCTCCCGCTACCGCCGCACGTTGCTGGAACGGCTGGGCCTGCCCTTCGACTGCGCTGCTCCGGACGTGGACGAGACCCCGCGGGCCGGCGAGGCGCCGCCTGCGCTGGCGGCGCGCCTGGCGGCAGCCAAGGCCACCGAGGTGGCCGCCCGCCATCCGGGGGCCTGGGTGATCGGCTCGGACCAGGTCGCGGACCTGAACGGCCGGCCACTGGGCAAACCCGGTACGGTCGCGGCCGCCTGCGCCCAGCTGGCCGCCATGGCCGGGCAGACGGTGCGCTTC
Source organism: Stenotrophomonas sp. 704A1 (assembly GCF_030549525.1). Classification (NCBI taxonomy): domain Bacteria; kingdom Pseudomonadati; phylum Pseudomonadota; class Gammaproteobacteria; order Lysobacterales; family Lysobacteraceae; genus Stenotrophomonas; species Stenotrophomonas tuberculopleuritidis. The sequence continues at coordinate 1,053,985 of NZ_CP130831.1, read as the reverse complement.
CATACCGCCCTGTGCCTCGCCCGCGACGGCACGATGTTCACGGCGATGGACCTGACCGAAGTGCGCTTCCGCGCGCTGCAGGCGCCGGAGATCGCCCGCTATGTCGCCGCCGAGCAGCCGCTGGACTGCGCCGGCAGCTTCAAGTGCGAGGGGCTGGGCATCAGCCTGTTCGAGGCGATCGACAACCGTGACCCGACCGCCCTGGTCGGGCTGCCCCTGATCGCGTTGTGCGCGCTGCTGCGCAATGCAGGGTTCGCCGTGCCCTGAGGCCGTCGCGCCTGCCTGCGCGCGTCAGGCAGCGCGCATCAGCGGCGTTCCACCACGAACGGCTGTTCCTGCCATTGCTCGACACTGCCGTCATGACCGTGCAGGCGCAGGCCCAGCCAGTGTTTCCCCGGCGCCAGCGTGCGGGTATCGAGCGTCGCGTCGAACCCCACCGCTGGATGCTGTGGATCGGTACTGTCCGGCCACGCGGGCCGCACATCGAACGACCGGCCGTAGGTCGCATCGCCCAAGGGGCGGCCGTCGACCTGCACCTCGATGCGCGACAGTCCGACGCCATCCTTGAATGCCCAGCCCTTGATCGCCAGCGTCCCCTCCACCACCTGGCCGTTGGACGGGGCGTCCAGCCAGGCCATCGCGGGCGTCACGCAGGGACCCGGCGCGCGCTGCGCCGGCAGGCGGAACAGCAGGAAGCGCTGGAAACCATGATCGTTGCTGACCACCCGCGGCGGCGGCAGCGGCCCGACCTGGGTGCAGATGGCGTGGTAGCGCGCCAGCAGATCGCGGAAACGCTGGTCGCTGGGTGACAGCACCAGCAGCATCGGCACCTCGCGCTCGCCCTCGTGCAGCAGGCCCCACTGGGCCAGCTGCGCGGTGCGGCCGTGCTTGTCGTTGAGCGGATGCGGCAGCACCGGGATGTCGCCGTTATCCAGCTGGAAGCCCAGCTCCGCGCCGACCTTGAAATTGCCGGCCAGCACGCGGCTGCCCTCGGGCATCTGCTGCAGCTCCTCGCGCACCGCGGCCGCCAACGGCTGCCAGCCGGCAAAGTTGCGCGGGTAGTACTTGTCGCCGGCCAGCTGCGCGCGCAGCGAAGGGGTCGATGCGACCAGGTAGTAGGAAAATGCCAGCGCCATGCCCAGCCCGGCCAGCCACCAACCGGTACGCCGCAGCCAGCGCGGCCACCCGTTGAGCACCACCGGCACCGCCACCAGCAAGGCCAGGTAACCCGGCAACGGCCAATGGAAACTGATGCGCTCGACGTCGGTGAAGAAGCCCAGCACGAAGATGCCCAGCGTCGATACCCCGCCGACCAGGCCGAAGTAGCGCCACTGCACGCGCGCGCCGCCGCCGTTGCGGGTACCTGCCAATGCCACCTTCCACATCGCGATGCACAGGATCGGCGTGACCAGCATCGGCTGGATCACCAGGAACCACAGCCCTCGCCATTCAAACGCCCACGGGTGACGTTCAACCACCTGGAACTTCAGGCCGGCGTCATGGTTGTCGGCATTCCAGGCCAGCAGCGGCAGCCACGCCAGCACACCCACCGCCAGCGCCACCCACACCCGTGGATCGGCCAGCATGCGCCGCCCCTGCGGCAACGCCAGCAGGGCGATGAAGCCCACGCCGATCACGCCGATGAAGCGATAGTGGCTGAGCGCGCCGATCAACAGGCCCAGCGCCAGCTTCACCGCCGAAGAGGCATCCACACCGCGCAGCAGGCGCGCACCTGCATCCAGGCACAGCACTGCCGCCAGTGCCATCGGCACATCGGGCACCGCCAGCAGGCCCAGCGTGGCCGACAGCGGCATCAACAACGTCAGGCTGCCCGCCTGCCAGCCGGCCACGTTGCCGAACCAGCGCGTGGCCACGCGCGATACCAGCAGCGGCAGCAGCGCACCGATGGCCAGGAACGGAAGGCGCAGGGCCAGCACGTGCTGGCCACCGATCTCCACGCCCAGCCGCGCCAGCCAGGCGGTCAGGCCGGGAAGATCGGAATAGGCCGCCGCCAGATGCTGGCCTTCCTGCCAGTAGAACGCCTCATCGACGAACAACGGCAGGCGAGCGGCCACGACCAGCTTGGCCGCTGTGACGAGCGTCCATAACCAGAGAAATATCGTTCGTGCGCGTTGTTCGCCCTGCATTGCTCTATGGATAGAATCGACCGGTTCCCGACATTGAGACGATCATGACAGCTTCGTCCCCCATGCCCAGCATGCTAACCGATCAACTGCGTCAGTCCCTGCGCCAGGCCCAGGACCAGGTCAACGCACTGGTGCTGGGCAAGGTGCAGGAAGTCCGCCTGGCCTTCGTGGCGCTGCTGTCCGGCGGTCACCTGCTGATCGAAGACCTGCCCGGGCTCGGCAAGACCACCCTGGCCCATGCGCTGGCCAGCAGTCTCGGCCTGAGTTTCCACCGCGTGCAGTTCACCTCCGACCTGTTGCCGGCCGATGTGCTGGGCGTGTCGGTGTACGACGCCGGCAGCCGCCAGTTCCAGTTCCATCCCGGCCCGGTGTTCACCCATGTGCTGCTGGCCGACGAGATCAACCGGGCGCCACCGCGTACGCAGAGCGCGCTGCTGGAAGCGATGGCCGAACAGCAGGTCACCCTGGACGGGCAGACCCATGCCCTGCCCGATCCGTTCTTCGTGATCGCCACGCAGAACCCGGTGGACCTGTCGGGTACGTTCCCGCTGCCGGATTCTCAGCTGGACCGCTTCCTGCTGCGGCTGGCGATGGGTTACCCGAGTGCGCAGGCCGAGCGCGAACTGCTGCGTGGCAGTGATCGCCGCGACCTGATCGCACGCGCGCTGCCACAGCTGGATGACACCCAGGTGCGGCAGCTGCGCGAGGCGGTCGGCCAGGTGCATGTGAGCGACGCGCTGGTCGACTACGTGCAGGCGCTGCTGACCCGCAGCCGCCAGCACGCAGGGGTGCGCGTGGGTCTTTCACCGCGCGCCGGCCTGGCACTGCTGCGTGCGGCCAAGGCCCACGCCCTGCTGCTCGGCCGTGGCCACGTGGTTCCGGAGGACGTGCAGACCCTGTTCGTGGCCGTGGCCGGCCATCGGCTGGTCGGCGAGGCCGAATCCAGTTCGGGACCGGCGCTGGCGCGCGCGATCCTGCAGACCGTCGCGGTCGATTGACGATGGCCCCGCGCGCCTGGCGATGGCTGCAGCTGGCGCGCCCGCGCGCGCCGGAGGCGTTGCCACAACGGCTGGACCGCCGCCGCATCTACGTGCTGCCGACCCGCTTCGGCCTGTTCGTCAGCGTGGTGCTGGTGGCGATGCTGCTCGGCGCGTTGAACTACAACAACAACCCGGCGCTGCTGCTGGCCCTGCTGCTGGCGTCGGCAGCGATCGCCAGCGCCATCGCCGCGCACCTGCAGCTGTCCGGCGTGCAGATCGATGCGATCTCCGCCGAACCGGTGCCTGCCGGGCAACCATTGCGCCTGCGCGTGGACCTGTCGCTGCGCGATCCACGCGCGCGCCACGGCCTGCACCTGCAACTGGGCGACAGCAACGCCTGGATCGACCTGCCCGCACACGGCCGCGGCGAAGCCGCGCTGGAGGTGCCCAGCGAACGACGCGGCTGGCTGGAACTGCCGCGCATCCGCCTGTCCACCACGCAGCCGCTGGGCCTGGTGCGGGCCTGGTCGTGGGTGTGGCCCGAGCAGCCGTTGCTGGTCTATCCGCTGGCCGAAGCCAGCGCACCGCCGCTGCCGGAACAGGGCAGCGACCCCCTGCACACCCGCGTCCATGCCAACGGCGAGGAGCTGCACCAGCTGCGCCCCTACCGTGCCGGCGACCCGCCGCGCAGCATCGCCTGGAAGCACTCGGCGCGCCGCGATGCGCTGCTGGTCCGCGAATATGAAAAGCCGGTCGGCATCGAGGTGGTGCTGGACTGGCGCACGCTGGCGCCACTGGGCGCGGAGGCCCGCATCGCGCGGCTGGCACGCTGGGTCGACCGCGCCGAACGCGAGGGCCGGCGCTACACCCTGCTGCTGCCGCTGCACCCGCCGATCGGTCCCGGCCAGGGCGACAGCCACCACCACCTGTGCCTGCGCGCGCTGGCGCTGCTGCCCCATGACTGAGCCCTCCCTGCTGCTGGACCGCACCGCGCGCGGCTGGACACTGGCCAGCGCGGCACTGGCGCTGCTGCCCCTGCTGCTGCAGCTGCCGCCGCTGCTGGCCGTGCTGATCGCCACTGCGGCGATACTGACGGCGGCACTCTCGCAGCGGCGGGTGCTGCCGATGCCGGTGCGCGTGCTGCTGGTGCTGGGCATGCTTGCGGCCATCGTCTGGCAGATGGGCGCGGTGCGCCCCGGCCGGGATACCGGCTGCGCCTTGCTGGCGGCGATGCTGGCGATCAAGTCCAGCGAGCTGCGCAGCCTGCGCGACGCACGCAGCCTGCTGGGCTTTGCCTTGTTCTCCCCGTTTGCCGCGTTCCTGCTCGACCAGGGGCCACGCACCACCGTGCTGGCGGCGCTGGCCGGCATCAGTGCACTGATCGCACTGCAACGCCTGGCGCAGAGGGAAGGCCGCAGTGCAGCGCAACCGTTGCCCGGGCAGCTGCGCGGTGTCGGCCGTCTGCTGCTGATCGGGCTGCCGCTGGCACTGACCTGTTTCTGGCTGTTCCCACGCCTGGCCACACCGCTGTGGGGCATTCCCGATCGCGCGGTCGGCACACCGGGACTGTCGGACACCATGGAGCCGGACGCGTGGCTGGATCTGATGGCCGATGACACCCCGGCGATGCGCGTGCAGTTCTTCGGCAGTACCCCCGAGCCGGCGCAGCGTTACTGGCGCGGACCGGTGCTGACCGACTTCGACGGCCATGTCTGGTCACGCGACCGCTACACCGAAGGACTGCCTGCGGCGGTGGTGGAGCATGGGGCGCAGGGCTGGGACTACCAGATCGACTACGAGCCCACCGATCGTCGCCAGCTGGTGGCGCTGGACCTGCCAACGGCCGCGCCCGCGGGTAGCCGGCTGGATGCAACGCTGAGCCTGAGCAGCGAGCGCCCGCTGTCGGCGCTGAGCCGCTGGCGGCTGCATTCGGCGCCGCCCGCCCGTTTCGACGCCACGCTGTCGCCCTACCAGCGCCGCGCCGCGCTGCGGCTTCCGGACGGCTTCAATCCGCGCACGGCCTCACTGGCCCGGCAATGGCAGCAGGAGGCGGCAGGCGATGATGCCGCCGTGGTGCGCCGCGCACTGGCCTGGATTGCCGCCGACTTCTCCTACACGCTGGACACGCCGGCTGCGGGCCGCGATCCGGTCGACGCGTTCCTGTTCGATTACAAGGCCGGCTACTGCCAGCATTTCAGCTCGGCCTTCGTGGTGCTGATGCGCAATGCCGGCATTCCCGCCCGGGTGGTGACCGGCTTCGCCGGTGGCACCCGCAACCGGATCGGCGACTACTGGGTGCTGCGCCGCATGGACGCTCATGCCTGGGCCGAGGTGTGGCTGCCACAGCGCGGCTGGGTGCGCATCGACCCCACCGCAGCGGTGGCGCCGGAACGGATCCTGGACACCCTCGACGACCGCCTGCAGGCGTCCGCCGACATCGGGCTGCAGCAGCGCTGGCAGGATCTGGGCCAGGTCGGCGACTGGATGCGCCGCGGCTGGAACGAGCTGGTGCTGTCCTTCGATGCGCGCCGCCAGCAGCGGTTGCTGCAGCCGTTCGGGCTGGACGAGCTGGGTCCGGGACAGCTGCTGGCCGGCTTCGTGACGGCTGCGTTGCTGGCCCTGGCCTGGATGGCCTGGCTGCTGGCCCGCGGCGAACGCGAACGCGACCCGCTGCTGCGCGCCTGGCACCAGCTGGGCCGTCGCTATGCGCGGCTGGGGCTGGGCCGCGAGCCCCACGAACCGGCGCTGGCCTGGGCACGACGGGTGCACTCCCAGCGTGCCGACCCGGCCCTGATCGCACTCAGCCAGCGTTTCGCTGACGCGCGCTACGCTGGCACTTGTACCGAGCTCGCCCCATTATTGCGGGACCTGCGCAGGCATCGCCCGACTTCCGGAGCCTCCCCATGAACACCAAGTTCTTCCTCACCGCCGTGGCCACGCTGGCCCTGTCGGCCTGCGCCACGGCCCCCAAGCCGCTGCAGGGACAGTTCAGCCTGGTTTCCCCGCGCGACTCGGTCGCCACCCAGCAGGTCGGCACGCCGGTCCGATGGGGCGGCCGCATCATCGAGACCAAGCCGGGACAGGGTGAAACCTGCTTCCAGATGATCTCGCGCCCGCTCAACGGCAGCGGCCGACCGAACACCACCTCGTCCGACGCCAGCGACGGCCGCTTCATCGCCTGCCGCTCCGGCTTCTACGATCCGGCCGTGTTCGAAGCCGGTCGCGACGTGACCTTCATCGGCAAGATCGATGGCTACGCCAATACCCGCATCGGCGACTACGACTACCGCCTGCCGAAGCTGGCCGCCGACGTGATCTACCTGTGGCCGGAACAGCGCCAGGTCGATGTGGTGCCCTACCCCTATGGCCCGTGGGGCCCGGGTCCGTACGGCCCGTACTGGGGCGGCTACCGCGGCTGGGGCTGGTGGTGATCCGCGCCCGGTTCGCGTAACGCAGAAGGCCGCCCTTGGGGCGGCCTTTTTTGATGACGGCGTTTCCGATCCGCGTCGTGCGCAGCGCGCCGGGTCAATGGCCGGGCGTACCGAAATGGCCCAGCGGTGCGCCGGCCAGCAGATGCAGGTGGATGTGGAACACGGTCTGCCCGGCATTCTCGCGGCAGTTCATGACGATCCGGTAGCCGTCCTGCGCGAAGCCTTCGCGGCGCGCGTACTCGGCTGCGGCCAGGGCCAGCTTGCCGATCAGGTGCGCCTGCGACGGCTGCAGGTCGTCCAGGGTCGGGATGATCTCGTTCTTCGGAATGAACAGCACGTGCACCGGCGCCTGCGGTGCGATGTCCTTGAAGGCCAGCACCTCATCGTCCTCGTAGACGATGGTGGCCGGAATCTCGCGACGGATGATCTTGCTGAAAAGCGTTTCGTTGCTCATGGTCGGCCTCGGCGGGAGATATCACCCCCATTGTAGGCCGGTCGCGCCGGGCCATGCCGGCGGCCGCCTCAATCGCGGAATGCGCTGCGCGTACCGAACGCGTGCGACAACGTGCCGCGATCGACGTACTCCAGCTCGCCTCCCAACGGCAGGCCCTGCGCCAGCCGGCTCGGCTGCACCTGGCGGGCACGGGCCAGCTGTGCGAGATAGTGCGCGGTTGCCTCGCCTTCCACGGTAGCGCTGGTGGCGATGATCAGCTCCTGTACTTCGCCCTCGGCCAGGCGCTGTTCCAGCTGTTCCAGGCCCAGTTCGCGGGGGCCGATGCCATCGAGCGGTGACAGCCGCCCCTGCAGCACGAAGTACACGCCACGGAAGCCGGTGGCATTCTCGATCGCCAGGCGGTCCGCCGGCGATTCAACCACGCACAGCTGGCTGCGCTCGCGGCTGCCATTGGCGCAGGTCGGGCACCGTTCGCTTTCGCTGAAATCGCGGCACTGCGTGCAGTGCCCGATGCGTTCGATGGCCTGCGCCAGCGTCTCCGCCAGGCGCTGGCCGCCTTCGCGTTCGCGCTCGAGCAGGTGGTAGGCCATGCGTTGCGCCGTTTTCTGGCCCACGCCCGGCAGCACCCGCAGCGCATCGATCAGTTGTTCAAGCAGGGGTGCGGACACGGCGGCGTGCTTCGGTAGCGTCGAGCGGGCTCGACGGGTGCCTGGAGGGGTCGAGCGGGCTCGACGCCGGCGACTGCGTGGCAGCGGCCATGACCGCCGCCACGCCGGTGATCAGAACGGCAGCTTCATGCCCGGCGGCAGCTGCATGCCGGCGGTGGCCGAACCCATCTTCGACTTGGATTCGGCGTCGATCTTGTTGGACGCATCGTTGAAGGCTGCCGCGATCAGGTCTTCCAGCATTTCCGGATCGCTGGTCAGCGACGGGTCGATGCGCACCTTGCGGCATTCCTTGGCGCCGGTCAGGGTCACGCTGACCATGCCGCCACCTGCACTGCCGGTCACTTCGATCTTGGCGATTTCTTCCTGGGCCTTCTGCAGGTTTTCCTGCATCTTCTGGGCCTGCTGCATCAGTTGGGCGATGTTGCCGCGCATGTCGTCTTACTCGTCAAAAGAACGGATGGAATCGGAAACAACCCGGGCGCCGTGCTGCTGGATCAGCAGCTGGACTTCCGGATCGTCCATGAATGTGGCCTCGGCGGCCTGCTGCCGCTCGCCACGCTGGCGATCGGCCCGCTGGTGCAGGGTCTCGGCCGGGACCTGGGCGGTTTCCACGGTCTCGACCACGATCCTCGGCGCCTGCTGCAGGGCCTTGTCCAGCATCCCGCCCAGGGCGGCCAGCGCGCGTTCGGAACGCAGATACTCAAATCCGGGCGAAAGGCCCAGTTTCAAGACCCCGTGCTCGCAGCTGATGAAGGCCGCGTTGGCGGCCAGCTGCCGCGACGGCCCGCTCAGGCCACTGTTGGCAACCAGATCGAGCCAATCCTCGGCACAGGCCAGCTCACTGACAGCGCCCACCACAGCGGCGTCCTTCGACGCCGCCGGCGGCGTGATCGCGATGCCCTCGGTACGGAACGCCTGCGCGGGCGTGGCCACTGCGGCCTCCTGCGGCGGCGGTGCGGGCGTCGGCGGTTCCTGCCAGGGCGCGACCATGGCCGCCTCCGGCGTCGCGTGCTCGGCCACCAGGGCCTCGTCGCGGGCGTCAGCCTCGGCAGTCGCCCAGGGCGGCAGGTCGTCGGCGTCGGTGGATGCCGGGGCGGCCCCGGTCGTCGGCTGCGCCTTGAGCGGCGGCGGCGATACCGGCTCCTCCACCGGAACCGGCTCGGGTTCCGGTACGGGATCGGGTTCGCGGGCCGGTTCCGGCTCCGGTTCGGGTTCGCGCTGCGGCACCGGCGGCGGCGTCTGCGCGGCCACCGCGGCCGGCATCGCTGCGGCGGGTGCCGGTGCGGCGGCGGCCGGCGCGGCCCCTGCGTGACTGCCCGCGCCAGCGTTGCCGGTCGGGGCCCCACCGCTCGGCGCGCTGCTGCCGCTGGCGTCAGGGCTGCGCGGCACCGACGGCACCGCGGCAGCCGGACGGAACGCCAGCATGCGCAACACGGCCATTTCAAAACCCGCGCGCGGGCTGGGCGCCAGCGGCAGGTCGCGGCGGCCATTCAGGGCCATCTGGTACCAGAGCTGCACCACTTCCGGGCGCAGGCGCTCGGCGAACGCGCGGGCGTCCAGGCCTTCGGCAGCGGCAGCGGCGCCCGGCACCAGCTGCTGCACCTGGATGCGGTGCAGGCCTTCGGCCAGCGCTTCGAGCACGCCACTCCAGTCCGGCGAGAACTCGGCCAGCGCGGCGACCACCTGCAGCAGGCGCGGGCCATCGCCTTCGGCCAGCGCGTTCAGCATGGCGGCAACCTGGGTGCGATCAACCGTGCCCAGCATCGTGCGCACTACTTCGTCGCGCAGCGCCCCGCCCGCATAGGCGATGGCCTGGTCGAGCAGCGACAGCCCGTCACGCAGGCTGCCATCGGCCGCCTTGGCCAGCTGCACGATGGCGGTCGGATCGGACTCGATGTCCTCGGCGGTGAGGATGCGGGTCATCTGCCCCTGGATCTGGTCCTCGTCCAGGCGCTTGAGGTTGAACTGCAGGCAGCGGCTGAGCACGGTGACCGGCAGCTTCTGCGGGTCGGTGGTGGCCAGCAGGAACTTCACATGCTCCGGCGGTTCTTCCAGCGTCTTCAGCAGCGCATTGAACGCCGCCTTGGACAGCATGTGCACTTCGTCGATCAGGTACACCTTGTACTTGCCACGCGAGGGCATGTACTGCGCGTTCTCGATCACCTCGCGCACGTCGTCCACGCCGGTGTTGGACGCGGCATCGATTTCCAGCAGGTCGATGTAGCGGCCGGCGTCGATGTCCAGGCAGGCCGCGCACTGCCCGCACGGGTCGGCGCTGGTGCCCTGCTCGCAGTTCAGCGACTTGGCGAAGATGCGCGCGATGGTGGTCTTGCCCACGCCGCGGGTGCCGGTGAACAGGAACGCATGGTGGACCCGGCCGCTGTCCAGCGCATTGCTGAGCGCACGGACCACGTGTTCCTGGCCTACCAGCTCGGCAAAACGCTTGGGACGCCACTTGCGGGCAAGGACGAGATAGGACATCAGGCCACCGTCTTCCATCGGATGTTCCATTGTGCCATGCCTGTCCAGCCCCCTCCCCCTGCAAACCGGTGCTTGTGTCCGGCCGCGGCGCCCGCTAGAATCTGCGCCCCTGCTGAGGCGTTTGCCGATGGCAGGGATCCGGAGAGGTGTCCGAGTGGTTGAAGGAGCACGCCTGGAAAGTGTGTAAGCGTCTAAACCGCGCTTCGGGGGTTCGAATCCCCCTCTCTCCGCCAGATAACTGAAAAAGGCTGCCCTCAGGGGCGGCCTTTTTCAGTTATCTGGCGCGGGACGCGAAGTGCGCGACGCGCGCTTCGCCCCAAACGTTGCTGCGCAACCTTTGGGCCCCTCCCTTTGCCGGCCTCTCCCCGCCCCTGTCAGGGCAGCCCCTCAACAGAGGGGCCTGTTCCTCCAGATGCGCGACATGCACGGACAGACCGCCGCAGGCGGGTCCCGGGGTGCAGCGCGCACCGGGATCGGGTGCAGGGATGCGCCCCTCTCTCCGCCAGACAAATGAAAAAGCCGCCCACTGGGCGGCTTCTTCATTTGGCCGTCGACCCCTTCAACGCTCACTTCCGTCCGAACACTGCGCGCAGGGCAATACCCACGAACGTCAGCCCGATCAGCGCCACCATCAGGGTCATCCCCCACAGTGCGCCGAAGCTGTCGAGTGCCGGCTCCAGGGACGGGCGCTCGGGCCGATACAACACGCGCACGGCCTGGCCCGGCTCGTAGCCGAAGATCATGCCCCCCTGCGGATAGGAGACCCGTTCGCCGGCCGCCGTGGTGAAGGCCACCTGCGGATGCGACCCGCCCGCGTTCAGGCGCTCGACGTGGCCATCGGCGATCTGCGCGTCCCGCACGAACGCCAGGCGATGGTTCACTTCAACGCCGACGACGACCAGCATCAACAGACCCATGGCGCCGAACGCCAGGCCGCGCATGATCCGGTCGGTCCGGGAAAGGGAAGGTTCTGGCATTGCGGGGCAGCTCCATTGCAGACGGGACGACAAGCAGGGCCGGCGCGTTCCTGTCGCCCGGTCGATCCCGCTCGCTGCAAGCATAGCCCAACTGCGGCCAGCCCCTTCAGCACGTCAGCGCCGGTATCGACGCTGTGCACAGGGGGCGGGAGCTGCACTCCTCCCGCCCCGCTGTCACCCACGTACCACCTGGATCCACCGCTGGTCCGCTCCCCTCAGAAACCCACGCGCAGGTTCAACTGCCCGCCGACATCACGACGGCCGTCGCCATGCTGGCCCTGGACGAACAACGAGAGCTGGCTGTTGCGCCCCAGTCCCACCGCCACCCCCAGCTGGCTGACCAGCGCATTGCGCGCCATCACCGCGCTGTACACATCGAAGGCCGCCCCTCCCACCGCGAAGCTCTGGCGACTGGCCACATCGGTATCACCCGAAGCGTGCTGCCAGCCGAGCCCGACCGTCAGCTGCGCCGGGTAGCGTTCACCGCTGCCGACATCCCAGCGCCCGCGCACGCCCACGGTGCTGACATTGAGCGTGTCCTTGCCGCCCTCCAGCACCAGCGCAGCACTCCCGCCCTGCTCCACTGCACGGTCGCTGTCGACCCAGTGCTTGGTGAACTGCACGTACGGCTGCAGCTGGGTCCCGCCGTGGGTCCAGGTCCAGCTACCCTCCACCTGGGCGATGGTCACGTCCGAATCCTGGCGGCTGTACAGGGTCTGGCCCAGCAGCGGCACCTCACGCGTGGTACGCGTGCGGTAGTCACCACGCGATACGCTGCCGCCGACCGCGAAGCCATTGTTCCACTGCCCCTGCGCATACAGACCGAAGGTGTTGCCACGCAGCCGGGCGCGCGAGCTTCGCTCGTACAGCCGCGTGTCCAGCCGCTCGTTGCCGGCGGCCGCACCCAGCACCCCGTGTTCGCCGAGCTGCCAGTCGACACCGGCCATGAGCGCATTGCGATTGGCACGGATCTCATCGCCGTTGCCATCGCCGTCCTGGGTGAAGACCTTGCCACTGCCGGCCAGCCACGCCGACGCGCGCTCGCCGCGCACCGTCGGCAGCTCGCTGCCCAGGCGCTGACGGATGCCCTCTTCCAGGTAGTTGTCGTACAGCAGCACCGCGCGACCGGCTGCATGGACTTCGCCGGACAGCTGATCGAAGGCGCTGCGCGCGGTACCGGCGTCGTACATCAGCAACGTGTTGTACAGGCCCAGCGCCGCACCGGTCTGCGGCAGGCTGTCCAGTGCGGCAGCCGTGTTGAACTGGTTGCGGGTATCGGCAGCGGTCACGAACGCTGCGGTCTGTGCAACGTCGATCTGCAGGTTGGCCGTGTTGGCGCTGTAGACCGGCGTGATGGTGAGGAACGCCGACGGCGAGGTGGCCGAGCCGAACTGGCCGCTCACGCCACCGCCGGCGTTGACGATGGTGTACTGCTGGCCCTGCTGGTAGCTGGTACTGGGCGAGATGGTGTTCACCACCACGTTGCTGCCGCCCACGCTGGCACTGCCGCCCACCTGCACCGTGTCGCTGCCAACGGCGCCCAGATCGATGCCCAGCGTGCTGCCCGGCGACAGCGTCAGGTTGCCACCCACGTTGATCGTGCCGGTACCGTTGCCGGCACTGCCCCCGTTGCCCGCACCCGCGCCCGGCGACAGCACGCCGCCGGTGGAGACGGTGACACCACCGCCGGTACCACCGATGGTGCCGGTGCCGGACAGCGTGGTACCGCTGCCGATGGTCCACTGCCCGCCGATGGTGCCGGTGACATTCAGGCCACCGCCGGTGACCTGGCCGGTGCCGTTGAAGCCCCCACTGTTGCCGCCCAGGTTCAGCCCGCCCGGGCCGGCCTGCACGATGTTGCCGCCGCCACTGATGCTGCCGCCCAGCGTGGTGGTACCGCCGGTGTTGATGACCAGGCCACCATTGTTGGTGATGTTGCCGGTGATCGCGCCGCTGGCGCCGCCGTTGCCGACCTGCACGGTGCCACCCGCGTTGATGGTGGTGCCACCGGTATAGGTGTTGTTGCCGGTGAGCGTGACGGTGCCGGTACCGGCCTGGATCAGGCCACCGCTGCCGCTGATGGTGCCACCGACCGTGGTGTTGCCGCCCACGTTGAACACCAGGCTGCCGTTGTTGCTGACGTTGCCGGCGATCGATCCGCTCGCACCGCCGTTGCCGACCTGCAGCGTGCCGCCGGTGTTGATGGTGGTACCGCCGGTGTAGGTGTTGTTGCCAGCCAGGACCAGCGTGCCGCTGCCGGCCTGGGTCAGGCCGCCGCTGCCACTGATGCCGCCGCCGACGGTGGTGTTGCCGCCCACGTTGAACACCAGGCTGCCGTTGTTGGTCACGCTGCCGCCGATCGCACCGGTCGCGCCGCCATTGCCGACCTGCAGGGTACCGCCGGTGTTGATGGTGGTCGGGCCGGTGTAGGTGTTGTTGCCGGTCACGGTCAGTGTGCCGCTGCCAGCCTGGGTCAGGCCGCCGCTGCCGCTGATGGTGCCGCCCAGCGTCGTGTTGCCGGCCACGTTGGACACCAGCGAACCGTTGTTGGTGATGTCACCGACGATCGAACCGGTCGCGCCGCCATTGCCCAGCTGCAGCGTGCCACCGGCATTGATGGTGGTGCCGCCGGTGTAGGTGTTGGTGCCGGTCAGCAGCAGCGTACCGCTACCGGCCTGGGTCAGCCCGCCACTGCCGCTGATGGTGCCGCCCAGCGCGGTGTCGCCGGCCACGTTGGAAATCAACGCACCATTGTTGGTGATGTCACCGGTGATCGCACCGGTCGCCCCGCCGTTGCCCACCTGCAGCGTGCCACCGCTGTTGATGGTGGTGCCGCCGGTGTAGCTGTTGTTGCCGACCAGGGTCAGCACACCGCTGCCCGCCTGGGTCAGGCCACCGCTGCCACTGATCGCGCCACCGACGCTGGTGTTGCCCGCCACGTCGAAGACCAGGCTGCCGTTGTTGGCGACGTTGCCGGTGATCGCACCGGTCGCCCCGCCATTGCCGACCTGCAGCGTGCCACCGGCGTTGATGGTGGTGCCGCCGGTATAGGTGTTGTTGCCGGTCAGGGTCAGCGTGCCGCTGCCGGCCTGGGTCAGGCCACCGCTGCCGCTGATGGTGCCCCCCAGTGTGGTGTTGCCGGCGACGTTCGATACCAGCGCGCCGTTGTTGCTGATGTCGCCCACGATCGCGCCGGTCGCACCGCCGTTGCCGATCTGCAGCGTGCCGCCGGCATTGATGGTGGTGCCACCGGTGTAGGTGTTGTCGCCGGTCAGCACCAGCGTGCCGCTGCCGGCCTGGGTCAGGCCACCGCTGCCGCTGACCACCCCGCCCACGGTTGCCGTGGTGCCGAGGTTGTAGACCAGGCTGCCGTTGTTGGTGATGTCGCCCAGCACCGAGCCGGTGCTGCCGCCGCTGCCGATCTGCAGCGTGCTGCCACCGTTGATGATGGTGCCGCCGGTATAGACATTGTCACCGCTCAGGACCAGCGTGCCGGTGCCGCTCTGCACCAGGCCGCCGGTGCCACTCAGCACGCCCGCGAAGACGGTGCTGCCATTGTTGCCGCCGGTGGTCAGGGTGGCGCCGCCCAGCACCACGCTGGAGCCGGTGACCCCGGCCAGGCCACCGATGCTCTGGTTGCCACCGGCACTGATGTCCAGCGTACCGGGGCCAGCCAGGTTCACGGTGCTGGCAGCGGACAGGCTGCCGCCTGCACCTACCGCCAACGTGCCGCTGTTGATGGTGGTGGTGCCGCTGTAGCTGCTGGCGCCCCCCAGGGTGACGGTAGCGCTGCCGTTCTTCAGCAGGCCACCGGCGCCACCGATCGCGCCATCGAGGGTCAGCGCGTTGCTGCCTGCCAGGGTCAGCGTGCCGCTGGCCAGCTGCACATCGTTGGCCACGGTCAATGCGGTGGTGCCATCCAGCGTTGCATCACCGCCCACGGTCAGCAGGCCGCTGCCCAGTGCCGCGTCGTTGCCCAGGGTCAGGCCACCGGCGTTGAGCACCACGCCGCCACTCATGGAATTGGCACCCATCAGGGTCTGCACGCCCGCGCCATTTTTCACCAGTCCGCCGGTGCCGGTGATCTCGCCAGCAAAAGACGCATTGCCCACACCGTTGATGGTCAGCGTGCTGCTCCCCAGTTCCACCGTACTGCCCGCCACACCGGCCAGCGACCCAATGGTCTGCGCACCGCCTGCGGAAATGTCGAACGCAGTACCGGCATTGGCCAGTGTCACCGCCCCGATCGATGAGAGGCTGCCGCCGGCACCGATCGCCAACGTGCCGGCATTGATGAGCGTGCCGCCGGTGAAGGTGTTGGCCCCGGTCAGGGTCTGGGTGCCGGTGCCTTCCTTGATCAGCCCACCGGTGCCGGCGACCGAACCGCTGAAGGTGCCGTCGCTGGGACCGCCGATGGTCAGGGTATTGCCGCCCAGGTTCACCGTGCCGTTGCCGATCAGGGTGCCGAACTGCTGCGTGCCGCTGCCCGCCGACAGATCGAAGGTGGCTCCGGTTGCAAGGTTGACGATGCCTGCGGCGCTCAGGCTGGCGCCGGCGCCCAGGGCCAGCGTGCCGGCATTGATGAAGGTGCCGCCGGTGTAGCTGTTGTTGCCGTTGAGGGTCAGCGTGGCCAGCCCTTCCTTGGTGAGTGAACCGGTGCCGCTGAGGTCGCCGTTGAGGGTGAGATCGTTGCTGCCCAGCACGGTCATGCCGGCATTGAGCGTGAAGTTGTTGCCCAGCGTGATCGCGCTGTTGGAGTCGAGCGTGGCATTGCCGCCCACGGTCACCGTGCCGGAACCGAGCGCGGTGTTGTTGCCCACCACCAGGCCGCCGGCGTTGAGGGTCACGCCGCCACTGAAGGCGTTGGCACCGGTCAGCGTCTGCACGCCGGCGCCGTTCTTGATCAGTCCGCCACTGCCGTTGATCACGCCGCTGTAGGTACTGTCGGCGGTGCCCCCCAGGGTCAGCGAATTGCCGCCGAGCGCCACGTTGCTGCCAGCCACGCCGGCCAGTGAACCGATGCTCTGGTTGCCACCGCCGGAGATGTCCAGCGTACCGGCACCGGCCAGGTTCACCGCACCGCTCGCCGCCAGGCTGCCGCCCGCGCCGATCGCGAGCGTGCCGTTGTTGATGGTGGTGCCGCCGACATAGGTATTGGCACCGGTCAGGGTCACGCTGGCTGCACCGTCCTTGACCAGTCCGCCGCCCCCGGAAAGGGTGCCACCCAGGGTCAGCGCGTTGCCACCGAGCAGGGTCAGGTTGGCGCCCGCGGCCAACCCGATGTTGTTGGCCAGGGTGACCGCAGTCGATGCATCCAGCGTGGCGTTGCTGCCGACATTCAGTGCGCCGCTGCCGAGCGCGGCGTTGTTGCCGACCACCAGTTCGCCACCATTGAGCGCAACGCCGCCGCTGAACAGATTGGCACCGCCCAGGGTCAGGCTGCCGACGCCATTCTTGACCAGCCCGCCCGTACCGGAAATCGCGCCGTCGAAAACGCTGTTGCCGACACCGCCGAGTATCAACGACTGTGCGCCCAGGCTGACCGCGGAGCCGGCCACCCCGGACAGTGAGCCGATCGTCTGGTCGGTGCCGGCGGCCGAGATGTCGAAGCCGGTACCTGGCGCGGTCAGGCTCACCGCGCCGTTCGGTGCCAGGCTGCCGCCGGCGCCGATCGCCAGCGTGCCGGCAGTGATGAAGGTGCCGCCGCTGTAGGTGTTGGCGCCGGTGAGCGTTTCGATGCCGGCGCCGACCTTGGTCAGGCTGCCGGTCCCGGCGATGGAACCGCTGAAGACGCCATTGGACGCGCCGCCGACCTGGATTCCGTTGCTGCCCAGGTTGACCGTGCCGCCGCCGGTCAGCGTGCCCAGCGTCTGCGTGCCGTTGCCGGCCGACAGATCCAGGGTGGCGCCGCTGGCCAGGTTGACCACGCCGCTCGCGGACAGGCTGGCGTTGGCCCCCAGCGCCAGCGTGCCGGCGTTGATGTTGGTGCCGCCGGTGTAGGTGTTGTTGCCGTTCAGCGTCAGCGTTGCACTGCCCTGCTTGGTCAGGCTGCCGACTCCGGAGATCGCACCATTGAGCGTCAGTGCCTGGGTGCCCAGCACGGTCAGGCCGGCATTGAGCACGACGGCATTGGTCAATGTCGCCAGCCCGGTGGTATCCAGCGTCGCCGCGCCGCCCACGGTCAGCGCACCGCTGCCCAGCGCCGCGTCATTGCCCAGCAGCAGGCCACCGGCATTGAGCACCACACCGCCACCGAAGGTATTGGCACCGGACAGTGTCTGCACCCCCGCACCGACCTTGACCAGACCGCCGCCACCGCCGATCACGCCGTCGAAGGCGGCATTATCTGCGCTGCCGAAGGTCAAGGAGTTGCCGCCCAGCGCGATGCTGGTGCCGGCGACGCCGTTCAACGCGCCGATGATCTGGTTGCCACCACTCCCGGAAATGTCGAACCCGGCACCGGCGGTGCCCAGCGTGACATCACCCGCCGCCGCGAGGCTGCCACCCAGGCCGAGCGCCAGCGTGCCGGCGTTGATGGTGGTACCGCCGCCATAGGTATTGGCACCGGACAACGTCAGTGTCGAGGCACCATTCTTGATCAGGCTGCCAGTGCCGCTCACCCCACCCGACAGCGTGAGTGCGTTGCTGCCCGGAACGGTCAGCGCCACGCCCGCGCCGAGGCTGATCGCATTGCCTACGGTGACTGCAGCGCCGGCATCCAGCGATGCGCTGGTGGTCACCGCAAGTGTGCCGGTGCCCAGTGCACCGTTCGCGCCGACCAGCAGGTTGCCCCCGTTGAGCGTCAGGCCGCCGCCAAAGGTGTTGGTGTTGTTGAGGGCCAGCAGGCCGGTACCGTTCTTGACCAGCGCGCCGGCGCCGGACACCACGCCGCCCAGCGTCACATCCTGGCTGCCGCCGAGGGTCAGCTCGGTACCGGCACCGAAGTTCACCGCGTTGGCCAGGTTCAGTGCCACCGTGCTGTCCAGGCTGACGTTGCCGCCGACAGCGAGCGCCCCCGTGCCCAGCGCACCGGCGTTGCCCAGCAGCAGGCCGCCCCCGTTGAGTGCGAGACCACCGCCGAAGGTATTGGCCCCGGACAACGTCTGGATGCCGGCGCCGGTCTTGATCAGGCCACCGCTGCCATCGATCACGCCGGCGAAGCTGCCGTTGGCCGCGCCACCGAAGGTGAGCGACTGCGCGCCGAGCGCCACGCGGCTGTCGGCAACGCCGTTCAACGCCCCGATGCTCTGGTTGGCCCCCGCCGCGGAGATGTCCAGCGTGGCACCGGCGCCGGCGAGATCGACCGCGCCGGTCGCCGCCAGGCTGCCGCCGGCACCGAGTGCCAGCGTCCCGGCAGTGACCGTGGTGCCGCCGAGGAACGTGTTGGCACCGGACAGGGTCAGCGTTGCCGCACCATTCTTCAGCAGACCGCCACCACCGCTCACCGCGCCGGTCAGCGTCAGCGCGTTGCTGCCCGGCAGGGTCAGCGTGTTGCCCGCGCCGAGGATCACTGCGTTGCCGAGCACGGCCGCGGCCCCGGCATCCAGTGACACGTTGCCACCGACGTTCAACGCGCCGGTGCCCAGCGCACCGTTGGCGCCGACCGACAGTCCGCCGGCATTCAACGCGACGCCACCGCTGAAGCCATTGCTGTTGTTCAACGACAGTATCCCGGTGCCGCTCTTGACCAGACCGCCGGCCCCCGAGACCACGCCACCCAGCGCAATATTCTGGTTGCTGGTCAGGCTCAGCTCCGCACCGGCGCCCAGGTTGACCGCGTTGCCCAGGTTCAACGCCACCGAACTGTCGAGGGTCGAGCTGGCGCCGACGTTGAGCGCCCCGCTGCCCAGCGCACCGGCATTGCCCAGCAGCAACCCGCCGCCGTTGAGCGCGACCCCGCCGCCAAAGGTGTTGGCGCCGTTGAGGGTCAACGTGGCGGCGCCATTCTTGACCAGTCCACCGCCGCCGGAAACCACCCCGCCGAGTGTGATCGCCTGCGAGCCCGGCAGCGTCAGCAGCGCACCGCCTGCCAGTGCCACCGCGTTGGTCAGGTCCAGGGCGGCGCTGCCATCAAGCGAGGCGTTGCCGCCGACGTTCAATGTGCCGGCGCCGAGTGCACCGCTGTTGCCCAGCAGCAGGCCGCCGGCATTCAGATTCAGGCCACCGCCGAAGCCGTTGCTGCCGTTCAGGGTCAGCAGCGAGGCGCCATTCTTGGTCAGGCTGCCAGTGCCGGTGATGTTGCCGCCGAGAGTGAGATTCTGGCTGCCCGGCAAGGTCAGTGCGCCGCTCAGAGCGATGGCATTGCCGAGATTCAGCGCTGTGCTGCCGTCCAGCGAGCCGTTGCCGCTGACCGTCAGGCCACCGCTTCCGAGCGCACTGTTGTTGCCCAGCAGCAGGCCGCCAGCGGCCAGGTTCACTCCCCCGCTGAAGGTGTTGACGCCGGTCAGCGTCTGCACGCCGGTGCCCTGCTTGATCAGGCCACCGGTACCGCCGATCACACCGCCGAAGGTCTGGTTGGTTGCGCTGCCGAAGGCCAGCGTGCTGCCGCCCAGCGTCACGCTGCTGCCGGCCACGCCAGACAGCGCACCGATGGTCTGGTTGCCGCCGAGCGAGATGTCCAGCTCGGTGCCTGCATTGACCAGATTCACTGCACCGGTGGCGGCGAGGCTGCCACCACTGGCCAGTGCGACCTTGCCTGCGTTGATCGCCAGCCCTCCGGTGAACGCGTTGGCCCCACCCAGCGTGAGCGTCGCAGCGCCGTTCTTGACCAGGCTGCCGTTGCCGCCGATGGCGCCCGCCAGCGTCAGCGCATTGCTGCCCTGCACGTTGAGCGCACCGCCGACACCCAGGTTGATCGCATTGCCCACACTCAGCGCCGTGCTGGTATCCAGCGATGCCGCACCACCGACATTCAGCGCACCGGTGCCCAGCGCACCGGCATTGCCCAGCACCACGCCACCGGCAGTGAGCGAAAGTCCTCCAGCAAACGTATTGGCGTTGTTGAGGGTCAACGTGGCCGGGCCACTCTTGACCAGGTTGCCGGTACCGCCAATCACGCCGTTGAAGGTCAGCGCCTGGTTGCCGGACAGGGTGAGGATGCTGCCCGCGCCCAGATTGACCGCGTTGGTCAGCGCGAGCGCTCCGCTGGCGCCATCGAGCGACACGTTGCCACCGACACTGAGCGTGCCGCTGCCCAGCGCCGCGGCATTGCCCAGCAGCAGGCCGCCGCCATTGAGCGCAACACCGCCACTGAAGGTATTGGCACCGGACAGGGTCTGGATGCCGGTACCGACCTTGGTGAGGGCGCCACCGGCACCGCTGATGACACCGGAGAACGTGGTAGCGGTGTTCAGGCCACCCAGC
This sequence comes from Stenotrophomonas sp. 704A1, assembly GCF_030549525.1. NCBI lineage: Bacteria > Pseudomonadati > Pseudomonadota > Gammaproteobacteria > Lysobacterales > Lysobacteraceae > Stenotrophomonas > Stenotrophomonas tuberculopleuritidis. The sequence continues at coordinate 1,033,484 of NZ_CP130831.1, read as the reverse complement.
GTGAGGTTGCGCGCTCCCAGGTTGAGCGAACCGGAACCGGCCAGCGAGCCGATGGTCTGGTTGGCGGCCGCCGACAGATCAAGGTTGGTGCCCGCAGCCAGCGAAACCGCGCCAGTCGGCGACAGGCTGCCGCCCGCGCCCAGTGCCAGCGCGCCGCCGGTGATGGAGAACGCGCCAGTGAGCGAATTGGCACCGTTCAGGGTCAACGTGCCCGGCCCGCCCTTGATCAGATTGCCGGCGCCGGAGATCGAGCCGTTCAGCGCCAGTCCGTTGTTGCCCAGCAGATTGAGCGTGCCACCGGCATTGACGATGAAGTTGTTGCCCAGGCTGAAGGCGGCGGTGGTATCCAGCGACGCCGTACCACCGACGGTCAGGTTGCCGCTGCCGAGCGCGCCGGCATTGCCCAGCAGCAGGCCGCCTGCATTGAGGTTGACCCCGCCGGAGAACAGGTTCGCTCCGCCGAGGGTGACGATGCCGGTGTTGTTGACGGTAAGCCTGCCGGTGCCTGAAAGCACGCCGCCCAGACCGAAGGCATTGGTCCCTGCCAACGAGAGGTTTCCGCCCAGGCTGAAGGGGTTGCTCAGGTTCAGACCGGCGCTGGAGGAGGCGATGGCACCGCCGTTGGCGGTGAGCGTCCCTGTGCCGAAGGACGCGGCATTGTTGAAATTGACCAGCCCGTCATTGATCGTCGTGGACCCGGTGCCAGCCCAGGCGCCCTGCAGGTTCCAGGTACCGCTGTTGACGGTGAGCCGCTGGAAGTTGATGTACTGGTTCCAGCCGACCGAGGTCACCGCGCCGCCGGTGCCGGACCCGGGGCCGGCGGCTTGGTTCTGCAGCACCAGGCTGTTGTTGGAGGTCGAACCGCCATCGACGATGCCGGCCGCGGCCAGATTCACCGTGAGCCCGGCGATCTGCCCGGCCACGCCGATGCCGGCCGTGTTGACACTGGAACCGGACACCGCAGTGAAGGTGTTGCCGGCGGTCGAGTTGCCCAGGTGCACGCTGCCATTGACGGCGCCTGCGTTGATGAAGGTGTTGCCGTTGGTGGCCGATGCCGATCCCTGGAATCCGATGCGACCGGTCATGCTGCCGGTGTTGGTCAGGTTGGTCTGCGCGCCCCCATAACTGACGATCGACGCCGCGTCGGCCGTGGTCAGCAGACCGGCGCCGAGGATCGACATGTCCACGCTGCCGGCGTTGGTGATGTTGCTGGTCCCGCCCGCAGCGTTCTGCAGCACCAGCGCCTGTCCGCCAAAGCCCAGGATCGAGCCGATGTTGACCAGGCCCTTGATCGTGCCGCCGGTCCGGTTGTTGACGTTGATGGTGTTGCCGCCGGCCGTGTTGTTGCCCAGGACCATGCCGGAGGCGGCAAGACTCAATCCGCCGTTGATGGTCGGATCAATCGTCCCCTGATTGTCCACGCTTATGCCGTTGCCGGTGAGCGTGACCGTATTGCCGCCGACGATCGGCGGCACGCTCAGCACCGCGCCGGACTGGATGTTCAACGTCACCCCGTTCACAGCGCTGGAGAAGGTGTTGGTGTTGGATCCGGTCGCGCAGGTGATGATCGTTCCTGCCGTCGTGCACGCCGCGAAGGCCGGACCGCTGGCCAGCGTGGCGGCCAGTGCCAGCGCCAGCTGATGCGATCTCGGCCGCGCTGCCCGCGCCGGCGTCACCGCACTTCCACCGGGATTCTGGGCGACCTCCGAAGCAACCTGCATTACCCCGAGGGCGCGATTGAAAACCAGACGGTAAATGCGGTTCATCGGTAAATCTCCATGAAAAGACCGGATGGCACTGCAGGCAGGTTTTTTTGAAGACGACGTCGCCCCGCCCTGTCCCGTGACGGAACCCAAGGCCTCGACATCAACTTCCGGAAATCGTCACACCTTCACGCGACCGCACTTGGCAGAACGGCACGGCAACGTGCCCGTCATCGCAAAATCTCCCCGGTTTTGCATGACGGATGGCCGCACTGTGCGGCGGTGGCTGCCAGCGCCATGTGAATCAGCGCCATTATTTTCATGACGAGCGTCAAATAAAACGCGTGAAGAAACGTCCTTGCCGAAAATGCATATTCTCCGCACACGGCAAAAGCGGGCGGACATTCTCGTGCACCGCCCGCAGTAAATACTCAGCTGCTGGAGAGTTTCATCAGCACCAGCCCGGAAACAATCAGCACCGCCGCACCGATCCGCAGCGCGCTGACCTGCTCGCCCAGGAACACGATGCCAACCACGAAGGCACCCACCGCGCCGATGCCGGTCCAGATCGTATAGGCGGTCCCCAGCGGCAGGCTGCGCATGGCCACGGCCAGCAGCCAGAAACTGGCGATCATGCCGGCGAGGGTGATGAGGGTGGGGGTAAGCCGGGTAAAGCCTTCCGACTGCTTCATGGCCACGGCCCAGACGATTTCCAGCAGGCCGGCGAACAACAGATAGATCCAGGCCATGACGGCCCTCCTCTTGGTAGGGCCAGGCCGTCCTGGTCATTGAATCCCGATACGGGGGAGGTCGTTCCTCCTGGCCGGCATTCTAGCAACGGCGCACGTACATGGCCGATGCGGCGGCAGCCGGGTTACAGCGGATTCAGCGCATGAAGCTGGCGTCAGCGCCCCTGCGTGCGCTAGAATGCGCGCCTGCCATCGGCCAGACCGATGCGCAGTCCGGCTGTGGTCTCCGGCGCGCAACGCGCCGCTTCCCCTGATCCGCGAACCGGCCGCCTTCGGGTGGCCAACGTCTCTATGGTGGCCCCGTCGGCCCCTCGCGACGCTAGGTCGAAAACTCCGCCAGGGCCGGAAGGCAGCAACGGTATCGATCGACGCGGGCGCCGAGGTCAGTTGGCGGGGCCACCGCCTTTTCCGGCAATGGACGCGCGACGCGCGCTGGCTGCGCGCAGCGGGCCGCTGTGCTCCGGCCGGGATGCCCGAGGCAGGGTAGCGCCGCACCATGCCCGGCGAAACGCCCCGAGCAGGGATGCCATCCGCGCGCCCACGGCGTCTGCCGGCACGTTCCAGGCGTTCCGGTTCCATGCGGCCAGCGCTGCTCCGGCAGGCTGGCCACTGCCCGTCACGGCGGATCCTGGGCCAGCACGTTCGGCGCCGTCGGCACGGCCAGCGGCACGCACTGGCCGGGCTGCGCCACACGGTGCCCACGCGCCGCCAGCGCCTGGCCATCGGCCACACTGGCGTAGTGGTACAGCATCATCCGCGCCTGCAGCGCGGCGCTGTACTCGCGCTCCAGATCGTCAACCCCGGTATGCGATGGATTGCCATGCAGGCCGCAGTCGTGTGCGATCAACTCGTTGTCCGCGGCGAAGCGGGCCAGCATTTCCGGAATCGGACGGGTATCGCCGCTCCAGGTCAGCGCGCCCTGCAGGCGCAGCCCGTAGGCCGTCTCCGGCCAGTGGTGGCGCACCGGGAATACTTCCAGGCGCACGCCCTCGTGCCAGAACGCATCGCCGACCACGATCAGCTGGAACGCGTCCCAGAAATTGGCGCCGCCCTCGGCCAGCACATTGGGGTAATCGCCAATGCGCCGGTGCAGCAGCGGCACCACCGTGGCCGGCACGTACAGCCGGACCTTGCCGCGCCGCTGCGCGCTGAAATAGGTATCCACGAACAGGCGTTCGAAGCCGGCGACGTGGTCCAGGTGCACGTGGGTGACGAACAGCGCCTGCGGCAGGTGTCCGTAGTGCGCCTTGAACGCGGTCAGGCCTTCACCGCCGCAGTCGATGGTCAACCATGGCCGGCCCTCGCGCTCGATCACCGCCATCGGCGACCCCAGCTCGACCGCCGACGCATTGCCGACCCCGAGGAAACGCAACGACCAGTCCATCAGGTTCCCCGGTTCCAGGCCATGTCGTAGGCGCGGCGCAGGCGCGCGTAATCCTTTTCCACGTCTTCCACGCTGCGCTCGCCGCGCAGCTTGATCAGCGAGCGCAGCAGCCGCTTGAGGTTGCGCTCGCGCCAGGCGGTGGCCGGGATGCGGATCACCCCGCGGTCGAAATCGATCAACCAGCCATGGCCATTGCCATCGAACAGGATGTTGTGCGCGTTGAGATCGGCATGGTCCAGCCCGGCACGGTGGAACCGGGCAATCAGGCGCCCGGTCTCTTCCCACGGCGCGCCACGACCGGCCACCAGCGCACGGTCGGCCAGCGAACGCACGCCCTCGATCCGCTCCATCAGGATCGCGGCCCGGTAGCGCAGGCCTTCACGCATGTAGAAGGCGGCAATCGGCCGCGGCACCGGCAGTTTCTTCTCCCGCAGCGCGCGCATCAGCCGGAATTCGGCAAAGCTGCGGGTACGGTCGGAGCCCCGCCAGATGTACTGGTCGTGGCTGATCCGGGCCGCCAGGCCGCCGCGCAGGTAGTGCCGCAGCACGCTGGGCCCGAACGGCGCGTCGACGAACCAGGCGCTGCCGCGGCCACCCTCCCCCACCGGCCGGGCCTTGCTGGCCCAGTGCTGGGGTGAGAACAGGCCGATGTCGGCTTGCCGCAGCCGCTCGCGGTCGAACAGAATGGCCCCGATGCCGCGACCCTCGCGGCATGGCGTCAGCGCTTCATTGGCGTCGAATGCGACCATTTCTTTGAGTCTAACAACACATGGCATCAGCGTCCTCCTCCTTGTGTCTTCTGCGGCTGTCCGCGCTTGGCGATGTGACCCATGTGGTGCCGCTGGTGCGCACCTTGCAGGCCGCGCGCCCGGACACGCCGATCCACTGGATCATCGACAAGGTCGGGCAGAAGCTGCTTGATGGCCTGCCGGGCGTCACCTTCCACGCCTACGACAAGAAGACCGGGATGGCCGGAGTGAAAGCGCTGCGCCGGCAACTGCCGCCCGGGCGCTTCGCGGCGCTGCTGCAGATGCAGGTGGCGTTCCGTGCCAACGTGCTGTCGGCCTTCATTCCCGCCGAGCGCCGCATCGGCTACGACCGCAGCCGCTCGAAGGATCTGCACGGCCTCTTCATCAACGAGCGCATCGCCGATCGCCCGGGCATCCACGTGCTCGATGCCATCGGCAGCTTCTGCGAACCGCTGGGCCTGCGCCAGACCGAGGTCAGTTGGGACCTCGCCGTGCCGCCGTCGGCCTACGACTGGGCCGCTGCCCAGTGGCAGGACGATGGACGCCCGGTGCTGATGATCTCGCCCTGCTCCAGCCACGTGCGCCGCAACTGGTACGCCGACCGCTATGCCGCAGTCGCCAACCATGCCGTCGCCCGCGGCTGGCGGGTGGTGCTGTGCGGAGGCCGCAGCGAACTGGAACGCAGCATGGCCGACGCCATCCAGGCCCAGCTGGATGTGCCGGCCCTGGACCTGGTCGGCAAGGACACCCTCAAGCAGCTTCCCGCGCTGCTCGCCCGCGCCAACCTGGTGATGACCCCGGACTCGGGCCCGATGCACATCGCCAACGCGATGGGAACCAAGGTGCTCGGCCTGCATGCCGCCAGCAACCCCCACCGCAGCGGCCCGTATTCGGACCGGCGCTACTGTGCCGACCGCTACGACGACGCCGCACGCAAGTACCTTGGCAAGCAGGCCGCCGACCTCAAGTGGGGCACCAAGATCGAATTCGACGACGTGATGGAACTGATCACCGTCGAGGACGGCATTGCCGCCTTCGAACGCTACGTGGCCGATCATCTGGGGTAAGTGCGCAGCGGGTGCCGCCGGGTTGCCTTGGATGGCTGGCCTGGAGCCCGGGGATTACGCGCGCTGCGTGTAGTCCTGGTAGGACTTCTCTTCCACGTAGGCCGAACCCAGCGCCAGGTTGATCGCCTTCTTGATCCGCGCGCGTTCGTCGTTGCGCAGGTACACGCTGCGCGCGAGGTCGACGAATGACTGGTCGAAGGCCTGCGCCTTCTCCTTCAGACGGATGTCGTCCTCGATCTCCCACAACTGCTCGTTGACCGCCTTCAGTTCGGCACGCAGCTTGGCGATGTCCTTCACCGCCGCCGGATGCGCCATCCAGGTATGTTCCAGCGCAGACAGTTCCTTGCGCACATTGGCCAGCTTGCCCTCATCGCTGATGCGCTCGGACTTGATCTGCAGGATCGAGATCTTGTCCAACAGCTCGCCGAAGGAAACGGGAACAAGGATTTCAGCGGTCATCGGAAAGCTCCAGCAGGTGATGCACACATGGTAACCCGCAGCGCAGATGGCATTCCCGCGTGACAACGACCCGATAAGCATCTGGTGGCACAAGCCCCTCTGTTGAGGGGCTGCCCCGACAGGGGCGGGGAGAGGCGGGCAAAGGGAGGGGGCCCATGCGTTGCGCAGCAACCCATGGGGCGAAGCGCGCACAGCGCGCATCGCATCCCGCGCCAGATAAAAAGAAAACGGGCCGCCGTAAGGCAGCCCGTTTTCTTTTTATCTGGCGGAGAGGGGGACTGCCATAGATTCGTCCAAGGAAATCCAGTGGCATTTCAAAAAAAATATGTTTGCCATTTAATTTCAATGACTTACAAGTGACATCATCCAGCACCGTCCAGCAACGCCCATCACCACCCAACGCGAAATGGCATACCAGATGGCATACTGGATGGCATACCAGATGGCATACCAGGCACGCATGGCACTGCTAACCGACATCAAAGCTCGAAGCATCACTCCCGGAAGCGCAGCACTGCCACACGGCGGAGTTACCGGCCTGAGTCTGCTTCCTTCACGCACCCAGAAGGGCCAAGGCAAGTGGGTCTTGCGCTACGTAAGCCCTGTCACTGGCAAGCGGCGCAACGCCGGCCTAGGCAGCTACCCGCACGTGGGCGTCGCTCTTGCCGGCAAGCTGGCTCGCGAGATGCGCGAAGAGATTGCACTGGGGCATGACCCCCTGGCGATCAAGGAGACCCCTGTGGCCGCACCGGTGATGCCATCCTTCCAAGAGGCAGCAAAACAGGTACACGCCGAACTGAAGCCAGGCTGGAAGAATGCCAAGCACGCACAGCAGTGGATCAACACACTTACCGAATACGTTTTCCCCAAGATCGGCTCCCTACCGATGGATCAACTTCAGCCTCGTCATATGGCCGATGTCTTGCGCCCGATCTGGCTGGAAAAAGCAGAGACCGCTTCCAGGGTAAAGCAGCGTTTGCATGCCGTGATGGCCTGGGGCTGGGCACACGGGTTCAACCAAGCCAACCCCGTGGATGTAGTCACACATCTGTTGCCGGTACAACCCAGCAAGACGGTCAGACAAGAGCATCAACCGGCCATGCCTTGGGCCGACATCCCAGCGTTTGTAAAAACCAGACTGGCGGATACAAACGAGCTAGATGTCACCAAACGTGCGCTGCTGTTTTTGATCTTGACCGCTGCGCGCTCTGGCGAAGTCAGGGGAATGACTTGGGATGAGGTCAATTTGCGCAACAAAGTCTGGATCATTCCTGCCGATCGCATGAAAGCCAGCCAGACCCATCGTGTCCCACTCTCTGAGCAAGCCATCACTTTGCTGCAGGTACAGGCAGGGAAGCACGATCATCTGGTCTTCCCATCGATCCAGTCCCGAACAGTCCTCTCGGACATGACCCTAACTGCGCTATTGCGCCGCCTGAAGGCCCACAGCGATAGCGACAAGCGGATAGCCACCGCGCACGGCTTCCGGTCAAGCTTTCGCGACTGGTGCAGCGAGGAAGGCTATGCTCGGGATCTTGCTGAACGCGCGCTGGCCCACACTGTCAAAAACAAGGTCGAAGCTGCCTATCACCGCACTGATCTGCTGGAGCAACGACGCCCCATGATGCAGGCATGGGCTGATTTCATCCTTCCCAGACCTGCTCCGGACTGAACCGCCCCGACTTTCTTGGAGGCCATTTGGTTTGAGTCAGGCCGCTTTGGCCTGACCGGCTTGCTGCCGATAGTAAGCCGCTTCGGCTTCCGCTGGCGGGATGTTCCCGATCGGCCCCAGCAGTCATTGGTGGTTGTACCAGTACACCCAGTCCAGCGTGGAGCCAGCTCCACCTGATCGCGATTGCGCCACGAATGCCGATGGATCACCTCGGCCTTGTACAGCCCATTGGTCGTCTCGGCCAGCGTGCTGCCATAGCTATCGTGCACGCTGCCCGCCGACAGTTCGACCCCGGCCTCGGCTAGTTGTGTAGCGACCCATCGGTTCCTGCTCAGGTCATGCTACTAACAACCAAGCAGTTGGACAGCGCCGCCAAACGAAGTGGTCACAGCAGCCAGCCAGTTGGACTCTTGGCATGGCACCGATGTCCGCTTTCGGCCAGAAGCGGACCTTCGAGAACAGCCGGGGGAGATGAGCACGGCCTTCCCAGCCGCGTTGAATCACAGGCATGTGACCGGTGGCGATGCAACTATTCAGTGCTAGCGGGGAAGCGATTCAGATATCGGCACAAGACGAACGGCACTATTCAGGTAATCCTGGATCGTCGGGCGGTCTCGAAGCAGCGAATCGCTCTTGGTTCTGGGCGTTATGTGATCGAGCACGCCGAGCCACGGTTTCGACCCGGCGGGGGCCGACGAGCCCTTCGAGCTGCGTGCGGCCGATCTCGGTCAGCGCAATCACCGCACCCTCGCCATACAGGCAGTCCCCGTGCGTTTGCCCATCCGGACCACCGTCTCTCCAACAATACGCAGTCGCCACCAATTGACCATTGGCATCGAACCATCGCGATGTACCGTCCGTCGCCGCCTGCCACCTCAATCGATTGGCTAGGCTGGCGCTGCCGGCGGACATCACCCTGCGATCGGGGGCCGAAACGGCGCGACCGGGTGCGCGTGCGGATACGTGCTCGCTTTGGCTTGCATCGCTGGCCGATGCGAGCCGATGTTCGCAACGGTCAGCAGGATCTCAGGGGGCTGTGCGGCCTGGCTGCAGCACAGCGCCAGTTGGTGAAGCCGGTGCAAGGCGGCGCCAATACCACGCTCAGGTGCCGGTGCGGCCGCTCCCGGACCATGGGCGGCAGCGGCCCGATGAGCGTGAACGTGCAGTTCGCTCGCCATACCCAAGACCGGCTGGACCAGCAAGCCCACGGCCAGCTGCGATAGCAGCAGCCAGCGTAGGCACATCCGCAGCGGGCCAAGGGCGGTCATGCAGGGGTCTTGCGTGCGTCGGCACGTGCGCGGCGGGCATCACCCAGGATCTCGACGGCTTCCTTGATCACATACAGCCCGATCAAGGCGCCGATCACGAAATCCGGGTACGGACTGGCCAGCCACCACACCAACAGGCCGGCCAGAATCACCCCGACGTTGGCCACGACATCGGCGCGGGTGAACAACCAAGTCGCCCGCAGGTGTACTTCGCCGGACTTCAGCGGCGCCAGCATGCGCAGCACGGTCATATTGACCACAAGCGATAGCAGCGCCGTGCCGATCATCCAGCCACTCACCGGCTCGGCGCCGTACATCACTCGACGGCCGACCTCCACCAGCACACCCACGCCCAGCACCATCAGTACGCTACCGCTGACCCAGGCTGCGTTCGCCTTGAAGCGGGCCGTGCGCCCGATGGCGACCAGGCCAATGGCATAGGCGGTGGCGTCGGAGAGCATGTCCAGGGCGTCCGCCAACAGGCCGGTGGAGTGGGCGATCCAGCCCGCAATGCCGCCGATCACGGCCATGGCCGCGTTCAAGGCCAGGGCAATCCAGAGCACGCGGCGCTCCTGCGCGTTCTTGGCCTCGTGATGGCAGCCGCAGTCACTCATCGGATCATTCTCCAGTCGCAGGGAAGCCGCGCCGGGCGGGGCTGGCATGGCACAGGCTGTGAGGGTAAAGTCTGTAGCTACTACGGAGTCAAGCGTACTACGAATGAAAATCAGTGAGGCTGCCGATGCCAGCGGATGCCACCTGGAGACGATCCGCTACTACGAGCGGATCGGACTTCTGCCGCGCCCGGGGCGCTCGGGCAATGGCTACCGGGTCTATGGCCCGGCGGACATTGAACGGTTGCGCTTCATTGCGCGCGGTCGGGACCTGGGTTTCAGCTTGGAAGAGGTCCGCAGCTTGCTGCAGTTGGCCGGGGATGAGGCCCTTTCATGCGCAGATGTGGATCGGCTGGCCCGCAGCCACTTGGCCGACGTGCGTGCGCGGATGGCCGACCTGCAGCGCATGGCCGGCGAGCTGGAACGAGTGATTGCCGGTTGCCACGGAGGGCAGCGTGCTGAATGCACCATCCTGTCGACCTTGCGCCAGCCGGTTTCTGTGGAGGCCGCGCACCAGTGACCGAAGTGGACCGCTACCTCGATGCGGCCACGCGCCAGAACACGGTGCGCAGCTATGCGTCGGCGCTGCGGCACTTTGAAGTCGAATGGCAAGGCCACCTCCCAGCCACACCTGACAGCATCGCCCGGTACCTGGCCGCCTATGCGCAGACCCTGGCCACCAGCACCCTGCGTCATCGGCTGGCCGCCATTGCCTCTTGGCACCGCGACCACGGATTTGTCGATCCCACGCGGTCGCCGCTGGTGCGCAAGGTGTTCAAAGGCATCCAGACCCTGCACCCAGGCCAAGTCAAGCAAGCCGCGCCGCTCCAGATCCGCCGGCTGGTCGAGCTCGATGACTGGTTGGCTGCAGCGATCGCCGCGGCACATGCCCGGGATGACGGTGCGGCGGCGCTTCGCTACCAGCGGGACCGAGCGCTGGTGCTGCTCGGATTCTGGCGTGGCTTCCGTGGCGATGAACTGCTGCGTCTGGAAGTGGCCCATCTCACCTTGGTGCCGGGACAGGGGATGACCTGCTTCCTGCCGCGCAGCAAGGGCGATCGGCAGGCGGCCGGCGTCACCTATAAGGTGCCGGCGCTGTCGCGGTTGTGTCCGGTGGAGGCGACCCAAGCGTGGCTGCAGGCGGCTGACTTGCAAGAAGGGCCGGTGTTCGCACCCAAGGACAAGATCGGCGACTGGCTGGAGATGTACACCAAGGTCATGGAAGTCAATTACTGGTCTTCCACCAACTGCGTGAAGGCCCGCTACGACGCGGCCCGCAAGGAATGGGAAGTGACGGTGGAGCGCGACGGCGAGACGCTGGTCATCCGGCCGAAGCACCTGGTGTTCGCGACCGGCATGTCCGGCAAGGCCAACGTGCCGAAGATCGAGGGCCAGGACGTCTTCAAGGGCGTGCAGCAGCATTCGTCGCAGCACCCGGGGCCGGATGCCTACCGCGGCAAGAAGGTGGTGGTGATCGGCGCCAACAACTCCGCGCACGACATCTGCGCCGCGCTGTGGGAACACGGCGCCGACGTGACGATGGTGCAGCGCTCCTCCACCCACATCGTGCGCTCGGATTCGCTGATGGACATCGGCCTGGGCGCCCTGTATTCCGATCGCGCCGTCGCCAACGGCGTGACGACGAAGAAGGCCGACCTGATCTTCGCCTCGCTGCCCTACCGCATCATGGCGGACTTCCAGATCCCGCTGTACGACCGCATCCGCGAGCGCGATGCCGAGTTCTACCGCAAGCTCGAGGAAGCCGGCTTCATGCTCGACTTCGGCGACGACGGCTCGGGCCTGTTCATGAAGTATCTGCGCCGCGCTTCGGGCTACTACATTGATGTCGGCGCCTGCGATCTGGTCATCGACGGCAGCATCAAGCTGCAGTCGGGCAAGGACATCAGCCACCTGACCGAGAACGCCGTGGTGCTGGACGACGGCACCGAATTGCCCGCCGACCTCGTCGTCTATGCCACCGGCTATGGCTCGATGAACGGATGGGTCGCCGATCTGGTCAGCCAGGAAGTGGCCGACAAGGTCGGCAAGGTCTGGGGGCTGGGTTCGGACACGACCAAGGACCCCGGCCCCTGGGAAGGCGAACAGCGCAACATGTGGAAGCCCACGCAGCAGGAAAACATGTGGTTCCACGGCGGCAACCTGCACCAGTCGCGCCACTACTCGCTATACTTGGCGCTGCAGTTGAAAGCGCGCCAGGAAGATCTGCCGGTGCAGGTCTATGGCCTGCAGGAAGTGCATCACCTGCGCTGAGCGGGAGGCTTCCGGAGCGACTCCCCGGCAAGGGGCGAGGCGCTCCGGCAACGACCACAGGAATTCACGAGCACGGAGTCTGACCGATGAAAGCAGCACGTTTTTACGACCGCGGCGACATCCGCATCGAAGACATCCCCGAACCCGTCGTGGCGCCGGGCACCGTAGGCATCGAAGTGGCCTGGTGCGGCATCTGCGGCACCGACCTGCACGAGTTCATGGAAGGGCCGATCTTCATTCCGCCCTGCGGCCATCCGCACCCGATTTCCGGGGAGTCCGCCCCCGTCACCATGGGCCATGAGTTTTCCGGCGTGGTGTATGCCGTCGGCGAAGGCGTGGACGACATCGAAGTCGGCCAGCACGTGGTGGTCGAGCCCTACATCGTGGCCGACGACGTGCCCACGGGGCCGGGCGAGAACTACCACTTGTCGAAAAACATGAACTTCATCGGCCTGGGCGGCCGCGGCGGCGGCCTGTCGGAGAAGATCGCGGTCAAGCGCCGCTGGGTGCACCCGATTTCCAGCGACATCCCACTGGACCATGCCGCCTTGATCGAACCCTTGTCGGTCGGCCACCACGCCTATACCCGCAGCGGCGCCAAGGCCGGCGACGTGGCCCTCGTCGGCGGCGCCGGCCCGATCGGCCTGCTGCTGTCGGCGATCCTGAAAGCCAAGGGCCTGACCGTCATCATCACCGAGCTGAGCGCCAAGCGGAAAGAGAAAGCCCGCGAATCCGGCGTTGCCGATCACATCCTGGACCCGTCCGAAGTGGATGTGGTGGCGGAAACGATGAAGCTCACCGGCGACAAGGGCGTGGACGTGTCCTTCGAATGCACCAGCGTGAACAAGGTGCTGGACGCCCTGGTGGCCGCGACCAAGCCCACCGGCGTGGTGGTGATCGTGTCGATCTGGAGCCATCCGGCCACCATCAACGTGCACAGCGTGGTGATGAAGGAGCTGGACGTGCGCGGCACCATCGCCTACTGCAACGACCATCGGGAAACCATCAAGCTGGTGGAACAGGGGAAGATCGACCTGGAGCCTTTCATCACCCAGCGCATCCAGCTGGACGACCTGGTTTCACAAGGCTTCGACACCCTGATCCACAACAATGAGTCGGCGGTGAAGATCATCGTTCAGCCGCGATTGAAGTAAGCCGGCCTTTGCTCCCATCCTCCTTTCACCCAATGCTCTCAACGGGTTCTACCCCGAAATCACGGACTGTTTGGAAAGGGCTGAAAACTTCTGATCCTGTTTGACCCGGCGCCGTCGCATCCTGGGGTTGTGGCGGCGCTCGATGTATTCGGACACATCGGACCTGGCGGCATCGAGTGTTGGATACGTTGTGCGATATATCCGCTCGCGTTTGAGCAGGCCAAAGAAGCCTCCGCAGGCGGCGTTGTCACCACAATGCCCCACAGCACTCATCGAGCAAAGCAGGCCATTGGCGGCCAGGTAGCCCTGGTAATCGCCGCTACGAAATTGACTGCCGCGGTCGGAGTGCAGGATCAGCGGATGCCGCTCCTGCCGTTGCCAAACCGCCATCTGCACCGCTCTGATAACCATCTGCCGGTCCTGCCGATGATGCATGGGCCAGCCCACAATGCGCTGATCAAACAGGTCCAGCACGACGCATAGATACAGCTTGGCCTGCTGGGTCTTGATCTCGGTGATGTCGGTCACCCACTTGGTTTCCGGCTCCAAGACGCTGAAATCACGCTCCAACAGGTTACGCACGCCCGGCGGCGTCAGTGCCGGTTGAGCGCGCTGGCCACGCCGTTTCGGGCGTGGCCAGCCCTGCAGGCCCGCTGCCGCCATCAATCGGGCAACCCGATTTCGACTGGCTAACAACCCTTCCTCGACCAGATCCTCCTGCATGCGGCCGGCCCCCAGCGTGCCCCGGCTGTCCTGGTGCAGCGCATGGATACGGCTCAGCAAGCGCTCGTTGTCGCATTGACGAGGGCTGGGCAGTCGTTTGCTCCAGTCGTAGTAGCCACTGGTCGATACCCGCAGGCAGCGGCACATCAGGCGAATCGGAAACTCATCGCGGCAACGTTCGATCACCTGATACCTCAGGATGATGCCTTGGCAAAGAACGTCGCCGCTTCTCGCAAAAAATCCCGCTCCTTGGTGATCCGGGCCAACTCGCGCTTGAGCCGGGCAACTTCCTCGTCACGCGGGCTACCGGTGCCAACAAAGGCGGCTTTTCCCACCGCCTGTGCCTCCCGCTTCCAGCGGGTCAGCAGGCTGTCACGGATGCCCAACTCACGGGCTACCTGGGCGCAGCTGACACCGGGCCGACTGGCTTGCTCCACCGCGCCACGCTTGAACTCGGCACTGAACTTGCGACGCTTTGACATGAACACTCCTCATGGCCTCGATCGGCCTTCTTGTAAGTGTCCGTGAAAACGGGGGTGAACCCGGGTAAGTCGATGATACGTAATGATTAGAGCCCATGGGTTCCTCTCGCCGCCCGGCTGAAAAAGGAGTATCAGTGCGGAGTTGGGAGCCGCCCTACCAGCCAGGTCGAGGCCACTTTGCTCCTCAATTGCTTGCCTCAAATGACTTGTTAGTAATATAACTAACAAGCCTACATCTAGCTCCAACTCACGACTATGGAGCGCCATACCAATGATGACTCTGCCTGCGATAGCTCTACCTGTCCGGGACGGCTTGCCATCCCTACACCTACCTGTTCTAGCCTCGACTGCAGCCTGCGGCTTTCCTAGCCCTGCCGAAGACTTCTTCCGGGAAGAGGACCGCTTGGATCTCAATGCCAAGCTGGTGCCTAACCCACCAGCTACGTTCCTGGTGCAGGCCGACTGCGGCGGGTCGATGGCCGATTTCGGTATCCACGACGGCGATCTCTTGGTTGTCGATCGCTCGATCAGTCCACGACCTGGGCACACAGTCGTGGCTCTGTGGGAAGGTGGCTTCGTCTGCAAGAAGCTCTACATGCGTAACAACTGCATGGTCTTGGCCAGCGGTAGCGGATATCCATCCATCGTCGTGCCAGAGGATGTCGAGCTGGAAATCTGGGGTGTGGTTCGCTGGTCCATCACCCAGCACCTCTGATCTCAGCTCCTGATACATGAGCCTCGTACCGTGCCCGCATGCGCTACGCACTTATCGACGGCAACACCTTCTATGTCTCATGCGAGCGGGTCTTCGACCCCAAGCTGCGAGGCAAACCCACTGTTGTGCTTGGCAATGGCGATGGATGCTGTATCGCCCTGTCGCCAGAGGCGAAGGCCTTGGGATTGAAAATGGGTATGCCCATCTTCCAGGTCCCCAAGGACATCAGAAAGCAGGTCCTCGTCAGGTCAGCCAACTTCGCGCTGTACGGGGATCTGTCAGCCAGGATTGTGACGATTCTTCAGGATCTCTTCCCCAGGGTGGAGATCTATTCAATCGATGAAAATTTCGTCGACCTGGAAGGCCTCAAAGACCCTCTTGCGGCCTGCCTGGAAGCACGCCAACGCATCCTGCAATGGGTGGGCATTCCCTGCTGCGCTGGCCTGGGTGCCACACGCACCCTGGCCAAGGCAGGCAACAAGCTCGCCAAGGACCAGTCCAAGCGTGCCGTCCATGCGGGCTCCTTGGCCGTCTTCCATGCCACCGCACAGAACGTCAACGCTCTGGCCGTCGAGGATGTGTGGGGAGTGGGTAGGCGCTACGCCGAACGCCTGGCAGGCGAAGGGGTAAGAACTGCTGCAGATTTGGCCGCACTCCCCACCGACCATGTTCGTGCGCACTATGGGGTAGTTCTGGCCCGCACCCAAATGGAGCTGCGGGGAATTCCCTGCAGCGATCTGGAACTGGAAGAACCCGAACGCCAGCAACTGGTGGTCAGCCGTACTTTTGGTCGTGACGTGACCGACCCGATGGAGGCCCTGGCCACGTTCTGCAGCGTGGCCTGCGAGAAGTTACGTAAGCGAGGCCAAGCGGCAGGTGCACTGTGGGTCTGGCTGGACGGCAACTCCTTCAAGGGCGATTCGTTCCATGCCAGCAGAGCCGCACCTTTCCCCTTTCCTACGCAGGACACAGGGGAAGTCCTACGGACAGTGCGACGCCTGGCCAAGTCGATAATGGATCAGGCAGACCGTGGCCAAGGCATCCAGGCCTATAAACGTGGAGGTGTGGGTCTGACCAACTTGGTACAGGCTGAAGCCCGTCAGGCAGACCTCTTCGTTGGCCCTAACGAGAAAGCCGAACGCACCATGGCCGTGCTGGACCAGATCAATGCGAAGTTCGGCAGAGGCACTGTGGGAGTAGGCAACGTGGGCTGGCGGGTTGGTGGAGCCAGACTTGGAGAGCAGTCCAACGTGACTATCAACGCTCAATGGCGACCCATATTGCATTCGTTGTCGCCCAGCTATACAACGAAGTGGGGCGACCTTCTGCAGGTGCGCTGACAAGGATCGGCGAAATAGCGATCATCAAACACTAGACACAACCAAAAGGATGGTGGCTGAAAATGGAAAACAGCAACATCGAATCAGGGAAGTACAAGCCGCGCTTTGACTTCGAAAAAGATCAAAAAACAGATCCGTCTGAGACTGGAAGTATCAGCGAGCTTTTGGAAGAGCTCAACTACGAGATGGCGCATGCGTCAGATGGCAGCAAAGCCAAACACTCTAATACCTCGGGGAAAACAATAACCCGCAAGGAGCTTAAAGGAGTCATTGACTTCATAAACTCCACATTGGGACAAGAGATTCCTACTGGGAACTGTACACTTCCACTCTCCACCCTAAAAACAATCAAGCTCCTTTACATCAAGAACGACTCCAGCGACACCCAGCTGCTTCAAAGAATATCGAAACCAGGAACCATTAAGGCCACCTTCGAGCACTGGATAGAGCGCAACACCCCCAGAAACGAAAAGACCATAAAAGCAGCGTCCTATCTCATATCCACACTTGAGCGTGAGATTGACGAAGAAAGACGCAGCCACATCCACACCAACAGACTCACACCATCGAAACTCCTTGAATACTACGCCAAACACATCAAGGAGCTTATAGAACCCATCTACATGGCTTTCGATGGCAATGATGAAGCCATAGCAAGCGCCTTTATGTTTGGCGCACATCAAATAGAAAGCTATCAACCCTCAACTATCCTGCCCAGCAAAGAAGCCGCCCCCCTCCACGAAAGGCTGTACATCTATTTGCTAACACTCCCATTCCTGCACTTCGTTGGCGAGTATCAGCAGGTTGTCGAATCAGAAAACGACGAGTTGAGCAAATACAAGATAGAGCCACTCTTCGCTCACTCCATCTCCTCACCGACGGAGTGCGATGCCCTATTGCGACCTGTCACATCACTCGCAGCTATTCACTCCTTCCTGCAAACCCATGCAAATGAGCTGGCACGCTTGGTTCACCAAGCCACTGGTTATGAGTTGAGATCCAGCGAGATCACAAACATAGCCGACGAAACGCAGAAGGTTCTGCATGCCTATGTCTTCCACGAATGGCACAGAACAGATCTTGACGTCATCAACATTTCAATGGCGGACTGTGTTGCAGCCTTATCAGCCATCACGATCCAAAAGAAGATCAAAACGAAGTACACGCCCAACTGGAAAGGACAGAGCTCAAGCGAGAAAACGGTATCTCGCCTACTGAGTCACCTGGACACCTCAAGAGACATCGAAGAGCTATATGAAGAGGACTACATCCCGCAAGGCGCGATGCTCACCCTCTATCATCGATATTGCATCGCCTACGCATTACTTTTCGGTCGCAGCAACCGCATGGAAGCGTTTATGCGATTCCAGATCGCATATCTGAAGCACATGTCCATAGCTCACTCTCATTTCGATCTTGAAGCAGGCAACGAATACGAGACAGATATCAACATTTTTTGCGAAGACCTTATTCAATACATCGAAGATCAAGCCACCTCGCATGCAATGTAATTTTTAACTTGCATCACCCTTATACATATGTAGAAACTCACTCACGTCCTTCGAAGTAACAACACGAAGAACGAAAGGCATCGAAGGGAATAGAATCAAATAGAACTTACGATAGATTACAGGCAGGGTATGGTACGCGCACTTACCCTTTCTATCTAATCGCAACACCCTTTGATCGTGAGCATCTACCTACAGCCGACAAGAATCACTCTTGTCGGCTTTTTTATTCTCCAAAGAGAAAGGGTGATACAGCAATGGCAAGTTTCCACTACAGCATCAAAAGCGGAAAGAAAGGCAGTGCACGCAGGCACGCCAACTACATCGAACGGCAAGGTTCACATAGCGACAAAAAAGACCTTGTCCAAACAGGACATGGGAACATGCCCGAATGGGCAGGAGATGATCCGAAACGGTTCTGGAGCGTTGCTGACAAGCATGAGCGTGCCAACGGAGCAGTGTACCGAGAACATGAAATCACTCTTCCGAGTGAGCTCAGCACTGAACAGCAGGTCGAACTTGCCGACCGGCTTGCAAAGAATCTCGCAGGGATCAAACCCTACCAATACGCGCTTCATGCGCCTGAAGGAAAACTCGGAGGGGATCCGAACCCACACATCCACCTGATGTGCTCGGACAGACTGCCTGATGGCATCCCCCGTACACCTGAACAGACCTTCGCCCGCTACAACGCCAAGAATCCTTCCGCAGGCGGATGCCGCAAGGATAGTGGCGGAAAGAGCCCAATGGAGTTGAAGCAGCAGGTGACTGCACAGCGAAAACTTGTAGCGGACACCCAGAATCAGTTCCTTGAAGAAAACGGTTATTCAACCCGCGTAGACCACCGCAGCTTGCGTGATCAAGGCATTGCCAGGTCCCCTGAGCGCCACCTCGGCCAACGCTTCGTCAAGGAGATGGCAGACGCCGAGAAGTCGCAGTATGCTCAATGTCGTAAAGCCGTAAAGGCAGCTTCAGCAGTTAAAAATCTGGGAGAGGTAAGTGCCTAACCCAGCGATTCTGCGACAAAGTAGCAGAATCGCGATGGCACCTACTGACCACAGCAGAAAAGCCCCGGCATATCGCCGGGGCCCCCTTGGCATCAAGACCGCTTACAGTGCCCTCCGGTCAAAGTAGTGATTCATCAAGCGCAGATACGTCCTCTTGTCCCGGTACCCACTGCAGACCTGAATTGCTCCCTGACCTTCAAGAATCGAGATAGCTGCATTCAGCCTTGCTCGGTTACGTACAGGTCCACAGCGTAAAACCTGGTTCTTGGGAACGTACGTATCCGAATAAATCCCTCTCCACCACTTGGCATACAGATACCGATCCAGAGCTTGAGCATCGGCCTGATCCTGCGATACTACGAACGCTGGTGAGAACAGATGCTTGTACTCCTCAACATGCCACCGAACGATGTCGAAGGCACGATTGATCGTATCGAGGGTGATGTCACCACCCTCTCCACTGAAGTACTGCATAGACGCAGCGAGTCGAGCAACGATCTCCATGATCTTTGCCGCGAAGTCATTGATATCACTCAAGTACTCCCCGTCGCGCAGCAAAGACTCAGTTTCTGATGCCAACTCTACCCAGCGTGCCCTGGCATCGATGGAGAAGGACACCACTTCACGAGTAATGACTCCCAAAGCTGACAGCTCCTTGTACTTGTACAACAGCTCAGAGATCCGATCATGGAATGCCGGCAGATGTTCCCATACCGGCTCCACGTCCTCGATTCGCCGGTAGCCCATCATGGAGCGAGGCCACGCAACCAAATAGCGTGCCCAGTGTCCACTCCCCTTTGCGACAGAGCCTCGCCTATTGAGGAACTGCTTGAGCGGTTCGTACTGGGTCATGATGCTCACAGAAACGCGCGGATTCATCGCAATCAGATGCTCGTTATCCGCACGGTCTAACGGCATCATTCCTGGCGAATCCCAGAGACGATTGAGCAGGCCCACATTCGCCATTGCCTCGCTCTTGAACAGCATATGACCTTCGTCAGTCGTGATGGCGATGGACTCACCATCCCCCTGAACGGCCTCCATGATGGCCTTGGCCGTGATGTCCTGCCTCAGGAAGCAACGCAGGCGGGGCTGCAGAGGTTTCTTTTCTGAAAACTCCTTCAGCTGTGCCTCGAGTGCTTCGACAGACTTGCCACCAGCAACTGTTTTACTGATCGCGCTCCTTAGCCCCTTCATCTTGGCCGTCCAGAGTCCATAGTCGATCTCATAAGCCACAGTCTGCTGCTTGAACGCAGCCATCGCCTTCGTGTCTGCATCGCGGAAAGGCGCCTGCAGCAGCTCGAACACCGTGGACTTGCGCTCACCAGACTCAGCCACAAGCATCAAGTTCTGGGTTACAGGCTTGATCTGTCCGGTCGGCAACTTGACATCAATCAGACCTTGGCACGCCATCGAAATGGCATTGATAAGACCCATGCCAACCATGGCGTCGGGAACTTGCACGTTGCGAAGGAGCTCAAGGCCTGCCTCACGAGCAACATGGTGAAAAGTTTCCAGAGGATATTTGGGGGCATAACGCTGCCGATGGATAGTCATCATGCATCCTCCTCTGTCGTGCCAACAGCGGTCTGTTCTTCGGCCTCGACCAACAGATGGCCACAGCTCTGGCACCGAGCAGCATCGCCCTCCGCATGGCGACGAGAACGCTCCTCCTTGAGCAGCTTGCGGAACTGAATCAGGGTCAGATCATGCTTGTACGCAGCATTGAACTGCTCTACCAAGATCTTCTTGCGCATCTTCTTTGCGATGTGCTGTTCCAGGATCGGATAGGCCTGCCTGAAGTCCTGCTCCAGCTTGCCCTTCCCCTTGGTCGACTGTTCACTCAAAGCGTGCGTGAGCGCGTCAAGCGGCGAAGAGTGGACTGCAAAATTAGCCATCATCACTTCTCCTCCTTCGCACGACGGAACTTCACTGCACGGCCTTCTACCCATGCCATTGCCTCATGCGTCCAGTAGAACTTCGGGGACAGTTCGCTGTCATAGAGCGGAATGCCCTTCGGGAAGTCCGGATCGGTCTTCATCAGCTCGTATGCCTTGCTCCTGCTGACGCGGAGCAGCTTGATCAGCTCCTTCAGACGCAGCGTCGGACTATCCGGCCAACCTGCTTTCCCAGCACTGTTGTTCTCTTCGGCCAAAGTCATGCTTTTGTCTACGCCCTGGCGCAGACTGGACGTCATGTGCTTCATTTGTTGATTCCTTCGTTGTGTTGAACGTTTCAGGAAGGAATCCGGCCGGTTTCCTATCGAAGGTGATTGGCCTCCGACGTGATCAGTGTCGATATGCTGCTGTTGGGGGTACAGGGAAAAAAAATCCAGGTTTTTTCCAGGGACGCGCACAACCGACCAGATCAAAGAAAAATCAAACACTTACATACCAGGGAGCTTTCGCTCCCTGGCATGTCTCGTCCTTTGCGCCCACAAACCGGTCCGTTCCATCCGATGTCCGCTCAGGACCTGAACTGCCTCTTGTCCGTACCTGATACAGATCCGTACCGGTACGGCTCTCCTACGACACCAACCGAGACGCTTGCGCTTTCAGTCTGTCCTTGAGACTTCCGTTCGCTGATACCTGCACAACTTCACCCTGGCCTGATGGATAGAACTCCTCGACCACGGCCGGCACGTCTTCGTCCAGGTCCTCGAAGGCCCCGTTAGCGAAGCCCTGTCTCGCCGCCTCATCCAGTGCAGCTTGGTCGATCCCCGCTGCAGCTCTTGTTGCGTGTCGCTCAATCGCCTCTGCGACAGCCTGTTCGAGCGTCAGCCCGCTCCGAACCACCAGATCGACGTAGTAGATCGCTGATCGGTAGCTCATCGTCGTGGACTTGCCCCGCAGCTTCAGCTCGAGCGGCAGACAAGACAGCCTTCCGCCCGACACTGCACTGAGGTAGTGCAGCCGTGCTGCCAGTGTGCGGATGGTGTTGTAGGAGGTGGTGCGCAGAACAAAGCTACCCATCACATCCCCCGCCCCGTCCCCAATGACCACATTCAAGCGGGCATAGGCTTTGCAGCCCCCACTGGCAAACTGACACCCATCCGGACCAGGACAAGGCAACGTCTCCATGCCTTCAGGCCCAGCACGCCGGCAGGTGTCTCCATTGCCTACACACAGCGGTCTTCCGTTCTCGCGATTGAACAGCGAATAGTCAGCCCGGAGGTTCAGGGTTGGATCGTCGAAGAGCAGGCGCACCGGGATGGATCGCAGCTTGTTACCCTCCGATGCCTTCCGCAGCTCTTCATCCAGCGGGTGCAGCACCCAGCCATCACGGTTCTGTACCTGGCTGGTGAGGGTGAACTGGTCGTCCTTTTCGGGCAGCCGCTTGCCATTGCGCTCTACTACCCGGCCGATGGAAATACGCCCAATCACGGGCGGCGTTATGGCCAGTCCCTTCAGCATGATGTGACCTCTTTGATCGTGGTGTTGATCCGGAATCGGCGCGACCCCGGACGGACTGCCGTGTAGGCCGCAGCGATCTCCGGGTGCTCGGCTGCGAGCCGCTTGGTATCCAGTGACGTGCCATCCTTACTACGGCGGTAGATGACTTCTCCCAGTGAGCCGAACCGGGCAATGGAAGCGTCCCCCATGGCTTGCTGCAGTGTCTGCTTGAGCAGTTCTACCTGCTGTTCCTGCTCTGCAACTGCCTCAGTGAACGAGACAAGGTTGGTGAAGGTCTCGACCAATTCCGGGTCCTGACTGAAATCGACAACGGTGTCCTTGCCTGGGTACAAGCTCCGCAACGCCCTGGCCGCTGACTCCGAGCCATCGGCTGGTGGCTCGATGTCATTGATGACGTGCTCCCAGAACCGGACCTCCAATACCACCAAGCGGCTGATGATCTCTTCGTCTCGCTCAATACGGTGGATCCTCAGCGCCTGGCCACACAGCAGCACTGCCACATCTGCTGCCTGCTTCCCCGTCACTGCCAACTGATGCTGTACCTGCAGCTGCACGTACTCGGGAACCCCGTCTTTCCACAACCGAGAGCCGAACTCCCCTGCTGTCTTGCACTCAAGGATTTGGACCCCCGGGGAACCAATTACCTCTCGATCGAGGTTGGCCAGCATGTGCGGAAAGGTCGGGTGCTGCAGAACGGCGTTGACCCGACGTACCCGGTTCCCCGTGCGCTCCTGGTAGGCCGTGGCCACCATGGGTTCGAGCAGGGTTCCCCAGTAGCGGGGATCCTCTTGTCCAGGGGGGATCTCTTCCATTGGCTTGCGGCCCGTCTTCTCCTGCCACAGCTCCAGCTGGCTCTTGTAGGGGTTCAACCCGACGGCGGTGGCAGCATCCGAACTACCGATGCCGCCATTGCGGACCTCCAGCCACTGCTGGCGATCCAGTGAACGCGTATCAACCAAACGCAACGCGGTGTGCTTGCTCATTGGCAATCTCCGGAATAGAAAAGGCCGCCTTGATGGGCGGCCTTGGTCAGGTCTTTCATTTCAAGCTATCGATGTGGGCAAGATGAATGGGCGAAGCGACAGCACTGATCGCTGCAGCTCTGTCAGACCATGCCTTGAGAGGCCATCGAGACCACCTCATGGCTGGTGACAACGAAATGGTCCAACAGCCTCACGTCCACGGTGTCCAAGGCAGCCTTCAGCCGCGCCGTGACTGCCCGATCTGACGCAGAGGGCTGCAAGCTACCGCTTGGATGGTTGTGAGCCATGAGTACCGCCGATGCATTGTGGGCAAGTGCCCTCTGAACCACGATCCGAGGATGGACCTCGGCTGCATCAATCGTCCCTGAGAAAAGCCGCTCAACTGCGATGAGCTGGAACTGCGTGTTGAGAAAGGCAACCTCGAAATGCTCGCGGTTTTCGCCTCCCAGACGTAGCCGGAAGAACAATGCACCCTGGGTTGCTCCTCCCAGCACCTCCCCTGGCAACGATGCCCGTTTCTGCAGGATCTGCAGCGCCCTCGCAATCGTCCTGTCCTCACGTACCCGGATCCTGCTCTCCTCCTCATTGGATCCGGCCCCTAATGTGGTCATGTGATAGGCCTGCGCTTCCATCAGGCCACCAACTTCATCACTTCATCCCACGCGCGCTGCTTGAGCTGAGCTCCAGCACCGAACCATGCCGCATCACGGCGGTGATCATCGCTACGAGCTCGTCGGTGGTGGTCAACGTACTCCGTGACGCTGTTGAGTACGCCCCAGGCCGTTGCACGGCTGGAAGGCAACAACGCGCCTCGACCGCCGCCCTCATACAGGGCACGGACACTGGCCAGCGCCTGCTCGTTGACGACCTCAGCGGTGGTGCCCTGGCCTTGGTAGGTAAGCACCCGTCGCAACAGACCATCGACCGTATCGGGGTCAACTGGACGGTCACAGATGGCTTTCATGCGAGACACGAAGTTGTCCCAGGTCGAGACGGTGATCCCCAACTGGCGCTTCACAGCATCCGGGTCGAACTGACTGCGGTGCGGGACCTTGATGGCTCCGCTGCTGTCTCCCAGAGCGATCTGTAAGGTGTTGTTGCACACCACCCGCACCGAGGTGAACTGCGCCGTGGTGGCCAACGTGCCGTCACAGGCAGTAGCAAGCAAAAGATAGCCATCCACCCGGTCACGCCCCTTCAGCGACGTGCTCTGGCCCGTACGAGCCATGGCCCAGAACTTCTTGCCACCCTTGAGCACACCCGCCGTCTCCAGTTCAAAGCCACTGTGCTGCGTCAGATTACGGTAGAACTCCAGGATCTCTCCCGGCTGGACCACCTTGAACCGCTTGGAGACGACTGCCAACGGCTCCCTGGTATCGGAGCGATAGAGCACTTTCTGCTCCGGGAAGGAGTGGATGGCACCGATGGCATTGCTACCCGTGATGAAGCGGACCTCGGAGTCCTCGATCTGCCAATCCATGCCTGCCTGACGCTTCCAGACCTCAATGGGCTGTTGCTGTTCAAGCTTATTGCCCAGACCGTGCCACGGCTTAGCACCGGCATAGGCCATTGTTTCAACCAGATGCATCGTATTTTCCTCGCTTCTTACGGCACAAACGCACAAGGCCCGGACGATGCCGGGCCTTGTGCGTATGCCAATGCAGTATCAATTAAAAGGGTCGATGTCTTCACTGCCCGAAGACAGAGCACATCGAGCAACCGCAGCGATGATGGATGCTGCGACGACCAAAACACAGTACAGACAATCGGATCTTTCTTTCATACAGCCATATCCAAAGCAGATGCATCATCGCGGAGCATCTACACGCGAAGCCAGCAGCCGCCAGCCTCATCAAAATGATATGTGCTTGAGATTTTTTACAATCATATTAATAAAATTAAACTGAATTTCTTTTATGGAAAATCAGGTCAAATATTTATTCCAACCCTGAATATATCAACCTTGGTCTCAAGACATTTACGCAAACTGAGATCATTTACGCCTACCTCGAACCACCCTCCGGGCTTTTGGAAGAAGTCCAACCCCCGGCCAATCTTGATCACCCAGCCGTTGTCGATACGAATCTCTCGGTCGTGCATGTTCGGGTTCAACTTCACTTCCAGCTCGACATCCAATTCCAGCAGGCTCTGCTTCAACTCATCGAGCTTCTCAGCGATGTCGGCCAACTGGGTCTTATCGTCGTAGCCGGTGATCAGGCTGATCTTCTTCACGGTTCCAGCCTTCAGCACCGTTTCGCAGAAGCGCACGAAATTCTGAATCTGGTGTTGCAGACGAATGTACGGATCTTCGATCACGACAGACTTCGCGCCTTGGAGGTAGGGGCCGAGGATCGACTCATAGCTGTACCCGGTGTCGCCATAGAGGATGGTGAAGTGCTGTTCCTTGAGCTCGATCGGTGACGGCCCAACCGCAATCGAAGCCGGGGCCGGTGATACCGGGGTCGGGCCCGCTGGAGTCTCCAGTGCAGCAGGTGCCGCTTGTGCAGTGGGTTGCACTTCGACTGCCTCAGTCGGCTGCCCATCCGCCTGATTCAAGCGACGGCGAGCTGGCTCCTGTGTTGCCGATGCATCTTTGGACTCAGGGCAGAAGACCACCACCTCCTCACCGCTGGCCTTGAAGTAAGACAGATTGATCCGGGCAAACTCGTCATCCGGTTTGCGCTTGTTCATCTGCTCCTTGACGCGGCGGCGGCACTCCGTGGCATAGGCCACGTATTCCTCGAACTCCTCATCCGTCGGCGGCCCGTTGGGGTGCAGCACCTTCAAGAATGCACAGACGGTCTTCTTGATACCTTTCTCGTCGCGCCCCTCGATTGATTTACCGAGCCGAATGCGCTTGCTCACTTCCTCATACCGATTCGTGTGCTTGAACTGGTAGTGGAAGGCCTCGGCCAAATAATCAGTGATGAAGCCGTAGTTGCTGGTCAGGAACTCGCTGCTGTTCTTCGGCATCTCCCAGCCTGGAATGTACGCGGCGAAACGGTCCATCACGGCCAAGTCGAGCTCTGGCGGCAACGGCTGGAAAAGATCGTGCTCGTTAGAGTTGACCACCTGCTGCACGGACACGTCGATGTTGCCAACGAAGCTCAAACTGGCATCAGCAATAACCTCAGCCCCGCGCGAAAAGCGCCCGTTGGCCATGAAGTCCTTCATGATCTGGATGGTGTCCGGATCGCGCACTTTGATCCCGCCAACCTCGTCAAAGGCAACCGTGTCCCAGAAGCCAACCAAGCCCACCTTGCGGCGCGCGTTGTTGTAGAACAGCGTTGCCTTGGTCGCTTGGCCGCCCGAGATCAAGGTGGCGTAGGGCGAGAATTCACTGAAGAAATAGGACTTGCCGGTGCCGCGTGGTCCCAGCTCGATGTAGTTGTAGTTGGGCTCAACCAGCGCAGCCAACCTGGCGATGAAGTGCATCTGCACGCGCTTCGAGAGCTTGCTGGGTTCCAGTCCCACAGAGCGTAACACCGCCGCGAGCCACTCATCACGCGTGAATGCCCCGCGCCCCTCTGCATAACGGTCGAAGTCAAAACGAGTCAGCTGGATCGGCCGCAGATCCTCAATGGAAAACGCATAGTCGTCTTCATCTATGTCGTTGTGCGCCAGGGTCACCTCCGCCCAAATGCCACCTTCCAGCAACCTGTCGTTGTCGCGGTAGAATTTTTCACCAATCGCGATGCGTTGCGAGTTGAAGTTCTCCAGCGATGCCCAGTGGCGCTTTTCTTTTTCGACGTAACGGACATGGACCTTGTCGATGAAGCGATGCTTGCCCTTGGTGGCGACCTTGGACTGCGCGGCGTTGGCCTCGTCCGGCCTAACGTAGTTCTCCTGCAGTGACGACAGCACGGCCTCCATGCCAGCATCCATCTCTGCCTGGTCATTGCTGGCGCAATACTTGGCAAGGAGGAACTCCAGGACGAACGTCGGGACGTTGGTGCCTTTTTTGATTCGATGCAGCAGGTCTTTGCGAAGCACCTTGCCGTCGAATGTGGCGTTTAGTTTTTGGTCGAGTTCGTCCATAGGGCTCATTCTGTATAGTCGGTTTCAAGCGCCAGATTGCTGTAGGCAGCCAGAGTCGTTGGGTTCAGCGCTTTGACCGAGAACTTGCCTCTGAACTCATCATCCATTCGCAGCGCAATCTGCTTGCGCTGGCCTGGCATCAGGGTCAAAGTTCTGGTCGCGGGGTTCACATCGCCACCTGGGCGCGGCTCTCCCACCACATTGCCCTTGCTGTCTTGCGCTTCCAGCAAGATCTCCACGCTCATGTCTTGCGAGAACATGTCGTCGGCCACCAGTATCACTTCGATGACCGGCAATCGCGTAGTTATTCGTTTGGCGCCGTTCTTGTAGCTCAACTCCACCACCACCTTGCGCAGTTCCGCATGAGCAGCGGTATCCAACCTGGCCACCAACACCGGCACAACGGCCTCGGCCAGGGATGCTCCGCCGTGGAAATACAGGTGCCCTGAGCGATAAGGCGCCATGCTGCGCGGTAGTGCCACTTGGGTGAAATCACCGCGAATGCCGACCTTCTCTGCACTGACAACCAAGCTGTGACCATCCGCTGTGCCGTCGCCCAGCATCATGCGGTCATGGGCATTCACCGGCCACTTGCCTTGCGGTTTCACGCACACATCGCCAGCTTCTGCTTGCGCGTTCAGGAAGAAGCCGTGGTCGGTGACGATGACCGCCTCTTTGAAGCCCATGCCACGCAGCTTATGCAGTGCCACGCGGATCAGCTTCAGCGTGCCAGGGATCAGCCCGAGCGTTGTCTCTGGGTTGCTTTCCAGTTGGCTGTCGATTTCCGTGGAGCGAAGCACCAGCAGATCGACGGTCTCCGCGATCTTCGGCTTACCACGGACAAAATCATTAAGCGGCATTTCCGCGAAGCGATCTCCATACCGCTTGGCCAGCACATTCATGCGCTGCGGGACGTTGCCCACCGGCGCCCCCGCCAGCTTGGGCAGGAGTGAGTCGCTCTCCAGCGCCAGGGTCAAACCCGTGCGAGCTCCCGGCAGCAAGCTCGCCATGCCCACTAGGGTGATGGTCGGCAGCTGTGCGTAGGCCGCTTGCAACTCGACGGGACCGTCTTCCGCCAGCAGCTTTTCGAGGGCCACGCCCAACTCGTAACGCAGGGCGTCCACCATCAGGTAGGCCACTTTGCGTCCGCTTTCCTTGAGTCGATCAGCTACCAGCCGATCAAAGGCATCGGCATTGGCCAGGCGCCCAGTCGGCGGCCATCCCGTAGTCTCGACGTGCTTCACGAACACGCCCTGGACCTTTTCGGCCAGGCGCCGATAGCGCGCTCGAGCCTGGCTGATCACTTCATGCATCAAGCCGTGCTGGTCGAGGAAGTCGCCTGCGGCTTGCTCAAACTCGCGCTGCAAGCGATCTGCTTCACGCAGACTGCCCAGGTAGAAGTCAATCAGCTCCGCTTGCGAGCGGGCGTGATCCGGTAGCTGGCGCTCAAAATCGTCGCAGGCCTCAACCAGGCTCAAGCCAGACCGCACCAGCTCCCACTGGGCCTGGCTTTCGCCCTTGCCGAGCCATACCGAACTCTTGTGGCGGGTCAGCACACGGCGCGTGGCATCGGTGTCACCGCTGACAATGCCCTTGATCGCAGTGCGCAGGAAGGTCCGCTCTTCGAAGGGGAAGGTGTCGCGTTCGCCCAGGTCTTCAATCGCACCGCACAGATCGGTCAGGTTGAGCTCCGCCTCGGTGGTCTCGGCGCGCTCGATGTATATCGCGCGTGACTTCGGGTCGCTGCGCAGACGGTCGCACACATCCTCGACGATGGGTTTGGCTTCCATCGGTGCGTGCGGCACCCCCTTCAAGGTGTCCGGCAACGCCACCGGCAAATCAAACACGAACTCGCTGAACAGTACGTAGCGCCACAGCTCATCCGCCAGGGCGGACCAGGTCTTGCCGCGCGTTTTCACGCTCGGGCCCAGAGTGGCTCGGAGGAAATCAAGCGCCTCTTGCACCCAGCCCTCCTGCCCCTTGAGTGCCTCGGATTGACTGGCACTCGGGGCCAGCAGTGCGGCCAGAATCTCGCGGCCCGACTCCACCCGCAATGTGGCTCGCAACTGGGGCCAACTCACACCGCCGCCAATGGCGTCAATCACCGCATACTGCGGTCGTGGTTCGCGCACAAATAGGCTTCGAATTTCTGTCGCGTAATCTGGCTTAGCACGCAGGCACAGGCTCAGATACTCGTCCCCATCATCTTGCGGGAACACCGCGCCGCATTCTGCGTATACGGCGAATGGATCAGCTTGCTTCTGCTCGTCGGTTTCTGGGCGCTTGGTGGGCACATAGATCAACACACCTTCCAGTGGCGCCTTGGGTTGCCCCACCTCGCGCAGTGCCAGCAGCGCAGCCTCGCGACTTTCGATGCTGCTTTCAGATGCATCGATGACCCGAACCTTCTCGGCTGCTAGGTCGAAGCACTGCTCGCGGTAGCGCTTGTCGGCGTCATACACCACCAAGGCACCCGCTTGCTTAAGGCGCGGCCGCAGCACGCTTTCTCGAATGAATTCTGCAATCGTCATTTGTTCTCCCGCAGGCTCAGGATGGACATCACCTCCTTGAGCATCTTGTCTGTTCGCGCCGTAATGGCGGCCTCGTTCCAATCATCTCGGCTGGCCAAGTCGGCATTCAGGTACAAGCCGTTGCGGTAGCCAATGAAATCACCCTGATCGTTCTTGCGATCGCGCTTCTTCAAGAATTCCATCGTGCCGAGCTTGGAGTTGTAGCCACTCAGGGTCAGGTTGCCGAGCTGGTGCGCACAGCGCTCGCGAATGGCAGCCGCAGTGCCTTTCTGGTTCCCTTCGAGCATCGTCACCCAGCCCGGCCCCAAGTTTTCGGTCTTCGGCAGGATGTGTTCGACGGTAAAAACGGGGCGATCATTGGCGTCATGCACCCACAGGTCGCGTTTGTTTTCACGGGTTTGGTGTGTCTCTTCCAGCTTGCAGAGCATGAACCGCGTGGCGTCGTAATTCTCCAGGTACACATCGCCCTTGAGGCGCGACTCGCAAACATCTTGTGGGGCTGCCCGTCCCAGCAACCAATTACTGCTCTGCTGGATGAAGCCGTCCAGCGCCGTGATCTCGCCACCGCGAATCTGCGTCAGCAAGTGGCTGACCAGTTCCATGAACATCGGGTCGAGTTCGCGAGTGGGCGGCATATCGGTGAGGTTGCGCCAAAAGAACCACTTGGTGAGCAAAGCGGCCAGACGGCTCACCGCATCACCCTCAGTCCATTTCTGGCTCTGCGCCACCTGGCTGGCCCACAGCAAAAATGCGTAAGCCGGCGCGGCTCCCAGGCGCTGCAAGTCTTGCAAGGCCGCTGCGGCAGCGTCGCCCCATTCCGCACGCGCCACGGCGGGGTTGAGCAGTGCCGAGTAGGTTTTGCCCTTGGCTTGCAGCGCGCCGAACAGCCAGACCGGGCGCTTGCGCAGCAGGGTGTCGTAGATCGTGATCAGGTTCGAGCGCGTGGCGCGGGTGCAGCCTTTGACCTCGACCCGCTTGAGGTACTTGAACATGTTGTACAGCTGACGCAAAAAGCGCTCCTGCACCGCCGGGTCGGGCAACTGGTCGATCAGGTCTTTCCACTCGTCAAACGCTCGGTCAATGCCGTAGTCCGGGCGCTTGTCCAACTCGGCCAGCAGGTTGTTCTTGATGATGTCGATGGCCGAGAGCGGGCTGCCCCGGTTGTTGATCGACTCGAACAACATGAATGCGTCGGAATGGCTACGCACCTCGATCTTGACCAGCATGGCCGCTTTGAGCTTTTCCAGCAGGGCCAGTGCGCTGTCCTGGCTGAGCCCTTCCAGTCGCTCACAGAAGTAGCGGTAGGCGCGCGCAATGCGGCGGTTTCCGAAATTGCTCAAGCCCTTCGGCGCTTTCACCTGCTTGGGAAACAGATCGCTCAGCACCTTCTGGAAATCTGTCTTGTTCTGCGCTTGCTCGCTGGGCTCCAGACGCCACTGGCCAGAAGTGCGGACGAAGATGCGGCTTTCCAGGTTGTCCAGCTCCACCAGCAGACGGCGATCCGGATTCGGAATGGCATTCAGCTTGTCGTAGAACGCACAGAACAACAGGCTGATGGTGGTAAACCGCTGCTGGCCGTCGATCAGCTCAAGTCGGCCGCCGGCCATGCCATCTTGCTGGGTGTTCACGCAGATGATGGAGCCCAGAAAGTGCCCACTGGGCGACTCCTCCAGGTCGTTGAACAGCGCGTCCCAGTTCTTGCCGCCCCATACATACTCGCGTTGGTACTTGGGAATGAAGAACGACGTGGTCCCATCGGGGCTCAAGTAGAAGCTGACCGGCAGCGCTTTGACATCCTGAATCATTCATCACCCCCGGCCTTCTTCTTGCCGCGCGCCTTCTTGGGTTTGGCCTCGGGCTCGATGTAGAGATCCTCCAGCCCATGCGCGATAGCCAGAGACTTGTCAGTCTTGCACTTCTCTCGAACACGATCGGGCCAGTAGTTCATGGCGAGGTGCGCCCAGTCGTAGTCGCCTTTCTCTAGCTTGGCCCAGGTGTCCTTGAGCACCTTCTGCCATGGCTTGTGCCGGAACAGCGGCCACAGCGGTGCGGCGCTGATCTGCACGCCGTCGTCGTGGTTGGGGTTGTAGGTGGGCGCCAGCTTGAGCAGGGTGTCGCGCAGCTCGATCAGTTCCAACTCGAAGGCTTGCAGCGCCTCGAACTGCTTCTCGTCGTCACGAGTGCGGGCAGAACCCATATTGCGCAGCACCGTCACGTCGCCACCGACTTGTTTGAGCTTGGGCTCAACGAAGTCATTGATGGCGGTGTACAGCGTCTGGCTGGTAAGGCTGGGGTAATAGACCCACAGGGTGTAACTGCCGGACGTCGTGGACAGCGGCCAATAGATGGGCGCTTTGCGGCGACTCTTGGAGTAGCGCTGTAGATGAAAGGCGAAAAAATCCCGTTGCAGCCAACGGCGCACGTCTTCCGGTACGGGCACCTCGACGCGAACAAGAATTTCCTCAATCAAGCGCGCGAGGTCATGCGGGTGCCCTCGGTCGTCAACCAGGATGCCCGCATACGCATGAAAAGGTGCGGTACCGTCGGGGAGCATGCCGGGGCTTTTCGCCGGTAGTGGTTCGAATGGTTCTGGCTCAGCAGGCGTAGCGCGCTCACCCGTAGCCAGGCGCCAGTCGAAGCGGCCAAAGGCCACGCCGACGGCCCAGCTCAGTAAGCCAGCCGTTTGGTCGATTGGCGTAGCGCTGTCATCGTCCTCGCTCTCCTCGTCTCTGCTGGCTTCTACATCGCCCTGGTTGGCTTCGACGTGGCTTCCCTGCACGGTAGTGCGGTCGGCTTCGCTAAAGCCATAGAGATCAAAGGCAATGGCGTCGATCTCTGACTGAATGCGAGCCAGCTCAGCTTCAATGGCTGGTGGGTCGTAATCGCCCAGGCGAGCGCGCAGTGCACCGGGCAGCGCAAACGCGTGAGACGTCTCTTCGATGGTGTCCAGGGTGCGCTTTAAGCGCCAATACTCCCTCCCCAATACAGCCAATAAGTGCTTCGAATCCGTTGAGATATCGGGTATCGGCGTCCGCTGGACTGTCCCGATTTCGTACGAACGTGCAGCCGCATCCCCCGCTGCAAGCTGCAAACCTATCAATCGCAAGAAAGGGGCTGATATACAGACAGAAAGCAAACTCAACAGATCATCGTCATTATGCTCTTCCAAGAATGCAGCCGGTCCCTTATGACCGAAAACAGCACCGGCAGGCATAGCCCGCATACCGAGTTGACTTGTTGTTCGAGCCGGCCAAGTAATGCCTGGCTGTAAGTAATAGGATTCTCGGTGAAGAACCCAGTCCGCATCACCGTTCAAATATGGGTATTTCTTGAGGACTTCCGCTTCCATTTCAGCGGCGTTATTGGCCCAATTCACGAGAAGCGGGACGTCCGAGTAAACGGGAGAGTACCCACCGCCTTTAGCGTAGGGAAACCAGAGTCTCTGATCAGCACTACACTCCCACGAAGTACGGACAAATCTGAAGTTGTCGCTAGTGGCTGCCCCTTTGAATATTCTCCGACCATTCGACTCGAAAGGAGGGGTTTGGCCGAATGCCTCTAGGAAACACTGAGCCTCCCAATACGAAAATGGAGAACTCGGAACCATCGAGAATACAGATGTGTCACGGACATAAACCCTAGCATCTAGGCCGCCAGCTCTCACTGCCCGGACTACTGAGGCCAACTCTTGCTCCTTTTCAGAGCTTGCCAATAATCTCAAGAAGATCGTCACGCGGCTTTCTCCAATACGTAAGCGGCGGCTTCGACCATCGCGTCGTCCATCACGCCATGCCCCAGGTCGGCCATGACTACTGGCTTGGCAATACCCAAGGCCACCTGCTCACGCCACTTCTGGAAACTGGAGAGGAAGAAACAAGTGCGCGAGGTGATGGCGCCGATGCGACCGCCGGGGCGCAGCAGTTCCAGGCCACGCTCCACCATAATGGCCAGCAAATCGTTCTTGCTGCGCGGATAGGCTTTGGCGAGTTGATCCTTGGTCTTGGCAGCCAGCGCGCCAAACGGTGGATTCATCACCACCACATCAAACACTTCTCGGCACAGATCGATGAGCCGCAAGCCCTGTAGCGCATCCTGCGCAAATAGGCGCCCTTGGTACGTCGACTTTGCCGCCTGGGCAAACTCAGTAAGTGCCTCGCGTAGTCGCTCCTCCGCTTGCTGCCAGTTCTCCTGCTCCTGCACAGCAAACAGGCCGGTGCCTTTGCCCACATAGACCTGCCGAATCAAATGCGGCAACTCGCGCTCGACCTGGAGCAGCACTCCGAGCTCCGGCAGGCCCTTGAGCAGTCGCAGGGTCTTCTCGAACAGCTCGGCGTCGCGCTGATCGAGGTTGGTCACGAACTGCTGGCGCAACTCACGCTCTGCCGGCGGTGCAATCGCGGCCACCACATGCCCCCGCCCGATCAGCGGGCGGTCTTTGGCTTTGACACCGGCATCGTGCCAAGCACGCTGTGCCCGCAGCCATAACGCCAATGAAGCGATTTGCGCGGCACGCGGGTCGATATCCACGCCATAGATGTTGTGTTCGATGATCAGGCGCGGCACATCTCGCAGAAATGCAGCCTCATCTTCGTAGGTCTGGCTCATTGGCTTGAGTGCAGCCTGGGGTTGGGTCGAAACATCCAGCGAGCCGGGGCCGTGCTGCTGCTCCCAGGCCCAGGCCTCGCGATAGATCTCAGCGAACAGGTCAAATGCATACAGACCAAAGTGCATGGAGCCGCAGGCCGGGTCCAGCAGCTTCAGCGTGCGCGGATCGCGCAGCTTGGTAGCGGCCTGGCGCATTTCGTCGGGCTTGACCAGCAGGTACTGACAATGCTCGCGCAGATCGGTATCGCCTCCCGTGGCGTTGAACCACAGCCGACCCAAGGTGTTGTCCACCAGGAACTCGACCACGTAGCGCGGCGTGAAGAACTGGTTGCGTACCGCCAGCTCGCGGCTGTTACGCGGCGCCTGCGACGCATCGCGCATCGCCTTGCGCTCTTCTTTGGAGTTGAAGTACTGGTAGATCCAGCCGATGGTTTCGTCCTCGCTCCATAGCGGGGCGATGTCGGCATCGTTGATCAGGTTGAGCACCTGCAGCAGCGCGGCTTCGCGCGGGAACAGGCGACCCTGCGGTGAGTAGCGGTCGAATAATCCAGGCAAGTCCTGGCTCAGCTCATCGAACACACTGAACAGGTAGGTGCGATAGGCATCGCCGGTTTCGCCCAGGCCGGTGCCAGCCAGCCGGGCGTAGAGCTGAAAGCCCTTGGCCTGGAAGCCGTTGCCGACCGACTCAACCAGTAGGCCACGCGCCTCCGCCATGCGCAGCGCCGCCAGGCGGTTGAGCACGGTAAAGGCTTGCTCGCGGACGATGCGGTCCAGCCCCTGGGTAGCATTCATGTCGCCACTAGCGGTGTAGTGGGCCAGGGTGTCGCGCAGGATGCGGGCGGATTCGCGCTGGGCGTCGTTGATATGGCGCAAGCTGGCTAGCTCCGCCACGGTGCCCGCGTTCGGGTCCATGCCATAGTCGTTCTGCAGCTGGCGGGTGAATTCCTCTTCCAGCACCCGGCGCGCATCGTTGACGAAGCGCTGGAGGCGGTTTCTTGTTGTTTGGTCGAAGGCCATGTATGCCTGTCTCTTAGAAGTCAGCGGAGAGCTGCTGCTCTTTTTTCTCGATGAATTTCACAGCACGCCAGCCGGTCTTACCCTGCTTGTTGGTACGCCGAATGGCCTGACAGGTGACGTCGTATTGCACCTCAGGAGTAAAGGTCTCTGCCATCTCTGGGGCGACGAAGACGTCATCTCGGCTGGTGCTGATGAATGCAAATGTTTTTCCCTCCTGCCTATTCAAAGTGCCGCTAAAAATTTCAAACAGGCCAGGAATGGTTTGAACCTCTGATATTCGCCAAT
The DNA here is from genome assembly GCF_030549525.1 of Stenotrophomonas sp. 704A1. Classification (NCBI taxonomy): domain Bacteria; kingdom Pseudomonadati; phylum Pseudomonadota; class Gammaproteobacteria; order Lysobacterales; family Lysobacteraceae; genus Stenotrophomonas; species Stenotrophomonas tuberculopleuritidis. The sequence continues at coordinate 997,750 of NZ_CP130831.1, read as the reverse complement.
CCAGAGCTTGGCCTTCAACCTCTGCACGCCCAATCTCCACTACAGTACCTGGCAACAAGCTTGCCACTGTGGGAAACTTTTTATGCAAAAGCCCGAGGCCGGTAGCGGCGCCGGTCGCTATATAGCTGAGCCCCTTTTCTGCATTGATGTGGTCAATGACACCGCGAGTGTAGGTAAGGTTTTGTCGGTCCAGTTGTTGAAGCAATGCACGTGCACTGGACTCAGCTTTCGGCAGCGGCTGTAGAGAGTTATTGGCGAGTGCGTCTTGATACCAGTCACTGGTAAGCAGTTGATGCAGTTCCTGGGGCACCTTATAGGCGTGCTTTTCCCTGTACTGCAGTGCCAGGTTCGCCTGTAGTGCTGCCTCATTGAAACGGCCCGCAAGCGCGAGGCGCTGTGCCAAATGGATTCGAACCCTTGCGACTTCCTGCTCCTCCCGAGCCAGCTGGGTTGCATGGGCATAACAAGTCAACGCATCCTGTGGGTGCTCAACTTCCAGGATCTCGCCTAGTAGCGCCCATGGCCAAGCCGCGCGCGACTGTCGACGTAACACTGGCGTCAATCGCTTGATCGCAAGGTCTGGCTCGCCGTTGGCCAGGTGCAGTTTGCTCTGGTAGTAGTTGAGCCATTGGTCGTTTGGCTCATTCTTTAGCGCTTGTTCCAAAACGCCAAGACCCCACTCATTCAGCGTCGGATCCGACTGAGGATCGACAGCCTTAGCCACTGTCTCACGACAGACGGCACGTATGAAGCGTTTATACAAACTATCTACAGTCTTTCCTGCCTCATTGACGAAAGGCTTCTTGTCCTCTTCTGAAAAACTTTCGTTTCCCACCCAGCGGGCAAAAAGAAGAAATTCAGACCAATCCTTGGATGCCTTCCCCGCAAGGCGAAGAAATTGTGAAAAAGCACTATCGCCACGCAGTGCGTCAGCCATGTGCGAGAACTCGCGCATGTCCGGTGACAGTTGGCCAGATAACGCCGCAGGAGATAGCTGCTTTGTCTCGTAACGATCGACGATTTCTTTTACATGGTCATACAGCGCCCATGCGTAGGCTCGAAGAAACCATACGTCACCATTGTTTTGGGGGTACTCCGACCTGGCCAAATCCAGGGCTTCTGCATGCCGTTTTTGCTTGCGAAGTGCAAAGATTTCACTGGAGCTCACTGGTTTTCCTCTTTTTGCGCCGTCATCAAGCGCTGTACTTCCTCATAGAGGCCGTGGCTACTGCCTGGGCCGCCGACTTCCTGAGCAGCCGTCCAAGTAAAGGCGCCGTCGTAAGTGAAATCAATCTCACCTTTGCGACAAGCATCAGCAAAGCTCAATCGCAGCCGATACGGCATCGACTTTTGACCGATACGTTGAATTCCCGATTCGGCAATAGCTTTATCCAGACCATCCAGAAACTCTTGTATGAACTGGCTTGGCTGCTCCGTGCTGGATTTGGCAGCCAGCACACCAAGCGATGTGAGCGCATCCTCCGCCAATTGACTATCTGATAAGGCGCCAGGAACAGATCCAGAGCGACTGACCTGTAATTTGCCATTGTAGTAATACTGAACTACGGCGCGTTTGCCATTGCGCGAAAGGGTGTAGCGCTCGCAATACTGCAAGTGCTGCAACTGTTCAATTTCGATGCCTTGAGCCCCCCACACCAGGCGTAACTGCTGATGGGTTTTCATCAAGGGGGCAATAGCGGGTGTGAACGAAAGCCTCTGCCAGTCTGGATCAGTCATGAGCTCCTGAAGTCCAGCCTTTTCAGGTTTTTCAGACGCGCCTGATGAGCCAGTCCAGGCGATGTCACCGGTGGGTGTGAAGTCAGGGGGATTCACGATGATCAGTTTCTTGGCTGCTCGCGTGATGGCCGTATAAGCCCAACGAAAGAACGATGCATTGCGAGAGCCCCTGCCGGACCCGAAGTCAACAAGGACAGTATTCCATTCCCCGCCCTGCGCCTTGTGACAGGTCATGGCATAGCCGTACTTGACCTGGAGCGCGTTGAAGTACGGGTCGTCACGGATAACTTTGCGGAATTCAGCCGACTTTGGATGCAGGTCAGGGTGGCGCTTTCGAAAATCTACCAAAAGCGCCCGCTGCTCCAACGGGGTCAATTCACGGTTAGGCGAATCTAGCAAGTTCTCTAGTACCAGGCAGTTTGTCTGGATGACGCTGCCATCCGCATCACGAAAAGCAACGGTGATATTGCGGAACCACAACTCAACATGGTGGCCTCCCTTGAGATTTACTGGCACACGTTGTGCGTCTGCTCCCACCTCTATGACCTTGACCAGATCGCCATTGCTGAGTTCGTGCGTTGTTGAGTTTTTGTTTATTAACAGCGTTTCGCCCACCTGGATAGGCAGACTGGCATCGCCCCAACGACGATCTCTGATGTTACGGTTGTAGTCCAGCGCATTGGCGTTAGAGTGCACGACTGCGACGTTAGAAGTTTTTGTCTGCAACCATTGAACGACCAGATCGACGGCTCTTTGGGCATCTACCTGTTCAATATCCTGTCCATTGGGCTGCAGTGAAAATTTATTGAACCGCTCGGCCAGCATCGCGTCGCGCAACTCCGTCGCGCGGTCGAGAATGGCACTGCCCTGCGCCTGACGCATGACATTTTTCAAATCGAACGAATCCACCTTCAACTTGAATTGCTCACTCAGATACGCATCTGACAAGGCCGGTGACGCATTTTCTCCAACCGGAGGTAGCTGCGCAGGATCGCCGACGAAAAGCAGCTTGGTAAGGTGATTCTTTGTGCGACCTGATCTGTTCATTCGGGCAAAGGTCACGATATCCAGGAGCAATCGGCCTGAACCGAACTGCATGAAATCACCGTGATTCTCCTTATCTCCAACCATTGACGATTCGTCGATCACAAACAAGGAAACAACCGGTTCTTCCTCCTTCAACGGGAAGATCATCCGCATCCCCGGGTCGTTAGCCGTCTCGGCCCCTTCATTCACCTCCAAATTGGTAAGCATGTAAATCGCCCGATGGATAGTCGACCCTTCGTATCCAGAGTTTCCAGTGATTTGCTTGATCTTGTTGCCCAGAATTCGGGCTGCCCGGCCTGTCGGTGCCAGGAGGCTGCAGGAAAGGTTCATCTCCTCTAGAGTTTTGACCAGTTGGGCAACAAGTGTGGTCTTACCAGTGCCTGCACTGCCACGCAGGACAAAAGCATCTCGAGTGTCATCAAGAAGAAAGGTTCTAATGGCATCCAGCGCGGCGGACTGCTCTCCGGTCAATTGTATTTCCATGCAGCTCACGCGCCCTGACCATGCATCACAAAGTTGATTTCCGCCTCTACATAAAGGCCAAGCTGTGCCTTGATTTCCTGTAGCTGTTGGATCAGCGCATCAATGTCCGCAGCCGACGTCATCGTCACGGGAATCGCGATCGACTTTGTCAGCTTGGCCGGACCTTCTTCTCCGTTTTTGACGCGTTCTTCCTCCATGCGCTGGCGCAGACGTTCCTGGCCCTGCCGCTGGATCGACCGCTTAAGATCGTCGAGGGTGCTGTTGATGTCGTAGTCGCGAGCCAGCAGTTTCTTAAGTCCGGCCAGATCCTGGGTGGCTGACAGAGCAAGCCCATCCAACCGGTTCACGGCGTTGCCGCGCTCCTCCTGGGTGAGTTCTTCCCACTCAGTGATGCGCTGCAGATCCTCGACCCCTTCCTTCAAACGCAGCTTTTGCTGATCGGAGAGCGTGATGACCGCATCGCGCAAACGGCCCTTCAGATGGGTTAGCTGCGAATTGAAGTCGGTGGTGTGTTTGTAGAAGTCTTCTTTGCCCAAGCGCTCTGACAGGGTTCCCAAGTCTTCGGCAAGTTCGCGGCGCAGCTCTCCTGGCACGCCAGTGTCCGGCAAGGCTTCGATGTCGCGACGATGAGCTTGCAAGTCACGCAAGGTAGCGTCGAGCCCATTGTCGAACGCTCGCTTCACTTCCAGCGCCCACTTGAGATTGTCGTAAATGGCGGAGGTTTCGGCACCCAGACGCTGTGGAGCATCTGACGCATCTGTAAACAGAACATCGGCAATGTCCTGGTTCAAAGTACGGATGCGTTCGCTACCCGCCAGCCCAAGGCCGCTGAGCTTTTCAGCCAAGGAGCCGTAATCGTGCTGGAAGCGCGTGAAGTGCTTGGCCGCCGCCTTGCTGATCTCTTGCTCAAGCGGGATCACCATGTCACCGACCAGTTCAGTGAGCCGCTCTGCCGCCCGACCGAGCGTTTCGATGGACGGGCGCTCGTCGCGCAGGGCCACGCCGATCTGCTTGAAGGAGTTGTTGGTCTTCAGGGCATCGATGGCCTGTTGCCCAGCGGCCGTGACTTCGCGTCCCGAGACCTTGAGCTTGATCTCTCCAGCCATAAGCATGGCCGCGACGATGTAGCGCGTGGTGTCCGGCGACCAGCCGAACGGGGCGCTGCTGAAGTCGTCGAGCAGGCGCTTGCCATCGACCGTGCCGCGCTTGTCGATGTAGTCGTGGATGCTGATCATCGCTTTATGGTCGGTTTTGAACGAGGCACGACCGGCCACGGTTTGCACCAAACCGAGCGGGTCCAGCGCGCTGCTGATGGCCGCGGGGTTGGCGACCTTCAGGAATTTCTCGGCGGTGTCGGTTCCGGCACGTACTGGGGCTTCTACGTACCGGTCGAACACCTGGTCAGCAACGTCGGAGAGCAGCTTCTTGGCGGCCTCCAGCAAATCAGCATCCAGTGCCGACACCGCCGTGGCCTGGCCGCGGAACACAAACGAGCCGGCTTGCAGAGTTTGTTTGATCTTGCTCTGGAGCTGGGTCGCCAGCTTGGCAGCACGGTCGAGCTGGCCGGTGCAGTAGTCCTTTACCTCTTGGTCGGGCTCGTTGCGGTGCAGCTCGGCAATGCGCTGACAGCGATAGATTTCGTTCGCCAGATCGTCGAGTTCGGAATTTGCGCGAGCCAAGAGCCCGATGACGTTTCGACCCGCCCGGCTGCGGGAATCATCCAGCATCCGGTTCTTGGCGGTGTCGTAGTCACTGGCTGGCACCAACTCAACAACGGTTTGGATGGTGCTCTGATCACCGGCCAGGCTGGTGATGGCGCTGCCGGCCTGGACCTTCAGGCCCGTTGCGACGGCCATCGTGCCGTGGAGGCTGACGCGAGGCAGCGGATCGAAGGACTCGCGCAGCGCATCGTTGAAGATGCGCTTCACATCCACGGTGCGCAACGCAATCGCGCCTCGCTCCTGCTCGATATCCCGCAGCTTCTCGCTGAGGAACACGAGGTTGCCATCTTTCTCGCCGAGCGGCACATGCACATCGTTCAGCATCTCTTCGACGGCTTTCTTGACCGTGTCGAGCTGCGAAGGTGCCGTGACGGAGGGATGCATCAGGCTGGCGACGTTCTGCACCGAGACTGGCAAGTTGCCGAGGATCTGCAACACGGCGACGGACTTGGCGATGTCCTGATGTAGCTGTGAATCCGGGAAGCGAATCTGCACTTTGCCGACCGCCTGGTGGATGGACGTGAAGGCACGGCGAATGTCCTTTTCCAGTTCGTCGTACAGCGTCACCGTGGTGGCCAGCCAGCCCACGGGCTGATCGGCCATGGCCTTGGAACCGCCTTCACCTTTCAGGACATCCTGAATTACCTTGATCGCAGAGCGTAGACCGATGCCGCCGGTGGACTTTGCGAGCGCGCCGAGTAGGTGCAGCAGGATGTCGAAGTGCGCCGGCAGGAACGGGTAGAGATTGGTGAAACTCTCTTTGCTGAAGTCTGCGTCGTAGTACTTAGCGTCCTGCAGCTTGGTGTTGTGTCGCAGCGCCTGACCATGGGCATCGAAAAGCTTGCCAAGCTCGGTCTCGCCCGCTGGCGATTTACCGAGCAGACGGCGGTAGCAAATCTCTTTGATGTCGCTCGATTCAAGGTCGATCTGAATCGGGAAGCGGTCTTTCAGCTTGTAGAGCTTGTCGGAGTTCAGCGCGGCGCGCGGGTCGTCTTCCGTCAGCGTCTGCTGCGCTGTAGAGATGATCCAGGCCTTGCCGTCGCCCAGCCTCTTGAGGTTCTTCGCCAGGCCATCAAGGTTGAGGATCAGGTTGTCGCGTGAGGCCACGTACTGGCCGACTTCGTCGACGATGAAGATGATGTTCTGCTTACCACTCTTCTCGCGGACGATGTCGATCATCTCTTGCACGCGCTGGTCTTCGAACTGGAAGAAGCCTTCGGTGCTGGACGAGAATGACTTGGCCTCCGGGAAGAGTGCCGGGTACATCTCATGGGCGATTTTCGGGATCAAGCCGTCGATGGCCAGTGGGTTGTTCTGCACGCGAGCCCAGGTGGCACCTGGCAGCGCCTGGGCGATACGCTCATGGAGTTCGGGCGTGCGACCGTCCTTCTCGACCATGCGCTCAAAAGCGGCAACCTTCAGGTTGCGCGAGTAGCCAGCCCACTGCAGTACCTTGAAGTAGAGGACGGTGGAGACGTCTTCCATCGTGGCGCCAGCGAGCATTTCACTGGCGAGGTCCAGCATGACCACTGCAGCCGGGAAGCGCTTCGCTACAGTGCTGAGGAGCGCCTTGGTCTGTGGCTTGTGCAGGCGGTCTTGCAGGTAGTTGATGAACGGCGTGCCGTCGATGGTGCGCTGATCATCAAACGCCAAGCCGAGATACTTGGTGAACGAGCTCTTACCGGAGCCGTAGAAGCCAGAGACCCAGACGCCCACCTCATTTTCGCCACCGGACTCCATCGCAAGCTGCATGCGATCGAGGAGCTTGCGGAACTGCTCCTCAATACTCTCGGTGACCACGTATTCAGAGATCTCAGCCTTGAGGCGGCCTTCTTGCGAGGCGCCATAGGTGATGACCTTTTCGATGGTCCGGTAGATGTCCTTGCTTGGATCGAAGAGTGAGCGAATGGTCATAGGTTTGTCCCAGGGTTCTTTTGTCTGTTCAGCCGCCGACGTGGACGGAGCGGTAATTGCCGTCTTCCGGGTAGAAGCCGAGAAACTTCAGGCGTGTCTTGCCGGTTCGCACGCCGGGGTACAGAAAAATCGTCGGTACGTGAAACTTGCCCTGGAGCTGGCTTTCGATGGCGCCGATGCGCATAAACGGATGCAGTGCCTCAAGATCCGTTACCAACAGCAGCGCGTTCTGCTGGGCTTCGAGCGGCTGCAGGGCATCCTCCAGCCGCTTCAGCAGGCCGTTATCCGCCGTCAGGATGTCCGCCAGCGCCTTGTTGGTACGTGGCCAATCCAAGGGCGCTGACTTGTCCTCCATCACGCACAGCGACCAGAACGGGTCGTCTTTCAGTAGGGCCCAGATCTGTTCAGCGATGGAGAACGTGTGCACGTCCCAGCCTTCCTGGTGCAGCTTGGCCACCCAAGCGGGCGTTTGCCGCTTCACCTCGAGGATCTGCTCTGGTGGGAAGACAAGGTAATAAATCGGCTCGAAGCTCGCATGGCCAAGCTCGCGCCCGTGCCGGATGCGCTCGCGCAACTCGTCGAAATCAGCCTTGAGTGAGGACATCGCAGAGCGCCTCCATGTCTTGTTGTTTCCAGCTGATGCGGATCACGTCGCCAGCAGCCTGGACGATGAGCAAACCCTTCAGCGAGAGTCGTTTGATTTCTTCCAGCACGTCTTCGCGCGCCAAGCCAAATAACTGCCAGTCTTCGTGAGTCAGCAGGGCGTTATCACCGACACAGGAAAAATGCAGTTCGTAGGCCAAGTACGCGGCCACGGCTGGCGAAATACGGAACGGCAGGATGCGACGGCTTGAGCGCAGTCCACGTTCGAGCATTCCGTAGTCGGCGCAGCATCCGGTCAGATAGGCGGAGACACGCCGTACAGTGGTTTCCGACCAGCGCTTGATGGTCTTGCCGTCATCAATGCCGCGCTCGACAAAGGTCCGCGCGTCTTCATTGGTGATCTGTGTGTATCCACCGGCGTATCGAGCCCAGTAAACATGGCGCACGAAGTCGCCAAGGATCGGGTTGGCCCGACTCGTAAAAACGAGCATGAGCTGCGTCAGGTCAGCCGTGGATATCGTTGCGGACAGCCGCTTGAGATGTGCTGCTGGTGCACCACCTGCCACGAGATAGCGTGGAGCGAAGCATTCGACGACGATGTTGCGAAGTCGGCGCGCGGTAACGGTGGGGAATCGACCCGATTCCAGTGCGACCTGATGCAACTGGTTCGCCGACATGCCAGGCGACCACAGGTCGAGCAGCGTCTTGGTTTCGTTGACGAGCCCAAGGCCTGCTTGCAACTGAGTCGTGTAGGGCGTGTTGTCGGCCACGATCACCCCACCAGATACGGATAAGTTTTGGCGTTCTGTGTGAACGCCGATAGATAGGCCGCAGCGATAGCCTTCAGTGTGTCGGTGGAATCGAGATCCTTGATGCCCCCGACCGCCGTTGGACCCACGCTGGAAGTGCCGCCCGTGGCAGCCAATCGCTTCAACGCATCAAGCGCAGCCTCTTTGCTTTGTGGCGCCTGGCTGGCGAGTTCTTCTCCCACGCTACTTTGCACGGTCGCGTGCAGGTCTTGCTCGACCTCTTCGGGCAACCGGAACAGGTGGTAGCTACCCACGCTCAAATGCTCGTCGTGCAATCGTCTGGCTGCTTCCAGCACACCGTGGTACTGAGCGAGGCGAGACGTTTTCGAGAAGACCGGCTCCAGGAAGAGCTTGTTTGATGCCTCATAGAACGCCGTTGGCCACCAGGCGTACTGAGCACGCTCGCCAAGGAAGCCGACAAGCATCCTCATCTGCAGCAATGTCGGTAGGTAGGATTCTTTCATCTCAATTCTCGTCATTCGTTTGTTCTACCGACGCGACCGGCGCCGGCAGTGGTAGCTATTGTTCAGTCACATTCCGCTCCTGCTCGGGCCGCATCCAAGGGTGCATACCCTGGTGCCAGCACGGCGTTCTTGACGCCGTACAAGGCCAAGTGGTCCTTCAGCCATAGTCTGTACTCCGGCCCACGAAGGCTGTGGTCTGCGGTGCAGTCGACGCTCCACTTGCGCAGGATGTAGCCGGCAGTCGCTGCCCGAAGCTTCATCTTCACCATGCCGCCAGTCATGCCGTAATCCATCTCCGCGATCTCGGGACGGGGTTGATTGGGGTGCGGCACCAACTCCAGTTCCACGATCCTGGTCCACTGGATGTCCTGATCACTCATCTCGTGGGGCGCCACTAGCTGCGCCTTAAGCGCCACGGGGCACTTGATCCGGTTAATGACGAAATCCCGGAATTCCTGCGATTTGCGGTCGAAGGCGCGGACGAGCCAGCGCAAGCCGTTGTCGATCAACGCGAACGGGACGATCTCCCGCTCGGTGCGACCACTGGAGATGGAGCAGTACTCAATGCCGAGCGGACACTCCTGGTGGATCGCCCGGGTCACGCTCGCTAGCACGTCCAGATCCGGATGCGCGAGCCGTGACGGGCTCTCGCTCATCACCCATGCCTTGAGCCGCATAGGCTCACCGTCGCCAAAGCCCTGGGTCAACCACGACAGCACCCGCTCCGGAGGGAAGTCGAAGATGGGCTGGAAGTCCGGCCCCAATACGTAGGACTTGACCTTGGAGTCGTAGTCGATGTTGCCCGAGGCCAACTCCTTGTACAGCGCCAAGTCCCTGGATGCGGCGGCGGACTGGATGCCAAACCGCGTGACCAAGTCCTGACGGCGTATCTCCCCGATGAAGCGCACGCGCAATTCCACGAACGCGAGACGATCGCGCTGTGGCTGGGTCAAATCTGTGAAGCGTTCGTTCATCATCCGTGTGCACCCGGAAAGATCGCACATCCGGGTCAGCAATTCCTTGTGGATCCATCGGTGAAAGCCTGCTATCCATCAGCAACTACCCGGACACTAGCATGATGATCGCACAAGGGTTGCATTTTGATAACCATCTTCCTTCGAAGCCCATCTCTACCTGAATAAGCTCGACTAGCGGCCATCAGGCCACAACAGGTATCAAGATTAGCTGCCATAAGCACTGGCATGCGAACGCTTTGACCAGCAAGGCCGATGCGCGCCGCTTATAGGCTCCAAGATGTCCAGAATGGTCCAGCAGCAGCCAGCTTCCCATGGCATACCAGATGGCATACTAGCTAAGCCAGAAATGAAAAAAGCCCTTGAAACTCAAGGGCTTAGTTCAATTATCTGGCGGAGAGGGGGGGATTCGAACCCCCGAGGCGCTATAAACGCCTGCCTGATTTCGAGTCAGGTACATTCAACCGCTCTGCCACCTCTCCAGATGGTCCCCGGCGAACCGGGGACGCGCATCATACGAGGAAGCGCGGCCGACGACAAGTCATTCCGGCCAACGACGTGAAATTTTCCTGACTGCATGCCTTGCCGGATGTCCGCTCCACCGTGATGATGCCGTTCTCCCCGGCAATACCCCGCCCCCAGTACCCACCATGATCGAATTCGGACATCTCACCCACCCCGGCCTGCGCCGCGAGCTCAACGAGGACACCTACTACGGTGACGGCGAGCTGGCCCTGTGGCTGGTGGCCGACGGCATGGGCGGACACGCCTGCGGCGAAGTGGCCAGCGCACTGGCGCGCGAGACCATCGTGCGCGAGATCCGGCGGGGCGCAGCACTGGCGCAGGCGATCCGCACCGCCGACGAGGAGATCATCCGCGCCTCGCGCCGTCGCAACGACAGTCTGCCGATGGGGACCACCGTGGTCGCCGCGCGGGTGCAGGGCAACCGGTACGAAGTGGCCTGGGTCGGCGACAGCCGTGCCTACCTGTGGCGCGATGGCCAGCTGGCCCAGCTCAGCCAGGACCACAGCGTGGTGCAGGAACTGGTCGCGCAGGGCAACCTGACCGCCGAGCAGGCCCGCGCCCACCCCCACCGCAACGTGGTCACCCAGGCGCTGGGGGTCACCGACCCGACCCACCTGAACGTGGCGACCACCAGCGGCGAGCTGCGTCCGGGCATGCAGCTGCTGCTGTGCAGCGATGGCCTTACCGAAGAAGTGGATGACCGCGGCATCGCCCGCACGCTTGCCTTCGATGACGCCAGCGCGCAGGAATGCGTGGACAGCCTGGTCGCTGCCGCACTGGATGGCGGCGGTTCGGACAACATCACCGTGATCCTGGTGCGCTGCCACTGAACCATGCCGTGCCGGGTTGTGCCGGCAGCGCCGGGCCGTGCCCGGCGGCTGCATGACCGGCGCTTATGCGCTGGCGGCCTCTTCCACCTTCGGACCATCCCACAGGGCGTGGCCGGCCTTCTTGCGCAACCGCTCCAGGCGCGCGGCGTGCGCTTCCTGCTCCGAGGGTGTGGCCACCACACGCGGGCGCGGCAACAGCGCCGAAGCGTCGAACGCCTGCATCACCGCACCGCCGCCGCCTTCGTCGTCGCCCAGCCCGAAGCCGATCTCTTCCTGGCCCGAGGTCAGCGCGATGTACACATCGCCCAGGATCTGCGCGTCGAGCAGGCCGCCGTGCAGTGCACGGTGCGAGTTGTCCACGCCCAGCCGCTTGCACAGCGCATCCAGTGAATTGCGCTGGCCCGGGAAGCGCTCGCGCGCCAGGGCCAGGGTGTCGATCACCGTGCAGCGGTCGGTGATCCTGCCGAACTGCGGCCCCAGCAGGGCCAGCTCGTTGTCGAGGAAGCCCAGATCGAACGCCGCGTTGTGGATGATCAGCTCGGCGCCATCGATGAAGGCCAGGAATTCCTCCACGACCTGCGCGAACTCCGGCTTGTCGTCGAGGAACTCCAGGGTCAGGCCGGTGACTTCCTGCGCGCCCTGTTCGAACTCGCAGTCCGGCTTCAGGTACTGGTGATAGGTGTTGCCGGTCGGGCGGCGCTTGAACAGCTCGACGCAGCCGATTTCGACCACGCGGTTGCCCTTCTTCCACTCCAGGCCGGTGGTTTCGGTATCAAGGATGATCTGACGCATGGGCTCAGTTTACCGGGCTGCCGTCGCGGATCTGGATCGCCGCATTGCGGGCCAGGGTATCGACCCGCTCGTTGTCCGGGTCGCCGGAGTGCCCCTTCACCCAGCGCCAGTCGATCCGATGCCGCTGCGTGGCCGCCTGCAGGCGCTCCCACAGCTCACGGTTCTTCACCGGATCGCCGCCGGCGGTCTTCCAGTTCTTGCGGATCCAGCCCGGCAGCCACTGGGTCAGCCCCTGGCGCACGTACTGCGAATCGGTATACAGCACGATCTCGCAGGGCTCGGTCAGCGATTCCAGGCCGGAAATGGCCGCCATCAGCTCCATCCGGTTGTTGGTGGTATGTGCTTCGCCACCGCTCAGTTCGCGCTCGTGCCCCTTGTAGCGCAGCAACGCGGCCCAGCCGCCCGGGCCGGGATTGCCGAGGCAGGAACCGTCGGTGTGGATTTCGATGGTTTTCAATACAACTCCAGATCAGGTAGCAACGGTGCCGTGCCAGCGCACCGGCAACGGGGTCGGCCCAGGCAGGGCCAGCGTGCGTTTCTCCGCATGGAACAGGCAGGCCGCGCGCAGGGGCGCCCAGCCGCCGCGACGGCGGCTGCCCGCGCCCTGCCACATCGGCCCGAGATAGCGCAGGTCCTCGCATTCCAGGCCATGACGATCCAGCAGCTGGCGGATCCGCTGCGGGGTACGGACCACCAGCCCATGCTGGCGCCAGCGGGTGCGGAACGGGCTGAACGGATTGAGGCTGGTCAGCCACAGGTGGCCGCCGGGCATCAGCACGCGCTCGCATTCATCCAGCAGATGGTCGGCATCGCCTGCGGTCACGTGCTGCAGCACGATGGCGTTGACGCTCTCGTTGGGCAACGGCAACGGCAGCGCGCAGCGGGTGTCGCCGGCATAACCGCTGCCGTGGCGGTGCAGGCGCAGGCCACGGCCCGCCAGCTGCGCATCGGCCAGCCAGGCGGCACTGGGCGCGATCCACAGCCAGGGCTGGGCCGGCAGGACCGACAGCTGCGGCAGCAGCAGCTGCCGCTCCAGCACGCGCAGCGCCGCCGCCGGTTCAGTGTCGAACCACGGGGACGGGCTCGCTTGACGGGTGCTCTGCAGCGCGGGCATGGTCCAATTCTATGCGACTGACAGCCCTGCCCGCATTTGCGGACAACTACATCTGGATGCTGATCGCCGACGACGGCGCCGCCGTGGTGGTCGATCCCGGCGACGCCGCGCCCGTGCTCGCACTGGCCGAGCAGGGCGTGCGCGTGGAGGCCATCCTGCTCACCCATCACCACGACGACCACATCGGCGGGGTGCCGGCGCTGCAGGCGCGTTTTCCCGGCGTGCGGGTGGTCGCGCCGGTAGAGGAACGCATTCCCATGGCCACCGAACGGGTGGGCGAAGGTGAACGCGTTCAGGCATTGGGCCGGATGTTCCACGTACTATCCGTGCCCGGGCATACCCGCAGCCACATCGCGTTTCACACCGCTGAACATCTTTTCAGCGGAGATTCGTTGTTCAGCCTGGGCTGTGGACGCCTGTTCGAAGGTACGCCGTCCCAGCTGCTGGCATCGATGCGCACGCTGGGTGCCCTGCCCGCGCAACTGCTGTTGTGTTGCGCTCACGAGTACACCGTGTCAAATGCCGTCTTCGCGCGGCATGTCGACCCCACCAACGCTGCCCTGCGGCAGCGCCATGAGGAGGCTTTGGCCATGCGCCGCGATGATCGCTCCACCCTGCCAGTGTCGCTGGCCGAAGAACAGGCCTGCAATCCGTTCCTGCGCGTGCACACCGCACCGATCCGTGCTGCCGTCTCGGCGCACCTGGGTCGCGACGTCGTGGATGACGTCGATGTCATGGCCGGTCTCCGGCACTGGAAAGACGGCTTCCGCGCATGAGTCGCCGAAGTCTGCCGCTGGCCCTGGGCCTGGTCCTGGGGTTGGCCGGAACGGCGGGCGCGCAATCGCTGGGCGCCGGCATCAGTCAGAACTTCGCCGCCGCTGCGGCGCTGCCGCTGGACCCGGCGGCGCTGCCCGCCGCCTCGGTGCGCAACGGCCAGGAGATCTTCTCCAGCTTCCGCGACGGCCTGGCCGAACCCACCTGCGATGCCGAGGCCACCAGCCCGCGCTGGCAGAAACAGTTCGCCCACGCTCCCTCGCGCCTGGCCAACCAGGATGACGATGCACTGGTGCTGTTCGGCTACGTGGTCGAAGAACTGCGCAAGGCCGACCTGCCGACCGAGTTCGCGTTGATTCCCTTTGTCGAAAGCGGCTACCGGCCCAATGCCCGTAACGGCAGCGGCCCGACCGGGCTGTGGCAGTTCATCGCCACCACCGCACGCAACCATCGGGTGCCGATGAGCAACGGCTACGACGGCCGGCTGTCGGCGGTGGAATCCACCCAGGCCGCGGTGCGCTACCTGAAGACCCTGCATGGCATGTTCGGCGGCGACTGGCGGCTGGCCACCATGGCCTACAACGCCGGCGAATACCGCGTGCTGCAGTCCATGCGCAAGGCCGGCATGAACGCACAGAACGCCCGGCCGGCGGCCCTGCCCGGCCTGTCCCCGGTCACCCATGCCTACGTCGAGAAGCTGCATGCCCTGGCCTGCGTGCTCGAGGACGTGGAAGACAAGCCCGGCGTGATGGCCTCTCTGGACCGCACGGTGCCGGTGCTGAAGGACCACACCCTGCCGGCCGGCACCAGCATCCAGCAGTGGGCCGCACAGCGCTCGCTGGACCCGGCCCGCATCGCCCGCCTGAACCCGGCGCTTGCGGCCGGCGGGCGCCCCTCGGGCACCGCACGGGTGCTGGCCCCGGTCTCGGCGGCCGCTGCCGGCGCTGTCGAGGCACCGGTCGCGGCCGTGGCCGCTCTGGCCAGCAGCGCCAGCGTGGCGCCGGTGCCGCAGGCCACCCGGGCCGTGGCCGCCGTCGCCGACCGCCCGCGCAGCCGGCGCCATACCGTGCGCAACGGCGAGTCGGCCTGGACCATTGCCCGCCGCTACGGCATGCCGGTGAAGGCCCTGCTGTCGCTGAACGGGCTCAGTGGCAGCAGCGTGCTGAAGCCGGGCGCGGTGCTGCGCGTCGAAGACTGACGCCGGGCACAGCGCCCCCCACCGCTCCTCCTGGACCCTGCAACGCCGAGCCCACGCTCGGCGTTCTGCTGTCTGCGCCTGGCCCGCTTGCAGGCCACGCACAGGTCGCTGCGCGGAGGGCACGCGCGCCGCCCTGCGGGCATGAAAAAGGCCCGGCGGTGCCGGGCCTTGTCCTTGCCTGCCGCCGCGAGGCTTACAGGTTCGCTTCGGTGGTCTGCACCACGAACTTCTTGCGCATCGCGTCGATGTAGGCCTTGGCCGCGGCCATGCCGTCGATCTGGCTCAACTGGTCCTTCAGCTGCTTCTGCTGCTCGGCGGTCACTTCCTTGACGTCGCCCGGGTTGACCTTGTTCACCGCGAACAGCAGCGCATGGCCGTTGACGTCGACCTTGCCGTAGCTCGGCTTGCCATCGGCCGGCAGCGGTGCGCTGAAGATCGCGCGGTTGATTTCCGGCGTCGGCACCGGCTGGCTGCGCGGCAGGCCCGGCATCGGGCTCAGCTGCAGCTTCTCGCTGGCAGCCAGCGACTGCAGGGTGGCACCGGCCTTCAGCTTGGCCAGCAGCGCGCCAGCGATCTTGTCACCGGCCTGGCGCTGGCGATCGGCACGGATCGCTGCGATCACCTGCTCGCGCGCCTTGTCCAGCGGCATCGCCTGCTCGGGGGTATGGGCGGCCACACGGATCACCACGCTGTGGTTGCTGCTGCCCCCCAGCGGGATCGGATCGCTGGCAGTGCCGTCCTGCACCAGCACGTCGGAGAACGCAGCGCGCAGCACGGCCGGATCGGCGGCAATGCCGCTGGCGGTCGCGCGGGTGATCGGGCCCAGCGTCTGCAGCGTCATCCCGACCTCCTTGGCAGCAGCGGCCAGGTCGCTCGGGCTCTTGTTGATGGCATCGACCAGGCGGCCGGCCAGATCGTTGAAGCCGCGCTCGCCATCGGCCTTCAGCTGTTCGGCGGCCAGCGTGTCACGCACCTCCTCGAACGACTTGCCTTCGCCGCCACGGACCGCGGCCACCTTGATGACGTGGTAGCCGAAATCGGTCTTGACCGGGCCCACCACATCGCCCGCCTTGGCCGCGAACAGGGCATCCTCGAACGGCTTGACCATGGCGCCACGCTCGACCCAGCCGAGGTCACCGCCCTGGTCCTTGGAGCCCGGGTCTTCCGAGTTGGCCTTGGCCAGCGCGGCAAAGTCGGCACCCGCGGCCCTGGCCTCGGTGGCCAGCTTGGCGGCCTTGGCTTCGGCACCGTCGCCGGTCACCAGGATGTGCGCGGCCTGGCGCTGTTCCGGCGTGGTGAACTTGGCCTTTTCGTCTTCGTAGCGCTTGCGCAGGGTCGCCTCGTCGGCGGCGGTCGGCGCCGGCAGGTTGGCACCGTTGAGCTCGACATACTCCAGCGACACCGATTCGGCCTGGCGGAAATCCTTGCCATGGCTGTCGTACCACTGCTTGATCTGTGCATCGGTGACTGGCGCGGTATCGACCGGCACTTCCGGCAGCGCCGCCAGTTCGACGTCACGGGTCTCGCCGAGCAGCTTCAGCAGGCGCTCGGTCTCGGCCTGGGTGACGAAGCCGGAGTTCTGCAGGCCCGACGGGATGACCGACTGCTGCAGGCTCTCACGCACCAGTTCCTGGAACTGGGTCGGGGTACGCGGCGGATTGCCACCGGCCAGGGCCAGGCGGTAGTTGCTTTCGCTGAACTTGCCATCGGCGCCCAGGAAGGCGGGGATGGTCATGATGTATTCGCGCACGGCGCCGTCGCCGATCACGACACCCGCCTGCTCACCGACCAGGCGCACCACCTGCTCGTCGATCAACTGGTCGAGCACGGCCAGCTTGTTCTCGGTGCTCTCGAACGCGCGCGGATCGAAATTCTCGCCCTGCTGCTGGCGCTCGCGCATGCGTTCCTGTTCGAAACGGGTGCGGAAATCCTGCGAACTGATCTCATGGTGCTGCCACAGCATGCGCACCGGCCACCACGACGGCGCCGAGCGCCACCAGGTCGGCGGTGCGGAAACCTTGGCCACGTTCTGTGCGCCGACGCCACCGAGGTAGCTGTTGTCGATCACGAACAGGAACGGAATCATCAGCAGCCCCAGGATCACGGTGACGATCCAGCCTGAGGTCTTGTCGCGGAGTTTCTGCAGCATGGTGAGGAATCACAAGGCCTGATTGGCGAGCCCGGCAGTGTAACCCGCTTCGCCGCGTGGACCAAAAGCCGCCCGCGCAGGCCCTTGCGGCCGATCATCCGGCGCGGCGCCGGCAGCGGCGGCACCCGCGCGGCACGCACAAAGAAAAAGCCCCCGACATGCGTCGAGGGCTTTTAGAGTTGGCGGAGCGGACGGGACTCGAACCCGCGACCTCCGGCGTGACAGGCCAGCATTCTAACCAGCTGAACTACCGCTCCGCGCTTGAAACTTTGCAGGCGCTCAGTATATCCGAAGACTTCCTGAAAACCTACCCCGCTGAACACTTTTTTCAAAGTTTTTTCACGAGGATTTAAGAGTTGTGCAATGGCGGAGCGGACGGGACTCGAACCCGCGACCTCCGGCGTGACAGGCCAGCATTCTAACCAGCTGAACTACCGCTCCGTATTGCAGACCTCTTTGTTTCCTTCCCGGCCTGGACCGGGGAGAAAACAAGGCCCCCAGCTTTTCGGCCGGGGGCCTCGTTGAAAATGGCGGAGCGGACGGGACTCGAACCCGCGACCTCCGGCGTGACAGGCCAGCATTCTAACCAGCTGAACTACCGCTCCACATTTCAAACTTTACCGCGGTGCTGTGGTGGGTGCTGAGGGTTTCGAACCCCCGACCCTCTCCGTGTAAAGGAGACGCTCTACCGCTGAGCTAAGCACCCCAGCGAGCCGCTTAGTTTACAGCATCCTTCAGCGCCTTGCCAGCCTTGAAGGACGGATTCTTCGAAGCAGCGATCTTGATGGTGTCGCCGGTCTTCGGGTTGCGGCCGGTGCGGGCCGCACGGTCGCGCACCTGGAAGGTACCGAAGCCAACCAGGGTGACCGCATCGCCGTCCTTCAGCGCCTTGGTGACGGCAGCAACGACGGCGTCGACAGCGCGGCTGGACTCGGCCTTGGTCAGGTCGGCGGCTTCAGCAACGGCGTCGATCAATTCGGTCTTGTTCATTCTCTACAACTCCTTTGGCGGTGGTTTCCGCGTATTCGACAGGGAAGCAACCGCACGACGTCTGCATGCGGTTGCCATGTGGAAACGGTTCGCCGAATTCAGTGAGCGCTGACTGCGATCACTCATTCGCGAGTGCTGCTTTTATACCAGCGGCCCTACCCCCACGCAAGCTGGAAAGCCAGCAACGACGCGGGTTTCAAGCATTTCGACTGCGCCCGTCAGTGCTTGACGCGCGCGTTTCCACTCGGTTTGGCCTTGCTCCGCACCGTGACACGCTGCGCAGTCTTGCGGGCCTTCTTCGGGGCCAGCGGACGTTCCAGGGCCAGATCGAGCACCTGCTCGATGTACTTCACCGGCACGATCTCCAGGTCACGGGTGACATTGGCGGGAATGTCGGCCAGATCCTTGCGGTTCTCTTCCGGGATGATCACCGTGCGGATGCCGCCGCGCAATGCGGCCAGCAGCTTCTCCTTCAGCCCGCCGATCGCGGTCACCCGGCCACGCAGGGTGATCTCGCCGGTCATCGCCACATCCGCGCGCACCGCCACCTTGGTCAGCATCGACACCAGAGAGGTCACCATCGCCGCACCGGCGCTGGGGCCGTCCTTCGGGGTCGCACCGTCGGGCACATGCAGGTGCACATCGTGCTTCTGCAGGAACTCCGGATCGATTCCGAAACCGACCGCGCGCGAACGCACCACCGACAGCGCTGCCGACGCCGATTCCTTCATGACGTTGCCGAGCTGGCCGGTCAGGATCAGCTGGCCCTTGCCCGGCACCAGCGTCGATTCGATCTGCAGCAGATCGCCACCGACCTCGGTCCAGGCCAGGCCGGTGACCAGGCCGATCTCGTTCTCTTCCTCGGCACGGCCGAAATCGAAGCGACGCACGCCCAGGTACTTGTCCAGGTTCTTGCTGGTCACGCTCACCAGCGCCTTCTTCTTCGCGCCCTTCTTCGCCTTTGCTGCCGGCTGCGGGCCGGCCAGCGCGATCTCCTTCACCACCTTGCGGCAGATCTTGGCGATCTCGCGTTCCAGGTTGCGCACGCCGGACTCGCGCGTGTAGTAGCGCACGATGTCCTGGATCGCATCGCTGCCGATCTCCAGCTCTTCCGGCTGCAGGCCATTGGCCTTGATCTGCTTGGGCGAGAGGTAACGGCTGGCGATGTTGAGCTTCTCATCCTCGGTGTAGCCCGGGATGCGGATCACTTCCATGCGGTCCAGCAGCGGGCCGGGAATGTTGAGCGAGTTCGAGGTCGCCACGAACATCACTTCGGACAGGTCCAGATCCACTTCCAGGTAGTGGTCGTTGAACGCGTTGTTCTGTTCCGGATCGAGCACTTCCAGCAATGCCGACGACGGATCGCCGCGGAAGTCCATCGACATCTTGTCGATCTCATCCAGCACGAACAGCGGGTTCTTGCTGCCGACCTTGTTGAGGTTCTGCACGATGCGGCCCGGCATCGAACCGACATAGGTCCGGCGGTGGCCACGGATCTCGGCTTCGTCGCGCACGCCGCCGAGCGACATGCGCACGAACTTGCGGTTGGTGGCCTTGGCGATGGACTGGCCGAGCGAGGTCTTGCCCACGCCCGGCGGACCCACCAGGCACAGGATCGGCCCCTTCATCTGCTTCACCCGCGACTGCACTGCCAGGTACTCGAGGATGCGTTCCTTGACCTTCTCCAGGCCGTAATGGTCGGCGTCGAGGGTGTCCTGTGCGGCCTTGAGGTCCTTGCGCACCTTGCTGCGCTTCTTCCACGGCACGCCCAGCAGCCACTCCAGGTAGTTGCGCACCACGGCCGCTTCGGCCGACATCGGCGACATCTGCTTGAGCTTGTTGAGTTCGTTGCGTGCCTTGGCTTCCACCGGCTTGGGCATGCCGGCCTCGGCGATCTTGCGCGCCAGTTCCTCCAGCTCGCCCGGCGCATCGTCCAGGTCACCCAGCTCTTTCTGGATGGCCTTCATCTGCTCGTTGAGGTAGTACTCGCGCTGGCTCTTCTCCATCTGCGACTTCACGCGGCCGCGGATGCGCTTTTCCATCTGCTGTACATCGATCTCGCCATCGACCAGCCCGACCAGCATCTCCAGGCGCTCGCCCACGGCCAGCGTTTCCAGCAGGCGCTGCTTGTCGGACAGGCGCACGCTGATGTGCGCGGCGATGGTGTCGGCCAGGCGTGCCGGCTCATCGATGCCGGACAGGGTCTGCAGCAGCTCCGGCGGCAGCTTGCGGTTGGTCTTGACGTACTGTTCGAACAGCGACATCAGCGAACGGGCGATCGCCTCGATCTCGCGCGGTTCACGCGCATCGGCCGCATCGATCTCCACCGCCTGGCCGTGCAGCGCGCCATCGCGTTCGCTGACGCTGGTGACCTGCACGCGCGACAGGCCTTCGACCAGCACCTTGATGGTGCCGTCGGGCAGTTTCAGCAGCTGCAGCACCTGCGCCAGGGTGCCGACCTGGTAGAGATCGGCGGCCTGCGGGTCATCGGTCTCGGCCGACTTCTGCGCCAGCAGCAGGATGCGCTTGTCAGCGTCCATCGCCTGTTCCAGCGCGTGCATGGACTTGTCGCGGCCGACGAACAGCGGGATGACCATGTGCGGGAATACCACTACGTCGCGCAGCGGCAGGACCGGCAGGTCGAGGGTCTCACTTGGGGAACGGGCCATGGGGGCTCCAGGGAAGGGGAAAACCGTCTCCGGGAGGGCATCTTCCGGAGACAAAAAAAGCCGATGGCCCCGTTATGGGGCCATCGGCTTTCAGATGCAAGACGTTCCGAGAAAATTCTTTCCATTCAACAACTTGAAAGAATCACTCGGCGCCAGCGGCCTTCTGTTCAGGGGCCGGCGGGGTCTGGTAGATCAGGTACGGCTCGGACTTGTGCTCGATCACCGATTCATCCACCACCACCTTGCTGACGTTCTCCTGCGAAGGCAGGTCGTACATGGTGTCCAGCAGGACCGATTCGACGATGGTACGCAGGCCACGGGCGCCGGTCTTGCGCTTGAGCGCCTTCCTGGCGATGGCCGACAACGCGTCCGGACGGAACTCCAGCTCGACGTTCTCCATCTCGAACAGCTTCCGGAACTGCTTGGTGATGGCGTTCTTCGGTTCGGTCAGGATCCTGATCAGGGCCGGCTCGTCCAGTTCCTCCAGGGTCGCCACCACCGGCAGGCGGCCGACGAACTCAGGGATCAGGCCGAACTTGATCAGGTCTTCCGGCTCGACTTCCGCCAGCACCTTGCCCACTTCCTGCTTGCGCTCGCTGCTCTTGACCTTGGCACCGAACCCGATGCCGCCGGCGTCGTTGGAACGCTGCTGGATCACCTTGTCCAGGCCGGCAAACGCGCCGCCACAGATGAACAGGATGTTCTTGGTGTCCACCTGCAGGAATTCCTGCTGCGGGTGCTTGCGGCCCCCCTGCGGCGGAACGCTGGCCACGGTGCCTTCGATGAGCTTCAGCAGGGCCTGCTGCACGCCTTCGCCGGACACATCGCGGGTGATCGACGGGTTCTCGCTCTTGCGCGAGATCTTGTCGATTTCGTCGATGTAGACGATGCCCTGCTGCGCCTTCTCGACGTCGTAGTCGCACTTCTGCAGCAGCTTCTGGATGATGTTCTCCACGTCCTCGCCCACGTAACCGGCTTCGGTCAGCGTGGTGGCGTCGGCCATGGTGAACGGCACGTTGAGCAGGCGGGCCAGGGTTTCGGCCAGCAGGGTCTTGCCCGAACCGGTCGGACCGACCAGCAGGATGTTCGACTTCGCCAGTTCGACTTCGTCGTTCTTCTGGCGGCTCTCGATGCGCTTGTAGTGGTTGTACACGGCCACGGCCAGGGTGCGCTTGGCGCGGTTCTGGCCGATCACGTACTGGTCGAGGACCTCGAGGATCTCGCGCGGCTTGGGCAGCGAACTGCGCGCCGACTGCGCCTTTTCCTCAAGTTCCTCACGGATGATGTCGTTGCACAGCTCCACGCATTCATCGCAGATGAACACGCTCGGACCCGCAATCAGCTTGCGCACTTCATGCTGGCTCTTGCCGCAGAAAGAGCAGTAGAGGATCTTGCCGGTGTCCGTGGAACGACCTTGGCGGTCTTCGCTCATGCTTCGCTTACCCAGTTACCCCACCCGCTGAACGGGGGTTCGATTCGAGAATAGCACAGGGCCGGAGGGACACCAGTCCGCCCGACCCTGCAGGAACGGGGCCTGCCAGGGCCCCGTGGACGCCGGTCAGCCGGCCTGGATCGACTCTTCCGGACGGCGCTCCAGGACCTGGTCGACCAGGCCGTAGGCAACCGCATCGGCAGCGCTCTTGAAGTTGTCGCGCTCGGTGTCACGCGCGATGGTCTCCAGCGACTGGCCGGTGTGCTTGGCCAGCACCTCGTTCAGGCGCGAACGCAGGGTCAGGATCTCACGGGCGTGGATGTCGATATCGGTGGCCTGGCCCTGGAAGCCGCCCAGCGGCTGGTGGATCATCACGCGCGAATTCGGCAGCGCATAGCGCTTGCCGGCCGCACCGGATGCCAGCAGCAGCGCGCCCATCGAGGCGGCCTGGCCGACGCAGATGGTGCTCACGTCCGGCTTGATGTACTGCATGGTGTCGTAGATCGCCATGCCGGCGGTGACCACGCCACCCGGCGAGTTGATGTAGATGCTGATGTCCTTTTCCGGGTTTTCCGCTTCCAGGAACAGCAGCTGCGCCACCACCACGTTGGCCATGTGATCGTCGATCGGGCCCACCAGGAAGATCAGGCGCTCCTTCAACAGGCGCGAATAGATGTCGTAGGCACGCTCGCCGCGGCTGGTCTGCTCGACCACCATGGGAACCATGTTCAGGGCTTTGGTTCGGTTGTCCATTTCGTGAGGCACCTATCTTGGGGGGAAACAACCCCGCGCCAGGGGTGGCGCGGGGCATCCGGGGATCCGCCCGGGATTACTGGCGGATCGCGTCCTGGAACGACAGCTTTTCTTCGGTGTGCTGGGCGCGCTCGGCGATCCAGTCGATCACCTGCTCTTCCATCACGCGGTTCTGCAGACCAGACATCAGCTGGGGGTCGTTGCGGTACATCTCAATGACCTGTTCCGGCTCTTCGTAGGTCGAGGCGATCAGACGCATCGTTTCATTCAGGCGCTTGGGCTCCAGGCGCAGATCGTTGCTGCGGGCCACTTCGCCGACCACCAGGCCGACCAGCACGCGCTTGGCGGCGGCGTCCTTGAAGCCTTCGTGGGCATCGGCCGGGATTTCGCCGACGTTCTGGCCGTTGCGGCGGGCCTGCTCGACCTGCTGGGCCAGCATGGCGCGGGCTTCGTTCTCGACCAGGCGCGGCGGCATTTCCACCGACGAATAGGCGGCGATCAGCTGCTCGCCGACTTCACGACGCAGGCGGTTCATCAGTGCGCCCTTCAGCTCGCGCTCCAGGTTGGCGCGGATGTCGCTGCGGAACTGTTCGATGTCGCCGCCCTTCACGCCGAAGCTCTTGATGAAGGCTTCGTCGACCGCCGGCACGACCGGCTCGGACACCTCGGTGACCTTGACGGTGACCTGCACGGTCTTGCCGGCCAGCGCCGGCACGCGCCAGTCCGCCGGGAACTCGACGTCCAGGGTCTTCTCTTCACCCTTGGCCAGGCCGGCCAGGCCCTGCTCGATGGTCTCGAACATCATGCCCTGGCCGAGCACGATGCTGCCCTTCTCGGTGCCTTCGGCCGGCAGGCGCTCTTCACCGGCCTGCGACCAGGTTTCCAGCGCGACCAGGTCGCCATCCTGCGCGCCGCGGCTGACCGCGGCCCAGGTACGACGCTGGGTCTGCAGGTTCTCGATCATCTGGTCGATGTCGGCGTCGGTGATCTCGGCGGTGTGGCGCACCACGGTCAGCTTGCTGACGTCGATGTCGCCGAAGTCCGGCACCACTTCGACGGTGGCCACGAAGGAGAACTCGCCCTCGTCGCCCTTGTCGATGCGCGGGCTGCCAACGATGCGCAGGTCGTGCTCACGCACGGCGGCGTCGAAGGTTTCGCGCAGCAGGCCGTCCAGCGCTTCGCCACGGACCTGCGCGCCGAAGCGCTGCTCGATCACCTTGGCCGGCACCTTGCCAGGACGGAAACCCTTGATGCGGGTGGTACGGGCGATTTCGCCCAGGCGGCCGTTGATGTGGCTCTGCAGACGCTCTTCCGGCAGCGAGAAGCTCAGGCGGCGTTCCAGGTTGCCGGTGGATTCGATCGAAGCTTGCATGTTGACTCCTGCCACCGACGGCGCACTGGCCCCCGGCTCGATGATGGGATGAAACGGTTGTAAGGACACGACGTCTGGGACGCGCCTGCTTGCCGCAGCCCTTTAGTTTCGCCCAATTCGGGCGGCGCCGCCAGCATGGCCGGGCGCGGGGATTGACGCGGAAGCCCGATCGGGCGGGGGACGGGCCGGCCTGGTGCGAAAGGGGGGACTCGAACCCCCACGCCTTGCGGCACTGGAACCTAAATCCAGGGCGTCTACCAATTCCGCCACTTTCGCGTGGCCGGCACAGGCGTTCATTGTTGCAGGCGGGGGCCCAAAGCGGAAGCTGCGAACAAAGCTGAATACGTGCCCCGGCCCGCAACGCTGCATCGCCCGCCCCGTTCCGGCGCCGCGCCAGCGACTGCGGCAGCGCACCTTCATGCGCCGTGCCGCGCACCTGCGGACAAGAAAAAAGCCACTTGGCGGACCAAGTGGCTTTCGTCTGGTGGGCTGTCAAGGATTCGAACCTTGGACCTATTGATTAAGAGTCAACTGCTCTACCAACTGAGCTAACAGCCCGAAATCGGGGGGCGAATTATGACCTGATCCGCGCGGCCGGTGCAAGTACTTTTTTCAGACGGATCCGCATCGCCTGCCGACGCCTGCCTGGGCGGCGCGCTCCGCGCAGGCGGCCCACGCAGGGACGCAGCCGGAGCGGCGGAATCGCTGAAAACAGCAAGAAAAAAGCCACCGGGCGGACCCGATGGCTTCTGTCTTGGTGGGCTGTCAAGGATTCGAACCTTGGACCTATTGATTAAGAGTCAACTGCTCTACCAACTGAGCTAACAGCCCTTGAAACTCAGACGCACATTGTAACGTGCTTTCTGTTTATTGCAATACCGTTTCGGCAATGCCGATGCGGTTGAACCAGTGGGGTGGCTGAGGGGATTCGAACCCCCGACCACCGGAATCACAATCCGGTACTCTAACCAACTGAGCTACAGCCACCACTGAAACTTCTGCGTCACCGCCGATGCCGCCAGCGTTGAAGCCTGATGCGTTGCCCGGGGACTGTCACCGAAGTTCCGATCCGCCGAAGCGAGTCCGACATTCTGGTGGAGTCTTCATGCTTTTGCAAGCACTTCTTCACATCACCCCGTGACCTGCTGGAGTGCCGCGCCAATGGCGCGCCCGACAGGAATCGAACCTGAGGCCGCCGGCCCGGAAGTTTGCCTGACTCTGAATGCAAATCAAAGGCTTGCATTGAAGCCATTTCCGGGGCTGGACCTTCGCCTTGGGCTTGATCGCCACCAAGGTTCTGCACGGCTCCAGGCCACTTTGATGTTGCCTCGCTCGGAGCGGCTGCGTCAGCGTAGCGCCGAGCTTGCTGCAATTGCTCACGGTTGGGCGGCAGGCTGGATAGCGGCTCGGAAGGCGAGCCATCCCTCAGCCGCGCCGCGGCCGTGCGCAGCGGCAGGTCCGGATAGACAATCGGCACCGGAGCTTTGGTAGCCGGGTGAGGCAAGCTTGGCCGGGACGATGCGACCGACCGTTGCGGATACTGCAAACACGACCGCCACCTGACCGGATCGCTCGACCTGGTGTCGGCGCGGCGCTGCTCACGCGCCTGCACTCGAAGGGTTGACCTGCGCTTGGCTCTCCATCCGGAAGAAGGTGGCGCCAGCGGAGTTTTTCCTACTGATCTGCGAGGCAACCACCGATCGACCTCTCCTTACGGCGCTGGGAAGATCAGCACATGAAAGATTCATGAACAGAGAGTGCATGTGACAGCTGTGAACCTGGGGTTGGAACTTCGACCCAGGAACACTTCGCAGGGACTGTCGATCGGACCACTCTCCGCCTACGCGCCTCACACACCCATGGAGGCGCCAGGGAAAGAACTCAGCCCGCAGCAAACTTCACCATCA
Organism: Stenotrophomonas sp. 704A1; assembly: GCF_030549525.1. Taxonomy (NCBI): domain Bacteria; kingdom Pseudomonadati; phylum Pseudomonadota; class Gammaproteobacteria; order Lysobacterales; family Lysobacteraceae; genus Stenotrophomonas; species Stenotrophomonas tuberculopleuritidis. Next base: position 971,493 of record NZ_CP130831.1, on the reverse strand, counting down.
AGGACAAAGCGCATGGAAATCCATGGTGAGCACTGAAGCTCAAAGCAGCCCTCGGCATCGTCGAGTTGTCGCAGTCACGGCCCCCTTTCACCCTTGCTTGTTTTTCGGTGACCCTCGATGCGCGATAGGACCCTCAGCATTCAGGCACGAACGGTGAAGGCGATGTCTCGAAGAAGATTTATTGCTTGGCTCTCTGTAACCGTACTCGCGACAGGAGCGATCTGGTATGGAATCACCACACTTCGAAATGACCCAGTTCCCACCAACCCAGTTGCACAGCTGAGCAAGCCCGAGCACCTTCGGACCGCACCGGTCGCGCGCGAAAGCACGCCCAATGCACTTGGTTCCCCGCTATGGAGCGCCGCCGATCCTCAATCCGCCACAGTACATTTCAGCATACTGCGCTCACGGGCAGAAGCAGGCGACATGGTGGCGCAACGGGAACTGGCAAAGCTGTACCAACAATGTTCGGTATTCAGTCTGTCCCCAGAAAACATGTATGCGACCTTGGATGCGTATGCAGCCGCTCGTGGCGTCCCGCAAAGCACCTATACGGGAATCAAGCATCGCTTCTCAGCGACCTGCTCTGCAGTAGATGGTGGTCAAGTGATACCGCAAGACGCATACACCAGCTGGTTCGAGCGTGCCGCGAACCAAGGTGACACGTACTCCAAGGTTGCGGTGGCATCCAAGAACTTTGTAACGCTGGGGGCAGATGACTATCTATCCCTGGCGCGCGACGTGATCAATTCGGGCGATCCGGAAGCCATTTTTTCCCTCGGCGATCTTCTTGCGCTCGCTCCAGAGTCCAGCGATTTCGCAGAGTTGAAGCGTGCCACAACAGGGCCCTATGCCAACTACGCTTGGGGCGTAGTGGCGTGTCGAATGGGCGCAGATTGTGGCCCCGCATCCTATCGGTTGGATTCGCTCTGCATCAACACAGGCATATGCGGCTTGGGAAATTTTGAAGATGCCATCAGGAACGGCGCGGTTGCTGATGGGCAGCAAGAATCGCTGGATAGAGCGATAGAAGAAGTACAGAGGGCCGTTGGAAAGAAGCCATATTAAAAGGAAGTATTCATGGATCGAGTTACTAGAAGGATGAAGTGGAGCATCACTGCGCTGGCTTTCGTCACATTCGCTGCCGTTGCTGCAACTGTATCGATCAATGCGAGCGCCTTCCCCTACAACCAAGTTGCGCCAGCGCAGGAGATGTCCGTCTACAAGATGGCTGAACTCCGAGTCGGCGGCCTTGTCGGCTTGGCGGGAATGTACCGAATCACGCACGGACTTGCGTCTTTACCTGTCGGCAGCAGGATCAAGGTGACGTGGGGTGACGGGTCGGCCGAGGAAGCCGCTGTTACCTGCCTCGCCGGAAGTAATTGCGTCCAACCCCTGCCAGGAACTCAGAAACCACCAAGCGATGGCGGCGACGGCCTTGGATCAGGAAGCGGCGGTGGCAGAGGCCAGGGAGTTGGCAGGGGCGGCGGCGCCGACATTGCCGCCGGCAGCTACGGTGGCAGTGATGGAAGAAAGGGCGTCGTAACAGTCCGCCCCGGCACCCCGCTTCCGAAACTACCTAAAGGCCGGCAAGAAATTTAACGTCGACGGAAGCCGTAGGCGGCCTTGGTAGGCCGCCCTTCTATCCAGCTTCAGTCATTCATTCAGCATCGACCAAGACCTGGTCAACGCTCACGATGTGGCACGGCAGGCCGCTGGCCTTCCACATAAGCTGATCGGCATCCGGCGCCTTCGCAAGGGCGTTGGCATTACTCTACAGGACGGCCAGCGGCTCGCCTTGGTCCTCGGCGTCGGCAACGTCCTCCGCCGGCAGCCCTAATGCTCGCTGGGGGGCTATGTGGGCGAGTGGCGCAGGGTGTGCGCCAGGCTGAACGGTGGCCCCTTCCTTATGGTGACCCAGATCTCGGCGAGGCCACGGCGGACAGGTTGACGCCGAGGTTCATCCGTCGCCTGATCGACGTAATCACACAGCGCCGGCCAGGTCAGAAGCCCGGCAACAGCCCATTCCCGGTTACCCCACGAAGGCAAACCACTGGCTGCGCTACCTGCGCCGCGTCTTCGGCTGGGCACGCGAGCATGACCATGCCCCCCCCCCCCGTCGGCATCAAGAAGGTCAAGGAGAGGCGTGACCACCGCATGCCTGAGCGCGACGTTTTCCGCAGGGTTAGGACTACGCATGTCGCTGCAGCGAGCGTGGCGCGCGCGAGAAAGGAGCGCTCCCAGTCTATATATGGACGGCGATGAAGTTGACCTATCAAGCGCGCCTGCGCGGGATCGAAGTTCGAACGCTGACCGATCACCATGTGGAGGGAGAGGTCCTTCAGACCAAACGCCGCAAGGGCAGTCGCGACAATCGACAAGACCCCCACCGCGCTGGCGGACGGGATTCCTCCGTTCCGCGTGGACGAACCGCTGCGCGGCGATGAGCCAGCAGGCGTGCAACACGACGCGCGCATGTTCAACCGTGGCTGGAATGCCTGTCGTGAGGCCTTCGCCACCCTCTCCGCCCAGCCCTCCCCGGGGTGGTCAGGCGGGATTGAACTACGAACGCATGTTCGTGGACGCCTGCGCCGCGTTGTCCGATGCGTTCCAGCGCGCGCACGACCTCGCCCACCTGGCTGAAACCGTCCGCCGCGACATGAAGGCTGCCGTGGCCGATGCACGCAAGAAGGACACCACCAATGGCTGACGGCTCCCGCGCTTTCAACTTCCCCATGCCGCAGCGCTCCCGCCTGCGCCCCGGCGAGATCGTTGTGGACCTGTTCGCCGGCGGCGGCGGCGCCAGCGAGAGCCTCAAGCAGGCCCTGGGCATCGATCCCGCCCTGGCCTACAACCACGATGAGCTGGTCATCGGCATGCACGCCGCCAACCACCCGCTGACCCAGCACCACCGCGAGGATATCTGGCACGCCGACCCGCGCGTGGACGTGGCCGGCCGCCCCATCGGCTGGTTCCATGCCTCGCCGGACTGCACGCACTTCAGCCAGGCCAAGGGCGGCCAGCCGCGCAGCAGGAAGACCCGCGCCCTGTCGTGGGTGGTGCTGAAGTGGGTTGGCCAGCTGCTGCGCGCTGATCGCCTGCACGGCACCAACACCACGCCACGCATCATCTCCATGGAGAACGTCTGGCAGATCCTGACCTGGGGCCCGCTGGTTGCGAAGCGCTGCAAGGACACCGGCCGCGTCATCAAGATGGACGGCACCGTTGCAGCGCGCGGCGAGCGCGTGCCGGTCGAGAACCAGCAGCTGGTGCCGGACAAGCGGCACAGTGGACGCACTTGGCGCCAGTTCGTAGCTGCACTGCGCGCCAAGGGATATGAGGTCGAATGGCGGCGTCTCGACGCCAGCCACCATGCAACCGAAACCGACCGGGTGCGCCTGGTGCTGATCGCCCGCCGCGACGGCATGCCCATTGCGTGGCCTACGGATACGCCTACGAGGCCGATTCCAGCACCAACTGGAACAGGCGCACCACGATCATCCACGACCTTACGGGGCACCCCAGCAAACGGCCGATGCAGTTCCAGCAGGGGCCATGGAAGCCAGCCATCTGCATGCCGCACCGCGCCTGCCGCCTGGTGCTGGAAATCACCGCCGTGCGCGTGGAGCGGCTGCAGGCGATCAGTGAGACCGACGCGAAGGCAGAAGGCCTCTCGCAGACCGCGAACGGCAGTTGGTTGCCCGGCCCGTGCGACCACCCCGAATGGGCTTTCCATCAGCTGTGGGTACAGGTCTACGGCGAGCCCGCGTGGGACGCAAACCCGTGGGTGTGGGTCATCGAGTTCAAGCGAGTGGACCCCACCCATGGCTGACCAGCTGCTCACCACCGCTTCAAAGCAATCAGTCAGCTCCTTCCTGCTCGAGCTGCCAGAACACCGTGCCTGCCCCCGTGTCTTCAACTCTCTTCCAGAGAGAATTGCACGTGTAGCAGATCAAAGGAGTAATGCGTCTTCCAATTGGGCGACGCTCCACATCGCGCGGGTGGAATTGCTGCCAAGGCCAGTCACGATTTGGGGACACCCGGATCTGATCACACTCTTCGCACATCATTCCTTGCCACCCACTTTTGACGGCGGAGATTCCGCCGCGCAAATGTACCAAAGGCGGTTGCAAGGGGGCTATCGGTGATCGGGGAAATCCTCCAATTCCGTGGCCTGCAGGAACTCTGTCAGCCCGGGAAGCGCCCACGACTGGCAACGGTCGAGCGTTGGGCGCGCGATCGCCACATCCGATTTCAGTACGACGCCTGCGGTGGAATTTGGACCACCACGACGGCATTGAACGAGGCTCTTGGCCTCACAGCGCCCGCCAGCAATGGCGACACCTATTCGACCGACTTGCTCTAGCGGAAACAGCCGAGAACATGGCACGCGCTCGCAAGGTTCCTTCGAACCTCCCCAAGCACATCGACTACGGCAAGGTGCCCCAAGGCCTGTACTGGGACGGGACCGGCCGTGGGCGGTGCTATGTGCGCGACGCGCATCCGGAGGAACATGGAACGAAGTGCAAGACCGTGGCCGGCCCGGCTGCGCGTCTGTCGGACCTACACGCGATCGCAGAAGCTCGCGGTGGCGGGGCGCAAAGGGGAGCCGTCTCCTACGTCATCGATCAGCATGCCAAGAGCTTTGCATTCTCCCAACTCGGTGCGACCACGCAGCAACACTATCGCGACTACGCGAAAGCAATCAAGGTGTTCCCGCTGAAGAACGGGAGCAAGCTCGGCGACGCCGTCGTGGACCGCCTATCTCCTGGGTTCATCCGCCGGCTGATCGACATCATTGCCTAAGGCCGACCAGGCACAAAGCCAGGCGATTCAGCCATTCCTGGCTACCCGACCAAGGCGAACCACTGGCTCAGCTACCTGCGCCGCGTCTTTGGCTGGGCGCGCGAGCACGACCATGTGACCACCAACCCCGCCGCCGGCATCAAGAAGGTCAAGGAGAAGCGCGATCACCGGATGCCCGAGCGCGACGTTTTCCGCCGGGTGCAAGACTACGCTCGTGGCTGCAGCAAGCGCGGCGCGCGCGAGAAAGGAGCGTTGCCAGTTTACCTATGGGCAGCGATGGAGTTGGCCTACCAGGCGCGTCTGCGCGGTGTCGAAGTTCGAACGCTGACTGATCACCACGTGGAGGGAGAGGTCCTTCAGACCAACCGCCGCAAAAGGCAGTCGCGACAACCTGGTGCGCAAGGGTGAGCAGACCAAAATCGCGATCAAGGTCCTACAGGATCGCCGCGCTGCTATTTGGGCCAAGCGTGGAATCAACCAATTCAATGCACCACTGTCGCCAAAGTTGCGGCCGCTCTTCGTAAGTGAGGATGGAGAAATGCTCACCGGACATGGTTGGCACACAGCTTGGGGCCACTTCATGCGCAATGCGGTCAGGGATGGTGTGATTACGTCACCCGAGCGCTTTGCCCTGCACGGATTGAAGCATCGGGGGGTGACTGACTCCAAGGGAAACAAGAAGGAGGCCAGCGGGCACGTCACCGACGCAATGCTGAACGTCTACGACCACTCGCTTCCAGTCGTCAATGAAGCGGGAAGCGGGGATGCGCCTCCTCCTACCCGTTAGGGAAATCCGTAATAGCGCGATAGCGCGTCCGCGACCAGGGTTCCAGCAGCTGAGACGGAAATGTCCCACGCACCGGACGCTGCCTTCATGACGGCAGCGCCCACCCAGGACGAAACGGCAGGGCCGAGCTCCTTGCTCTTCTTGGGCTCGTCGCCGTCTGCTTTCACCGCGACTTCCAGTGTCCGCAGGTCCTCCTCTGCAACACCCTTGCTGCGCAGGAGCTTTACGAGTGAAGACAGATCCCCCTGCGCAACAGTGTTGGTCACGTTGGCGGTATTGGCGTTGCCAATCTGGATGGTCGTATTGGGACCAAATATTGCGCCGTGGAACATGCTGTCGCGCTTGTCCTTCATCGAATTGGTCTCAGGTTCATTGGTGTCGTCGCCTTGCGGCAGCGTCTTCTGTAGGTCTAACACATAGCCCAACAGCCGCGCCCGGATTTCCACCAGCACCTGATCATATGCGCCCACCCCAGGCTCACCCCACAGGGACACGAACTCATAGGTCGGATCGATAACATCCCGGAACAATGCTGCGAATTCTGGCGGATATGCCGCATGGACCCCCTCGCTAGTCCAGCGCTCAATGGCAACGACCGATTGCCGAAGGCTTGAAACCAGGATGCGCTCCCTCTGCTGATCGGATAGCGCGAATGTGGGAAGCGTTTGGTTGTTGAGGCGGTACAGGCCGTTGAACAAATTTGCCTTCGGTGTCAATTTCACCCGCCGGTAGGGTGGCAATTCGGCACCTTCCGGATATCCCGTCAGCTCCCATCCAACCCACTCATTGAGCTGATCCTGACCTATCTGACTGGCGAGGATGCGGGCTTTGATGAGCGCATTGACCAGGTTGCACTGCTCGGAACCCAGTATCGCAACGATCTCGGCGGCAGCCTTAGTGGCTGAATTCACATAACGTCCCTGTTCGAACCTGACCCCAGTCTACCTCACGCCATCGCCGCCAATTCAGGAGGAAGTTCAGGAGGGCTGTAGTTATCCACAGGGAATTCCTTGTAAGCCATTGATTTCAATGGCGCGCCCGACAGGAATCGAACCTGTAACCGCCGGCTTAGAAGGCCGGTGCTCTATCCAGTTGAGCTACGGGCGCCCGAACCGGAACGGCGTCCAATCCGACGTGACGTGGGATTGGTCGGGGTAGAGGGATTCGAACCCCCGACATCCTGCTCCCAAAGCAGGCGCGCTACCAGACTGCGCTATACCCCGGTGTTGCGATCTCCGCGGGCCAGGCCCGCGGAGTTGGCCATTGTCGCCAAGCGCGCGCCGGACTGTCAACGCGGACGGTTCGGATCGCGACCCTGCCACGGCGCCGCAGGCAGTCATCGGCTATGCTCGCGGTCATCGGCCGGATGGCCGCACTGTTCCTTCATTCGCACGGAGATTTCGCATGCGCAGCGGCAATCCGGCTCTCTCGGAGTCGACCTTCCTCGATCTGGCCAGCGGCTCGGTGGTGACCCACCCCGATCAGGCCATGACCCTCAACGGCACCGTCAACAAGACCGGCCTGCTGCTGCTGTTGACCGTGCTCACCGCGGCCTTCGCCTGGAACCAGACCGTGGACGACTACGGCCAGGTGATGGCCGGCGCCAAGCTGTACGCCATGGGCGGCGCGATCGGCGGCCTGCTGCTGGCGCTGGTCACCGTGTTCAAGAAGGAATGGTCACCGGTGACCGCGCCGCTGTATGCGCTGGTCGAAGGCCTGTTCCTGGGCGCGATCTCCGCAGTGTTCGAACTGCGCTTCCCAGGCATCGTGTTCCAGGCAGTGCTGCTGACCTTCGGCACCCTGTTCGCGCTGCTGATCGCGTACCGCAGCGGCCTGATCAAGGCCACCGAGAACTTCAAGCTGGGCGTGGTCGCCGCCACCGGCGGCATCGCCCTGCTGTACCTGGCCTCGTTCGTGCTGGGCTTCTTCAACATCAACGTGCCGGTGATCCATGACGCCAGCTGGCTGGGCATCGCCTTCAGCCTGTTCGTGGTGGTGGTGGCCGCGCTGAACCTGGTGCTGGACTTCGACTTCATTGAAACCGGCGTGGCCCAGCGCGCGCCGAAGTACATGGAGTGGTATGGCGCATTCGGCCTGATGGTGACCCTGGTCTGGCTGTATGTGGAGTTCCTGCGCCTGCTGTCGAAGATCCAGCAGCGCTGAGCCGCAAGATGCCATGGACGACAAAGGGCGCCCCTCGTGGCGCCCTTTTTCGTTCCTCCCTCAGCGCGCCAGCAGCACCGGCAGCGACGACGCCAGCAACGCGATGCCTGACACGGTCAGCAGGCCCAGCACGAGCTGCCGGAAGCGTGCCTCGCTGATGCCGATGTAGACCCGCGCGCCCAGCAGGGTCGGCACCAGCATGGCCGGTGCCACGATGGCGAAGTACGGCAACATCTGCCGACTCACCAGGCCGCTGCCGACATAGATGGCCATGGTCACCGCCAGCATCGCCAGGTTGAAGTTCTGGATGACCGCACGCTGCTCGTCCTTGCCGAAGCCGCGCAGGGTGCTCCACAACGTCGGCACCGGCCCGGCAAAGCCGCCGATGCCGCTGAGTACGCCACCGGCCATGCCAGCGATCGCGTCACCGAGACGACCGCCGACGCGGACCGGAGGCAACGAGCGCGCCATCAGCATCACCGGACACCACAGCGCCAGGAAGCCGCCCAGCAGCGCCTTGAACCAGTCCATGTCCAGCTGCGGCAACACCATCACGCCCAGCGGAATGCCCGCCAGCCCGCCCAGCACGAACGGCAGCAGCAGGCGAAGGTTGAAACCGCGGCGCACGGTGAACACCGCGACCAGCTGCCCGACCAGCGCACCAAACACCGACAGCGTCGCCGCCAGCCGTGGCTCCAGTCCCCATGCCCAGAACGACATCGCCACCATGCCAAAGGCGAAGCCGGACAGGCCCTGCACGAATCCGGCGACGATCGCGCCCAGCGCGACCAGCAGATACACCGACTCCATCACCACCTCGGTTGCTGTCGCGCGGCTACCCTGCCGCGCCCACCTGCGCAGCGTAGTGCGCCGCGAGGTGATCGACCAGCGCACGCACCTTCGGCGCCAGCGCCCGCGCATGCGGATACAGCGCGAAGTAGCGGCGCTGCCCGGCATGCCACGCCGGCAGCACGCGGATCAAGCGACCGGCGCGCAGATCCTCCTGCACGGTGAGCGCAGTGAACAGGCTGATGCCCATGCCGGCCAGCGCGGCGGCGTACAGCGCCGGCGTGGCGTCCACGCGCAGGCGCTGCCCCGCCTCGATGCTCGCGGTGGCACCGCGCGGCCCTTGCAGCGGCCAAGGCGACATCGTTGCGGTAGGACTGAACCCCAGCAGCGTGTGCTGCGCGAGGTCCGAAGCCTGCCGGGGCAGACCGTGCTGCGCCAGATAGGCCGGTGCAGCGACCAGGATGCGCGGGCAGCTGGCCAGCTCGCGTGCGACCAGCTGGCTGTCCGGCAAGGAAGGCGCGATGCGCAGGGCCAGGTCGAAGCCGCCACCGACGACATCGACCAGTTGATCATCGGCCGACAGGTCAAGGGCGACCTGCGGGTAGCGCTGCAGGAACGACGGCAGCCAATGCGGCAACTCCTGGCTGGCCACGACCTGCGGCACGCTGATGCGCACGATGCCACTGGGCTGCGCCTGCCCGGCGCGCACGCGATCATCGGCTTCCTGCAGGCGATCCAGCAGCGCTGCTGCCTCGCGGTAATAGTCGCGACCGGCTTCGGTCAGTGACAGCCGGCGGCTGTTGCGATCGAGCAGTCGCACCTGCAGATGCTCTTCCAGCTGCCGCAGTTGCCGTGACATCGCCGAGTGGGTAGTCCCCAGGCGTTCGGCAGCCGCAGTGAAGCTGCCTGCGTCGACGATGGCGCGCAGCGCACGCAGGGCGGCGAAGTGATCCATCGGCAGGTGGCTCCACGTGGCGGGGCCCGCGGCATGCGGGCCCCGCCAGCTTATCAAGCGCCGTCGCCGGCCTTGCGCACGGGCAACGCCAGGATGGCGTCGGTGCTCATGACATCGCCGAAGGCATCTTCGATCTGCGCCAGCGAAGCGTCATGCAGCGCGCGATGATCGATGCGCTGGCCACCGGCCAGGTCCAGGTCGCGGCTGGCGCTGGCATCGGAGGAGACAATCACCCGGTAGCCGCGCGGAGCCGCCGCCGCGTCGCGCGCAGCACCGGCCACACAGGCATGAGTCTGCAGGCCGGTGACGATCAGCGTGTCGATACCGGCATCCTTCAGCACCGTGTCGAGCACCGCGGCCGAGTTGCCAGCGAACACGCTGACGTTGTCCTTCTGCACCACGGTCTCCCCCATGCGCGGCTGCAGGTCGCGATGGAAGGCGGCATTGACGCTGCCCTGCGCGAACAGCGGCGCGCCCGCCGGCAGCACGTGCTGCACATGGATCACGCGGATGCCGTGCGCATCGGCGAACGCGACCACCCGCTTGGCCTGGCGCAGTGCGGCCACGCCATCGGGAATGACCATGCGGCCACCGGCAAAGCCCGGCGCGGCCTTGGCGTCGAAGTACTCGTTCTGGAAGTCGATCACCAGCACGGCGGTCTTCGCTGCATCCAGCGAGGCAACCGTCGGCGCCCCGGCCATGTGGCGGATGGTGGGATGGGTCGGTTCGGCGGCGGCGACCGGTGCGGCGGCAGCCATGCCGATCAGGCTGGCCAGGCCGAAGGCGGAGAGATTCATGGGGCGACTCCTGTGCAGTGGAAAGTGAGCACAGGATGCGGAGCGGGTGGCGCACGAACCAGCCACCCAAAGGAACATGATCTGTGCGACTGGTGCACAGATAGCTTTTGTGGAGTCGAGCCATGCTCGACTACGCAGGAGCAGTCGAGCATGGCTCGACACTACCAGGCCAGCTTGACCCCATTGAGCCGCACGACCATCGCGTGGTCGCGCCCCAGCACCACTTCGGCGGTATTGCTGCCCGCGCGCACGGCACCTGCAAGGCCCGCCGGATACTTCACCGGGACGCCGGCCAACGTCTGCACATGCTGGGCCGGAGAGATCCTGCTCCTGATCACGAACTCCGCGCAGCTGCCTTCGAGCAGATACACAGGCGATCCTGCCGGAAATTCGATCAGCTGCAGGTTGCGCGCCTCGCTTTGCCGCATGCTGCGAAGGGGCGCCCCTTGCGTCCGCAGGCGGCGCAGCGCGCGCTGGGCGCGGGACCACGGCCAGTAGAAGATGGCGTAGATGGCCACGACGATGGCATAGACGGCAACGGCCGCCACGACCCACACGGCCGCCTCAGGCATCTGAAGGAATCCTGTCGGTGAAAAGCCGCAGTTGAAAACGCAGACGGGCCGTACAAGGACGGCCCGTCTTCAACGCTTGCAGGCCCGGACTGGACATCGCTGAGACGATCTCCAGCCGGAACGCCGGCCGCTTACAGGCGGCTGGCGATGGCCTGGGCAAAGCTCATGGTGGTGCCGGTGCCGCCCAGATCGCCGGTCAGCGAATCCTTGGCTTCCATGGTGGCCACGATGGCCTTGCGCAGGCGCTCGGCGTTTTCCGGCTGGCCGACATGGTCCAGCATCTGCGCGGCGGCCAGCAGCAGCGCGCACGGATTGGCCTTGCCCTGGCCGGCGATGTCCGGCGCGGTGCCGTGCACGGCTTCGAAGATCGCCGCGTCCTTGCCGATGTTGGCGCCCGGGGCCAGGCCCAGGCCGCCGACCAGACCGGCGCACAGGTCGGAGATGATGTCGCCGAACAGGTTGGTGGTGACGATCACGTCGAACTGTTCCGGACGCATCACCAGCTGCATGCAGCAGTTGTCGACGATCATTTCCTGGAACTCGATGTCCGGGTACTGCGCGGCCACTTCACGGGCGACGTTCAGGAACAGGCCCGAGGTCGACTTGATGATGTTGGCCTTGTGCACGGCGGTGACCTTCTTGCGGCCGGTGCTCTTGGCCAGCTCGAAGGCGTAGCGCACGATGCGCTCGGAGCCCTTGCGGGTGATGCGGGTGCCTGAGAACGCGGTCTCGCCGTCGGCCGACACTTCCTGGCCTTCGGCCAGGTAGGCACCTTCGGTGTTCTCACGAACGGTGATCAGGTCGACGTTGTTGAAACGCGACTTGGTGTTCGGGAAGGTGTGGGCCGGACGCACGTTGGCGTACAGGTCGAAGTGGCGGCGCAGGCTGACGTTGATCGAGGTGAAGCCACCACCGACCGGAGTGGTCAGCGGGCTCTTCAGCGCGACCTTGTTGCGCGCGATCGATTCCAGGGTGACTGCCGGCATCAGGTCGCCGTGCTTCTCCAGGGCCACCAGGCCGGCGTCGGCGTCTTCGTACTCCAGGCCAGTCTTGAGCTGGTCGAGCACGAACAGGGTGGCGTCCATGATTTCCGGGCCAATGCCGTCGCCGCGGATGACCGTAATTTTCTGCGTCATTGATCGATGTTCCGAACAGGGGGAAAAACGCCGTCCGGACGTGCCCGGAAACGCCGGCGCAAAGGAAGTTTCACCAGCAATTATGCCTGAGCCGGGGCCGAGGTCCCAAATAGACCATGGTCCCAGTGCCCGGCTCAGGCAGAATTGCCCGCGCATCCCACCTTATCCCCGCGCCTGTCGGCGCGCCCCCTTGAACAACAAGGGGGCTCCTGCGCTGTTGGATCGCGGTAAGGGCCTCTGCGCGCAAGGTAGCGCCGGGCCATGCCCGGCGGCTTTTCGTTCAGGTACCCGCCGGGCGTGGCCCGGCGCTGCCTCAATGCTCGTGCGCTGCCGGGGCGGCGGCGCCGCCTTCAAGCTGGTCGAGGAAATCGACCGCGCGGCGCAGGTGCGGGATCACGATCGAGCCGCCGACCACCAGGCCGACCGAGAAGGTCTCGAAGAACTCTTCACGGGTTACGCCGGCGTCCTTGCACTGGGCCACGTGGTAGCTGATGCAGTCATCGCAGCGCAGCACCATCGAGGCCACCAGGCCCAGCAGTTCCTTGGTCTTCACGTCCAGCGCGCCGGCCTGGTAGGTCTGCGTGTCGAGGGCGAAGAAGCGACGCACCACCTGGTTCGGTTCGCCCAGGATGCGTTCATTCATGCGCTTGCGGAAATCGGTGAACTCGGCGATGCGGTCCTTGCTGCCGTCGTCGGCCGCGCTCATGCCTGGCCCTGCCCGGCCAGCAGCGGCTCGAGCTTGCCCTCGCGATGCAGCGCCATCATGTCGTCGTAGCCGCCGACATGGACCTCGCCGACGAAGATCTGCGGCACGCTGGTGCGGCGGGTCTTGGCCATCATCTTCTCGCGCTCGACCGGGTCCAGGTCGATGCGGACTTCGGTCCACTGCTGGCCCTTGCTCTTGAGGAAGTTCTTGGCGGCCACGCAGTAGGGGCATACCGCGGTGGAATAGATGGTGATGGCGGGGGCGCCGCCGGCGGTCTGGGCTGTCACGGGAAACTCCACGATGGATCGACGGTCCATATATGGTACCGGTGCGCTGGAATTTCCACGCCACGGCCGCAACACTGTGGATTAACGAATGGTTGCCCCCTGCCCTGCCACGCTGGGCGGGCCCTGCCTGAGGATCGATCGCGTGCGACCCCTGCTGCTCACCGCTGCCCTGACCCTGGCCCTGGCCGCCCCGCTGGCCCAGGCCCAGGAGAAGCTGCCCGACATCGGCTCCTCGGCCGGCGAGCTGCTGACCCCGGCGCGCCAGGCCGAGTACGGCGCGATGATGCTGCGCGAGCTGCGCAACTACGGGTACCTGCTGGATGACCCGCTGGTCAACGACTGGCTGCAGACCATGGGCACCCGGCTTGGCTCCAACAGCGACCAGCCACGCCAGCCGTACACCTTCTTCGTGATGAAGGACCGCCAGATCAATGCCTTCGCCACGCTGGGCGGCTACATCGGGGTCAACGCCGGGCTGGTGCTGACCGCCGAGCGCGAGGACGAGGTGGCCGCCGTGCTCTCGCACGAAATCGCCCATGTCACCCAGCAGCACGTGCTGCGCGGCGTGGAACGCGCCCAGCGCGACCAGATTCCGATCCTGCTGGGCATGCTGGCCGCCGTGGTGGCCGCCCAGGCCAGCAACAGCAGTTCCTCGGGCAACGCGACGATGGCCGCGATCAGCTCCGGCATGGGCCTGATGCAGCAGCGCCAGATCGACTACACACGCTCCAATGAATCGGAGGCCGACCGCCTGGGCATCCGCACCCTGGCCCGCAGCGGCTACGACGTCGACGCGATGGCCGGGTTCTTCGAACGGATGTCCACGGCAATGCGCGGCAACGAAGGCGGCTACAGCGTTCCCGACTTCCTGCGCACCCATCCGGTCAACATCACCCGCATCAGCGAGGCCAAGGCCCGCGCCGAGCAGATGAAGAAGGACACGGTGCTGCTGACCACCCGCACGCCCAGCGGCGAGCGGCGCGAACGGGTGGATCCGGCCGACCCGACGCTGGGCGACCCGCTGCTGCGCGGCAGCAACCCGCTGCTGCCCGGCAGCGTGCTGCGCCTGCCGATCGGCCAGCTGAGCCGTGGCGCCAGCGGTGACTTCGATTGGGCCCGCGAGCGCCTGCGCGTGCTCAGCGCCGACAGCACGGCGGAACTGGAGCGCGAGTACGCCGACCTGGCGCGGCGCCAGAAGGACGGCCTGAACGACGCACAGCGCTACGGCCAGGCCCTGGCCACGATGCGCGGCGGCCGCCAGGGCGCCGGCCAGGCGCGGCAGACCCTGGCCGACCTGCTCGGGACCCACCGCGACAGCCTGTGGATCGCCCTGGCCCTGGCCGAAGCGGAATCGCGTGCCGGCCAGCCGGCGCAGGCCAACACCCGGTTCGAGCAGCTGCTGCGTGAGCATCCCAACAGCCGGCCGGTGGCCTTGACCTATGCCGAGATCCTGAACGAACAGGGCGGCCGCGAGGCCGGCCAGCGCGCCCAGGCGATGCTGCGCCCGCTGCTGTCGCAAAGTGGTAACGATCCGGTCTTCCAGCAGCGTTACGCCCGCGCCAGCGAGCTTGCCGGCGACAGCGTCCGCGCCAGCGAGGCCTACGCCGAAGCCGCGTTCCTGGGCGGCCGCCCGGAGCAGGCCCTGATCCAGCTGCAGGCCCTCAAGCGCAACCCCGCGCTGGACTATGTCGGGCGCGCCCGGGTCGACGCCCGCATCGAATCGATCACCCCCACCGTGCTGGAACTGCGCCGGCAGGGCGTGCAGGACCCCGACCTGGACCGCCGCTGAGCGCGGCATGACCGATCAATGGCAATCCGGCCAGATGACGGCCGGGTAGTCACAAACATGTCATCAAACCGTAGTCTACTGGCACCAGTCCAGTAACCGAGCCCTACGGTGCCCTCGTGCAGAAACGCATCCTGATCGTCGATGACGAGCCCGCGATCCGCGAAATGGTCGCCTTCGCCCTCCGCAAGGGCGACTACGAACCTGTCCACGCCGGTGACGCCCGCGAGGCCCAGACCGCGATCGCCGACCGCGTCCCCGATCTGATCCTGCTGGACTGGATGCTGCCCGGCACCAGCGGCCTGGATCTGGCCCGCCGCTGGCGCAAGGAAACCCTGACCCGCGAAGTGCCGATCATCATGCTGACCGCCCGCGGCGAAGAGAACGATCGCGTCGGCGGCCTGGAAGCCGGCGTCGACGATTACGTGGTGAAGCCGTTCTCGGCACGCGAGCTGCTCGCGCGCATCCGTGCGGTGATGCGCCGCGCCCGCGACGACGACGAGGACGGCAGCGTGGCGGTCGGCCCGATCCGTATCGACGGCGCCGCCCACCGGGTGTTCGCCAATGACCAGCCGGTGCCGATCGGACCGACCGAATACCGCCTGCTGCACTTCTTCATGACCCACCCCGAGCGCGTGTACACCCGCGCCCAGCTGCTGGACCACGTGTGGGGCGGCAGCGTGTACGTGGAGGAGCGCACCATCGACGTGCACATCCGCCGCCTGCGCAAGACGCTGGAACCGTTCAACGCCGAGAACATGGTGCAGACCGTGCGCGGCGCCGGTTACCGCTTTTCCACCGCGACCTGAGTTTCGTCGTGCCGGCGCCGGACACCTGGCGGTGCCGGCGTCGGCAACTCTGCTATAACCCACGGTTCACCTGCGTGAGCCGCCGCACCCCTCGACGAGACTGCAATGCCCCGCCACATCCGCTCTGCCTGGTTGAAGACACTGGCCACCGTGGCCATGGTGTTGCTGTTGGCCGGCCTGGCCGGAGGATTCACCGGGCATTTCTGGCTGTGCATCGCGCTGGCAGCGCTGGCCACCCTGGTCTGGCACTACTGGCGCCTGCGCCGCGTGCTGCGTCGGCTGACCGCCCGCCAGCGCTGGGACACGGCCGCCGAAGGGACCGGTGTCTGGAACGAACTGGACCGCCTGCTGTACCGCAACCAGGTGGAGATGCGCGTACGCAAGCGCCGCCTGCTGGACATGCTGCGCAGCTACCGCGCCGCCGCCGCCGCGCTGCCTGACGCAGTGGTGGTGCTGGACCGCAACAGCCAGCGCGTGCAGTGGTTCAACGAAGCGGCCACCGCCCTGCTCGGCCTGCATCACCCCGGCGACCTGGGCGAAGCGCTGGTCGAACGGCTGCAACCGATGCCGCTGGCGCACTGGCTGGCCGGTGGGCGCAATGCCGAGCCGATCCTGGATGTGCCCTCGCCGGTCGATGCAGCCATCCGCCTGAACCTGCGGCTGATCCCCTATTCTTCCGACTACTGGCTGCTGATCGCACGCGATGTCAGCAAGCTGCTGCGCCTGGAGCAGGTGCGCCGCGATTTCGTGGCCAACGTTTCACATGAACTGCGCACGCCGCTCACCGTGGTCCACGGCTACCTGGACATGATGGACCCCGAGGATTTCCCCGGAACCGGTCCGATGCTCGAGGAGATGCGCAAGCAGAGCCAGCGCATGGCCCAGCTGGTGGAAGACCTGCTGACGCTGTCGCGGCTGGAATCGCAGGAGCACAGCGAGGAAGAGACCGTGGCCATGCAGCCGATGCTGGCGACGCTGCGCCGCGAAGCCGAAGCGCACAGCCAGGGCCGCCACCAGATCAGCATCGACGACCTGGCCGGCGTGGACCTGCAGGGCTCGACCAAGGAACTGCACAGCGCCTTCTCCAACCTGGTGACCAACGCCGTGCGCTACACCCCGGCCGGCGGCCGCATCGCGGTGGAGTTCCGTCGCGAAGGCGATGGCGCGGTACTGGCGGTACGCGATACCGGCTACGGCATCCCGGCCACCCACCTGCCGCGGCTGACCGAACGCTTCTACCGTGTTTCCAGCAGCCGCTCGCGCGAGAGCGGCGGCACCGGCCTGGGCCTGTCCATCGTCAAGCACATCCTCGGCCTGCACCACGCGCGGCTGGAGATCGACAGCGAGGTCGGCAAGGGTTCGGTATTCGCCTGCCATTTCGATGCCGACCACGTGCGACCGCGTGAGTCCGCCCCCCTGACCTCCATCGAAGAGTGACGCCATGAGCAGCCTCGGATCCCTCCCTCTCCCCGTGAGCCCGGACAGCGATCCGTTGCGTGACCCGGCCCTGTACATCAACCGCGAACTGTCGCAGCTGGATTTCAACTTCCGCGTGCTGGCGCAGGCGATGGACCCGCAGGTGCCGCTGCTGGAGCGGCTGCGCTTCATGTGCATCTCCTGCACCAACCTCGACGAATTCTTCGAGATCCGCGCGGCCGCGGTGCGCCATGCGCAGGAGTTCGGCCTGCCACCGGCACCGGACGGTATGGGCCCACAGGCCATCCTCAATGCCATCCATGACCGCGCCGCCCAGCTGGTGGACCAGCAGTACCGCTGCTGGAACGAGACACTGCGCCCGGCGCTGGCCGAGGCCGGCATCGGCGTGCTGGGCCGCCACTCCTGGAGCCATCGCCAGAAGCGCTGGCTGCGCGCGTACTTCCGCAACGAGATCATGCCGGTGCTGTCACCGCTGGGCCTGGACCCGGTGCATCCGTTCCCGAAGATCCTCAACAAGTCGCTGAACATCGTCGTGGTGCTGAAGGGCACCGATGCATTCGGCCGCGCCGGCCACCTCGCCATCGTGCGCGCGCCGCGTTCGCTGCCGCGCATCATCCAGCTGCCGGAAAAGCTCGGCGGCCCGCAGAACTTCGTGTTCCTGTCCTCGGTGCTGTCCACCTTCGTCGATGAGCTGTTCCCGGGGCTGGAAGTCCAGGGCGCCTACCAGTTCCGCGTCACCCGCAATTCCGAGCTGGTGGTGGACGAGGAGGAAGTGGAGAACCTGGCGCTGGCGCTGCGCGACGAGCTGGTCGACCGCGGCTATCGCCCGGCGGTCCGGCTGGAAATCGCCCAGGACATGCCGCGCGACATCGTACGGACCCTGCTGCAGAACTTCGGCCTGACCGAGAACGCGGTGTACCGCATCGACGGGCCGGTCAACCTCAACCGCATCATCCAGCTGTACGACCTGATCGCGCAGCCGGATCTGAAGTACCCGCCGATGACCCCGCGCACGCTGCGCGACAGCGATGGGATCTTCGAGACCGTGGCCCGCCAGGACCTGCTGCTGCACCACCCGTTCGATGCCTTCGCGGCGGTGCTCGACCTGATCCGCCAAGCCGCGCTGGATCCGAACGTGCTGGCGATCAAGCAGACCCTGTACCGCACCGGCAAGGATTCGCAGATCGTCGACGCACTGATCCAGGCCGCGCGTGCCGGCAAGGATGTGACGGTGGTGGTGGAACTGCGCGCGCGCTTCGATGAAGAGGCCAACCTGGGCCTGGCCGACCGCCTGCAGGAGGCCGGCGTGCAGGTGGTGTATGGCGTGGTCGGCTTCAAGACCCACGCCAAGATGCTGCTGATCGTGCGCCGCGAGGGCCGCAAGCTGCGCCGCTACGTGCACCTGGGCACCGGCAATTACCACAGCGGCACCGCCCGCGCGTACACCGACCTGAGCCTGATCACCGCCGATGCCGACATCGGCAACGACGTGCACCTGTTGTTCCAGCAGCTGTCCGGGCTGGCCTCGAAGATGAAGCTCAAGCGCCTGCTGCAGTCGCCGTTCACCCTGCATACCGGCATCCTGGCCCGCATCGAGCGCGAGACCCGCATCGCCGCCGCCGGACGGCCGGCGCGGATCATCGCCAAGATGAACGCCCTCAACGAGGCGCAGGTGATCCGTGCGCTGTACGCCGCGTCGCAGGCCGGGGTGCAGATCGACCTCATCATCCGCGGCGCGTGCACCCTGCGCCCGGGCGTGCCGGGTGTATCGGACAACATCCGCGTGCGTTCGATCGTCGGCCGTTTCCTGGAGCACAGCCGCGTGTACTGGTTCGGCAACGATGGCGCGCCGGAACTGTACTGCGCCAGTGCCGACTGGCTGGAGCGCAACCTGCTGCGCCGGGTGGAAACCTGCTTCCCGATCCTCGACCCGGCACTGGCCAAGCGGGTCTACCGCGAGGTGCTGCAGAACTACCTCGACGACAACCTCAACGCCTGGGAGCTGGATGCCGACGGCATCTACCACAAGCGCTCGCCGGCCCACGACGAAGCGCCGCATTCGGCGCAGATGGCCTTGATGCAGGGGCTGTAACAGCCGTCGGGCATGGCCCGACGCGACGAACGTGGATCCCGACCGCTGGTCGGGGTCCGACCCACCGGCCGGGTGCAGGGCGCTGCCCTGGCGCACTCCCCGTGCAACATGTGAAGGCCGCGCGGTGACGCCGCGCCCCACCCTTCGGCTAACATTCGCCCATGCCGCATACCACCACGACTCCGCCCGCATTGCAGGATGGCGACCTGCTGGCCGCCATCGACCTTGGCTCCAATAGTTTCCACATGGTCATCGCGCGTTACACGCTTGGCCAGCTGCGGGTGATCGATCGCCTGCGCGAAACCGTGCGCATGGCCGACGGCCTGGATGGCAAGGGTGGACTGTCCGCGGCGGCGCGGCAGCGCGCGCTGGAATGCCTGGCGCGGTTCGGCCAGCGCATCCGCAATGTGCCCCCGCACCGGGTCAGGGCCCTGGCCACCAACACCGTGCGCCAGCTGCGTTCGCCGCAGGCATTCCTGATGCCGGCCGAGACCGCGCTCGGGCACGCCATTGAAGTGGTCAGTGGCCGCGAAGAGGCACGCCTGATCTACCTGGGCGTGGCCCACGCGCAACCGCCCAAGCCCGACCAGCACCGGCTGGTGATCGACATCGGCGGTGGCTCGACCGAGTTCATCATCGGCAAGGGCATGCAGACCCTGGAGCGCGAGAGCCTGCAGGCCGGCTGCATCGCCAGTACCCGTCGCTTCTTCCCCGGCGGCAAGCTCAGCAAGAAGCGCTGGAAAGACGCACTGGCCGAGATCGGCCGTGAATTCCAGCCGTTCGCCAGCAAGTACCGCGCACTGGGCTGGCAGGAAGCGCTGGGCTCGTCGGGTACGCACAAGGCGATCAGCGAGATCTGCGCGACGATGAAGCTGAGCAAGGGCGCGATCACCGCCGAAGCCTTGCCGCAGCTGCGCGAGGAACTGCTCAAGGCCAGGAAGATCGACGACATCGAACTGCCCGGCCTGTCCAGCGACCGCCGGCCGATCATCGCCGGTGGCATCCTGGTGCTGGAAGCGGCGTTCCAGGCCCTGGGCCTTCAGAAGCTGCTGGTCAGCAAGGCCGCAATGCGCGAAGGCATCCTCTACGACATCCTCGGCCGTGCCGGCGACAACGACCCGCGCGACGAGTCGGTGGCCGCACTCACCCAGCGCTACGGCATCGACACGCTGCAGGCCGGCCGCGTGCGCGACACGGCGCTGTCGCTGCTGGAACAGGTGCAGGAACGCTGGAAGCTGGATGCCGACGACGCCCGCATGCTGGGCTGGGCCGCGCAGCTGCACGAGCTGGGGCTGATGATTGCCCACAGCGGTTACCACGTGCACGGCAGCTATGTGCTGGAGAACTCGGACATCGCCGGCTTCTCGCGGCAGGAACAGCAGATGCTCGCTGCGCTGGTGCGCAACCATCGACGCAGCATCAGCAAGACCGCATTCGATGCCATCCCCGAGCGCCTGCTGCTGACCGCGCGGCGCCTGGCGGCGCTGCTGCGCCTGGCCGTCCTGCTCAACCGCGCGCATGAGGATGCTCCGCTGCCCACGCTGGAGCTGACCGCCGACGACAACCGCCTGTCGCTGATCGTGCCGCAGGCGTTCATCGATGCACGGCCGCTGCTGCGCGCCGACCTGATCGGCGAGACCGAAGGCATCGCCGGCCTGGGCATCCAGTTCCGTCCTTTCGTGGTCTGAATCCGGGCCGCCTGCCGGGGTCAGGCCGACGCCTCCCGGCACCCCGCGCTCCGTTACCGACGGTCACGCACCGCGCAGCGCCCCCTGTTTAGCTGCTGCAACGCAACAGGGGCGGGGCGGGCGCGTCCGCTGCACGCGGCGGTAAATCCCTGCTTTTGTTCATGTTTTGTGAAAAGCATTGATGCATGTTGATACAAATCGACATGCGCCCTTTACAGCGCGTTAACCAACGAGACTACTATCGGGTCGCCGGCTCGGTCATTACGCCTGCCGGCTTCTTCGACGCCCGTTTTGGCGTCCTTTGCACGACCTGAGAGAGAGAGAGCTCGTCATGACTTCACGCACCACCGCTCTGGGGCAGGCCATCCGCTATGCCCTGGCGACCACCGCAACGCTGGCCGCCCTGCCCGCCCTCGCCCAGGACGGCGGCGCCAGCCCGACCAACCTGGACCGCATCGAAATCACCGGCTCGCGCATCCGCCAGGTCGACGTTGAAACGTCGCAGCCGGTGCTGGCGCTGAGCCGCCTGGATATCGAGCGCCAGGGCTTCAGCTCGGTGTCGGACATCCTGCAGAACGTGACCGCGATGGGCAGCCCGACCATCAGCCGCGCCAACGTGCTGTCGGCCGGCGAAGACGCCGGCGGCACCTACGTGAACATGCGCAACCTGGGCACCCAGCGCACGCTGGTGCTGGTCAACGGCAAGCGCCTGGGCATCAGCACCTCCGGCTACCAGGACGTGTCGACCCTGCCGGTCTCGGCGGTGGAGCGCATCGAAGTGCTGAAGGACGGCGCCTCGGCCATCTACGGTTCCGACGCAATGGCCGGCGTCATCAACATCATCACCCGCACCAACGTCACCGGCATCACCGCCAACGTCTACCACGGGCAGTACAGCGAAGGCGACGGCGAACGTGATCGCTTCGACGTGGTTGCCGGCTGGTCCAACGATCGCTTCTCGGCCACCTTCGCTGCCGAACACTCGGAAGAAAAGGCGGTGTGGGCGCGCGATCGCGGCTTCAGCCAGTACGGCAATACCGACCGCCACCCGACCGACGGCTGGACCACCAACAGCCAGTGGGGCCAGTTCTACGGCGTGAAGGGCGGCCCGGGCTGCACCAAGGCCGCCGGCTGCGACTACGCGCTCAACCGCGGCAGTGACCCGACCAACCCGGCCAACTATCACTTCACCGACCCGACCGCGTTCACCGGTGATGTCAGCAACACCAATGATCAGATGCACCTGAGCTACCCGATCAAGCGTGATTCGCTGTACTTCTCCGGCCAGGCCAACATCACCGACAACGTGCGCTTCAAGGCCGAACTGGGCTACAACAAGCGCTCGTCGACCCGCGTCACCGCCGGCTATCCGTTCGACACCGCCACCGCCAAGATCAAGGGCATGTCGGTCGACAGCTACTTCAATCCGTTCGGCAACCAGCATGGCTATGCCCGCCCGACCGAAGTGAGCTGGAACCGCCGGCTGTGGGAAGTCCCCCGCACCAGCACCAGCGAGCTGAAGACCTATCGCGCCGTGGCCGCGTTCGATGGTTCGTTCGACATCGGCGAGCGCTACTTCGACTGGGAAGTGGGCTATCAGTACAACAAGAACGAACTGCGCCAGAACACCTTCGGCAACCTGCACAAGGGCCGCGTCGAGCAGGCAACCGGCAGGTCGTTCCTGAACCCGGCAACGGGCAAGGTCGAATGCGGTACGCCGGGCGCGCCGATCGCCAACTGCATGCCGTGGAATCCGCTGATTCCGTACGGCGTGGAAAGCCCGTATGGCATGACCAACAACCAGGCGCTGCAGGACTGGCTGTTCCCGGCCGAGAACGCCACCGGCCGCACCACGTCCAAGAATGCGTTCGCCACCATCAGCGGCAGCCTGTTCACCCTGCCGGCCGGTGACCTGGGCTTTGCCTTCGGCCTGGAAAACCGTGAGGAAACCGGCAAGTTCGTGCCCGACCCGCTGGCCCAGAGCGGCGCCACCACCAACCTGGCCGCTGGCCCGACCGGTGGCTCGTACAAGGTGAAGGAAGCCTACCTGGAGTTGAACGTGCCGGTGCTGGCCGATCTGCCCGGCGCGCGTGAGCTGAGCTTGAACGCGGCGACGCGCTTCTCCGACTACAACACCTTCGGCAACACGCTCAACAGCAAGTTCGGCTTCAAGTGGAAGCCGATCGACCAGCTGCTGGTCCGTGGTACCTGGGCCGAGGGCTTCCGTGCGCCGACCATCTCCGACCTGTACGGCGGTGGTTCGGAAACGTTCGCCAACTTCTCCGATCCGTGTGACAGCAAGTACGGTTCGGCACGCACCAGTGCCGAGGTCCGCAGCCGCTGCGCACGCGACATCGCCGACATCGCCAACTTCCGCCAGCTGGACAACCGCAACCAGCCGACCGAAGGCTCGGTGGCCGCCACGCCGACCCCGTTCACCTCCGGCTCGAACCCGGACCTGAAGCCGGAAACCTCGACCAGCCGCACCCTGGGCGTGGTCTGGAGCCCGACCTTCATCAGCAACTTCAACGTGTCGCTGGACTGGTGGAAGATCCGCATCGACGACACCATCGTTGAGGACAGCCCGAACCAGATCCTGATCGACTGCTACGAGCAGGGCCTGGCCGAACGTTGCGCCCGCTTCACCCGCAATCCGGGCACCGGCATCGTCACCGGCCTGAAGTTCGGCAACCGCAATGCCGGCTTCGCCGAAGTGGAAGGCTATGACATGGACGTGTCCTACCGGGTGGACACCGACTACGGCAAGCTGAGCACCTCGTGGTCGACCACCTACGTGGCGCAGGACATCTTCCGCTCCTCCAACGATGCCGCGATCGTGCCGACGGTCAACAACGGCATCGCCGTCAACACCGGCATCGGCTTCCGCGTGCGGTCGAACCTGACCGTGGGCTGGGACCTGGAGAACTTCGGCGTCAGCTGGACCGCGCGTTACTACTCCAGCGTCAAGGAACAGTGCGTCAATCCGACCCGCTACGCCGACGAATGCTCCGACCCCGGCGTGTACGCCCCGTGGTACAAGGGCGCGCGCAACTACAACGAGCGCGGTTCGGTGACCTTCCACGACCTGCAGTTCCGCTACAACCTGCCGTGGGACGCCACCGTGTCGGTCGGCGCCAACAACGTGTTCGACAAGCAGGGACCGATCATGTACACCAAGCCCCGTTCGGTGTTCTCGTACTACGGCGGCTACGACATCGGCCGCTTCATCTACATGAAGTACACCCAGCGTTTCTGATCCCTGCGCGCGGTTGAGGCACCACGACCACGGCCCCTTCGGGGCCGTGGTTTTCTGATGCCGCCGCGGGCGCCGGAGCGCCGTCATCGCAGTGTCGCAATGCAGTCATATCGGCTACATCGCCAGGCCCGAGCATGCCGGAAAACCGGAGGCCCGCCATGCGCTATGCCATCGTCACCGAAACCTACCCACCGGAGGTCAACGGCGTCGCACTGACCGTGCAGGGGCTGGAGCAGGGATTGCGCGCCGCCGGCCACGAGGTCGATCTGGTCCGTCCCCGGCAGATCAGCGAGGCCCTGGATTCAGCCGCCGGCACCCTGCTGGTACCGGGCGCCGCCCTGCCCCGCTATCCCGGCCTGCGTTTCGGCCTGCCGGCGCCGATCCGGCTCGGCCGGCACTGGCAGCAGCAGCGCCCCGATGCCGTCTACGTCGCCACCGAAGGTCCGCTGGGCTGGTCGGCGCTGCGCACCGCGCGCCGCCTCGGCATCCCGGTGGCGACCGGCTTCCACACCCGCTTCGACGAGTACCTGCCCGACTACGGTGTGGCCTGGCTGCAGTCCGCGGCGATGCGCTGGATGCGACGCTTCCACAACCAGGCCGACGCGACGCTGGTACCGACCCGTGAACTGCAGGAATTCCTCGGTGAACAGGGCTTCGAGCGTGTGCGCCTGCTGGCGCGCGCGGTGGACAGCCAGCAGTTCGATCCGTCGCGGCGCGATCCGGCGCTGCGCGAGGAATGGGGCATCGATGGCAACGGCCTGGCCGCGATCTACGTCGGCCGCATCGCTGCGGAAAAGAACCTGGGCCTGGCGGTGAAGGCGTTCCGCCGCCTGCAGCAGGTACGGCCCAAGGCACGGTTCATCTGGGTCGGTGATGGCCCGGCGCGCGAGAAGCTGGCACATGAGAACCCGGATTTCATCTTCTGTGGCATCCAGCGCGGCGATGCCCTGGCCCGACACTTCGCCAGCGGCGATCTGTTCCTGTTCCCCAGCCGCAGCGAGACGTTCGGCAACGTGACCCTGGAAAGCATGGCAAGCGGCCTGGCGACGGTCGCCTTCGACTACGGCGCGGCGCACGAGTATCTGCGCACGGGCGAGAACGGCGCCGCCGTGGACGACGACGATGCGTTCGTCGAAGCGGCGGTGCAGCTGGCCGCCGATGACACACTGCGCCGGGAGCTGGGCGGCAACGCAGCGCGGGCGATGAAGCGCCTGCATCCGCAGCAGGTGGTGGCCGAATTTGAAAGCCTGCTGGCAGAGCTGGCGCGGTCCCGGAGGGGCGGCCATGCGCACCACGCCGCTTGAACTGCTGGCCGGGCGCGAAGCGCGCTGGTGCCGCCGGGCCAACCACTACTGCCGCCGTCGCCGCGTACGGCGCGCGTTCTCGATCATCAGCCGGCTCGGCGATGGCGTGTTCTGGTATGTGCTGATGGGCGCGCTGGTGGTCATCGACGGCTTCGACGGCCTGCGTGCATCGGTGCACATGGCCGCCACCGGCGTGGCCGCGCTGCTGCTGTACAAGGGCCTGAAGCGCTGGACCCGACGACCGCGGCCGTACGCCGCCGATCTGCGCATCCGTGCCTGGGTGGCGCCGCTGGACGAGTTCAGTTTTCCGTCCGGGCATACCCTGCACGCGGTGTCGTTCACCATCGTCGCCCTGGCGTACTACCCGTGGCTGGCGCCGTTGCTGGTGCCGTTCACGTTCTGCGTCGGCCTGTCGCGCGTGGTGCTGGGCCTGCACTACCCCAGCGACGTGCTGGCAGCCACCGGCATCGCGGTACTGCTGGCATCGGCCAGCCTGGCCTGGCTGCCGCTGCCGGTGTGACGCGCTCTGCGCCGGACCTGACCCGGCGGGCACCGCCTCCTGCGGCCGGGCGATGGCCTAGAATACCGGCATGACCACGCTGTTCATCTCCGATCTGCACCTGGACCCGAGCCGTCCGGCCATCACCGACCTGTTCCTGCGCTTCCTGCGCGAGGACGCACCCGGCGCCGATGCGCTGTACATCCTGGGCGACCTGTTCGAAGCCTGGATCGGCGATGACACGCCCTCGCCGGCCGCCGATGCGGTGGCGGATGCGCTGAAGACGCTGTCTGACAGTGGCGTGCCGGTGTACTTCATCCGTGGCAACCGCGATTTCCTGCTGGGCGAGGACTACGCGCGCCGCGCCGGCCTGCGCATCCTGCCCGACCCCTGCATGATCGAGCTGTACGGGCGCCCGGTGCTGCTGCAGCACGGCGACCTGCTGTGCACCGATGACATCCCCTACCAGCAGTTCCGCGCACAGACCCGCGATCCGGCGTTCCAGGCGCAGTTCCTGTCGCAGCCACTGGCCGCACGCATCGCTTTCGCACAGAAGGCGCGCGATGCCAGCCAGGCACGCCAGTCGGAAATGAAGCAGGGTGACCGCGCGCAGTTCGAAGCGGTCACCGACGTGTCCGCCGACGAGGTGGCGGCTACCTACGTGCGCCATGGCGTGGACACCATGATCCACGGCCACACCCACCGCCCGGCGATCCACGCCGTGCAGGCCGGTGGCCGCGACTGCACCCGCATCGTGCTGGGCGACTGGTACGAACAGGGTTCGGTGCTGCGCGTGGACGCCGACGGCTGGCAGCTGGAGACGCTGGCGCGCGACTGAGCGCCGCGCGGAACCCGCGACCGCGCGCAGCGGTCGCGGGCAGTACAGGGTCAGCGGAACCCGGCGATGGTGGCCTTGGTGTTGACCAGCACGCGCTGGTTGTCGGCACTGCTGGCGATGCCCATCGGCACGCCGTTGTAGCTGATGTTCGGGTTGGACCAGTAGTTCAGGCGCGGGCAGCCCGCCGTGCAGTCGTAGGCCATGATGGTGCGCCAGCGTGACCCGCTGGCCGGCTGGTAGCGATAGCCATGGCCGTAGGCATACGGCGAGGTGCTCGGATCGCTGGCGATGTCATGCCGGGCACTCTGCAGATGACCGATCTCATGCGCGAACGAGTAGTAGCCGGTCGCGCAGTCCCAGTACACCGCGGCGAACGCCGTCGCGGCCGTGGAGCCGATGCCCGAGGCCAGGCCGCAGTAGCTGGTGTTGTTGATCAGCAGCACGCCGACGTCGGCCGCGGTGCTGTTGCGGCTGGTGTGGATGCTGTCCATGTAGCCATCGCTGGTACCGCGGAACCGCGACAGATCGGTGGTGAAGTTGCCCGACTCGGCATAGCTGGTGGTTTCATAGCCGGCCAGCTGCAGGGTCAGGCCGACGTTGCTGTTGGTGTACCCCTGGTTGGACTCGGCCACCGCCAGCTGTACCAGCGACTGCATGTTGCCGCCGTAGGCGGACACCGCCGCGTTGGTGGCCACCACCAGCACGCGGATGGTCGCCGGTGAGCCCGACGATGCCTGTGCCGCGCCCAGCCGGTCATTGGCCGGCATGCTGATCTTCGGCAGCTGGTTGTAGTCGGCCGGATGGTCGGCCGGCATCCGCGATTCATCCACCTCCACCAGCAGGTGGCGGTTGCCCAGCGGGCGCAGGCGATACAGCCTGCCGTCCTTGCGGATCGAACCGGTGAGGGTGTTGCCCGAGCGCACCAGGATCACCGAGTTGCCCGGATCGTCCTGGCCGGTCGCGGCCTGCAGGCGATCGGACGGTGCCCGCAGCTGGCCGTACCAGATGCTGCCACCATCGGGCAGCGCTTCAACCCGGCTGCGGGTTGCCTGCACCTTCTGGCCCAGCAGTTCGAACTCCAGCTGCGACTGCGCGGTGGCCGCGGCATCGACGCGCACTTCCTGTACGGCAGCGGTGGACGGGGTCGCCAGCAGGCGTCCCAGTGCCGGTTCGCTGGTGGCTGACGTGCGGCTGAGCACGGTGACCGGTTCGAACAGCGGCGCGGCACTGGCCGCCGCCGCCACCGACAGTCCCAACAGCACACCACCTGCCGCTTTACCTATCGATCTGGACATCATCTTGTCGCTCCTTGGAGTGAAGTAGACAGCGTTGATGCAGCACGACCCGGGTCCCGGGTCCGGCCATATGGCCTGCGCGGCGCCTGTGAATTCAATAGAGAAGGGGAATGGAAATCGCGATCTGTGATCGACCGCATCTACGTTCAGACAGGTCAAAAGCGTCAGTACACTTCTTCAACACACGCCTTTCGCGCTACCGTGACGCGGCCACGACAGGGGATGCACATGGCGCCAGGACAGCACAGGATGGATACCGATCGCGGCCTGCTGCGGATCGGCCTGTTCTTCGACGGTACCCGCAACAATGCGCACAACCTGGCGCGCGGCCACCACCAGCCTGCGCGGCCGCGCCCTCCCCTGCTACGCGCCGACGACGATTCGACCTACCAGAGCCGGCTGACCAGCAGCTACGACAACGGCATCACCAACATCGCGCGCCTGCATCAGCTGTACCCGGACAGCCGCGGCCACGGCGGGCAGCAGCCATCACTGGCGATCTACGTGGAAGGCGTGGGCACCCGCGACGATGCAGAGGATGACCTGCTCGGCCTTGCCTTCGGCATTGGTGCCAGCGGCGTGCGCGCCAAGGTCCAGCGCGCCCTGCAGGAACTGCTGCCCGCCGCCCTGGCCGGACTGGCCGCGCAACCGCAGGCGCCGTTGCACAGCGTGCAGCTGGACCTGTTCGGCTACTCGCGCGGTGCCGCTGCTGCACGCGATGTCGCCAACCTGCTGCAGGGCTGGGAAGCTGCGCACTGGCGGCAGCTGCTGCTGCAGGCAGGAGTGCCCTGCAGCGCGGATTTCGCACCCGCGCGTCCGCTGCTGCGCTTCATCGGGCTGTTCGACACCGTGGTCGCCGTCACCGGACGCCGGGCTGGCGAACAGCCGCGCATCGCGCTGCCGGCCGGCATCGCCGCCAGCGTGCTGCAGCTCAGCGCGCGCGACGAGCATCGCCAGCACTACCCGTTGACCACGGTGGCGCCGGACCATGCCGAGATCGCGCTGCCCGGCGTGCATGCCAACATCGGCGGCGGCTACGACCAGCCCGAGGAAGGCCCCAAGCTGCTCAGTCGCCCGCGCCGCCAGCAACTACGTCGCTCCGGCGTGGCCGACTACCAGGTGCCGGCACTGGCGCTGCTGCAGGCCACCACCGTGTATGCCGAGGCGCAGGCCGACGCCGAGCGCTGGCGGCAACAGCTGGGAGTGAGCGCGAAGGAGGTCTGGGTCGACGTCTGGCATCAGTGGCAGCAGCAGCGCCGGGCGGGCAGCCGCAGCGTGGTGATGTCGCCGCTGCTGTACGCCACCGCCGCAGTGGTCCTGCGCCGGCCGATCGATGGCCGCTACGCACTGATCGCGCTGCAGGTGATGCAGAAGCACGCCACCGACGCCGGCGTGCAGTGGACGGCCGACGCTGCCAGCGTACCCGGCTGGGAACTGCCTGCCGCGCTGCAGCCGGTCGCACGCCGGCTGGTCGCCGGCAAGCCGCTGACCGCTCCGCAGGAAGCGCTGTTGCGGCGGCGCTACCTGATGCAGTCGGCGCACTGGAATTTCGACGCGCTGGGCGACACCGCGCTGACCTATGCCGCCGATGCCGGAGTGAGCGAGCTGCCCTACCGGCCCGGCCCCGGGCTTTTCTACATCAACCGGCCGACCGTGGACGGCCGCCGCGTGGTGCTGCCGAACGGGTGATGCGGATCATCGCCAGGCAGCACGCCAGGCGTGCGACGGCTCAGCCGGCCTGTTCGACCAGGTTCGCCAGTTCGTCGGCATCGAACCCGGCCAACAGGCGCGCCTCCAGGTTGAACGGCCCGTGCAGGTAGCCGCCGGCGTACTCCAGCAGCAGTTCCTTGAAGCGTGCGCGCGGCTCGACGCCGGCGCGGTCGCAGTACCAGCGGTACCAGCGCGAACCGGCGGCGACATGGGCCACTTCCTCGCGCAGGATCACCTCCAGCACCTCGGCGGTTTCGCCATCGCCGACATTGCGCAGCTTGTCGATCATGCCCGGGGTCACGTCCAGGCCGCGCGCTTCCAGCACGCGCGGCACCAGCGCCATGCGCGCCAGGCCATCGTGCGCGGTCTTTTCGCACATCTCCCACAGGCCGTTGTGCGCGGGAAAATCGGCGTAGTCGTGGCCATGGGCCAGCAGCCGTTCGCGCAGCAGCATGAAGTGCCGTGATTCGTCGTCGGCGCAGCTGACCCAGTCGGCATGGAATGCCGACGGCAGGCCGCGGAAGCGGTACACCGCATCCCAGGCCAGATCGATGGCGTTGAGCTCGATGTGGGCAATGGCATGGATGAAGGCGGCGCGTCCCTCCACGCCTCCCAGTCCGCGTCGTGGCACTTCGCGCGGATGCACCAGCACCAGTTGCGCCGGCCGGCCCGGCATGCGGATCGGCTCCGGCGCGGGCGCATCGGCCGGCACCTTCAGGCGGCCGGCCCGGAATGCGGCGGCATGGCCCTGGGTCAGCGCCACCTTGCGCAGCGGGTCGGCCTCGGCCAGGCACTGCTGCGCAGCGCGCAGCAGGTCACCACCGACGTCGGGCAGGTCCTGCACCGCCGCTCCTCAGGCGCGGCGCTTGTGCTTGGCGTCGTCCGACCGCAGCTGCTGGATGCGCTCGAAATAGCCCGGCTCGATGCCGGTCGGGTAATGGCCGTTGAAGCAGGACGAATCGAAGCTGCGCAGCGCCGGGTTGCCTTCGCTCACCGCCGCTTCCATGTCTTCCAGGTCCTGGTAGATCAGCCAGTCGCAGCCCAGGTGCGCTTCGATCTCTTCCACGCTGCGGTTGTGCGCCACCAGCTCTTCGGCGGCCGGCATGTCGATGCCGTAGATGTTGGGATAACGCACCGGCGGTGCGGCACTGGCCAGGTACACCTTGCGCGCACCGGCATCACGCGCCATCTGCACGATCTGCTGGCTGGTGGTGCCGCGCACGATCGAGTCATCCACCAGCAGCACCACGCGGTTGCGGAACTCCAGGTGGATCGGGTTGAGCTTGCGGCGCACCGACTTCACCCGCTCGCCCTGCCCCGGCATGATGAAGGTGCGGCCGATATAACGGTTCTTGATGAAGCCTTCGCGGTACTTCACGCCGAGCACGTTGGAAATTTCCAGCGCCGCATCGCGCGAGGTATCCGGAATCGGAATGATGGTGTCGATGTCGTGGTCCGGGCGCAGGCGCAGGATCTTCTCGCCCAGCTTGATGCCCATGCGCATGCGCGCCTTGTGCACCGACACGTTGTCGATCATCGAATCCGGGCGGGCGAAGTACACGTACTCGAAGATGCACGGGGTGTGCTCTGCCGGCTCGGCGCAGATTTCCGAGAACAGTTCGCCGCGCGCGGTGATCACCAGCGCTTCGCCCGGCTGCACGTCACGCACGCGCTGGAAGCCCAGCACGTCCAGCGCCGCCGATTCGGAGGCCACGATGTACTCGTCACCTTCGGCGTGGCTGCGCTTGCCCAGCACCAGCGGGCGGATGCCATGCGGATCGCGGAAGGCGACCAGGCCCAGGCCCAGCACCACGCTGACCACCGCATAGCCGCCCTTGCAGCGGCGGTGCACGCCGGCCACCGCGCGGATCGCGGCTTCCGGGCTCAGCTGGCGCTGCTGTTCCAGTTCGTAGGCGAACACGTTCAGCAGCACTTCGCTGTCCGAATCGGTATTGACGTTGCGGCGGTCCTGTTCGAACACCTGCTGGCGCAGCGCCTCGGTATTGATCAGGTTGCCGTTGTGGGCCAGCGCGATGCCGTAGGGCGAATTGACGTAGAACGGCTGTGCCTCGTCCATGCCTTCCGAACCCGCGGTCGGGTAGCGCACATGCGCGATGCCGACGCTGCCTTCCAGGGTGGACATGGTGCGGGCATCGAACACGTCGCGGACCAGGCCGGTGGCCTTCTGCACCCGCAGCCGGCTGCCGTTGACCGTGGCGATGCCCGCCGCGTCCTGGCCGCGATGCTGGAGGACGGTCAAGCCGTCATACAACTGCCCGGCGACGTTCTGGTTGCCGACGATTCCGACGATGCCACACATGATGCGAGGTCTCCGCTGGGCTGTGCCCAGTTACAAGGAAGGTGGCCGTGCCTGGCCTGGGTTGTCGCCGCGTCTGCGGTCGACATTGGCCGGATCGTCCGGCTCGATGCTGCCCGGCAATGCAGAGGCGTCCGGGCGCACTTCGGCCGGATCACGTCCCTCGCCCTGCTCCGTCGTCGCGGGCCGCAGCCATCCGCCGCCCGCCATCACCTGGCCAAGAATGCCATTATCGCCTGTCGCACCCGGCTTGCCCACATCGCCGCCGGTGCTCTTGCCCAGTTCCATCAATGCAGATGGGGACAGCGCATCCATCGGCAAGGCCTTGGGCAGCAGATCGGCACCTGGCACCTCCCAGTGCGGCAGCTTGCTGTTCATCCAGGCCACGGCCGGGTTCAGTACCGGGCGCAGCGCTGAGCCGCGCCAGGACGGTTCGGCGGTCAACGGTGTGAAGCCGGCCAGCAGCAGCAGGATGGCGGCGATCAGGCCCCCGCGCACCGCGCCGAGCACACCGCCCAGCAGACGATCCAGGCTGCCCAGCATGTTGCGGTGGACGATGGCCTTGATGACCATCCCGATCACGGCAACGACCACCATCACGCCGATGCCGACGCTGAGATAGCCGCCGATGAAATGCTCGCCGCCCGGGGCCGCCGGGGCGGCCCACCAGTGCGCGGCGTCATTGCCGAAGGCGAACGCCGCCCAGGCGGCAACCAGCCAGGACACGGTGCCGATGACGATGCCGACAAAGCCGCGCAGCAGTCCCAGCAGCGTGGAGGCAGCGATCACGATCAGCAGCACGACGTCGATCATGGCGCCCCGCTCCTTCGGCGGCGCTGGCAACGCGGCTGCGTACAGGTCATGGGTGCGGTCGGACCATGCCGGCAACGCCGACCTTGGCGGCGACCTGCGCCTTCAGCTGTTCGGCGTCGGCGCGGTTGGCCACCGGCCCGACACGGACCCGGTGCAGGGTGCCCTTGTCGGTACGCACCTGTTCGACGAAAGCGCTGAAGCCTGCGGCACGCACCTTGTCGCGCATGGCATTGGCGTCGTTGGCCTGGCCGAACGCGCCGAGCTGCACGGCGAAACCGACCGCGCTGGCTGCCGGTGCTGCAGGCGTTGCCGGGGGGGTGGGCGCGGTGCTGGTGGTGGCCGCCGGCTTCGGCTGCGGCTTGGCCGGCTCCGGCTTGGGCTGCGGCTTCGGCGGTTCCGGGGTGGCGACCGGCGTGGTCGCGGCGGTCGGCGTGCTCGGCGGCAGGCTTTCGCTGCGCACCGGGTTGGCGGTCGCCGCCGGTGACGGCGCTGCCAGCGGCGTGCTGGCGCTCGGCGTGGCCGGGGTCGCGGCGACTGCCGTGGCCGGGGCCGCCGTCGCATCGAGGGTGATGACTTCCGCCTTCACGTCGGCGCGCACCTTGACCGCCTGCAGGCGCGCTGCCTCGGCCTGGGCACGGTCGGGGTACGGCCCGACCCGCACGCGCCAGGCAGGACGGCCGCCAATCGTCGCGGTCTCGGTGAAGCCCGGCAGCTGCGAACGCTTCAGGTAGGCGATCACCGCATCGGCGTCGGCCTTGCTGGCGTACGCGCCGAAGGTCACCGCATAGTTGCCGGCGGCAACCGCAGGCGAGGTATCCACGGTCGGCGGCGTGGCCGGTGCGGCAGCCTCGTCGAGCGGACGGGCCTGGCCGCTCTGCAGGCCGGTGGCGCCCCCGGCCGGCGCCACCAGCGGCAGTTCGCGGGTTTCGAACTGGCCATCGGCGGGCGCATCGGGGGCCGCGATCGGCACATTGGCCACGCCGCTGTCCGGCGCCGGTCCTTTGACCAGCATCGGCAGGAAGATCACGGCCAAGGCCACCAGGACGATGGCACCAATCAGACGCTGTTTCAGGGGCGTATCCACGTAGGGCAGGCGACAGGCGGGACGTTGCGGTCGATTATACGGGTGCCGGACCGGACGGCGTCGGTACTGGCTGAACGGCGGTCAGGCGCGGGCCTGCAGCCCTTGCAGGGCAGCGGCAGCGGTATGGAACGAACCGAACACCAGCACCCGGTCGCCGCGCTCGGCGCGCGCCAGCACCTGCGCCAGCGCCTGTTCGACGGTGTCCGCCAGGGCCGCCGTGCCAGCCACGGTATCGGCCAGGCGCACCTGCAACTGGGCCGCCGACTGCCCGCGCGGGCCATCCAGGCCGGCCAGCGTCCAGTCGCCCACGACGTCCTGCAGGGCCTGCACCACACCGACCGCGTCCTTGTCCTGCAGCGCGGCGTAGACGGCCAGGGTGCGCCCAGGCACCGCCTCGGCGTTCAGTGCCCGCGCCAGCTGCGCGGCGGCCTGCGGGTTGTGGCCGACATCGACGCGGATCTGCACGCCGTCGCGCTCGAACGCCTGCAGGCGGCCGGCAATCCGCGCCGCCGCCACGCCTTCAGCCCAGGCCGCGCGCGGCACCGGCTTGTCCAGCGCGCGCAGTGCGGCGATCGCAGCGCCTGCGTTGGCCAGCTGGATCGGGCCGGCCAGCGCCGGCGTCGGCAGTTCCAGCCGCGTACCGACATCGCGCCAGCGCCAGCGCTGTGCATCGATCGGTTCATGGAAGTAGTCGCTGCCGCCACGGATCGCATTGGCCCCCAGCAGATAGGCACGCGCCAGCACGCTCGACGGCGGATCGGTCTCGCCCAGGATCACCGGCTTCCAGCCGCGGATGATGCCGGCCTTCTCGGTGCCGATCGCCTCGCGGTCCTCGCCCAGCCACTCGGCGTGGTCGATGTCCACGGTGGTGATCACCGCCACATCGGCATCGACGATGTTGACGGCGTCCAGGCGGCCCCCCAGCCCCACTTCCAGCACGGCCAGGTCGAGGTCGGCAGCGGCGAACAGCTGCAGCGCAGCCAGCGTGCCGTACTCGAAATAGGTCAGCGTGGTGT
This sequence comes from Stenotrophomonas sp. 704A1, assembly GCF_030549525.1. Lineage (NCBI taxonomy): Bacteria > Pseudomonadati > Pseudomonadota > Gammaproteobacteria > Lysobacterales > Lysobacteraceae > Stenotrophomonas > Stenotrophomonas tuberculopleuritidis. The sequence goes on along the minus strand of NZ_CP130831.1, from coordinate 936,551 downwards.
CACCGCGCGCCGCTTCGACGGCATTGAACGCAGCAACCAGCGCGGCATCGTCCACGTCCTGGCCATCGATGCGCACGCGCTCGTTGTAGCGCAGCAGGTGCGGCGACGTATAGGCACCGACCTTCCAGCCGGCGGCACGCGCGATGGCTTCGATGAAGGCGACGGTCGAGCCCTTGCCGTTGGTACCACCGACCACGATGGTGCGCCTGGCCGGTGCGCCCAGGCCCATCGCCGTGGCCACGCTGCGCACGCGCTGCAGTCCCATGTCGATGCTGGCCGGGTGCTGGCGTTCAATGTAATCCAGCCAATCGGCCAGGGTGGTCGGGGTGTTCGTCACGGCAGCGGTTCCAGCAGAAACAGGTGGTTCGATGGGTGGGATCAGAGTGCGCGGTGCTTGGCTTCGCCGAAGAACGGCGTGTGGTGGGCGCAGTCGTTCAGGCGCACCACCTCCAGGCTGTCCAGGTCGGCGCCTTCGAGCAGGTTGAGCGTGGTCGGTGCCTGGCGGAAGGTCCACAGGCGGGAGATCGGCAGGCCCAGCACCCTGCACAGGATCACCCGGTTGACCGCGTCATGGGCAACCACCAGCAGCGTGTCGTGCTCGCCGAGGCCTTCGGTGGCGCGGGCCAGGCCACGCCAGCTGCGTTCCAGCACCAGGCGGAGCGATTCACCGCCGGGCATCAGCACGGTATCGGGTTCCTCGCGCCAGGCCTGCAGGCGCGACGGGTCCTTCTCGTGGATCTCGCTGGCCAGCAGGCCCTCCCACTCACCGTGGGCGATTTCCTGCAGTTCCGGCTCGGTCAGCAGCATGTCGGCCCGTGCGGCGCCGAGGGCCAGCTGCGCGGTGCGCTGCGCGCGTGACAGCGGCGAGGCGACGGCACGGGTGATGTCGACCGAAGCCAGGCGGGCGCCAAGGGCCTGGGCCTGGGCTTCGCCGATGGGCGACAGCGGGATGTCGATCTGGCCTTGGTAGCGGCCTTCGGCGTTCCACGGCGTTTCGCCGTGGCGGGCAAGCAGGATGCGCATGCGAACAGGGGGTCCTGGGGGGAGGAGTTCCGGCGCATTGTTCACATCCTGTGAAGTGCGCGGAACAGGGATGATACCCGTTCGGCGCACCGGGCCGGGCCGCGCATGAAAAAACCCCGCGACCGGGGTCGCGGGGTTTTGGCGTTGCGGGCGGATTCCGCCGGGCATGGCCCGGCGCTACCGCGATCACGGCCGGCCGTTATCTGGCCAGGTTCAGTTCCTTCAGCAGCTGCGGCGCCGGCGCCACTTCCTGCATGATCCACTGCATGTAGCGGCTGTCCACGGCGATCATGCGGGTCATCACCGGGTCGAACACCCAGTTGGAGCTGACCGATTCCCAGTTGCCATCAAAGGCCAGGCCGACCAGCTTGCCGTTGGCGTCCAGCACCGGCGAGCCGGAGTTGCCGCCGGTGATGTCCAGGTTGGACAGGAAGTTCACCGGCACCGAACCGATGCGCTTGTCTTCCAGGCCGCCGTAGCGCTTGGCCTTGACCGCATCGAGCAGCGCCTTCGGCGAATCGAACGGGTCTTCGCCGGTTTCCTTGGCGGCCACGCCTTCCAGGGTGGTGAACGGGGTGTACTGCACGCCATCCTTGCCGTAGCCCATGACGTTGCCGAAGGTGATGCGCAGCGACAGGTTGGCGTCCGGATAGACGAACTCGCCCTGGCTCTTCTTGTAGTCGGCCACGGCCTGCAGGTACAGCGGGCGTGCGGTCAGCGATTCGCCTTCGCGGATCTTCTTCTGCTCTTCCTGCTTCAGCAGCGACGGCATCATCGCAACGGCGTACTGGATGGCCGGATCGGTGCTGGCTTCAAAGGCGGCGCGGTCGGCGTTGAACCACTTCAGGCGCGCGTCCAGGCTGCCCAGCTCGGTGCCTGACAGCTTGCCCACCAGCGACTTCACCGCAGCGGCATCGCTGCCGGCCAGCCAGGTGTTCAGCACTTCATTGTCGCGCTGCGCGGCCGGCAGGGCCACGTACTGGTCCAGCCAGTAGGTCTGCAGCTGCTGGTCCATCTTCGCCACGTAGCGGCGGTCCATCTGCTTCAGGCTGCCTTCGATGGTGGTCAGGTCGCGTTCCTGGTAACCGGCTTCGCGCTCCGCATCCGGCTTGCTGCGTTCGATCGACAGGCGGTACAGGGCGATCGCCGCGCCAACGGCCGAGGTGTTGTTGAACTGGCCCACGAACAGGTCGCGCTCGCGGGTCGACTTGCTGGTGTCCAGATGCTTGAGCAGCTGCGCGTGTGCGGCCAGGGCCGGCTTGCCGGCCGCGCCCTGCTTCTTCAGCCAGGCCAGCACGGCGGCCTCTTCGGCCTGCTTCTGGCCGGCGGCGTCGATGCGCTTGAAGCCTTCCAGCTGGCCCAGGTAGTTCTTGGCCACGTTGTTCATGCTGGCGGCGGTGGCGGCGTACTTGACCTTCACGTCCGGGTCGGCCTTGCCGGCGTCGGCGATCATCTTCAGCACCGCGTTGTAGTGGGCGGCGATGGTCGGGTAGGTGAAGCTGGCGGTTTCGTTGAACTCGCCGGCCAGTGCATAGCGGTTGGTGCGGCCCGGGTAGCCGGCCACCATCACGAAGTCGTCGGCGCCCAGCGGCTGGTCGGCGAACTTCAGGAAGTGCTTGGGCTGGTACGGCACGTTGTCGGCCGAGAACGCGGCCGGCTTGCCATCCTTGCCGACATAGGCGCGGTAGAACGAGAAATCGCCGGTGTGGCGCGGCCACATCCAGTTGTCGACGTCGCCGCCGAACTTGCCGACGCTGCCCGGGGGCGCGTAGACCAGGCGCACGTCCTTGATTTCCATGTTGCGGAACAGGCGGTAGGTGTTGCCGCCGGAGAACGAGTACAGGCGGCAGCGGAAGCCGGCGTCGGCTTCGCAGGCGGCCACCTGGGCCTTGTCGAAGGCATCCAGCGCGCGGCTGCGGGCCAGCGCATCCTTGCCGGCGGCGGCGATGGCAGCCTTGGCCTGGGCAGTGACGTCGGTGATCTGGTCGAGCACGAACACGCGGGCGTTCGGGCCGGCACTCAGTTCGTCCTTCAGGGTCGGCGCGTTGAAGCCGTCCTTGATCAGGTTCTTCTGCGCGGTCGAGTTCAGCTGGATCGCGCCGTAGGCACAGTGGTGGTTGGTGACCACCAGCCCCTGCGGCGAGACGAAGCTGGCGGTGCAGCCGCCCAGCGCGACCACGGCGCCCATCGGGTCGCCGGTCAGGTCGGCCAGCTGCTGCGGGGACAGCTTCAGGCCGGCCTTCTGCAGCGGGCCGGCGATTTCCGGCAGCTGCTGCGGCACCCACATGCCTTCGGCGGCATGGGCGACATGGACCAGCCCGAGGCTGGCGACGATGGAGAATGCAAGCAGGTTCGAGCGCATGGAGCGGCCCCTGGTAGTGGAACCTTCGATTGTAGCCCGCCGCCCTGCCCCGGCCCGAACCCCGGAAGTCATGGGCCGGGCGCACCGCTGCCCCGGTAGCGCCGGGCCATGCCCGGCGATCGCAGCGACCACGTTCGAAACGCCCGCCGGCGCACGCCTTTCGTTCCAGCGCGGCACCCGCAGCGCAACATGGGAAATCACCGGGGGGCCCTATAATCCGCGTTTTCCCCCTGATGAGTTCCACCCCGATGGCGCAGCAAACGATGAAGGCCCTGGTCAAGCGCGAAGCAGCCAAGGGCATCTGGATGGAAGAGGTTCCGGTGCCGACCCCGGGCCCCAACCAGGTGTTGATCAAGCTGGAGAAGACCGCGATCTGCGGTACCGACCTGCACATCTACCTGTGGGACGAATGGAGCCAGCGCACGATCAAGCCGGGCCTGACCATCGGCCACGAGTTCGTCGGCCGCATCGCCGGGATCGGCCCGGGCGTGACCGGCTACGAAATCGGCCAGCGCATCTCGGCCGAAGGCCACATCGTCTGCGGCCATTGCCGCAACTGCCGTGGCGGTCGTCCGCACCTGTGCCCGAACACGGTCGGCATCGGTGTCAACGTCAACGGCGCATTCGCCGAATACATGGTGATGCCGGCCAGCAACCTGTGGCCGATCCCGGACCAGATCCCGTCCGAACTGGCCGCGTTCTTCGATCCGTACGGCAACGCCGCGCACTGCGCGCTGGAGTTCAACGTGATCGGTGAAGACGTGCTGATCACCGGCGCCGGTCCGATCGGCATCATCGCCGCCGGCATTTGCAAGCACATCGGTGCACGCAACGTGGTGGTGACCGACGTCAACGACTTCCGCCTGAAGCTGGCCGCCGACATGGGCGCCACCCGCGTGGTCAACGTCGCCAACACCTCGCTGAAGGACGTGATGAAGGAACTGCACATGGAGGGCTTCGACGTGGGCCTGGAAATGAGCGGCAACCCGCGCGCGTTCAACGACATGCTCGACTGCATGTACCACGGCGGCAAGATCGCCATGCTCGGCATCATGCCCAAGGGCGCCGGCTGCGACTGGGACAAGATCATCTTCAAGGGGCTGACCGTGCAGGGCATCTACGGCCGCAAGATGTACGAGACCTGGTACAAGATGACCCAGCTGGTGCTGTCCGGCTTCCCGCTCGGCAAGGTGATGACCCACCAGCTGCCGATCGACGACTTCCAGAAGGGCTTCGACCTGATGGAAGAAGGCAAGGCCGGCAAGGTCGTGCTGAGCTGGAACTGATCCGGCACACGGCGACGCCGGGCATGGCCCGGCGCTACCGGAAAGAAAAAGGCGCCCTGTGGGCGCCTTTTTCATGTACCGCTGCCTGTCTGGAGGAGAGCCCCCTTGTTGTTCAAGGGGGCGCGCCAACGGCGCAGGGATAAGGTGAAATGCGCGGGGCAATCGCCGGTGCCGCAGGCGCCGGTTATTGCCCGATCGCGACGCTCAGCATCACGCGGCTGTGGGCCAGCTTGCCGGAGTTGTCGCGGCCGTTGCCGTCGGTGCCGTAGTAGCCCAGGCCGACATTGACCATCCCGAACTGGCGCGCGACGCCGACATTCCAGTCGGTGTAGTCCTTGGCGATGCCGTCCTCGAAGGTGCTGCGGCCGACGTTGGCATTCAACGTGAAGTCCTTCGGCAGGCCCCAGCTGCCCCCCAGGCCGAAGTACCAGCCATCGGTGCTGCTGTTCCACACATCGTTGCTGTAGGCCACCGTCAGCTTGTAGGTGTCATCCAGCGTGGTGGTGGTGATCAGCTCGTTGTAGTTCTGGTGGCTGGCCTTGAGGTAGGTATAGCGGTTCAGCAGCACGTCGAAGTTGACGCGTTCGGTCACGTCGATGCCGTAGCCGATCAGGTAGTCGACCTCGGTCTTCGGGTCGCCGGGACCGAAGTCCACGCCCGAACCCCAGACACCGGCATACAGGCCCACCGGGCTGGTGTAGGTGAAGCCGGCCTGCAGGGTCGGATCCTCATCGGTCTGCGAGACACCGCGGAACAGGTAATCCGACACGGCGGTGACGTTCCAGCTGTACGGCGATTCGGTGTCCTGGGCACTGGCCGCGAACGGCGCAAGGGTCAGGGCGGCGGCAATGACGAGGCAGGCACGGGCGTGCTTCATGGGCGTCTCCGGTGGGGGCGGTGGCGTGGAAGGCGGGAGCTGGCACGGACGCAGCGACCGGAGCCAGACAGCCCCGGTTCACGAATTTTTAACCCGTTTGCTATTGCGATGCAACATGTGCCGTCCGTGGCGATGGCCTGCCCGGCCCGATGCGGGGCCACCGATGCCCGGTAGAATCAGCGGTTTCCCCGTGCTGAGCCGTGCCCACGCCATGACCGACGCCTCCTCCGCCCTGACCCGCCACTACGCCGAGGAACTGGACGCCATCCGCGCCCAGGGCCTGTTCAAGTCCGAGCGGATCATCACCGGTCCGCAGTCCGCCGAGATCACCCTCGATGACGGCCGCACGGTGCTCAACTTCTGCGCCAACAACTACCTGGGCCTGGCCGACCATCCGGACCTGATCCAGGCGGCCAAGGACGCGCTGGACACCCATGGCTTCGGCATGGCGTCGGTGCGCTTCATCTGCGGCACCCAGGACCTGCACAAGCAGCTGGAAAAGCAGATCGCCGATTTCTTCGGCAAGCAGGACACCATCCTGTACGCAGCCTGCTTCGACGCCAACGGTGGCCTGTTCGAGCCGCTGCTGGGCGAGAACGACGCGATCATCTCCGACGCGCTGAACCACGCCTCGATCATCGACGGCGTGCGCCTGTGCAAGGCCAAGCGCTTCCGCTACGCCAACTGCGACATGGCTGACCTGGAAGCGCAGCTGCAGGCGGCCGACGCCGCTGGCTGCAAGACCAAGCTGATCACCACCGACGGCGTGTTTTCGATGGACGGCTTCATCGCGCCGCTGGACGAGATCACTGCGCTGGCGAAGAAGTACAACGCCCTGGTGCACATCGACGAATGCCACGCCACCGGCTTCCTCGGTGCCAGCGGCCGCGGCTCGGCCGAGGTCAAGGGCGTGCTGGAGAAGATCGACATCATCACCGGCACCCTGGGCAAGGCCATGGGCGGCGCGCTGGGCGGCTTCACCTGCGCCAGCGCCGAGGTGATCGAGCTGCTGCGCCAGCGCTCGCGTCCCTACCTGTTCTCCAACTCGCTGCCGCCGCATGTGGTCGCCGCCGGCATCAAGGCGTTCGAGATGCTGGCCGCCGCCGATGACCTGCGCGGCACCCTGGCCGAGAACACCGCCTACTTCCGCGAGAAGATGACCGCCGCCGGCTTCGACGTGAAGCCCGGCGTGCACCCGATCAGCCCGGTGATGCTGTACGACGCACCGCTGGCACAGAGGTTCGCCGAGCGGCTGCTGGAAGAAGGCATCTACGCGATCGGCTTCTTCTTCCCGGTGGTGCCCAAGGGCCAGGCCCGCATCCGCACCCAGATCAGCGCCGCGCATACGCGTGCGCACCTGGACCGCGCGATCGATGCGTTCACCCGCATCGGCCTGGAACTGGGCGTGATCAAGGGCTGATCGCCCGCCGGTAGCGCCGGGCCATGCCCGGCGGCTTCCCGATAGCCGCGCTATGCGCTCGCCGGGCATGGCCCGGCGCTACCGAAATGACGCGCAACGCGCGTCATTTCTTCTTTTTCTTCTTGTCCTTGGGCTCATCCTTGCTGGCCACCACCACCGGCTTGGCGGCTGCGGCCTGGCCGTTGCCCTTGGCCACGCGGATGCCGTTGGACTTCATCCAGGCATCGAACTCATCGGCGGTCATCTTCTTGTCGCCGTCGCTCATCAGGAAGCGGTAGCTGCCGCGACCGTCCAGTTCCGGGGTCTTCACTTCCACCACCGGGGTCTCGGCCGGTGTTTCTGCCTTGGCCGTTTTCTTGTGGCCACCACAGGCAGCAAGCAGCACCATCGGCAGCAGCAGGCCGGCACAGCGCAGGACGTGGTTGAGGGTCGGGTGGTACATGGCAGGCTCCGTTCGGGACATTCGACAACCAGGCGCCCCCTACGCCTGGAACGGTGGCCGGCAGACGCCGGCCGCGGGCGGTGTTCAGCCCGGTGCAGCGGCCCCCAGCCGCTGCTGGTCGCTGACCTCCAGCACCCGCCATTGGCCCTTGCCGAGATCGCCGAGCGTCAGCCCGCCAATCGCAACCCGGACCAGGCGCAGCACCTGCAGGTCGAAGGCCGCCAGCAGGCGGCGGATGTGGCGGTTGCGGCCCTCGTCGAGGACCACCTCCAGCCACGCGGTCTTTTCGCCGCTGCGCAGCACGCAGACGGAATGGGCATGCAGGAACTCGCCCGCCTCTTCGACACCGGCGCGCAGCGCGTCCAGGGTGGCGTCATCGGGCAGGCGGTCGACCTGCACGTGATAGGTCTTGACCGGGCCGGTCTCCGGATCGGTGAGGCGCGCTGCCCACTGCGGATCGTTGCTGAACAACAGCAGCCCCTCGCTGGCCTTGTCCAGACGCCCGACCGGTGCGATCCACGGCAATCCGGCATCGTCGAAGCAGCGGTAGACGGTGTCGCGGCCACGCTCGTCCTGTGCGGTGGTGACCACCCCACGCGGCTTGTTGAGCATCAGGTACAGGCGCTGCGGCGCCCCCATCGGCTGGCCGTCGACGTCGATCGGCGGTGCCGGGCTGGCGATGGGAAATTCCGGGTCGCGCACGATGCGGCCCGAGACCCGCACGCGGCCGTCGGCAATCCAGCGTGCGGCTTCACTGCGCGAGCAGACACCGGCCTTGGACAATACCCGCGCCAGCCCGTGGCGCACGCCGGCGGAGCTGGCATCAGGGGTCGCACGCCCACGCAGGGCGTGGGAGCGGGCGGCGGGGGCAGCAGGTGGGCGGCGCGTACGCAAGCCTCTGCTCCCCGCGGCGCTTACTTCTTGTCGACCGGCTTGGTCTCAGCCGGTACCGGGGCCGCAGCCGGCGTCGCCGCCGCTGCCGGGGCCGGACGGGCCTTGACCACGCGCACGCCGCGCGCCTTCATCCAGGCGTCGAACTCTTCAGCGGTCATGCGCTTGCCGTTCTGGCTCATGTCGAAGCGCCAGGGCGTGTTGTCGAATTCGGTCTGCGGCTTGTAGGCGGCCGGATCGTTCGGCTTGACCGCCGGCGCACTCGGGATCGCCTTGGCGATGTTCTGGCAGCCATCGATGCGCAGGCGCTGCAGCACCTGGTCCAGCGACTGCGACGGGTCGTAGCTGCTGCCCAGCACGCCGCTGGACATGCCCAGCTGGGTGCCGCGGATGTACAGCTCATCGGCCACCGGTGCGATGGCGGTGGCCGGCAACGGCAGCGGCGAGGCGCTGGTGTTGACCGAGCAATCGACCGCAGCGTGGGCAGCGGGAACCAGGGCCAGCGCCAGAACGGCAGCCGATGCAGAGCGCAGCATGAGGGCATCCACGAAAGGAAGAGACGCGGCGAGTTTAGCAATGCCGCGCCAGCTTTCAAGCGGCACTTTCAATGAATACGGCAACTTGTTGGTTTCATAGGCAAATTGCCGACGAACGGCAGCCAGCCTGGGGGACGGCCCCGCAGTTGCGGCCGTACAAACAACAAGACCCGGCCGAAGCCGGGTCCTGCTGTGTCCTACTGGCAGAGCGTCAGAACTTAGTTCTGGACGTTCAGCTCGGTACGACGGTTCTTGGCGCGACCTTCCGGATTGTCCGAACCATCCGGGTTGGTGTTCGGGGCAATCGGACGGCTCTCACCGTAGCCGATCGGGCCCTGCAGACGGCCAGCGTCCACGCCGTTCTGGGTCAGGTAGTTGTACACGGCGGTAGCACGACGCTCCGACAGCTTCTGGTTGTAAGCGTCGGTACCCTTCGAGTCGGTGTGACCGGCAACTTCAACGCGCAGATCCGGGTAACGCTTCAGGATCTCGGTGGCTTCGCTCAGGATGGCCACAGCGTCCGGACGCAGGTTCGACTTGTCGAAGTCGAAGTTCACGCCCTTCAGGTCGATCGAGACCGGCACCGGGCAACCGTCCGGACCGATGGTCTGACCCGGCTGCGAGTTCGGGCACTTGTCGTCGCAGTTGTTGACGCCGTCACCGTCGTCGTCCAGATCGGCGCAGCTCGGGGCAACCGGAGCCGGAGCCGGAGCAGCCGCGACCGGAGCCGGGCCCAGCGGGATCACGACGCCGACCGAAGCCAGCACGTCGCCGAACCAGCTTTCGTCGCGTGCGGCGATGCTCTGGTCGTCGAAGTCAGCGCGGTAGGCCACTTCGGCGCGGACAGCAACGCGCTTGTCGAAGGTGGTCTGCAGGCCGACGCCCAGCTTGGCAGCCAGGTTGCCGTCCTTGCGGTCACGCGGGCCATTGGTGTCAACGGCAGCGTACTCTTCTTCCGACTTCTGGTAGCCCAGGCCACCGACGATGTACGGGTTCCAGCCGCGGCCTTCCTTGATGAAGTGGCGACGCAGATCGAACGACACGCCGTACTGCGACCAGTTCAGATCCTGGTTGGCGTCGAAATTCGGGTTCTGGTAGTTCAGCTCACCGTCCAGCGACCAGTTCGGGCTGATGAACTTACCCAGGCCCAGGGTGACGAACGGAGCGTCGTTGGTCAGACGGTCGTTGTCCTGGAAGTTGAAGCCGGCCGAACCGGTCAGGTACCAGCGGTCATCGAACTCCTGCGCCGACGCAGCCTGGGCGAATGCCAGACCGCCCAGCAGCGCGGCAGTAAGGATCTTCTTGTTCATTGAGTACAGCTCCTATTTCGGGGGTATGAAACCGGTAGAGGCATGGGCCAGCACTACTGCGTCGATGTTCAGACAGCCGATTCAGCACGCCACCGCCGCGAACATTATGCTCAGGCGGGTGAAGGCCATGTTAACAGTCCCGTAACATGTGAAGCGTCGCACCCGACCGGCCACCGGTCCGACGTTGAAACCCTATACAGGATAATGAAAATCCGCAAGACCCCCGCGCGGCAAGGGTTTGGAGGGGATTAAGGGCCACATACGACAGTGTTGCCGATACCTGCCGGAAGACGGTTCAGCGCGCGCCCATCGATATGAGGAACCTTATGATGCGGACAGGAACCGAGCGGGAGTTGCAATGAAAGCCGTCGCCCTGTGTCGTGAATCAGCCCCTGCGCTGCGCGATCTCGTGTTGCCCTCCCCCGCCTCGCCTCGCGGCCGTGACGTGCTGGTGCGGATCCAAGCCGTTTCCGTCAATCCGGTGGACGCAAAAGTGCGCGCGGGCACCCCGGCGGCATCGCTGGACAGCCCGCGCATCCTCGGCTGGGATGCTGCGGGCGTGATTGAGGCCATCGGTGAGGAAGCCACCCTGTTCGCCTCCGGCGACGAGGTCTACTACGCCGGTGATGTGACCCGACCGGGCTGCAACGCGCAGTACCAGCTGGTCGATGAGCGGCTGGTTGCACGCAGGCCGACCACGCTGGATGCCGCCGAGGCAGCCGCATTGCCGTTGACCACGCTGACCGCGTGGGAACTGCTGTTCCAGCGCATGCCGCTGCACCTGGACGATCGTCGCCATGCCGGCCAGCGCCTGCTGGTGATCGGCGCTGCGGGCGGCGTCGGCTCGATGGCGATCCAGCTGGCCCGCCATGCCGGTTTCGAGGTCATCGCCACGGCATCGCGCGACGCATCGATCACGTGGTGCCGGCAGATGGGAGCACACCACGTCATCGACCATCGTCAGCCGCTGCTGCCGCAGCTGCAGGCGCTGGGCATCGCCGAGGTGCAGGTCGCACTCAACCTGGCCGACACCGACCACTACTGGGACGAGCTGGGCCAGCTTCTGGCGCCGCAGGGGCACCTCGGGCTGATCGTCGAACCGCGCGGCGCCCTGCGCATCGGCGATCCCTACAAGGCCAAGTGCATCGGCATCCACTGGGAGTTCATGTTCGCCCGCGCGCGTTTTGCCACGGCCGACCGCATCGAGCAGCACCGCATCCTCAACCGCGCCGCCAGCATGATCGACGCCGGCCAGCTGCGCGGCACCCTGAGCGAAACGCTGGGCCCGATCAATGCTGCCAACCTGGAGGCGGCGCACCAGCGCCTGGCCAGCGGCCGCACGGTCGGCAAGCTGGTGCTGGCCGGCTGGGACTAGCCCGGGCGCGACCGTCTGTGGCTACGGATCGGCCATCATCTGTATCTATGGAAAGGCATTGATCGGGGCTACGGTGGTAACAGACCTCTCCCACCCCGAGCGTGCCATGCCCACCGCCCTGCCCTTGCGCCTGCTGCAACTGATCGTCGGCCTGTTCCTGTACGGCTTCGGTGCTGCCCTGATGATCCGCGCCGCGATCGGCGTTGCGCCGTGGGACGTGCTGTCGCAGGGCGTCGCCGCCCAGACCCCGCTGTCGTTCGGCCTGGCCACCAATGTGATCGGCGCGCTGGTGCTGTTGCTGTGGTGGCCGCTGCGGCAGAAGCCCGGCGTCGGCACCGTCCTCAATGTGATGCTGATCGGTCCCTCGGCGCAGTTCGGCCTGTGGCTGTTGCCGCCAGCGGTCGGCCTGGGCTGGCAGCTGACGCTGTTCTGCGCCGGCATGCTGCTGGTGGCGCTGGCGACCGGCCTGTACATCGGTGCCCGGCTGGGCCCGGGACCGCGCGATGGCCTGATGACCGGCCTGCATGCCCGCACCGGCTGGCCGATCTGGAAAGTGCGCAGCCTGATCGAAGGCAGCGTGCTGCTGCTGGGCTGGTGGCTGGGTGGCAATGTCGGCCTGGGCACGTTGGCGTTCGCCCTGCTGATCGGGCCGCTGTGCGGGGTGACCCTGGGCTGGTTCGGGATTGGCCGTCCCCTGCCGGCGGGTAGCGCCGGGCCACGCCCGGCGAGCGCGCAGCGCGGCCACGGGTAACCGCGTCGCCGGGCATGGTCCGGCGCTACCGATTCGCCAGCCCTTGCTCCGGCCGCCGTTTCGCGGCACCCTTCGCGCTTCCGTACGCAAGCGTATCGACCATGTCGCCAGCCAACGAAAGCGCCTACCCCCACCTGTTCGCCCCGCTGGACCTGGGCTTCACCCAGCTGCGCAACCGGGTGCTGATGGGCTCGATGCACACCGGCCTGGAAGACCGCGCGCGTGACTTCCCGCGCCTGGCCGCCTACTTCGCCGAGCGCGCCGAAGGCGGCGTCGGCCTGATCGTCACCGGTGGCTTCGCCCCGAACGTGGTGGGCTGGCTCAAGCCCTTTGGCGGCAAGCTGTCCTGGCCGTGGGAAGTACGCCCGCACCGCCAGCTCACCGCCGCTGCACACCAGCACGGCGCGAAAATCTGCCTGCAGCTGCTGCATGCCGGCCGCTACGCCTATCACCCGCTGTCGGTGGCGCCGTCGAAACTGAAGGCACCGATCAACCCGTTCACCCCGCGCGCGCTGTCGGCCAGCGGCGTCGAACGCCACATCGCCGACTACGCGCGCAGCGCGAAGCTGGCGCGCGAGGCCGGCTATGACGGCGTGGAAGTGATGGGCTCGGAGGGGTACCTCATCAACGAGTTCATTGCCCCGCGCACCAACAAGCGGACCGATGCCTGGGGCGGCGACGCACGCCAGCGCATGCGCTTTGCGGTGGAAATCGTGCGCCGCATCCGCGAGGCCTGTGGCCCGGATTTCATCATCATCTACCGCCTGTCACTGGTCGATCTGGTGGAGGACGGCAGCAACTGGGAAGAGATCGTGCAGCAGGCCCAGGCCATCGAGGCCGCCGGCGCAACGATCATCAACTCCGGCATCGGCTGGCACGAGGCGCGCATTCCGACCATCGCCACCTCGGTGCCGCGCGCTGCCTTCGCCGGTGTCACCGCCAAACTCAAACCGCACGTGAAAGTGCCGCTGGTCGCCACCAACCGCATCAACATGCCCGAGGTCGCTGAACGCATCCTGGCCGGCGGAGGCGCCGACATGGTGTCGCTGGCGCGGCCGCTGCTGGCCGATCCGCAGTGGCCGAACAAGGCCCGCGCCGGCCGCGCCGACGCGATCAACACCTGCATCGCCTGCAACCAGGCCTGCCTGGACCACGTCTTCGAGAACAAGCTGGCCAGTTGCCTGGTCAATCCGCGCGCCGCGCACGAAACCGAACTGGTCTACCGCCCCACCGCCGCGCCGAAGAAGGTGGCCGTGGTCGGCGCCGGCCCGGCCGGGCTGGCGTGTGCGACCGTCGCCGCCGAGCGTGGCCACCAGGTCACCCTGTTCGATGCCAACGATGAGATCGGCGGTCAGTTCAACGTCGCCAAGCGCATCCCCGGCAAGGAAGAATTCCACGAGACCCTGCGCTACTTCCGCCACAAGCTGGCCGAGACCGGGGTACAGCTGCGGCTGGGGACCCGCGCCGATGCCGCCAGCCTGGCCGGCTTCGACGCGGTGGTGCTGGCCACCGGCATCGTGCCGCGCCGGGTCGATTTCCCCGGCGCCGACCATGCCAAGGTGGTCAGCTACCTGGACGTGCTGCAGGGCCGGGTCGACGTGGGCGCCAGCGCCGCCATCATCGGCGCCGGCGGCATCGGCTTCGATGTCGGCGAGTTCCTCAGCCACGCCGGCGCGTCGCCATCGCTCGACCCGCAGCGCTGGATGGCCGAATGGGGCGTGGATGCCACCTTCGAGGCGCGTGGCTCGCTGGCCCCGGCACAGGCCGAGGTCTCGCCGCGCCGGCTGTGGCTGCTGCAGCGCAGCCCCGGCAAGCCGGGTGCCCGCCTGGGCAAGACCACCGGCTGGATCCATCGCGCCACGCTGAAGGCCAAGGGCGTGCGCATGCTGGGGGGCGTCGAGTATCTGGGCGTGGATGACGCCGGCCTGCGCATCCGCGTGGACGGCAGCGAGCAGCTGCTGCCGGTCGACCACGTGGTGATCTGCGCCGGCCAGGAACCGCAGCGCGCGCTGCAGGCCGAACTGCAGGCCGCGGGCATCACCGCCCAGCTGATCGGCGGTGCCGATGTGGCCGCGGAACTGGACGCGAAACGCGCAATCGATCAGGGCAGTCGCGTCGCCGCCGCGCTGTGATACGCGCCTGAATGGGGGCCGGAATGTGATTCCGGTCACCCGCCCCCAAGCTGAATGTCAAGCCCGGCGATTCAGGATGCGTTCGGCAATCCCCCCCTACCTTGCGCCAACTTTCTGCTCACCAGCCAGTTTCCGGTGAGCCGGTGCGGACCCCGCCGATCGACGCACGATCGTGTTCTTGGGGCCGCCCACGGGGCGGCCCCGATGGCCGCCTCCCCATGACGCCAAGTCGTACCCCGCCCTCCCGCAGCCTGCGCTGCCGGAACCGCCAGGTGCGTCCCATACGGAGCAAGGAGTTATATGAAACTGGCCTGGATTCTCTGGCTGTCGCAGTTGCTGCCGCAGCCGGCCGCCGATTCACTGTGCCTGAGCACCACCGTCTATCTGGAAGCCCGCGACCAGACCCTGCGCGGCCAGCAGGCCGTGGCCGAGGTCGCCCTGCGCCGCCTCGACAGCGGCCTCTGGGGCGACTCGATGTGCCAGGTGGTGACCGCGCGCAAGCAGTTCGCCCCGACCATCGTCTCGCCCGGTACCCAGCTGGGCAACGATGCGGCCTGGAGCGAAGCGATGGACGTGGCCTTCGACGCCGAGCGCAACTGGGCGCTGCCGGCCGGCGAGCGCCGCGAGATCGTGCCCGGTGCCAGCCACTTCGCCGCGCTGGCCATTGCCAGCCCGAACTGGCGCAACGCCTACCAGGTGGCCACCATCGGCGATCACACCTTCTACAAGGTGCAGAACCTCAAGCCCCGGCAGTCGTAACGAACTGTTGCCGGCGGCAGCGTTGCCGCGCGCCGGCGGGCTCTGGGATAGTGGGGGATTCCATCCT
Organism: Stenotrophomonas sp. 704A1; assembly: GCF_030549525.1. NCBI lineage: Bacteria > Pseudomonadati > Pseudomonadota > Gammaproteobacteria > Lysobacterales > Lysobacteraceae > Stenotrophomonas > Stenotrophomonas tuberculopleuritidis. Next base: position 921,320 of record NZ_CP130831.1, on the reverse strand, counting down.
GCCCCGCCTGGAGTTCCCATGAAGCTGTACAGCAAGCCCGGTGCCTGTTCCACCGCCGACCACATCGCCCTGCAGTGGACCGGCCAGCCGTTCGAGGTCGAACTGCTGAACAAGGACACCCTGAAGGCGCCGGAATTCCTCAGGATCAATCCGGCCGGCGCGGTACCCGCACTGGTCGACGGCGACTTCGTGCTGGTGCAGAACGCCGCGATCATGGGCTACATCGCCGACACCCATCCGCAGGCCGGGCTCGCCGGCGATGGCAGCGCGCGCCAGCGCGCCGAAGCCACCCGCTGGCTGGCCTTCGTCAACTCCGACGTGCACCCGGCGTTCTCGCCGCTGTTCGGGCCGGGCAAGTTCATCGCCGACGAGGGCCAGTTCGATGCGGTCCGCGCCGCGGCCCACAAGCGCCTGCGCGCACTGTTTGAAACCGCCGACGCGCAGCTGGCCGGCAGGACCTGGCTGGCCGGTTTCCGCAGCTTCGCCGATCCGTACTTCTACATCACCCTGCGCTGGGCGGCCGGTACCAAGGTCGATCTGTCCGGCCTGGACAACCTGGCCGCCTACAAGGCGCGCATGGACGCCGATCCGGGCGTGCAGGCCGTGCTGAAGGCCGAAGGCCTGGCCTGACCGATCACGAGGACCACGGTGCGGCCCCAGCGCCGCACCCCTCGCCCCCCGGCAGCCGAGCGGGCTGCCGTGGGCGCGGCGTCAGCCGATCTCGCGGATCACGGCGCCCTTGGCGTCGCGCAGCAGGGTCGGCTCGACCACCACCAGCAGCCGGCCCTCGGCCAGCACGTAGCGGCCGCGCTCGGCGCGCAGGGTGCGCAGCAGCGCCTGCTGGCTCGCCTCGGACAGCACGCAGCGGATGACCTCCGCGTCGGCCTGCACGGCATCCTCCGCCCCTGCCTCGAACCGCCACGCCAGGTCGGCACCGAACAGCGTCAATGGCTTGCCATGGCGCAGTCGCAGCGGCAGCAGCTCAAGCACGCTGGGCACCTGCCCGGCCCCGATCACCAGCGTTGCCACGCCGTCCTCGACCCGCGCCTGCAGCTTTTCCAGGAACAGCATGCCGGTGCTGGAACCCTCGCGCGCGCTGCCGGCCTGTACCTGCGCCGCCAGCGCAGGATCATCCAGCAGCGAGGCGCGCGACAGTTCGGTGATCCACAGCGGCATCGCCGGTTCCAGCAGGTCCAGCACGCCACGCGTGGACCAACGGCGGATCGCGGCCATTTCCGCATCGCACAGGCCGATCACCTGCAGGAACTGCAGCGCGCCATTGGCGGTCTGCCGCGGCGGCAACTGCGGATCCTGCAGGAAGGCCAGGTGCCGCAGCAGGGTGTCCTGTTCCAGCGCGATCGGCCCGTTGGCATCGATGTGGTGGCCGTCCTCGAACACGTTGCCACTGCCGAACACATAGCGTGCCAGGTTCTGCAGCAGGTTCATCGGCCAGGCCGGGGGCGCGTCCGCGGCGCTGTCACCCGGCGTGATCGCCAGGCGGAAGGTCAGTTCGAACCCATAGCCGCTGGTCGACGCATCGCTGCTTTCCTTGGCGTACAGCTCGGAGAAGCCGTAGGTGATGTAGTGCCAGTGCGGCACCGGCGCGTCCACCCGGTACACGCTGATGCCGTCCAGCGGATCCGCTCCCCCCAGCGTGTAGGGAATGGCGGTTCCAAAATGCTGTGGTGTCTGCCCGGCGTACAGCGGCGCCAGTGCGTCGTTGATCGCGTCCCAGCCGGGGGTATCGGTCGCGTGGTCGTCCTGCACGTGGGGCTCCTGGTCGGTAACGGAACCGCCCACTTTACGCTGCCGATCCGCTCTGCACGACCGCAGGTGCCGAAGTCGCCAGCGTGTCCTGCACCTCCTGCCACCAGCGCTGTGCCAGCGCCGGGCTGCGCGCCCTGCCGATCGCCGCGATCATTTCCGGGCACAAGCGCTCCAGGGTGATCGCATCGCTGCAGCGCTCGATCTTCAGCTGCATGAAATAGCCCTTCAGGCCGAGGTGGCGCCGCACCGCCTCGCTCATCGCGTCGTACAGCTGCTGGTACAACGCCGGATCCTGTTCGCGGCCGGCGCTGATGCCGCGGCTCGGTACGATGTCGGCGCTGCCGCCGATCACTTCGATCAGGCCCTGCGCTGCCAGCTGCTGCAGAGCATCGGGTGGCGCGCGCAGGCCTTCCAGCAGCCCCCGCAATTCGGTGTCATCGCGATGGCCATCGACCATCAACAGGATCGAGCGCAGTGCCGCCGGCAGGCGCCTGGCGCGGTCTTCGATTTCCTGGCGGCCAGCGGCCGTCTTGGCATGCAGCAGCGCCATGCTTCCCCCCTTGTCCGATGCGATGCGATACGCATGCGCGCCGTTGCCGGCGCGCTCCCCTGCGGCGAGCTTAGCGCAGCGGTGGCCGGGAGAAAGCTGCGCTGCAGCAGCGCTGCCGGGGTAGCGCCGGGCCATGCCCGGCGGCTCGCCAATGCACCGCGCTGCGCGCTCGCCGGGCATGGCCCGGCGCTACAGTCGTCCCAGTGCGCGGCGGATCTCCTCCAGCGCGCCAGGATCATCCAGTGTCGACAGATCACCGGGATCGCGCTGCTCGGCCAGCGCCTGCAGCGAACGCCGCAGCAGCTTGCCCGATCGCGTCTTGGGCAGTGCATTGACCACGTGCACGTGGGCCGGTCGCGCGACAGCGCCCAGCGACGCAGTCACCGTGGCCATCATCTCGGCCACCACCGGCGCCGGATCCGCGCCGTCCAGGCCCTGCTTGAGGGTGACGAACACCAGCGGCACCTGCCCCTTCAGCTCGTCCTTGACCCCGATCACCGCCGCCTCGGCCACGCGCGGATGGCTGGAGATGGCTTCTTCGATCTCGCGGGTTCCAAGCCGGTGGCCAGCCACGTTGATCACATCGTCGGTGCGGCCGAGGATGAAGGTATAGCCCTCGTCATCGCGGATCGCCCAGTCCAGCGAGCTGTACAGCAGTTCCTTGAAGTGGCTGAAATAGCTCTGCAGGAACCGGTTGTCGTCGTTCCACACCGTGCTCATGCAACCGGGCGGCAGCGGCGGCGTCACCACCAGCACGCCCTTCTGCCCGGCGGCCACTTCCTCACCGGTGTTCTCGTCGATCACCTTCATGCGGTAGCCCAGGTTGGGAAAACCGGGCGAACCGAAGCGGACCGGCTTCATGTCCAGGCCTGGCAGCAGGGTCAACGCCGGCCAGCCGGTTTCGGTCTGCCAGTAGTTGTCGATGATCGGCTTGCCCAGCGCGTCACTGATCCAGTGCGCGGTCGGCTCGTCCAGTGGCTCGCCGGCCAGGAACAGGTACTTCAACGCATCCAGGTCGTGACGGTGGATGAAGTCCGCATCGTGCTTCTTCAGCACGCGGATGGCGGTGGGCGAGGAGAACATCGTGCGCACGTTGTACTGCTCGCACAGCGCCCACCAGATGCCCGGGTCCGGATTCGTCGGCAGCCCTTCGTACAGCAGCGAGGTACAGCCGCCGATCAGCGGGCCATACACGTTGTACGAATGGCCCACGGCCCAGCCGACATCGGAGGTGGAGAACATCACCTGCCCCGGCTGGCAGTCGAACACGGTCTGCATCGACTGTGCCATCGCCACCGCATAGCCACCGACATCGCGCTGCACGCCTTTCGGCTTGCCGGTGGTACCGGAGGTATACAGCAGGTAGCTGGGCTCGCTGGACTCCAGCCATTGCACCGGCACGTCGGTTTCACCGACCTGCGCGCGCAGCGCGGCATAGTCCACGTCGCGCCCCGGCACGCGCGGTTCGGCCGGGTCCAGCCCGCGCGAGACGATCAGCACATGCGGTGGCGGGCGGCTCGCCTCGGCACAGGCCGCGTCGACCATCGCCTTGTACGGAATAAGCTTGCCACCGCGCATGCCGGCATCGGCCGCGATCAGCAGCTTCGGCGTGGCGTCGTCGATGCGCAGTGCGAGGTTGTGCGCGGCGAAGCCACCGAACACCACCGAATGCACCGCACCGATGCGGGCGCAGGCAAGCATGGCGAACACCGCCTCGGCCATGTTCGGCATGTAGATCACCACGCGATCGCCATGCCCCACGCCCAGGCGCCGGAGCACGGCTGCGAAATCGTTCACCTCGCGGTACAGCTGGCGGTAGGTGATCTCGCGCGTGGTGTTGGTTTCGGTGGAGATGGCCACCAGCGCGAGCTGGTCGGCACGATCGGCCAGATGGCGGTCGACGGCGTTGTAGCAGAGATTGGTCTCGCCGCCGACGAACCAGCGCCGGAACGGCGGATTGCTGTAGTCGAGCACCTGCTGTGGCGGTTTGTGCCAATGGATGCGCTTGGCTTCCTCACCCCAGAACGCCTCCGGCTCGTCGATCGAGCGCCGGTAGGTTTCCTCGTAGTTCATGACGCAGCCCTCCCAGACAAAGTCATGGGTTCGAGGATAGTCCGGCGCTGCCGCGCGGGCCGCCCTACCTTGGTAGGGGGTGGGGGTTTGTTCTGCAGGGCTGCCGCCCTGCACCTGCAGAGGCCAGAGCAACAGCGAAAGCCTGCATTCCGCGGGATGGCGGGATGGGTCCGGTTGCGGGAGACGCCGTAAACCCGTCCATGGGGGCTTGGCCGCGGCATCCATGCCGCGGACACTCCCGCAACCGGACCCACCCCGCCTTCGACAGTTTCCTGCGCGCTGTTGGAACGGCACGGGATCTGATCTCAGGTTTATTTCGATATCTGACAGATGTGTCGACCAAGGTCGACACCTACTCAAAGATCGCAGGAATCTGTCGGAGGTGGGGCGGTGTCGGAGTGCGGGGTGTCAGCCGCATGGGCCCGAGGCATGCCTCGGGCGGGTTGGGCAGGACGCCCAACCCCGGTCTTGCCGTGTGCGCAGGAACGCGCACACGAGCAAGCGGCTGCCAAGCCTACAGGGACGTACCTGCGGCGTCCCCGCAATCCGACACCGTCCCGCCAACCCACGGATAGCCCGCTTTTGACGTTGACGTTGATTCTGCGGGTACAGGGCTGCAAGCCCTGCCGAACCCCTAGAACGGAACCGCGGACTCGAACGCGAGCGCTTCGCCCGTCACCGGGTGGGTGAACCGCAGGCTGCGCGCGTGCAGGTGCACCCGCTGCGCCGACGCGGCGTCATACAGCACGTCGCCAATGATGGGATGGCCAAGACTGGCCATGTGCAACCGCAGCTGATGGCTGCGGCCAGTGATCGGTTCCAGCGCCACGCGCGTGCGCCGCGCTTCAACATCGCGGGCCAGCACGCGCCAACGCGTCAGCGCCGGCTTGCCGCGCTCATGGTCGACCATCTGCTTCGGCCGGTTCGGCCAGTCCACGATCAGCGGCAGGTCCACTTCACCGGCATCGCTTTCGATCACGCCCTGCACGACCGCTTCGTAGCACTTGCCGACCCGGCGCTGCTCGAACTGCATCGACAACGCCACCTGCATCTCCTTGCCGCGCGCGTGCAGCAGCAGGCCGGACGTCACCTGGTCCAGGCGGTGCACGGTCAACGCATCCGGGTACCGCCGCTGCAGGCGCGCGACCACGCAGTCCTGGTTCCCGGCACTGCGGCCGGGCACGGACAGCAGCCCGGCGGGCTTCTCGGCGACCAGCAGCGCGTCGTCGATGTAGTGCAGATGGATCATCAGTGTCTGAACCCCTCAAACAGAAACGGGGAAGCCGAAGCTTCCCCGTTTCATTGCAGCGGCGCCAGCCGGGGCCGGCACCGACCGCATCAACCCAGCAGATGGGCGACGCCGGCGCGCTCTTCTTCCAGCTCGGCCAGGGTCTTGTCGATGTACTTCTGGCTGAAGTCGTCGACCGGCAGATCCTTGACCAGGGTGTATTCGCCATTCTCGGTGGTCACCGCGAAGCCGAAGATCACGCCTTCCGGAATGCCGTAGGAACCGTCGGACGGCACGCCCATGGTGACCCACTTGCCGTTGCTGCCCAGCACCCAGTCACGCACGTGGTCGATCGCTGCGTTGGCGGCCGAGGCAGCCGAGGACGAGCCACGGGCCTCGATGATCGCCGCGCCGCGCTTGCCCACGGTCGGGATGAAGGTGTTGGCGTTCCATTCCTGATCGTTGATCGCATCGGCGATCGACGCACCGTCGGCGGTGGCGAAGCGGTAGTCCGGGTACATGGTCGGGCTGTGGTTGCCCCACACCACCAGCTTCTCCATGCCGGCCACCGGCTTGCCGAGCTTGGTCGACAGCTGGCTCAGGGCACGGTTGTGGTCCAGGCGCAGCATCGCGGTGAAGTTGCGCGGATTCAGGTCCGGCGCCGACTTCATGGCGATGTAGGCGTTGGTGTTGGCCGGGTTGCCGACCACCAGCACCTTGACGTCACGCTTGGCGACCTTGTTCAGCGCGGCGCCCTGGGCGGTGAAGATCTTGGCGTTTTCCAGCAGCAGGTCCTTGCGCTCCATGCCCGGGCCGCGCGGGCGCGCGCCGACCAGCAGGGCGATGTCGGCATCCTTGAAGGCCACTTCGGCGTCGTCGGTGCCGACCATGCCGGCCAGCAGCGGGAACGCGCAGTCTTCCAGTTCCATCATCACGCCCTTCAGGGCGGCCTGGGCCTTGTCGACCGGCAGCTCCAGCAGCTGCAGGATGACCGGCTGGTCCTTGCCCAGCATTTCGCCCGAGGCGATACGGAACAGCAGGGCGTAGCCGATCTGGCCGGCGGCGCCGGTCACGGCAACACGAACAGGTGCTTTCATGGGGATTTCCTCTGCTAAGAAGCGATGTAGCGATGGGGGAGAAGGCCGCGCGGGCGGGGACTGGCCTGGCGGGGCGGCCGCAACATGGAAACGGCCCCCTTCACAGGGGGCCGTCGGATGGCATCAGGCGGCGAGGATCTTGTTCCACTCGCTCACGCGGTCGGCCTGTGCGGCGAGCACGGCGTCGGCGTCGCCTTCCAGGGTGATCGAATGGATCACATCGCCCTGCTTGACCGAATCGACGATCGCCTGGCCTTCCAGGACCTGGCCGAACACGGTGTGCTTGCCGTCCAGCCAGTCGGTCTTGATGTGGGTGATGAAGAACTGGCTGCCGTTGGTGTTCGGGCCGGCGTTGGCCATCGACAGCGAGCCGACCTGGTGCTTGACGCCGTTCTTCTCGTCTTCGAACTTGTAGCCCGGGCCGCCGGTGCCACGACCCTGCGGGCAGCCGCCCTGGATCATGAAATCGGGAATCACGCGGTGGAAGATCAGGCCGTCATAGAAGCCCTGCTTGACCAGGTTCACGAAGTTGGCCACCGTCAGCGGCGCCTTGTCAGCGAACAGCTCGACCTTGATCGGGCCCTGGGTGGTGTCGAAAGTGGCGATGAGGGACATGCAGATCCTTGGATAACGGGGTGTGTAGTCAGCCCCATAAGGATACACCTCCCCCGTGGCGGCGGCGGCTTCGACGATCGGCGCAGGCCGGGCCTTCAGGCGACGGACGGGCAGCCACCCGGCGCCGGCTGAATGGGGCCCTTGACGCGCCTGACATGCGGGTTTTCGCGAATCGTCAAGTTCGACGTATAATGTTGGACTTCTTTTTCCAAATCCGGCGCCGACTGGCCCCCTTTCGTATGTCCATCGAAAATCTTCGCAACATCGCCATCGTCGCCCACGTCGACCATGGCAAGACCACCCTGGTCGACCAGCTGCTGAAGCAGTCCGGCACCCTGTCCGAGCGTACCGTCCTCGCCGAGCGCGTGATGGACAGCAACGACCAGGAAAAGGAACGCGGCATCACCATCCTGGCCAAGAACACGGCCATCACCTGGGAAGACAAGCGGACCGGCGTCAAGAACCGCATCAACATCGTCGACACCCCCGGCCACGCCGACTTCGGCGGTGAGGTCGAGCGCGTGCTGTCGATGGTCGACACCGTGCTGATCCTGGTCGACGCGATGGACGGCCCGATGCCGCAGACCCGCTTCGTCACCCAGAAGGCCTTCGCGATGGGCTTCAAGCCGATCGTCGTGGTCAACAAGGTCGACCGCCCGGGTTCGCGCCCGGAGTGGGTGATCGACCAGGTGTTCGACCTGTTCGACAAGCTCGGCGCCACCAACGAACAGCTGGACTTCCCGATCGTCTACGCCTCGGCCCTGAACGGCTATGCCGGCCTGGAAGACACCGTGCGTGACGGCGACATGACCCCGCTGTACGAAGCGATCATGCAGCACGCGCCGAAGCCGGAAGTGGACCCGGAAGGTCCGTTCCAGATGCGCATCAGCCAGCTGGACTACAACAACTTCGTGGGCGTGATCGGCATCGGCCGCATCCAGCGCGGCACCCTGAAGAAGAACATGCAGGTCGCGGTCATCGACCGTGAAGGCAAGAAGCGCAACGGCAAGGTGCTGCAGGTGCTGGGCTTCCTCGGCCTGGAGCGCATCGAGCAGGATTCGGCCGAGGCCGGCGACATCGTCGCCATCTCGGGCATCCAGGAGCTGACCATCTCCGACACCATCTGCGCCCCGGACACCCCCGAAGCGCTGCCGGCACTGACCGTCGACGAGCCGACCATCTCGATGACCTTCCAGGTCAACAACTCGCCGTTCGCCGGCAACAAGGACCTGTCCGGTGGCAAGTTCCTGACCAGCCGCCAGATCAAGGACCGCCTGGACCGTGAAAAGGTCCACAACGTCGCGCTGAAGGTCGAGCAGCTGGAAGACGCCGACAAGTTCCTGGTCTCCGGCCGTGGCGAACTGCATCTGTCGGTGCTGATCGAGAACATGCGTCGCGAAGGCTACGAGCTGGCCGTGTCGCGTCCGGAAGTGATCATCAAGGAAATCGACGGCCAGCAGATGGAGCCGATCGAGCAGCTGGTCGTGGACATCGAAGAAGTCCACCAGGGCGGCGTGATGGAAAAGCTGGGCACCCGCAAGGGCCAGCTGAAGAACATGGAATCGGACGGCAAGGGCCGTGTGCGCCTGGAATACCAGATCCCGGCCCGTGGCCTGATCGGTTTCCAGAACGAGTTCAAGACCCTCACCCAGGGCTCGGGCCTGCTGTTCCACGTGTTCGACCACTACGGTCCGAAGGAACAGGGCGCGATCGCCAAGCGCATCAACGGCGTGATGATCGCCAATGCGCCGGGCACCACGCCGGCCTACTCGCTGGGCCCGCTGCAGGAGCGCGGCAAGCTGTTCGCTGCTGAAGGCGACAACGTGTACGAAGGTCAGCTGGTCGGCATCCACTCCAAGGACAACGACCTGACCGTCAACGCGATCAAGACCAAGCCGCTGACCAACATGCGCGCTTCGGGCAAGGACGATGCGATCCAGCTGACTCCGGCGATCAAGTACTCGCTGGAACAGGCCCTGGACTTCATCGAAGACGACGAGCTGGTCGAGATCACCCCGAAGGAGATCCGTCTGCGCAAGAAGTTCCTGACCGAAAGCGACCGCAAGAAGGCTTCGCGCGGCGGCTGAGCCAGCGACCCGTGAGCCAGAACGGCTACAACCCGGATCCACACCGGCATCCGGGCCTCCATGTCATCGCCCTGCTCGAAGCGAGCAAGGCGATGCTGGCGTTGCTGGCGGCCACCGGGCTGGAAATCCTCGGCCCGCAACCGCTTCGCGACGGCGTCAATGCCCTGATCCGGCGTTTCAGCCTGGACCCGGATCACGGCACCCTGCCCTCGCTGTTGAACATGATCAGCCCCGATGCGGTGCACCTGGCCGCCGCGGCGATGGTCGGCTACGGCCTGCTGCACCTGGTCGAAGCCTGGGGCCTCTGGCGGGCCAGGGCCTGGGCCTCGTGGCTCGGCTGCCTGACCGCAGCGCTGTACCTGCCCTTCGACGTCTACGCGATCGTGCGCCATCCCGGCTGGGCCTCGTGGAGCGTCCTGGTGGTCAACCTGATCGTGGTCTACGTGCTGGCGCGCGACCTGCGCAAGCGCCACCCCTGAGCAACCGCTACACTGGGGATCGGAGCCGTCGAAGCCGCCCCATGCGCCTGTCCCTGCCGCCCCTCCTGTCGTGCCTGATCGCCGCGCTGCCTGCGGCGCTTGCCGCTGGCTGCAGCCCGGCCACGCCTACCGCCCACGCCGGCGAACCGACGAGCAGCAACGTGCCCTTCCCCTACGCCGAAACCGAACTGTCCGACCTGCAGGCCCGGATGGTTGCCGGTGAACTGGACAGCAGCACCCTCACCGCGGCCTACCTCAAGCGCATCGCTGCGCTGGACCGCGCCGGGCCGCGCCTGCGCGCGGTGATCGAGCTCAATCCCGATGCGCTGAAGGACGCCGCCGAGCGCGACCGTGAACGCCGCGCCGGCCGCCTGCGCGGCCCACTGCACGGCATTCCGGTGCTGCTGAAAGACAACATCAACGCAGCGCCAATGGCCACCAGCGCCGGGTCGCTGGCCCTGCAGGGCTTCCGGCCCGGCGATGCCTATCTGGTGCAGCGCCTGCGCGAAGCCGGTGCGGTGGTGCTGGGCAAGACCAACCTGAGCGAGTGGGCCAACTTCCGCGGCAACGATTCCATTTCCGGCTGGAGCGCGCGCGGCGGCCAGACCCGCAACCCCTACCGGCTCAGCCATTCGCCCTGCGGATCCAGCAGCGGCAGCGCGGTGGCCGTGGCCGCCAACCTGGCGGCCGTGGCGATCGGCACCGAAACCGACGGCAGCATCGTCTGCCCGGCGGCGATCAACGGCGTGGTCGGGCTGAAGCCGACGGTCGGCCTGGTCAGCCGCGAAGGGATCATCCCGATCTCCTTCAGCCAGGACACCGCCGGGCCGATGGCACGCAGCGTGGCCGATGCCGCCGCCGTCCTGACCGCCATCGCCGGACGCGATGACGCCGACCCGGCCACGGCAACCATGCCCGGGCGCGCGGTCTACGACTACACCGCGCGCCTGGACATGCAGGGCCTGCGCGGCAAGCGGCTGGGCCTGCTGCAGACGCCATTGCTCAAGTACCGTGGCATGCCGCCCCTGGTTCAACAGGCCGTGGCCGAACTGCGCCGGGCCGGCGCGGTGGTGGTGCCGGTGGAACTGCCCAACCAGGGGGCCTGGGCCGATGCCGAGCGTACGGTCCTGCTGTACGAATTCAAGGCCGGGCTGGAGCGCTATTTCGCCACCTATCGGGCGCCCCTGCGCAGCCTGGCCGAACTGATCGCCTTCAATGAGGCCCACCCTGGCCAGGAACTGGGCCTGTTCGGCCAGGAGCTGCTGCTGGAAGCGGAGGCCACGCCCGGCCTGGCCGATCCGGCCTACATCCGCGCGCGCAGCGACGCTCGCCGGCTGGCCGGCCCTGACGGCATCGACGCCGCACTGGCGGCACAGCAGCTGGATGCCCTGATCGCCCCCACCACCGGAATAGCGTGGCCACTGCGCAGCACCGGCGATGACTTCCCCGGCGAGAGCTACAGCGTCGCCGCCGTGGCCGGCTACCCCAGCCTGACCGTGCCGATGGGGCAGATCGACGGGCTGCCGGCCGGCCTGCTGTTCATGGGCACCGCCTGGAGCGAGCCGAAGCTGATCGAAATGGCCTACGCCTATGAGCAGCGGACCCGCGCGCGGCGCCCACCGCACTTCGACACCGACGCCCTGATCGAATCCGGCGATCCGTGATCACCGGGTAGCGCCGGGCCACGCCCGGCGGACCGTACGTGCCACTGCGCTCGCCGGGCATGGCCCGGCGCTAGCGTTCGGGTTCCTGCTCCACCGGCACGATCGCCGCCTCCCCGTCTTCCGCACCGGGCGAGCGCACATCCGCCGTGCGTGCACGCGGCCCGCGCGGCATGTCCAGCTCATCATCCTGCTGCAGCCGCGCCCGCAGCTGCGGCAGCGCCTGCGGATGCTCGCGGGCCAGGAAGTCCAGCATGCGCTCACGCACCAGGCAGCGCAGATCGAAGGCATCACCGGAACTGCGCGCACTGACCAGCAGGCGCACCTGGATCGCGCGCTCGCTGGTCTCGGTCACCTGGGTCACGCACACCCGCCCGTCCCAGAGCGGCTGGCCCTGGCAGATCCGCTCCAGCTCGGCGCGGATCGCTGCGATCGGCGCCCGGTAATCCAGCCACAGGAACGCAGTGCCCAGCAGGTCGGCGCTGCGCCGCGTCCAGTTCTGGAACGGGTTCTCGATGAACCAGGTCAGCGGCACCACCATCCGCCGCTCATCCCAGATCCGCACCACCACATAGCTGCTGCCGATTTCCTCGACGCGCCCCCACTCGCCCTCCACGATCACCACATCATCGAGCCGGATCGGCTGTGTCACCGCGATCTGCAGGCCGGCGATCAGATTGCCGAACACCGGCTTGGCGGCGATACCGGCCACCAGGCCGATCAGGCCCGCCGAGGCCAGCAGTGCCGAACCGATCTTGGCCACCATGTCGAACTGCAGCAGCACCAGCGAGGCGCCGAGGACGATGATGCCGCCCATGATCACCCGGCTGAGCACACGGGTCTGGGTCTGGATGCGGCGCGCTTCCAGGTTGTCGGCCACGTCGATCGGGTTGCTGCGCAGGATGGCGCGCTCGATGGCGCTGACACCCCGGACCAGCAGCCAGACGAAACAGGCCACCAGGCTGATATGCAGCACCCGTTGCAGATTGCCCAGCAGCGGATCCTGCAGCGGCGTCGCCTGCAGCGCGGGAATCAGCAACAGCAGCGGCAACGCCGTGGCCAGCGGCAGGCCGAGCACGCGCCCGATGCGTGCACGGCGTCGATCGCGCCCCTTCAGCCGGTGATATATCCAAAGGATCAGCCACGCACCGATGCCGCCGATCACCAGCGCCAGTCCCAACGGCCACGCATAGGCCTGCATGTGCTCCCAACGCACCCTTGCCACCTCCACCTCAACACAGGAGCGGACAGGGTCGCGCATGGCGCATTAGCGCGTTGTATGGATACGCGCCATCGCATGCGCGCTGCCGCTCCCAGCCGCGATCCGACACACCTGCCCACAGATCGCAGGAATCTGTCAGAGGCGGGGCGGTGTCGGAGTGCGGGGTGTCAGCCGCATGGAAAGCCCGCTTTTGACGTTGCCGTTGCCGTTGCCAACCGCAGGTGCAGGGCCGCAGGCCCTGCAGAAAAACCTACCTCACCTGCTCTGCTTGCGCACGATCGCCATCGCAATCTCCAGCGACTGCTCGTAGTTCAACCGCGGGTCCACCGTGGAACGGTAGGCGCGCTCCAGGTCACGCTCGGTCAGCTCACGCGCGCCGCCGGTGCATTCGGTGACGTCTTCACCGGTCAGTTCCAGATGCACGCCGCCCAGGCGCGTACCCGCCGCCGCATGCAGGTCGAACGACATCTCGACCTCGCCACGCACGTTGTCGAAGCGCCGCGTCTTGAAGCCATTGGCCGTGCTCTCGGTGTTGCCATGCATCGCATCGCAGACCCACAGCACGCGGCGGCCATCGCGCTTCACCGCGTCCAGCAGCGGCGGCAGCTTCTGCGCGATCTGCGCCGCGCCCATGCGGTGGATGAAGCTCAGGCGGCCGGGCTCGTCATCCGGATTGAGCACGTCGATCAGGCGCAGCAGCTGGTCCGGCGTCACCGACGGGCCCACCTTGATCGCGATCGGGTTGCGCACGCCACGCAGGTACTCCACGTGGGCCCCATCAAGCGCGGCGGTACGCATGCCGATCCAGGGGTAGTGCGTGCTCAGGTTCAACCAGCCCTGCTGGCGCGGCACCTGCCGGGTCAGCGCCTGCTCGTAGGGCAGCAGCAGCGCTTCATGCGAGGTGTAGAAATCGATGCGGTTGAGATTGTGCACACGGGCCCCGGCCAGGGTCTCCATGAAATGCACCGCATCACCGATCGAGGCCACCATCTTCTGGTACTCGGCAGCCAGCGGCGAATGGCTCACCCATTCCAGGTTCCAGTACTCGGGGTGGTGCAGGTCGGCGAAGCCGCCATCGATCAGCGCACGCACGAAGTTCATCGTCATCGCCGAATGCGCGTGCGCCTGCAGCATCCGCTTCGGATCCGGCAGCCGCGCCGCCTCGGTGAACGCCGGCGCATTGATGACGTCGCCGCGGTAGCTGGGCAGCGTCACGCCGTCGCGGGTCTCGGTATCGGCCGAACGCGGCTTGGCATACTGGCCGGCAAAGCGGCCGACGCGGATCACCGGCTGGCGCAGGCCGTGCACCAGCACCAGGCTCATCTGCAGCAGCACCTTCAACCTGTTGGAGATGGTGCCCGACTCGCAGTCGCTGAAGTTCTCGGCACAGTCGCCGCCCTGCAGCAGGAAGCGCCTGCCTTCCTGCGCATCGGCCAACTGCTGCTTCAGTGCCAGGATCTCCCAGGACGTCACCAGCGGCGGCAACCGCTTCAACTCATGAAGGGCCGCGTCCAGCGCCACCGGGTCGGGATAGGTCGGCATCTGCAGCGCGGTCTTGCCACGCCAGCTCTCCGGCGACCAGACAGCGCCAGTGGCAGGATCAGGAGCGGGCGGAACGGCGGACAGGCTCATCACGGACATCCGGGGTGGGGGGCGGTCATGGTCGCAGAGCCGGCCGCTGGCGCAAAGGCCCAGCCGGGCCGGCCGGGTCGCCTGAACGGCAGGGAAAGGCGGGTACGAGCAGCCAGATCCAGCATGGTCCGCGGCGCGGGACAGGCGCATGATCTGTTACGGAGTAACACTTGCACGTCATGGATCGGCCCCTTCCACGCCCTGCCATCCCTCTCCCACGATGAAGCCCTCGCCCCTCGCTACCGGCATCACCTTCGCCCTGGCCCTGGCCAGCCTCCCCGCCTTCGCCGCCAGCACCGATGAGGCCGGGCCTGCAGTCAAGGATCTGGACACGGTCACCGTGAGTGCCCAGCTTGACCAGGCCCGCAACGCGCTGTCGCCGGACATCGGCAGCAGCCAGTACCAGATCACCGCCGAGGACATCCAGAAACAGCCGCTTGGCGCCTCCGCGCCGCTCAGCCAGGTGCTGCTGCAGGCCCCGGGCGTCGTCCAGGACTCCTATGGCGGCGTGCACGTACGCGGCGACCACGCCAACCTGCAGTACCGCATCAATGGCGTGCTGCTGCCCGAATCGATCTCCGGCTTCGGCCAGACCCTGGATGCGCGCACGATCAGCAGCATCCGGCTGATGGACGGCGCATTGCCGGCCCAGTTCGGCGAGCGCACCGCCGCGGTGGTCGACATCACCACCCGCAGCGGCGCCCAGCTCGGCAATGGCGGCAGCGTCGGCATCACCACCGGCTCGTTCGGCAAGGTCAATCCGAATGCCTCCTGGTGGGGCAACCAGGGGCGCTGGAGCTGGTTCCTGACCGGCAACTACGACCAGAACGAGGTCGGCCTGGAAAACCCGACCCGCTCGCGCAAGCCGGAGCATGACGATACCCACCAGGGCAAGGCCTTCGCCGACCTGACCTACCTGGTCAACGACACCACCCGCCTGAGTGTGTTCGCCGGCTTCGCCAACAACCGCTTCCAGATCCCGGTCAATCCGGGCCAGACGCCACAGTTCGGCTATCTCGATACCACCACCTTCGATTCCAGCCAGCTGGATGAGACCCAGCGCGAGACCACCCGCTTCGGCATGCTGGTGCTGCAGGGCACGCTGGGCAGCACCGCCTACCAGCTATCGGCCGGGCAGCGCTACAGCGACGTGGCGTTCAACCCTGACGTCATCGGCGATCTGGTGTTCAGCGGCGTCGCCTCGCAGGTGCAGCGCAGCAACCGCGCCGACACCCTGCAGGCCGATTTCTCCACGCCGCTGGGCAACGACCACACGCTGCGCTATGGCCTGTACGGCAACGACGAGAACGCGCGGGCCAGCAACAGCAGCTGGGTGTTCCCGGTGGATGACGCCGGCCAGCAGTCCAGCACCACGCCGCTGCTGATCCCGGACCGCAGCGCCTTCCATGCCAGCACGCTGGCGCTGTATGTGCAGGACGAATGGAAGATCGGCGACGACTGGACCGTGAACTACGGCCTACGCGGCGACCGCTACAAGGCCTTCGGCCACACCGAGGGCCAGCTCAGCCCGCGTCTGGGCGTGGTCTGGAATGCCAGCGACAGCACCACCGTGCACGCCGGCTATTCACGCTATTTCACGCCACCGGCCAGCGAGCTGATCGCCAGCAGCGACATCGCCCTGTACGACGGCACCAGCAACCAGCAGCCCAGCGGCGGCAACAGCACGCCGCTGGCCGAACGCAGCGACTACTACGACATCGGCGTCTCGCAGCAGCTGGGCGAGCACCTGACGCTCGGCCTGGATGCCTACGATCGACGCGTGGCGCGGCTGCAGGACGAAGGCCAGTTCGGCGCCGCCTACATCTACTCGACCTTCAACTACCGCCGTGGCCACATCCGTGGGCTGGAGTTCAGTGCCGACTACAGCAACGGCCCGTTCAGCGCCTACGTCAACGCGGCGTACAACAAGGCCATCGGCACCCAGGTCATCACCGGCCAGTACAACCTCGATCCCGACGCACTGGCCTATGTGGCCAACCACTGGATCCATCTCGACCACGACCAGAAGCTGACCTCGTCGGGTGGCGTCAGCTACGCCTTCGCCGGGCACAACCGGATCGGTGCCAACTACGTGTTCGGCAGCGGCCTGCGTTCGGACATCGAGGGTGTGCCCAATGGTGGCCAGCTGCCGTCGTACCTGCAGGTGAACCTCAGCGCCGGGCACGACTTCAATGCCGACAGCGGTCATCCGCTGCATGTGCAGCTGGCCGTGATCAACGCACTGGATCGCAGCTACCAGCTGCGCGATGGCGGCGGTGTCGGCGTGTTCGCCCCGCAATGGGGACCGCGCCGCGGCGCCTACCTGAGCCTGCAGCAGGACTTCTGAGGCAGTGCCGGCCGCTGGCCGGCATTCCCAGAGTGTGCCGGCCAGCGGCCGGCACTCCCCTGCTTCAGCGCTTGATCTTGCGCAGCGACACCAGCAGCGCCCACAGCGCCAGCAGAACGAACCACACGCCCGACCACATCGGCATGGTCAGGCCCAGGAAGGTCCAGTCGATGTTGCCGCAGTTGCCAGTGCCGGTCAGCACCGTGCGGAACACTTCCAGCGGCCCCATGGTCTCGCTCAGGAAGGCCAGCGGCGGGCCACAGGTGGAACCCATTTCCGGCGGCAGCATCTGCACGTAGACGTGGCGCGCGGCGATACCCACGCCCACGGCGGCCGCAATGAAGGCAAGGATGCCGTAGGTGGCGCGCC
Source organism: Stenotrophomonas sp. 704A1 (assembly GCF_030549525.1). NCBI lineage: Bacteria > Pseudomonadati > Pseudomonadota > Gammaproteobacteria > Lysobacterales > Lysobacteraceae > Stenotrophomonas > Stenotrophomonas tuberculopleuritidis. Next base: position 904,193 of record NZ_CP130831.1, on the reverse strand, counting down.
CCGGACGATTGGACGGGCCATGCAGCGCGCCGATCAGGAACAGCAGGCCCAGCGCGGCAAAGGCCAGGCGCTGGAAGATGCAGAGCGGACACGGCTCCAGCCCCATCTTCAACTGCAGGAAGATGGCGTAGCCCAACAGGCCCGCGCAGATCAGGAACCCCAGGAGGAACTGGGCGCGGAAAGGCCAGCGCAGTGGATTCATCGTGAACGCTCGAATGGATCAGGCGCCAAGCGTAACCGAGAGCGGGCGCCATTCGAACCGCCACAGGTGACGCCCGTCGGAACGGTGCGGCGTATCGGCGACGCCGGGCATGGCCGGGCGCTGCCGGAAACGCAAAAGCCCGGCAGAAGCCGGGCTTTCGCTGTGTCGCGTTGGAGCGGTCCGATTACTCGGCCACTTCCTCGGCCACGACCGGACGGTCAACCAGTTCGACGTAGGCCATCGGTGCGTTGTCGCCGGCGCGGAAGCCGCACTTCAGCAGACGCAGGTAGCCGCCCGGACGGTTCGCGTAGCGCGGGCCCAGGATGGTGAACAGGTTGCCGACGGCTTCGTTGTCGCGCAGGCGGGCGAAGGCCAGACGGCGGTTGGCGACGGAGTCGACCTTGGCCAGGGTGATCAGCGGCTCGGCGACGCGGCGCAGTTCCTTGGCCTTCGGCAGGGTGGTCTTGATCAGCTCGTGCTTGAACAGCGAGGCAGCCATGTTCTTGAACATCGCTTCGCGGTGGGCGCTGGTGCGGCTGAACTTGCGGCCGGATTTCTGGTGACGCATGGTGATATTCCTTGGTTAATGATGCGGCTTTGCGGATCGTTGTCGCCATCCTGGCGTTGCTGCGTGGACTGCGGATGGTCCTGGTCGCCCGTCCTGGACGCCCTGCCCCGCGAACCTTCATTCGTCGTGGCAATGTGTAGCGTTGAAGGCTCCACCGCGAACGGTGGAGCCTCCAGGTACAGCAGGAGGCTTTATCAGCCCAGCATGCCGTGGCTGGCGACGCCGGCCGGCGGCCAGTTCTCCAGCTTCATGCCAAGCGACAGGCCACGCTGGGCCAGCACTTCCTTGATTTCGGTGAGCGACTTCTTGCCCAGGTTCGGGGTCTTCAGCAGCTCGACTTCGGTCTTCTGGATCAGATCGCCGATGTAGTAGATGCTCTCGGCCTTCAGGCAGTTGGCCGAACGCACGGTCAGCTCCAGATCGTCGATCGGGCGCAGCAGCACCGGATCCACGCCGTTGTTGGCCGGCTTCGCCGCACCGCGGTCGCGGTGGGTGAAGTCACCGAACACCGACAGCTGGTCGCTGAGGATGTCGGCGGCGGTGCGCACGGCTTCCTCGGCGTCGATGGTGCCGTTGGTCTCGATATCGATGACCAGCTTGTCCAGGTCGGTACGCTGTTCGACGCGGGCCGCTTCCACGGCATAGGCGACGCGGCGGACCGGCGAGAACGAGGCGTCCAGGACCAGGCGGCCGATGGCACGGGTTTCTTCGTCCGGACGACGACGCGCAGCAGCCGGCTGGTAGCCGAAACCACGCTCGATCTTCAGACGCATGTTCACTGCCGTGTCCTTGGTCAGGTGGCAGATCACGTGGTCGCCGTTCAGGATCTCCACATTGTGGTCGACCTTGATATCGGCAGCGGTGACAACGCCCGGACCCTGCTTGGACAGGGACAGGGTGGCGCTGTCGCCGGAGTGCATACGGATGGCCACGTCCTTCAGGTTCAGCAGGACTTCGAGCACGTCCTCCTGCAGACCTTCGACCGTGGTGTACTCATGCAACACGCCGTCGATTTCGACTTCCGTGATGGCGAAGCCCGGGATGGACGACAGCAGCACGCGACGCAGGGCATTGCCCAGCGTATGCCCGTAACCCCGCTCCAAAGGTTCGATAACGACCTTTGCACGGGTGTCGGTAAGGCGTTCGATCTGCGGACCGCGAGGACGCAGAACCTGGTTGGCGGTAACCGTCATGTTGCGGGTTCTCCTAGTGAACCCCCGGCCGTCGCCGGGGGCTCTCCAATGTGAATTACTTCGAATACAGCTCGACGATCAGCGCTTCGTTGATGTCCGCAGGCAGATCCGAACGATCCGGAACAGCCTTGAAGATGCCGGTGAACTTGCCGGAATCCACTTCAACCCACGACGGGCTCAGGTCATGCTGGGCGGCGACGGTCAGGGCTTCCTGGACGCGCAGCTGCTTGGCAGCCTTCTCGGACAGAGCGATGGCGTCGCCAGCCTTGACCTGGTACGAAGCCAGGTTGACCGACTTGCCATTCACGGTGACGCCGCGGTGCGACACCAGCTGACGGGCAGCCGGACGGGTGACGGCGAAGCCCATGCGGTAGACAACGTTGTCCAGGCGGGTTTCCAGCAGCTGCAGGAGGTTCTCGCCGGTGTTGCCCTTCTTGGTCGAGGCCTTCTTGTAGTAGTTGCGGAACTGACGCTCCAGCAGACCGTAGATACGCTTGACCTTCTGCTTTTCACGCAGCTGGGTGGCGTAGTCGGACAGCTTGCCCTTGCGGGCAGTGGCGCCGTGCTGGCCGGGCTTCTGCTCCAGCTTGCACTTGGAGTCCAGCGCACGCGCCGGGCTCTTCAGGGACAGGTCGGCGCCTTCGCGACGGGCGAGCTTACAGGTAGGACCGATATAACGAGCCATTTCTTATCGCTCCCTTTAGACGCGACGCTTCTTCGGCGGACGGCACCCGTTGTGCGGGATGGGCGTCACGTCGATGATGTTGGTGATCTTGTAGCCGACGTTGTTCAACGAACGCACGGCCGACTCACGGCCCGGACCCGGGCCCTTGATGCGGACTTCCAGCGACTTCACGCCGTAGTCCAGCGCAGCACGACCGGCCTTCTCGGCAGCCACCTGGGCAGCGAAGGGGGTCGACTTGCGCGAACCGCGGAAGCCAGCGCCACCGGAGGTCGCCCACGACAGAGCGTTGCCCTGGCGGTCGGTGATGGTCACGATGGTGTTGTTGAACGAAGCGTGGACGTGGGCAACGCCGTCGGTGACGACGCGCTTGATCTTCTTCTTGGTCTTAGCAGCGGGCTTAGCCATTTATAGGTCCCTTACTTCCTGATCGCCTTGCGCGGGCCCTTGCGGGTGCGGGCGTTGGTACGGGTGCGCTGGCCACGCAGCGGCAGACCGCGACGGTGACGCAGGCCGCGGTAGCAGCCCAGGTCCATCAGGCGCTTGATCGCGATGCCGATTTCACGGCGCAGATCGCCTTCCACGATGTACTTGCCGACTTCGGCGCGCAGGCGCTCGATTTCCGGCTCCGACAGATCGCGGATCTTGGTGGTCGAAGCCACGCCTGCGACTTCGCAGACCTTCTTCGAACGGGTACGGCCGATGCCGTAAATGCTTTGCAACCCGACCCAGACATGCTTCTGGGCTGGCAGGTTGACGCCTGCAATACGCGCCATGACGCGGTTCTCCAGCTGAGTGATGGCCGACAGCGCGCTCCAGGCACGCCGATCCGGCAGGATGGATCAAAAAAGTGAACCAGTGATACTACCAAGGTTCCGGTTTACATGGAAGCCCGTGAAACCAGAGGTTTCATGAACCCGGCCTGGGGAGTGTGCCCAGGCTCCGGCGCCGGATGGGGTTGGACCTGGGTTTCCCCCGGGGCCGCCCGCGCTACTCCAGCGCGGGACCACCTCATCACACCCCCACCCGGAACCGCTGCGGGGGCCGCCCTTCGTTTGTGTGGCCGGAGTCCGCGAAGCGGAGGACCATCACGTCAGGAAGACGAAAGTATAACAGGCCAATCAGCCGCGAGCAAAACCGCCGCGGTTGCCGCCCTTCAGGTTGGCCTTCTTCAGCAGGCTCTCGTACTGGTGGGACATCAGGTGCGCCTGCACCTGGGCGATGAAGTCCATCACCACCACCACCACGATCAGCAGCGAGGTGCCACCGAAGTAGAACGAGGCGTTCAGCTGCGTGCGCATCAGTTCCGGCAGCAGGCAGACGATCACCAGGTAGGCCGAACCGGCAGCGGTCAGGCGGGTCAGCACGCCGTCGATATAGTCGGCGGTGGCCTTGCCCGGACGGATGCCCGGAATCAGCGCGCCCGACTTCTTCAGGTTGTCGGCGGTTTCCTGCGAGTTGAACACCAGCGCCGTATAGAAGAACGCGAAACCGGTGATCAGCGCAGCGAACACGATCATGTGCAGCGGCTCGCCCGGACCCAGGGCATTGGCGACCTTCTGCAGGGTCTGGCCAAAGGTGCTCTGGTTGGCCGCCTGGCCGGACCACATGGCCAGGGTGGCCGGGAAGGCCAGCAGGCTGGAGGCGAAGATCGCCGGGATGACGCCGGCCATGTTCAGCTTCAGCGGCAGGAACGAGGTCTGGTTCATGTACGCGTTGCGACCGCCCTGGCGGCGCGCGTAGTTCACCGTGATCCGGCGCTGGCCGCGCTCGACGAACACCACGAAGAAGGTGAAGGCGAGCACGACAATGGCGATCAGCAGCAGCTGGATGAACTGGATGTTGCCGTCGCGGTAGGCGTCGAAGGTGTGGATGACCGCACCCGGCAGGCCCGCCACGATACCGGCGAAGATGATCAGCGACACGCCGTTGCCGATGCCGCGCTCGGTGACCTGCTCACCGACCCACATCAGGAACATGGTGCCGGCGGTCAGTGCCACCACGGCGGTGAGCACGAAGCCCATGCCCGGCATGTACACCACCGGAGCGCCGGTCGGCGACACCTGGCCCTGCAGCGCCAGCGCGATCGAACCGCCCTGCACCACGGCCAGGAGCACCGCGCCGATGCGCGAATACTGGGTGATCTTGCGGCGACCGGACTCACCTTCCTTCTGCATCGCCTTCAGGGCGGGGAAGATGTGCACGGCCAGCTGCATCACGATCGATGCCGAGATGTACGGCATCACGTTCAGCGCGAAGATGCTGAAACGGTGCAGGGCGCCGCCCGAGAACATGTTGAACATGTCCACGATGCCGCCGCCCTGCTGTTGCATCATGGCAAGCATGGCATCGGGATTGACGCCCGGCACCGGCACGTAGCAGCCGATGCGATAGACGATCAAAGCCCCGACGACGAACAGCAAACGTTGGCGAAGTTCAGTGAACTTGCCCATTCCGCCCGCGAGGTTACCGATGCCAGCTTGCGCCATGATTTTCTTACTCCGTTACGCTGCCGCCGGCAGCTTCGATCGCAGCCTTGGCACCGGCCGTGGCAGCAACACCCTTCAGGGTGAACGCCTTGGTCACTTCGCCCTTGACGACGACCTTGGCCTTCTTGGCAGTGCTCGGGACCAGCTTGGCGGCACGCAGGGCGGCGAAGTCGATCTCACCGGCCGGCAGCTTGTCCAGCTGGTACAGCAGCACTTCAGCGGTGTCCTTGGCGATCGGCGAACGGAAGCCGATCTTCGGCAGACGACGCTGCATGGGGGTCTGGCCGCCTTCGAAGCCAGCCTTGATCTTGCCGCCACCCTTGCGGGCGAACGAACCCTTGTGGCCGCGGCCGGCAGTCTTGCCCAGGCCCGAGCCGATACCGCGACCGACGCGGGTGCGCTCGGTACGGGCGCCCGGTGCCGGGCTCAGTTCATTGAGACGCAGAGTCATGATCGATTACTCCTCAACCTTGACGAGGTAGTGAACGGTGTTGATCAGACCGCGAACCTGCGGGCTGTCCTTCAGTTCACGCACATCGTTGAGCTTGTTCAGACCCAGAGCACGCACCGACAGGCGGTGACGCGACTGAGCACCACGCAGGCCGCGCACCAGGCGCACCTTCACAGTCTTGGACTCATTAGCCATGGTTGAGTTCCTCCACCTTCTTGCCGCGCTTGGCCGCGATGCGGGCCGGCGACTGCGCTGCGGTCAGGCCCTTCACGGTGGCACGCACCAGGTTGATCGGGTTGCGCGAACCGGTGGCCTTGGCCAGCACGTTCTTCACGCCAACGGCTTCCAGCACGGCGCGCATGGCACCGCCGGCGATGACGCCGGTACCTTCGGAGGCCGGCTGCATGAACACGCGTGCAGCGCCGTGGCCATCCTTGATGCTGTGCCACAGGGTGCCGTTGTTCAGGTCGACGCTGACCAGGTTCTTGCGCGCCTGCTCCATCGACTTCTGGATGGCGACCGGCACTTCACGGGCCTTGCCATAACCGAAACCGACCTTGCCTTCGCCGTCGCCGACGACGGTCAGGGCGGTGAAGGTGAACTGACGGCCACCCTTCACGGTCTTGCTGACGCGGTTGACCGCGACCAGCTTCTCGATCATGCCGTCGTCGACTTTCTCTTCGCGGTTGCGGTCGCGATCGCGACCCCGCTGCTGACGTTCTTCTGCCATGTTGATTCCTTGGTTGTTTGGGTATGTACGGCTCGAGGCCGCTTATGGTTGTGGAATGACGCGTTGTTCCGGTGGACCACTGCAGAAGAGTGGCGCCGTCCAGCCTCGCTCAGGCTGGCGAGCAGGCGGACAAGGGGGCCGAAGCCCCCTGCCCTTGTGCCTTAGAACTGCAGGCCGGCTTCGCGGGCGGCGTCTGCCAGGGCCTTGATGCGGCCGTGGTAGCGGTAACCCGAACGATCGAAGGCAACCTTCTCGATGCCGGCGGCCTTGGCGCGCTCGGCAACGATGCGGCCAACCTTGGCGGCGGCGTCAGCGTTCTTGCCGTTCTTCAGGCCTTCCTTGATGTCGGCCTGGGTGGTGTTGGCGGCAGCCAGCACCTTGGAACCGTCAGCGGTGAAGACCTGCGCATACAGGTGCTGGCCGGTGCGCAGCACCGACAGGCGGGCAACACCGAGCTCACGGATGTGGGCGCGGGTCGACTTGGCGCGACGCAGGCGGGCGATGTTCTTGTTCATGATGTTTTTCCCTTGAAAGCGGAAGCGCCTAATTAGGCCTTCTTGGCTTCCTTACGGATGATGACTTCGTCGGAGTACTTCACGCCCTTGCCCTTGTACGGTTCCGGCTTGCGGAACGCACGGATCTTGGCGGCGACTTCACCGACGACCTGCTTGTCAGCGCCCTGCACCAGGATCTCGGTCTGGGTCGGGGTGGTGATGGTGATGCCTTCCGGCGCCACGAACACGACCGGGTGCGAGAAACCGAGCGACAGGCTCAGGTCCTTGCCCTGCATGGCAGCACGGTAACCCACGCCGACCAGCTCCAGCTTGCGCTCGAAGCCTTCGGAAACACCCTTGACCATGTTGGACAGGATGGCGCGGACGGTACCGGTCAGCGGGATCAGGTCCACGTTGTCGGTGCTCAGGGTGGCAACGCCGTTCTCGACGTTGATGGCAATGCCAGCCGGCTTGGCCAGCGACAGGGTGCCCTTCGGGCCCTTGGCGATGACGTTGTCGGACTGGACGCTCAGTTCAACCTTACCCAGGTCGATCGGCTTCTTGGCTACGCGGGACATGGTCTACTCCTTTCGCCTTAGGCCACGAAGCACAGGACTTCGCCGCCGACGCCCAGCTGGCGCGCCTGCGCATCAGTCATGATGCCCTTGGAGGTGGAAATGATGGAAATACCCAGGCCGTTCATGACCTTCGGCAGTTCGCTCTTGCCGCGGTACTGGCGCAGGCCCGAACGCGAGAAGCGCTTCAGGGTCGCGATGACCGGCTTGCCTTCGAAATACTTCAGCACGATTTCCAGCTCGGACTTGTTGTTCTCGAGCGCGGTAACGCGCAGGTCGGTGATGTAACCCTCGTCCTTCAGGACCTGGGCGATCGCAACCTTGATCTTGGACGACGGGGCTTTCACCGTCTGCTTGCCCACCGCTGCCGCATTCTTGATGCGGACCAGCAGGTCGGCGATGGGATCAGTCATGCTCATATGAGTACCTTTGAGTGCACCGATATCCGCTTTCGCGAAAATCTGTTGTCTCCTGGAAACGGGCCAGGCCCCCTACCCCTTACGCGTTGCGCAGGGCAAGACGCGGGAGTATACGCCAAAAGAGCCCGACTTGCGTCGGGCTCTTCGGGTTTTTTGCAGAAGGAAAGCTGAACGCGCCCCTTCCCCGGCTGCAGGGGCTCCCTGGGGAGCCCCCGCTGGCAGGACCGGCTGGGATTACCAGCTGGCCTTGCGCAGGCCCGGAACGTCGCCACGCATGGTGGCTTCACGCAGCTTGTTGCGGCCGAGGCCGAACTTGCTGTAGACGCCACGCGGACGGCCCGACAGCTCGCAACGGTTGCGCTGGCGGCTCGGCGACGAATCGCGCGGCAGCTTGGCCAGCTTGGTTGCGGCGTCGATCTTCTCTTCGTAGCTCGCGTCCACCGAGGACACGATCTTCTTCAGAGCCGCACGCTTGTCGGCGTACTTCTTGGCCAGCTTTTCCCGCTTGATGTCGCGGTTGACCATGGAGGTCTTTGCCATTTCGGTTTCCTCGACGAATCAGTTACGGAACGGGAACTTGAACGCTGCCAGCAGCGCCTTCGCTTCCGCGTCGGTCTTCGCAGTGGTGGTGATGGCGATATCCATGCCGCGGATCGCGTCGACAGCGTCGAAGTCGATTTCCGGGAAGATGATCTGTTCCTTCACACCCATGTTGAAGTTGCCGCGACCGTCGAAGGAACGACCGGAAACACCACGGAAGTCGCGCACGCGCGGCAGCGAGATGTTGATCAGGCGATCCAGGAACTCGTACATCTTGTGGCGACGCAGCGTGGTCTTGCAGCCAATCGGCCAACCATCACGGATCTTGAACGACGCAACCGAGATACGCGACTTGGTGACAACCGGCTTCTGGCCGGAAATCTTGGTCATGTCGCCGACGGCGTTTTCCAGGATCTTCTTGTTGGTGGCCGCTTCGCCGACACCCATGTTCAGGGTGACCTTGACGAGCTTCGGCACTTCCATCGGATTGGTGTAGCCGAACTGCTTCATCAGCGCCGGCACCACTTCTTCCTTGTAAAACTTTTCGAGACGGGAAGTCATCTTCTCATTCCTCAGGCGTCAAGCGCCTCACCGCTGGAGCGGAACACACGCAGTTTGCGTCCATCCTCCAGCACCTTGAAGCCAACGCGTTCGCCCTTGCCCGAAGCCGGGTTCAGCACATTCACGTTGGAGATATGGATCGACGCTTCACGCTCGACCACGCCGCCGGCAACACCTGCCTGCGGGTTCGGCTTGGTGTGGCGCTTGACGATGTTCACGTTGGCGACGACCACACGGTCGCCGTCGACGCGGACGACTTCGCCCTGCTTGCCCTTGTCCTTGCCGGCGTTGACGACAACCTGGTCGCCCTTCTTGATACGGTTAGCCATGATTATCTCCTGTCGCTCACAGCACTTCGGGAGCGAGCGAGACGATCTTCATGAACTTCTCCGAACGAAGTTCACGGGTCACCGGCCCGAAGATACGGGTACCGATCGGCTCCTGCTTGTTGTTCAGCAGAACGGCAGCGTTGCCGTCGAAGCGGATCAGCGAGCCGTCGGCGCGACGCACACCCTTGCGGGTACGCACCACGACGGCGTCATACACTTCGCCCTTCTTGACCTTGCCGCGCGGGATCGCATCCTTCACGGTGACCTTGATGATGTCGCCGATACCGGCGTAACGGCGCTTGGAACCACCCAGCACCTTGAAGCACATCACCTGCTTGGCACCCGAATTGTCCGCGACGTCAAGGTAGCTCTGCATCTGGATCATGATTCAGACTCCTTATTCAGCCGCACGCGTGATGACTTCCACCACGCGCCAGTTCTTGGTCTTGGACATCGGAGCAATCTCGGTCACGCGGACGACGTCGCCTTCGTTGCAGGCGTTGTCGGCATCGTGGGCGTGCAGCTTCGTCGAGCGCTTGATGTACTTGCCGTACAGTGCGTGCTTGACCTGACGCTCAACCAGGACGGTAACCGTCTTGTCCATCTTGTTGCTGACGACACGGCCTTCGACCGTGCGCAGCGTCTTGTTTTCAGTATTGTCGCTCATAGCGGCCATCCTTACTTCGTGCTGCCGAGCAGGGTCTTGACGCGAGCAATCTCGCGACGGACCCGGCGGATGTCGTGTGTCTTCGGCAGCTGGCCGGTGACCTGCTGCATACGGACAGAGAACTGTTCCTTACGCAGGTCGATCAGGTGGGCCTTGAGTTCGTCAGCCGACTTTTCACGGAGAGTTTTGATATCCATCAGCGCACCGTCCGGGTCACGAAAGTGGTGGTGACCGAGAGCTTGGCGGCGGCCAGGCGGAACGCCTCGCGTGCCACTTCCTCGGTAACACCCTCGATTTCATAGATCATGCGGCCGGGCTGGATCTGGGCCACCCAGTATTCCACGTTGCCCTTACCCGAACCCATTCGAACTTCGATGGGCTTCTTGGTGATGGGCTTGTCGGGGAACACTCGGATCCACATCTTGCCGCCGCGCTTGACGTAGCGGCTGATCGAGCGGCGGGCCGCTTCGATCTGACGCGCGGTCAGCTGACCGTGGGCGGTTGCCTTCAGGCCGTATTCGCCGAAGCTGACAGCGTTGGCGCTCCAGCTCAGGCCTTCGTTACGGCCCTTGTGCACCTTGCGGTACTTGGTTCGCTTGGGTTGCAACATTGTCGTTACCTCGCTTCACGAGCCGGGCGCTGACGGTCACCACGGTCGCCGCGATCGTTACGATCGTTGCGCGGGGTGTCGTCCTGCTTTTCCTGGCCAACCTGGGAGAAATCGAAGACCTCGCCCTTGTAGATCCAGACCTTGATGCCGATGATGCCGTAGGTCGTCTTGGCTTCAGCGAAGCCATAGTCGATGTCGGCACGCAGCGTGTGCAGCGGCACGCGGCCTTCGCGGTACCACTCCGAACGGGCGATTTCAGCACCGTTGAGGCGGCCACCCACGTTGACCTTGATGCCCAGGGCACCCAGGCGCATTGCGTTGCCGACCGAGCGCTTCATTGCGCGGCGGAACATGATGCGACGCTCCAGCTGCTGCGCGATCGATTCGGCAACCAGCTGTGCGTCCAGCTCGGGCTTGCGCACTTCGGTGACGTTGATGTGCGCCGGAACGCCCATCATCTCGCTCACTTCCTTGCGCAGCTTCTCGATGTCCTCACCGCGCTTGCCGATCACCACGCCCGGACGGGCGGTGTGGATCGTCACGCGAGCGGTCTTCGCCGGACGCTCGATCAGGATCTTGCTGATGCCGGCCTGCGCGAGCTTCTTGCGCAGCATTTCCCGCACCTTCAGGTCGGCTGCCAGATAACCAGCGAACTCGGCCTTGTTGGCGTACCACTTGGAGTTCCAGTCCTTGGAAATACCGAGACGGATACCAATCGGATGAACTTTATGACCCATGGTCTTTTCCTTATCCGCTTACTTGCCGGCGCCCACAACCACAGTGATGTGGCTGGTGCGCTTGAGGATGCGGGTGCCGCGGCCTTTCGCCCGCGCCATGAAACGCTTCAGGGTCGGACCTTCATCAACCATGATGGTCTGAACCTTCAGCTCGTCGACGTCGGCGCCCTGGTTGTTCTCGGCATTTGCAATAGCCGACTCCACCACCTTCTTGATCAGGTGTGCAGCCTTCTTGTCCGAGAACTTCAGCAGGTTGACGGCACGCTCGGCCGGCAGACCGCGCACCTGGTCAGCGACCAGACGTGCCTTCTGCGGGGAGATGCGCGCAGTGCGCAGGATGGCTTTCGCTTCCATTGTCATCTCTCCTTACTTGCCCGACTTCTTGTCACCACCGTGACCCTTGAAGGTCCGGGTGATGGCAAATTCGCCGAGCTTGTGGCCGACCATGTTCTCGTTGACGAGAACCGGGATGTGGTTCTTGCCGTTATGCACGGCAATGGTGACGCCTACCATGTCAGGCAGGATCATCGAACGGCGCGACCAGGTCTTGATCGGCTTCTTGCTGCCCGCAGCGGCCTCCACCTTCTTGACGAGGTGGTGATCGACGAACGGGCCCTTCTTGAGTGAACGTGCCATGGTCGATTAGCCCCTACGATCGCGGACGATGAACTGCTGAGTGCGCTTGTTATGGCGCGTCTTGTAACCCTTGGTCGGGACACCCCACGGGGTGACCGGATGCGGATTACCCTGGCCGGCCTTCGCCTCACCACCACCGTGCGGGTGGTCAACCGGGTTCATGGCAGCACCACGAACGGTCGGGCGGACGCCGCGCCAACGCTTGGCACCGGCCTTGCCCAGCTTTTCCAGGCTGTGCTCGTCGTTGCCGACTTCGCCGATGGTCGCGCAGCACTCGACCGGAACCTTGCGCATTTCACCCGAGCGCAGGCGCAGGGTGGCGTAGATGCCTTCACGAGCTACCAGCTGCACCGCAGCACCCGCGGCACGGGCGATCTGGGCGCCCTTGCCCGGCTTCAGCTCGATGCAGTGGATGGTGGTACCGACCGGGATGTTGCGCAGCGGCAGGGTGTTGCCCGCCTTGATCGGGGCATCCGAACCGGCGATCACCTGATCACCCGCCTTCAGACCCTTCGGGGCGATGATGTAGCGACGCTCACCGTCGACGTAGCACAGCAGGGCGATGTGGGCGGTGCGGTTCGGATCGTATTCGATGCGTTCCACGCGCGCCGGGATGCCCAGCTTGTTGCGCTTGAAGTCGATGATGCGGTAGTGCTGCTTGTGGCCACCACCAACGTGACGGGTGGTGATGCGGCCGTGGTGGTTACGACCACCGGAACGGCTCTGCGACTCGACCAGTGCGGCGTGCGGAGCACCCTTGTGCAGGTCGGGCGTGACCACGCGCACGGCCGAACGACGGCCGGGGGAGGTGGGCTTGAATTTCATCAATGGCATGGGATGTACCTCAGGCCTTGGCCGTTACATCGATCGACTGGCCGTCGGCCAGGCGAACGTACGCCTTGCGCCAATCGCCGCGGCGGCCAGCACGGTTACGGAAGGACTTGTTCTTGCCCTTGACGTTGACCACGTTGACAGCTTCGACCTTGACGTCGAACAGCTGCTCGACCGCGGCCTTTACATCGGCCTTGGTGGCTTCGTTCGAAACTTCGAAGACATACTGGTTGGAGAGTTCCTGCAGGCGCGCGGTCTTTTCGGAGACACGCGGGGCACGCAGCACGCTGAAGATTTTTTCGTTGCTGTTCATGCCAGCCACTCCTCGACCTTCTTGACCGCGTCAGCGGTGATGACGACCGTGTCGGCACCGACCAGCGACACCGGGTCCAGGCCCTGCACGTCACGCACCTGCACGTACGGCAGATTGCGGGCGGACAGGTACAGGTGCTCGGAGGCTTCTTCAGTGACGATCAGCGGGCGCTTGCCCACTTCCAGGCCGGCCAGCTTGGCGATCAGACCCTTCGTGTTGGTCACTTCGACATCGAAGGACTCCACGATGGTCAGACGGCCCTGACGGTTCAGCTCGGACAGGATCGCGCACATGGCGGCACGGTACTGCTTACGATTGACCTTCTGCTCGAAGCTGCGCGGCTTTGCCGCGAAGGTGACACCGCCGCCGACGAAGATCGGAGCCGTCAGTGCGCCATGACGCGCGCCGCCGCCCTTCTGCTTCTTCGACTTCTTGGTGGTACCTGCCACTTCGGAGCGAGTCTTCTGCGCCTTGGTGCCGGCGCGACCGGCGTTGCGGTAAGCAACGACGACCTGGTGGACCAGATCTTCGCTGAAATCGCGACCGAACACGGCGTCGGAGACCGAGACCTTGTTGTTGCTACCCGTGATAACGAGTTCCATCGTCATCTCTCCTTATGCCTTGCTCGCCGGACGGACGATCACGTCGCCACCCGCCGCGCCCGGAACGGCGCCGCGAACCGCGATCAGACCGCGCTCGACGTCGACCTTGACAACTTCCAGGTTCTGGGTGCTCTGCTGCACGGCGCCCATGTGACCGGACATCTTCTTGCCCGGGAACACGCGACCCGGCGTCTGGCGCTGACCCAGCGAACCCGGCGCGCGATGCGACAGCGAGTTGCCGTGGGTAGCGTCACCCATACGGAAGTTGTAGCGCTTGATGGTGCCCTGGAAGCCCTTGCCCTTGGTGACACCCTGGACGTCGACGATCTGGCCGACTTCAAAGATGTCCGCCTTGACTTCGCCACCCACGGCGAAATCGCCGAGCTGGGCGTCTTCAACGCGGAATTCCCACAGGCCACGACCCGCTTCCACCTTCGCCTTGGCGAAGTGGCCGGCTTCCGGCTTGTTGACCAGGGCAGCGCGACGCGCGCCGACGGTCACCTGCACGGCGCTGTAGCCGTCGGTTTCGACGGTCTTGATCTGCGCGATGCGGTTCGGGGTTGCTTCGATCAGGGTCACCGGGATGGAACGACCATCTTCGGTAAACACGCGGCTCATGCCGGCCTTGCGGCCCACGAAGCCCAACGAATACTTCTTCGTCATGGTCGTAGTCCTCAGGTCAGCTTGATCTGAACGTCGACGCCGGCAGCCAGTTCGAGCTTCATCAGCGCGTCCACGGTCTTGTCATTCGGGTCAACGATATCGAGCACGCGCTTGTGCGTGCGGGTCTCGTACTGGTCACGCGCGTCCTTGTCGACGTGCGGGGAGACGAGGATGGTGTAACGCTCGATCTTGGTCGGCAGCGGGATCGGGCCACGCACTTGCGCGCCGGTCCGCTTGGCCGTCTCAACGATCTCGCTGGCCGAACGGTCGATCAGACGATGATCGAACGCTTTCAGCCGGATCCGGATCTTTTGGTCCGCCATGGCGGTAGGTTCCTTCGTTAAAAGAGCGACAGACAAAGCCTCTGGGTTGCTTTGCCCCATGAAATCCCTGAATGCGGACGGCCCGCACTCCCGCAGGCCGACAAGGTCAATCCGTAGACCCCAAAAACGTAGGCAGACCCGTGAACCCGGCCCGCCCAGACGGAGAAGCATAATGGCACGCAAGGCAGCTGTCAACAGTCTCCTGTTGACGCCGCCTGAATGGCATTGACCCTTCCTGGTCCGGGGAACACAAGGCACATCCTGTGCCTACTTTCCCGTTTGATACGCCCCGATGCCCTACCCAGGCAACATCGGGGCGCAGAGTCTAGCAGATTACTCGAGGATCGTGGCAACCACGCCGGCGCCGACGGTACGGCCGCCTTCGCGGATGGCGAAGCGCAGGCCGGCGTCCATGGCGACCGGGTTGATCAGGGTGACAACCATCTTCACGTTGTCGCCCGGCATCACCATCTCGACGCCTTCCGGCAGCTCGACCGCACCGGTGATGTCGGTGGTACGGAAGTAGAACTGCGGACGGTAGCCCTTGAAGAACGGGGTGTGACGGCCGCCCTCGTCCTTCGACAGCACGTAGACTTCGGCGTCGAACTTGGTGTGCGGCTTGATCGAACCCGGCTTGGCCAGGACCTGGCCACGCTCGACGTCGTCACGCTTGGTGCCGCGCAGCAGCAGACCGGCGTTGTCGCCTGCCTGGCCCTGGTCCAGCAGCTTGCGGAACATTTCCACGCCGGTCACGGTGGTCTTCTGCACCGGACGGATGCCGACGATTTCGATTTCTTCGCCGACCTTGATCACGCCGCGCTCGATACGACCGGTCACCACGGTGCCGCGGCCCGAGATCGAGAACACGTCTTCGACCGGCATCAGGAACGACTTGTCGACGTCACGCTCCGGGGTCGGGATCCAGGTGTCGAGGGCATCGACCAGCTTGATCACGGCCGGCACGCCGATCTCGCTCTGGTCGCCTTCCAGCGCCAGACGGGCCGAACCCGAGATGATCGGGGTGTCGTCGCCCGGGAAGTCGTACTTGCTCAGCAGCTCGCGGACTTCCATTTCGACCAGTTCCAGCAGCTCGGCGTCGTCCACCATGTCGGCCTTGTTCAGGAACACGACGATGTACGGCACGCCGACCTGGCGCGACAGCAGGATGTGCTCGCGGGTCTGCGGCATCGGGCCGTCAGCGGCCGAGCACACCAGGATCGCGCCGTCCATCTGGGCAGCACCGGTGATCATGTTCTTGACGTAGTCAGCATGGCCCGGGCAGTCGACGTGGGCGTAGTGACGGGTGGTGGATTCGTATTCGACGTGCGCGGTCGAGATCGTGATGCCACGTGCCTTTTCTTCCGGCGCGGCGTCGATCGCGGAGTAATCCTTGAACTCGCCACCGAAGCGCTCGGCGCCGATCTTGGTCAGCGCGGCGGTCAGCGTGGTCTTGCCATGATCGACGTGACCGATGGTGCCGACGTTGACGTGCGGCTTGGTGCGCTCGAACTTACCCTTTGCCATTGTTGTATACCTTGATTTTGTAAGTGGTTTTCAGGAGAGGCTGAGCGAGGCTCAGCCCTTCTTCATGACGGCTTCGGCGATGTTGTTCGGCGCCGGCTCGTAATGGTCGAATTCCATGGTGAAGGTGGCGCGGCCCTGGGTCTGCGAACGCAGCGCCGTGGCGTAGCCGAACATTTCACCCAGCGGGATCATCGCGTTGATGATGCTGGCCGAACCGTCACCGGTGGTGTCGGAACCCTGCAGCACGCCGCGACGACGGCTCACGTCGCCCATCACGTCACCCTGGTAATCCTCCGGGGTCACGATCTCGACCTTCATGATCGGCTCCAGCAGCACCGGCTTGGCCTTGGCGAAGCCCTGCTTGAAGGCCATCGACGATGCCAGCTTGAACGCCATTTCCGAGGAGTCGACGTCGTGGTACGAACCGAACACCAGCTTCACCTTGACGTCCACGACCGGGAAGCCAGCCAGCGGACCGCTGGTGATGGTTTCGCGCAGGCCCTTTTCGATCGACGGGATGAATTCCTTCGGAATCACGCCACCGGTGATGTCGTTGATGAACAGGAAGTCGTCCTTGATCGCCGGGGCGAGCTTGGCGTCGGCACGGTCTTCAGCGGTCAGCGGCGACAGCTCGATCA
The DNA here is from genome assembly GCF_030549525.1 of Stenotrophomonas sp. 704A1. Taxonomy (NCBI): domain Bacteria; kingdom Pseudomonadati; phylum Pseudomonadota; class Gammaproteobacteria; order Lysobacterales; family Lysobacteraceae; genus Stenotrophomonas; species Stenotrophomonas tuberculopleuritidis. Next base: position 887,416 of record NZ_CP130831.1, on the reverse strand, counting down.
CGACGTGACCGTACTGACCCTTACCACCGGACTGCTTGGCGTGCTTGTAGTCCGACTTGACGTCGGCCAGGGTGATGGTTTCGCGGTAGGCCACCTGCGGCGCGCCGACGTTGGCTTCAACGTTGAACTCGCGCTTCAGGCGGTCGACGATGATGTCCAGGTGCAGCTCGCCCATGCCCGAGATGATGGTCTGGCCGGATTCTTCGTCGGTCTTGACGCGGAACGACGGATCTTCCTGCGCCAGACGGCCCAGGGCCAGACCCATCTTTTCCTGGTCCGACTTGGTCTTCGGTTCGACGGCCATCGAGATCACCGGCTCCGGGAACACCATGCGCTCCAGGATGATCGGCTGATCGATCGAGCACAGGGTGTCACCGGTGGTGGTGTCCTTCAGGCCCACGGCGGCAGCGATGTCACCGGCCAGAACTTCCTTGATTTCCTCGCGGTTGTTCGAGTGCATCTGCAGGATGCGGCCGATGCGCTCCTTCTTGCCCTTCACCGAGTTCAGCACGGTGTCGCCGCCATTCAGCGTGCCCGAGTAGACACGGAAGAAGGTCAGCGCGCCGACGAACGGGTCGGTGATGATCTTGAAGGCCAGCGACGAGAACGGAGCCTTGTCGTCGGACTTGCGGCTCATTTCCTTGGTTTCGTCGTCCACGTCGGTACCGGTCACGTCCGGCACATCGACCGGCGACGGCAGCAGCTGGATCACGCCGTCGAGCATGGCCTGCACGCCCTTGTTCTTGAACGCCGAACCGCAGTACATCGGAACGATTTCGGTGGCCAGGGTGCGGGTACGCAGCGCGTTGATGATTTCGGACTCGGCCAGCTCTTCGCCGCCCAGGTACTTTTCCATCAGCTCTTCGTTGGCTTCCGCCGCGGCTTCGATCATGAAGGTACGGGCTTCTTCAGCCTTTTCCTGCAGGTCGGCCGGGATCTCGCCGTATTCGAACTTCATGCCCTGCGAGGCTTCATCCCAATGGATGGCCTTCATCTTCAGCAGGTCGACAACGCCCTTGAAGCCTTCTTCGGCGCCGATCGGCAGCTGCATCGGCACGGCGACAGCGCCGAGCTTGGCCTTCAGCTGGTCACGGACCTTGTAGAAGTTGGCGCCGGTGCGGTCCATCTTGTTGACGAACGCAATGCGCGGCACCTTGTAGCGGTTGGCCTGGCGCCACACGGTCTCCGACTGCGGCTGCACGCCACCCACGGCACACAGCACGAACACCGCACCGTCGAGCACGCGCAGCGAGCGCTCCACTTCGATGGTGAAGTCGACGTGCCCGGGGGTGTCGATGATGTTGAAGCGATGCTCCGGCAGGGACTTGTCCATGCCCTTCCAGAACGCGGTGGTCGCAGCGGACTGGATCGTGATGCCACGCTCCTGCTCCTGCTCCATCCAGTCCATGGTGGCGGCGCCGTCGTGCACTTCACCGATCTTGTGGCTCTTGCCGGTGTAGAACAGGATGCGTTCGGACGTGGTGGTCTTGCCGGCATCGATGTGGGCCATGATGCCGAAGTTACGGTAACGCTCGATGGGAGTGGAACGGGCCACGGGGAGCCTCTCAGATTTCTTGGATTTCGGATGGCCGAACGCCGCCTTGCGGCGGCCTTCGGATTGGCGCAGCCCTTCTGGGGCCGCGAGGCAGCACCGTAATGGTGCTGCCCTGCCTGTTTTACAAGGCCGTCAAACTCACCAGCGGTAGTGGGCGAATGCCTTGTTGGCTTCGGCCATGCGGTGGGTTTCTTCGCGCTTCTTGATGGCGCCGCCACGGTTTTCCGAGGCGTCGATCAGTTCAGCAGCCAGCTTCTTCGGCATGGTGTTCTCGCCACGCTTGCGCGCGGAGTCGATCAGCCAACGCATGGCCAGTGCCATCTTGCGCGAGGCGCGCACTTCGACCGGCACCTGGTAGGTGGCACCACCGACACGACGCGACTTCACTTCGACCGCCGGAGCGACGTTGTCCAGAGCCTTCTGCACCAGCTCGATCGAGTTGGCGTTCTTCTCGGAGATGACGTCCATGGCGCCGTACACGATCTTTTCAGCGACCGACTTCTTGCCGCTCTGCATGACCATGTTGATGAAGCGGGCGATGGTTTCGCTTCCGTGCTTCGGATCGGGCAGGACGGAACGCTGCGGAGTATTACCCTTACGCGACATATGCTCTCTCCTTAGGCCTTCGGACGCTTGGCGCCGTACTTGGAACGGGCCTGGCGACGCTTGGCAACGCCAGCGGCGTCGAGCGAGCCACGAACGGTGTGGTAACGCACACCCGGCAGGTCCTTGACGCGACCGCCGCGGATCAGGACCACGGAGTGCTCCTGCAGGTTGTGGCCTTCACCACCGATGTAGGAAATCACTTCTTCCTGGTTGGTCAGGCGGACCTTGGCAACCTTGCGCAGAGCCGAGTTCGGCTTCTTCGGAGTGGTGGTGTAGACACGGGTGCAGACGCCACGGCGCTGCGGGCACTTGTCGAGCGCCGGCGAGGCACTCTTGTAGGTGGTCGCTTGCCGCGGCTTGCGGACCAGCTGGTTGATCGTCGCCATCAGTAGGTTCTTCTGATTGGTGGCCGGAAATCCGGCCTGAGATGCGGAAATGTTAAAGCAGGCCAAAATTCTGGCCTGCTGAGACAGACGATTGTAGCAACCCGGCAGGAACGCAGTCAAACGCGTTCTGTCAAGCCCGTTCCTGATCCCGGAACGTTACTGGGGGGCCTCCATGTACCCCGTTCAGGTTGCCCGGCCAGCCCCTGGAGGCTGGCTGGGCGCATCTGGCAGGCAGTGCGGCCAGGCCGCCCTGCCCTTCACACCTCACCCGGGCGCAGGCCCGGGCGTGAAACCCGAGGGGGGTCCGGCCTTCCGGCCGGACCCTTGACCTCATTCTTCGCCCGAGGCCGCTTCGGTCTCGACGTCCGCCGGGACGGCTTCGACCGCAGCCGGGGTACCGGCCAGGGTCTGCATCTCCGACTCGGTGAGACCGGACGCGCCGCGACGGCGGTTGCTGTGGTACGACAGACCGGTACCGGCCGGGATCAGGCGACCGACGATCACGTTTTCCTTCAGACCGCGCAGGTTGTCCTTGGTACCGCGGACGGCAGCCTCGGTCAGCACGCGGGTGGTCTCCTGGAAGGAGGCCGCCGAAATGAACGATTCGGTCGCCAGCGAGGCCTTGGTGATGCCCAGCAGCACCGGATCGAAGCGGGCGATCAGCTCGTTGCGGGCACCGAGGCGTGCATTCTCCTCGATGACGCGCTGGCGTTCGACCTGTTCGCCGTTCAGGAACTTGCTGCTGCCCTGATCGGTGATCTCGACCTTGCGCAGCATCTGGCGGGTGATCACCTCGATGTGCTTGTCGTTGATCTTCACGCCCTGCAGGCGGTACACGTCCTGGATTTCCTTGACCAGGTAGGCGGCCAGCGGCTCGACACCCAGCAGGCGCAGGATGTCCTGCGGGCTCGGCTCGCCGTCGACGATGGTTTCGCCCTTGGTCACGTGCTCACCTTCGAACACGATGACCTGACGGTACTTCGGAATCAGCTCTTCGTGCTCCGAACCATCGGTGTCCTTGATGATCAGGCGCTGCTTGCCCTTGGTGTCCTTGCCGAAGCTGATGATGCCCGAACGCTCGGCCAGCACTGCCGGATCCTTCGGCTTGCGGGCTTCGAACAGATCGGCCACGCGCGGCAGACCACCGGTGATGTCGCGGGTCTTGGACGCTTCCTGCGGGATCTTGGCGACCACGTCACCGACGCCGACGGGAGCGCCGTCCTGCAGGTTGACGATCGAGCGCGGCGGCAGCAGGTACTGCGCCGGCAGGTCGGTACCCGGAATCGACAGGTCGTTGCCCTTGGCATCGACGATGCGGACGATCGGGCGCAGATCCTTGGCCTGGGCGCCGCGGCGCTTCGGGTCGGTGATCTCGCGCGAGGCCAGGCCGGTCAGCTCATCGGTCTTCTCGATGACGGTGATGCCGTCGACGAAGTCGATGAAGCGGATGAAGCCGGCCACTTCGGACACGATCGGGTGGTTATGCGGATCCCAGTTGGCCACGGTCTGGCCTGCCTTGATCGCGTCACCATCCTTGGAGGTGATGGTCGCACCGTACGGCAGCTTGTAACGCTCACGCTCACGGCCGTGGGCATCGAGCACCGAGATTTCGCCCGAGCGCGACACTGCCACCAGCGAGCCGTTGGCATGCTCGACCGACTTGAGGTTGCTGAACTTGACCGAGCCGGTGGTCTTGACGGTGATGTTGTCGACCGCAGCAGCTCGCGACGCCGCACCACCGATGTGGAACGTACGCATGGTCAGCTGGGTACCCGGCTCACCGATGGACTGGGCGGCGATGACGCCGACCGCTTCACCGATGTTGACCAGGTGGCCACGGGCCAGATCGCGACCATAGCAGCGCGAGCAGACGCCGAACGCCGATTCGCAGGAAATGGTCGAGCGGACCTTGATGGTCTGCACGCCGGCATCTTCCAGACGGGCGACCCAGGCTTCGTCCAGCAGGGTGTTGCGGGTGACGATCGGATCCTCGTCGTTGCCCGGCAGGAACACGTCCTCGGCCACCACGCGACCCAGCACGCGATCCTTCAGCGGCTCGACCACGTCGCCGCCTTCCACGATCGGGGTCATGATCAGGCCTTCGGTGGTACCGCAATCCACCTCGGTGATCACCACGTCCTGCGCGACGTCGACCAGACGACGGGTCAGGTAACCCGAGTTCGCGGTCTTCAGCGCGGTATCGGCCAGACCCTTACGGGCACCGTGGGTGGAGTTGAAGTACTCCTGCACGTTCAGGCCTTCGCGGAAGTTCGCCTTGATCGGCGTCTCGATGATCGAGCCATCCGGGCGGGCCATCAGGCCACGCATGCCGGCCAGCTGACGGATCTGCGCCTGCGAACCACGCGCACCGGAGTCGGCCATGATGTACAGCGAGTTCATCGACTTCTGGTCGATGGTCTCGCCCTTGGCATTGACCACCTTCTCGGTACCGATGGTGTCCATCATCGCCTTGGCGATGCGCTCGTTGGTGCGCGACCAGATGTCGACCACCTTGTTGTAGCGCTCGCCGGCGGTGACCAGACCCGACTGGTACTGCTCCTGGATTTCCAGCACTTCGGCTTCGGCCTCGGTGAGGATGCCCTTCTTCTCGTCCGGGATCAGCATGTCGTCGATGCCGATGGAGACGCCGGCGCGGGTCGCGTAGGCGAAGCCGGTGTACATCAGCTTGTCGGCGAACACGACCGTGTCCTTCAGACCCAGCTGGCGGTAGCTGGAGTTGATCAGGCGGCTGATGTTCTTCTTGGTCAGCTCGGTGTTGGCCAGCGCGAACGGCAGGCCTTCCGGCAGGATTTCGGCCAGCAGGGCGCGACCGATCGTGGTGTCCACGATCGAGCTCTTGTTCTGCTTGTTGCCGTCCTCGTCGGTCACCACCTCGGTGATGCGGACCTTGACGCGCGCGTGCAGTTCCACCACGCGGTTGTCGTAGGCGCGCTTGACTTCGGCGATGTTGGCGAAGGCCATGCCCTCGCCCTTCTTGTTTTCCAGCGAGCGGGTCATGTAGTACAGACCCAGCACGACGTCCTGCGACGGCACGATGATCGGCTCGCCGTTGGCCGGCGACAGGATGTTGTTGGTCGACATCATCAGCGCACGCGCTTCCAGCTGGGCTTCCAGCGAGAGCGGCACGTGGACGGCCATCTGGTCACCGTCGAAGTCGGCGTTGAACGCGGTGCAGACCAGCGGGTGCAGCTGGATCGCCTTGCCTTCGATCAGCACCGGCTCGAACGCCTGGATGCCCAGACGGTGCAGGGTCGGCGCACGGTTCAGCATCACCGGATGCTCGCGGATGACCTCTTCCAGGATGTCCCAGACTTCGGCTTCTTCGCGCTCGACCAGCTTCTTGGCGGCCTTGATGGTGGTGGCCAGGCCACGACGCTGCAGCTTGGCGAAGACGAACGGCTTGAACAGTTCCAGCGCCATCTTCTTCGGCAGGCCGCACTGGTGCAGGCGCAGGTACGGGCCGACCACGATGACCGAACGGCCCGAGTAGTCGACGCGCTTGCCGAGCAGGTTCTGGCGGAAGCGGCCCTGCTTGCCCTTGATCATGTCGGCCAGCGACTTCAGCGGGCGCTTGTTGGTGCCGGTGATGGCACGGCCGCGACGGCCGTTGTCCAGCAGCGCATCGACCGATTCCTGCAGCATGCGCTTTTCATTGCGCACGATGATGTCCGGCGCGCTCAGTTCGAGCAGGCGGCGCAGGCGGTTGTTGCGGTTGATGACGCGGCGGTACAGGTCGTTCAGGTCGGAGGTCGCGAAGCGGCCGCCGTCCAGCGGGACCAGCGGACGCAGGTCCGGCGGCAGCACCGGCAGCACGGTCATGACCATCCATTCCGGACGGTTGCCCGATTCCAGGAAGGCTTCGATCAGCTTGATGCGCTTGGTGAGGCGCTTGAGCTTGGTTTCCGAACCGGTAGCGGCGATTTCCTCGCGCAGGCGGGTCATTTCCGACTGCAGATCGATCGTGCGCAGCAGTTCGTACACGGCCTCGGCGCCCATGGCGGCGTCGAAGTCGTCACCGTGCTCCTGGCGGGCCTGCAGGTACTGTTCTTCGGTCAGCAGCTGGCGGCGCTCCAGGGCGGTCAGGCCCGGCTCGGTCACCACGTAGGCTTCGAAGTACAGCACGCGCTCGATGTCGCGCAGGGTCATGTCCAGCATCAGGCCGATGCGCGACGGCAGCGACTTCAGGAACCAGATGTGCGCGACCGGCGAGGCCAGGTCGATGTGGCCCATGCGCTCACGGCGCACCTTGGCCAGGGTCACTTCGGTGCCGCACTTCTCGCAGACCACGCCGCGGTGCTTCATGCGCTTGTACTTGCCGCACAGGCACTCGTAGTCCTTGACCGGGCCGAAGATGGCGGCGCAGAACAGGCCGTCACGCTCCGGCTTGAAGGTACGGTAGTTGATGGTTTCCGGCTTCTTCACTTCGCCGAAGGACCACGAACGGATCAGGTCCGGCGAGGCCAGCGCGATCTTGATCGCGTCGAAGTCCAGCGTCTGGCGCTGCTGGTTGAAGAGGTTGAGCAGGTCTTTCATGGTGTTCTCCAGAAGGAGGAATGCTGTGTCGATGGGCTTTCAGGTCACTGCCAGCGGCGCGGCGGCGGACCGCCGCGCCGGCATGGATCAGTTGTCTTCCAGTTCCATGTTGATGGCCAGCGAGCGGATTTCCTTCACGAGCACGTTGAAGGATTCCGGCATGCCCGCGACCATCTCGTGCTCACCGTCGACGATGTTCTTGTACATCTGGTTGCGGCCCTGCACGTCATCGGACTTCACCGTCAGCATTTCCTGCAGGGTGTAGGCCGCGCCGTAGGCTTCCAGCGCCCAGACTTCCATTTCACCGAAGCGCTGGCCGCCGAACTGCGCCTTGCCGCCCAGCGGCTGCTGGGTGACGAGCGAGTACGGACCGGTCGAACGCGCGTGCATCTTGTCGTCGACCAGGTGGTTCAGCTTCAGGTAGTGCATGTAACCCACGGTGGTGTGGCGATCGAACGCTTCACCGGTGCGGCCGTCATACAGCTGGGTCTGGCCACTGCTCGGCAGATCGGCCAGTTCCAGCATGCGCTTGATTTCCGCTTCGGTGGCACCGTCGAACACCGGGGTGGCCATCGGCACGCCGTCGGTCAGGTTGCGGGCCAGACGCAGCAGCTCTTCATCGCTGAACTGCGACAGGTCGACACGGTTGGCCACGTTGGTGTCGTCGTGGTTGTAGATGTCGTCGAGGAACTTGCGCAGTTCGGTGACGGCCGCCTGCGCTTCCATCATCGCCTGGATCTTGCGGCCCAGGCCCTTTGCCGCCCAGCCCAGGTGCACTTCCAGGATCTGCCCGATGTTCATACGCGACGGCACGCCCAGCGGGTTCAGCACGATGTCCACGGTCTCGCCCGAGGCCATGTACGGCATGTCCTCGACCGGCACCACGTTGGACACCACACCCTTGTTGCCGTGGCGGCCTGCCATCTTGTCGCCCGGCTGGATGCGGCGCTTCACGGCCAGGAACACCTTGACCATCTTCAGCACGCCCGGAGCGAGGTCGTCGCCGGCGGTGATCTTGCCGCGCTTGTCGGCGAAGCGACGCTCGAACTCCTTCTCGTGCGCCTGGATCTGCTTCTGCGCGCGCTCGATGGCTTCCGAAGCGTCTTCGTCCTTCATGCGCAGGGCGAACCAGTCAGCCTTCTTCAGGCCGTCCAGGTAGGCGTCGGAGATGACATCGCCCTTCTTCAGGCCGGCACCACCGTTGACCACCTTGCCCACGATCTGCGAACGCAGACGCATGTAGATGGCCGCTTCCAGGATGCGGAACTGGTCGTCGAAGTCCTTCTTGACGCGCTTGATTTCGGACTCTTCGATCTGGCGGGCACGCTTGTCCTTCTCGATGCCGTCGCGGGTGAAGACCTGCACGTCGATGACGGTGCCGTCCATGCCCGGCGGAACGCGCAGCGAGCTGTCCTTCACGTCCGAGGCCTTCTCGCCGAAGATCGCGCGCAGCAGCTTCTCTTCCGGGGTCAGCTGGCTTTCGCCCTTCGGGGTGACCTTGCCGACCATGATGTCGCCGGCGCGGACTTCGGCACCGATGTACACCACGCCGCTCTCGTCCAGGCGGTTCAGCGCCTGCTCGGAGACGTTCGGGATGTCGGCGGAGATTTCCTCCGGCCCCAGCTTGGTGTCACGCGCAACGCAGGTCAGCTCTTCGATGTGGATCGTGGTGTAGCGATCCTCTTCCACCACGCGCTCGGAGAGCAGGATGGAGTCTTCGAAGTTGTAGCCGTTCCACGGCATGAAGGCGATCAGCATGTTCTGGCCCAGGGCCAGTTCGCCGATGTCGGTGGACGGACCGTCGGCCAGCACGTCGCCACGCGCCACCACGTTGCCCACTTCCACCAGCGGACGCTGGTTGATGCAGGTGTTCTGGTTGGAGCGGGTGTACTTGATCAGGTTGTAGATGTCCACGCCGGCATCGGTGGCGCCAACGATCTCTTCCTCGTTGACCTTGACCACGATGCGGGCCGCGTCGATCTGCACGATCTCGCCACCACGACGGGCGTTGACGGTCACACCGGAGTCACGTGCCACGGCGCGCTCGATGCCGGTACCAACCAGCGGCTTCTGCGCACGCAGGGTCGGCACGGCCTGACGCTGCATGTTCGCGCCCATCAGTGCGCGGTTGGCGTCATCGTGCTCCAGGAACGGAACCAGCGCAGCCGCGATCGACACGGTCTGCATCGGCGAGACGTCCATGAAGTGGACTTCCGCCGGCGGCTTCAGCAGCGATTCGCCCTGGAAGCGGCACGGAACGAACTGCTCGGTCAGGGCGCCCTTGGCATCGGTCAGCGCGTTGGCCTGGGCAATGACGTACTCGTTTTCTTCGATCGCCGACAGGAACTCGACTTCGTCGTAGACCTTGCCGTCCACGACCTTGCGGTACGGGGTCTCGAGGAAACCGTACTGGTTGGTGCGGGCGTACACGGCCAGCGAGTTGATCAGGCCGATGTTCGGGCCTTCCGGCGTTTCGATGGTGCAGACGCGGCCGTAATGGGTCGGGTGCACGTCGCGCACTTCGAAGCCGGCGCGCTCACGGGTCAGGCCGCCCGGGCCCAGGGCCGAGACGCGGCGCTTGTGCGTGACTTCCGACAGCGGGTTGTTCTGGTCCATGAACTGCGACAGCTGCGAGGAGCCGAAGAACTCCTTGATGGCAGCGGCGACCGGCTTGGCGTTGATCAGCTCCTGCGGGGTCAGGCCTTCGGACTCGGCCATCGACAGGCGCTCCTTGACCGCGCGCTCGACGCGGACCAGGCCGACGCGGAACACGTTCTCGGCCATTTCACCGACCGACCGCACGCGGCGGTTGCCCAGGTGATCGATGTCATCGACCACGCCGCGACCGTTGCGGATCTCGGTCAGGACCTTGATCACGTCCAGGATGTCGGAGCTGTCGCCGTGGGCGGCGACCAGGCGCTTGGACTCTTCGTCGTTGCGCTCGCCGTAGTACTTGCGGTCGTACAGCACGGCTTCGCCGGTGGTTTCCTTGCGGCCCACGCGACGGTTGAACTTCATGCGGCCGACCGCGGACAGGTCGTAGCGCTCGAAGGTGAAGAACAGGTTGTGGAACAGGTTCTGCGCGGCATCCTTGGTCGGCGGCTCGCCCGGACGCATCATGCGGTAGATTTCGACCAGGGCTTCCAGCTGGGTCTTGGTCGGATCGATGCGCAGGGTATTGGACAGGTACGGGCCACGATCCAGGTCGTTCACCCACAGGGTGCCCACCGCATCGACGCCGGCCTTGCGGAAGTTCTGCAGCTGCTCGTCGCTGATCTCGTCGTTGGCCTGGGCCAGCAGTTCGCCGGTCGAGGCGTCGACCACGTCGTGCGACAGGATGCGGCCGACCAGGTAGTCGTCCGGCACGGCCAGGGCGGCGATGCCCGAGGCTTCCAGCTGCTTGATGTGGCGCGCGGTGATGCGCTTGCCGGCTTCCACGATGACCTTGTCGCCGTCGGCGAGGTCGAAGCCCAGGGTTTCGCCACGCAGGCGCTCCGGCACCAGCTCCAGCTGGACGCCTTCATCCGGGTTGATGTGGAAGGTGTTGATCTCGAAGAACTCGGCCAGCATCTCTTCGTTGCTGTAGCCGAGCGCGCGCAGCAGGATCGACACCGGCAGCTTGCGGCGACGGTCGATACGGGTGAACAGCGCATCCTTCGGGTCGAACTCGAAGTCCAGCCAGGAGCCGCGGTAGGGGATGATGCGGGCGCTGTACAGCAGCTTGCCCGAGCTGTGGGTCTTGCCACGGTCGTGGTCGAAGAACACACCCGGCGAACGGTGCAGCTGCGAGACGATGACGCGCTCGGTGCCGTTGACGATGAAGGTGCCGTTCTCGGTCATCAGCGGGATTTCGCCCAGATAGACCTCCTGCTCCTTCACGTACTTGATGGCCTTGGTCGACGACTCGCGGTCGTAGATGACCAGACGCACGGTGACGCGCAGCGGCGCGCCGTAGCTCATGCCACGCTGGCGGCACTCACGCTCGTCGAAGACCGGTTCGCCCAGCTTGTAGCCGACGTATTCCAGGGCGGCATTGCCGCTGTAGCTGGCGATCGGGAAGACCGACTTCAGCGCGGCGTGCAGGCCGTAATCGGCGCGCTTGGCCGGATCGACGTTTTCCTGCAGGAAATCACGGTAGGAATCCACCTGGATGGCCAGCAGAAACGGCACTTCGAGAATCGAGCGCTGCTTGCCGAAATCCTTGCGGATACGCTTTTTTTCGGTGAACGAATAGGACGTCATGAGGTCTTCCACCTTGTTGTGCGGGCCGTCTGCGTGCACGACCCGAAGGGAACTTGAAATTGTCAGTTGGAAGTCGCTGGTATTGCCGGCACCAGCACGCCTTCTCCCGCTACTTCCAACTGCCAACTCGTCTGCTTCCACTCCCCTGCCGCCGCGCGATGCGCTGGCCGACCGGGGCCTGACTGCAGCCCGTGCTGGGCTTTTCTACCACCTGCCTGCATCCACGCAGAACGTGGATCTACAACAACGACCAAAGGCCGGGGGCTTACGCCCCCAGCCTTGGCTGCATCGCCGCGAATCGATGACGATGCAAAGGAAGTGCTTACTTGACTTCGACAGTCGCGCCAGCAGCTTCCAGGTCCTTCTTCATCTTCTCGGCTTCGTCCTTCGAAGCGTTGTCCTTCAGGACGCCACCGGCTTCGGCCAGGTCCTTCGCTTCCTTCAGGCCCAGGCCGGTGATGGCGCGGACGGCCTTGATGACTTCAACCTTCTTGTCGCCGGCGGTCTTCAGGGTCACGACGAATTCGGTCTGCTCTTCGACCGGAGCGGCCGGGCCGGCCGGGCCAGCAACGGCAACCGGAGCAGCGGCGGAGACGCCGAACTTCTCTTCGATGGCCTTGACCAGCTCCATCACTTCCATCAGGGACTTCTCGGCGATGGCGTCGACGATCTGTTCGTTGGTAAGGGACATGATAATTACCTTTGGATGTTTTTCTGGGGTGAGGTTCCGTCAGGAACCACGATTAGTCGAAACTCAGGCGGTCTCGGCGGCCGGTTCAGCAGCGTCGGCGGCGACGTCGCCACCATTCTGCTTGTCGCCGATTGCCTTGATGGCGCGGGCGAACATCGTGACCGGCTCGGTCAGGACGCGTGCCAGCATGGCCAGGGCCTGGTCGCGGGTCGGCAGCGATGCCAGAACCTCGACGTGGCTCGCCGGGAACACTTCACCACCGATGGCGACGACCTTAGCCTTCAGCTTGTCGTTGCCCTTGGCGGCTTCCTTGATCAGGCGACCGGCTGCGCCGGGCTCCTCGAGCGAGAACGCGTACAGCAGCGGACCAACCATCTGGTCCTGTGCGACTGCGAACTCGGTGCCTTCAACGGCACGCGAAGCCAGGGTGTTCTTGACAACCTTCAAGAAAACACCGGTTTCGCGAGCCTGCTTGCGCATCGCGGTCATCTGGGCGACCGTGGTGCCAGCGTATTCGGCTGCGATCAAGGAGTGGGCCTTGGCGGCGACGTCTGCCAGCTCGGCGACTACTTCTTGCTTCTGGGACAGATTGAGAGCCATTGCACTCCTCCAATTGAACTCCGCTTACGGCTCCTGCCGTGTGCGGTCCTGTGCGGCATCCGTCCTGGACGCCGGGAACATCGGAATGATGTTCCGGGGGTGGGCCGTTCCAGACCTGGAGGCAATCAGGGAAATCCCAGACATGCGTGAACCAGAAAAACTCCAGAAGGGCACCATCTACGCAGGGTGGCTCCGAAGAACCGATTAAGCGTTCATGACTGCTCCGGCGGCGACTCCCTGCCAATTCGAGCTTCCGTGCCCGTCGCCGGCATGCCATGACCGCACCTGCGGTCTTTGACGGCTACCACCGGCGATGAGCTGCCGGCGATGCCTTCAAATGTCACGGTCACGGCCCCCGAGGGAACCGTGACCGCTTCAAACTTTTACTTCAGGGTCAGCGACGACTGGTCGACGGTGACGCCCGGGCCCATCGTCGAGCTGACCGAAACCTTCTGCAGGTAGGTGCCCTTCGAGGTGGCCGGCTTGGCCTTGATCAGGTCCAGCAGCAGCGCGGTCAGGTTCGACTTCAGCGCGTCTTCGGCGAAGTCGGCCTTGCCGATGGTGCAGTGGATGATGCCGGCCTTGTCGGTGCGGTAACGCACCTGACCCGACTTGGCATTCTTCACAGCCTCACCCGGGTTCGGGGAGACGGTGCCGACCTTCGGGTTCGGCATCAGGCCGCGCGGGCCCAGCACGGTACCCAGCTTGCCGACAACGCGCATGGCGTCCGGGGTCGCGATGACGACGTCGTAGTTCAGATCGCCGGCCTGCATCTTCTCGGCCAGATCGTCCATGCCGACGGCGTCGGCGCCAGCGGCCAGGGCTTCGTCAGCCTTGGCACCGGCCGGCGCGAACACGGCAACGCGGACCGACTTGCCGGTACCGGCCGGCAGCACGGTGGAGCCACGGACCTGCTGGTCGGACTTCTTCGCGTCGACGCCCAGGCGCACGGCCACGTCGATCGACTCGACGAACTTGGCCTTGGTGGCGGTCTTCAGGATGTTGATCGCGTCCTCGAAGGCGTACGCCTTGCCCGGAACGACAGCGGCCTTGATGGCCTTCTCACGCTTGGTCTGTGCCATCTTCTTAACCCTCCACCACGAGGCCCATGGAACGGGCAGAGCCAGCGATGGTACGCACGGCGGCGTCCAGGTCGGCGGCAGTCAGATCCGGTTCCTTCGCCTTGGCGATCTCTTCCAGCTGCTTACGGGTGACCTTGCCGACCTTCTCGGTGTTCGGGCGCTTGGAGCCCGACGAGATGCCAGCGGCCTTCTTCAGCAGGGTGGTGGCCGGGGTGCTCTTGGTGATGAAGGTGAACGTACGGTCCGAGTAGGCCGTGATGATCACCGGAACCGGCAGACCCGGCTCGAGCTTCTGCGTGGCGGCATTGAAGGCCTTGCAGAATTCCATGATGTTCAGACCACGCTGACCCAGCGCGGGACCGACCGGCGGCGAGGGGTTGGCCTGACCGGCCTTCACCTGCAGCTTGATGTAACCGACAACTTTCTTTGCCATGTGAGTACTCTCCGGGTGCTAGCGCCTTGCGACAACAGGCTCCCCATCGGACCGGGAATCACGCGTCCCGGCATCGCGTTTTGAAATCATGCCGAAGGCCACCTTTCGGTGGCCTCGTTCCGCCGGCTTCCCAGCGGGAGCCGCGCACTATAACAGGTTTTTTCTTCACATGCCTGAAGCGGCATGTAAACGAATGAAACCGGGCGCGGCCCGGTCAGACGGCCTTTTCGACCTGGCCGAACTCGAGCTCGACCGGGGTGGCGCGACCAAAGATCAGCACCGAGACGCGCAGGCGGCTCTTCTCGTAATTGACTTCTTCGACGACGCCGTTGAAGTCGTTGAACGGGCCGTCGGTGACACGGACCATCTGGCCCGGCTCGAACAGCACCTTCGGGCGCGGCTTCTCGACGCCTTCCTGAACGCGGTTCAGGATCGACTCGGCCTCGGAATCCGCGATCGGCAGCGGACGATCGGCGGTGCCGCCGATGAAGCCCATCACGCGCGGGGTTTCCTTGACCAGGTGCCAGCTTTCGTTGTCGATGCGGGGAATGCCCGCTTCTTCGTGGGTCTCGATCTGGACCAGCACGTAGCCCGGGAAGAACTTGCGCTCGGAGCGGCGCTTCTGCCCGGCGCGCATCTCGATCACTTCCTCGGTCGGAACCAGGACGTCGCCGAAGCGCTCCTCCATGCCGTCACGGACGATGCGATCGCGCAGTGCCTGCGCCACCGACTTCTCGAAGCCCGAATAGGCGTGAACGACGTACCAACGCTTCATGGTGTATCTCCTTAGCGGCTCAGGAACAGCTGGACCAGCCACTGAATGACGTAATCAAATCCACCCAGCAGCAAGCTGAGGACGATCACCACGACCATCACGACCCAGGTCATGCGGATGGCTTCCTGGCGCGTCGGCCAGACCACCTTGCGCAGCTCGAAACGCGACTCGGAGAGGAATTCGCGGGTGTCGCGCCCCTTGCCGGTCAGCATGAACACGCCGATACCGCCAACCAGGCCGACCACCACCGCCAACGCACGCAACTGACCGGCCCACGCGCCCAGCTGGGCAGCGCGACCGGTGTCGGCGGAGAACCAGAACCAGACGAACAGACCTGCCAGTACCAGCAGCGATGCGAGGACGTACTTGACGATATCCCCGCCTTGCGCGGAGGTGTCCTTGGAATGTTCGATCTTGCTATTCATCAGGCTGTGTCTGCTTTAGCGGCAAGGCCGCTGGATAAGGTGGGCAGATGGCACGCCAGGAGGGACTCGAACCCCCAACCTGCGGTTTTGGAGACCGCTGCTCTGCCAATTGAGCTACTGGCGTACGTTGAAAACTTGCCTTCCCTTAGACGGCGAAGGCGGACCGAGGTTCCCGGCCCGCCACTCGCCAGACCGGCAGCGCTATGCGACCGCCGGCATGCAGGCTTACTCGAGGATCGTGGCAACCACGCCGGCGCCGACGGTACGGCCGCCTTCGCGGATGGCGAAGCGCAGGCCGGCGTCCATGGCGACCGGGTTGATCAGGGTGACAACCATCTTCACGTTGTCGCCCGGCATCACCATCTCGACGCCTTCCGGCAGCTCAACCGCACCGGTGATGTCGGTGGTACGGAAGTAGAACTGCGGACGGTAGCCCTTGAAGAACGGGGTGTGACGGCCGCCCTCGTCCTTCGACAGCACGTAGACTTCGGCGTCGAACTTGGTGTGCGGCTTGATCGAACCCGGCTTGGCCAGGACCTGGCCACGCTCGACGTCGTCACGCTTGGTGCCGCGCAGCAGCAGACCGGCGTTGTCGCCTGCCTGGCCCTGGTCCAGCAGCTTGCGGAACATTTCCACGCCGGTCACGGTGGTCTTCTGCACCGGACGGATGCCGACGATTTCGATTTCTTCGCCGACCTTGATCACGCCGCGCTCGATACGACCGGTCACCACGGTGCCGCGGCCCGAGATCGAGAACACGTCTTCGACCGGCATCAGGAACGACTTGTCGACGTCACGCTCCGGGGTCGGGATCCAGGTGTCGAGGGCATCGACCAGCTTGATCACGGCCGGCACGCCGATCTCGCTCTGGTCGCCTTCCAGCGCCAGACGGGCCGAACCCGAGATGATCGGGGTGTCGTCGCCCGGGAAGTCGTACTTGCTCAGCAGCTCACGGACTTCCATTTCGACCAGTTCCAGCAGCTCGGCGTCGTCCACCATGTCGGCCTTGTTCAGGAACACGACGATGTACGGCACGCCGACCTGGCGCGACAGCAGGATGTGCTCGCGGGTCTGCGGCATCGGGCCGTCAGCGGCCGAGCACACCAGGATCGCGCCGTCCATCTGGGCAGCACCGGTGATCATGTTCTTGACGTAGTCAGCATGGCCCGGGCAGTCGACGTGGGCGTAGTGACGGGTGGTGGATTCGTATTCGACGTGCGCGGTCGAGATCGTGATGCCACGTGCCTTTTCTTCCGGCGCGGCGTCGATCGCGGAGTAATCCTTGAACTCACCACCAAAGCGCTCGGCACCGATCTTGGTCAGTGCGGCGGTCAGCGTGGTCTTGCCGTGGTCGACGTGACCGATGGTGCCGACATTGACGTGCGGCTTGGTGCGCTCGAACTTACCCTTGGCCATGGCTGCTTATCTCGAATTCGTCTGGTGTGGTGCTGATAGATGGTGCTCACGAAAGGAATCGAACCTTCGACCTCTTCCTTACCAAGGAAGTGCTCTACCGACTGAGCTACGTGAGCGAGTTTTGCATTATGGCATGAACTCGATAATATTCAAAGTTCATTCAATGGAGCGGGAGACGGGAATCGAACCCGCACCATCAGCTTGGAAGGCTGAGGTTCTACCATTGAACTACTCCCGCACCGGGAATGTGCCACAACGTGAAGCTGGTGGAGGGAGGTGGATTCGAACCACCGAAGGCGTAAGCCAGCAGATTTACAGTCTGCCCCCGTTGGCCGCTTGGGTATCCCTCCTTCTACCACCCCGTCCCGTGCCGCCGAAGCGTTGCGGTGTGTGGTGGTGAGCCCGCAATTCTGGAGATGAAGCGGGGGTCTGTCAACGCTTTTTTTCACTTTTTTTCACATGCGTCGCAAACCCATTGATACGCAAGGTTATTGGCCCGGCAGTGCCAGCGCCTCGTCGGCGAAGATCGCCACGTGCGGCACGCCATCGGTGCCGATCCAGCCGCGATACATGCCCTGGGTGTTGAATGGCGTCGCTGCGTTGCCGTCTGCGGAGAGCACGATCGCGCCGCCGTCGCCGCCCATCTGCGGAATCGCATCGTTGATCACGCCGGCGCCGGCCTGCTGCGGCGACTGCCCGAGGTAACGCATGCGCGCGCAGATCTCATGCGCGGCGGCGGTACGGATGTAGTACTCGCCCCAGCCCGTGCCCGAGACCGCACAGCGTGCGTCGGCCCAGGTGCCGGCGCCGATGATCGGCGAGTCGCCGACACGGCCGTAGCGCTTGTTGGTCATGCCGCCGGTGGAGGTGCCGGCGGCCAGATGCCCCTGCGCATCCAGCGCGACCGCACCGACGGTGCCGAAGTGCCTGGCCGTTTCCAGGTCCGCGTGGGCCTGGCCGGCCGCTTCTTCCTTCAGGGCCCGCTGCAGCTGGTTCCAGCGCTTGTCGGTCCGGAACCAGGACGGGTCGACCAGGGACATGCCCTGTTCCACCGCGAACGCCTCGGCGCCCTGCCCGACCATCATCACGTGCCTGGACTTCTGCATGACCGTCTGCGCGAGCAGGATCGGATTGCGCACGCGCTGCACGCCGGCCACCGCGCCAGCGGCCTGGGTGGCGCCGTCCATCACCGCGGCATCCAGCTCGTTGCGGCCCTCGTGGGTGAAGACGGCGCCCCTGCCGGCATTGAAGGTGGGATCGTCCTCGAGCACGGTGATCGCAGCGGTGACCGCAGCCAGCGCCGGCCGACCCGCCGCCAGTTCGGCGTGGCCCTTCAACAGCGCCGCCTTGAGCGCCGCGCGCGCGGCCTTCTCCTCGGCCGGCGACAGATCCTTGCGCTCGACCCCTGCCCCGCCATGGATGACCAGCAGCGGCGAGGTGGATGGCGCTGCCTGCGCGAGCAGAGGCAGGGACAACAGGGCAGACAGCGCAAGGCGAAGTTTCATGGGTACGTCTCCAGGAAAATGTAGTGGCGCCGGGCCATGCCCGGCGGAAAGAACGGTGCGGCCAGGCCGCCGGGCATGGCCCGGCGCTACCGGCGGGTGATTTCGATCTCACCGTCGGTGATGTCGGCCAGGGCGTGGTAGTCGACGTCGGCCTGGAAGTCATCCAGGCGCAGGCGGCCACCGCTGGCGACCACGGTGACGGGCACGGCATGGAACTGCAACGGCTCGCCTTCGACCAGGCGGTCGGCGTCGCGGCCGGGGCTGACCACCCAGACCTTGCCCTGGCCATCGGCGCTGTACACCTGTGCCTGGCCGTCGGGCTCCACGCACAGCGCGGTGTCCTCGTCGATGCCGATGCCGGTCATGTCCGGGTCGCCGCTGTCCTGCGCGGCACGGGCGACGAACACGATCAGGCGACCGAGGCGGTCGCGCCGGTCGAAATGGGTGTCGGTGACCACCCGCTGCAGGAACGGCAGCTGCAGGAAGCCACGATCCAGGGTCACCGCGCGGCCCATCGGGTCGGCCATCGCGCTGGCCGAATCAATGCTGCCGCCATCCAGCGCGCCGTAGGCGTAGCCGCCCAGGATGGCAAGCCCGGCGCTGGTGCCGGCGATCGGCTTGCCGGCGCGGACGTGCGCGTTGAGTGCGCGATTGAGCGCAGTGCCCTTCCAGAAGCGGATGTAGCGCGACTGGTCACCACCGGCGATGAAGATCGCATCGGCCGCGGCAACCACGCGCAGCACGGCCGGGTCATCGGCGCCGCGGCGGTGGTCGAAGACCAGCGTCTGCACCGCCGTGGTGCCACCGATCTCCCGGTACAGGCGTTGCTGCAGCTCGTCGCTGCCGGAGGCACGCAGGATCAGCACACGACCGTTGCCGGCCTGGCGCAACCACCACCGGAAGGCCTCGGGTACCCATTCGCCGCCGCCCATCAGCATCATCGCCGGCGCCCGCGGACCCGGCCGCGGGGCGTCCAGGTCACCGACCTCGTAATAGGCGAAGCCAGGGTCGGCCAGCGCCTGCGCCATTGCCGCACCGGGCCAGACGCTGGCCAGCAGCAGCAGCGCGAGTACCCGGACGCGTGGGGTTCGAAGGGGTCGCATCTTGATCTCCCTGAACAGAATCGGCCTGCAACCGTTTTCACTCTTTGCCAGACCTGCCCCCAGTAGTCAAGGACATAAAAAAGGCGTTAAATGCGCGCGCCCATTCCGAAGTGTGAATGGGGGACAGGGCCCCTCCTCTGCGGGCCGGCATTACTTCGAGAATCTCTCATGCGTAGACAGGCGATGGCGTGGTCGATCCAGCTGGCGTTGATGGGCGTTGCTGCGTCGGCGGCTGCCCAGGCACCCGGCTCCTCTTCGGTTCAACAACTGGATGCGGTGCAGGTGACCGGCTCGCGCATTCCGCGGGCCCAGGTGGAGGGCCCGGCCCCGATCACCGTCATCAATGCAGAGCAGATCCGTTCGAGCGGCTTCACCACCGTTCCCGATGTGCTGCGGGCGATGACCCAGAACGGCGGCGAGACGCAGAGCCAGCAATCCTCCGGCGGCGCCGATTTCTCGCCGGGCGCCCAGCAGGTCGATCTGCGTGGACTGGGCCCGAACCACACCCTGGTGCTGGTCAATGGCCGCCGCATCGCCGATTTCCCGATGCCGTTCAAGGGCCGCAGCAACTTCACCGACGTGTCGAACATTCCGCTGGGCATGATCGACCGCATCGAAGTGCTGACCGGCAGTGCATCGGCGATCTACGGTTCGGACGCGATCGCCGGTGTGGTCAACTTCATCCTGAAGAAGACGGCCGATGGCACCACCGTCGACATGCGCATGGGCACCACCACCGAGGGCGGTGGCGAATCGTTCGACATGAGCCTGGCCAGCGGCTTCAGCCGCGGCAACTTCAACGCGGTGTACAGCGTCGAGCTGCAGTCGCAGGCGCCGCTGTGGGCCCATGAACGCGAGCTGCAGGACTCGACCCAGGACGGCCCCACCGAAGGTTCGCGCATCGCGCGCCGCGCCTACCTGCGTACCGATTACAACGACGACTACCTGGACCCCGGTGCGGCCACCTGCGAGGCGCTGGCCGGACAGAACCAGGGCAGCACCTACCGCGCCTTCCGTCCGCGCTACGGCTACTACTGCGGCAGCGACAGCTCGATCGGCTACGGCACCATCCTCAGCAAGCGCCGCGGTGCCAACGGCTACGCCTCGCTGAGCTACGACTTCGACAACGGCCAGCAGTGGTTCGCCGACGTGCAGCTGGGCTACCACACGATGTCGTTGATGCGCGATGTCACCTCGTGGGGGCGCATGGCGGCCGACGGCGACGAATCGGGCTACTTCAACAACGAAGCCACCGGTGAGATCGAGTTCTGGCAGCGCCAGTTCTCGCCCGAGGAAATGGGCGGGCTGCGCAACGCGATGGTCCGCAGTACGCAGAAGACCTTCAGTGTCACCACCGGCTTCAAGGGCACGCTGACCGGCCGCTGGGACTACGAGGCCGCGCTGAGTCACTCGCAGTACCAGTCACGGATCAGCTGGCCGCAGATCATCGCGGCCAAGGCCAACGACCTGTTCCTGGGCCCGCAGCTGGGCGAGGACGAGGAGGGCTTCCCGATCTACAACGCCGACCCGTCGCGCCTGTACCGGCCGCTGACCCGCGCCGAATACGATTCGATCGCCGCGCGCACCACCTATACGCCGAAGTCGCGCACCGAAACCGCAGCGTTCACCCTGACCAACGGTGCGCTGTTCGGTCTGCCCGGCGGCGACGCCGGTTTCGCCGCGACGGTCGAGGTCGGCCAGCAGGCGTACTCGCTGAACCCCGATCCGCTGGCGACGCAGTACTACTACTACAGCTGGAAGGATTCGAACGGCAAGGGCTCGCGCAACCGCTGGGCCAGCGCTGCCGAACTGCGCATGCCGCTGCATGAGACGGTCAACCTGAGCGTGGCTGGCCGCTATGACCAGTACCGCTACTCGGGCCACACCATCGGCAAGGCCACCTGGAGCGGCGGCCTGGAATGGCGCCCGCTCGACAGCCTGCTGGTGCGGGGTTCCTATGGCACCGCGTTCCGCGCACCGGACCTGCACTATGTGTTCGCCGGGCCCGGCAACGACGAGACCAGCGCCGAGGACCTGTACACCTGCCGCGCCGAGGCCGCCGAGGATTGCGCCGACTACGAACGCAACGTGATCCGCAGCCGCAGCGGCAACCGCCAGCTGGAGCCGGAAACCAGCACGTCCTGGAGTGCCGGCTTCGTGTGGTCGCCGGCGGCGGGCCTGGACCTGTCGGTGGACTGGTTCGACATCGACATGCGCGACCAGGTGCAGGACATGGACGTGCGTTCGATCCTGGCCGATGAAGCCGACTGCCGACTCGGCGATGCCGACATCGGCTCACCGACCTGTGTCGATGCGCTGGCACGCGTCACCCGCAGCGAGGACGGCCGCCTGTACGGCGTGCACGTCAACCCGATCAACGTGGCCCGCGAGTCCACTGCGGGCATCGACGTGGGCCTGCGCTACCGCCTGCAGACCGGCATCGGCGACTTCATCTTCAACGGCACCCATACCTGGGTGAAGAAGCATGACTTCCAGCGCTACGCCGGCGACCCGACCGAGGACCAGTTCGCGGTCAACAGCGGCTTTGACATCCCGCGCACCAAGACCGGCCTGAGCGTGACCTGGGAACGGGAGGCGTGGTCGGCCACCGTGTACGGATCGCGGCTGGGCAAGCTGCCGACCTCGGACAGCTACGACCAGGTGTTCGACTGGGAAAGCGGCGACAGCCCGTACGTCAAAGCGACCTACCGCTACAACGCCTCGCTGCAGTACCGCTTCGACGACCATTCGCGCCTGTCGCTGTCGGTGGTCAACGTGTTCAACAAGATGCCGCCGAAGGACAGGACCTACACGGCCTACCCGTACTACGACGTGTCCTGGTTCGACACCGTGGGTCGCACCCTCAATCTGCAGTACACCCACAAGTTCGGTGGCAGCGCGCTGTAAGGCGATCCCGCCCGGAACGCGATCAGGGCCCCCGCTTCGGCGGGGGCTTTTTCGTGCCGGGGCTCCTGCTGCCTGAACGGCAGCCGCGCCTGGCCTGATGCCCGGGAGGCCCGGCCATCTTTTAGGACACGGCTGATTCCGGCGCAGTGGAGGCGCTCCCTAGGATGGGGCCATGTTCCGGTTCCCACGCCCTTCCCTGCCCCTGGCCGCGCCGCCGGCCACCGCCTCGGTGCTGCTGCGCTGGCTGACGGTGTGCGTGTTCCTGTGCCTGCTGGCGGCGACCGGTTTCTACCTGATGGCCGCGTTGACAGCGGACATCTCCACGCATCGCCGCAACATGAATGCCGCCGCGTACCGGGCGCAGATCTACTTCGACCAGCGCGAAGCCCTGCTGCGCTACCTCGGCGACTCGGTGGTGGTCGGCGATCCGGCGGCCACGACCAGCGAGGCGGTGCGGCAGCTGCCGCTGGACGGCCCGGGCGGCACCGCAGGCCAGCGCCTGCTGCTGTCACCGCGTGCCGAACATACCCTGCAGGCGCTGCAGACCCATCTGCTGCTGGTCGACGCCAGCGGTACGCATTGGCTGGCCGGCGGCCAGGCCGACGTGGACATTGCCCGCCTGCCCTCGCTGCAGACATTGCAGGCGCGCAGCGGCAGCCTGCGTGGCAAGGACCCGATGTACTGGTTGCGGCCTGGCGACAGCGGCGTTGCGCTGGCGCAGCCGGTGCAGGCCGGTCCACGCCCGGCGCAATGGCTGGTCCTGCTGCTGGATGGCGCGGCGGCCGCCGCAATGATCGATGGCCAGGGCATCGGCGGCTACGCGCTGCTCGACCGTGACGGGCAGCCGGCGTTGTCCAGCCTTGCCCCGCGCCTGGACAGCGCCGGCTGGACCACGCTGCAGCATCGCCAGGATGACAGCTTCGGCGCGCTGTGGAGCGCTGGACTTCCACGCGGCGTGGCGCTGGTCAAGAGCGTCGGCGACGATGGCTGGCGGCTGGTCTACCACCTGCCGCCACGCCTGCTGCTGGGCGATCTGGCGATGCCGCTGCTGGCCAGCGGCGCGTTGCTGCTGTTGGCAGGACTTGCACTGCGACTGCTGCGCCGGCGCGTGGACCGGCAGTTGATCCAGCCGGCCCTGCTGCAGCATCGACGGCTGCTGGAAAGCCTGGATTTCAGTTCCACGGTGATCGATCTGGCGCCGGTCGGCATCTGTGTCCTGCGCCGCAGCGACCGTCGGCTGCTGCTGTGCAACCAGCTGCTGCGCGACTGGCTGGGCGAAGAGGAACAGGACGGCGACTGGCAGGCACCCTGGCGCGGCCACGCCGGCGAGCGCGGACGCAGCCTGGAGTTCACCGCGCGCGACGGCCGCCAGCTGCAGGTGCTGCATGCGGCGTGCCGCTACCAGGACGACGATGTGCTGCTGTGCGTGTTCCATGACATCTCGCGGCACCGCCAGGCGCAGGCGGCGCTGTCGTCGGCGCGACAGGCCGCCGATGCGGCCAACCAGGCCAAGAGCGCGTTCCTGGCCACCATGAGCCACGAGATCCGCACCCCGCTGTACGGTGTGCTCGGTACGCTGGAACTGCTGGGCCATACCGCGCTGGACGCGCGCCAGTCGCAGTACCTGCGCACCATCGAGAGTTCGTCGTCGGTGCTGCTGCAGCTGATCAGCGACGTACTGGACGTGTCGAAGATCGAATCGGGCCAGCTGAGCCTGGAACCGGCATCGTTCTCGCCGCGCGAGTTGTCCGAGAGCGTACTGCGCAGCTTCGCCGCCGCCGCCACGCGCAAGGGCCTGCAGGCACTGGTGTGCACCGACCCGCGCCTGCCGACGCGGGTGCTGGGCGACGCCGACCGGATCCGCCAGGTGCTGGGCAACCTGCTCAGCAACGCCATCAAGTTCACCGACCATGGGCGGATCGTGCTGCGGGCGCGGCTGGTGCAGCGCGAGGGCGAATCGAGCGTGCTGGCCTGGCAGGTCACGGACACCGGCGCGGGCATCGCCGCCGAAGAACAGGCACGCCTGTTCGAACCGTTCCGCCAGGTCCGCGGTACGGCCAGTGCCCAGGGCACCGGCCTGGGCCTGTCGATCAGCGACCGGCTGGTGCGGCTGATGAGCGGCGAACTGCGGGTGGTCAGCGAGCCGGGGCTGGGCAGCAGCTTCACCGTGCGCCTGCCGTTGCCGGTGGTGGCGGCGGCCGAGGATGGACCGCCGCTGCTGCCCGAGCCGCCGGTGTATGTACGTGGCCGCGACCGCGAACTGGTCGACAGTGCCTGCGGCTGGCTGCAGCGCTGGGGTGCCAGTGCGCAGGCGCTGCAGGGCGATCCGCGCCTGCTCGACCAGACCGGCGCCATCCTGCTGGATGCAGAAGCGGACCTGCCGCTGGCATGGGACGGGCCGCGGGTACTGGCCTCGGTGGACGGCGGCGACCAGCCGACGCCGGCCGCCGATGGCGCCCTGCTGGTGACCCTGCATGGCATGACCGCGATCGGCCTGGCCATCGCGCGCCAGCAGCAGCACTGCACGCTGCTGCCGGCGTCGGCGCACGATGTACAGCCGGTGCCGCTGGGACTGCGGGTGCTGGCCGTGGAAGACAATCCGATCAACCGGGTGATCCTGGCCGAACAGCTGCAGGCGCTCGGCTGCGAGGTGGAACTCGCGCAGGACGGCGTCGAGGCGCTGCAGCGCTGCCAGACCCGCGACTTCGACCTGATCGTCACCGACATCAACATGCCGCGCATGGATGGCCACGCACTGGCGCGACGCCTGCGCGCCGAGGGCGTGTCACTGCCGGTGATCGGTGCCACCGCCAATGCCACCGCCGAAGAGCGTGAGCGCTGCCTGGCCAGTGGCATGCAGGGCTACCTGAGCAAACCGATCGATATCGCACGCCTGCGCCAGGCGCTTTCCGCCGTCCGCCAAGGAGACCCCGCATGACCCAGCGCGTCCTGATCCTGGAAGACCAGCCGTTCCAGCGCGGCTATCTCGTCAATCTGTTCAGCGCGCGCGCCGGCGTGCAGGTCGATGCCTGCGAAGACGTCGATGCGGCGATCGCCCTGTGTGCCTGCCAGATCTACGACCTGGTGGTGAGCGACCTGCTGATGCCGGGCCAGGATGGCATCCAGTTCATCCAGGCCTTGGCCGCGCAGCCGCGGCCGCCACGTCTGGCAGTGGTCAGCGCGGCGTCGCGGCGGATGATGAGTTCGGCCCGGCTGATGGCCGAATCGCTGGGGCTGGAGGTGGTCGGCCTGCTGTCCAAGCCGGTCACCGCCAGCGACGTTGAAACGCTGTTCGATGTGGTGGCCCAGGCTCCTGCGGCGGCGCGGGCGGGCCCGGCGGCGCTGGCCCCCGAGCCGGATGAAGCGCAGCTGCGGCAGGCTCTCGCCGATGGCAGTCTGACCGCCTGGTTCCAGCCGAAGAAGTCGCTGCAGACCGGCCGCGTGGTCGCCGCTGAGGCGCTGGTGCGCTGGCGCCACCCACAGCTGGGCACGCTGGCGCCGGGCAGTTTCCTGCCGGCGCTGTGCCGTCATGGCCTGGAGGGCGAGCTGCTGCGCGCGATGCTCAAGGCCAGCATCCAGGCGCAGGCACGCTGGCGCGCGCAGGGCTTCCGCGTGCCGGTGTCGATCAACCTGCCGCCGCACCTGCTGGAGCAGTCCGACCTGCCCGACGAACTGCTTGCACTGACGCTCGCTGCGGGCGGCCATCCGGCCGATCTGTGCTTCGAGCTGATGGAGAACAGCACCACCCGCCATGTCAGCGATTTCTACGCGGGTGCATGCCGCCTGCGCATGAAGGGCTTCGGCCTGGCCCAGGATGACTTCGGCCAGGGCCTGAGCTCGGTGCACAACCTGGTCAATACGCCCTTCACCGAGGTCAAGATCGATCGCGCGCTGGTCAGCGGCTGTGCGCGCGATCCGGCACTGCACCTGACCTTGTCCACGGTGATCGCGTTGGCCAACCAGCTGGGCCTGACCATCGTCGCCGAGGGCGTGGAAAGTGATGCCGACCTGGCCGCGCTGCGGCAGCTGGGCTGCAACCAGGTGCAGGGCTTCCTGATCTCGCAGGCGCTGCCGTCGGACGACTTCACCCGGCTGCTGGACGAAGATCCCGCCCCGCCGGTCAGCGCCGGGGCCCACGCTGCATCGCGCTGACAGCGGCGGTGGAAAGGCTTCACAATCCCCTCAAACGGCATTGACGATCCTGTCGTTGCAGCCGCCCGCGCCGCACTCCGGGGCCCTTCCACCCACCACCGACGATTCCCGCTCCGAGACCTGACATGCCGGCCGAGGCCGCTCCCGTACGCCGACTCGCTCGCCGTTCCCTGCGCGTGCATGCCCTGCTGATCGGCGTGGTGGTGCTGGCAACGCTGCAGGCCGGCCTGCTGCTCTCCACCGGCAGCCAGCTGTTCAACGAAGAACAGAGCAAGATCCGCTACCACTTCCGGCGGCTCGATGGCACCTTGCAGGAACAGGAACGCTTCCTGCGCCAATGGCGGCTTCACGATGTCGGCAGCCGCGGGCAGGCGGTGGCCGACAGCGGCAGCGCGCCGCAGGGTGGCCCGCTGTTCGCCAATTTCGCGCAGATCGGCAGCGGCGATGACGCGTCCGCAGCGCCGGCCGAACTGGGTGACCGCTTCCTGCGCTTCCATGGCGCGTTCTGGGCTGCATCGCGCTTCCCGCCGCCGCAGTGCCTGCTGGTGGATGGCCTGGGCCAGCGCGGCCTGCTCGCTCCCCTGCAGACCTCCGCCAGCGATGCCGGTCAGAGCAGCCCGCACCACCTGCAGCCGGCCCTGGCCGCGATCCACCAGGTGCTGCGCGAACGCCCCGCGCTGCGCCGCGGCAACATCATCTGGGCGCCGGTGGCGTGGCGCGACGGGCAGACCCGGCTGCTGACCATCGCCCATGCACCGCAGGATGCACGGCTGTGGGGCGAGCGCAGCGAGGACTCGCTGGCCGCCCTGGCCTGCCTGCTCGACCCTGGACGCGTCGATGACTACCGGCAGGTGATGGGAACGGCAGTGTTCGAGCGCCTGTCACTGTTTGATGGCGGTGGCCGGCTGCTGCTGGGTGATGCCGATGATGCGCGGCGCAACGGTCCGGCCTGGCAGGCCGGCCGCGATGGCCTGGTGTTCCGCATGCACAGCGAGCGGGGCTGGCTGGCGGTGTACCACGTGGGCTGGCAGCAGGTGTTCCAGCATCCGCGCGGGCCGCTGCTGGGCAGTGTCGCGGTGGCGTTGCTGCTGGCCATCGGTGGCGTCCTGATCCTGCGCGCCTACCGGCGTTCGGTGATCGAGCCGTTGCGTCGCAACCATGCACGGCTGCTGGAAAGCGAGGCGTTCAGCCGCACCATCCTCGACAACGCACCGATCGGCCTGTGCCTGCTGCGGCGTAGCGACGGGCGCGTGCTGCTGGACAACGCGCTGGCGCGGCGCTGGCTGGGCGAAGACCACGATGACGGCGGCTGGCATGGCCCTTGGCGGCGCAGCGTGCTGTCGGCCGGTCGCACCCCGGTGGGCGATGGGCTGGCCTACACCACGCCGGACAGCCGCCACCTGCTGATCACCGCGACAGCAGCGCGCTATCGCGGCGAACCTGCCGTGCTGTGCCTGTTCATCGACCTCAGCAGCCAGCACGAGGCAGAACAGGTGCTGCAGCAGGCGCGGCGCGCGGCCGACCAGGCCAACCGGGCCAAGAGCCAGTTCCTGGCCACCATGAGCCACGAGATCCGCACACCGCTGTACGGCGTGCTCGGCACGCTGGAACTGCTCGGCCTGACCCCGCTGGACGCACGGCAGCAGGACTACCTGGGTACCATCCAGCGTTCTTCTTCGACACTGATGCAGCTGATCAGCGACATCCTGGACGTCAGCAAGGCCGAGGCCGGCCAGTTGAGCCTGGAACCGGGCCCGTTCGATCCGGTGCGGCTGACCGAGGATGCGCTGGAGTCCTATGCGGCCGCAGCGGCGCACAAGGGCCTGCAGTTCTATGCGTGCATCGATGCCGACGTGCCCTCTGCCGTCAGCGGCGACGCGGCCCGCATCCGCCAGATCCTCAACAACCTGATCAGCAACGCGCTGAAGTTCACCGACAGCGGGCGCGTGGTGGTGCGTCTGGCCGCGCAGGACGTGCACGGGCGCCCAGGGCTGCGCTGGCAGGTGGCCGATACCGGCATCGGCATTGCCGGTGAACACCAGGCGCACCTGTTCGAACCCTTCTTCCAGGCCAACCCGGGAACCGATGCGATGCGCGGTACCGGGCTGGGGCTGGCCATCTGCGCGCACCTGGTGGCGCTGATGCAGGGCCAGTTGCGGGTGGTCAGCGAGAGTGGCCTGGGCAGCAGCTTCAGCGTTGAGCTGCCACTGCCGCCGGCGCCATCCGATCCCCTGCAGGCGCCGCCGCCACGGTTGCCGCCAGCGCTGGCGGTACAGGTGCGCGGCGGCGTGCGCGAATTCGCCCAGTCGATCTGCGAGCGGCTGCAGCAGCGCGGCGCGCAGGCCAGCCTGCATCGCGAGGACAGCGAACTGTGCGATCCGGCGACGGTGATGCTCGATCTGGTGCTCGACGAGGGCACACCCGACTGCAGTGGGCCGCAGGTCGTCGCCTGCCGCGACGGCGGAATGCAGCCGCAGCCGGTGCAGGGCCATTGGCAGGTCGGCCTGCACCGGCTGGACGCCATCGTGGTGGCGCTGGCCGCAGCCAGCGGACGGCCGCTGCCGGCCGATGCCCGCGGGCACCTGCCGGTACCGCGCAGGTTTGGCCTGCATGTGCTGGTGGCCGAGGACAATCCGATCAACCAGGCGATCCTGCGCGGCCAGCTGGAACAGCTCGGCTGCCACGCGGTGGTCGCCAGTGATGGCAACGAGGCGCTCGGCTACTGGCAGCAGCGGCCCTTCGCGCTGGTACTGACCGATCTCAACATGCCCGGGCTGGATGGGTATGGGCTGGCGCGCGCGCTGCGTGCACGCGGGGTGGGCGTCCCGATCCATGGCGCTACCGCCAACGCCGACCCGACCGAACGGCAGCGCTGCTACGACGCAGGCATGCAGGGCGTACTGGTCAAACCGATCACGCTGGAAGCGCTGCAGCGTGTTCTGGCGCAGGTGGCCGCACCTGCACCGGAACCCCCGGCCCGCGCAGAAGCCGTGCAGGTCGACCCTCCGCTGCGGGTGCCGGACACCATGCAGACCCTGTTCCTGCAGACCATGCAGGCCGACCTGGACAGCCTGCAGCGCGCGATCGACGACCAGGCGCCCGCACGGGTGGCACAGGTGCTGCATCGCATCCGTGGCGCGCTGGTGATCGTCGATGCACCGGCACTGGTGGCCAACGGCGAGCAGATCGAGCAGCAGATCGCCGGCGGAGAACGCCTGCCTGCGCTGCACGCGGCGCTGGCCGGGTTCAGGCAGCGGCTGCAGCGCCTGCTTGAGCCGCTGGCCCAGCGCGGGCCCTCCTCCTCTTCCAGCCCCCCGACATCCCCATGACCACCCGCATCCTCATCGCTGATGACCATCCGATCGTGCTTGCCGGCATCCGCGATGTGCTGGCCGGCGAGCTGGACCTTGAGATCGTCGGCGAGGCCGCAGATCCGGCAACCCTGGTCGAGCTGATGGCCAGCACCCGGCCGCACGCGGTGATCACCGACTACAGCATGCCCGGCGGTGACAGCTTCGGCGATGGCATCAAGCTGATCTCGTTCCTGCACCGCAGTTTTCCCGACACCCCCCTGCTGGTCCTGACGATGGTGTCCAACCCGTCACTGGTGGCGGCGATGTATGCCGCAGGGGCCGGTGGCGTGGTGCTCAAGAGCCACGGCTTGGGCAGCCTGGTGCAGGCCCTGCGCACGGTGCTGGCCGATCGCACCTACCGGCCTGCCGGGCTGATGCCGGTGGCCGCCGCCGCACCCGCCGATGCCGCGGCGGTGCTCGAACGGCTGTCGCCCCGGGAGCTGGAGGTGATCCGGCTGTTCACCGGCGGCATGAGCGTGGGTGATATCGCCCGCCAGCTGCAGCGCAGCACCAAGACCGTCAGTACGCAGAAGATCAGCGCGATGCGCAAACTGGGCGTGGACAGCGACCAGGCCCTGATCGAGTACTGCCTGCAGGCCTCTCTGTTCGGGTGAGTACGGCCTGCCCCCTGCTTTAGGAACCGTCTGATTCCATAGGACGGGGCTGATTTCTAGTCTGGACGCACCCCCCACGGTGCGCCTGTCAACGGTCGCCGCGCAGCCGTGGTGGGACGGACACCCGATGACGCCAGAAGCGGTCATCACGGGGTGTTCCGCAGCGATGCGGCTCCGCCGCGTCAGATCGCGCAGCCGTGCTGCGCCCTGCCACAGGAATCCACCAGCATGAACGCCTCCCCCCCACGGCGCCGCCGTGAGCCTGCCTGCGCGCGCGTGGCGCGCCATCCCCTGATTCCCAGCCTGCTCGCCAGTGCGCTGTGGGCCGTATTGCCGGCCCACGCGGGCGAACTGCAGGGGCCGCTGAAGGTCGTCGATGGCGGCTCCCTGCAGCTCGATGCCTCCGATACGCTGCAGCATGCCGGCAGCGGTTTCGCGCTGGACGTGAACGGCGTCGGCAGCACTGCCTTCATCGATGGCAGCCGCATCGAGATCACTGGCGGGGGCAGCGGCGTGCAGGCCTCCGCAGGGGGCAGCGTGCTGATCGAGGGTGGTCACCTCCAGCTCGGCAATGGCAGCGCCAACGTCGCCTATGCGTTGAACGCCACGGGTACCGGCAGCGAGATCCACGCCAACGGTCTGGTCATCGACGCCTACCGGAACGTCTCCGGCTACGGCACGGTTAATGCCACCGGCGGTGGCAGGATCTGGCTGCAGGGCGGCAGCGTGAGCAGCGGCGGGCATGCGCTGTATGCCACCGGGCGTGGCAGCGAACTGCATGTCGCCCGAACCACCATCAGCAATGGCGCCAACAGCACGGCGTACGCGGAAGGCGGTGCGCTGCTGTCGCTGGAATCGCTGACGATGACCTTCGCCGAAGCGACCAGCGGCAACAGCGGGCGCCTGTCGTCCAGTGGCGCGGACAGCGTGCTCTCGCTGCGCGATGTGGACGTGGTCAACGGCTACTTCGACATCGGCAACGGCGGCACCCTGCGCACCGTGGGCGGCAGCGCCAGCAGCAACGGCGGCAGCGTCCGCCTGCTCGGCAACAGTGCGAACAAGGTGTACTCCAGCGCCGACATCACCGGCGGCCGCTTCGAGACCGTCGGCGGCTACGCGGTCAACGTCAACAGCTGGGGCCAGCTGACCGCCAACGGCGCCCACTTCACCGTGCGCGATGGTTTTTCCGGCATCTGGCTGTCCGGCGCGGACTCGCTGGCCGACCTGACCGATACCAGGATCAGCACGTACGGCGACAACGGCTACGGCCACGGACTGGACGTCTGGGGCGGCACCGCAACGATCAGCGGTGGCAGCATCGATACCCACGGCGACGGGGTGTATGGCCTGCGCGCCTCGGGCAGCAATCCGCCAACGCCCTACTCGCGCATCCGCGCCAGGGACCTGGACATCAGCACCTACGGCAACGGTGGTGGCGGCGTATTCCTGGGCGGCAGTACGGCCGATGCACAGCTGGACGGCGGCTCGATCACCACGCTGGGCAGTTCCTCGTTCGGCATCGTGCAGATGAACACCGCCAGGCTCAGCGCCGACAACCTGCACATCCATGCGCAGGGCGCGAACTCCGGTGCCTACCGCTCCTACATCACCGTATTCGGTCCGTACTGGGACCGCCTGGTGTTCAACAACAGCCAGCTGCAGACCGAAGACGGTCCGGCCGTTTGGCTGCAGGGCAGCAACCACGAGCTGACCTTCAACAACAGCGACGTCGTCGCGCGCCAGGCCGGCACTCTGGAGGGTGGCCGCCTGCTGCGGGTCAGCGATACCGTGTTCACCGACGGAAGTTCGGTTGCCACGTCCGACATCCTGTTCACCGCCGACAACAGCCGCCTGAGCGGCGACGTGGTGGTCGACAGTGCGACCGCCAACGTGCAGATGAACCTTCGCAACGGCACCCTGTTCACCGGTGCGCTGCGCGCTGACTCGGGATACCAGGTGGCGACACTGGCGCTGGATGGCGGCAGCCAGTGGAACGTGCGCGGCGATTCCAGCGTTGGCACGCTGGACCATGCCGGCACCATCGCCTTCGTCGCGCCCACGGCGGACGACTTCAAGACCCTGACCGTCACCGGTGACTACGTCGGCAACGGCGGCAGCTGGGTATTCAACCGCGCGCTCGGCGATGATGCCTCGCGCGGTGACCAGCTGGTGATCCAGGGCGACAGCCGTGGCAACGCCAGCGTCAGCGTGCGCAATGCCGGTGGCGCCGGCGCATTGACCAGCGAAGGCATCCGCCTGATCAGCGTGGCCGGCCAGTCCGATGCCACCTTCAGCCTGCAGGGGCGCGCGGTGGCCGGCGCCTATGACTACTTCCTGTTCAAGGGCGGCGTCTCCAGTCCGGACGACGGCAACTGGTACCTGCGCTCGGAGTACGTACCGCCGGTGGATCCGCCGAACCCGCCCGATCCGCCGGTCGACCCGCCGATCGACCCGCCGAACCCGCCGCTGCCGCCGGTGGACCCGCCGGTCGATCCCCCGGTCGATCCGCCCGTTGACCCGTTGCCGCCGGCACCGCCACGCGTGGAACGACCGGAGCCGGCTGTGTACCAGGCCAACCAGAGCACTGCGTTGGGCATGTTCCGGCACAGCCTGTACGACCGCGCCGGCGACCCGGCGGGCAGCAACGATGAAGGCGGTGATGCCATTGCCTGGGCACACGTGCGCAGCCGCCAGCCGGACAGCCGCGGCGCACAGGTGCAGGTGGACAGTGAAGCCAACAGCGTGCTGCTGGGTGTCGGCCGTCGCTTCAGCGCCAATCCGGGCGGCCAGCTGCAGGCCGGTGTGATGGTCGGCCAGGGCCGCGCGCGCAGCGACAGCCGCTCGCAGGTGACCAGCTACCGCGCACACGGTGTGGTCGAGGGCACCAGCCTGGGCCTGTATGCGACCTGGCTGCAGGATGCCCGGATGGAACGTGGTGCCTATGTGGATGGCTGGCTGCAGTACGGCCGCTTCCGCAACAACGTGCAGGGCGAGGGCCTGCAGAAGGAGCGCTACCGCTCGCGCAGCTGGACCGGTTCGGCCGAGGCCGGATACGTGCTGCCCCTGCGTCACACCGCGCAGCACGCACTCTATCTGGAACCGCAGCTGCAGGTGATCCACGGTCGCTACGACGCCGACCGCGTGGTCGAGGCCAACGGCACCGTGGTCGAAAGCCGCGACAAGGACAGCACCACCACGCGCCTGGGCGTACGCCTCTACAGCCGTTCGCTGACGCAGCAACAGGGCCAGGTACAGCCGTTCGTGGCAGTGAACTGGTGGTCCGGTGGCAACGAGGCCGCCATCGCCGTGGACGGTGAACGCCTGCGCCGGCAACTGCCGCGCGACATCTACGAAGCTGCGGCCGGCGTGCAGGTGAACCTGTCCGGTGGCTGGCGCGGCTGGGGCCAGCTCAGCCGGCAGAGCGGCGGCATGGGCTTCCACGATGTCAGTGGCCAGCTGGGCCTTTCGTACCGCTGGTGATGCGGACGGCGCCCGGCAAGGGAATGCCGGGCCGCTTTTCCACACAGGACGTGGAAAGCGATGGGGGTTTGGTGTGGACAAGTGCCCGCGAACACCGTGCTGCAACGGTTTCCGGGCATGGTGCTTTTTTGTCCACGGTGCCCGGGAGTTCTCCACACCGCACGTGGAGAGTGGTTGGGATTTGATGTGGACAAGTGGCCGCGAACCCTGTGCCGCAGGCGCTTCGGCGCGTGGTGAATTTTTGTCCAGCACGCAACCGGGTACAGATCCGCGGGCCGCGCCCCACGCCCTCAGCGTCTGCACTGCACCGTTGCACCGGTTTTCCACATCCGGCGTGGAAAGCGATGGGAGTTTGCTGTGGACAAGTGGCGGCGAGCATCACCCTGCAAGCGTTTCGCAGCGTGGTGTTTTTTTGTCCATCGCCACACACGCGAACGCCCCGCTCAGGGCGGGGCGTCCGGGGTCGATCCGTTGCGGCGGGATCAGACGTTGAAGCGGAAGTGCAGCACGTCGCCTTCCTGCACGCGGTATTCCTTGCCTTCCAGGCGCAGGCGACCGGCTTCCTTCGCGCCGGCTTCGCCCTTGTACTTGATGAAGTCGTCATACGCGATGGTCTCGGCGCGGATGAAGCCCTTCTCGAAGTCGGTGTGGATGACTGCGGCCGCCTGCGGCGCAGTGGCGCCCTTGCGCACGGTCCACGCGCGGACTTCCTTGACGCCGGCGGTGAAGTAGGTCTGCAGGCCGAGCAGGCTGTAGGCCGCGTTGATCACGCGGTTCAGGCCCGGCTCGGTCAGGCCGAGGTCGGCCAGGAAGGTATCGCGGTCCTCGTCATCGAGCTGCGACAGCTCTTCTTCGATCGCCGCCGACACCGGCACCACCTGCGCGCCTTCTTCGGCGGCACGGGCACGCACGGCGTCCAGGTGCGGGTTGTTCTCGAAGCCGTCTTCCAGCACGTTGGCGATGTACATCACCGGCTTCAGGGTCAGCAGGAACAGATCGCGCACCAGCGCCTTCTCTTCCTCGTCCAGGCCGGCAGAACGGCCTGCCTTGCCGTCGGCCAGCGCGGCCTGCAGCTTGGCCAGCACCGGCTTGCGTGCCGCTGCGTCCTTGTCGCCACCCTTGGCCGCGCGCTCGGCGCGGTTCAGTGCCTTCTCGACGCTGTCCAGGTCGGCCAGCGCCAGTTCGGTATCGATGGTGTCGATGTCCGAGATCGGGTCGACCTTGTTGTTGACGTGGATGACGTCGGCGTTCTCGAAGCAGCGCACCACGTGGGTGATCGCATCGACTTCGCGGATGTGCGCCAGGAACTTGTTGCCCAGGCCTTCACCGCTGGCGGCACCGGCCACCAGGCCGGCGATGTCGACGAACTCGACCGCGGTCGGGATGACCTTCTGCGGGTTGATGATCGCTGCCAGCTCGTTCAGGCGCGGATCCGGCACCGGCACGATGCCGACGTTCGGCTCGATGGTGCAGAACGGGAAGTTGGCCGCAGCGATGCCCGCCTTGGTCAGCGCGTTGAACAGGGTCGACTTGCCGACGTTGGGCAGGCCGACGATGCCGCATTTGATACCCATGTTTGACAGCTCTCTGGGGTGAAAGTGATTGGGGAAACAGCGGCATGGTCGCTGCTTTGCCAATCATTCTCCGCACCGACCAACGGTCGGTCGCTACCGGAACGGCTACTTCGGGGTATGCAGCCGCTTCATCGCTTCGCTGAAATCGCCCTGCACCGCCAGCGGCATCACGTCGATCGCATCATCGATGGCGCGCGCGATCAGCACGTCGTCGTCCTTTGACGGGCGGCCGAGCACCCAGCCCACCACGCGGTCCTTGTGGCCGGGATGGCCGATGCCCACGCGCAGGCGATGGAATTTGCCGTGGCCGAGCAGGCGGATGGTGTCGCGCAGGCCGTTCTGGCCGCCATGGCCACCGTCGAACTTCAACCGCGCCACACCGGGCGCCAGGTCCAGCTCGTCGTGCGCCAGCAGGGTTTCCTCCGGCTCGATCTTCCAGAACCGCTGCGCGGCGGTGACCGACTTGCCACTGAGGTTCATGAAGGTGGCGGGCTTGAGCAGCCACACCGTCTGCCCGGCGATCTCGACCTTGGCGGTCTCGCCGAACAACTTGCTGTCCACGTTCCAGCGCGCACCGGCCTTTTCAGCCAGGGCCTCAACGAAATGAAACCCGGCATTGTGCCGGGTCCGGGCGTGCTCCGATCCGGGGTTGCCCAGACCGACGATCAGTCGCAATCCTGCCATCGTTCCATCCAGATACGGCGCCTGCCCCGAAGGACAGGCGCCGCGGGGTATTACTCGGCCGCTGCTTCTTCAGCGTCGGCAGCATCCTGCTTGCCGTGCTTGGCAGTGACGATGGCGTCGTCGTGGTCCTTGCCCAGCGCCAGCGCCGGGATTTCCACGCCCTTCGGCAGCTTGATGTCCGACAGGTAGACCACGTCGCCGGCCTTCAGTTCGCCCAGGTCGACTTCGATCGACTCCGGCAGGTCCTTCGGCAGGCAGCTGATGGTGACTTCCTTCAGTTCGTGGGTGACCACGACGTCGGCAGCCTTGCCAGCGGCCGAGGTGTCTTCGTTGATGAAGTGCAGCGGAACCGAAGCGGTCAGCTTCTCGTTCTCGTTCACGCGCAGGAAGTCCAGGTGCATGATCAGCTGCTTGTACGGATGGCGCTGGATGTCACGCAGCAGCACCTTTTGCACCTGGCCGTCCAGGTTCAGGTCCAGGATCGAGGCATAGAACCACTCGTTCTGCTGGGCCAGCCAGATTTCGTTGTGGTCCAGGCTGATGGCGACCGGCTCGGCGTTGCCGCCGTACACGATAGCCGGGATCACACCGGCGTGACGCAGGCGGCGGCTCGCACCCTTACGCTGCAGTTCACGCTTGGTGACCTTGATTTCATGGGTCTTCGACATTTTCGACTACTCAGGTTGTTGCCTTGCCTTGCGGCTTGGCGGTTGAAGGCACTTCCGCGACCAGAAGCGCCCGGTGTGTCCCTGCCGTTGCCGGCAGGGACGAAAACTCAGTCGACGTACAGCGAGCTGACCGACTCACCGAAGGCGATGCGGCGCATCGTCTCGGCCAGCATTTCCGCCACGCTCAACTGGCGGATCTTGCTGCACACCCGCGCGGCGTCCTTCAGCGGGATGGTGTCGGTCACCACCAGCTCGTCGAGCTGGGAATTGGTGATGTTGTCCACCGCCGGGCCCGACAGCACCGCGTGGGTGCAGTAGGCGGCGACCTTGAGCGCACCGCGCGCCTTCAGGGCAGCGGCAGCGGCGCACAGGGTGCCGGCGGTGTCGACGATGTCATCGACCATCACGCAGGTCTTGCCTTCGACATCACCGATGATGTTCATCACGGTGGAGACGTTGGCGCGCGGGCGGCGCTTGTCGATGATCGCCAGGTCGGCGTCATCCAGGCGCTTGGCCACCGCACGGGCGCGGACCACGCCGCCCACGTCCGGCGAAACGACGATCAGGTTCTCGGTGCCGTAGGCGCGCCAGATGTCGGCCAGCAGCAGCGGGGACGCATACACGTTGTCCACCGGAATATCGAAGAAGCCCTGGATCTGGTCGGCGTGCAGGTCGACGGTCAGCACGCGATCAGCGCCGGCGGTGCTGAACATCTTCGCCGCCAGCTTGGCGGTGATCGGCACGCGCGAGGAACGCATGCGGCGATCCTGGCGCGAGTAGCCGAAGTACGGCACCACGGCGGTCACGCTGGCCACCGATGCGCGCTTCAGCGCGTCGATCAGCACCAGCAGCTCCATCAGGTTCTCAGCGCTCGGGGCGCAGGTCGGCTGGATGACGAAGACGTCCTGCTTGCGGACGTTCTCTTCGATTTCCACCTGCACTTCACCATCGGAGAAGTGCGAGACCAGCGCCTTGCCCGGGCGGACCCCCAGTTCCTTGCAGATGTTCTGCGCCAGGCGTTTGTTGGCGTTGCCGGAAAAGACCAGCAGGTTCGGGGATTCTTGCATCATGAATGTCTCGGGCGGGGACGAGTAGCGGGGATCCGGTAGCGGCAAGGACCACCTCGGCCCCTGCTGCTGACAACACCGCGACTGTTTCCACGTCCCGCGCAGAGAGTGCGCTGGAAGGCGCGGACGCAGCCGCATTGGCAGGGGCGGGAGGATTCGAACCTCCGAATGCCAGGATCAAAACCTGGTGCCTTGGGCCTCTTGGCGACGCCCCTGCATTGATGAATCAGTGTTGCTCGAGTGCTTCCAGCAGTGGCGAACGTGCAACGCCCGCAGCCACTCTTGCCCGCAACTCCTTCGACAACTTCGCTCGTCCCTGCTCGGCGGCAGCCTGCGAATCGAACTCGACGAAACAACCACTTCCCGAACCGGTCAACCGTGCCCTGCCGATGCCGCTCAACGCAGCGAGCGCGGCCTCGACGGCAGGCTCACGGCGGCGCAGCACCGGTTCGAACACGTTCCCGACCAGCGTGCCGGAAGCGAAGTCCTCTATTTTCGCCTCTGGGCTGTCGCGCGTCAAATCCGGGTCTGCAAAAAGCGCGGGCGTCGGTACATGAACACCGGGCTCGACGATCACATACCAGGCCGGGGCAAGGGAAATCGGCCGCAGGCGTTCGCCCACGCCCTCGGCCCAGGCGTTGTGGCCCCGCACGAAGACCGGCACGTCCGCGCCCAGGCGCAGCCCCAGCGCGGCCAGCGCATCCTCATCCAGGCCGGCGCCCCACAACCGGTTCAGCACCACCAGCACGGTGGCCGCATCGGACGACCCACCGCCGAAGCCGCCGCCTGCAGGAACGTGTTTTTCAACGATGATATCGGCCCCTTGGCCGACGTTAGCTTCATTCTGCAGCAGCCTGGCGGCACGCACCGCGAGATCGTCGGCTTCGGCAACGCCGGCCAGGCCGTCACCCTGCCGGCAGACCCGACCGTCTTCACGCAGGCGCAGCCCGATGCGGTCGCCCCAGTCCAGCAGGCGGAACACCGTCTGCAGCTGGTGGTAGCCATCGGCGCGACGGCCGGTGATGTGCAGGAACAGGTTCAGCTTGGCCGGGGCCGGCCACCAGGACCAGCCCGCCCGGTCGACAACGGCGCTCATGGTGCGCCCTGGCCCCACTGGTCGACCAGCAGCCGCACCTTGGCGTCGCCGCGGCTCGCCTCGATGCGGCGTGGCAGCGCCGGGCGCCCGGCCTCGGCCGGGTACCAGTCCAGATACTGGATCTGCCAGCCCAGCTGCTGGAGACGCCGTGGCCGGCCATCCGCGTCACGCTCGACCTGCTCCGCTCCGCCGCCATCGCCGGCCACCAGGCCACGCACCCACTCCGGCAGCTGGTTGACCGGGATGTCCCAGCCGGTGGCGTCCAGCAGCAGCTGCTGCGCGTCCTCGCCTTCACGCGGTCCACCGGCCAGCCCTTCCAGGCGGCCGGCTTCATGGTGGGTATCGCCGGTCAGCTTCCAGCTCTGCCGGGTGACCGGTGCACTCAGTTCGACCACGTACGCCGGGCCGTCCTGCTTCCAGTCGATGCGGCCGCTGCCGCCATCCCTGCCCTTGCTGACCGCCACCCGCCCCTGGAAGGTCCAGTCCGGTGCGGACCGCAATGCTGCTACGCGCGCCTGCTCGGCGGCGAGCGCGGCGGCGGACACGGTGGTGACCACCTCCGGTGCCGGCGTCTTCTGCCGGCCAACGGTGGTACAGGCGCTGACCGCCAGGGTCACCGCCACCAGCAACAGCGGCCGGATCATGGAAACAGTCATGGATTGAATTTCTCGCGGGCGCGCAGCAGCGCGCGGTTCTCGGGATCCAGCCTGGCCGCTTCCTCGAAGAAGTGCCGGGCCTCGTCATGCTTGCCCAGCACCCACAGCACTTCGCCCACATGGGCGGCGATCTCCGGATCCTTGGCCAGGGTCCAGGCGCGACGCAGCTGCACCAGGGCGTCGGCGTTGCGCCCCAGCCGGTACAGCACCCAGCCATAGCTGTCGACGATGGCGGCGTTGTCCGGCTCGGCCACGCGCGCACGGTCGATCAGCTCCAGTGCCTCCTGGTAGCGACCGGTGCGATCGGCCAGGGTGTAGCCCAGGGCATTGAGCGCCGGCACGTTCTCCGGCTCGGTCACCAGGATCTTGCGCAGGTCCGCCTCGGCACGGGCGACGTCGTCGCGACGCTCCCAGGCCAGCGCGCGGGCATACAGCAGGGCATTCTCGTCGGGGTAGGCGGCCAGGCCCCGGGCCAGCGCATCCAGTTCACCGGGCAGGTCGTCGGCGCGCTGGCGCAGCTCGGCTTCCAGCAGATAGGCATCGCGGCGTACGTCGTCATCCACGCTGGCGTCGGACTGGATCGCGTGCACCTCATCCAGCGCCAGTGCCTGCCGCCCTGCCAGGCCCTGCGCGTTGGCCGCGCGCAGGCGGGCCTCGCTCAGTTCCTCGCCACCCGGCACGCTGTGGTACCAGTCCACCGCTTCGGAATAACGCTTGAGATATTCGGCGATCTTGCCCAGCAGCAGGCGCTGCGCCGGGTCCGGCTTGGCCGCCTGGCGTGACAGTTCGCTGTACAGACCGGACAGCGCGGCCGTGTCGCCCTGCTTGGCCAGCAACGAGGCCCGCATGCCCCAGGTCTGCACGTCCTGCGGGCCGACGGCCAGCACCCGCTCGGCGGCGCTGGGCTGGCCCAGGCTGTCATAGGCGATCGCCACCGCGTTGCGCAGCTCGGGGTCCTGACGGGTCTTCGGCTCGACCTCCCGCAGCAGGGCCAGCGCCTTGTCGGTCTGCCCGGCCTGCTGCAGCTGGCTGGCACGCAGCAGGGCGATGCGCGGCTCTTCGGGGAAGCGCTTGACCACTTCATCGATCATGCGCCGGGCCAGTTCAGGCTTCTCCATGCGCAGGGCCAGGCGCCCGAATTCCTGCCAGACCTCGATCTTCTGCGGAATGGCGTTGGCATCGACCAGTTCGCCCAGCACCTGCGCCGGCACCGCCGGATCGCGGCCGCCACCGATCAGCGCGGCCAGCGCGAACTTCCAGCCCTGTTCGTCCGGGTCCTGCAGCAGCGCCTGCAGTTCGCTGCGCGCTTCCTTCACATTGCCCTGGCGCATCGCCAGCGCGCCGGCGGCGCTGCGCATGGCCAGCGAGCGTGGCGCGCGCTGCTGCCACAGCGCCAGCCCGGTCGCTGCGGCCCCATCCTCGTTGGCCAGCATGGCGATGCGGGTCGCGCGTTCGGCCAGACCGGCATCGCCCTGGGTATGCTGGGCCGCCTGCAGGTACCAGCGCGCGGCCTCGGCCAGCTTGCCGGCCTGCAGCGCGAATTCACCGGCCATCACCGGTTCCAGTGCCAGTTCCTCGGTGGCCGCGGCCCGTACGGGTGCCTTGGCCGGCACCGCCGCCAGGGCCTGGCCACAGGCCAGGGACAGCAGCAGAACACTGGGGATGCGAATCAATGCGGGCATCGTCGGCATCGGGGCCTTAAAATGTCGTCCAATGGCCAGCAGCTTATCGCAAGCAACTGAACAATGACCCTGTGGGTGCTCGGACTGAATCACCAGACGGCGCCGGTGGAGCTGCGCGAACGCGCGGCCTTTGCCGGTGACGCATTGCCGCGCGCGCTCGGATCGCTGCGTGACACCCCGCAGATCGCCGAAGCGGTGCTGCTGTCCACCTGCAACCGCACCGAACTGTACGCCGTCGCCGACTCGGCGCAGGCGCTGGACCAGTGGCTGCACAGCCAGGCCGGCGACCTGCAGGGCTACCTGTACCAGCATGCCGATGCCGAGGCGGTACGCCACCTGTTCCGGGTCGCCACCGGGCTGGATTCGATGGTGCTGGGCGAGCCGCAGATCCTGGGCCAGGTGAAGGATGCCTGGTCGACCGCGCGCGACCACGGCCTGCTCGGCCAGCGCCTGGACCGCCTGTTCCAGCAGACCTTCTCGGTGGCCAAGCGCGCGCGCACCGATACCCAGGTCGGGGCCAATCCGGTATCGGTGGCCTCGGCCGCGGTGCGCCTGGCGCAGAACGCCTTCGCGCGCCTGGACGAATCCACCGTGCTGCTGGTCGGTGCCGGCGAAACCATTGAACTGGCCGCCCGCCACCTCAGCGAAGGCAAGGTGCGGCGGTTGCTGATCGCCAACCGTACCCTGGCCCATGCGCAGGAGCTGGCCAGCCGCCACGGCGGCGTGGCGCTGCCGCTGACCGAACTGGAACGCCACCTGGCCGAGGCCGACGTGGTGTTCTCGGCCACCGCCGCGCGCGAACCGGTGATCCATCGCCCCGCCGTTGCCGCGGCACTGCGTGCGCGCCGGCACAAGCCGATGCTGCTGTTCGACCTGGCCGTCCCGCGCGACATCGACGCCGAGGTCGGCACCCTCAACGACGCCTTCCTGTACACCGTGGACGACCTCGAGCGCGCGGTGGAAGACAACCGCCGCGGTCGCCGCGAGGCCGCCGCCGAAGCCGAAGCCATCATCGACCTGCAGGTGGCGCGCTTCGTTGAAACCCTGCAGGCCAGCGCCCACCAGGCGCCACTGCGGCAGTTGCGTGCGTTCGGTGAAGCCACCCGCGCCGAGCTGCTGGAACGTGCACGCCAGCAGCTGGCCAATGGCAAGCCGGCCGACGAAGTACTGGAACTGCTGGCCCATGGCCTCACCAATCGCCTGCTGCACCCGCCGACCGCCGCGCTGCGTGCGGCCGCACTCACTGGCGATGCCGACCTGACCCGCGCCGCCGAGCGCCTGTTCCCGGCCACCCCGGGTTACCACCACCGACCTGTGAGCAACGATGACGCCGACCCTGCGCCGTAAGCTGGAAGCGCTGGCCGAGCGCCGCGAAGAACTGGAACGCCTGCTCGCTGAACCGGATGTCGTGGCCAACAACACGCGCTTCCGCGACCTGTCGCGCGAGTTCGCGCAGCTGGAACCGGTCGCGGCGGCACTCGCCGACGAAGCGCGCGCCAAGGCCGACCTGGCAGCGGCCGAAAGCATGCGCGCCGACCCGGACCTGCGCGAACTGGCCGATGAGGAGATCGCCAGCGCACAGGCCCGGCTGCTGGCGCTGGAGCAGGAACTGGCGTTGCTGCTGGTACCGCGCGATCCACGCGATGAAGGCAACCTGTTCCTGGAAGTACGCGCCGGCACCGGTGGCGATGAAGCGGCGATCTTCGCCGGCGACCTGTTCCGCATGTACGCCCGCTATGCCGAGCGCCAGGGCTGGAAGGTGGAGATCGAATCGGACAGCCCCGGCGAACATGGCGGCTACAAGGAAGTGGTGGCACGGGTGGTCGGCCGCGGCGCGTTCTCGCGCCTGAAGTTCGAATCGGGCACGCACCGCGTGCAACGCGTGCCGGCCACCGAATCGCAGGGCCGCATCCACACCTCCGCGGCCACCGTGGCGATCATTCCCGAAGCCGATGAAGTCGACGAGATCGTCATCAACCCGGCCGACCTGAAGGTGGATACCTTCCGTTCCTCGGGGGCCGGCGGCCAGCACGTGAACAAGACCGAATCGGCGATCCGCATCACCCACGTGCCGTCCGGCGTGGTGGTGGAATGCCAGACCGAACGCAGCCAGCACGCCAACCGCGACAAGGCGATGAAGCGCCTGAAGGCGCAGCTGCTCGATGCCGAACGCCAGCGCCAGGATGCAGCGCAGGCCGAGTCGCGCCGCCTGCAGGTCGGCAGTGGCGACCGCAGCCAGCGCATCCGCACCTACAACTTCCCGCAGGGCCGCAT
Organism: Stenotrophomonas sp. 704A1; assembly: GCF_030549525.1. Lineage (NCBI taxonomy): Bacteria > Pseudomonadati > Pseudomonadota > Gammaproteobacteria > Lysobacterales > Lysobacteraceae > Stenotrophomonas > Stenotrophomonas tuberculopleuritidis. Next base: position 843,836 of record NZ_CP130831.1, on the reverse strand, counting down.
CACCGACCACCGCGTGGACGGCCTGACCCTGTACGACCTGCCCAACGTGCTGGCCGGGGACCTGGACCCGCTGCTGCAGCGCCTGAGCCACGAGCACCAGGTCGACGCCCTGGCCCAGCTCTCGGCAGGTTGAACGGCATGTCGGCCTGGCAGCAGCGGCAACACCTGCAGCAGGCCATCGCGCGCCAGCCCGGCGATTTCGTCGCCTGGGTGATGCTGGCCGATCTGGAGCTGGAAGCCGGCGACATCGCCGCCGGCGAACAGGCGGCGCGACGCGCGCTGCAGTTGCGCCCGGACCATCCCGAAGCGCTGGCCCGGCTGGGTCGCGTGGCCTGGATGGCCGGCGCCCATGCCGATGCCGCAGCGCTGCTCGGGCGGGCGGCGACGCTGGCCCCGGAGCATCCGGGCATCGCCCTGTGGCTGGGCCACGCGCTGGAAGATGCCGACGACGCTGAAGGTGCTTCGGCGGCCTATCGGCGCGCGCATGGACTGCTGCCCGATGAACCCTACATCGCCGCGCAACGGCTGGCCTGGCAGCGCCGCCTGTGCGACTGGCGCGATGTGGACGCGCTGTCCGCGCAGGTGCGTGGCGCGCTCGCCGCCGGCCAGGGCATGGTGGAACCGTTCGCCTTTCTCAGCGAAGACGCCAGCGCGGCCGAACAGCTGGCCTGCGCGCAGGCGCGCGCGCGCGTCATCGCCGCCTCGGTGCGCGCGCTGCCTGCCGCCACGCTGCGCCGCCACGGGCCGCTGCGGATCGGCTTCCTCTCCAATGGATTCGGCGCGCATCCGACCGGACTGCTGACGGTCGCCCTGTTCGAGCAGCTGCGCAGCGACCCGGCACTGCAGCTGCACCTGTTCGCGCTCACCGCCGACGACGGCAGCAGCATCCGCCAGCGCCTGCAGCGCGCGGCCCGGCTGCACGACGTTGCCGGGCTGCGCCATGCCGACACCGCCGCACGCATCCGCAGCCAGGGCATCGACATCCTGTTCGATCTGCGCGGCTGGGGTGGCGGCGGTACGCCGGAAGTCCTGGCCATGCGCCCTGCCCCGCTGCAGCTGAACTGGCTGGCCTACCCGGGCACCTCCGGCGCGCCGTGGCTGGATGCGGTGGTCGCCGATGCGTTCGCACTGCCGCCGGCACTGGAAGCCCACTACAGCGAACGCGTGCTGCGCCTGCCGCGCGCGTTCCAGCCCTCGGACAACACCCGCGTGCTGCAGCCGGCCCCCACGCGCGCGGCCTGCGGCCTGCCCGCGCAGGGCGTGGTGTTCTGCTGCTTCAACAACAGCTACAAGCTCAACCCGCGCAGCATGCACCGCGCCTTCGCCGTGCTGCAGGCCGTGCCCGGCAGTGTGCTGTGGCTGCTGTCCGGTCCCGGCCAGGCTGACGCGCGCCTGCGTGAGGCCGCACGCGCGGCGGCCATCGATCCGGCGCGGCTGGTGTTCATGGCCAAGCAGCCGCACCCGCAGTACCTGGCCCGTTATGCGCTGGCCGACCTGTTCCTGGACACCCATCCGTACAACGCGCACACCACGGCATCGGATGCGCTGTGGGCCGGCTGCCCGGTGCTGACCTGCCCGGGCGACACGTTCGCTGCGCGCGTGGCCGGCAGCCTCAACCATCATCTGGGCCTGGCGCAGATGAATGTCGCCGACGATGCGGCCTTCATCGCCACCGCCAGCGCACTGGGCAATGACCCGGACGCGCTGGCCGCGCTGCGCGCCCGCCTGGCACGCGCACGCCACGACGCGGGCGTGTTCGACATGGCCGGCTTCGCGGTGGACCTGTCGGCGCTGTTGCAGACGTTGGCCACCGAGCACGGCTGGCAGGGCGTCGACATCCCCTGAGCAGCCGCTGCGCTACGCTCGGGTTTCCTTCCAGCGTGGTGCAACGATGGGCAAGCTCAAGCGCAAGGACTACGACGAACTGCTGCAGCCGCTGCAGCTGGAACTGACCGCGATGGCGCGCTGGGTGCAACACAGCGGGCAGCGCCTGCTGGTGTTGTTCGAAGGACGCGACACGGCCGGCAAGGGCGGCGCGATCCAGGCCATCAGCCAGCACCTCAACCCGCGCCAATGCCGGGTCGTGGCCCTGCCCAAGCCGACCGACCGCGAGGCCACGCAATGGTACTTCCAGCGCTATGCCTCGCACCTGCCGGCGGCAGGCGAGATCGTGCTGATGGATCGCAGCTGGTACAACCGCGCGGGCGTCGAACGGGTGATGGGCTACTGCAGCGAAGCCGAATACCAGCAGTTCCTGCGCCAGGCGCCGGTATTCGAGCAGCTGCTGGTGGACGACGGCATCCTGCTGTTCAAGTACTGGTTGTGCGTCGACCAGGCGCAGCAGGAAAAGCGTTTCGCCGAACGCCACGTGGATCCGCTGAAGGGCTGGAAGCTCTCGCCGGTGGATCTGAAATCACGCAGCAAGTACAGCGCCTATACCGAAGCCCGCGAAGCGATGCTGCGTGCCACCCATCGCGAAGCCGCGCCCTGGACGCTGGTGGATTTCAATGACCAGCGGCTGGGCCGGCTGACCCTGGTGCGCAATCTGCTGGACCGGCTGCCCGATACCCGTGTCGATGCACCGTTGCCGGCGCTGCCGAAGCTGAAGGGCACGCTGCATCGCGAGCACTACGATGTGCTGAAGCCGATCGAGGACTTCCCGGTCGACGACTAGGGAGATCCTTCAGGGCCGCGCCCTGCACCTGCGCCGGCTTGTCTGCTGCCGGGGCGGGACGCAGCCCTGCCGCGCCCCGCTATCTGGCCGCAGCGATCTGCTGCTCGATGTCGGCCGCGGTGACCGGGCCGAGGAACGTGTGCGCCAGCTTGCCCTGCGGATCGATCAGGTGGGTCAACGGCAGGCCGCGCGGGGTGGCGAAATCGGCCGGCGGATCGAACGGATCCACGATCACGATCGGATAGGTCACCGGGTGCTTGACCAGGAACGCCTGCATCTCCGGCGCTTCGATGTCCTCGTAGGCCAGGCCGACCACCTCGATGTTGCTGCGCATCGCGTGCAGCGCCGACAGTTCCGGCATCTCCTTGCGGCAGGGCGCGCACCAGGTCGCCCAGAAATTCACCACCACCCACTTGCCGCGATGCGCGGCCAGATCGTAGTCGCTGCCGTCGACCGCCTTCATCCTGAGGGCCGGGAACTCGGCCGTGACCCGTTCGGCCGGGGTTTCCTCCACCGGCGCCGGGGCCGCCGGGGCCGGCGCCTGGGCGGGCGGCTGGCTGCTGGCCGGGGTCGGCTCCTGCGCCGGCTTGCAGGCAGCCAGGGCGAACAGCAGGGCCAGCGAAAGCGCCAGCATCGACGGGGTCTTGCGGGTCATGGTGCGTCTCCAGAAGCGGGGAAGATGTCGCTGACGCGACGCTTGAGCCGATCACGCAGCGGCAGGCGCAGTTCGTCCAGCGCGGCGAGCGCGGCCTGGCCGAGGCTGTCGTCGCGGTAGGGCAGGTGTTGCTCGGCCACCGGGATGCGCAGCTGCGTGCATTCGTACAGGTCGGCCAGACTGACCTGGGCCAGGTCACGGGCCAGCATCCATTCGCCGCGCTCGTCCCGGCGCAACAGGCCGATGGCCTCCAGGTTGCAGGCCAGGTCCTGCAGCAGGGAGTCGGTCAACATCGGCTCCAGCCGCAGGATCTCATCGTCGGCCAGGCTCCTGCCCTGAGCACGGGCATGCTGGAAGCGCCCCAGCAGGCGCAGCAGGCCGTAGAACTCGTAGCCCTGCGGCAGGCGCAGTTCCACCGGCTGGTAGCGGAAGGCGGCCATCGACGAGGCCAGCGAAGCGCCGAGCAGCACCGCCACCCAGCACAGGTAGATCCACAGCAGCAGGATCGGCACGAAGGCCACCGTGCCGTACAGCTTCTGGTACGACTGGAAACTGCCCAGGTAGGCACCGATGCCCCACTTCACCAGCTCCAGGATCACCGCGGCCAGGATCGCGCCGGGAATGGCGTGGCGCCACTTCACCGAGTGGTGCGGCACCACCCGGAACATCAGCATGATGCAGACGAACTCGATCAGGATCGGGGCCACCCGCAGCGCCAGGTCGGCCAGCCAGCGTCCTTCCTGGGTGCCGAACAGGGGCATGGCGAACACCCGGGCCGACACTGCCAGCGACGCGGCGGCCAGCATCGCGCCCAGGGTCAGCACGGTCCAGTAGACCAGGAAACGGGTCAGCCGCGGTCGACTGCTGCCGACCCGCCAGATCTGGTTGAAGGTCTCTTCGACACTGTTGAGGGTGATCAGCAGCGAGATGACCAGGGCGATGAAGCCGGCCGCCGTGAGCTGCCCGGCGCTGGCCGAGAACTGGCGCAGGTAGCCCTCCGCGGCGCGTGCGGCATTGGGCACGAAGTTGGAGAAGACATAGTCGCTGAGCTGGTCGCTCCAGCGATCGAACACCGGGAAGGCCGAAAGCACGCCGAACACAACGATCGCCAGCGGCACCAGTGCGAACACGGTGGTGTAGGCCAATGCCGCAGCGGCCTGGAACAGCCGATCGTCGAGGAAGCGCCGCCACAGGAAGCGGCCGAAGCTGGCGGCACGGGCGCGATCGCGCGCGCGTTCCATCCACAGGTTGAGCGTATCCAGAGGTTCCATCGGCGCAAGGGTACCCGATGCGGAATCGGTGCAGGATAGCCATACTGGCATCCACACGATGAGGAGAGCGGGACGCGATGGGCGAAATCCTGGTGCTGTACTACAGCCGCGGCGGTTCGGTGGCACGGCTGGCGCGCCAGATCGCGCGGGGCATCGGCGAAGTGCCGGGCATGGTCGCGCGCCTGCGCACGGTGCCGCCGGTGGCGGCCGTCACCCAGACCGCGCAGCCCCCGGTACCCGACGACGGCGCACCGTATGTCAGCGTGCAGGACCTGGTCGAGTGCCAGGGCCTGCTGCTGGGCAGCCCTACCCGCTTCGGCAACATGGCCGCACCGGTCAAGCACTTCCTGGATGGTCTGGGCGCCGAATGGGTCAATGGCACCCTGGCAGGCAAGCCGGCCGGGGTGTTCACGTCCACCGCATCGATGCACGGTGGCCAGGAATCCACCCTGCTGTCGATGCAGGTCCCGCTGCTGCACCACGGCTGCCTGATCGTCGGCATCCCGTTCACCGAACCGGCCCTGAGCCACACCACCAGCGGTGGCACGCCCTACGGCGCCAGCCATGTGGCCGGCGCCGCCGACGACCCGCAGCCGACCGGCGACGAAGCCGTGCTGGCCCGCGCCCTGGGCCGCCGCGTGGCCGACATCGCACAACGGCTGGCCCGATGAACACCGCGCCGCGCACGGTTCTGCTGCTGGCCCTGATGGGGCTGGCGGCGCTGTTTGCCGGCTGGTTCATCAACGACCGCCACTGGCTGGCCACCCAGCTGGTGTTCACCGCGCCGCCGCTGGCATTGGCCATCGCGCTGCGCCTGGGCTGGCGCAAGGCCGGATTCTGGGCCGCGGTGCTGGCGCTGGGCTGGTTCAGCCACGGCGTGATGAGCGCCTGGAGCCACCGGCAGACGCGCTGGCTGGCCCTGATCGAGATCGGGCTGGCGCTGCTGGTGATCTTCGCGGCCAGCCTGCCCGGATTGCGGGCCCGATTCGGACGACGGCGCTGACGCTGCGCCCGGTGGGTCGTATCATCTGCGGTCCCGGCCCCGCGCCGCTGTACCCGCCCTGGTTTCGCGCATGCACATGATGGAAGAGCTCCTGGTCGTCACCACCGGTGGCACGATCGACAAGATCTACTTCGACGACAAGTCGGACTACCAGATCGGCGACCCGCAGATCGGCATGATCCTGCGTGAGCTGGGGGTCACCTTCCGTTTCAACGTGATCCCGATCCTGCGCAAGGATTCGCTGCACATCAATGATGAGGACCGCGAGCTGATCCGCGCCACCATCGCTGCGCAGCCGACCCGCCACGTGCTGGTGACCCACGGTACCGATTCGATGGTGCAGACCGGCAAGGTGCTGGCGACGATCGCCGACAAGACCATCGTGATGACCGGTGCGCTGAGCCCGGCACGCTTCCGTGGCTCGGATGCGGAATTCAACATCGGCTGCGCGATCGGCGCAGTGCAGTCGCTGCCGTCGGGGGTGTACATCGCAATGAACGGCCGCATCTTCGATCCGCAGCATGTGCGCAAGAACGTGGCGGCCAACCGCTTCGAATCGGTGTGACCGCGCGATAGTGCCCCAGAAAAACACCCCGGCCGGAGCCGGGGCGTGCCCATGGAGAGGGGCTTGGGCTCAGTACTGGGCGTTGAGGGTCACGCCCGAGAAGGTGCTGTAGGCCTTCACCCGCACATGCCAGGTCCCGGCGGCGGGACTGTTCACGGTGCAGGTCTCGCTGTTGCCACTCAGGTACGGGCGGCAGGTATACACGGTGTCGGTCGGTGCGCTGCCCTGGCGCAGGTACAGGTCGGCATCACCGCTGCCGCCGCTGATCGCCACGCGCAGCTGCGAGCGGCCTGCCGGCACGTTGACGGTGTAGCTCAGCGATGCACCGCTGGCCGCGCCAAGGCCGGTCACCGGCACGTTGTTCTGCAGTTCGCTGCCACCCGGGTTGGGCGTGGTGCCGTTGATCGCCGCCGTCACCGCCGCATCGGCATCGATGATGCCCGCGCCGCAGCCGCCGGAGCAGGCACCGGGCAACGGACGGGCCGTGCTCTTGATGATGCTCTCCACCTGCGCCGGGCTGAGCGGGCTCGGCGCCACCGACTGCATCAGTGCCACCACGCCCGCCACGTGCGGGGCTGCCATCGAGGTGCCGTTGTAGGAGGCATAGCTGGCGCTGCCCGGCGTGGTGGTGCCGCTGTTGAGCGTGGACAGGATGCTCTGGCCCGGCGCGGAAATGTCGATGCCGTTGCCGTAGTTGGAGAAGCTGGCACGCGCGCCGGCCGAGGTGGTCGCCGCCACCGCGATCACGTTCGGGCAGTTCGCCGGCACTGCACTGGAGACATTGGTGTTGCTGTTGCCGGCGGCCACCACCACCGTGGTGCCGCGGCCGACGGCGCCGTTGATCGCGTTCTGGTAGGTGGTCGAGCAGCTGCCGCCGCCGCCCAGCGACATGTTGATGACCTCGGCCGGGTTGGCATTGGCCGGCACACCGCTGACCGTGCCACCGGAGGCCCAGACGATCGCATCGGCGATGTCGGAGGTGTAGCCACCGCACTTGCCGAGCACCCGCACCGGAACGACCTTGGCGTTGAAGGCGGTACCGGCCACGCCGCTGCTGTTGTTGGTCACCGCGGCCACGGTGCCGGCAACATGGGTACCGTGCCAGCTGGAATTGGAGGCCGGAATGCCCGGGCCACATTCATTGGCACCGTACCAGTCGCCCTCGTCATTCGCGTTGCTGTCGCGGCCGCCGCCGTCGCGCGCCATCGCGGCATCGCTGATGAAGTCGTAGCCGGGAAGGATGTTGGCGTTGAGGTCGGCATGGTTGGTGATGCCGGTGTCGATCACCGCCACCACCACGCCGGTGCCGGTGGCCTTGTCCCACGCCGGACGCACGTTGATCGAGGCGTTGGACGTGCCGAAACCCCATTGTTCGCTGAAGCGGGTGTCATTGGGCGTCAGCGTGGCGCGCATGATCTGGTCGACCTCGACGTATTCCACGTTCGGATCGGCGGCGAGCTTGCGCATCAGCAGTTCGGATTCGGCCTGGTCCAGCGGACGGTCGGTCCTGACCAGGGTCGGGCCCACTGCCAGCCTGCGTACCTGCTGCAGGCCCAGCGCGCGGCCCTGGCTGGTGGCCAGGCCGGCGGCAGCGGTCTTCAGCGAGGACGCCAGCGCGGTGGTGTTGGCCACCGGGGCGCTGCCTTCGCGGTACTTGACGATGAACCGCTGGTGGGTCTGCGCGGACTGCAGGCCGCTGAGCTGGACGTCACCGGCCAGCGCAGGCGTGGCCAGCAGCAGCGATGACAGGACGGACGCACCAAGGACCACCCACACACGACGCACACGCGCTTGCGTTACCTGGGACATCGGATTTCCCTTCTAATGGTGTGAATGCCGGAATCGGCAGAAGCGTCGGCCTGAACCATGGGCTGGCTTGCGATTGGCGAGGTTCGGGTCCGGCGAGCCAGCGGATTCCCCTGACCATCCGCTGTGCTGATGACGCTAGTGGCTCAAACCGGACACGACAAGATTTTCAGCGTCTTTTCAGCAAGATGAAATGTCTGATCTGAGACTTTCCGGGTCGAAGGTTTGTGAAGGTGAAGGAACTTTCGCGTCATCTGCACAGACCTGACTGCGTTTTGTCCTGTCCCTGGATGTCTTTGCCGACATCGGCGCCGGCCATCGGCGGGTGCGACCCTCCGGTAGCGCCGGGGCGATGCCCGGCGGCCGTACCCCAGAACGCAGAAAGCCCGTCACGGGGACGGGCTTTCAGGAAGAGCCGCCGGGCATGGCCCGGCGCTACCGGTTCAACGCGCGGGCGATCAGCCCAGCTTGACCAGCCAGTTGTGGCGGTCCGGCAGGCGGCCGTACTGGATGTCGGTCAGTTCCTTGCGCAGCGACATGGTCACCTCGCCGGCCGGCGCGTTGATGTCGCCGACCGAGAAGCCCTCGCCCTTGAGCTGACCGATCGGGGTGACCACCGCAGCAGTACCGCAGGCGAACACTTCGGCGATCTCGCCGGAGGCCACGCCCTGCTTCCACTCGTCGATGCTGACCTTGCGCTCTTCGACCTTCATGCCACGGTCGCGGGCCAGCTGCAGGATGCTCTCGCGGGTGATGCCCTCGAGGATGCTGCCGGACAGTTCCGGGGTGACCAGGGTGCCGTCCCTGTAGACCAGGAACACGTTCATGCCACCCAGTTCTTCCAGGTACTTGCCTTCGACCGGGTCGAGGAACAGCACCTGCGAGCAGCCCTGCGCCTGCGCCTTCTGCTGCGGCAGCAGCGAGGCGGCGTAGTTGCCACCGCACTTGGCGGCACCGGTGCCACCCTTGGCCGCACGTGCGTACTCGGTGGACAGCCAGATCGACACCGGGGCGACACCCTTGGCGAAGTAGGGGCCGGCCGGGCTGGCGATGACGTAGTAACCGGCCTTGTGCGCGCCGCGCACGCCGAGGAAGGCCTCGTCGCCGATCATGAACGGACGGAAGTACAGGCTCGACTCGTCGGCCGACGGCACCCAGGCGCTGTCGACGGCGATCAGCTGCTTCAGCGATTCAACGAAGATCTCCACCGGCAGTTCCGGCAGCGCCAAGCGCTGCGCCGAACGCTGCAGGCGACGGCCGTTGGCGTCCGGGCGGAAGGTCCAGATCGAGCCGTCGGCATGGCGGTAGGCCTTGATGCCTTCGAAGATTTCCTGGCCGTAGTGCAGCACGGCGGCGGCCGGGTCCAGCTGCAGCGGGCCGTAGGCGCGCACGCTGGCGTTGTGCCAGCCGGTGTCCTTGTCCCAGCGCACTTCCACCATGTGGTCGGTGAAATGCAGGCCGAAGCCCGGCTTCTCCAGGATCTGGGCGCGCTCTTCAGCGCTGCGCGGGTGGTCCGAACGGGTGACGGCGAAGCTGGGAATGGACTGGGACACCGGAGATTTCCTGTTCTGGTTACGGGTAATGCCGGGCCCGCCTCACTGCGGGCCGTGGGTCAAAGCATGCCGGTTTCAAGCCGGGCGGCCTCGGACATCATGTGCTGGTTCCACGGCGGGTCGAACACCAGCTCGACGTCGGCCTCGGCCACCGTCGGAATCATTTCAAGCTTGCTGCGCACGTCGTCGACCAGAATGTCGCCCATGCCGCAGGCCGGTGCGGTCAGCGTCATCTTCACGTCGATCTCGCGCTGGCCCTCGTCCAGGTGCTTGATCTCCACTTCGTAGACCAGGCCCAGTTCGACGATGTTCACCGGGATTTCCGGGTCGAAGCAGGTGCGCAGCTGCTGCCACACCAGATGTTCCACCTGCTCGTCGGTGGCGTCGGCGGGCAGTTCCAGCGGCGCCGGTGCCTCCTTGCCGATCGCATCGCCGTCCTTGCCGGCAATGCGGAACAGATTGCCTTCCACGAACACCGAGTAACTGCCGCCCAGTGCCTGGGTGATGTACCCATAGCTGCCGGCGGGCAGGGTCACGGTATCGCCCTGCGGGACCATCACGGCCTCGCAATCGCGTTCGAAGTGGACAGGTTCGCTGCTACGGGAATACATGGGGACCGATATGGGGCCGTGGCCGCAGCCACGCAAGACGGCATTCTAGCCCAGCGGCCCCGCCGCCGCCGGTGCACTGCGGCAAACCACAGTATCCTGTGGGTGATCTTCAGGGAGCCTCAATGTCATCCACTGCCGCGCGTACCAGGACCGTGACCTGGCTCTGGCCCATCATGCTGTTGCTGGGCCTGGTGACTGCCCCGTTTGCCTGGCTGCTGCTGGCCCTGATGACGGGTCGCCCGCTGGGCTGGATGGCGGTGCTGACCGCCCTCGAACTGGTGTTCATGCTGCGCCTGGGCACGCTGGGCCCCGGCAAGCTGCGCATTGCACTGACCGTCGGCGGCACCCTGCTGGTGGCGGTGGTCGCCAACTGGGCCATCGCCAGCGCGTGGATGGGCGGCTCGATGGGCCTCAACCCGTGGGATGCCTCGCTGCGGATGGGCCCGCACCTGGCCTGGACCCTGGCCACCCTGGCCAACGGCGCGGTGGAATGGCTGTGGCTGGCGGTCGGCGTGGCCGTAGGCGCCTGGCTGGCGCGCTGACCGGGTAGCGCCGCCGGGCATGGCCCGGCGCTACCGGGACGCCTGCATAGATCCCGCCGGGCATGGCCCGGCGCTACCGGGACGCCTGCAGGGGTCGCGCCGGGCCATGCCCGGCGGGCGCAGCGGCACGCAGCCTCAATGCCCGCCGTCGAGGGCCTTCAGCTCGCTCACCAGCGAGGCGGCCGCTTCGGCACCGTCGCCGTACAGCATGCGGGTGTTGTCGGCGTAGAACAGCGCATTCTCGATGCCGGCAAAGCCGGTGCCGCGGCCGCGCTTGATCACCACCACGTTGCGCGCGTTGACCACGTCGAGCACCGGCATGCCGTAGATCGGGCTGGCCGGATCGGTACGCGCGACCGGATTGACCACGTCGTTGGCGCCGATCACCAGCACCACGTCGGTGGTGGCGAATTCCGGGTTGATGTCATCCATGTCGGCGATCAGGTCGTAGGGCACGCCGGCCTCGGCCAGCAGCACGTTCATGTGCCCGGGCATGCGCCCGGCCACCGGATGGATCGCGAACTTCACCTTCACCCCGCGTGCGATCAGGCGCTGCGCCAGTTCCCAGATCTTGTGCTGGGCCTGGGCCACGGCCATGCCGTAGCCCGGCACGATCACCACGCGCTCGGCAAAGCCCATCATCGCTGCCACGTCGGCCGCCTCGATCGGCTTCTGCGCGCCGCTGATCGCCTGCGCCTCTGCGCCGGCGCCGGCGCCGAAATTGGAGAACAGCACGTTGCGGATCGGCCGGTTCATCGCCTTGGCCATCAGCCGGGTCAGCAGGATGCCGGCCGCACCCACCATCATGCCGGCGATGATCAGCGCTTCATTGCCCAGCACATAGCCTTCAAAGGACACGGCCAGGCCGGTGAACGCGTTGTACAGCGAGATCACCACCGGCATGTCGGCGCCGCCGATCGGCAGCGTCATCAGCACGCCCAGCGCCAGCGCCAGCACGAAGAAGGCGACGATGGCCCAGGGGCTGAGGGTGCTGGCGGCGATGATGCCGAGCACCACCACGGCCACCGCCACCAGCAGGTTCAGCAGCTGCTGTCCCGGCCAGGTCACGCGCTTGTCGAGGCGGCCGTCGAGCTTGGCCCAGGCGATCACCGAGCCGGACAGCGACACCGCACCGATCGCCGCGCCGACCACGGCCAGCACCAGCACGGTGGCCGAGGGTTGGCGCGCGGCGAGGTCGGCCAGCGCCTGCGCGCTCCAGTGGGTGGTATCGCGGTTGGCCAGGAAGGCATAGCGCAACAGTTCCACTGCGCCGATCGCCGCCGCCGAGCCGCCGCCCATGCCGTTGTAGAGCGCGACCATCTGCGGCATGTCGGTGACTGCGACCTTGCCGGCCGACCACCAGGCCAGGCCGGCGCCGAGCAGCAGCGCCACCAGGATCAACGGCACGTTGTGCAGTTCCGGCAGGAAGAAGGTCGCCAGCGTGGCCACCAGCATGCCCAGCCCGGCCCAGCGGATGCCGCTGCGCGCGGTCAGCGGCGAGGCCATCCGCTGCAGGCCCAGCAGGAACAACGTGGCGGCGACGAGATAACTGGCCTTGACCAGCCAATCGAGCAGTTCGACGGTGCTGATGTTCAAGCCTGCGGCTCCTTCGGTTCATCGGTGCCGGCCCTGCGCGCGCTGGGCTTGAACATTTCCAGCATGCGCGCGGTGACCACGTAGCCGCCGGCGGCATTGCCGGCGCCAAGCACCACCGCAAGGAAGCCCAGCGCCTTCTCCAGCGGCGTCTGCGCATGGCCCAGCACCACCATCGCACCGATCAGCACGATGCCATGGATGAAATTGGAGCCCGACATCAGCGGGGTATGCAGGATCACCGGAACCCGCGAAATGATCACGTGGCCTGCGATTGCGGCCAGCATGAAGATGTACAGCGCCACGAACCCGTCACTCATCGGCAACGCTCCCGCTCTGTCTTCGTCGCCCCATCATAACCACGCGCTGAACCCAGCGCGCGTGGCGGTCAACCGCGGTCGCGCTCACGCGTTGTCGATGGTGACCCCGAGCGAGGAACCGTACCCTGTGCTGGTGAGCAGCCCCCTCCCCCCGAGCACCGACACCGATGCCCTGCCGGCATCGCTGGAGGCGTTCCTGGCCGGCGTCGGACCACGCGCGTTCCGGTTCGCCGAGGCCGGCCTGCGCCAGCGCGAGGATGCGCTGGATGCGGTGCAGGACGCCCTGCTGCGCATGCTGGACTACGCCGACCGGCCGGCCGCCGAATGGGCGCCGCTGTTCTGGAGCATCCTGCGCCGGCGGGTGATCGACCTGCAGCGCAGGCGCCGCTTCCGCCTGCCGTTCTGGCGCGACAACCAGGACGCCGAGGGCGGGGAGATCGACTGGGCCGATCCCGGCCCGGACCCGGCGCAGGCGCACGAACACCACCAGCAGTACCGGCAGCTGGTGCTGGCGCTGCGCACCCTGCCGGCGCGTCAGCGCGAAGCCTTCACCCTGCGCGTGCTGCAGGACCTGGACGGCGCCACCACCGCCCGTGCCATGGGCTGCAGCGAAGGCGCGGTAAAGACCCATCTGGCACGCGCCCGACAGGCGCTGCAGGATTACCTGGAGAACCATCCGTGAACCGCTCCCTGCCTTCCGATGACGCCCTGCGCAGCGTGCACGCGCAGTCGCTGCAGTCGCTGTCGCCGGCTACCCTGGCGCGCCTGCGCCAGGCCCGCCACGGCGCCCACGCGGCGCACCGGGGGCGCTGGCGCTGGTGGCTGGCCAGTGCCTGTTCGCTGGTGATGGCGCTGGGCATCGGCGTGCAGTTCACCGGCCCGGGCACGCACACCGGCCCGGCCCCGGCACCAACGGTGGCCGCGGTGGAAGACAACAGCGCGCTGTACGACGAGAATCCCGACATGTACCTGTGGCTGGGCGATACCGACCTGGCGATGGAGTGAGAACCATGCTGCGACGCCCCACCCTGCCCCTGCTGTTCGCCCTGATCCTGCTGCCGGTTGCGCCGCTGCTGGCACAGACGACCGCGCCTGCCCCCGCGCCGGGCGCGGGCGCCGCGTTGCCGGACTGGGAACAGCTCAGCCCGGTCCAGCGCGACGCGCTGCTGGCCCCGCTGCGCGACCGCTGGAACGGCGCCGACGCCGCCCAGCGCCAACGCATGCTGTCGCATGGCCAACGCTGGCAGTCGATGAGCCCGGAAGAGCGCGACAAGGCCCGCCGTGGCCTGCGCCGCTTCGAGCACATGAGCCCGGAACAGCGCGAGCAGGCCCGCGCCCTGTTCGGGCAGATGCGCGACCTCAGCCCGTCCCAGCGCGCCGCCCTGCGCGAGCGCTGGTCGCAGATGACTCCGGAAGAGCGCAGGGACTGGGTGCGCGAGCACCCGCCGCAGGCGAAGCCGCGGTAACCCCTGTTGACGGGGTAGCGCCGGGCCATGCCCGGCGGTTCCACCGGATGCCGCTGCGCTCGCCGGGCATGGCCCGGCACTACCGACTCAGGCCTGCCAGCGGGTTCTGGCCAGCAGCTCGTCGTCCCAGTCGAAGCCGAGCTGGCCGTCATGCACGAACAGCGCGACGAAGTTGAACAGGTTGCGCGCGTACATCTCGCTGGCCTGGGTGGCGCCGCGACTGGCCAGGCCCAACGGGCCATCGACGCTCACGCCCTGGTGTTCGATGCACTGGCCCGGCTGGGTCAGCGCACAGTTGCCGCCACTTTCGGCGGCCAGGTCGACGATCACGCTGCCGGCGGCCATGCCTTCCACCATCGCGGCGGTCACGATGACCGGCGCCGCCCGTCCCGGCACGGCCGCCGTGCAGATCACCACGTCCACGCTGCGCAGATGGTCGCCGAGGCGGCGCTGCTGCTCGCCACGTTCCTCATCGGTCAACGCCCGCGCATAACCGCCTTCGCCGGCCGCGCTCACTCCCAGGTCGAGGAAGCGCGCGCCGAGTGACTGGATCTGCTCGCGGGTTTCCGGGCGCACATCGAAACCTTCCACCTGCGCACCCAGCCGGCGCGCCGTCGCGATCGCCTGCAGGCCGGCCACACCGGCGCCGATCACCAGCACCTTGGCCGGCCGCACGGTACCGGCAGCCGTGGTCAGCATCGGGAAGAAGCGCGGCGCGCGCTCGGCAGCAATCAGGGCGGCCTTGTAACCGGCCATGCCGGCCTGCGAACTGAGCACGTCCATCGCCTGCGCACGGGTGGTGCGCGGCAGCTGCTGCAGGGGGAACAGCAGCAGCCGATCGGCATCGGCCAGCGCCGCCAGCGCCGGGTCGGCCGCCGGGGTCAGCAGGCCGACCACGCTGGCGCCCGGCTTGAGCTGGGCCAGCACCTCGGCGGGGGGCGCCTGCACGCACAGCAGGATGTCGATTTCCGCCCAGCGGCCGGCATCGAAGGCACGCGCGCCGGCATCGTCATAGGCAGCGTCGGGGAAACCGGCGGCCTGGCCCGCACCGCGTTCGTACCAGACCGTGATGCCCAGCGCACCGAGCTTGCGCGCGGTTTCCGGCGTCAGCGCGACGCGGCGTTCGCCCGGCGCGGTCTCCTTGATCCCCAGCAACGCCACGGCCATGCAGATTCCCGCTGATCGGTGAGTTCGCCCGATCCTAGCAGGCACGCGCGGGTCAGTGCAGCGTGGCGCTGCCCGGATCCAGCCGATCGATCACGCCCTGCATGGCGCTGTCGAAGGCACCGTCGTCGGTATGCGGGCGCAGCCGGCCCAGCCGCACCATCACCGCCAGTTCTTCCGGCGAGGCCACGCAGAAGCGCACGCCACGCCGGTTGACGAACAGCAGCCGCGAGGAGATCGGGCTGATCCAGGACAGCTTGCCGGCCTGGACCTTGCCGTCCTTGTCGACGAAGTCCAGCCAGTTGCCGATCTCCATCCGCCGGAAGCGGTCGGCGTCGGCGTTGTCGAAATCGTCGGTGTTGAACGTGCCGCCCAGTTCCACCGCCGGGGTTTCCGGCGCAGGCGGCGCCGGCAGCACCACCTGCGGCAGTTCGGGCAGCGCGCGCTGCAGTTCCGGCCGCGATTCGGCGATGCCCTGCAGCGTGTCGTGCAATGCGTCGATGGCCGCGGTGGCGGCATCACCATGCACGCCCACGCTGGCAAAGACCTTGGCCAGCATCGGCTGCCAGGCCTGCAGCCACGGCTTGCCGATGATCTGCCGACGGGCTTCGGCCACTTCCTCCAGCAGGCCATCGCCCAGGCTCAGCGCCTCGGCGACCGATGCGCCCTCCTCGCCCTCGCGCAGCAGCGCCAGGGTCAGATGATGCTGCCACGGCTGGCGCAGGAACCCGGCGATGGCCGGGGGCAACGTCGCATCGGCGATGCGGCGATCCAGCTCGGCGCCGGCACGGGTGCGGGCCATTTCCAGCTTTTCCTGGCCGCGCTGGGTTTCGGCAGCCCGACGCTCGGCGATTTCCACGCGGCGGCGGTGCTGCACCAGGAAATCGCGGAACTCTTCTTCCAGGGTCAGGAAGATCGCCAGGTTCTCGTTGAACTCGGCCACCAGGCGCTCGATGATCTCCTCCACCTTGGCCATCAGCATGCGCTCGGCCTGGCTCTCGCCGGTGTTGCCCTCGCAGGCTTCGGCCAGCGAATTGAGCAGCTTGCGCGCCGGATGGGTCTTCTGCACGAACATGCGGCGATCGAGCATGGCGACCTTGACGAAGGGCACCACCAGGCGGCCGATCAGTTCGCGCGAGCGGCCTTCCAGTTCACGCTCATCCAGCATCACGTCGAACAGCATGCCGACCAGGTCGATCGCATCTTCGTCCTGCGGGTCCAGGCGGGTCTGGCCCGGATCCACGCCGAGCCGGGTGGCACTGGACAGCACTTCACTCTTCAGCCGCTGCGCCAGCGATTCGCCGTCTTCGCCGATGGCCGCGCGCAGCGTCGCGCTGGGCGTGGCCTGTAGCAGCGACAGCACCGACATCATCTCGCGCTGGCTCAGCGGGCGATGCTGGCCGACCGCGACCTGCGCGGCGGACGTCGCGTCCTCGCGGACGTGGCGGGTCTGCTGCAGCAGTTCGTGCAGGGCTTCCAGCAACATGCCCTGCTGGCCGGCATAGGCGTCGCCGGACAGCGGTTCCTCAGCACCGGGACCGCTCTGCTGCTGCATGTGCCCGCGGCGTTCGGACCAGCGCGCGGCAAACCGCTGCGCCCAGGCCGGTGCGGCCTGTTCCTCGTCGCTGAATTCGTTGTCGAAGCCTGCGCCCGTGCGCGGCTCGACCAGGTCTTCCAGGCCGGGCGTGGCATGCGCCGGCGGCGTTGCCGCCAGCGGGCGCCGCGGGGCCCCCATCTGCGGCATCACGCCGGCTGCGGCCAGATGCTCGTCCAGCTTTTCGTAGATGCGGCCGACCGGTGCACGCAGGTCGCGCTCGCACAGCTTGATCAGCACCAGATGCACTTCCGGCGCCAGTTCACAGCCGGCAAAGGCTTCGTGGATGGCCACGCCCAGATGCTCGGGGCTGATCGGGTTGCGGTCGGCATCCAGTTCCACACCGCCGCCCAGCCAGCCCAGGCGCCGGTCGAGGCGCCCCAGCACCGGCTTGAAGTCGCGCAGCAGCACGGTGGCGAAATTGCGCACCGCCAGCCGGGACTCCAGCACATGCTCGGGCACCAGGCTCAGGCCATCCTCGACCTGCCCCGACAGGGTCACTTCGGCCGACAGCGGCTCGCCCTCGGCCAGGCCGGCCCAGGCACGGCCGAGGTGGCCGGCGAAGGCAGCGGCGATCTCCTCGCGGCGGCGGCGCAGTTCGCGCATCGCATCCAGGAACAGCAACTGCGACGAGCCGGCATTGCCGGCGCGGTCGAACAGGGCATCGTCGAACCGGGCCAGTGCCGCGCCAAAGGCCTGGCACAACGCCGGCAGGACGAGGTCCCGGGCAAGCTGGAGCTGGACCGGGTCACGGCCTGGCATTCCCATCCGAGTGGGCGCGCTCATCATTCGGGAAGGCTCCCCACCTTCTCTGGTGCGACAGACATCATGGACATCGCGACGGCCGGTACACCCCATGTACCGGTCCCTCGATGGTAGGCCGGCCAGCCCGTCACGGACAGTGAAACAGTCCTCACTTCAAACCTCATGACCGGTGGCCCGGCAATAACCGGTATCGTAAGCCGTGCAGGGGCTGTGAGGCGAGGGGAAGCGCCGCTCCGTGATCCGCCAGTGGCATGATGTTCATCACAGTTTGCTGTTCAGGGGGCTGACGCGACACAAACGGCGTCATCGACCACCCCGACTATAATCAGCAGCCCGTGATGACCGGTTCAGACTCCATGCCCGACCCTGCTGCCCTGCACGCCCTGGATGCCCGCCGCTCGGTGCCGTCACGGCAACTGGGCGAACCGGGGCCGGACCCGGCCACCCTGCTGCGCATGCTGGCCTCGGCGGTGCGGGTGCCCGACCACGGCAAGCGCGTGCCGTTCCGCTTCCTGAAGATCGCCGGCGATGCACGTCACACTCTGGGCGACTTTCTGGCCGCACGCAGCCGCCAGCGCGATCCGCATGCCGGTGACGCCGTGTTCGAGAAGGACCGCCAGCGCTTCAGCCACGCGCCGCTGGTGATCGTGGTGGTGGCCAGCCCGCGCCCGGACCCGAAGGTGCCCGAGCAGGAACAGCTGATGACCGCAGCCTGCGTCTGTTTCGCCTTGCTGCAGGCCGCACAGGCGCTGGGCTTCGGCGCGCAGTGGCTGACCGCATGGATGGCCTTCGACCCGGCCGTGCAGGCCCATCTGGGGCTGGTTGAAGGCGAACGCATCGCAGGCTTCATCCATATCGGCACGCCCAAGGCCGAGGTTCCCGAGCGCGAGCGCCCGGACCCCGCGGCCCTGCTGCGTGACTGGACCCCGCCGGCATGAGCCTGCCGGCCGTGCCGCCGCTGTACCTGGTCGACGCCAGCATCTACGTGTTCCGGGCCTGGCATTCGCTGCCCGACGAATTCCAGGACAGCCAGGGCTGGCCGACCAATGCGGTGCACGGGTTTGCCCGTTTCCTGCTGGACCTGCTGGAACGTGAGCGGCCGCAGCACATCGCCATCGCCTTCGACGAAGCCCTCGACAGCGGCTTCCGCCATCGCCTGTATCCGGCCTACAAGGCCAACCGCGACCCGGCGCCGGAAGCGCTCAAGCGCCAGTTCGTGCACTGCAAGGCGCTGTGCGCGGCGCTGGGCCTGGTGGTCCTGGCCCACCACGACTACGAAGCGGACGACCTGATCGGCAGTGCGCTGCACGGCCACCGCCACAGCCACCGCGGCGTGATCATTTCCGCCGACAAGGACCTGTCACAGCTGCTGCTGGACCACGACGAGCAGTGGGACTACGCGCGCAACCAGCGCTGGGACGTGGCCGGGGTGAAGGCACGGCACGGCGTGCACGCGCACCAGATCGCCGACTACCTGGCACTGTGCGGCGACGCCGTCGACAACATTCCGGGCATCAGCGGCGTGGGCGCCAAATCGGCCGCCGTGCTGCTGGCCCATTTCGGCAGCCTGGACGTGCTCTACGAACGCCTGGACGAAGTGCCGTTCCTGCGTCTGCGCGGCGCGGCCCAGATGGCGGTGCGCCTGCGCGAGCAGCGCGAGCACGCCCAGCTCTGGCGGCAGCTGACCACCATCGCGCTGGACGCGCCGCTGGAAGGCTGTCAGCCCGGCATGCTGCGGCAGGCCGCCGATGCAGAGCTGCTGGGCGGCCTGTGCCAGACCCTGCGCTTCGGCCCGATGACCCGCCGACGGCTGTTCGCCGCTGCCGGCATTTCCGATTCCGTCCCTACCTCCAGCGAGTTCGCATGAGCCAGCGCAACACCGAAGCACCGCGAGTCGTCTACGAAGGCAAGTACCAGCGCATGGTGGTGCGCGGCAGCTGGGAATACAGCGAGCGCACCCATGCCGGTGGCCTTGCCGCGATCATCATCGCCGTCACCCCCGAGGACAAGGTGCTGTTCGTCGAGCAGTTCCGGGTGCCGCTGCAGGCACCGACCATCGAGATGCCGGCCGGGCTGGTCGGCGACGTCGACGCGGGCGAGTCGATCGAGGTTTCGGCCGTGCGCGAGCTGGAAGAAGAAACCGGCTGGACCGCCGAGCACGCCGAGGTGCTGATGATCGGCCCCACCTCGTCGGGCGCCAGCAGCGAAAAGATCGCCTTCGTGCGCGCCACCGGGCTGCGCCGGGTCGGCAGCGGTGGCGGCGATGACAGCGAGGACATCACCGTGCACGAGATCCCGCGCGCACAGGCTGCCGCCTGGCTGGTGCAGAAGATGGGCGAAGGCTACGAGCTGGACGCCAAGCTGTGGGCCGGGCTGTGGATGATCGAGCACCACCTGGACGGTCGCCCGCGTGGCTGACGCCGACCTGCATGCGGTGCCGGCACTGCTCGGTGCCGACGATCCCGCGCTGTACACGATCCACCGCGCACAGGGCGCGTCGCCCTACGTGCTGCTGGCCGACCATGCCGGCCAGCAGGTGCCGCGCGCACTGGCCCGGCTGGGCCTGGCGCAGGCCGAACTGGACCGCCATATCGGCTGGGATATCGGCATTGCCGGCACCACCCGCGCGCTGGCCGGCCTGCTCGACGCCTGGGCGATCGAGCAGACCTATTCGCGGCTGCTGATTGACTGCAACCGGCCGCTGGCCTCGCCCACGCTGATCCCGGACGTGAGCGACCACACCGTGGTGCCCGGCAATACCGGGCTGTCGGTGGCACAGCGCCAGCAGCGCATCGATGCCATCCACGCGCCCTACCACGCGCGCATCACTGCCGAGCTGGACGCGCGCCGCGATGCCGGCCGCCCCACCCTGCTGGTGATGATGCACAGCTTCACCCCGGTGATGAACGGCGTGCAGCGCCCATGGCATGCCGGGGTGCTGTACCACCAGGACACGCGCTTCGCCCAGGCCCTGCTGCAGGCGCTGCGCGACGAAGGCGATCTGGTGGTGGGTGACAACGAACCGTATTCGGTCAGCAGCACCAGCGACTACGCGGTACCGGTGCACGGCGAAGGCCGCGGGCTGGTGCACGTGGAGCTGGAAATCCGCCAGGACCTGATTGCCGACAGCGCCGGGCAGCAGGCGTGGGCGCAACGGTTGGCGCGGATTCTCGGCGCGTTGCAGCCGGAGTTGCTGGCGGCGGCATGACCGCCATCCACGCCATCGAAGGGCGGTAGCGCCGGGCCATGCCCGGCGAGGCACAACGTGGCGGTGGATCCCGATGTCGCCGGGCATGGCCCGGCCCTACCGCAGGCGTGGCGCGTCCATCCACGGAAACGGCTTGAACCCGCGTACCTGCACGGTCGCGCCGATCGCTTCGAATTCCTGCTTGACCACCTGCGCGCGGTCGCGGTCCAGGGCTTCGCCCAGCAACAGCGGCAGTGCGCGGCAACGTGCCAGCGCCTCGCCCACCGGCACCCCGTGCAGGCGCGCCACGCACTGTGCGGCGGCCTTCAGCTGATCCGCCGCACAGGCCAGCAGCTGCAGCTCGAACGAGGCGAAGATGCCCGCGCCCACACCGGCAGCGCGTGCCGCGGCCTGGTCTTCGGCCGTCGCCTCACCCAGCGCCTCGTCGATACCGTCCACCTGCTGGAACGCGTCGTACTCGTGGTAGTACGCCAGCGCACCTGCGTAATCGGCCAGATCGGACAACGGACGCTGGCGCTTCTGCACGTCCAGCACATCGGCAAACGTGGCCGGCTCCAGGTAGGTGGTCAGCCCCAGCGCACGCGCCGCTGCCGGCACGTCGCTGTCATCGTCGAACGCAGTCTCCTCGTCAGGCGGCAACCAGAAGCGCGCCTGCAGCAGGTCACCCTCGGTGGCGTGCACCCAGCCAAAGGACCGGTACACCGCGTGGTCGTCGATGCAGGCGGCGAAGGCGTGCAGGGTCTGCCGCAGGTCCAGCAGTTCGATCATGTGTCGTTGGTCAGGCAGACAGGAGCAGGTGAGTCTACCGCTGCCGGGCGCAGGCCCAGGGCAATGACCGCGCCCAACAGGGCGAACAGTGCGGCGCCGTACTCGGCATGCACCAGCCCGGCCAGCGCGCTGGCCGAACCTGCAACGCCCGCACCGGCATTGGCCACCATCACCAGCACCGCCAGGCCCAGCGCGCCGCCGATCTGCTGCGCGGTCGCGGCCATGCCCGAGGCCACGCCCTGTTGTGCGGCCGGCACGCCCTGCCCGGCCACGATCCACATCGAGGTCCAGGTCATACCCTGGCCGATGCTCAGCACGATCACGCCGGGCAGCAGCGGCCAGAAGTCCGCGCCATGCGGGAGCAGGGCCGCCACCCAGGCGATACCGGCGGCGCCGGCCAGCTGCCCGGTCACCAGCACCCTGCGCGCGCTCCAGCGCTGCAGCATCCACTCGGCCAGCTGGATGCCGACCGTGCACACCGCGGTGGCCGGCAGGAACGCCAGCCCGGCCTGCAGCGGGCTCCAGCCGTAGCCATCCTGGAAATACAGCGCCATGAAGTAGTACTGCACGCCGTAGCTGCTCATGAAGGCGAAGGTCAGGCCGAGCGCGGCGCGCAGGCCGGGCAGGCGCAGCAGCGCGAACTGCATCAGCGGGTCGCGGCTGCGCTGTTCGATCTGCACGAAGGCCACCAGCAGCAGTGCCGACAGCAGCAGGCAGCCCAGTGTGGCCGGCGCGGTCCAGCCCCATTCCGGGCCCTGCACCAGCGTGGTCACCAGCAGGCTGCCGCCGAGGGTGACGGTGATGCAGCCGGCCAGATCGAACGAACGGCCCTGCGCACGCGGGCCGTCGGCCGGCAGCCATGCACCGGCCGCGACCGCACACGCGGTAGCCAGCGGCACGATCACCGCCAGCACCGCCGGCCAGCCGAACGCCTGGGTCAGCACCCCACCGAGCAGCGTGCCCAATGCCAGGCCCACCGCGCTGGCCATGCTCCAGATCGCCAGCGCGCGGTTGCGCACCGGCCCTTCTGCGTACAGCGTGTTGATCAGTGCCAGCGTGGCCGGGAACAGCAGCGCCGCGCCGATGCCCTGTGCCGCGCGCGCGATGATCAGCAGCGTGGCGTTCGGCGCCAGCGCCCCCAGCAGCGAGGCCAGCGCGAACAGCAGCATGCCCAGCCGGTAGAAGCGGCGGCGGCCGATCAGGTCGGCGGCACGGCCGCCCAGCAGCAGGCTGCCGCCAAAGGCCACGGTGTAGGCACTGACCACCCACTGCAGCTGCTGCGCATTGATCTGCAGCGCGCGGCCCATGTCATGCAGGGCGACGAAGATGATGGTGGCGTCCAGGGCGATGATCAGCTGGGCGGTGGCCAGCAGGGTCAGCGCCCAGCGCGGGTGTTTCAGAGGGGACATCGGCAGTGGCCATCGACGGGGGAGCGCAGTCTCATTGATGCGCGCCAATCAATAAACCCCTGGCCAGCCATATCTGTCATGATTTTCAGCATGAATGGAGCCTCGATGGACCTCAATGCAGTGCGCATGCTGGTGCAGGTGGCCGAGGCGCGCAGCTTCACCGTGGCCGCCGGCCAGCTGGGCCTGAGCCAGTCCGGCCTGTCGCGGGCGATCGGCCGGCTGGAGGCCACGCTGGGGGTGAAGCTGCTGCAGCGGAACACCCGCAACGTGGCGCTGACCCCGGATGGCCGCCAATTCGTGGAGCAGGTGGCGCCGCTGCTGGCCGGCCTGGGTGACGCCGAGCGGCAGCTGGCCGATCGTCCGTGCACGCCCTCGGGCACCTTGAAGATCAGCGCGCCGTCGATGTTCGGCCGCAAGGTGCTGGTGCCGTTGCTGGGGCCGTTGCTGCAGCAGCATCCGCAGCTGCAGGTGGAGGCGGTGCTCAACGATCGCCTGGTCGATCTGGTCGAGGAAGGGTTCGACGCCGCCCTGCGTACCGGCGTCATCGCCGACCAGCGCATCATTGCCCGCCCGCTGCGGCCGTTGCGCTGGGTGACCGTGGCCAGCCCGGCCTATCTGGCGCGTTGTGGAGCGCCGGCCGATGTCGCCGCGCTGCAGGATCATGCCTGCCTGGCAGTGCGCAACCTGCGCAGCGGTCGCGTGGTCGAATGGCAGTTCCTGCTGGACGGACAGCTGTGTGAGGTCACCCCGCCAACGCGGATGGTGTTCGACAGTGGCGATCCGCTGGTGGAAGCGGCGATCGCCGGCATCGGCATCGTGCAGGTGATGGATTTCGCCGTGGCCGACGCGTTGGCCGATGGTCGCCTGCAGCGCGTGCTGCAGCCGTTCGAGGGCCGCAGCCGCGCGCTGTCATTGATCTACCCGCCGTCGCGGCAGCATTCACCGAAGCTGCAGGTGCTGGCCGACGCGTTGCTGGCCGGCGATTGGTAGATCCGCGCCGTGCGTGGATGAGGCTGGTAGCGCCGGGCCATGCCCGGCGAGTCACATCGCGGTGGCGGAATGGAATGCCGCCGGGCATGGCCCGGCACTACCGATCAGGCGAAGCTGTCGGTGGCGCGCACCAGCGCGTCCACGTTCTCGGCTTCGAACGCCGAATGGCCCGAGGCCGGGGTGATCTCCAGCTTCGCCTTCGGCCACACCTTGGTCAGGTCCCAGGCGTTGGCCAGCGGGCAGACCACATCGTAGCGGCCGTGCACGATCACGCCGGGGATGTCGGCGATGCGGTGCGCGTCGCGCAGCAGCTGGTCTTCCACCTCGAAGAAGCCGCCGTTGACGAAGTAGTGGTTCTCGATGCGTGCGAAGGCCAGGGCGAAATGCGGGTCTTCGTGGCTGTTGATGAAGTCATCATCGACATGCAGGAAGCTGGTCGCGCCTTCCCATACCGCCCACGCCTTGGCCGCTTCCAGGCGGGTGGTTTCGTCGTCGCTGGTCAGGCGGCGGTGGAACGCCGAGATCAGGTCATGACGTTCCACCGGCGGAATCGGCTTCAGGTAGTGCTCCCACGCATCCGGGAACAGGCGGTTGGCGCCTTCCTGGTAGAACCATTCCAGCTCCCAGCGGCGCAGCATGAAGATGCCGCGCAGGACCAGTTCGGTCACGCGCTGCGGATGGGTTTCGGCATAGGCCAGCGCCAGGGTCGAGCCCCAGCTGCCGCCGAACACCTGCCAGCGATCGACCTTGAGGTGCTCGCGCAGCGTTTCGATATCGGCAACGAGGTCCCAGGTGGTGTTGTCCACCAGGTCCGCGTGCGGGGTGGAACGACCGGCGCCGCGCTGGTCGAACAGGATGATGCGGTACTTCGCCGGGTCGTGGAACTGGCGCATCTTGTCGCTGCAGCCGCCGCCCGGGCCACCGTGCAGCATCACCACCGGCTTGCCCTCCGGGTTGCCGCACTGTTCGAAGTACAGCGTGTGGCGGTCATCGACCTTCAGGGTGCCGACGTCGTAGGGGGTGATGGCGGGGTACAGCGTACGCATGCTTGCAGCTCCTCGGTGGTGCCCTGCCCTTGGCAGGAGAACCTCCATTCTAGGCCGGGCGCTGGCCCAGGGTGACGCGGTCGCGCTGCTCCAGGTCCTGCACGGTCTGCACCTGCGCGAAACCGGCGGCGTCGAACAGCGCGCGGATCGCCGCGCCCTGGTCCCAGCCGTGCTCGATCAGCAGCCAGCCGCCAGGCAGCAGATGGGCCTGGCCGCCGTCGATGATGCGGCGGATGTCCTCCAGGCCATCCACGCCGGAGGCCAGCGCGGTGGCCGGTTCGAAGCGCAGGTCGCCCTGTTCCAGATGCGGATCGTCGCTGGCGATGTACGGCGGGTTGCTGGCGATCAGGTCGAAGCGCGCCCCCTGCAGCGGCGCATACCAGTCGTGCCCGCCCTCGGCGAAGCGCACGTTGCGCAGTTCATGGCGCGCGGCATTGCGCGCAGCGACCGCCAGCGCACCGGGGCTGGCATCGGTGGCCAGCACCTGCGCCTGCGGCCGTTCGCTGGCCAGCGCCAGCGCAATCGCGCCGCTGCCGGTGCCGAGGTCGGCCAGCTGCAGCGCGCGGTCCAGCGGCAGGCGGTCCAGCGCCAGTTCCACCAGCAGCTCGGTCTCCGGGCGCGGGATCAGCGTCGCCGGATCCACCTCCAGGTCCAGCGTCCAGAAGCCGCGGCGACCGGTCAGGTAGGCCACCGGCTCGCCGGCCGCGCGGCGTGCCAGCAGGGCTTCGAAGGCGGCCTGGTCGGCCGCGGCCAGCGGTTCGGTGGCATGCGTGAACAGCCAGCTGCGCGGGCAGTCGAGTACATGCAGCAGCAGCAGCTCGGCCTCATGGCGGGCGTCGACGCCGCCCAGCCGGGCACTGGCCTCGGCCACGACCTGGCGCAGGGACGGTTCGGAATCAGCAGGCATGGCAGGCACGGGCAGTCACAGCGGGCGTCAATTGTAGGGGCGGGCCTGTCCGGCCGCTGCCGTCCGTTCAGGTTGCCGCAGGCGGGAATAAGGAGGAGCTATCGACACCGGTCAGCCCGTTGGGATGATTTTCCTTGTCACACAGACAGTTGCAGGATGATGCCGGCCGGATTCACGCCATGCCCAGCGGCATATGATAGCTTTCGTCTATCGAATAGATGAAATCAATGCATTGTCCTTATCGATAGCGAGCCGCTAACCTAGCTCCTGTCGATTCACCCACTCCCCTTCACCCAGAGGAAAAACGATGTCCCTGATCAACACCCAGATCCAGCCGTTCGAAGCCAATGCTTACCTGAATGGCGAGTTCATCAAGGTCTCCGACAGCACCCTGAAGGGCCAGTGGTCGGTCCTGATCTTCATGCCGGCAGCCTTCACGTTCAACTGCCCGACCGAGATCGAAGACGCTGCTGACCATTACGCCGAGTTCAAGAAGGCCGGCGCCGAGGTCTACATCGTCACCACCGATACCCACTTCTCGCACAAGGTCTGGCACGAAACCTCGCCGGCCGTGGGCAAGGCCCAGTTCCCGCTGGTCGGCGACCCGACCCACCAGCTGACCAACGCCTTCGGCGTGCATATTCCGGAAGAAGGCCTGGCCCTGCGCGGCACCTTCATCATCAATCCGGAAGGCGTGATCAAGACCCTGGAGATCCACTCCAACGAGATCGCCCGTGACGTGTCCGAGACCCTGCGCAAGCTGAAGGCCGCCCAGTTCACCGCCGCCAACCCGAACCAGGTGTGCCCGGCCAAGTGGAAGGAAGGCGAGAAGACCCTGACCCCGTCGCTGGACCTGGTCGGCAAGATCTAAAGCAGTACCGGCCTGCCGTGGCCCCACGCCACGGCGCGCCCTTCATCCCCGTGCCGGTCCCCCCGCCGGCGTGGGGGTGAACCCAAGACAGCCAACGCTCGCCCGCCTTGGCCAGCCAGCCCCTTCCACGGTCGCTGTCTTGGGTTCACCCCTACCTCCCGCTGGTCCGCTACCTTCTACAGCGGTGCCACGCCCCCTGTTTGCCTGAAGCCAGGAGATGACCCGATGTTGGACGCCAACCTGCAGTCGCAGCTGAAGACCTATCTGGAGCGCGTGACCCGCCCGATCCAGATCACCGCGCACGCCGACGACGGCGCCAAGTCGCAGGAGATGCTGGAACTGCTGCAGACCCTGGAAAGCCTGTCGGACAGGATCTCGCTGCAGGTGCTGCGCGATGGCCAGGGCCGCGTGCCGTCCTTCGACCTGGGCACCCCGGGCCAGGACATCCACCTGACCTTCGCCGGCCTGCCGATGGGCCACGAGTTCACCTCGCTGGTGCTGGCGCTGCTGCAGGTTGGCGGTCATCCGTCCAAGGCCACCGCCGAGCTGATCGAGCAGGTGCAGAACCTCGAAGGCGAGTACCGCTTCGAAACCTACTTCTCGCTGTCCTGCCAGAACTGCCCGGACGTGGTGCAGGCGCTGAACCTGGCCGCGGTGCTCAACCCGCGCATCCAGCACGTGGCCATCGACGGCGCGCTGTTCCAGGACGAAGTCGAGCAGCGCGAGATCATGTCGGTGCCGACCGTGTACCTCAACGGTGAAGTGTTCGACCAGGGCCGCATGACCCTCGAGCAGATCGTGGCCAAGCTGGACACCAATGCCAGCAAGCGCGACGCCGAGAAGATCGCCGCCAAGGACGCCTTCGACGTGCTGGTGGTGGGCGGTGGCCCGGCCGGTGCTGCAGCGGCGATCTACGCCGCACGCAAGGGCATCCGCACCGGCATCGCCGCCGAGCGTTTCGGTGGCCAGGTGCTGGACACCATGGCGATCGAGAACTTCATCTCGGTGAAGGAGACCGAAGGCCCGAAGCTGGCCACGGCGCTGGAACAGCATGTGCGCGAGTACGACGTGGACATCATGAACCTGCAGCGCGCCAGCGCGCTGCTGCCGGCCGGCGAAGACGGCCTGGTGCAGGTGCAGCTGGAGAACGGCGCGGTACTGAAGTCGCGTTCGGTGATCCTGTCCACCGGCGCGCGCTGGCGGCAGATGAACGTGCCCGGCGAAGACCAGTACCGCAACAAGGGCGTGGCCTACTGCCCGCACTGCGACGGCCCGCTGTTCAAGGGCAAGCGGGTGGCGGTGATCGGCGGTGGCAACTCCGGCGTGGAAGCGGCCATCGACCTGGCCGGCATCGTGTCGCATGTAACCCTGCTGGAATTCGATTCCAGCCTGCGCGCCGATGAAGTGCTGCAGAAGAAGCTGCGCAGCCTGGCCAACGTCACCGTGCTGACCAGCGCACAGACCACCGAGGTGCTGGGCGATGGCAGCCGCGTCACCGGGCTGGTCTACAAGGACCGCGTCGGTGGTGATGCCCACCGGGTCGACCTGGAAGGCATCTTCGTGCAGATCGGCCTGCTGCCCAACACCGAATGGCTGAAGGACACCGTTGCGCTGTCGCCGCGTGGCGAGATCGTCATCGACGACCGTGGGCAGACCAACCTGCCCGGCGTGTTCGCCGCAGGTGATTGCACCACGGTACCCTACAAGCAGATCATCATCGCCATGGGCGCCGGTTCGACCGCCGCACTCAGCGCCTTTGACCACCTGATCCGCTCGTCCGTTCCCAAGAGCAGCGGTGCCGTGGCCGAAGCAGCCTGATCCCACGTTCCCAGATCAACGGGAGCACCATCAGCCTGCTGGGTACGCCCTGCCGGTCGAATACCCCGAGAGGTCTAGGATGAACCTGCGTGACCTGAAGTACCTGGTGGCCCTGGCCGATCACAAGCATTTCGGCCGGGCCGCCGCCTCCTGCTTCGTCAGCCAGCCCACGCTGTCGACCCAGATCCGCAAGCTGGAAGAGGAACTGGGCCTGCCGCTGGTCGAGCGTGCACCGCGCAAGGTGATGCTGACCCCTGCCGGGCAGGAAGCCGCCGCGCGGGCGCGGGTGATCGTGGCCGAGGTGGAGCAGCTGAAGGAAGCGGCGCGCCGCAGCCGCGACCCGGAAGCGGGCACGGTGCGCCTGGGAATCTTCCCGACCCTGGGCCCCTATCTGCTGCCGCATGTGATCCCGCGCATCCGCACGCGTTTCCCCGAGCTCGAGCTGCTGCTGGTGGAAGAAAAGAGCGATGTGCTGCTGGAGCGCCTGCGCGAAGGCAGGCTGGATGCCGCGCTGCTGGCGATGCCGGTGATCGACGATCAGCTGCACGCGGAATTCCTGTTCGAAGAACCGTTCCTGCTGGCCGTTTCCGGGCGCCACCCGTTGGCCCAGCGCGAGCACCTGGACGTGCAGGAACTGGCCACGCAGAAACTGCTGCTGCTGGAAGACGGCCACTGCCTGCGCGACCAGGCGCTGGAAGTGTGCCGGCTGTTCGGTGCCAACGAGAAGTCCGAGTTCCGCGCCACCAGCCTGGAGACCCTGCGGCAGATGGTGGCCGCCGACGTCGGCATCACCCTGCTGCCGAGTCTGTCGGTGCAACCGCCGGTGCCGCGCTCGACCAACATCCGCCTGCTCGACTTCGTCGGCGAAGGCCGGCCGAGCCGCCGCATCGCCATGGTCTGGCGCCGCAGCTCGGCGATGAACGAGTTCCTGCTGGAACTGGCCGACCAGTTCAAGCGCCTGCCGCATGCGCTGTTCACCCTGGAAGCGCTGGGGCCAGCCCAGGACGACGCTGCGGCGCTGCCCGCACCGGTGCTGAACGGCTGAGACACAGCCGCCCGGCCCGAAACCGCCGGGAGTCGATTCCGGTCGCATTTGTCCCCACAATACAGTCAGGCGGCGCCAGCAGGCGCCGCCTTTTGCATGGCTTTCAACCAAGGAGCGCCACCATGAACACCGCCAGCGGCCTGCCGCCGTCGATCATCGTTTCCACCCTCGACATGGACCGTCTGGACGCCATGCTCGACTCCCCTGCCGTCAGCCAGACCCCGGCCGCGCTTGCGCTTGCCGACGAACTCAACCGGGCCACGGTACTGCCGGTGGACCAGATTCCCGAAGGCATCGTCATGATGCATTCGCGCGTGGAATGCGAAGATGAAGTGTCAGGCGAGAAGCATGTGCTGACGCTGGTCTTCCCGCGCGAAGCCAATGTCGATGAAGGCAAGGTGTCCGTGCTGGCCCCGGTCGGCAGCGCCCTGCTGGGCCTGGCGGTCGGCCAGAGCATCGACTGGACCGCCCCCGGTGGCCGCAAGCTGCGGCTGCGCGTGAGTGCTGTCCACAACGACCGCCGCTGACCCCGCCGCGCACTGCGCGCGATCCGTTCCCCTGCAATTCCCCTGCACCAGGAGCCGTAATGAGTACCCCGTCCAAACTGTCCCAGCTGCGCGAACTGTCCGTGGTCGTTGCCGATACCGGTGACTACGAGGCGATCAAGCGCCTGCAGCCGGTGGACTGCACCACCAATCCGACCCTGGTGAAGAAGGCCCTGGACCTGCCGGTCTATGCAGAGCTGATCGAACGCGAACTGGCCTGGGGCCGCCAGCAGTCCGGCGAGCGCGAAACCGTGGTGCACGCCGTGGCCGACCGCCTGACCATCGGCGTCGGCGCGCTGCTGAGCACGCTGGTACCGGGCCGGGTATCCACCGAGGTCGATGCCGACCTGGCGCACGACACCGCCGCGACCGTGGCCAAGGCCCGCCAGTTCATCCAGATGTACGCCGACGCTGGCGTGCCGCGCGAGAAGATCCTGATCAAGATCGCCGCGACCTGGGAAGGCGTGGAAGCCGCGCGCATCCTGCAGGCCGAGGGCATCGACTGCAACCTGACCCTGATCTTCAACCCGACCCAGGCCCTGGCCTGCAGCGAAGCCGGCGCGTTCCTGATCTCGCCGTTCGTCGGCCGTATCCTCGATTGGTACGTGGCCAACGGCCAGGCCCCGGCCAGCATCGATGAAGACCCGGGCGTGACCTTCGTGCGCGGCGTGTATGCCGAGTTCAAGCGCCGCGGTTCGCCGACGGTGGTGATGGGCGCCTCGTTCCGTTCGACCGCGCAGATCGAAGCGCTGGCCGGCTGCGACCGGCTGACGATTTCGCCGGACCTGCTGGAAAAGCTGGACGCCGACCACGGCGAGCTGCCGCGCAAGCTGGTGGCCGGTGCCGCCGACGGCGCGGCGGTGACCCCGATCGATGCGGCGACGTTCGCAGCGGATCTGGCGGCCGACCCGATGGCCACCGAGAAGCTGGCGACCGGCATCGAGGCGTTTGCCAAGGATCTGCAGGCGCTGCGCGAGCGGATCCGTTCGGAGCTGTGATTCCGGCGAACGGCTGAGCCCCTCGTGGCGGGGGCTTGGTCGCGTTGAAGCAACAGCCGCGCTGGGTCGAGCGGGTTGGGTTCGCGGGAGACGCCGTGAATCCATCCCTGGAGGCTTGGCCGCCGCATCCATGCGGCGGACACTCCCGCGAACCCAACCCGCCCGCCCTCTGACAGTTTCCGGTGGCCGCCCGCCACGGAAGAAAGAAAGAAGAGCAGAAGCGGGTCGCGCGCTTCGCTTGCTCGCAGCCGAGCATGGCTATGCCGGACGTCCTGACCGGCACCCTCCGGGCCGTCGCAAGCGACGTTGGCAGCGGCTCCTGCCGCTGCCTTCGGCTCTACGGAAGACACTGCAGGATCAAACAAAAAGGACGCGGCGAAGGCCGCGTCCTTTTTCTTTTCCATCAGTTCGTCACCAACCAATGCTCTTGCCCACCGTCACCGGGAAACTGTCGAAGGTGGGACGGGGGCGGCTGGCAGGACCGTTGGCGCCATGGATGGCGCCATCGAGGCCCCAGGGACGGGTTTACGGCGTGTCCTGCCAGCCGCCCCCGTCCCGCCCAACCCTCAGCACCCCAGAGCCGCTTTGGCTTTGGCTTTGGCCTTGGCTTTGGCCTTGGCTTTGGCAGTTGCTTTCAGCTTCTGCCCGCCGCAGGCGGACCACCGCGCGTCAGCGCGGCCCCTCCACATCCAGCCCGATCGGGCAGCTCACGCCGGTGCCACCAATCCCGCAATACCCGTTCGGATTCTTCGCCAGGTACTGCTGGTGGTAGTCCTCGGCGTAGTAGTACGTCGGCGCCGGGTACACGATTTCGGTGGTGATCGGCCCGTAGCCGGCCGCCTCCAGCTGCGCCTGGTAGGCCTCGCGGCTGGCCAGCGCCGCGGCGTACTGCGCCTCGTCGGTGGCGTGGATCGCCGAGCGGTACTGGGTGCCGGTGTCGTTGCCCTGGCGCATGCCCTGGGTCGGGTCGTGGCTTTCCCAGAACAGCTGCAGCAGCCGCTCCAGGCTCACCACGGCCGGGTCGAACACCACCTGCACCACCTCGGTGTGCCCGGTCAGGCCCGAGCAGACCTCTTCATAGGTCGGGTTCGGGGTGATCCCGCCGGCATAGCCGACCGAGGTGCTGTACACGCCCGGCTCGGTCCAGAACTTGCGTTCAGCGCCCCAGAAGCAGCCCAGCGCGAAGCGGATCTGCTGCAGGCCGGCGAAACGGTCCTTCAGCGGATGGCTGTTCACGAAGTGCTGGTTGCTGTGCAGCGGCAACGGCTGATCGCGCCCCGGCAGCGCCTCCTCGGCACGCGGCAGGCGCTGCTTGAAGGCTCCGATGCCCAGGATGCCCTGTCCGATTCCCAACATGATGCGCTCCTACGCCGGAAGGCCGGCAATGTCGTCTGCATCTGAAATGGGGTCGTCCGGGGCGTGCCCCAAGTCCAGCGCGGCCACGATGTCCTCGGCCTGCGGCCGTGCCGCATCAGGGATGCCCACCCGCAGCACCCCGAACAGCGGCAGTTCGCCCATGCCGCCCAGCAACGATTCGCCGAACACGAAGGCGGGGATACCCGCATCCTCCAGCGCATGCTTGACCAGGTGGGCATCGAACAGGTTGTCGGCCTTGTACACGATGTGCATTGGACAGCTCCGTGGGACAGGCCTCCAGCATACGCCCGGGGCGGTGAACCCCGCCGCTGCGCCCGCCGGGTATGGCCCGGCGCTACCGGTGCAGGGGTTGCATGGCCCCGGCGATACCTGTGCGGGGGTTGCATGGCCCGACGCCAGCGGCGCGGGGGCCGTGCCCGGCGGGCGCAGCGGCAACCCTGTCGCGTACGCGCTAGACTGTTGGTCTTTCTGCCTTTCTTTTTCGCCGACTCATGTCCGAGCATATCCCCGCCAGCCCCGAGACCCCCGCCGACAGCCACGAAAAGCGCGATTTCATCCGCCAGATCGTGCGCGAGGACCTGGCCAGCGGAAAGCACCAGGCGATCAAGACCCGTTTCCCGCCGGAACCGAACGGCTACCTGCACATCGGCCACGCCAAGTCGATCTGCCTGAACTTCGGCATCGCCGGCGAGTTCAGCGGCGTCTGCAACCTGCGCTTCGATGACACCAACCCGGCCAAGGAAGATCCGGAGTACGTGGCCGCGATCCAGGACGACGTGCGCTGGCTGGGCTTCGAGTGGAACGAGCTGCGCCACGCCTCCGATTACTTCCAGACCTATTACCTGGCCGCCGAGAAGCTGATCGAACAGGGCAAGGCCTATGTCTGCGACCTGTCGGCCGAGGAAGTGCGCGCCTACCGCGGCACCCTGACCGAGCCGGGCCGCCCGTCGCCGTGGCGCGACCGCAGCGTCGAGGAAAACCTCGACCTGTTCCGCCGCATGCGTGCCGGTGAGTTCCCGGATGGCGCGCGTACCCTGCGCGCGAAGATCGACATGGCGAGCGGCAACATCAACCTGCGTGATCCGGCGCTGTACCGCATCAAGCACGTCGAACACCAGAACACCGGCAACGCGTGGCCGATCTACCCGATGTACGACTTCGCCCATGCGCTGGGTGATTCGATCGAGGGCATCACCCACTCGCTGTGCACGCTGGAATTCGAAGACCACCGCCCGCTGTACGACTGGTGCGTGGACAACGTCGATTTCGCCCACGACGACGCGCTGACCCAGCCGCTGGTCGATGCCGGCCTGCCGCGCGAAGCGGCCAAGCCGCGCCAGATCGAGTTCTCGCGTCTGAACATCAACTACACGGTGATGAGCAAGCGCAAGCTGATGGCGCTGGTCACCGAACAGCTGGTGGATGGCTGGGAAGACCCGCGCATGCCGACCCTGCAGGGCCTGCGTCGCCGTGGCTATACCCCGGCGGCGATGCGCCTGTTCGCCGAGCGCGTGGGCATCAGCAAGCAGAATTCGCTGATCGACTTCAGCGTGCTGGAAGGCGCGCTGCGCGAAGACCTGGACAGCGCCGCGCCGCGCCGCATGGCGGTGGTCGATCCGGTCAAGCTGGTGCTGACCAACCTGCCGGAAGGCCACGAAGAGCAGCTGACCTTCAGCAACCACCCGAAGGACGAGAGCTTCGGCAGCCGCGAAGTGCCGTTCGCACGCGAAGTGTGGATCGACCGCGAGGACTTCGCCGAAGTGCCGCCGAAGGGCTGGAAGCGCCTGGTCCCCGGTGGCGAAGTGCGCCTGCGCGGTGCCGGCATCATCCGCTGCGATGAAGTGATCAAGGATGCCGACGGCACCATCACCGAGCTGCGTGGCTGGCTGGATCCGGAATCGCGTCCGGGCATGGAAGGCGCCAACCGCAAGGTCAAGGGCACCATCCACTGGGTCAGCGCCGTGCATGGTGTGCCGGCCGAGATCCGCCTGTACGACCGCCTGTTCTCGGTGCCGAACCCGGACGACGAATCGGAAGGCAAGACCTACCGCGATTACCTCAATCCGGAATCGCGCCGCACCGTCACCGGCTACGTCGAGCCGGCCGCGGCCAGCGCCGCGCCGGAGCAGTCGTTCCAGTTCGAGCGCACCGGCTACTTCGTGGCTGACCGCCGCGACCACAGCGAAGCCAAGCCGGTGTTCAACCGCAGCGTGACCCTGCGCGACACCTGGTCGGCCTGAGGACCTGCGCGGGCGCCAGGACGGCGCCCGCACGCCCGCGACGATGATCACCGCCCTGTCCGCCCTGCTCTGGTTCATCTCGCAGCATCCGCTGCTGACGTTCTTTTCGGCGATGCTGCTGGCCGGGCTGGTCTCGTGGTGGCGGCGCTTTCCGGGCTACGCCATCGTGGTGTTCCCGCTGGCGATGCTCAACATCTTCCTCGGCCACTTCCTCAACGCCGCCTTCCTCCATATGGTGGGCGAGCGCGGTGAAGCGGTGATCGTGAAGTCCGAGCGCACCAGCTCGACGATGAACGAGCAGTACATCTGGCGCTATGAAGCGGTGCTGCGCACCGCCGAAGGCCGCGACGTGGAAGTGGTGTTCCACACCAACACCGCCTCGCTGTGGCCGCTGGAAAACGCCATCCGCATCCCGGCGCCCGACCAGCCGTTCGTGGTGAAGTACACGCCGGGTTTCCCGCGCAACTTCGTCATCCTCACCAACGAATCCCCGCACGGCATCGCCCAGGCCCGGGCCAGCGCCCGCGAGCGGGTCGAGGTGGCGGCGCGCAAGCTGCATTTCAGCCCGGGCAATGCCGATTTCCGCGCGGCCTATCGCCGCGAACTGGAAACCTGGCTGCGCGATCATGGCAGCGACCCGCAACAGCAGCCCGACGCGCAGCGTTATCGCGCCGAACTCGACGCACTCGACCGCTAGTTCCAGGCCCTGCCTGATGGCGGTGCCCTCCTTCCTCCGACAGGCCCCGACATGACTCCCTCCCACGCGCTCCTTCCGTTGCTTCAGCAGGTCCTGCACGAGGGCGGCATCGCCAGCCGCGTCGATGGCGGCGCGCTGCTGCTGGACAGCGGCCTGCGCCTCACCCCGCACGCAATGGCCGCGCACGCGCGCGACAAAGGCGGCTGGCAGACCTCCACCGTCATCGAGACCCAGCATCCCGGGCTGTTCGCCGAAGGTCTGTTCGAATACCAGCATGCCAACGGCGCGGACGAGCACGCCTCACTGCGCTCCGGTTTCCAGACCTGGGTGCAGGTGGATCTGGCGACGCTGCAGACCGCGATCGGTGCCGACGATGCGCAGGGCCTGCCGATGATGGGGCTGACCTATCCGGCCGCTGACGATGGCCAGGAACATCAGCGCACCGTGGTGCTGGGGCCGCTGGCCCACTACCGCGCGCAGGAGGTGGATGCAGCCACCTGCAGCGCGGACGACCACGGCTCCTGCCCGTGCTGCCTGTTCACCCGCAGCATGGATGCCTTTGAGGATCTGCTGAAGGCACGCCCGTTCCTGGCCATCCGGTTGTTCGCCTCGCGCGATGCCGATGGCCTGTGCGAAGCCGATTGCCGGGTCAACGGCCATGACTTCGGCGCCGCCCTGCCCCTGCTGCGTGCCTATGCCGCCAGCTGGCCGCAGGCCGGCCTGGAGTTCCGCAAGCAGTACGTGGTGATCCGCACCGGCGCGCCCGCCTGATCCCGCCCACGCCCGGTACAGGCCGGTGCGGCTACACTGCGCGCCGGTTTCCCAAGCAACCGCACTTTCTTCCATCCCACACGAGGCACCCCCGCGATGCTGTACGCGCAAGTCCACCTGACCCTTCCCGCCTGGATCCACGACCAGATCGACCTGGATCGTCGATATCCGGGCGATGAGGCCAAGGTCGCGCTGGCGATCGAGCTGTCGCGGTTGAACGTCGAGCACGCCAGCGGCGGCCCGTTCGGCGCGGTGGTGTTCGGTCCCGATGACAAGGTGATCGCGGCCGGCGTGAACCGGGTGATGCCGCACGCGACCTCGCTGGCGCATGCCGAGAACATGGCCTACATGCTGGCCCAGCAGCGCCTGCAGACGCCGCGCCTGAACGCGGTGCTGTCCCCGGTCACCCTGGCCACCAGTTCGCAGCCGTGCTGCCAGTGCTATGGCGCCACTGTGTGGGCCGGTATCGACCGCCTGCTGATCGGTGCCAACTCGGCCGACGTCGAAGAGCTGACCCCGTTCGATGAAGGCCCGCTGCCGGCCGACTGGGTCGGCGAGCTCAACAAGCGCGGCATCGAAGTGGTGCAGGGCCTGAACCGCGACGCCGCGCGCAGCGTGCTGCGTGCCTATGGGGAAAGCGATGGCGCCCGTTACTGACACCGGCATCGGCCTGCTCTGCCTGTGCCGCCAGGGCTTCGAGCCCGAGCTGGCCGGCGAGCTGCAGTTCCGCGCCGGTGAAGCCGGTTTCGCCGGCTATGCGCGCACCCAGCGCAATGATGGCTACGTGCTGTTCATGTGCGACGAAGCTGCGGCACTGGCACCGCGCCTGCGCTGGCGCGAGCTGATCTTCGCGCGGCAGAAGCTGGTGGTGCTGGCCGAGCTGCCGCAGCTGGACCCGGCCGACCGCATCACCCCGATGCTGGAAGTGCTGGCCGATGCGCCGCGCTTCGGCGACCTCTGGGTGGAGCACCCCGATTCGGACGCCGGCAAGCCGCTGTCCGGGCTGGCGCGCGCGTTCGGCAACGCGCTGCGCCCGGCGCTGCGCAAGGCCGGCAAGCTCACTGACAAGCCCAACAATCGCCTGCCGCGCCTGCACGTGGTGTTCGTCGACGGCACCCACGCCTTCGTCTGCGTGGCCGACCCGGCCGACAGCGCGCCGTGGGCGCTGGGCATCCCGCGCCTGAAACTGTTGCCCGAAGCGCCCTCGCGCTCGGCGCTGAAGCTGGATGAGGCGCTGCTGACCCTGCTGACCCCGGAAGAACGCGAGACGCTGGCCAAGCCCGGCATGCGCGCGGCTGACCTGGGTGCCGCACCGGGCGGCTGGACCTGGGTGCTGACCCGCCAGCACATGCACGTGCTGAGCATCGACAACGGCCCGCTGCGCCAGCACGTGCTGGATACCGGCCTGGTCGAGCACCTGCGTGCCGACGGCTTCCACTGGCACCCGGAACAGCCGCTGGACTGGATGGTCTGCGACATGGTCGAGCAGCCACGCCGGGTAGCCGAACGCATGGCCACCTGGTTCCGCGAAGGCTGGTGCCGGCACGCCATCTTCAACCTCAAGCTGCCGATGAAGAAGCGCTGGGACGAGACCCGGCTGTGCCTGGACCTGTTCCAGGAGCAGGCAGGCAAGCCACTGGTGGTGCGTGCCAAGCAGCTCTATCACGACCGTGAGGAGATCACGGTGCTGGCCTCGCCGCTGCGCTGAGGCAGCACCCACCGCCGGGCACGGCCCGGCGCTACCGAGCAAGGAGAATGCATGCGTCATCGATCGATTCCGCTGCTGATCGCACTGCTGGCCGCCGCCCCGGCACTGGCCCAGCAGTTGCCGCACACCCCGGCGCAGAGCCAGCCGCTGGGCCCCACCGGCGGCGCGATCCGCCAGCAGCCGCTGGCGGCCGGGCGGGTCACCGGCAGCGTCGAGCTGGCACAGCCGGCCGGCGAAGCGCAGGTCATCGTCCGTTCGCTGGAACCGAGCAGTGTGGTCGGCCAGTACCGCATCCACTTCGCTACGCTGGATGTGAACGGCGATGGTTTCATCAGCCGCGAGGAAGCGCAGGCCAATCCGGCATTGGCCGATGAGTTCAACGCGTTGGACGTGAAGCGCCGCGGCAGGCTGGACCGTGCCGACCTGGCCGGTTGGCTGATCGATTGATTGCGGCAGCGCCGGGCCGCGCCCGGCGGCCCCCATGAACCGCGCGGCGCGCTCGCCGGGCATGGCCCGGCGCCAGCGGAAAATGCCGGGGCATTCGGCTTACACGCCGGCGGCGCGCTTCCAGAACGCCTGTACCAGCGGCGGCCACTTGCCGACGCAGCCGAGCGCGCGACCGCGGGCCAGGGTCAGGTGCATTTCATCGTTGGAGAACAGCCGGTTGATCGCATCGAAGCTGTAGGCGGCAATCTGGTTGTCGCTGCGCCGTTCGCGTGCCCAGCGCTGCAGGCGCTGCGGCGACAGGCGTGGCTGGCCGCGGCGTTCGGCCGACGGCGCCAGCCACTGCTGCAGGGCAGCGACATCACGCAGGCCCAGATTCACGCCCTGGCCGGCCAACGGATGCACCACATGCGCGGCATCGCCCAGCGCCAGCACGCGGCCGGCCACGTAATGACGGGCCAGCTGCCGGCGCAGCGGGAAGGCGGCACGCGGCGAGGCCAACCGCAGTCCGCCCAGCCGCGCGGCGAAGGCCCGGGTCAGTTCACGGTTGAAGGCGTCCTCATCCAACGCCAGCACGCGTGCCGCCTCGTCGTCAGGCAGGGTCCAGACGATCGAGCTGCGGCGCTCGGCCACCGGCAGCAGCGCCAGCGGACCGGTCGGCAGGAAGCGCTGCCAGGCGGTGGCCTGGTTCGGCAGATCGCTGTCGACGTAGGCGACCACGCCGCGCTGGTGGTAATCGTGGCGCTCGACCTCGATGCCGGCCAGCTGGCGCAGCGTCGATTCGGCGCCGTCGGCTGCCACCGCCAGTGCCGCTTCAACACGGCGGCCGTCCTCCAGCCGCAGGCGCACGCCGCCTTCATCCTGCTCCAGCACCTCCACCCGCGCCGGGCAGTGCAGCTGCACGCCGGCAGCAGGCAGCGCCGCCCACAGGCGGTCCTGCAGCAGGCCGTTCTCGACGATGAAGCCCAGTTCACGACGGCCGAAGCGATCGGCGTCGAACACCAGATCCTCGCCGCCCGCGGCATCCCACACCTGCATGCGCCGGTACGGCCAGGCACGGGCCTGGGTGATCGACGGCCACACCCCCAGGCGCTGCAGCAGCTGGACATTGTCGGCGGCGAAGGCAAACACCCGCAGGTCCGGTTGCGCGGCCTGCCAGGGTGCCGGTTCACGGCCTTCCACCAGGGCCACCGACAGACCGGCATCCGCCAGCGCCAGCGCACAGGCCGCGCCGACCACACCGCCGCCGACAATGGCCACGTCCAGGCGTGCGCGACGATTCATGCGGCCTCTCCCCGGCACAGGCGCGGCACCTCGCCGCGGAAGCCCATCGCACCGCCGACCAGCATCGACTGCACCGACGCGCGCTGCGCGGCCACCAGACCCAGGCTGCGCAGCGGCCGCAGCAGCGGCGCCGGGTTGCTGGTCAGGCGCGCCAGGCCACCGGAGAAGGCCACCGTCTGCTGGCGGTCGTCCTGGCGGCGCGCGGCATAGGCCTGCAGCAGGGCATCGCTGCCGGCATCGGCGTGCGCCTCTTCCAGCAGTTCGGCCAGCGTCAGCGCATCGCGCAGGCCCAGATTGAAGCCCTGCGCGCCCAGCGGATGGATGGTCTGCGCGGCATTGCCCAGCAGCACGGCCCGTTCGCCCACCAGCGCACGGGCCAGCACCTGGATCAACGGATAGGCGCTGCGCGGGCCGCTGTCGAGCAGGCGGCCGGCGCGCCAGCCGATGGCCTGCTGCAGGCGCTGCAGCCAGGCGCGTTCGTCCAGCGCCATCACCGCATCGGCCTGGTCGCGGGCCACCCCGTGCACGGTGCCGAAATGACGGTCGCCGCGCGGCAGCAGCGCGGTCGGGCCGGTATCGGTGAAGCGCTCCCAGGCCGTGCCATCCGGCGCGCGCTGGCTGCGCACGCGGGCCACGAACAGGGTCTGCTGGAAGTCATGGCGATCCGCCTCGATGCCGAGCGCAGCGCGGACGCCACTGCCGGTGCCATCGGCACCGACCACCAGCCGGGCCAGCAGCACGTGCTCGCCGGCGTCATCGGCAACCCGCACCTGGCGGCAGCCATCGATCACCTGGCCCAGGCCAAGGAAGCGCATCGGCCGGTAGCGCCGCAGCCGCGGCAGGTCCTGCAGGCGGCTTTCCAGTGCCTGGCCGAAATCGCGCGCGACCACCACCTGGCCGAACCACGGCCTGTCGTAATCGGCCGCATCGAGCTGCACGCGCCCGAAGTCGCCGGCACGGCTGACATGGATGCGGCGGATCGGCCCAGGCGCCATCGCCAGCTTCTGCATGACCCCCAGCGCGGTCAGCGCATTGACCGTGGCCGCGGCGAAACTGAGGTTGCGCTGGTCGAACACCGCCGGCAGCTCACCCGCCGGGCTGGCTTCGAGCAGACCCACGTCCAGGCCCAGCCGGTCCAGGGCGATGGCCAGGCTGGCACCCACCAGACCGCCACCGACAATCAGCACGTCATGTCGTTCACTCATGGCCGCATGATACGCGCTCGCCCTGTCGGTACGCCCAACCGGGGCCCGCCAGCGCCGACCCGCGCGGCGGGCTAGAATGAAAGCTGAATCCGCCCCGGCCCCGCCGTCATGTCCGACTCCGCCCCCCGCGCCTTCGTCCTGTCCGTTCTGGTTCTGCTGCTGGCGGCGACCCGCGTCAACCACTTCGCGGCGATCCCCGATGCGTCCTGGGCGGTGTTTTTCATCGGCGGCTTCTACCTGGCGCGCTGGACCCGCTGGGCCTTCCCGCTGCTGATGGTGTTCGCGGTGCTGGTCGACTGGATCGTCATCCGCAGCAGTGGCCTGGACTTCTGGCAGCACTACTGCGTGTCGCCGGGCTACTGGCTGCTGCTGCCGGCGTACTTCGCGATGTGGGCCGGTGGCCTGCTGCTCGGCCGCAACTACCAGAGCGCGCGCTGGCCGGTACTGGGCAAGGGCGCGCTGCTGCTGGTGGCGTCGGTGGCGGTCTGCCACCTGCTGGCGCAGGGCGGCTTCTACTGGACCAGCCAGAACGTGGCCGATCCCACCGTGGCCGGCTGGGCGCAGAACTACGCGCAGTGGTTCGGCCCCTATCTGCGCACCACCGCGATCTACGTCGCGCTGGCCGCCGCACTGCAGCTGGCCGTGGAGCAGGTCAACAAGCTCCTGCAGGCCCGCCGCGACATCCGTCACTGAGCGTCGCCATGGGCCATCGTCTTTCACGCATCTACACCCGTACCGGCGACGATGGCAGTACCGGCCTGGGCGATGGCAGCCGGGTCGGCAAGGACGACCTGCGCGTGGCCTCCTATGGCACCGTCGATGAGGCCAACGCAGCGCTGGGGCTGCTGCTGGCCAGCACGCTGCCGGACGACGTCCGCGCGCTGGTGGTCCACCTGCAGCACCAGTTGTTCGACCTCGGCGCCGAACTGTGCGTGCCCGGCCACGCTGCGATCCACGCCGCCGACGTATCGGCGCTGGAACAGCAGCTGGACCACTACAACACCGGCCTGCCGATGCTGAAGGAGTTCATCCTGCCGGCCGGCGGCGAGGCCGCAGCGCGCTGCCACCTGGCACGCACCATCGTGCGCCGCGCCGAACGCGAGACGGTGGCCCTGGCCCGCCGGCAGGACATCCGCAGCGAGGCCCTGCAGTACCTGAACCGCCTGTCGGACCTGCTGTTCGTACTGGCCCGGGTCCTGGCCCGCGCCGATGGCCACGGCGAAGCGCTGTGGCAGCCACAGCACCGCCAGCGCTGAGCCTGCCATGCTGGTCTTCACCCATCCCGCCTGCCTGCGGCACGACCCGGGCCCCGGCCACCCCGAATGCCCGCAACGGCTGCAGGGCGTACTCGATGCGCTGCGCCTGGCCTTCCCCGGCCAGCTGGACTGGCGCGAGGCGCCGCCGGCCAAGTTCGGCGAGCTGAGCCGGGTCCACGACAGCGCCCTGCTCGACGTCGTGCTGCAGCCGCAGAGCGTGCCGCTGCGGCAGCTCGACATGGACACCTGGACCTCGCCGGGTTCGGCCAGCGCGGCGGTACATGCCGCCGGCGCCGGCGTGGCCGCGGTCGATGCGGTGATGCTGGGCGATGACCCGCTGGCCTTCTGCGCCGTGCGCCCGCCCGGCCACCACGCCACCAGCAGCACGGCCATGGGCTTCTGCCTGCTCAACAACATCGCCATCGCCGCCGCCTACGCGCGCGACCGCCATGGGCTGGAGCGCATCGCGGTGGTGGACTTCGATGTCCATCATGGCAATGGCACGCAGGACATCTTCCAGCACGATGCGCGGGTGTCCTACTACAGCACCCACCAGGCCGGCCTGTTCCCCAATTCCGGCCTGCGCCGCGACCGCGGTGCCGGCAACCTGATGAACATCCTGCTGCCGCCCGGCAGTGGCGGGTTCCGCTTCCGCAACGTATGGGCCGACGAGATGCTGCCGGCCATCGACGACTTCCGCCCGCAGCTGCTGCTGATCTCGGCCGGCTTCGACGCGCACCTGCGCGATCCGCAGGCCGACCTGATGCTGGAAACCGACGATTTCGCCTGGATCACCCGCGAACTCCACGCGCTGGCGCGCCGCCACGGGGCCGGCCGCGTGGTGTCGATGCTGGAAGGGGGATACGACCTGCAGGCCCTGGCCGAGTGCAGCGTGGCCCACGTCCAGGCATTGATCGCGGGCCCGTCCGGCCGTGGAGCTGGATGAACCCGAACCGGCAGGCGGCGGGAGCCTTCATTGCCCCTATGCAAGGGATGGGGCAAGCTACCGTCCGTTTTCGCCCGAATCCGAACCGCGTGCGCCGAGCCCTCCGCCTGCTTCCCTTGCCCCTGAGCATCGCCGTCTGCCTTCCGGCATGGGCCGATGACAAACCGCTCAACTGGGGCCTGTGCCCGGCCACCGAAGTGATCCCCGCGTTCACCGATGCGCCGACCCCGGTCCCCGGCCAGGACAAGGCGGCCGCCAGCGCCGCGCGCGAACAGCAGCCCACCGACATCGAAGGCGACCAGCTGCTGGGCACCACCACCGTGCCGCAGTACCAGGGCAACGTGGCGCTGCGCCGGGGTGACCAGTTCGTGGGCACCGACAAGTTGAGTTTCGACACCGAGAGCGGCAACTACATCGCCGACGGCAATGTCCGCTACCAGGACGGCTCGATCCGGATGGTCGCCAAGCGCGCCGAGGGCAACCAGGAAAGCGACACCCACAAGATCACCGACATCCGCTACCAGCTGGTGTCGCGCCGGGGCAACGGCGAGGCCGAATCGGTCG
Source organism: Stenotrophomonas sp. 704A1 (assembly GCF_030549525.1). NCBI lineage: Bacteria > Pseudomonadati > Pseudomonadota > Gammaproteobacteria > Lysobacterales > Lysobacteraceae > Stenotrophomonas > Stenotrophomonas tuberculopleuritidis. The sequence goes on along the minus strand of NZ_CP130831.1, from coordinate 800,157 downwards.
ACCTGCAGGGCGCGGTCGGGCAGATGCACCGCTCCACCTACACCACCTGCGATCCGTCGCAGCCGGTCTGGAAGCTGACCGCGCCGGAGATCGAAGTCGACAACGACGAAGGCTTCGGCACTGCCCGCAACGCGGTGCTGCGGATCGGCAAGGTGCCGGTGCTGTGGGCGCCCTACTTCAAGTTCCCGATCGATGACCGCCGCAAGACCGGCCTGCTGTTCCCGCAGCTGGGCATGTCCGGCCGCAACGGTTTCGATTACGCGCAGCCGATCTACTTCAACCTGGCGCCGAACTACGACGACACGCTGACCCCGCGCTACATGAGCCGGCGCGGCCTGATGCTCGACAACGAGTTCCGCTACCTCTACAACGGCGGCCGCGGTGAACTGCTGACCGCGTTCATGCCCAGCGACAAGCTGCGCGACCGCGACCGCGGCCGGGTCATGTTCGAGGGCTACCACAACGTGGACAGCCACTGGCAGGCCCGTGCCAACCTGGCCTGGGTCAGCGACGAACGCTACGTGGAAGACTTCGCCAACCGCCTGGTCGGCGTGACCGCTTCCAACCTGCAGAGCCAGATCGGCCTGTACGGCACCGGCAAGACCTGGACCGCCGGGATCATGGCCGACCGCTGGCAGTTGACCGACTACACCCTGGACGAGAGCGCACTGCCCTACAACCGCCAGCCCCGCCTGTTCCTCAACTGGGACAAGCCGGTCCTGCCGTGGCTGGAGACCGGCGTCTACGCCGAGGCGGTGCGCTTCACCCACGACGACGTCAACTACAAGTACGGCGCCGACGCCGGGCCGGACCTGCAGTACACCCGCAACGGGCAGCGCAAGCGCTCCGGCATCGGCGTGGACGGGGGGTCGCGGCTGGATGTGAAGCCCTACGTGTCGTTCCCGATCAGCGGCGCGGCCTGGTACATCACCCCGACCCTGGCCTACCGCTACACCGCCTACGACCTGGAGCGCGGCCTGGCCGACGGCATCCGCGACCAGGTGCTGGCCTCGCAGGGCATCGACCCGAACACGGCGACGCCGGAACAGCGGCGCGGCAACACCTCGCCCAGCCGCAGCCTGCCGATCGGCAGCCTCGACGCCGGCCTGTTCTTCGACCGCGAGACCACCATCGGCGGCAGGTCCTTCCTGCATACCCTGGAGCCGCGCCTGTTCTACCTGCGCACGCCCTACCGCAACCAGGACGAGCTGCCGATCTTCGATACCCGCGACTTCACCTTCAGCTGGGGCCAGCTGTTCCGCGATTCGCGCTATACCGGCGCCGACCGCCAGAACGATGCCAACCAGCTGACCATGGCGCTGGGCACCCGCTTCATCGACCAGACCACCGGCAAGGAACGCTTCTCGGCCGCCATCGGCCAGATCCAGTACTTCGACGAGTCGCGGGTCACGGTGACGCCGGGCGGCGCCCCGGTGGAGAAGGGCAAGTCGGCCTGGATCGCCGACGCCAACTACATGGTCAACGACCGCTGGACGCTGGGTGCCACCTACCAGTGGGACCCGAAGTACAAGCGCGAGGACCTGGCCAGCTTCCGTGCCCGCTACCTGATGTCCAACGATGGCGTGGTCAACCTGACCTACCGCTACCGCATCAACTCGGGCGCCCCGGCCAATGCGACCAAGGAACAGCGGACCCTGCTGGAACAGGCCGATCTGTCGTTCCTGTACCCGCTGAACGAGCGCTGGAGCCTGGTGGGCCGCTACTACTACTCGATCCAGGACAAGGAACCGCTGGAAATCATCGGTGGCGTGCAGTGGGACAGCTGCTGCCTGGCCGTGCGCGCGGTCGCCCGCCGCTACGTGCGCAACCGCGAAGGCGACATGAACAACTCCATTCAGCTCGAGTTCGTGCTCAAGGGCTTGAGCTCCCTCGGCCAGGACACGGACCGCACGCTGCGCCGTGCTATCCTCGGCTACAACCGCGACGACCTCTATCTTGTGCCGCCCAGCAACACCGGTGCGGCCCGCGATGACTACGATCCGAACCAGATCCCATGACCAAGAGCTTCCCCGTCCTTCTCGCATCGCTTCTGGCGGTGTCGAGCGTGTCCACCCCCCTGCAGGTTGTTGCGCAGGAGGCCCAGCCGTTGGACCGCATCGCCGCCGTCGTCGATGAGGACGTGATCCTGCAGAGCGAACTGCAGCGTGCGATCGTCAACATCAAGGCCCAGTACGCCGGCCGCGAGGCCCAGCTGCCGCCGGACGATGTGCTCAGCCGCCAGGTGCTCGAGCGCCTGGTGCTGGTCAAGCTGCAGGTGGCCCGCGCCCAGGGCAGCGGCATCCATGTCGGCGACCAGGAGCTGAACCAGGCGATGAACGCGATCGCCCAGCAGAACGGCTCCAACCTGGACGCACTGCGCCAGCGCCTGGCCAGCGACGGCATCGATTTCAACGATTTCCGCGCCTCGGTGCGTGACGAGATCACCGTGCAGCGCCTGCGCCAGAGCTTCGCCCAGAGCCGCATCAGCGTCAGCGAGGGCGAGGTCGACGCAGCCCTGAAGCAGCAGGCCGACGCCGGCAACCAGTACCACCTGGCCCACATCCTGATCGCCCTGCCCGACGGCGCCAGCGCCGACCAGATCGCCACCGGCCAGAAGAAGGCCGACGGCGTGAAGGCCCTGCTGGACAAGGGTGAGCTGGACTTCAACGCGGCCGCCGTCCGTTATTCGGACAGCCCCAACGCCCTGGAAGGCGGCGACCTCGGCTGGCGTACCCTGGACGAGATCCCGGCCGCGTTCGCACAGACCATGCAGCAGATGAAAGCCGGCGAAGTGGTCGGCCCGATCCGCGGCCCGAGCGGTTTCCAGCTGCTGAAGCTGGTGGAAGTGCGTGATGCCGCCGCAGCGGCCGGCACCCATACCGTCACCGAGTACCACGGCCGCCATATCCTGGTGCGCGTGGACGACAACCAGTCCGAAGCTGCGGCCAAGGCCAAGATCGACACCCTGCGTGCGCGCATCGTGGGCGGTGCCGACTTCCAGCAGGTGGCCAGGGAGTCGTCCGAGGACAACAACAGCAAGGGCCAGGGCGGCGATCTCGGCTGGTTCCCGGCTGATGCGTTCGGCCCGGCCTTCGGCCAGCAGGTGGAAGGCGTGCAGGACGGCGGCGTCAGCCAGCCGTTCCGTACCGACGCGGGCTGGCACATCGTGCAGCGCGTGGCCACCCGCCAGACCGACGTGAGCAGTGACAACCAGCGTGCCCAGGTCCGCGAGACCATCGGCCGCCGCAAGCTGGAAGACGAGTACAACCGTTTCCTGCAGGAACTGCGTGGCGAAGCCTACGTCAGCTTCCGCAGCGGTGACCGGGCGGAAAACACCGCCACGCCGCCGCAGTCCTGAGCCATGCTCCCCGAGCTCGCTCTGGTACCGGGCGAGCCCGCCGGGATCGGCCCGGAGCTGTGTGTCCGACTGGTCCAGCAGCCGCGCGTTGATTGCCGGCTGCTGGCGTTCGCCGACCCGGACACCCTGCGCGCGGCCGCTGCCGCGCTGGATCTTCCCCTGCAACTGCTGCCCGAGGACGCCGACGCCCGCGTCCCCGGTGACCTGCGCCTGCGCACCGTCGCCAACCGCGTCCGCAGCCACTTTGGCCAGACCGACCCCGCCAATGCGGGCGCGGTGATCGGTGCGCTGCGGGCCGCCGGCCAGGCCTGCCTGTCCGGCCAGCTGCAGGGCGTGGTGACCGGCCCGGTGCACAAGGCGGTGATCAACCAGGGCGGCATCGCCTACAGCGGCACCACCGAACTGCTGGCCGACCAGGCCGGGGTAAAGGTGGTGATGATGCTCGCCAACGATATCGTCCGCGTCGCCCTGGCCACCACCCACCTGCCATTGCGCGAGGTGGCCGATGCGATCACCGCGGCCGGCCTGGAACATACCCTGCGCACCGTGCATGCGGCGCTGTCCCGCGAATTCGGCCTGGCCGCGCCGCGCATCGCCGTGCTCGGGCTGAACCCGCATGCCGGCGAGGATGGCCACCTGGGCCGCGAAGAGCTGGACCTGATCATTCCCCTGCTGCAGCGCCTGCGCAGCGAAGGCATGGACCTGGTCGGGCCGCTGCCCGCCGACACCGCTTTCCTGCCGTCGCGGCTGGCCGGCTTCGACACGGTGCTGGCGATGTACCACGACCAGGGCCTGCCGGTGCTGAAATACTCCGGGTTCGAGCAGGCGGTCAACCTGACCCTGGGCCTGCCCTACCCGCGCGTGGCGGTGGACCATGGCACCGCGCTGGACCTTGCCGGACGCGGGATGGCCGACCCGTCCAGCCTGCAGGCGGCCACGACGCTGTGTGCGCGGCTGGCGCGGCAACGTACACTGCGCACATGAATTCCCCGCATTCCCCCTCCGGCCCGGTGTTCACCGCCCCGGCCAAGAAGCAGCTTGGCCAGCATTTCCTTGCCGATCGCCATTACATCGACAGGATCGTGATGGCGGTCAACCCCAAGGACGGCGACCGCCTGGTCGAGATCGGTCCCGGCCAGGGCGCGATCACCCTGCCGCTGCTGCGCGTCCACCCGAAGCTGACCGTGATCGAGTTCGACCGCGACCTGATCGCGCCATTGACCGCTGCGGCCGAGCCGCTGGGCGAGCTGAGCATCGTCCACCGCGACGTGCTGCGGGTGGACTTCACCGAACTGGCCAACGGCCAGCCGATCCGCCTGGTGGGCAACCTGCCGTACAACATTTCCTCACCGATCCTGTTCCATGCCCTGGAACACGCGGCGGTGATCTCCGACATGCACTTCATGCTGCAGAAGGAAGTGGTGGACCGCATGGCCGCCGGCCCCGGCAGCAAGGTGTTCGGCCGCCTGAGCGTGATGCTGCAGGCCTATTGCCAGGTGACCTCGCTGTTCGTGGTGCCGCCGGGCGCATTCCGGCCGCCGCCGAAAGTCGACTCCGCCGTCGTGCGGCTGGTGCCGCGCGATCCCGCCACGATTAACATCAACGACCACAAGCGCTTTGCCGACGTGGTGAAGGCCGCCTTCGGCCAGCGCCGCAAGACCCTGCGCAACGCCCTGAACAACGTGGTGAGCGCCGAGCAGTTCGCGGCTGCCGGGGTGCGCCCCGATGCCCGTGCCGAACAGCTGGACGTGGCCGAATTCATCGCCTTGGCCAATGCCTCCTGATTACACTGCCGGTATGGAAGACGCTGAAGTTTATGCCATCTCCGTCGAAGTCGCGCCCCGCTTCCTCGACGATCAATCCGCGCCGGAAGACGGCCGCTATGCGTTCGCCTATACGATCCGCATCCACAACCAGGGCCGGGTTGCCGCGCGCCTGGTCGCCCGGCACTGGCGCATCACCGATGCCAACGGCCGGGTCGAACACGTGGACGGCGATGGTGTGATCGGCGAACAGCCGCGCCTGCGTCCGGGTGAAGACTTCCGTTACACCTCCGGTGTCATGCTTGGGACTGAACACGGCACAATGCAGGGCCATTACGACATGGTGGCCGACGATGGCACTGAATTCGCCGCGCCGGTCGCACCCTTCGTGCTGGCCATCCCGCGCACCCTGCACTGACACGGAGGCCGAACGATGAGTGTTTGGGCGATCGGCGACCTGCAAGGCTGCTACGACGTCACCCAGCGCCTGCTGGAGAAGATCCGTTTCGACCCGGCGCAGGACACCCTGTGGTTCTGCGGCGATCTGGTCAACCGCGGTGGGCAGTCGCTGGAAACCCTGCGGCTGGTGCATTCGCTGCGCGAGCACAGCGTGGTCGTGCTCGGCAACCACGACCTTTCGCTGCTGGCCGTCGGTGCACGCACCGAAGAGGAACAGCGCAAGGTCAACCCGGACCTGCTGCGCATCGTGCAGGCCGAGGACCGCGACGTGCTGCTGGAGTGGCTGCGCCTGCAGAAGCTGGTGCATGTGGACCGCGAGCTGGGCTGGATGATGGTGCATGCCGGCCTGGCGCCGAAATGGACCACGCAGATGGCCGAGAAGCACGCGGCCGAAGTCGAAGCGCAGCTGCATGGCGCCGGCTACCGCAAGCTGTTCCGCAACATGTATGGCGACAAGCCCAGCTGGGCGCCGAACCTGTCCGGCTACGACCGCTCGCGGGCGATCATCAACGTGCTTACCCGCATGCGCTACTGCACCTCGCGTGGCCGCATCGGCATCGAGGACAAGGGCACGCCGGGCACCCAGGAACAGGGGCTGTACCCCTGGTTCGAGGTGCCGGGCCGGGTCGAACGCGATCTGAAGGTGGTCTGCGGGCACTGGTCGGCCCTGGGCCTGACCATCACCCAGGGCATCCATGCCATCGACACCGGGGCGGTCTGGGGCGGCAAGCTCACCGCGATCCAGCTCGATACCGATGAACTGCGCGTGGTGCAGGTGCCCGGACGGGACGTACCGGCACCGGTCGCCAACGCGCGACCGCCGGCGCGCCCGCCGCGCGAACGGCCTGCTGCCGCGCAGGACAAGGAAGCGGGTACGGCCCAGGCGGCCGCTGGAAACCCGGCCGGGCGTGGCCCGCGCCGTCGCCGCCGTCGCGGCGGTGGTGGCGGTGGCAACGGTGGCGGTGGCGGCAACAACAACGGCACGCCCTCGCCGGCATGAGCCGACACCGCTGGGCACCATGGACGGTGCTGCTGCTGGCACTGGCCTTGGCCAGCGGCTGCCAGCCCAGCGCGCCCCCCGCGGCCGATGCACCCGCCGCCCGCGCCGACAGCGCGGCGGCACCCGCGCCCGCCGCCGCTCCCCCGCTGGTGGCCGCAGCACGGGCCCAGATCGGGGTAACCGTGCGCTACGACCCCGCCTACCAGGTACTGGCCTATCCCGGCGGCGACGTTCCGGCCGACCGCGGCGTCTGCACCGACGTGGTGGTGCGCGCCCTGCGCGAGCTGGGACTGGACCTGCAGGCGCGCGTGCATGAAGACATGCGGGGCAATTTCAACGCCTACCCGGCCATCTGGGGCCTGTCACGGCCGGATCGCAACATCGATCATCGTCGCGTACCCAACCTGATGCGCTGGTTCGAACGGCACGGCTGGCAGCAACCGATCGGCGCGGTGGCCGCCGACTATGCCGCCGGTGACATCGTCGCCTGGAAGCTCAACGGCAATGGGCTGCTGCACGTGGGCATCGTCTCCGACCGGCAGCTGGCCGACGGCACGCCGCTGGTGCTGCACAACATCGCGCGCGGCACGCGCGAAGAGAACCTGCTGTTCCGGCACGCCATCATCGGGCATTACCGGATGCCGTAGGCGATCCTGTAGAGCCAAGCCATGCTCGGCTGCGGGATGTGTCCGGCAACAGCAGCCGAGCATGGTCCGGCCCTGGAGGAAACCCGCTTCAGCGGCGCACGTAATGCACGAAGCGGAACGCGTAGGCGTGACGCTCATCGGCCGGGTGTGGCTCGCTGCTGACCTCCCGCCAGTCCTGCGCGTCCACGTCGGGGAAATGGGTATCGGCGGGGACTTCGGCATCCACCCAGGTCAGGTACAGGTCACTGGCCTGGTCCAGCAGCTGGCGGAAGATCTCACCGCCGCCGATGATGCACAGTTCACTGGCGCCCTCGCCTTCGGCAATGGCTTTCGCTTCGTCCACCGACGCCACCGCACGCATGCCTTCGAACGGCACCTGGCCGCTGCGGGTCAGCACCAGGTTGGTCCGCCCCGGCAGCACGCGGCCGATCGATTCGGCGGTCTTGCGGCCCATCAGGATCGGTTTGCCCAGGGTCAGCGCCTTGAAGTGCCTGAAGTCGTCCGGCAGGTGCCAGGGCATGGCATTGCCCTGGCCGATGCCACGGTTGCGATCCAGCGCCACCACCATCGAGAGTTTCATTGCACTCACACCGCCACCGGGGCCTTGATCGCCGGGTGCGGGTCGTAGCCGTCGATGCGGATGTCCTCGAACCGGAAGCCGAACAGGTCGGTCACCTCCGGATTCAACCACAGCGTCGGCAGCGCGCGCGGTTCACGCGACAGCTGCTCGCGCGCCTGCTCGTAATGGTTCGAATACAGGTGCGCATCGCCCAGCGTGTGCACGAAATCGCCCACGCCCAGGCCGGTGGCCTGCGCCACCATGTGGGTCAGCAGCGCGTAGCTGGCGATGTTGAACGGCACGCCGAGGAAGATGTCGCCGCTGCGCTGGTACAGCTGGCAGCTGAGCTTGCCGTCGACCACGTAGAACTGGAACAGGTTGTGGCACGGCATCAGCGCCATCTGCGAAAGCTCGCCCACGTTCCAGGCGCTGACCACCAGCCGCCGCGAATCCGGGTTGCGCTTGATCTCGTCCACCAACCACTGCATCTGGTCGATCTCGCGGCCATCGGCGGTGGCCCAGCTGCGCCACTGCTTGCCGTAGACCGGGCCGAGGTCGCCGTTCTCGTCGGCCCACTCGTCCCAGATGCGCACCTGGTTGTCCTTCAGGTAGCCGATGTTGGTATCGCCCTTCAGGAACCACAGCAGCTCGTGGATGATCGAGCGCAGGTGCAGCTTCTTGGTGGTGACCAGCGGGAAGCCGTCGGCCAGGTTGAAGCGCATCTGCCAGCCGAACACGCTGCGCGTGCCGGTACCGGTGCGGTCGCTCTTCTCGGTGCCGTGCTCGAGCACATGCGACAGCAGGTCGAGGTATGCCTTCATGCCTTGCCCTCCGCGGCCACCATCGGCTGCGGCTGCAGCACCGGTGCGCGGCGCGACAGGGCCAGCAGTACCAGACCGAAGGCGATGAGCGGCACGCACAGGATCTGGCCCTTGGTCAGCCAGCCGAAGGCGATGTAGATGCCGTTGTCGGGCATGCGCACGAACTCGAGGCCAAAGCGGAAGATGCCGTACATGAGCGCGAACAGCCCTGACACCACGTAACGATGCCGCGGCTTGGCAGACACAAGCCACAGCACGGTGAACATGACCAGGCCTTCCAGTGCCGCTTCATACAGCTGCGAGGGATGGCGGGCGTACTGGTTCAGTGCGCCTGTGGCGAACTGCGCCTGCAGGGTGGCGTGGTCGAGCTGGTTGAGCGGAGCCGGCAGGCCGGATGGAAACACCACGCCCCAGGTGCCGTCGGTGTACTTGCCCCACAGCTCGGCGCCGATGAAGTTGCCGACCCGACCCAGGGCCAGGCCGATCGGCACCAGCGGGGCGATGAAATCGACGGTGTCGAACAGGTGCAGACGGCTGCGGCGCGACCACCACCAGCAGGCCACCACGACGCCCAGCAGGCCGCCGTGGAAGCTCATGCCGCCATCCCACACCTTGAACAGCAGCAGCGGGTTGTGCAGGAAATCGCCCAGCGCGTAGAACAGCATGAAGCCGATGCGCCCGCCCAGCACCACGCCGAGCATGGCGTAGAACAGCAGGTCCGAAAATCCGTTGGCATCCACGCCCGGCAGGCGTCCGTCAGCGATCCGCTTGCGGCCCAGCAGCCAGGCAGCGGTGAAACCGAGCAGGTACATGATGCCGTACCAATGCACCTTGATCGGCCCCAGCGAAAGGGCGATGGGGTCGATGTCGTGGAAATAGATCATGAAGGGCGCCTTGCAGGGATGCCGTTATTCTAGCGCCGCCCGGGAGCGGCCTCGTGGTGGCCGCGGTCGCCTGATTGCCGGGCTTCAGCCCAGGATCTGCGGCGTATCCGGCAGGCCGTCCTGATTGGACCGCGTGGATGCTGGAAAGTGCCCTTCCAGCAGCGTGGACACCTCGTCGATGGCATCGCGCAGCGCCGCCACCGGCTGCGTCCCCCGCAGGCCTTCGCGCAGATGCGTGCAGACCCGCTGCCACTGCTCGGGCATGACCCGTCCGTGCAGCCCGCGGTCGGCCACGATCTCGATGGCGTGGTCGGCCAGCAGCAGATAGATCAGCACCCCGTTGTTGTGCGCGGTATCCCAGGTCCGCAGGCGGGCGAACGCCTGCTCGGCCGCTTGCCGCGGCGTGACCCTGCGCCACAGCGCGGCCAGCGGCAGGTCTGCCTCGACCGCGAACATCACCTGGCCGCCATGGCGCTGCTCACCCGCGGCAATGGCCTCGGTGATGGCCTGCAGGGTGGCCGGCGGAAACGCCAGGCGCACCGACGGCGAGAACACGTGGCGCCACATCCGTCCGATCATCACCAGCCCCCCGACGCGCCGCCGCCGCCGGAACGGCCACCGCCGCCGCCCCAGCCACCGCCGCCACCAAAGCCGCCACCACCACCGAAACCACCGCCTCCCCAGCCGCCACTACCCCAGCCGCCGCCACCGGCAAAGCGCCCGGGGTGGCCGGACAGCATCGCCACCACCAGGCCGACCACGCCGGCCAGGCCACTGGCCAGCAGCGCGGAGGTGAACAGGAACGCGGCCAGCGCTGCACCGGCACCGCCGAGCAGGCCGCGCAGGGGGCGCGGTACCCGTGAGAACACGCCGCGCAGGAGGCTGCCGGCGAACACACCGATGAACAGGGCCAGGATCCAGGTATCGCCGCCGCCATCCGGCGCACGTCCCTGCTGGCCGCTCACCGGCGCCGGCAACGGCTCCCCATCGATGATCTTCACCAGCACCGCGGTGGCGTCGCTGATGCCACCCGCGTAATCATTGGCACGGAACCGGGGCACGAGGTACTCCTGGATCACCCGGTTGGCGATCGCATCGGGAATCGCGCCCTCCAGGCCATAGCCGGGCTCGATGCGCACCCGCCGGTCATCCTTGGCCACCACCAGCAGCACTCCGTCGTCCACGCCCTTGCGGCCGATCTGCCACTGCTCGAAGACGCGGGTGGTGTACTGGGCGATGTCCTCCGGCTGCGTGCTCGGCACCACCAGTACCTGCAGCTGGCTGCCCTTGCGCTGCTGCAGGTCCAGCGCCTGCTGCACCAGTGCCTGCTTCTGCGTGGCATCGAGGGTACCGGTGGTATCGACCACCGGCGACTCCAGCGCCGGGATCGGCGCCAGCTGCTGCGCCTGCACACCCCACGGCAGCCACAGCAGCAGGGCCAGCAGTGCGGTCGCCAGGCGCATCGATCAGTGGCCCGGCGCCGGCGCCGGCTGCTGCTGCGATGGCGCGTTGCCGAAATCGACCGCCGGCGCGTTGGAGATCTGCGCCTCGTTCTCGACGCTGAAGTTGGGCTTGGGCTGGTAGCCGAAGATCTTGGCGGTGATCAGCTGCGGGAAGGAGCGGATGTAGGTGTTGTAGTCCTGCACCTGCTGGATGTAGCGCCCGCGCGCCACGGTGATGCGGTTCTCGGTGCCCTCCAGCTGTGCCTGCAGATCGCGGAAGTTCTGGTCGGACTTGAGCACCGGATAGTTCTCGGTCACCACCAGCAGCCGCGACAGGGCACTGCCCAGCTCACCCTGGGCCTGCTGGAACTGCCTGAGCGAGGCTTCGTCATCGGCATTGACGTTGATCTGGCCGACCCGCGACCGCGCATTGGTCACCTCGGTGAGCACGCGCTCTTCTTGGCTGGCGAACCCTTTGACGGTCTGCACCAGGTTGGGCACCAGGTCGGCACGGCGCTTGTACTGGTTGAGCACTTCGGACCAGCTGGCCTTGACCGCCTCGTCCTTCTGCTGGATGGCGTTGTAACCGCAGCCGGACAGCAGGGAGGCCAGCAGCAACAGGGGCAGGACGCGGGTGAGCAGGCGCATGGCGGCGGTTCCGGGTGGGCTTGGCGCCGAGCATGCCATGGTTCGGGTGAAAGCTCGGCCATCAGGTGCCGTGCCCGCCGCGGTGGCGGCCTTCCCGGGCGGTCGGCGCGGGGCCATGGCGGATGCCTGCCATCCACGCACCGTGCATCCACCGTGCCGGCCCGGGTCGACACCCGCCAACGGCAGCAGGCGTGCGCTTTGCGGCGCAGCCCTGCCGAACCCCCTGCCCTCAGCAGGCTTCGGCCACCGCCGTGCGCGGACGCCCCAGCCATGCCAGCAGCAGGCCCGACGCCGCCAGCACGCCACCGGCCACCGGAATGGCCGCATAGCCCAGCCCCATGCTCAATACCGCTCCACCCAATGCCGCACCCAGCGCATTGCCCAGGTTGAACGCACCGACGTTGATCGACGAGGCCAACCCCGGCGCCTCGGCTGCCGCTTCCATCACCCGGATCTGCAACGGCGGCACGATCGCAAAGGTCGCCGCACCGAACAGCAGCACGCCCAGCGCCGCCGTGGCGTGATGCATGAAGGCCAGCGGCAGCACGAACATCAGCAGCGCCAGGATTGCCAGCAGGATGCGGGTGGCGCCGTCCAGCGACCAGTCGGCCATGCGCCCGCCGATGCCGTTGCCGACGGTGAAGCCGATACCGATCAGGGCCAGCGACATCGCGATGAACGCATTGGATGCCGCGGTCAGTTCGGCCAGCACCGGCGCCACATAGGTGTAGAGGGTGAACATCGCACCGGCACCCAGCACGGTGGTGGCCATCGCCAGCAGCACCTGCGGCTGCAGGATCGCCTTCATCTCGCGGCGGATGTCCGGACGCGCATCGGGCGCGGATGCCGGCAGCGCCAGGCCCAGCGCGGTGATCGCCACCAGGCCCAGCACCGCAGTGCCGGCGAAGGACAGGCGCCAGCCCAGCTGCTGGCCCACCCAGGTCGCCAGCGGCACGCCGCCGATGTTGGCGATGGTCAGGCCCATGAACATGGTGGCCACCGCCGCGGCCTGCTTGTCCTTCGGCACCAGGCTGGCGGCGACCACCGCGCCGATGCCGAAGAAAGCACCGTGGTTGAGGCTGGTGACCAGCCGCGACAACAGCAGGAGCCCATAGTTCGGGGCCAGCGCCGAGAGCAGGTTGCCGACCACGAAGATCGACATCAGCAGCATCAGCGCGGTGCGCTTGCCGAAGCGCCCCATCAGCAGGGTCATCACCGGCGCGCCCAGCATCACGCCCACGGCGTAGGCGGTGATCAGCATGCCGGCGGTGGGGATGTTCACTCCCACGCCCTCGGCAATGACGGGCAGCAGGCCCATCGGAGCGAACTCGGTGGTGCCGATGGCGAAGGCGCCGACGGCGAGGGCCAGCAATGCGGCTCTGGAATTCATGGGGATTGCCTGCGTGGGGGCAGGCCCTGTGGAAAATGAGCGCGTAGCCTGCGCGCTTTGCCGGGCGGGAGTAAGCCACCACGCGGGAAAACAGTGTTGATCCCGATTCACAAGTGGAGGGTGCAGGCCGGCATTGCGGCAAGAGGTAGCGCCGGGCCCTGCCCGGCGAGCGCAGCGGCGCCCACAACGCAGAACCCCCGGCGCTGGCCGGGGGTTCTCGGGGTCCGCTTACCAGTCGCCGGCGCCCGGCACGTGGTGTTCGCGTGCGCGGCGGCGCATCAGCAGGTTCAACCACTCCACCAGCACCGAGAAGCCCATCGCAGCGTAGATGTACGGCTTGGGCACATGCACGTCCAGGCCGTCCAGGATCAGCACCGCACCGATCAGCAGGATGAAGGCCAGCGCCAGCATCTTCACGGTCGGATTGGCGTCGATGAAGCGGCCCAGCGGATTGGCGGCCAGCAGCATCACCGCCACCGACAGCAGGATCGCCGCGACCATCACCGGTACGTGGTCGGCGATGCCGACGGCGGTGATCACCGAGTCCAGCGAGAACACGATGTCGATGATGGCGATCTGCGCGATCACATAGCCGAACACCGCCGAGGTCTTGGTGGTGGCCGGGTTCTCGTCTTCGCCACCGGTGATCATTTCCCTGATCTCCATGTAGCCCTTGATGATCAGGAACAGGCCGCCAACGATCAGCACCAGGTCGCGGATGGAGATGCCCATGCCGGCCACGGTGAACAGATTGGCCTGCATGTGCGCCAGGTAGGCCAGCGAGACCAGCAGGCCGATGCGGGTGATGCAGGCCACGGCGATGCCCAGGCGGCGCGCGAACGGGCGACGGTGCTCCGGCAGCTTGCTGACCGCGATGGAGATGAACACCAGATTGTCGATGCCGAGCACGATTTCCAGCGCGCTCAGGGTGAACAGGGTCAACCAGACGTTGGGATCGGCAAGAAACTCAAGGGACATGGGAACTCTTCAACAAGGGGGAAAGAAGGTCAGCCGGCGCTGGCCGGCAGCAGCCGTGGCACCAGCACCAGGCCCCAGCACAGCAGCACGTTCATCATCAGCACGAATACCGCCGCCGAACCCATGTCCTTGGCGCGACCGGCGAGTTCGTGGATTTCCGCACCGTAGCGCTCGATCACCGCTTCGATGGCCGAATTGGCCAGCTCCATCGCCAGCACCAGCAGCATCGAGCCGATCATCAGCGCGCGCTCGACCGGCGTCTGGCCCAGCCACAGCGCCAGCGGGGTCAGCAGCACCAGCAGGTAGACCTCCAGCCGGAACGAGGACTCGTGCAGCCAGGCAGCACGCAGGCCCTGCCAGGACCAGCGCGCGGCCTGGAAGATGCGACGCGGGCCGCGGGGCAGATGACCGAACTGATCAGCCACGGGTGAAGCATCCAGCAACAGGGGCGCGGCGCAGCGACCGCTCAGACGCACGGCAGGGGATCATGGGTGGGCAGGGGTAGGCAGACAGCCCCCATTTTGCCACAAGGGCGGCACCGGCACCCCGCGCAGTGCCCGCCGCTGCCAGCAACGGCCCGGTACGGCCAAGTGCGCGGCCCGCCCAGCTTCTATGATGGATACCCCCTTGCCCTGCCGGAGAGCCCGATGACCCGCCCCCGCACCTGCCTGATCGTCCTTGGCCTGCTGGCCGCGCCGCTGGCGCACGCGCTGAGCCCGCCGGCGCCGCCGCAGGTGCCCGCGCAGGTATCCAACGTGGCCTGGGCCGGCGACATGGCCGCCTTCGCCGAGGCCGACCGGCGCAACCCGCCGCCGCGGGGCGGCATCGAGTTCATCGGCAGTTCCTCCTTCCGCATGTGGGACACGCTGGCCGAGGACTTCCCCGGGCAGCCGGTGTTCAACCGCGGCTTCGGCGGCTCCGAAGTGCGCGACAGCACCTGGTATGCCGGGCAGGCCGTGGTGCCGTATGCACCGTGCAAGGTGTTCTTCTACGCCGGCGACAACGATCTCAACAGCGGCCGCAGTGCGAGCCAGGTCCGTGACGACGTGGTGGCCTTCGTACAGCGCGTGCATCGCGACCTGCCGCAGACGCGCATCGAGTACGTATCGATCAAGCCCAGCCCGTCGCGCGCGCACCTGTTGCCGGCGATCAAGGAGGCCAACACGCTGATCAAGGCTGCGTTGGCCAAGCTGCCCAACACCGGTTTCACCGACATCTACACGCCGATGCTCGGCGCCGACGGCCAGCCGGATGCCGCGCTGTTCCGCGAGGACATGCTGCACATGACCCCGGCCGGCTATGCGATCTGGACCCGGGCGCTGGCACCGAAGGTGAGGTGCGATTGAGCAAGGCTGCGGACGCGCCTCCCTCGACTCTGCACACCCGGCTTCAGCGTCAGCGGAACACCACCGTCGCTTCGGTACCCTGCCCCGGTTCGCTGGCCAGGTTGACCCGCCAGCCGAAGCGGTCGCACAGGCGGCGGACGATCGACAGGCCCAGGCCCGTGCCCTGCGGGCGGCTGGGCTCGGCACGGTAGAACGGTTCGAAGGCACGTGACAGCGCCTCGGCGGACATGCCGATGCCGGTATCGCGCACCACCACCCGGTCCGGCTGCACGTACACGTCGATGCGCCCTTCGTCGGTATAGCTGCAGGCGTTGCGCACCAGGTTGCTGACCACCACCTGCAGCACCCGCGGCGGCGCGTGCAGCTGGACCGGCCCCTCGCTGTGCAGGTGCACCGCCACCGGCCGGCTGCCCAGCAGTTCGTTGGCGTTGTCCACTTCATAGCGGACGATGTCGTTGACGTCGAACAGTTCGACCTGCGGTTCCACATCCGCCTCGCGGGCCAGGATCAGGAACGCGTCGATCACCGCCTCCATGTCGCGGCCTGCGCGCTGGATGCGCTGCAGGCTGCGGCGCAGCCGGGGCTCCAGGGCATCATCGCCGAGTGCCATGTCGCTGGCCACGCGGATCACGGTCAGCGGCGTGCGCAGTTCATGGCTGGCATCGCGGGTGAAGTTGCGCTCGCGCGCCACATGCGCGGTGACCCGGTTGGCCAGCGAATGCAGCGCTGCGGCCAGCTGCCGGGTCTCACCCTGCATGTCGGCCGGCAGTTTGTGCGGTTCAAGATCGGCCGCTTCGGGGTGGCCCGGGTCCCAGCGCGAGACGCGGCGTGCCAGCCAGTTCACCGGTGACACCAGGCGTTTCGATGCGCGGTAGGTGATCCAGGACGCGCCGTACACCGCCAGCAGGGTCAGCAGCACCGGCACGATGCCGAACCAGAACGCCAGCATTTCCGCGCGCGAGCGCAGGAACACCAGATACAGCCGCCCCTGCGCGCGGGCATCGACCAGCACCAGCTGATCGTCATCGGGCAGTTCGTGGAAGCCCGGTTCGAGCGTGCGCAGGTTGGCCGGCAGCGACAGGCTGGACTGCCCACGTTCGAGCAGGTAGCCGCGGATGTTGCGGGTATTGGGCGGTGGCTGTACCGGCGACGCCTCGTACAGCGTCCAATAGTAGGCCGCCTCTTCGCGCAGGGCGGCGCCGACCAGGCTGTGCTTGATCACCAGCGACACCAGCCAGGCCCCCAGCAGGATGCCCAGGCTGGCCAACACCGCTTGCAGGATGAAGGCGATACGTATCTTGCGCGGCAGGCCGTGCGGCATTGCGGAGTCCCGATCAGAGCGCTGCGATTATAGGCAGCGCGCTGTGCCGTGATCGTGCATGGCGGGTGACAGCCTGGCATTCCAGTCCGTCACCCCTGCCCTGCCGACCACGACCGTGCCGGTGCTGCTGCTGCGCCGGCACGACGACGCTCAGGCCATCGGCTGGGCGATATCGGCGATGCGATACCCCGCGCTCTGCACGGTATGCAGCAGCGGCCGGTCGAACGGCTTGTCGATGATCTTGCGCAGGTTGTACAGATGGCTGCGCAGGGTGTCCGAATCGGGCAGGCCGTTGCCCCAGATCTCGCGTTCGATTTCCTGGCGGGTGACCACGCGCGGCGATTCGCGCATCAGGATGGTCAGCAGGCGCAGGCCGATCGGCGACAGCTGCAGTTCGGTACCGGCACGGGTGGCGCGCATGCTGACCGGATCGAGCACGAGGTCGGCGACCTTGAGCACTTCCGAACCGACCTGGCGGCGTTCACGCCGGATCAGGGCGCGCAGGCGCGCTTCCAGTTCCTGGATCGCGAACGGCTTGGTCAGATAGTCATCGGCGCCGAAACCGAGGCCGGTGAGCTTGTCGTCCAGCGTGTCGCGTGCGGTAAGCATCAGCACCGGGGTCGACTTGCGCGCATCGTTGCGCAGCCGGCGGCACACTTCGATGCCATCCAGCCGCGGCAGCATCAGGTCCAGCACGACCACGTCGTAACTGTTCTCGGCGGCCAGACGGTAGCCGTCCAGGCCATCCTGCGCATAGTCCACCTCGAAGCCACGGCCTTCCAGGTATTCGCCGATCATCTCGGAGATGTTGCGGTTGTCCTCGACCACCAGCACCAGGCCGGAAGTCTCTTTCGTCTGACGCATGAGAGTCCCTCTTTCTTCAGCTTTGTGAAACATGCCCGATCGACGGTGGACGCGATGTGAAGTTCCGTCAAGCGGCTGAAAAAAGATTCACAACAGGGGTTTCAGCAGCGGCCAGACGTTGTCCAGCACCTTCGGCTGGGCCTGCGCGGTCGGATGCAGACCGTCGGCCTGCATCAGCCCGGGCTGCAGGGCCACGCCCTCCAGCAGGAACGGCAGCAGCGGCACCTTGTACTGCGTCGCCAGCGCGCGGTAGGCCGCCGCCAGCCGCTGCCGGTAGCCCGGGCCGTAGTTGGGCGGCACGTCGATGCCGAGCAGCAGCACCTTCGCGCCGGCCTTCTGGCTGGCCTGCACCATCTTTTCAAGGTTGCCCTGCACCTGCGCCGGGGTCAGCCCGCGCAGCGCGTCATTGCCGCCCAGCGCGATGATCACCACCGTCGGCTTCTCCTTCGCCAGCAGGCCCGGCAGGCGGGTCAGCGCACCGGCGGTGGTTTCCCCGCTCATGCTGGCGTTGACCACCCGCGGCGGGGTTTTCGACTGCTGCCTGACCCGCTGCTGCAGCAGGCTGACCCAGCCGGCATCGGCCGGGATATTGTGGGCAGCACTGAGGCTGTCGCCGAGCACCAGCACGGTGCCGGCTGGACCTTTGGCACAGGCCAGCGCCGGCAACAGCAGCAACCCTAGCAGCAGCCCCATCATCGTGCCGGCGTGCCGGCTCCATCCCATCCCGTGCATTGGAGTCTCCTCATCGACAGCCTGTCCCCCCGCAGCGCGCCCGTCGCCATCGCCGTCGAGCAGGTCGGCAAATCCGTGCATGGCCCGGAGGGTGAAGTCCACATACTGGACAACATCACCCTGACCGTCCATGAAGGGACCAGCGTGGCCATCGTCGGCGCGTCCGGTTCCGGCAAGACCACCCTGCTCGGCCTGCTGGCCGGGCTGGACCTGCCCAGTCGTGGCCGCATCGCGCTGGCCGGCCAGGATCTGGGGGGGCTGGATGAGGAAGCGCGCGCGCAGCTGCGCGCACGCGAGGTCGGCTTCGTGTTCCAGAGCTTCCACCTGCTGCCGGCGCTGACCGCCGCTGAGAACGTGGCGCTGCCGCTGGAACTGGCCGGGCGCGAGGACCGTGCCCGGGTGGAACAGGTGCTGGCCCAGGTCGGCCTGTCCCATCGTGCCCGCCACTATCCGCGGCAGCTGTCCGGTGGCGAGCAGCAGCGCGTGGCCCTGGCCCGCGCCTTCGTCACCCGCCCGCGCATCCTGTTCGCCGATGAGCCCACCGGCTCGCTGGACCAGGCCACCGGCCAGCACATCAGCGACCTGCTGTTCGAGCTCAACGCCGGCAGCGGCACCACCCTGGTCCTGGTGACCCACGACCTGCGCCTGGCGCAGCGTTGCCAGCACATCCACCGCATCGACAACGGCCGCCTGCAGGCGGTGCAGCACGGGGCCGAGGCATGAACCTGCTGCGGCACGCGTGGCGCGCGCTGCGCCGCGAGGCGCTGGCCGGCGACCTGCTGACCGTGTTCGCCGCACTGGTGCTGGGGGTGGCGGTGATGACCGCGGTGGGCACGCTGGTCAACCGGGTCAACCTTGCGCTGACCGGCAGCGCGGCGGAGATGCTCGGCGGCGACCTCGGCGTGGCCGGCCGCGAGGAGGCGCCGCCTGCGTTCGCCGAAGAAGCACGACGGCGGGGGCTGGCACATACGCGGCTGGCCAGTTTCGGCAGCGTGCTGTTCCAGGGCGACGCCAGCCAGATGGCCAGCATCAAGGCGGTCGAAGCCGGGTATCCCCTGCGCGGTACGCTGCGCGTGCGGGCGACCCCGGGCGGCGCGCTGATCGCAAACGCCGGCATGCCCGCCAAGGGCCAGGCCTACGCCGACCCGCGCCTGCTGCAGGCACTGGGCCTGAAAGCCGGCGACGCACTCGAATTCGGCGCCGGCACGCTGCGCATCGCCGGCATCATCGAATCCGAGCCGGACACCGGCGGCGACCTGCTGACACTGTCGCCCACCCTGCTGGTCAACCGCGCCGACGTCGACGGCACCGGCCTGCTCGGCCCCGGCAGCCGCATCAACTACCGGCTGATGTTCGCCGGTGCCCCCGAGCAGATCACCGCGCTGCGGCAGTGGCTGCTGCCGCAGGTGAAGGGCATGCGCCTGCTCAGCATCGATGACACCCAGCGTGGCGTGCGCCAGGCCTTCGACCTCGCGGGCCGTTTCCTCGGACTGAGCGCGCTGCTGGCGGTGCTGCTGGCCGGCGTGGCCACCGCACTGGCCGCCAACCGCTTCGCCCTGCGCCGCATCGACCAGGTGGCGATCCTGCGCTGCCTGGGCGCGCGCCAGCGCGACATCCTGCTGGGCCTGGCACTGCAGCTGCTGATGCTGGCGGTGCCGGCCTGCGCGCTCGGCATCGGCCTGGGCATGGCTGCTCAGGAAGGCCTGGTGCAGGTACTGGGCAGCCTGGTGCCGCAGCGCCTGCCGCTGCCCGAAGCGACGCCGGCGCTGACCGGTGCCGGCATCGGCCTGCTGCTGCTGTTCGGCTTCGGCCTGCCGCCGCTGCTGCGCCTGCGCGGGGTGCCGCCGATGCGCGTGCTCAACCGCTCCTTCGCCGCCCTGCCACCGGCCTCGCTGCTGGCGTACCTGGCCGCGCTGGCCGCCAGCCTGGTGCTGGCGGTGCAGGTCACCGGCGACCTGAAACTGGCGCTGTGGGTGCTGGGTGGACTGGCCGGGCTGGCCCTGGTCGCCGGCCTGGCCGGCTTCCTGCTGCTGCAGCTGCTGCGCGGGCTGCAGCACCGGCTGCACGGCAACTGGCGGCTGGGCCTGGCCGCGTTGACCCGGCGCCGCCTGCTGGCGGTGATGCAGCTGGTCGGGCTGTCGCTGTCGCTGTGCGCGCTGCTGTTGCTGGCCGTGATCGGGCCGGGCCTGTTGCAGCAGTGGCGCGAGCGGCTGCCCGCGGACACACCCAACTACTTCCTGATCAACATCCAGCCCGGGCAGCGCGACAGCGTGCTGGCGGCACTGCGCGACCTTGGCGCGGCCGATGCCAGCATCGAACCGATGGCTACCGGGCGCCTGATCGCGATCAACGGCAAGCCGCCGCTGCGCGTGGACCGTACGCCGGAGCAGAACGGCCAGCCGGCCCAGGGCGAAGGCCAGCGCGATGACGATGACGAGAACCGGCCGTTGAACTTCAGCTGGCGCAGCACCTTCCCGCCGGCCAACACGCTGATCACCGGGACCTTCTGGTCGCCTGGCAGCACGGCGGCGGAGGCATCGGTGGAAACCGGCTGGGCCGAACGTTACGGGGTGTCGGTGGGCGACCGCATCCGCATTGCGGTGGGTGAGCAGGAACGCGAGTTCACCGTCACCAGCGTGCGCAAGGCCGACTGGAACACCTTCCGGCCGAACTTCTTCGTGCTGCTGAATCCGAACGCGGTGGGCGACACACCGCACAACCTGCTGTCGGCCTTCCACCTGCCGGCGGGCCAGGCCGCCGGACTGGGCGCGCTGGTGCGGGCACAACCGAACCTGTCGCTGCTGGACGTGGACGCGGTGATCTCGCAGGTGCGCGAGGTCATGGACCGGGTGGCGCAGGCGGTGCAGCTGGTGATGGTGTTCAGCCTGCTGGCCGGTGTGCTGGTGCTGTTGGCCGCGCTGCAGGCCACCGCCGGCGAGCGCCGCTACGACAGCGCGGTGCTGCGCACGCTGGGCGCGACCCGGCGCCAGCTGCGCGGTGCGGTGCTGGTGGAATTCGGCGCACTGGGGGCGCTGGCGGCACTGCTGGCGATCGGCGCAGCGGCGGTGATCGGCGTCCTGGTCTCGCAGAAGGTGTTTGAGCTGGCGCTGCTGCCGCCCTGGCCCGGCCTGCTGCTGGGGGGCGCGGCCGGCATCGGGCTGAGCCTGCTGGCCGGCTGGTGGGGCACCCGGCGCATCCTGCACACGCCACCGGCGATGGCCCTGCGCGAGGCCTGACACGGCGGTGACACACCCGGGGTGGGGCCGGCGGTATGCTGCGCGCCCCACCCCCTCGAGATCGCCCGGATGCCCGGCACGTCGTTCGCCGCCTACCTGTACCCGGTACTGCTGCTGCTCGGCAGCAACATCTTCATGACCTTCGCCTGGTATGGGCACCTGAAGTTCAAGAGTGCGCCGCTGATGACGGTGATCCTGGTCAGCTGGGGCATCGCGTTCTTCGAATACTGCCTGCAGGTGCCGGGCAACCGGCTGGGCAGTGCGGTGTATTCGGCGCCGCAGCTGAAGGGCATGCAGGAAGTGATCACGCTGCTGGTGTTCGCGGTGTTTTCCGCGTTCTACCTGGGCCAGCCGCTGAAGTGGAACCACTACGCCGCGTTCGGGCTGATCGTGGTGGCGGCGTTTCTGATGTTCAAGGAGTAGGACCGGAACACGGCCCGTGCCCGCGTGTGGGCCGCGCCGGTGTCGCGCTGCAGGCTGTGGTGCGGGAACCGGCCGGTCGGCGCCTTGGGTGCAGCGCATCCACGCGTGGCGTGGATGCGCTGCCGGGCAGGCCCGGCACCCTCGGCAACCGCGCGGGCGGTCAGCCTTCCTTCGGGGCCTTTTCCACGTACTTGGCGAACACCTCGTCGATCTGCGTGTCCTTCACCTTCTTGCCGGACTGGATCTCCTCGGCCTGGGTGAACAGCGGGATGATCATCGCCATGCCGTCCAGCTTGGTCTTCAGGTGCACGCCCGGGGCCTGGGTCAGGAAGCCGTCCCAGCGCTGGCGCACCTTGGCCCAGTAGCCGGCGGTGGCCTTCCAGTAGTCGCGGGCTGGGGTGAAGTCGACCTCGGTGGTCTTGATGTAGTCGTTGAAGCCGAACTCGCGGGCGATCTCCACCTGGCTGCCGTCGGCATTGCGCTGCACCTTAGTGTTGAACTGTTCGTGGGTCCAGCCGTTCGGGGTGAGCGTGTGGCGGTTGATCACGGCCAGCGCGTTGTAGTCGCTGCGCTTGGTGTATTCACGGCGCGGCAGCGGGCGCCAGCTCAGGTCGCTGGTCCAGCTCGGCACGTTGTTGGTGTAGGTCCACTTGCCGGTGCCGCAGTAGCGCGGTGCGTCGCTCACCTCGTACACGCACTGGGTCCAGGCGCCCCGGTTGGTGGCCGCGTCGATCGCGCGTACCTGCCAGGTCTGGTCAGCGCTGAACTCGAAGCGGTTCGGCGCTTCGTAGACCCAGTCCTGGCGCCAGTGCTTGGTCACATGGCCACTCTTGCCATCCACCAGCAGGTGTTGCAGGACGATCCGCTTCGGGCTGTCCTCGATCACGATCACGACCTCGTCACCGCCGCTGCGCATGGCCGGCGCACGCTCGTAGCCCGGCTTCAGCAGCACGGTTTCGTCGAAGGCGAAATCCACCGTGTACTCGCCCTGCATGGCGAGGATGCTGTCGTGGTCGCGGGCGATGTCGGAGGGCTGCGCGCTGGCTGCGCCACTGCTGGCGAGCAGCAGCATCACGCTGGCTGTCTGGAACTTCATCTGGGATGTCCTTCGGGTTTCAGGGTCGGTGGAGGGCCAGTCCGTGGCCGGGGTTGCTCCATGGAGATCAGGTCACAGGCGCACCAGCGGCAGGTCGCCGGACGCACGCGGCGCGGGCCGGCGGGCTGCCTCGGCACAGCAGCAGTCGTCGATCGACAGCTCGCCGTCGGCGCCTTCCATCCGCGCGATCCGGCGTGCGGTGGCCGCACCCAGCGAAGACAGCGTGGACAGGCTGGCGGCCAGGATCCGGCCATCGTCGGCTGCATGCAGGCGCACGCTGCACAGCCGCCAGCGCTGCCCGCGCAGATGGCCGGCCAGGCGCCGCCACAGGCGTTCGCCAACGCTGCCTTCGGCATCGCGTGGCGGCGCCGACGGCAATGCCGCCACCAGCCGATCCCAGGCCAGGAAGTCGCTGTCCGGCAGCAGGTACAGGCGCCAGACACAGCGGCCGCGCGCATCCAGGAAGCACAGGCTTTCGTGCACGCCCTCGCTGTCCACGGCCTGGCAGGCATGCACCGAGACCGCCTGCCGCCAGCCCGCCAGTTCGCTGCCCTCGGCGGGGTACAGGCACAGGACGGTGCCAAGCGCTGCCAGTTGCATCGGGGTCGGCCAGGCACCGCTGTGCGGTACCGGGGTGGCGTCATTCCTGCGTGCGGACAGTGCTCGGCTCATGGGCGTTTACCAGGACACGGCAAGGCTGGCCGACAGGGTGCGGCCGGGGCTGGTGAATCGGTCGGTGACACGGCTGCCGGTGGCCAGCGTCGATCCGACCGTGGACCACTCGATGTAGCGCTTGTCGGCCAGGTTGAACACGCCGACGTTGAAGGTCGCACCGGGCGCGAAGTCCCAGTGCGCCATCAGGTCGAGCACGCCGTAACCGGCCGGGCGGAACGCGGTGGCGCTGGCAAGGCGATCCTTGCGCTTGACGAAGGTGCCCGCCAGTTCCACGCCCCACGCGTCGGCGTCGTACATCAGGCCGACGGTGCCGCGCAGCGGGTCGACCGAATCCAGCGGCGTGTCTTCGGTCTTGTTGTCACCGCACTGCGCAGGGCCCAGCCCTGCAGCGCCGGCGACAGTTCGCCGAAATCGACGCCGGCCTTCAGTTCGGCACCGTAGATGCGGGCGTCGGCGATGTTCTGCGACTGGAACACGATCAGGCCCTGCGCGTTGCGGCCGACTTCGCGGGTGGACTCGATGAAGTCCTTGTAGTCGTTGTAGTAGCCGCTCAGGCTGACGTACGCCGCCGGGGTCAGGAAGCGCAGGCCCAGTTCGACACCGTCGCTGGTTTCCGGCTTCAGGTCCGGATTGGGAATGGCGGTGTAGCCGAACATGACGTTGGTGAAGCCGAGATTGACGTCGTTGTACGGCGGCGAGCGGAAGCCGCGCGAATAGCCGGCAAACAGCGACCACGCATCGTTGAAACGCCAGACCATGCCCAGCTTCGGCGAGACACTGGTCTTCTTCAGGTCGGACACCGCGACACCGGGATTGTCCTCGGCGAAGATGCCGTCCACCTCCGGCTTCAGTTCGTAGCGGTCCACGCGCACGCCCGGCACCAGCGACAGCCGGCCACCGGCCAGGCGCATCTCATCCTGTGCGTACAGGCCCAGTTCGGTGGTCTTGCTGATCGGGAAATCACGCACCGGGAACGCATCGGGCAGGATGGTGGTGCTGACCACGCCGCGGTTGCTGACCTGGTAGCCGTCGCGCTTCTGCCGGATCTCGGTGCGCGCGCCATCAAAGCCGTAGGTCAGTGCATGCTCGACACTGCCGGTGCTGAACGCCTTGTTGAACACCGCCTGCAGGCCGTAGACGCGCTGGTCGAAGCTGAATTCGCGATGGCGGCTGCTGCCGTTGGCGCGCGCTTCGTCGGTGCGCTGGGTGGTCTCGCTGTTCTGGGTGTAGACCTGCCAGTGCAGGCTGTCGGCGAACGCCTTGTCCAGCGCATCCATTTCATGGGCGAACGACACCCGGTTGCGGGTCTGCTTGTCGCGCGCCTTCATGCCGGTGGTGGTGGTGCGGTCGATCGCCGACAGCACGTTGGTATCGGTATTGTCTTCATTGCCTTCCACGGTCAGGCGGAAGCGCTGGTCGTCGCTGGGCGCATAGACCAGCTTGCCGAGCAGGCTGCGGCCATCGCGGTCCTGCGGGTTCGGCGCGGTGCGCGTGTTGTCGTTGCTGCGCACGTCGCCCTTGTTGTCGGTTTCCTGGCCCTGGCGGTGGTTGATGTTGACCAGGCCGCTCCAGTGCTCACCGCCGAAGGCGGTGGTGACGCCGCCGAACAGGCCCTTCCATTCGCCGTCGTAGCCGAACTTCAGGCCGACATGCGCATCCTTGCCCTCCTTCAGATAGTCGGCCGGGTCCTTGGTCACGAACGCGACCACGCCGCCGAGCGCATCGGACCCGTACAGCGAGCTGGCCGGACCGCGCATGATCTCCACGCGCTTGAGCGTGTCCAGGTCGGTGAAGTCGCGGTTGGCGTTGGAGAACGAGCCGATGTCGAAACTGGTCGGCATGGCAATGCCATCGGTCTGGATGCGCACCCGGTTGCCGTCCAGGCCACGGATGCGGATGCCACCGATGCCGAAGCGGGTCACGCTGCGGGTAACCGACAGGCCCGGCTCATACCGCACCAGGTCCTTCAGGTCGTGCACCAGCTGCCGGTCCATCTGCTCGCGGTCGATCACATCGACGGTGGCCGCGACGTCGCTGACCGCGCGTTCGGTGCGGGTCGCGGTGACCTGCACGCGATCGAATTCGCGCGTATCGGGCGCCGCATCGGCGGCAGCAGCGTGGGCGGACAGCGGCAGGGCCATCCACAGGGCAATGCAAAGAGCAGTCGGGCGGGTCATCGGCGTCGGTCGGTCAGGCAGAGGAACCCCCGGCCACCGCCACGCCGGATCGACGTAAACGGTAGACCGAGGGGGAGAGAGCGGGAGCGGACAGGTCGCCCACCCTGCCGGCGGCGCCGGCAGGAGGGAGGGAGGCAGGCGACCCAGCCGCGTTACTTGGTCAGGATCAGCTTGTCGTTGCTGGTATGACGCAGACGGTAGAAGCGGTCGCCGTGCTGGATCAGGATTTCACGGCGGCCCTTGAGCAGGGCTTCGCTGTCGATGACATCTTCCGGCGGGACAACGCGGACCGGACGGTCGCGGAGGGTCAGCGTTTCGGGGCGCAGCAGTACAGGTTGAGCATTCATGAGCATCTGGACTCGTGCGAGGGACGAGTTAAATGATAATGATTCTCAGTTGACAATCAACAACCATTCTCAACTTCATTGATGGAATTAATGATCGAATTCGGGGAATCGATAGATTTCATCAATTGAAATAGCGGCTTCTGTAGCGTCGAGCCGTGCTCGACGGCTCTTCGATCCCAGCCAGGTGAAACCCGCGCTGCGCGGGAGCCGAGCACGGCTCGACGCTACAACGGCCCGGCGCCAGCGGGCTCAGGCGAAGACGGCCTCTACCTGCGCCCAACCGGTCTCGTCCATCTGCTGCAGCACGTCCAACGCCTGCAGGTTCTGCAGGAGCTGGCTGACCCGGCTGGCACCGAGGATCACGCTGGAGACATTGGGATTGCGCAGGCACCAGGCGATGGCCAGGCTGGCCGGGGCGTGGCCGAGGCTGTGCGCGACCGCACTGAAGCGCCGCACCCGGGCCAGACGATCGACGCCGTTGTCGCCCAGGACCAGGTCCTGCAGCCACCCCATGCCCTCGCGGCCGAGCCGCGCGTCGCCGGGAATGCCGTCGTCGTACTTGCCGCTGAGCAGGCCCGAGGCCAGCGGCGAGAAGACGGTCGTGCCCAGCCCGGCATTGGCGTACAGCGGCGCGTACTCGACCTCCACCCGGTGGCGGTGCAGCAGGTTGTACTGGGGCTGCTCCAGCGACGGTCCCTGCCAGTTGTGGCGGGCGGCGATGTCCACCGCTTCCTGGATCTGCGTCGCCGACCACTCCGAGGTGCCCCAGTACAGCACCTTGCCCTGCCGCACCAGCGTATCCATGGCGTGCACGGTCTCGGCGACCGGCGCGTCCGGATCCGGGCGATGACAGTAGTAAAGGTCCAGGTAGTCCACCCGCAGGCGCTTGAGGGCGGCGTGGCAGGCATCGGTCACGTGCTTGCGCGAGAGCCCGCGCTGGGTCGGCCGCGGGTCACTGGCGCTGCCGAAGAACACCTTGCTGGAGACGCAGAATCCGTCGCGCGGCAGCCGCAGGTCGGCGATCACATCCCCCATCACCTGCTCGGCGCGGCCCTTGGCATAGCCCTCCGCGTTGTCGAAGAAGTTGATGCCGTGGTCCCAGGCGGCGGCCACCAGGTTGCGGGCCTCGTCGCGCGGGACCTGGTCGCCGAAGGTCACCCAGGCGCCGAAGGACAGGGCGGATATCGGCAGGCCGGTGGAGCCAAGGCGACGGTAGAGCATGCGATTCTCCTGCTGCGGGCCCGCATCCGGGCCGTGGTCGAACCCCCATTCTACCTGCCCGGACCGGTGCAACCCCTTGCCGTTGCTGGCCCGATCGGTGCCGATGGCCGCGCACAGACGGCTTTTCCTTGCTCCGGCCCCGGCCCTGCACTAGGCTTCCCGTTTTTCGCGACGCCCCAGGGGAGTCACTCAGATGGTCGAAGGTTTGGGCAGGATCGGCTTCGGCCTGTTCGGGTTGGCGGTGCTGATCGGCATCACCTGGCTCTTTTCCAACAACAAGCGCGCGGTGGACTGGAAACTGGTCGCCACCGGCATCACCCTGCAGATCGCCTTCGCGGCGCTGGTGATCCTGGTGCCGGGCGGGCGCGACGTGTTCGACGCGCTGGGCAAGGGCTTCGTCAAGATCCTCAGCTACGTCAACGAGGGCTCGGGCTTCATCTTCGGCTCGTTGATGGACACCAAGAACTACGGCTTCATCTTCGCCTTCCAGGTGCTGCCGACCATCATCTTCTTCTCTGCGCTGATGGGCGTGATGTATCACCTGAACATCATGCAGGCGATCGTGCGGGTGATGGCGTGGTCGATCACCAAGGTGATGCGCGTGTCCGGCGCAGAAACCACCAGCGTCTGTGCCAGCGTCTTCATCGGCCAGACCGAGGCGCCGCTGACCGTGCGCCCGTACATCGCCAGGATGACCCAGTCCGAGCTGCTGACCATGATGATCGGCGGCATGGCGCACATCGCCGGCGGCGTGCTGGCGGCCTACGTGGGCATGCTCGGCGGCGGCGACCCGGTGCAGCAGGCGTTCTACGCCAAGCACCTGCTGGCGGCCAGCATCATGGCCGCACCGGCCACGCTGGTCGTGGCCAAGCTGCTGATCCCGGAAACCGGTACCCCGCTGACCCGCGGCACGGTGAAGATGGAAGTCGAAAAGACCTCCAGCAACATCATCGACGCGGCCGCTGCCGGCGCCGGCGACGGCCTGAAGCTGGCGCTGAACATCGGCGCGATGCTGCTGGCCTTCATCGCCCTGATCGCGCTGCTGAACGCCCCGCTGACCTGGATCGGCGATGTGACCGGCCTGGCCGCTGCCATCGGCAAGCCGACCAACCTGTCGACCATCTTCGGTTACGTGCTGGCGCCGATCGCCTGGGTGATCGGCACCCCGTGGGCCGATGCCACCACCGTCGGTTCGCTGATCGGCCAGAAGGTCGTGATCAACGAGTTCGTGGCCTACACCGAGCTGTCGCAGATCGTGAACGGCCAGATCGCCGGCGTGAGCCTGTCCGAGGAAGGCCGCCTGATCGCCACCTACGCGCTGTGCGGCTTCGCCAACTTCAGCTCGATCGCGATCCAGATCGGCGGTATCGGCGGCCTGGCCCCGGAACGTCGCCACGACCTGGCCAAGTTCGGCCTGCGCGCCGTGCTGGGCGGTACCATTGCCACCTTCATGACGGCGACCATCGCCGGCGTGCTGACGCACTTCAGTTGAACCCTTGGTTGAGAAAAGATTCCCTATGAGCAGCAGTGTCGTTGTCGTCGGTTCCTTCAATGTCGATCACGTGTGGCGGTGCGAGTCGCTGCCGGCACCGGGTGCGACCATTGCCGGCCGTTACAGCACCGGCCCGGGCGGCAAGGGCTTCAACCAGGCCGTGGCCGCGTGCCGTGCCGGCGCCGATACGCATTTCGTCTGCGCGCTGGGGGATGACGCCGGTGGTGCCACCGCGCGCGACCTGGCCACCCAGGACGGGTTCGCGCTGATCGCCGAAGCCAGCAGCGAACCGACCGGTACCGCCGGCATCTACGTTGATGCGCGTGGCCGCAACACCATCGTGATCGGTCCGGGCGCCAACGCCGCGCTCAGCACCGACTTCCTGCAACAGCAGCAGGCGCTGCTGACCGGCGCCAAGGTGGTGCTGGTGCAGCTGGAATCGCCGGTGCAGACCATCGAAGCGGCGCTGGCCACGGCGCGCGAGGCCGGGGTCACCACGGTGCTCAACACCGCACCGGCCGACGCCCCGTCGACCATCGGCCTGCTCAAGCTGGCCGACGTGATCACTCCGAACGAGACCGAGTTCGCTGCCCTGCTCGGCCGCCATGTCGGCGAGCGCGTGGATGCCAACGACGTCGCCGCGCTGGACGGCGCCAGCCTGCACGCGCTGTGCCGCAAGCTGGTCGGCAACGGTACCGTGGTGGTCACGCTGGGTTCGGTGGGTGTGTTCGTCTCGCATGCCGACGAGAACCTGCGCGGCGATACCCAGCCGTACTACCGCGTGGGTGCCGAACAGGTGCAGGCGATCGACACCACCGGTGCCGGTGACGCCTTCAACGGTGCGCTGGCCGCCTCGCTGGCCCAGGTCGCCGACGCCCCGTTCGCCCGCCACGTGCGCTTCGCCAACCAGTTCGCCGGTCGTTCCACCGAGAAGGAAGGCGCCGCTGCGGCGATGCCGCGCTTCACCCCGGCCGATTCCGAGGCAAAGTAATCCACGCCATGCGTGGGTAGAGAAGCCCGGGGCCGCAGGCACCCGGGCTTTTTTGTGCATTCTGCAGGCCCGCCAGGCCTGGCAGGGCCT
This sequence comes from Stenotrophomonas sp. 704A1, assembly GCF_030549525.1. NCBI lineage: Bacteria > Pseudomonadati > Pseudomonadota > Gammaproteobacteria > Lysobacterales > Lysobacteraceae > Stenotrophomonas > Stenotrophomonas tuberculopleuritidis. The sequence continues at coordinate 770,197 of NZ_CP130831.1, read as the reverse complement.
GGGGTAGCCGCCCACCATCGCCCGCCCTTGGGGGCGGTGGAAGCAACCGTCAAGCATCTGCTGATGCCGGTACGGCATGAGGTCGGTGCCGATCGGCCTGAATCCGGGTCGTGCCGACACGACCGTGCCACTGCCCGCGCCCTACAATGGGCGCATGCAGATCGGCCCGTACACCATTGCCCCCAACGTCGTGCTGGCGCCCATGGCCGGCGTCACCGACAAGCCCTTCCGCCTGCTGTGCAAACGGCTGGGCGCGGGTCTGGCCGCCTCGGAAATGACCATCAGCGACCCGCGCTTCTGGAACACGCGCAAATCGATCCACCGCATGGACCATGACGGCGAGCCGGCACCGATCAGCGTGCAGATCGCCGGCACCGAACCGCAGCAGCTGGCCGAGGCCGCGCGCTACAACGTCGATCACGGCGCGCAGATCATCGACATCAACATGGGCTGCCCGGCCAAGAAGGTGTGCAACGCCTGGGCGGGTTCGGCGCTGATGCGCGACGAGCAGCTGGTGGCACGCATTCTGGAAGCCGTGGTCAACGCGGTGGACGTGCCGGTCACGCTGAAGATCCGCACCGGCTGGGACTGCGACCATCGCAATGGCCCGCTGATCGCGCGCATCGCCGAAGACAGCGGTATCGCGGCACTGGCGGTGCACGGCCGTACCCGCGACCAGCACTACACCGGCCAGGCCGAGTACGCCACGATCGGCGAGATCAAGGCCGCGCTGCGCATTCCGGTGATCGCCAACGGCGATATCGATTCGCCACAGAAGGCCGCTTTCGTGTTGCAGCAGACCGGCGTGGACGCGGTAATGATCGGCCGCTCGGCGCAGGGCCGGCCGTGGATCTTCCGCGAAGTGGCGCACTACCTGGCCACCGGCGAGGAACTGCCGCCGCCGTCGCTGGCGGAGGTGCGCGACATCCTGCTTGGCCACCTGCATGCGCTGCATGCGTTCTATGGCGAACCGCAGGGCGTGCGCATCGCGCGCAAGCATCTGGGCTGGTATGCCAAGGACCGGCCGGAGAATGCCGCCTTCCGCGCGGTGGTCAATCGCGCCGAAGACCCGGCCAGCCAGATCGCGCTGACCACCGACTACTTCGACCGCCTCATTGCCGGGGAACCGGCGCTGTCTTCCGCTGCCTGAGCCCGCCGCCATGACCCCGCCGATTTCCTCCCCGACCTACCTGCACGGTTTCTCCGGTACCGAGCAGCAGCGCCTGATGACCCAGGCGCGCCTGCTGGAATCGACCATCTTCGGCCAGATCGACTACAGCGGTGCCCGCCGCCTGCTGGAAGTCGGCAGCGGGGTCGGCGCGCAGACCGAGATCCTGCTGCGCCGCTTCCCCGACCTGCACGTGACCGGGGTGGACCTGAGCGAAACGCAGCTGGAGACCGCACGCGGGAACCTGTCGCGCACGCCATGGTGCAGCGACCGCTATACCCTGCAGCAGGCCGATGCCGGCGAACTGCCGTTCGAGGCCCGCAGCTTCGACTCGGCGTTCCTGTGCTGGGTGCTGGAACACGTGCCCTCGCCCGCCCGCGTGCTCAGTGAAGTGCGCCGCGTGCTGGCCCCGGGTTCGCCGGTGTACATCACCGAGGTGATGAACGCCTCGTTCCTGCTCGACCCGTATTCGCCGCACATCTGGCGCTACTGGATGGCGTTCAACGATTTCCAGTACGACCACGGTGGCGACCCGTTCGTCGGCGCCAAGCTGGGCAACCTGCTGCTGGCCGGTGGCTTCCGCGATGTGCACACCGAGATCAAGACCATCCACCTGGACAACCGCGAACCGGCGCGGCGCAAGACGATGATCGCGTTCTGGGAGCAGCTGCTGCTGTCGGCCGCCGATCAGCTGCTGCAGGCCGGCAGCGTGGACGAGGACACCGTGGAAGGCATGCGTCGCGAGTTCCGCCTGGTGCAGAATGACCCGAACGCGGTGTTCTTCTATTCGTTCGTGCAGGGCCGCGCAACGGTGTATTGATCCGGTGCAGCCACGCCCTGCGTGGCTGCCACCACCGATGTCTTCGCCATCCAGGCGTGGCGTGGATCCACGGATCAATGCACGGCGGTATGGTCGAAGGCACCCGGCTGTGCCGCCGGCTCCTGCCAGATCCGCTGCCACATCGCCGCCAGCCGGCGACCGGCGTCGGCGCGCGCGGCGGGACTGCCGTAATCCACCCGCACCTGCTCGGGGGTGATCGGCCGCCACTGCCCATCGGCCTGCTCGGCGACGACGAAACTGAAGGTGTAGTCGGGCTCCAGCCCCATGCGCAGGTCGCTCAGCACCAGCCGGCCGTCCACCACCTGCGCACGCATGAAGCCACGGTTGAACCACGTCAGCTGCTGCACCGCCGGGATGGCCCCCGCTTCGCGCAGGGCCTGCACGTTGGACGCGTGGCCTTCGAACCGCATCGGCCCGTGGTCGGCCACCAGCGAGCGGTCGCCCACCACGTAGCCGTTCGGCGTCATCGCCACCACCCGCCACAACAGCGTGTTGAACGGCATCGGCACCGAGAAGCGCGGCGCATCGCCCAGGCCCATCGCCGCCAGGCTCTGCTGGGCCGCACGGTCGACCTGCGCCTTGGCGATCAGGCCCCAGCCCAGGTAGGCACTGCTGACCAGCAACGCCACACCCAGCACCTTGCCAGCCCAGGGGCGGGCGCGGCCGAACCAGGCCAGCACGCAGCCCAGCAGCAGCCACACCGTGTAGCCGAGATCGATGATGAAGACGCTGGAGCCCATGGCCGGATGCGGCCGCAACGGCCACCACAGCTGGGTACCGTAGACGGTGAACGCATCCAGCAGCGGATGGGTGACCAGCGCCAGCTGGATCGCCCAGAACCAGCGCACCGGCGACTGCGCGACGCGGCCGTTGCCGAAGCGCTTGAACAACCACCAGATCAGGGCAGCCACCCAGGGCAGCACCAGCAGCGAATGGCTGAAGCTGCGGTGCTCGATCATGTTCGCCACCGGGTCGGCGGCGGTGAAGCCGAGCCACAGGGCATCGAGGTCCGGCAGGGTGCCGAGCGCGGCACCGGCCAGCAGGGCCGCACGGCGATGGCCGGGCGGAGCGATGGCAGCAGCGACGGCGCCGCCAAGCACGATCTGGGTCAGGGAATCCATGGCCCGATGCTAGCCGCTTGCGGGCGTGCCGTCTCGATGGCACACCGGTTGAAAGGCTCTTTTGTAGCGTCGAGCCATGCTCGACTGTTTTTCGGTCCGACCCCCTCGCATGCGACAGCCGCGCATGGCTCGACGCTACAGGGCATCTCAGGCCGCTTGCTTGGCGCGCGCCCCCGGCAGTTCCACCAGCGTCTGCCCGTTGTGGTCGAGCAGGCGCAGCGACCCGTCGTGGTCCTCGGCCAGCGCGGTCAGGCTCTCCACCCAGTCGCCGTCGTTGGCGTAGACCAGCCCGTCGCGCTCGATCAGCGCGGCACGGTGGATGTGGCCACAGACGATGCCATCCAGCCCGCGCCGGCGCACATCGTCCAGCCCGGCCTGCACGAAACGTTCGATGTAGCGCTCGGCGGCCCCGCTGCGCTTCTTCAGGAACTCGGAGAGCGACCAGTAGCGCATCCCGAGCAGACGCCGCACCGCGTTCAGCGCCTGGTTGCCGGTCAGGATGCGGTAGTACAGCCAGTCACCGAACTTTTCCTGCAGGCCGCCGAAATGGGTGACGCCGTCGTAGTCGTCGCCGTGCGCGACCAGCAGCCGACGGCCGTCAGCCGTGGTGTGGATCGCGCGCCGCCGCACCTGCATCGCCGGCAGCATCAGGCCGCACACCTGGCGCAGCGACGCGTCGTGGTTGCCGGGAATGTAGACGATGTCGGTGCCGGCGCGATGCAGCGCGTGCAGGGCCTGGATCACTTCACTGTGCGATTGCCGCCAGTTGGCGCGGTGGTGGGCCATCCACCACAGGTCGATGATGTCGCCGACCAGGTACAGCCGTTCGCAGCGCAGGCCGGTGAGGAAGCGCGCCAGTTCGGTGGCGTGGCAGTGCCGCGAACCCAGGTGCACGTCGGAGACGAACACCGCGCGCCGGTTCGGCGACAGGGTCGCCAGCGTACTCATGCGGCAGCCCCGGCGTCGCGCAGGTAGCGCTTGCGCTTGTGTGGCCGGATCGCCTGCAGGTCGACTTCGATCAGGCCGTCGATGGAGTCGCTGAAATCGGGATCGACACCGAAGGCCAGGAAGCGGGCTCCGCCCGGCTCGCACAGATCGGTGTACTGGCGGTACAGGGTCGGCACGCCGGTACCGAGTGCCGCCAGGTTGGCCTTGAGCACATCGAACGCGGCGGCGGCGTCCAGCTCGCCGAAACACGGCGGGGCCGCGAAGTACTGGAACGGCCGGTTCGATTCCACCCGCCCATCGGCCACGCCGTAGTAGCGCTGGTAGTAGGCCACCAGCTGCTCGCGCGCCTCGCGTGGCAACGCGGCACTGATCGACACCGCACCGAACAGGTAGCGGATGCCCGGCTGGCATTGCAGGTAGGCGCCGATGCCCTGCCACAGGTAGTCCAGGCTGCGGCTGCCCCAGTAATCGGGCACCACGAAGCTGCGCCCCAGTTCCAGGCCTTCGGCAATCCGGGTGATGGCATCGTCGGAATAGCGGAACAGCGAGGCGCTGTAGAGCCCGGCCAGGCCGCGCCGGGCCAGGGCCTGCGCGCCGCGCATGATGCGGTAGGCACCGGCGATGCGCTGCGCGGCCCCATCCCAGATCACGATGTGCTGGTAGTCCAGGTCGAAGTCGTCCAGGTCGCGGCTGCGGCCGGTGCCCTCGCCTACCTGGCGGAAGGTCAGCTCGCGCAGGCGGCCCAGTTCGTGCAGCAGTGGCGAATCGGCAGTGCAGCTGGCCAGCAGGATCTGCTTGCCGTCGGCGGTCTGCCCGAGCCGGGTCGCCGCGGCGATGGCGGCCGCCACCTGGGCCGGGGCGACCGGCGCCGCCAGCGGCTGGGGCCCCTCGACGCGCCCGTCTGCCAGCGCCGGACTGCGGCCCAGCGCGTACAGCGCGCGGCGCACCGCCAGCAGCTGTTGCCCCGGGTCGCCCTCGCCCAGCTGCATCGGCTCGCCGATGCACAGGCGCAGCGGGCGGCCGCGGCGGGCGAACATCTCGCGGGCCAGCAGGGCGGTACCGGCGGGCTTGAACAGGGTCGAGGCCCCGTAGAACAACGCCGAGTTGCGCGCCTGCACCCGCACCGGCAGCACCGGCGCACCGGCAGCGCGGGCGAAACGGACGAAGCCGCGCTGCCAACGCCCATCGCGGATGCCCAGCAGCGAGAGGCGCGACACCTCGCCGGCCGGGAACACGATCACGCACTGTTCGGCGGCCAGGGCCTGCTCCACCGCGTGCAGGCTGCCGCGCTGCACCTTGCCGCCGAGGATGCGCACCGGCAGCAGCAGCTCCTGCAAGGGCCCGATCGCCCCCAGCAGGTCGTTGGCGATGATGCGGACATCGCGCCGGATGCGGCCGACTGCATCCAGCAGCGCCAGCGCGTCGAGCGCGCCGGAGGGGTGGTTGGCGACGATCAGCAGGCGCCCACTGGCCGGGATCCTGGCCAGCGCGGCCGGGTCCACCTGGTACTGGCCGCCAATGAAGTCCAGGCCTGCGGCAACGAAGTCGAATCCGCGCAGGCCGGCATTGCGGCGCAGGAAGTCCTCGATCCGGTCCAGCCGTGACCAGCGGCCGACGCTGCGCAGCAGGGGCCGGGCAAGCTGGCCGCGGCGGCCATGGAACCAGTCGGGGAAGCGTTGCTGCAAGCGCTGTTCGAGTTCCTGCATGGCGTGTGCACTCATGCCCGGCGGCCGGATTGGCCGAGAGCCTGCGCCCGCCACGCGGCAGGGTTGTTGCGGTTTGGCGGCAGAACGATGACGGCGCGCGGGTCTTCGCGGCCGCGCCAGGCCCCGCGCTGCCGGGCCGGCAATGGTCACGCCCATGGAACACTGGCAGCACACGATCGCCTCGCGATCCCCGCCGGGGCCCGGTACGGCAGGGCACACCACCTTAACCACCGGCAACCCGTACCGGTTCACAATGCACAGGCGGCGCACCCCGTGTATCATGCGCGCCCATCTTTCCATCCGAATCAAAGGATATTAAGCCTGATGTCCAGCTACCTCTTCACCTCCGAGTCGGTCTCTGAAGGCCATCCGGACAAGGTTGCCGACCAGATCTCCGATGCGGTGCTGGACGCGATCCTGACCCAGGACCAGCGCGCCCGCGTGGCCTGCGAGACCATGGTCAAGACCGGCGTCGCCATCGTGGCCGGTGAGATCACCACCAGCGCCTGGATCGACCTGGAAGCGCTGACCCGCAAGGTCATCGTGGACATCGGCTATGACAGCTCCGACGTCGGCTTCGACGGCGCCACCTGCGGCGTGCTGAACCTGATCGGCAAGCAGTCGCCGCACATCGCCCAGGGCGTGGACCGCAAGAAGCCGGAAGAAATGGGCGCGGGCGACCAGGGCCTGATGTTCGGCTATGCCACCAACGAAACCGACAGCTACATGCCGGCGGCGATCCACCTGTCGCACCGCCTGGTCGAGCAGCAGGCCAAGATCCGCAAGAAGAAGAACTCGCCGCTGTCGTGGCTGCGCCCGGACGCCAAGAGCCAGGTCACCCTGCGCTATGAAAACGGCGTGGTCTCGGCCATCGACGCGGTGGTCCTGTCGACCCAGCACGCCCCGGGCATCAAGCAGAAGGACCTGATCGAGGCCGTCCGCGAAGAGATCATCAAGCCGGTGCTGCCGGCCAAGTGGCTGCACAAGGGCACCAAGTTCCACATCAACCCGACCGGCAAGTTCGAGATCGGCGGCCCGGTGGGCGACTGCGGCCTGACCGGCCGCAAGATCATCGTCGACACCTACGGCGGCTGGGCCCGTCACGGTGGTGGCGCCTTCTCCGGCAAGGACCCGTCCAAGGTCGACCGCTCGGCGGCCTACGCGGCCCGCTACGTCGCCAAGAACGTGGTTGCCGCCGGCCTGGCCGACCGTTGCGAAGTGCAGGTCTCCTACGCCATCGGCGTGGCTGAGCCGACCTCGATCTCGGTCACCACCTTCGGCACCGGCAAGATCAGCGACGACAAGATCGAGAAGCTGATCCGCAAGCACTTCGACCTGCGCCCGTACGGCATCATCAAGATGCTGGACCTGGTGCACCCGATGTACCAGCAGACCGCGGCCTACGGCCACTTCGGCCGCAAGCCGAAGGAGTTCAGCTACCTCAACGGCGAAGGCGAGACCGTCAACGCCACGGCCTTCTCCTGGGAGAAGACCGACCGCGCCGCCGCCCTGCGCGCCGACGCGAAGCTGAAGTAAGAAACACGAAGGGCCGCGCAAGCGGCCCTTCTGCTTTCTGTAGCGCCGAGCCATGCTCGGCCTGCTTTTGTCCGCGCCAGGAGCAGTCGAGCATGGCTCGACGCTACAAGGGCGCGGCGCGCCCGATACAATCGCCGCATGTCGACCGAACTGAAAACCCACCAGCTGTCCATGACCGTGCTGATGTCGCCGGAGATGGCCAATTTCTCCGGCAAGGTCCACGGTGGCGCCATCCTGCGCCTGCTCGACCAGGTCGCCTACGCCTGCGCCAGCCGCTACGCCGGCCGCTACGTGGTCACGCTGTCGGTGGACCAGGTGATGTTCCGCCAGCCCATCGCCGTGGGCGAACTGGTCACGTTCCTGGCTTCGGTGAACCACACCGGCACCTCGTCGATGGAGATCGGCGTGAAGGTGGTGGCCGAGGACATCCTCAAGCGCAGCGTGCGCCACGCCAACAGCTGCTTCTTCACCATGGTGGCGGTGGACGAGGAAGGCCGGCCGACGCCGGTACCGCCGCTGCAGCCGGCCACCTCCGACGAGAAGCGCCGCCAGGCCGCCGCGTTGATCCGCCGCCAGCTGCGGCAGGAAATGGAACAGCGCCATCTGGAACTGCTGGCGTCGAACCCGCCGTCGCCGGAGTAGCGCGCTGCCAGGCTTCGGTAGCGCCGGGCCATGCCCGGCCGATGCCGGATCACCCGGTGTTCTGCACGCCCTGCGACACGCCATTGACGCACGCCACCAGGCTTCGGTAGCGCCGGGCCATGCCCGGCGGGTGCCGGATCACCCGGTGTTCTGCACGCCCTGCGACACGCCATTGACGCACGCCACCAGCGCACGCAACAGCTCGTCATCCTCGCGATCACTGGCGCGCCAGCGCTGCAGCAGGTCCACCTGCAGCACGCTGATCGGGTCCACGTAGGGATTGCGCAGGCGGATCGACAGCGCCAGCCGCGCGTCATGGTCCAGCAGGGTCTGCTGCTCCATCAACGCCAGCAGCCAGTGACGGGTCAGCGCAAGCTCGCGCTCGACCTGCGGGAAGAAGCGCCCGTGCAGCTCGCCGGACAGTTTCGAGAACTGCTCGGCAATGGTGATATCGCCCTTGGACAGCACCATCGCGATGTCATCCAGGAAGGTGCGGAAGAACGGCCAGTCACGCGCCATCTCGCGCAGCGTCTGTTCGTGGCCAGCATCCACCGCCGCCTGCAGGCCGCTGCCCACGCCGTACCAGCCCGGAATCACCGCGCGCGCCTGGCTCCAGGCGAACACCCAGGGGATGGCGCGCAGATTGCTCAACGCGGCGTCCTGGCCCAGCCGTCGCGACGGGCGCGAGCCCAGCGTCATCCGCTCGATCACATCGATCGGCGTCGCCGTGCGGAAGTAGTCCATGAAACCGGCCTGGCCAACGAAGGCCCGGTACACCTCGCTGCTGGAACCGGCCACCACGTCCATCACCGGGCGCCAATGGTCCTCGCGCGGTTCGGCCGCGCGCGGGCGCAGGCTGGCGCGCAGCACCGCGCCGGCGGCCTGTTCCAGCGAGCGCAGGGCCAATGCGCGGATGCCGTACTTGCGATGGATCACCTCGCCCTGCTCGGTCACCCGCAGGCGGCCATCGATGCTGCCGCGCGGCGATGCATCGACCGCGTGCGTGGTCTTGCCGCCACCCCGGCTGATCGAGCCGCCACGACCATGGAAGAAGGTCAGGCGGATGCCCGCCTCGGCCGCCACCTCCAGCAGTTCCACCTGTGCACGCTGCAGGCCCCAGCGCGAGGCCGCGATGCCTCCATCCTTGCTGCTGTCCGAGTAGCCGAGCATCACCATCTGCACGTCGTCGCGTGCTTGCAGGTGCGCGCGATAGATCGGGTCGGCCAGCAGGTCGCGCAGGGTCGCGGTGCCGCGCTTGAGGTCATCCACGGTTTCAAACAGCGGCGCGATGTCCAGCGGCACCGTGCCGCCGTCTTCCACCAGGCCGCCACGGCGTGCCAGCGCCAGCACCGCCAGCACGTCGCTGCGGTCGTGCGCCATGGAAATGATGTAGCTGCCCAGCGCATCGCTGCCATGCCGGGCGCGTGCGTCGGCCAGTGCGGCGAACACCGCATCCAGCCGCTGGTTGCCCTCGTCATCCCCCTTGGGCAGCGCCTCCTCGCCGCTGGCATGCGGGCCCAGCCGGCGAGCGCGACCCGGCGCATCCAGCGCCTGCCACGCCTCTTCACCGCCCAGCACCGCCGCCAGCGCGCGCGCATGCACGCTCGATTCCTGGCGGACATCCAACCGCGCCAGGTGGAAGCCGAAAGTCTTCACCCGCCACAGCAGCCGCTGCACGGCAAAACCACCGGCATGCTCGCCACGGTTCGCACGCAGGCTGTCCAGGATCAGCTGCAGGTCGTCGATCAGCTGTTCCGGGCCGGCATAGGCGCCCTCGCCATCGTCCAGCGTGGCCTGCAGGCGTGCGCGCATGCGGTCGTTGAGCAGGCGGTACGGCATGTCGGCATGCCGCGGCCGCGACTGCACCTGCGGCAGCAGCTGCTGGTAGTGCGTCACCCGCGCCTGCAGCGCCTCGCTCACGCCCACCCGCTCGGTGGACTGGCTGAGCAGGCTGGCCAGCTGCAGCAGTTCCTTCTGGTAGCGCCCCAGCACCGCCTGCCGTTGCGCATCCAGTGTGGTGCGGATGGTGCTGGCATCCACGTTCGGGTTGCCGTCCATGTCGCCGCCCACCCAGGTGCCGAAGCGCAGCAGCCGCGGCAACGGCAGTTCCTCGCCATAGGTATCGCGCAGCGCCTGCTGCAGCGATTCGTACAGCACCGGAATCACCCGGTACAGCACCTGCACCAGGTAGAAGCCCACATGTTCGCGCTCATCGTCCACGGTGGGCCGCACCGGCGAGGAATCGGTGGTCTGCCACGAAGCGGTCAGCGCCATGCGGAAGCGCGCGGCATCGGCGGCGGCCTCCCCCGGCGTGCGCTGGCCATCCAGGTTGTCGACCAGGCTGGCCACCATCAGCTGCTCTTTTTCCAGTAGCGCGCGCCGCACCGCTTCGGTGGGGTGGGCGGTGAACACCGGTTCGATGTCGATACGGGGCAACCACTGCGCCAGCTCGTCCAGCCCCACGCCCTGCGCCTTCAGGTGCTGCAGCGCGTCCTGCAGGCCATCGGGCTGCGGCGCGGTGGTGCCGGCCCGCTGGTAGTCGCGGCGACGGCGGATGCGGTGCACCCGCTCGGCGATGTTGACCACCTGGAAGTAGGTGCTGAAGGCCCGCACCATGGTCTCGGCCTGTTGCGGCGCGCGACCGGCCAGCCCCTCGGCCAGCCCGGACAGTGGTGCCTGGTTCTCGCGGCGGGCAATGGCGCGGGTGCGCACGTCCTCGACATCGTCGAAAAACGCGGCCGATACCTGCTCGACCAGCAGGTCTCCGACCAGCGCGCCAAGGCGGCGCACATCATCGCGAAGCGGAAGATCGGGAGTAGCGAATTCGATGCTGCTGCGGTACTCGTTCATCGGCGACGCACAGGCCTCGGTCAACGGATCCAGACCCCAAGCCTAAACCAGAACAGGCGCCGTGCTGCGATGCAAAAATGGTTTCATCTGGTAGTGCCGGTCGCTGACCGGCACTACCGGGTCGGGTCAGCGCTTCTTCTTCGCCTGGCCCTGGTCAGCGGCGCCGATGGTCTGCTCCAGCCAGCGCTCGCTCTCGGCCAGCATGGTCATGATCGACTCGCGTGCGCGGTACGCATGCGATTCGTTCGGCAGCATCACCAGCCGTGCATCGCCGCCCAGTCCCTTCACCGCAGCGAACATGCGCTCGCTCTGCATCGGGAAGGTGCCGGAGTTGTTGTCGTCCGCGCCATGGATGAACAGGATCGGATCCTTGATGTCGCCGGCGTAATTGAACGGCGACATCCTCTGGTAGACGTCCTGCGCCTGCCAGTAGTTGCGCTCTTCGGCCTGGAACCCGAACGGGGTCAGCGTGCGGTTGTAGGCACCGCTGCGGGCGATGCCGGCCTTGAACAGCCGGGTGTGCGCCAGCAGGTTGGCGGTCATGAACGCACCGTAGGAATGGCCACCGATGGCGATGTGGTCGCGGTCGGTCACGCCACGGCGCACGACTTCATCCACCGCCGCCTGCGCATTGGCCACCAGCTGATCGATGTAGGTGTCGTTCGGTTCCTTGTCGCCCTCGCCGATGATCGGCATCGACGGGCTGGCCAGCACCACGTAGCCCTTGGCCAGGAACGCCTGCGGGCCCCAGTAGCTGACCGCGTTGAAGCGGTACGGCGAATCGGTGACCTGGCTGGCCGCGGCCGCGCTCTTGAACTCGCCCGGGTAGGCCCACATCAGCAGCGGGCGCGGGCCGTCGCGCTTCGGGTCGTATCCCGGCGGCAGCAGCAGGGTCGCGGTCAGGTCCACGCCGTCCTTGCGCTTGTAACGGATCTGCTCCTTCTGCACGCCCTTCAGCTGCGGCAGCGGATGCGCGAAGTGGGTCAGCGCGCGCGGCGCGGCGCCGGCATCGGCCAGCGACTGCACGTAGAAGTTGGCCGGCTCGTCCGGGCTCTCGCGGCTCAGCAGCAGCGAGCTGGCCTGGTTGTCCAGCAGTGCCACCGGCGCGGCGTAGCTGGGCGCCTGCGAGTGGAACAGGCGCGTGGCCTTGCCACTGGCGATGTCGAAGCGGTCCACGAACGGGCGGTCGCCTTCTGGCGACGCACCGGCGCCGGCCAGGTACAGGCTGCTGCCGTCGGGGCTGGTCTGCAGCAGCGAACGCCCGCGCGCATCGCTGACCATCAGCGCCCGGCCCGGATCGGCGTAGCGGTCCTGCGCGTCACGATCCCACAGCAGGCGCGGCTCGGTACCGGCATTGTCCGGGGCGATCAACCAGGTCTTGGTCCTGCGGGTCTTCCACCACGATTCGGTCAGCAGTGCGAGATCGCCACGGCCCCAGCTGATGCCGGCGTAGCGACTGCCCAGCTGGGCGACGGTCACCGGCGGCCTGTCGAACGGCGCAGCCTGCATGAACACCGCATCGCGCACCTTGGCGTCCCTGTTCGGGTCGCCTCCGTCCTGCGCTTCGGCCCAGACCAGGGTGGCATCGGCATCACCGCGCCAGCTGATATCGCGCACGCCGGTCACTTCAGCATCGTTGCCGGTCGGCAGGCCTTCCACCAGCGGACGTACCGCCACGGTGTGCACCAGCTTGCCGCTGGCACGGTCGATCACTTCAATGCGGCGCGGGAAGCTGCTTGCCGGCACCACGTACGAGTACGGACGCTGCACCGGCTGGCGCAGCACGAAGCGGCCATCGGGCGACACCGCAAAGCCCATGAAGATGCCCGCCGCGCCGATCGCGCGGGTGCTGCCATCCAGGCTGACTTCCATCGGCTGGGTGGTCGCGTAGTAGTCGAACTGGCGCGCGTCAGCCTCGTTCTTCAGCAGGTCCTGGTAGGTACGGATCGACACCACGCCGCTGCCCTGGCGGGTCTGCTGCACGGCCGGGCCGGTCGGGATGCCATCGGCGGCCGGTGCCGCGCCCAGGTTGGCCGGACGGGTGAACACCACCAGCCCACGGCTGTCGGGCAGCCACTGGTAGCCGCTGCCGATCACCGTGTTCAGGCCAGCAACGAGGCGGCGGGCGCTGCCACCGGCCACGTCCACCAGCCACAGTTCATTGGCGCCACTGGCGGCGTCGACCTGGTTGAACGCCAGCCACTTCTGGTCCGGCGACCACATCAGGCTGGCGATCGAGAGCGTGGCCGGCAGGCCGCTGATCTGCCGCTCCTTGCCGTCGGCCACGTTCATCAGCCACAGCTTCCCGCCGAAGCTGAAGCGGCTGTCGGAGAAGGTGCGCGGATTGATGCGCAGGCCAGCGAGCTTCAGTTCGGGCTGGGCCACCACCTGAATCGACGGCAGCGACGGCATCTGCATCATCGCGGCCACGTCGCGGCGCGGCGACAGGTACAACGAGGGCGCGCGCGGCGCATCGACCACCGCCTGCAGCGCGGCCGAGGGACGTTCATACCCCGCCACATCCTTGGCGGCGGCGCTCGGCAGGTGATCGGCCGACCAGGTCTGGGGGGCCACGGCCAGCAGGGCCATGGACAGGGCCAGGCCGGTCCAGCGCCGGCTGCGGCGCGCGTGCTTGCTCATCGTTGTTCCTGTTGGGATACGTGAAGCCGATGACCTTAACAGGCCCTGCACCTCCCCCCATCTGCCGATGGTTGGGTCATCGGCGTGTCATGCCGGGCGCGCGATATAATGGGCCTTCTCCCCTGCCGAGGGGCGCTGCGACCGGATCCCCTGAGGCCCGGCCAGGCTCGGTAAGGTGGCTGTGCAACAACGGCGCCCGGCTAGATGCGAGCAGCTGCTCGCCCACAACCGGAGCTATTGCATGAATGCTGTTGCCAAGACCTTCTCCACCGAAGGCGACTACAAGATCCGCGACATCACCCTGGCCGACTGGGGCCGCAAGGAACTGGACATCGCCGAGCACGAGATGCCGGGCCTGATGTCGATCCGCCGCAAGCACGCCGCCAGCCTGCCGCTGAAGGGCGTGCGCGTGACCGGCTCGCTGCACATGACCATCCAGACCGCGGTGCTGATCGAGACCCTGAAGGACATCGGTGCCGACGTGCGCTGGGCCTCGTGCAACATCTTCTCCACCCAGGACCATGCCGCCGCCGCCATCGCTGCTACCGGCACCCCGGTGTTCGCGTGGAAGGGCGAGACCCTGGAAGAGTACTGGGACTGCACCCTGGACGCGCTGACCTTCACCCTCGCCGACGGCACCCTGACCGGCCCGGAGCTGGTGGTGGACGATGGCGGTGACGTGACCCTGCTGATCCACAAGGGCTACGAGCTGGAAAACGGCAGCAACTGGGTCAACGAGCCGGCGGCATCGCACGAAGAACAGGTCATCAAGAACCTGCTCAAGCGCGTGGCCAAGGAGCGCCCGGGCTACTGGGGCCGCGTGGTCAAGGACTGGAAGGGCGTCTCCGAAGAGACCACCACCGGCGTGCACCGCCTGTACCAGCTGGCCCAGGCCGGCACCCTGCTGATCCCGGCGATCAACGTCAACGACTCGGTCACCAAGAGCAAGTTCGACAACCTGTACGGCTGCCGCGAGTCGCTGGCCGATGGCCTGAAGCGTGCGATGGACGTGATGCTTGCCGGCAAGGTCGCCGTGGTCTGCGGCTACGGCGACGTCGGCAAGGGCTGCGCCGCGTCGCTGCGTGCCTACGGCGCGCGCGTGATCGTCACCGAGATCGACCCGATCTGCGCACTGCAGGCGGCGATGGAAGGCTATGAAGTCAACACCATCGAATCGACCCTGGGCCGTGCCGACCTGTACGTCACCACCACCGGCAACAAGGACATCATCCGCATCGAACACCTGAGCGCGATGAAGGACCAGGCCATCGTCTGCAACATCGGCCACTTCGACAACGAGATCCAGGTCGATGCACTGGTGTCCTACGCCGGCATCAAGCACGTGAACATCAAGCCTCAGGTGGACAAGTACATTTTCCCGAACGGTAATGCGATCTTCCTGCTGGCCGAAGGCCGCCTGGTCAACCTGGGCTGCGCCACCGGCCACCCGAGCTTCGTGATGTCCAACTCGTTCGCCAACCAGACCCTGGCCCAGATCGACCTGTGGGCCAACAAGGACAGCTACGAGAACAAGGTGTACCTGCTGCCGAAGAAGCTGGACGAAGAAGTGGCGCGCCTGCACCTGGAGAAGATCGGCGTGAAGCTGACCACGCTCAGCCAGGAACAGGCCGACTACATCGGCGTGCCGGTGGAAGGCCCGTTCAAGCCGGACCACTACCGCTACTGATGCCTGCGGTGTGCCGGCCAACGGCCGGAACCGCCGTTGCATGCAACACACGGAACGGGCGCCTTCGGGCGCCCGTTCTGCATTGCGGCGCCACAGACCCGATCCGCGCGCCTTGTCACAGAGCCCTAAGAAAGCGCTTGCTAGGCTTTACCACCCTCGCGGCCCCTGCCGCGGGGTGTTCCGGTGCCCTGCCCGCCCCCCGCGGCCGCCAGGGCCGTTCTCCAAGATTCGCCCATGCCGCCCGCCGGCCATGGGCCAGGACGCAGACATCAAAGGACAGACATGCAGCGCAGCAGTGAACGTATGACCCGGGCCATGAAGCCCCTGATGACCCTGTGCTGGGTGGCCCTGCTGGCCGCCTGCACGCCGCCCACCGGTGAGGCCCAGGCCACCGCACCGGCAGCGGCCAGCGCGCAGCCCAGCGCCGGCAGCCAGGCAGGCGCCGCGCCGGCAGCAGCGGCGGACGCCGCCTGCACCCACGCGGCGTCGCCCGCGCAGACCCTGATCTGCAAGGACCCGGCCCTGACCGGTCTGGACGCCGACCTGGGCAAGGCCCTCGCCGCCGCGCAGGCCAGCCTGGATGCTGCAGGCCAGGCCAGGCTGCAGGCCGAGCAGCAGCGCTGGATCCAGCACACGCGCGACCTGTGCAGCGGCGCGGACTGCCTGCAAGCGGTCATGGCCGACCGCCTGAAGGTGCTGTCGGCCACGCGCGGTGGTCTGCTCGACCAGGACGCCTGCGAAGTGCCCGACGGCCAGCAGCAGTGCGTGGACCTGCTGGTGCTGCGCGACCCCAACAGCCAGCTGGCGAGCCTCAACACGCTGCTGGGTGAGAACGGCCAGGAAGGCCGCCTGCTGGGCTGCACCGCGGCCACCAACATGGGCGGCGGCCCCAACGCCCTGCTGGCCGCCAACTGCATCCAGGAAACCACCGCCGGCAAGCGCACCGTGCAGCTGTGCAGCAACCAGATGGTCGGCCAGTTCGCGCTCGAACCGGCACCAGCCGCCTATGGCGCCCAGGCCACCCGCCAGCTGCTCGGCTTCACCCAGCAGCACTGCGCCGGCTGAGATCGGCCGGGCACGCCCGGCTCCTTATTCCTCATTGAAGGACGATGACCATGGCAACGGATTCCACCCTCACCCGCGAGCAGCTGTCCACGCTGTTCCTGCATACCGAACTGGGCGGCAACACCCGCCACCTGGACCACTTCTCCTACGCCCAGAAAGGCGCCAGCACCTACTCGTTCGGGCTGGTGCAGTTCGACGTCGGCGGCAACCCGCAGGCCAGGCGCTTCCTGCGCGACAACGGCTTCACCGCCGCTGACATCGAACTGCTGTCCCAGCAGGGTGGGCTGAGCAGCCAGCAGCTGGCCGCGCTCGACGCCAAGCTGCAGGCCATCCCGCAGGCGAAGATGGACGAGCTCACCAACGCCAAGCTGGACAGCGCCATCGGCCGCGTCGATGAGGCCATCGCCAAGGTGCGTGCGACCAACCCGGCCGCTGCCGATGCCATCGCGGCCAACCCGGAACTGCAGCTGGCCATGGCCGACTATGACAACCAGTTCGGCAGCATGGGCCCGCAGTTCATCAGCTATCTGGCCGGCAATGCGGAAAAGCTGCAGGGCGGTACCATCCAGGCCGGCAATCCGCCGACCCGTGGCGACGTGCAGAACTTCGTCGATGCCACCAAGTACGGCATCCAGTCGCCGGGCGCCGTGGCCAGCCGCGATGAGCGCTTCGACAGGGCCATGACCCAGATCGGCATCACCCCCACCCATGCCCCCTCGCACGGTTTGCCCGGCACGCCCGGTGGCAACGGCGTGCTGGTCAACGGCAGCAAGGGCGAAGAGGTGCAGGCGATGCAGCAGAAGCTGGCCGACCTGGGCTATGTGGGCAAGGACGGCAAACCGCTGGTCGCCGATGGTGACTTCGGGCCCGGCACCGTGGAAGCCGTCAGGAAGTTCCAGCAGGACCACAACCTCACCGTCGATGGCAAGGCCGGCAGCGATACCCTTGGCGCCCTGGATGCGGCCACGCAGCAGCGCGCACAGGCGGCCGAACAGCAACGCGTTGCCGCCGAGCCGACCATGGCCACCCCGGGGCACGCCGAGAACCCGCGCTACCAGCAGGTCGTGGAGAAGCTGGAAACGCTGGAAGAACAGCGCCGCCAGGGCGGCCTGTCGCCGTTGTTCAACGACCGCAGCCAGCTGGAGAATGCCGCAGGCCAGGTGGCCTACGAATCCAAGGTGGCCGGCATGAGCCAGGTCGACACCGTCGTGGCGCGCCCGAATGGCCAGGGTGTGTTCGCGGTGCAGGGCCAGCTGGGCGATCCTGCCGCGCATCGCACCTACATCGACCTGTCGCAGGCGGTGAACCAGGACCTGCAGGCCAGCACGCGGCAGAGCCAGGCGCTGGACACTGAACTGTCGCAACGGCAGACGCAGGAACAGGTGCAGACGCAGCAGTCGCTGTCGCGCTGAGCGCACGCCGCCGATGCTGGACCCCGGACGGGCGCCCTCGGGCGCCCGTTCTGCGTGGTGCTACATGCGTTGTCGATCATCGTCCAGTGCGTGCCGGCATTGCGCGGCGAAGTCACGCTGCCAGGTCGCCAGATCGAACCCTTCGCGCTGCTGGAATGAAACCGTCTCGCTGCTCAGCGCATAGCAGCGGTTCTGGCTGACGCGCAGCGCCGCCGTCGTGTCACCCGTCTCCCAACAGCGGTCGATGCAGGCCTGCATCACGGCATAGTCCGGGTTGGTCTTGGCGCCACCGAAGGCGAACCCCATCTGCTGGGCCATCGCCAGCACGGGATCGCCGGCCGCATCGGCGGCCCGCAGAATGCGCAGCACACCGGACTCGGGTACGCCGAATGCCCAGTTCGCCAGCACCGCCGCACGGGCCGCCGCCACCGCCGCAGCGTGGTGCTGCAGGCGCATGTGCTGCCCTGCCAGCATCGCCCATGCACGCTGCAGTTCGGGAAAACGGCGGCACGCATCTTCCAGCAGCACGATCGCCTGGGTCGGCTCGGCGGCCTGTACATGCCGCTGCGCGCGCTCGATCAGCGGCAGCGGCGACTCCACATCCGCCACCTCGTGGCCATCGGGTGCGCAGCCGTCATCGTCGCCGTCCCGCCCGCAACCGGCATCCAGCCACTGCGCGAACACATCCAGCGACGAATGGCGGAAGGCCATCCGGCCCTCGTCATGGAACATCTCGCAGACCACCGGTGGCTCGCGTTCGCGACCCAGCGGCCAGTACAGGCCGAACAGGTCACCGTTGCCCAGCGCGCCTTCGGCGATCGGCCAGAAGCCCTGGGGTGGATACGGCCCCGCGCACGGCCCGGCATCCAGGGTCAGGCCATGAAGAGGATAAGGTGCGCGCATGATGGGGTCCCGAGCGTGTCTACCGCGCATTATCGCAGCGGCCGTGCCAGTAGCCTCGGTCAAGGCAACTGCGCCCCCGCGCGCTACGATGCGCACATGACCCCCGCCATCAACCTGCTCAAGCGCGAGAAGATCGCCCACACCGTGCGCAGCTACGTGCACGACGCCCACGCCGAATCGTATGGCGGCGAGGCGGTCGACAAGCTCGGCCTGGACCCGGCCCAGGTGTTCAAGACCCTGCTGGCCAGCACCGAGACACATGAGCTGCTGGTGGCGATCGTGCCGGTCGCCGGCCAGCTGGACCTCAAGGCACTGGCCGAAGCCGCCGGTTGCAGGAAGTGCGAGATGGCCGCCGCCGATGCCGCACAGCGCGCGACCGGCTACCTGGTCGGTGGCATCAGCCCCCTGGGACAGAAGAAGCGCCTGCGCACCTTTCTGGACGCCAGTGCCGAGGCGCTGCCGGCGCTGCATGTCAGCGCCGGCCGGCGCGGGCTGGAAGTGGAACTGGCGCCGGCCGACCTGCTGCGGCTGACTGCCGGCCACTACGCTGCCATCGGCAGGGCGCGCTGATGCGCTGGCCGTGGTCTGCCGCGCCGCCGCCGCGGCTTGAGGACGCGCAGGCCGATGGGCTGCTGCAGGACCTGCTCTCGCGCGACGCAACGCGCATCACCGATGCCGCCCGCAGCGTCGCACGCCTGTTCGATGCCTCGTCGTTGCACGCGTTGGCCGCGCATGTGGATCTGATCGAGCGCAGCTGCCAGGGCATCGCCCTTGGCGGCCTGCTGGTCAGCAACCAGGCCCACCTGAAGGCGGCCCTGCACCGGTTGCGTTACTGGCAGGCGCGCCAGGGCTGCCTGTGCGCGCTCAATCCCGGCTATCCGTTCTTCGATCCCCGTCGCCTGCTCGAACAGGGGCAGGTGCGGTTGCTCCGCGTGGAAGAAGCCGAGGGCGGCTGGGGCGACTGCCACACGGTCTCGTGCGCACAGTGCGGCCGGCACTGGCAGGCCATCGACCGCGAGTACCACTACCCATGGTGGGAATGGACAGCCCTGACGGCGTTGCCCGGCAGCTAGTTGACGGCGAACGTCGCCGTTGTCCGCACCAGGCTCATGCGCGTGGTGCTGAACGCCCACCACTCCCGCTTCGATCGCCATCGCAGCGCGGCCTTGCCCGCCGCTTCGTCAAGCAACGGGTGGCCGCTGGACGTGGCCACGATGGCCGCCTTGACGCGCCCCTCGTCGTCCAACAGCAGGCGCAGGTGAACGACGCCTTCCTGCCCGTCGGCACGCGCCGCCGCCGGGTATTCCGGCATCGAAGGACGATCAAGCGTCCAGCGCGGGTCGTCCTGGACGAACAGCGAGCTGCGGGCCGAGAGCGGGCAGCGCGGCGGCATCTGCAGTTCGAACCCCGCTGCGCCGGCGATCGGCTGTACCTGCCCAGGCTGGCCACACGCGATGACCGAGAGGGTATCGAGCATGCGCTGCTGGCGCAGCAACGCTGCCGCATCGCGCCCCTGTGCGCGGAAGGTGCAGCGTCCGCCGTCCTGCGAAGCCTGCAGCTGCTCGACACCGGCATCGCGGATCGGCGCCAGCTCGGCCAGGCTCCCGCAGGCGGCGCTGGCATCGTATCCCGGCGAGCACCCGCCGCCGGCAAGCAGCACCACCAGCAGTGCGCTCCATCGCATCACGCGTCCCATCATCATCCGGCGCTCCGTGCATCGTTGTGCAGCCATGGTAACGCGGGGCGCAACCGGCACCTTCACAGCGCGCGGATCACGGCCGCCAGTTGGCATTGTTTTCCCAGAACGCCACCGCACGCTGGTAGGCCTCACGGTCCAGTGGCACGCCGGAACCGCCCTCCTCCACGCCCAGCGCATTGCGCATCATGGTGATCGGTGCCATCGGCACTTCTTCCGGTTCGGCGGTATAGATGCAGCCGACGATGCCCCAGTCGGCGTCGATCGGCGAACCTTCCTTCGCCAGCTGTTCGGCGCTGTACAGGATCACCACCAGGTAGTTCGCGCGCGGCGATTCCACGCCCTCGAACCAGCGCACCAGCACCGGCAGCTCCTCGCGGTTGCGCGCTTCGTAGCCGCTGCGCAGCTGGTGGCGGTTGGCGTCGGTGATCGGCACCGTCAGGCAGCGCGTGCTGGTCCAGTTCTCGTACACGAACAGCTTGCAGAACGGCGCGTAGCCGTCGAGCACCTTCAGCGGCGCATGTGCATTGAGGTGGGCCTGAAACTGCTCGGCAGTGCAGTCCTGGATGGTGTTGCCGCGCGGCACGCGCGGGAACAGGCGGGGGCGGGCGAAATCGGTAAGGACGATGGACATGGCGCGGCGTGGTCAGAGAATCCGCTGCACAGGGTAACCGCGCCGACCCCAGCGCGGGCGGAATGACGCGGGTCACTGGCGTCGCCGCCGATCCTGCGGCACCCTGCCAGCGACCCATCGCAAGGATCGCCGGCTCATGGACGCAGCACGTGCGTTGCCCCCGCCCCCTCGTCGTGGCCGACGCCGATGGCTGAAGGGGCTGGCGGTCATCCTGCTGGCACCGCCACTGCTGTTCAGCGCTGCCCTGCTCTGGCCATTGCCTGCACCGCCACTGCCCGAAACCGGCAACAGCCGCGTGATCACCAACGTGCGGGTGGTGGATGTAGCCAAGGGCCAGGCCAGTGAACCGACAACGGTAACGCTGCGCAACGGCATGATCGCCGCCGTCGGCGAAGGTGCATATGACACAGCACTGCCCGTGCTCGATGCCGGCGGCCGCTGGCTGCTGCCCGGCTTCTGGGACATGCATACCCACGCGCTGCAGCTGTCGCCACAGCTGCAGTTCCCGTTGATGCTGGCCAACGGCATCACCGGCACCCGCGACATGATGGACTGCCCGCGGCCAACCGATCCGCTGATCGCCTGCGTGGCCGACAAGCGCCGCTGGACCACACAGGCCATCGCCGGACAGCAGGCCGCACCGCGTTTCGTACAGGTCGCCAGTTTCTACTTCGAGGATCCGACGCTGGCACCGGAGGACGTCGCCGAACGCGCACGTGCCTACACCGCGCGCGGTGTGGATGCATTGAAGGTCTACAACCGGCTGCGTGCGGACAGCTACCAGCGGCTGGCCACCGAAGCGCGGCAGCTGCATCGCCCCCTTGTTGGCCACCTGCCCAAGGCGATCGCGCTGCAGGAAGCGCTGCGTGCGGGCCAGCACAGCTTCGAGCACGCCCATCTGTTCGCTCGCCATTGCTTCGACCAGGCCGCCGCATGGCGCAACGGCATGCTCGACGACGTTGACCCGACGGCACTGGCCGAACGCATGGTCGGCGGTTACCGGCCGTCCACCTGCAATGAAGCGTTTGCCTTGATGCAGGCCAGCGGTGCCGCGTTCGTGCCCACCCATGTCACCCGCGAGGAGGACGCACGCGCGCGCGATCCAGCATTCATTGACGATCCGCGCCTGGCCTATCTGGATCCGCTTTCGCGCTGGGCCTGGCGCGATGACCTGCAGGCCACCATCGCACGCTACCCCGGCCTGCGCGGCGAGCACGCGCTGAAGACCTACTTCGATCATGGCCTGGCGCTGACCGGCGCCGCGCATCGTGCGGGGGTGGCGGTACTGGTGGGCACCGATACCGGACTCGGTGGCTTCCGCTATCACGACGAACTGCAACTGCTGCGTCGGGCCGGTCTCAGCCAGGCGGAGGTGCTGCGTGCGGCGACGCTGCAGCCCGCGCGTCACCTGGATCAGCAGGCGCGACACGGCAGTGTCGAGGTGGGCAAGGCGGCCGACCTGGTGCTGCTCGATGGCAACCCGCTGCAGGACACCGCCAACACCCGCCGCGTGCATGCGGTACTGCTGGCCGGCCATCTGTATGACCGCCCGCGGCTGGATGCGCTGCTGTCCTACGCGCGCAAGCAGGCACGTTCGCCTGCCGTGATGGCGCGGCTGTTGTGGGGCTTTGCCACCAGCCCGGTCAGCAGCGAGCTGTGATCGCCGGCAGGCGGCACGCCTGTCACACCAATTTTGCACATCCATCTTGATGAAGAGATATACTCGACCGCATCCGCCGCCATCGCCCACGCCATGACCGCCATCAGCTTCGAGTTCTATCCGCCCAAGACCGACGAACAGCGCACCCAGCTCGACCGTGCCGCGGCGAAGCTGAAGGCCTACGCGCCTGAATACGTTTCCTGTACCTTCGGCGCCGGTGGCTCGACCCTCAGCTATACCTCCGAGACCGTGCGCCACCTCAACCAGCACCACGGCTTCGAGGCGGCGCCGCACCTGTCCTGCGTCGGCGGCACCCGCCAGGAGATCCGCGAGCTGCTGAAGCTGTACCGCGCCATCGGCTGCCGCCGCCTGGTCGCGCTGCGTGGCGACCTGCCCTCGGGCATGGGCTTCCCCGGTGACATGCGCTATGCGTCCGAGCTGATTGCCTTCATCCGTGCCGAGCATGGCGATGCCTTCCGCATCGAGGTCGGCGCCTATCCGGAAACCCACCCGCAGGCGCAGGATGCCCTGCTCGACCTCAAGCACTTCAAGGCCAAGATCGACGCCGGTGCCGATGCGGCCATCACCCAGTACTTCTTCAACCCCGATGCCTATTTCCACTTCGTCGACGAAGTGCAGCGGCTGGGGGTACAGGTGCCGATCACCCCCGGCATCATGCCGATCGCCAACTTCAGCCAGCTGCGTCGCTTCTCCGAACAGTGCGGTGCCGAGATCCCCCGCTGGATCGGCCGCAAGATGCAGGCCTACGGCGACGATGCCGAATCGGTACGCGCCTTCGGAGCGGAAGTGGTCGCCAAGCTGTGCCAGCGGCTGATCGAAGGCGGCGCGCCGGGCCTGCATTTCTACACGTTGAACCTGGCCAGGCCGACCACTTCGGTGCTGAAGCTGCTGCGCGGCTGAAGAAATGCGCTGCGCCCGCGCAAACAGCGCTACGCTGCGACGATGAACGCCGCTTTTCCCCTGCTGATCGCTGTGCTGACCGCCGCGCTGCTGGCCGGTATCGCGCCCACCGCGCAGGCACAGACCCCGCGCATGAACCGCTGTACCGATGCACAGGGCCAGAGTGTGTATACCGACCGCCCCTGCGACGCCCTGGGTGCGCGTTCGCGGTTGCCGCCGCCTGCACCGGCCGGTGCCACGCTGCAACGGGATTCACTCGGCGCCCGCTGTCCGCGTCGCCTGAGCGAGCTGGTGCAGGCGCTGCATGCCGCAGTGGGTGTTGGCGATGTGAACCGGCTGTCCTCGCTGTATCTGTGGGGCGCGGTCTCCGATGCCGGCGCGCAGCGCATCCTTGGCCAGCTGGAATCGATCGTGCGGCGGCCGCTGGTGGATGTGGTGCCGGTGTATCCGCAGCAGGATTCAGGCGCTGGCGACGGCACTGCCCTGCCCGGAATCGAACCCGAACCGCGGGCATCTCGGCATCCGGTGGGGCTGCGCCTGGAGCAGACGCTGCCGGGCAGCGTGGCGCGCGCCTCCACGGTGCTGGGACTTCGGCGCCAGTACGGCTGCTTCTGGATCACCCTGTAAGGTCGGCGTCGGGTCCGCCTGACGCGCGGTAGCGCCGGGCCATGCCCGGCGGAAAGCCAGAAGCGCCGCGCTGCGCGCTCGCGGGGCATGGCCCCGCGCTACCTGCGCCCCCCGCCATCCGCAGATCGGTAGCGCCGGGCCATGCCCGGCGGAAAGCCTGAAGCGCCGCGCTGCGCGCTCGCGGGGCATGGCCCCGCGCTACCTGCGTCCCCGGCCATCCGCAGCCCGGTTGCTCCGGGCCATGCCCGGCGAAAAACCGAAGCGCCGCGCTGCGCGCTCGCGGGGCATGGCCCCGCGCTACCTGCGTCCCCGGCCATCCGCCGGTAGCGCCGGGCCATGCCCGGCGGAAAGCCCGAAGCGCCGCGCTGCGCGCTCGCGGGGCATGGCCCCGCGCTACCTGCGCTCCCGGCCATCCGCAGCCCGGTAGCGCCGGGCCATGCCCGGCGGAAAGCCGAAGCGCCGCGCTGCGCGCTCGCGGGGCATGGCCCCGCGCTACCTGCGACCCCCGCCATCCGCAGACCGGTAGCGCCGGGCCATGCCCGGCGGAAAGCCGAAGCGCCGCGCTGCGCGCTCGCGGGGCCTGGCCCCGCGCTACCTGCGCCCCCGGCCATCCGCAGACCGGTAGCGCCGGGCCATGCCCGGCGGAAGGCCAGAAGCGCCGCGCTGCGCGCTCGCGGGGCATGGCCCCGCGCTACCTGCGCCCCCGCCATCCGCAGACCGGTAGCGCCGGGCCATGCCCGGCGGAAAGCCTAGATCACGCCGGCCACAGCCCGCGGATCGCGGCGATGCCCTGCCCGCCATGGCGGCGTGCTTCGGCGATATGGCCGCTG
Source organism: Stenotrophomonas sp. 704A1 (assembly GCF_030549525.1). Lineage (NCBI taxonomy): Bacteria > Pseudomonadati > Pseudomonadota > Gammaproteobacteria > Lysobacterales > Lysobacteraceae > Stenotrophomonas > Stenotrophomonas tuberculopleuritidis. Next base: position 745,310 of record NZ_CP130831.1, on the reverse strand, counting down.
CCCAGGCCTCCCAGCGCATAGATCGGCAATGACACCTGGGCGCGCAGCGCGGCAAACGCATCCCAGCCCAGCGGCGTAGCATCGGGATGGCTAGCGGTCGCATGCACCGGACCGAGCACGGCGAAGTCGCACCCCAGTCGCTGCGCGGCCTGCAACTGCGCCAGGTCATGGCAGGACGCTGCCACCAGCTGCCCGTCCGGCAGTGGCCGTTCCTGCAGCTGCAGCAGCTGCTCGCTGCCCAGGTGCACGCCCACCCCCAGCGCGCGGGCCAGCGCGATATCGCGGTTGAGCAGCCACTGCACGCCACTGCGACGATGCGTGCGCAGCGCCTGTTCCAGCATCGCCTGGCGCTGCGGATGCGTCGGCGGCAGGCGCAGCTGGATGCGCTGCTGGCCGGCGGACACGGCGCGCTGCAGCTGGTCATGCCAGCGCTGCGGACCGGCCTCGTCGTCGGCCGGCGCCGGGGTGATCAGATAGCGGTCGGGCTGGCGCAGCGCGGCCACCACCGGCAGGTCGGCCGGTGGCATCGAATAGCGGCCCAGCTTGTCCGGCGCCACCCAGGTGATGGCCTGGCCCTCGCGCCCGCGCGGCGTGCCCTTCCAGCTGCGCACATGGCGCACTTCCAGGGTCAGGTGCTTGTCGGGATAGCGTTGTGGCACGTCCATGATCCATTCGCCAACCTCGGCCTCGATGCCGAGTTCCTCGCGCAGTTCGCGCACCAGCGCCTGCTCGGAGGTCTCGCCCGGTTCGCGCTTGCCGCCCGGGAATTCCCACAGGCCCGCCATGTCGCGGTTCTCGGTACGGCGGTTGAGCAGCAGGCGGCCGCGTGCGTCGGTGATGACGGCGGCCACCACGTGAATCGATCGTTTCGGGGGAGGCATGTCGAGAGAATGCCGACCCGCGCGGACCGGCGCAAGCACGCCGGCGCAATCGCGGCGAGCCCGTCAGCCCGCCCGCTCAATCCCGGCCGGGCCTGCGCGCTGCCGCGGCGGCCGGACCGATCCAGGCGCGGCACCAGCACGCACGGTGCGGGCGCTTAAACAGCAACGCCCCGCACGGGGCGGGGCGTCGTGATCCTGCAGCACTGCGCCGGTCGATCAGCTCAACTGGCCGTGGCAGTGCTTGTACTTCTTACCGCTGCCGCACGGGCAGGGATCGTTGCGGCCGATCTTCGGCTCGTCGCGCTGCACCTGTGCGGCCTGCACCTGCGCGGCTTCTTCGTCGGCGCTGTAACCGCCGGCATCCTGGTGCTGGAACTGCGACTGGCTCAGGCGCGCCTGCACCTGCTGGCGCTCGGCCGCTTCCAGCGCCTGCACTTCCTCGTCGCTGCGGATCCGCACGCGGGCGAGCAGGGTCACCACTTCGCGCTTGACGTTCTCCAGCATGTCCGAGAACAGCTCGAAGGCTTCCTTCTTGTATTCCTGCTTCGGCTGCTTCTGCGCGTAGCCGCGCAGGTAGATGCCCTGGCGCAGGTAATCCATGCGGGCCAGGTGCTCCTTCCAGCTCTGGTCGAGCACGGTCAGCATGACGTGCTTCTCCAGTGCGCGCATGGTCTCTTCGCCGACACCGGCTTCCTTCTCGGCGAAGTGCTGGTTGATGCGCTCCTGCACCTTGCTGGCGATGCCTTCGGCGTCCAGTTCCTCGTGCGACTGGACCAGCTCGGTCAGCGACATCTGCAGGCCGAATTCCGATTCCAGGGTGGCTTCCAGGCCACGCAGGTCCCACTGTTCGTCCACCGAGTTCGGCGGCACGAAACGGGCGACGATGTCGAACACCACGTCGTCGCGGATGCCGTCGACGTTGTCCTTCACCGATTCGGCGTCCAGCAGTTCATCGCGCTGTGCGTAGATCACCTTGCGCTGGTCGTTGTTGACGTCGTCGAAGTCCAGCAGGTTCTTGCGGATGTCGAAGTTGTGGGCCTCGACCTTGCGCTGCGCCTTCTCGATCTGGCGGCTGACCAGGCGGTCCTCGATGACGTCGTCTTCCTTCATGCCCATCATGCGCATCGCCTTCTGCACCCAGTCGGAAGCGAAGATGCGCATCAGGTTGTCTTCCAGCGACAGGTAGAAGCGGGACGAACCCGGATCACCCTGGCGGCCGGAACGGCCACGCAGCTGGTTGTCGATACGACGCGATTCATGGCGCTCGGTACCGACGATGTGCAGGCCACCGGCCGCCTTCACCGCGTCGTGGCGCTGCTGCCATTCGGCCTTGACCGCTGCCTTCTGCGCCTCGGTGGCATCCTCGCCCAGCGCGTGGATCTCCGCTTCCAGCGAACCACCCAGCACGATGTCGGTACCACGGCCGGCCATGTTGGTGGCGATGGTCACCGCAGCCGGACGGCCGGCATTGGCGACGATGGTCGCTTCGCGGTCGTGCTGCTTGGCGTTGAGCACTTCATGCTTCACGCCGGCCTTGCGCAGGTGCTCGGACAGCATCTCCGAGGTTTCGATCGAGGTGGTACCGACCAGCACCGGCTGGCCGCGCTTGGCGCATTCCTCGATGTCGGCCAGCACCGCGTTGAACTTGCCCTTGCGGTTGAGGAACACCTGGTCCGGGCTGTCCTTGCGGATGGTCGGGCGGTTGGTCGGGATCACCACCACTTCCAGGCCGTAGATGCTCTGGAACTCGAAGGCTTCGGTATCAGCCGTACCGGTCATGCCGGACAGCTTCTTGTACATGCGGAACAGGTTCTGGAAGGTGATGCTGGCCAGCGTCTGGTTCTCGCGCTGGACCGGCACGCCTTCCTTCGCTTCCACCGCCTGGTGCAGGCCATCGGACCAGCGGCGGCCGGCCAGGGTACGGCCGGTGAACTCGTCGACGATGACCACTTCGCCATCGCGCACGATGTAGTCCACGTCACGCTGGTAGATGGCGTGCGCGCGCAGCGCGGCGTTGAGGTGATGGACCACGGTCAGGTTCTGCGCGGCGTACAGGCCTTCGGTCTCGCCGTTGAGGATGCCGGCCTCGACCAGCAGCTGCTCGGCGTGCTCCATGCCCGCTTCGGACAGGTGCACCTGCTTGCCCTTCTCGTCGACCCAGAAGTCGCCCTCGCCGTCTTCCACTTCCTGCTTGACCAGGTTCGGCACGATGCGGTTGACCCGGATGTACAGTTCCGGGGAATCGTCGGCCGGGCCGGAGATGATCAGCGGGGTACGCGCTTCGTCGATCAGGATGGAGTCGACTTCGTCGACGATGGCGTAATGCAGGCCGCGCTGGTAGCGGTCGGCCTTGGACAGCGCCATGTTGTCGCGCAGGTAGTCGAAACCGAATTCGTTGTTGGTGCCGTAGGTGATGTCCGCGCCGTAGGCTTCGCGCTTGTCACTGTGCGGCATGCCCGGGTAGACCACGCCCACGCTCAGGCCCAGCCAGTTGTACAGCTTGCCCATCTGCGCGGCATCGCGGCGGGCCAGGTAGTCGTTGACGGTGACCACGTGCACGCCCTTGCCTTCCAGAGCGTTGAGGTACACCGGCAGGGTCGCCACCAGGGTCTTGCCTTCACCGGTGCGCATTTCTGCGATCTTGCCCAGGTGAAGCACCATGCCGCCGATCAGCTGCACATCGTAGTGGCGCATGCCCAGCACACGGCGACCGGCCTCGCGGCAGACCGCGAAGGCTTCCGGCAGCACCTTGTCCAGGGCTTCACCCGCGGCGATGCGCTGCTTGAACTCCGGCGTCTTGGCCTGCAGCTGCTCGTCGGAAAGCTTCTCGATCTCCGGCTCCAGCGCATTGATCTTGGCGACGATGCGGTTGAGCTGGCGCAGCTGTCGTTCGTTACGACTGCCAAATACGCGGGTAAGCAGGCTGTTGATCATTGAGGGAACCGGGTTGGATGGAAACGCCGCACGGTTCCGTGTGGACCCGTCCGCCGCAAACGAAACAGGGCGCCTTGCGCCCTGTCGATGGCAACACCCATTGTAGCTTGGGACGGCGGCGAGGGGTTTCAACCCTTGGCGGCCGCGCTTCGCGCTCGCGGGGCATGGCCCCGCGCTGCCGCCGGGGGTCCGACGGCCTCCCGGTAGCGCCGGGCCATGCCCGGCGTTGCCATCAACCGCGGCGGATGCGACCGACCGGCGTGTTGCCGCCGTCACCCAGGAACTTGCGCGGGTTGACCACGTTGCCGTTCTCCCACACCTCGAAGTGCACGTGGGCACCGGTGGAGCGACCGGTGGAACCGGCCTTGGCCACTTCCTGGCCGGCACGGACCAGATCACCGACCTTCACCACCAGGCGCGAATTGTGCGCATAGCGGGTGACATAGCCATTACCGTGATCCACGTCGACCACGTTGCCGTAGCCGCCCTTGACCCCGGAGAAGCTGACCACGCCGTCGGCCACCGCCATCACCGGGTCGCCGACGCGGGCGTGGAAGTCCATGCCCTTGTGGGTGGCGGCACCGCGACCGAACGGATCGGCACGGGTACCGAAGCCGGAGGTGACATAGCTGTTGCGGATCGGCATGCGCGAGGGCACGGCGTTCTGCTGCAGCTGGTGGTCGAACATCAGCGATTCCATCACCGACAGCTGGCGGCCTGAAGCAGCGAAGCGCTGCTCCAGCACCTGTAAGTCGGCGTTGACGTCCTTGACCGGGATGTCGGCGGCCGGGCCGCCGGCATCGCCGTCACCGAGGCCGGGGGTCTCGTTGAAGTCGAATTCGCCGTCTTCCAGCTTGCCCATCTGGGTCAGCCGTTCGCCGAGCGCGTTGAGGCGGGTGGCCTGGGCCTGCAGCTCGCCCAGACGGGCGGCCAGCGCGTTGACCTGGGTCTGCGCATCGCGCTGGACCTTGGCCAGCTCGGCCTCCTGGCGCTCGACCTTGGCCTGCAGGCGCGAGTCGTTGAGCGCGCTGGCGCCAATGCCGCCGGCAAGGCCGATAATGCAGCCTGCACCGAGCACACTGCCCAGCAGGGCCCGGGGGCGGTCCTCGAAGTAGAACCGCAAACGCGTGAGCGCCGATTTGGCCTGTCCTTCACGCGTTTTGATTACGATCTTTTTGAATGCCATCAGTGAGTTTTCATGTCTGAGCCGAAATCCAGCGTTCGTCCCGCATCCCGACCGAAGCCGGCCCTGGATGCAGTAATGGCGGACAAAAGCGGTAACCCGCTGCGCCGAGCCCTGTGGCTCGACGCGCTGGACCATCAGTTGCGCCCCCAGTTGCCGCCACCTCTGCGCAGCCGTTGCCGGCTGGCCAATGTGGACGGGGAACACCTCGTTTTTCTCGTCGAATCCCCGGTCTGGCATGCCAAGTTGCGGCTTGCCGAAGCCCAGTTGCTCGACGCGGCCCGGTCCATCGGGCTGAAGGCCACCAGGGTGACCATCAAGACTGCGTCTCCCACTCCCACGCGCTCCCCAGCGCTCGACAACCGGAATGGACCCCACGCAGTTTCAGCCGCCACGCACAAAGGGCTACGCGACGCCTTGGCGGCTCTGCAGGATGCGCCGGTCAAACCGAAGCAAGGGTCCTGAGAACACCGGAGCATCCAGCTCCGATCCCCGTCGCGCGTGTCACCGCAGCGTGAAACATTATCGGGGGCCGGGTCGCATCCTAGCCGCCCGCCGTGCCCGAGTCGTTAGATTGTTGTTAAATAATCGTTATATTCAGGCTTCCGGCCGGTGAGGTTCACAAAAGCGTGACCCGCGCCCGACAGTCGCTTCACCCGCTGCGCCGGCCAGGCAGGCGCCGCCGGAAACGACAACGCCGCCTGGCGAGGCGGCGTTTTCTTCTTGCGATTCAAGCACCTGCAACCATCAGGCGTAGGCAGGGACGCCGTACACCACCGGATCCTCGACCGTCGGCGACTCGTAGGTCACCCATTCCCAGGCCGTGGCATCGGCCATCAGCGCACGCACCAGCTTGTTGTTGAGCGCGTGGCCGGACTTGAAGCCTTCGTAGGCACCCAGCACCTGGCCGCCGGCCAGATAGAGGTCGCCGATCGCGTCGAGGATCTTGTGGCGCACGAATTCGTCGGCGTAGCGCAGGCCGTCTTCGTTGAGCACGCGGAACTCGTCGAGCACGATGGCGTTGTCCATCGACCCGCCCAGGCCCAGGTTGCGCTCGCGCATGTACTCCAGGTCACGCATGAAACCAAAGGTGCGCGCGCGGGAGATTTCCTTGGTGTAGGCCAGCGTGGAGAACTCGATCTCCTGGCGCGACTGCTTGGCCGGGATCATCGGATGGTCGAACTGGATGGTGAAGCCCAGCTTGTAGCCCTCGTATGGGGTGAAGCGGGCCACCTTGTCGCCCTCGGTCACTTCCACGGTCTTCAGCACGCGGATGAAGCGCTTGGGCGCATCCTGTTCCACGATGCCTGCCGACTGCAGCAGGAACACGAACGGGCCGGACGAACCGTCCATGATCGGCAGCTCGGCCGAGGACAGTTCGACGATGATGTTGTCCACACCCAGGCCGGCCAGCGCCGACATCAGGTGTTCGACGGTCTGGATCTTGGCGTCGTTGCAGGTCAAACCGGTGCACAGGGTCACTTCGGTGACCAGCTCGGCCTTGGCCGGCACTTCCACCACCGGGTCCAGGTCCACGCGGCGGAACACGATTCCATGGTTGACCGGCGCCGGACGCAGGGTCATGTAGACCTTGTCGCCGCTGTGCAGGCCGACGCCGGTGGCGCGGATCGTGTTCTTGAGGGTGCGTTGCTGGATCATGGGGGCGGACCGGAAGTGACACAGTAGATTAACACGCAGGGTCCCCTACCCCGGCTGAAACGCCGGCAGGCCGCCGGCAGGACACACCGGCGCGTCGATGGGACACGCGTGAAGCAGGGCGGCCGGGCCCATCCTGGCCCGGCGCCCGCGTTTTCAGGACATGGTGGCGCAACCCGGGGGGGACAAGCCCCGGGCAGCGTCGATCAGTCCGCCTGGCGGCGCAGGAACGCCGGGATGTCCAGGTAATCGTTGGGCAGTTCCGCCGCCGCCGGCGCCGAAGCCGCCGAAGCCGCCGGAGCCGACGGGGTGGACGCAGCTACGCTGTCGCTGCTGGCACGGCGCAGGCCCAGGCCCATGCCGCCGACCGCCTTGGACACGGCGTCGCCGCCGTTGTCGAACTCGCCGAACTCCGGCTGGCCGGTGGTGGCATTGCGGACCAGCTTGATCGGGGCACGCTCGCCCGGGCGCTGGGTCTTGCTGGCCGAGACGCGGTTCAGGCCGGTGGCGACCACGGTCACGCGCACTTCGTCCTGCATGTCCGGGTCGAGCACGGTGCCCACCACCACGGTCGCATCTTCCGAAGCGAAGCCGTCGATGGTGCGGCCGATCTCGTCGAACTCGGCCATGGTGAAGTCGGCACCGGCGGTGATGTTGACCAGGATGCCGTTGGCGCCGGCCAGGTTCACATCGTCCAGCAGCGGGTTCTGGATCGCCGATTCGGCCGCGGCCTGCGCGCGGTCATCGCCGCGGGCGGTACCGGTGCCCATCATCGCCAGGCCCATTTCGGACATGACGGTGCGCACGTCGGCGAAGTCGACGTTGATCAGGCCCGGACGCACGATCAGGTCGGCGATGCCCTGCACGGCGCCCTGCAGCACGTCGTTGGCGGCACGGAAGGCCTGGATCATGGTCGCGTTGCGACCCAGCACGGTGATCAGCTTCTCGTTCGGAATGGTGATCAGCGAGTCGCAGTGCTGGCTCAGTTCCTCGATGCCCTTCAGCGCGACCTGCATGCGGCGACGGCCTTCGAACGGGAACGGCTTGGTGACCACGGCCACGGTCAGGATGCCCATCTCCTTGGCCAGCTGTGCCACCACCGGCGCAGCGCCGGTACCGGTGCCACCGCCCATGCCGGCGGTGATGAACACCATGTCCGCGCCCTGCAGCGCATCCATGATGCGCTCACGGTCTTCCAGCGCGGCCTGGCGGCCGACCTCCGGGTTCGCGCCTGCGCCCAGGCCCTTGGTCACGTTGGTGCCCAGCTGCAGCTGCAGCTTGGCGCCACAATTCTTGATGGCCTGCGAGTCGGTGTTGGCGGTGATGAACTCCACGCCGTCCACCGCCGAGTTGACCATGTGCGCCACGGCATTGCCGCCGCCGCCGCCCACGCCAACCACCTTGATCACCGCATTGGGTGCCATCTTTTCGATCAGTTCAAAATGCGCCATGTCCGTGTCCTCGTTGTATCCGCTTCGGCTGGCATGGGCATTCGGGCGTCCTGCCTTCGTGCTGCATGCCGGCGTTGCGGCTGTGTGGGTTGTGTGTTGCCGGTGTTGCGTCGTACTGCGGTGTTGCTGCCGGGGGTCACCCGGGTGTTGCCGGTGCCGCGTCAGAACTCGCCGCGGAACCAGGTCTTCAGTTTCTTGAACATGCTGCCGGCACGCCCGGTCGGCAGCGACGGCCGCCTCGGGTGCTCGATCTGGCTGCCCATCAGCAGCAGGCCCACGCCGGTGGCATGCACCGGGTTGCCCACCACTTCGCCCAGGCCGGTGACGTGCTGCGGAATACCCACGCGCACCGGCATCTGCAGCATCTCCTCGGCCAGTTCGACCACGCCTTCCATCTTCGAGGCACCGCCGGTCAGCACCATGCCGGCGCGCACCAGTTCCTCGAAGCCGGAACGGCGCAGTTCGGCCTGCACCATCTCGAAGATTTCCTCGTAGCGGCCCTGCACCGCCTGCGCCAGCGCGTGTCGCGGCATGCGGCGCGGCGGACGGTCGCCCACCGATGGCACCTGGATGCTTTCCTCGGCGGTGGCCAGCTGGGCCAGCGCGCAGGCGTAGCGCACCTTGATCTGCTCGGCTTCCGGGGTCGGCGTGCGCAGCATGTGCGCGATGTCATTGGTGACGTGGTCGCCGGCGATCGGCAGCGAGGCGGTGTGGCAGATCGCGCCCTGCACGAACACCGCGATATCGGTGGTGCCCGCGCCCATGTCCACCAGCACCACGCCCAGCTCGCGCTCGTCGGCGGTCAGCACCGCCACGCTGGAGGCCAGCGAGGACAGCACCAGGTCGTCCACCTGCAAGCCGCAGCGCTGCACGCACTTGCTGATGTTGGCCGCAGCCGACTGCGCGCATACCACCAGGTGCGCATGCACCTCCAGGCGCACGCCGGTCATGCCGACCGGGTTGCGGATGCCTTCCTGCGAATCATCCAGCACGTACTCGCGCGGGATGGCGTGCAGGATCTTCTGGTCGGCCGGGATCGCCACCGCCTTGGCCGCATCCAGCACGCGGTCCAGGTCACCCCAGGTCACTTCACCGTCGCGGATCGGCACGATGCCCGGCGAGTTCTTGCACTGCACGTGATTGCCGGAGATCGACGCGTAGACCGAGCGGATCTCGCAACCGGCCATCAGCTCGGCTTCCTCGACCGCGCGCTGGATCGACTGCACCGTCGATTCGATGTCCACCACCACGCCGCGCTTGAGGCCGCGCGACTCGTGGGAGCCGATGCCGATCACCTCGATCGGGTTGCCCGGCGAGTACTCGCCCACCAGCGCCACCACCTTGGAGGTGCCGATATCCAGGCCGACGATCAGCGATTTGTCACCCTTGCGATTCATGTTCTTTCCTGCGTCCTTCGTGCCGGGGTGCCCGGTGCATTGGCCGGGGTGACCGGGGCGCCCCAGCTCAGCGTGAAACCATTGGTGTAACGGAGATCGGCGCGCTCGATCGGCGCGGCCTGGTTGTTGAGTTGCGGCAGCACCCGGACGAAGCGCTGCAGGCGCGAACGCGCGTCATCGCGCCCGACCACCACTTCGGTGCCGTTGCTCAGCACCAGCGACCAGCTGCCGCGCGCATCCATGCTCAGCCGGCGTACGTCGACGCCGGCCGGCGCGAACAGCGCGCGCGAATCGTTGTAGAGCTTGACCACTTCTTCGGTCTGGCTGTCCGGGCCATCCAGCTCGGGCAGCTCCAGGTCGGCCAGCTTCTTCGGCGTGGGGAACAGCTTGCCCTGCTCGGACAGCAGGCGGTCCTGGCCCCAGCGCGCGAACGGCTTGTGCTCGACCAGGGTCACCTCCAGCACGTCCGGCCACTGCTTGCGGACCTGCGCGCTTTCCACCCAGGGCAGCGCTTCCAGTGCGTCCTGCGCGTCCTGCAGCTTGACTGCGAAGAAGCCCGAGCGCGCATACGGCAACAGTACCTGCTGCAACTGCTCGGCCGGCACCCGCTTGAACTCACCGTGCACGCGCAGCTTCGCCAGCGGCCAGCGCTCAGCGCCAACCCAGCCGTTGACCACGGCGACCACCGGCAGTGCAACCACCGACAGCGCCAACAGCCAGACGAAGATGCGCAGCACCGCGTTCATGCGTGCGATGCCTCCAGGGTCTGTTCCAGCACGCGCCACACCAGCTCTTCAAAGCCGATGCCGGCCTGGCCGGCGGCCTTGGGCACCAGCGAATGGCTGGTCATGCCCGGTGCGGTGTTCACTTCCAGCAGGTAGAAGCGGCCACTGGCGCGGTCACGCATCACGTCCACGCGGCCCCAGCCACGGCAGCCGGCGGCACGGAACGCCGCCAGCGCGATGCGGCGGATCTCGTCTTCAGCCTCACCATCAAGGCCCGGGCACAGGTACTGGGTGTCCTCGGCGATGTACTTGGCGTTGTAGTCGTACCACTGGCCCTTGGGCACGATGCGGATCGACGGCAGCGCCACGTCGCCAAGGATGGCCACGGTCAGTTCGTCGCCCACCACCATCTGTTCCATCAGCAACTGGCCGTCGTAGCGCGCCGCCAGGGCCACTGCTTCGTCCAGGCCGGCGTCATCGGTCACCCGGCTGATGCCCACGCTGGAGCCTTCGTTGGCCGGCTTCACCACCACCGGCAGGCCGAGTTCGGCCGCGTTGGCGTGCACGTCTTCGGCAGTGACCTTGCGGTACTGCGGGGTCGGCAGGCCCAGCGACAGCCACACCTGCTTGGTCCGGATCTTGTCCATGCTCAGCGCCGAACCCAGCACGTTCGAGCCGGTGTAGGGCACGCCGAAGGCGTCCATCAGGCCCTGCACGATGCCGTCCTCACCACCACCGTTGTGGCCGTGCAGGATGTTGAACACGCGGTCGATGCCACCGGCGGCCAGCGCCCTGGCCAGCGCCGGAATGCCATCCACGGCGAACGCATCGACGCCACGCGCCTGCAGGGCGTCGAGCACGTTGCGGCCGGAATCCAGCGAGACCTCGCGTTCACTGGAGGTGCCGCCCAGCAGCACGGCAACGCGGCCGAACACGGCCGGGTCGGTGCTGCGCAGCGGCGGGAAGGACAGCGCGCTCATGCCTCGCCCTCCGCCCTGAAGCCTTCCACGGCGATGTGGCTGGCCACGGCGCCGATGTCACCGGCGCCCATCATCAGCAGCAGGTCGCCGTCCTGCAGCACATCCGGCAGCACGGTCGCCAACTCGGACGCCTTGCCCACCACCACCGGCTCGCTGCGGCCGCGCGCACGGATGGCACGGGCCAGCGCGTGCGAGTCGGCACCGGCGATCGGTTCCTCGCCGGCCGGGTAGACCTCGCTCAGCACCAGCGCATCGACGCTGGACAGCACTGCGGCGAACTTGTCGAACTGGTCGCGGGTGCGGCTGTATCGGTGCGGCTGGAAGGCCACCACCAGGCGCTTGTCGGCCCAGCCGCCGCGGGCAGCGGCGAACACCGCTTCCAGCTCGCTCGGGTGGTGCCCGTAATCGTCGATGATGCGCACCTTGGCACCACTGGCGGTGGTCACTTCGCCCAGGTCGTTGAAGCGGCGGCCGACCCCGGCAAAGCCGGCCAGCGCACGCGCGATGGCATCCGGCGCCACGCCCAGCTGCCAGCCCACCGCAGCGGCGGCCAGCGCGTTGAGCACGTTGTGCTTGCCCGGCAGGGCCAGCACCACTTCCTGGCTGGTGCCCTGCGGCAGGCGCAGGGTGAAGCGCATCCGCGAGCCTTCCTGCACCACGTTCTCGGCGCGCACGTCGGCCTGCGGGCTCATGCCGTAGCTCATCACGTGGCGCGGCGTCTTCGCTGCCAGCGCGGCCACTTCCGGGTCATCGATGCACAGCACCGCCAGGCCGTAGAAGGGCAGGCGCTGCAGGAACTCGGCAAACGCCGCCTGCACGCGGGCGAAATCGTTGCCGTAGTTCTCCAGATGGTCGGCATCGATATTGGTGATGATCGACATCAGCGGGTTCAGGCGCAGGAAGCTGCCATCGCTTTCGTCGGCCTCGGCCACCAGCCACTGGCCACCACCGAGCTTGGCGTTGGCGCCGGCCGCCAGCAGCTGGCCACCGATCACGAAGGTCGGATCCAGGCCGCCTTCGCTCAGCACCGCCGCAGTGAGGCTGGTGGTGGTGGTCTTGCCGTGGGTACCGGCCACGGCGATGCCGCGGCGGAAGCGCATCAGTTCGGCCAGCATCGCCGCGCGGGGCATGATCGGAATGCGCTGGCTGCGCGCTTCCATCAGTTCCGGGTTGTCTTCGCGGATGGCACTGGAGACCACCACGCAGTCGGTGCCCAGCACGTTGGCGGCCGAGTGCCCGCGCATGATGCGCGCGCCCAGGCCGGCCAGGCGGCGGGTCGCCGCGTTGTCGGCGTTGTCCGAGCCGGACACTTCGTAGCCCAGGGTCAGCATCACCTCGGCGATGCCGCTCATGCCGGTACCGCCGATGCCGACGAAATGCACGCGTGGGAACGCGCGCACCAGGTCATTGGTGTCGTGCAGGCGGCGGATCATGCGCGGCCTCGCGCAGGGCAGGCGCTGGAGCGTGCCTTCTTCATACAGCTTCCTCGAGAATGATATCGGCGATGCGTTCGGCGGCATCGACCTTGGCCAGCGCACGCGCGGCTTGCGCCATCTGCATGCGGCGGGCGGGATTCTGGGACAGATCGCGCAGCAATGCGGCAATGCCGTCGGCCAGCGTTCCGTCCTGCTTCAGCAACACCGCAGCGTCGCGCTCGACCAGATACTCCGCGTTGCGGGTCTGGTGATCGTCGACGGCGGCAGGGAATGGCACCAGCACGCTGCCGATGCCGACCGCGCACAGCTCGGCCAGGGTGGACGCGCCGGCGCGGCACACCACCAGGTCGGCCCAGGCAAAGGCTTCGGCCATGTCGGCAATGAAGGGGGTGATCTCGCCCTGCACACCGGCCTTGGCGTATGCCTCGACGGCTTCGGCATGCAGCTTCTCACCGCTCTGGTGGCGCACCAGCACCGGCAGCCCGGCGCCCAGCTGGGCAATCGCCTGCGGCACCCCGCTGTTGAGCGCGCGAGCGCCCTGGCTGCCGCCCAGCACCAGCAGACGCAGCGGACCGCTGCGGCCGGCCAGTCGCTGTTCCGGTGCAGCGATGGCAGCGATTTCCGCGCGCACCGGGTTGCCGACGAATTCCTCGCGCGCGGCGAAGGTGCCCGGGAAACCTGTCAGCAGGCGGCGTGCATAGCGCGACAGGATGCGATTGGTCAGGCCCGGCGCGCGGTTCTGCTCGTGCACCAGCAGCGGCAGGCCGTGCAGGCGCGTGGCCATGCCACCGGGGCCGGAGGCGAAGCCGCCGAAGGCCACCACCGCGCGCGGCTGGCGATCACGGATGATCAGCCCGGCAGCACGCAGCGCGCGCATCAGCCGCCACGGCGCCGCCAGCAGCGCCAGCTTGCCCTTGCCACGCAGGCCGGTGATGGCCAGCGTGTCGATCGGAATGTCGTGCTGCGGTACCAGGCGGGTTTCCATCGCGCCGTCGGCGCCCATCCAGGTGACCGGCACGCCGCGCGCACGCAGCACCCGGGCCACGGCCAGCCCCGGGAAGATGTGCCCGCCGGTGCCGCCGGCCAGGATCATCACCGGGCGGGTGCTGGCGGTCGCGTTGGAGCCGACGCTGCTCATGACAGCCTCCCGAAAGTCGGTTCGATGCGCGACTGCAGGCGGCTGGTGCCGCGCGCGGCCGCCGGTGCCGCGGCAGCCACCGGTTCGGCCTTCATCGGCGCAGCGGTGGCAACCGGCGCGACCGGCGTGACCGGCGCATCCGCCGCCACCGGGGCGTCCTCGCCCCCGCCGATTCGCACAGCCTGGCGACGCTCGGCGCGCTTGAGTTCATAGGACACGCGCAGCAGCAGGCCCATCGCCACGCAGGTCATCAGCACCGACGAGCCTCCGGAGGAGATCAGCGGCAGGGTCAGGCCCTTGGTCGGCAGGATGCCCAGGTTCACCCCGATCGAGACGAAGGTCTGCATGCTGATCCACAGGCCGATGCCGAAGGCGATGTAGCCGGAGAAGTGGCGCTTCATTTCCACGCAGCGCATGCCCAGCCAGAAGGTCCGGCCGACCAGCAGCGCGTACAGGGCCACGATCACGCAGGTGCCCAGGAAGCCGAACTCCTCGGCGGTGACCGAGAAAATGAAGTCGGTATGCGCTTCAGGCAGGTAGTACAGCTTCTGCACCGAATTGCCCAGGCCGACGCCGGTCCACTCGCCGCGGCCCACCGCCATCAGCGCGTTGGACAGCTGGTAGCCGTCGCCCTGCTGGTCGGCCCATGGGTCCAGGAAGGAGGTGATGCGGCGCATGCGGTACGGCTCGATGATCGCCAGCGCGCTCATGCCGACCAGGCCGATGATCACCGGCATCGACATGCGCGGCATGTTCACCCCACCCAGCACCAGCATGCCGGCGGTGATCGCCAGCAGCAGCGTGGACGACCCGAAGTCCGGCTGCAGCAGCAGCAGCACCACCAGCGCACCGGCCACGCCCAGCGGCTTGAGCATCGCCGGCCAGGTCGCATTGACCTCGTCGCGGAAGCGCACCAGGTAGCTGGACAGCCAGACGATGTAGAGCACCTTCACCGCTTCAACCGTCTGGAACTTGGAAATACCCAGGTTGATCCAGCGCCGGGCACCGTTGACGCTGCTGCCGAGACCGGGGATGAACACCACCACCAGCAGCGCGAAGCAGCCCAGCAGCAGCATCTGGTTGTACTGCTCGATGGACTTCAGCTCGGTGCGCGCGGCGATGACCGCCAGCACGATACCGACCGCCAGGAACACCAGGTGGCGGTTGAGGTAGTAGAACGGGCTGCTCATCAACGCGATCGAGCTGGACGCCACCATCACCACGCCGATGCCGGTGAGCGCGATGATCGCGCCCAGCAGCCACTTGTCGTAGCTGCCTTCGATGGCTTCGAGGCGTGTTGCCTGGCGGGACAGGTCGTTCATGCTCAGCGCACCTTCAACGTGGCCAGGCCGATCAGCACCAGCACCACCGAGATGATCCAGAAGCGCACGATCACCCGCGGCTCGGGCCAGCCCTTCAGTTCGAAGTGGTGGTGGATCGGCGCCATGCGGAACACGCGCTTGCCGGTCAGCTTGAACGAGGCGACCTGGATCATCACCGACAGGGTCTCGATGACGAACACGCCGCCCATGATCACCAGCACCAGTTCCTGGCGGGTGATCACTGCGATGGTGCCCAGCACCGCGCCCAGCGACAGCGCACCGATATCGCCCATGAACACCATGGCCGGATAGGTGTTGAACCACAGGAAGCCGAGGCCGGCGCCGGCAATGGCCGCGCAGATGATGACCAGCTCACCGGCCCCCGGAATCTGCGGGATCTGCAGATAGTTGGCGAACACCACGTTGCCGGAGGCATAGGCGAACACCCCCAGCGCGCAGGCGACCAGCACGGTCGGCATGATCGCCAGGCCATCCAGGCCATCGGTCAGGTTGACCGCGTTGGAGAAGCCGACGATCCAGAAGTAGGCGATGGCCACGAAGCCGATGCCGGCCAGCGGCAGGGCCACCGACTTGAACATCGGGATGTAGAAGGTCAGCGCCGCCGGTACGTCGGCGGTCTGGAACAGGAAGATGCCCGCGGCCAGGCCGAAGATCGACTGCAGCAGGTACTTCCAGCGCGACTTCAGACCGTTCGGGTCGCGACGGACGATCTTGATCCAGTCGTCGTACCAGCCGATGGCACCGAAGCACAGCATCACCGCCAGCACCAGCCACACGTAGCGGTTGCGCAGGTCGGCCCACATCAGCACCGACAGGGTGACGGTGAGCAGGATCAGCGAGCCGCCCATGGTCGGCGTGCCGGCCTTGGAGAAATGGGTCTGCGGACCATCGGTCCGGATCGGCTGGCCACCCTTGAACTGGGCAAGCTTGCGGATCATCGCCGGGCCGAGCCAGAGCGACAGGAACAGGGCCGTCAACGCGGCAAGGATGGCGCGGAACGTCTGGTAGTTGAACAGCCCGAACAGGCTCTCCAACTGCTGCAACCATCGAGCCAGTTCATACAACATGCGGGGATTCCTCTCCTTGCGCCAGCAGCGCTTTGACAATCGTGTCCATGGCGCTGCCACGGGAACCCTTGACCAGGCAGCGCACGCCGGCGTGCAGCTCGTCCTTCAGCGCCTGCGACAGCGCGTCATGGGTGGCGAAATGGCGGCCGCCTTCGCCGAAGGCGGCAGCGGCGGCAGCACTGAGCGGGCCCAGCGCATACAGGCGCTTGAGGCCGGCGGCGCGGGCGCGCAGCCCGGCCTGCGCGTGCAGCGCCTGTGCATCCGGGCCAAGCTCGCGCATGTCACCGAGCACCAGCCAGCCCTCTTCGGGAGCGGCCGCCAGTGCATCGATGGCGGCAGCCAGCGAACCGGGGTTGGCGTTGTAGCTGTCATCCACCAGCACCGCACCGTTGTGCAGCAGATGGGCGATCTGGCGGCCCGGCACCGGCTGGGCTTCGGCCAGCCCGCTCGCAACCAGCGGCAGTTCGATGCCCGCGGCCAGCGCCAGGCTGGCCGCCGCCAGGGCATTGCTGATGTTGTGGCGACCGGGCAGGCCCAGTGCCACGCGTGCTTCGCCCGTCGCAGTGACCAGGGTGAACTGGCTGCCCTGGGCGCCGGCACGGATATCACGCGCGGTGACCTCGGCACTGTGGTCCAGGCCATAGCGCAGCACCCTGCAACGCGCCGGGGTGCCGATGAAATGCTGTTCGAACCAGCGCCCGTAGGCATCATCGACATTGATGACGGCCACGCCATCGGCCGGCAGTGCGGCATAGATCGCGCCCTTGGTCACCGCCACGCCGAGCAGGCTGCCCATCCGTTCCAGGTGGGCCGGTGCGATGTTGTTGACCAGCGCATAGCGCGGGCGCGCGATGTCGGTCAGGTAGGCGATGTCACCCGGCTTGCCGGCACCCATCTCGTAGACGGCGTAGTCGGCATCTTCGGGCGCGTCGATCACCGCCAGCGGCAGGCCGATTTCATTGTTGCGGTTGCCCGGGTTGGCATAGACCACCTTGTGCGCATGCCGGGCCACCTGCTGCAGGATCGCCAGCAGCAGGCTTTTCACGCTGGTCTTGCCGTTGCTGCCGGTGATCGCGAACACCTCGGTGCCGCGGTCGCGCTGCATGCCGGCGGCGATCTTCGCCAGGGCCCGTTCGCTGTCGGCCACCAGCACCTGCGGCACGTCCAGCGGCAGCAGGCGCTCGACCAGCAGCGCGCTGGCGCCACGGGCCTGCGCATCGGCGGCGAAGTCATGGCCGTCGAAGCGTTCGCCACGCAGGGCCACGTACAGGCTGCCCGCGCCCAGGCTGCGGGTGTCATTGCTGACCGCATCGATGGCCACGTCGTCGCCGTGGATCTCGCCACCGGCCCAGTGCGCGATCAGCGAAAGCAGGGTGCGCTTCATGCGGCGCCCTCCCCGGCCTGTGCTGGGCCCTCTTCCGCGTCCTGCGGCCGGGCCACCAGCGCATCCGTGCGCGTCGCGATCACACCGGCCTTGGCAGCCAGCGCGGCAGCCGACACTTCGGTGTCGTCGAAGTCGTGGCGCACGCCGTTGACCTCCTGGTAGGGCTCGTGGCCCTTGCCGGCGATCAGGATGATGTCGCCCGCACCGGCGCGCTTCACCGCCAGGCCGATCGCACGCGCGCGGCTGCGCTGCACGGTCACGGCGGCCGGATGGGCGAAGCCGGCCAGAATGTCGGCGACGATCACGTCGCCGTCTTCGCCGCGCGGGTTGTCGTCGGTGACGATGACCTGGTTGGCCAGGCGCTCGGCGATGGCGGCCATCTGCGGACGCTTGCCGGTATCGCGCTCGCCACCGCAGCCGAACACGCAGTACAGCGTCCCCTGCAGGTGGCCATGCAGGCTGTCCAGCGCCTGTTCCAGCGCATCGGGGGTGTGGGCGTAGTCGACCACCACGGTAGGCAGGCCGTCTTCGCCCCCCAGGCGGTTCATGCGGCCGCGGATCGGCTGCAGTGCCGACAGCACCGCGGCAATGCGCTCGGCCGGCTCGCCCAGCGCGTGCAGGCTGCCGGCCACGGCCAGCAGGTTGTCCACGTTGAAGCGGCCCAGCAGCGGCGACTGCACCGCAGCGCGCGCGCCGTCGATGACCAGTTCGAAGCCGATGCCACGACCATCCAGCTGCAGGTTCTCGGCGTGCACGCTGGCATCGGCCGCACCGCGCGAGCTCAGCCCGATGGCCTGCACGCTGGCCGGCAGGCCGGCGAACAGCTGGCGGCCGAACGCATCATCCAGGTTCACCACCGCCGCCTTCAGGCCCGGGCGATGGAACAGGCGCGCCTTGGCCGCGCCGTAGCTGGCCATGTCGCCGTGGTAATCCAGATGGTCGCGGGTGAGGTTGGTGAACACCGCCACGTCGTAGTGCACCGCATCGACGCGGCCCTGGTCCAGCGCGTGCGAACTGACTTCCATCGCTACGGCCTGCGCGCCGTCGGTGCGCAGCTGCGCCAGCAGCGCATGCATCTGCAGCACCAGCGGGGTGGTGAAGCCGGTCGGCTGCACCGCGCCATAAAGACCGGCGCCCAGCGTGCCGATACTTCCACTGGGCGTGCCGAGCAGGTGCCAGGCCTGCGCCAGCAGCTGCACGGTGGAGGTTTTGCCGTTGGTGCCGGTCACGCCCACCATCGTCATCGCCCGCGACGGCGCGCCATGGAACTGGTCGGCCATCGCGCCCAGGCGCGCACGCAGCCCCGGCACGGCGATCGCATCGGTCGGCGCCGGCAGCTCGGCCGGCGCCGGCGGCTCGAACAGGATGGCGCTGGCACCGGCCGCGCGCGCCTGCTCGACAAAGCCCAGGCCATGCGCGCCGAAACCGGCGATGGCGACGAAAGCGTTGCCGGGGCGCACGGCACGGCTGTCCAGCACCAGGCCGGTCAGAACGGGATCGTTGCCCGCCAGGGCAACGTCGGGAAGCAACTGCGAAAGCAACATCGAAGGGCTCATTGCGTGCCTCCCGCGGGCGGGGCCGGCACATGGGTCTGCGCGCTGGGCAGCGCGGCATCGAATTCAGCGGCGGCATCCACCGGCAGCGCGGCTTCCACCGGCGGCGCCGGCAGGATCGAGGCCGAATGCCCCATCTTTCCGGACTGCTGTGCGGCCAGCCACGACTGCAGGTCATCCAGCGGCACGTCCATCAGCCGCAGGGTGCCTTCCATCACGTTGTGATAGACCGGCGCCGAGACCAGGCCACCGTAGAACTTGCCGGCCTGCGGGTCGTTGATGACGATGACGGTGGCAAAGCGCGGGTTGGTGGCCGGCACCACGCCAGCGAACAGCGCGTTGTAATGGCCACGCTCGTAGCCGCCGGGCCCGGCCTTGCGCGCGGTACCGGTCTTGCCGGCCACGTGGTAGCCCAGCACGGCGGCCTGCTTGGCGCCGCCCTGGGTGACCACCGTTTCCATCATCGCCACGACCTGCTTGGCCACGCTCTCGTCGATGATCTGCTGGCCTTCGTTGCGCTGGCCCTTGACGAAGGTCGGGGCGATCAGCTTGCCGCCGTTGGCCAGCGCCGAATAGGCGGTGGCGATCTGCAGCGGCGTCACCGACAGGCCGTAGCCGTAGGACATGGTGGTCTTGGAGGTGCCCGACCAGCGCGCCGGGCGCAGCACCACGCCGCCGGATTCGCCGGGGAAGCCGCTGTGCGGCGGCGAGCCGTAGCCGAAACGGCGCACACCGTCGTAGAAGGTCTGGTCGGGCATCTTCGCCGCAACCTTGGCTGCACCCACGTTCGAGCTGCGGGTGATCACGCCGGTGACATTCAGCACGCCGTTGTTGCGCGGCACGTCGCGGATGGTGAAGCGGCCCAGGGTCATGTACCCCGGGTTGGTGTCGATGATGGTGTCCTTGGTCACCGCCCCGGCCTGCAGCGCGGTGGCGATGGTCAGCGGCTTCATCGTCGAACCCGGCTCGACCAGGTCGGTCACCGCGCGGTTGCGGCGCGTGTCCGGCTGCGCGCCGGTGAGCGAATTGGGGTTGTAGGTCGGCAGGTTGACCATGGCCAGGATCTCGCCGGTGGCCACGTCCATGATCACCATCGAACCACCAGCTGCCTTGTTGGCCACCAGCGCGTTGCGCAGTTCCTTGAAAGCCAGGTACTGGATGCGGCGGTCGATGCTCAGGGTCAGGTCCTTGCCCGGCTCAGCGGCACGCAGCAGATCGCTCTCGACGGTCTCGCCCTTGCGGTTGCGGATCACCCGCTTGGCGCCGGCCTTGCCGCGCAGCCATTCGTCGAAGGCCAGTTCCAGCCCTTCCTGGCCGCGGTCGTCGATGTTGGTGAAGCCCAGCACGTGCGCCATCGCCTCACCCTGCGGGTAGAAGCGGCGGAACTCGCGCTGCGCGGCCACGCCCGGAATCTTCAGCGCGACCACCCGCTCTGCTTCGTCCGGATTGATCCGGCGGCGCAGGTACATGAATTCCTTGTCCGACTTCTGCGACAGGCGGCTGCTCAGTTCGTCCACCGACATGCCGACCGCCTGGGCCAGCTCGGGGATGCGCTCGGGCGAGCGCAGCAGGTCCTGCGGGTTCACCCAGATCGAGGCGACCGGGGTGGACACCGCCAGCGGCTCGCCGTTGCGGTCGGTGATCATGCCGCGCGAGGTCTTGATCGGCAGCTCGCGCAGATAGCGCGCTTCGCCCTGGCGCTGGTAGAAATCGCTGTTGATGATCTGCACGTAGGCGGCGCGGCCGACCAGCGATACCGAGCACAGGCCGAGCGCCAGCGCGACCCAGCGCAGGCGCTGGCGCAGGCTGAAGGCGTTGCGGGGGCGGTTGCGGCCGGTCTTGCTCATGGGCGCACCACCACGACGTCGGCGGCTTCGGGGAACTTCATGCCGAGCTTCTCGCGGGCGATGCGATCGACCCGGTTGGCTTCGGCCAGGGTCGCCTGCTCCAGCTGCAGGCGGCCGAATTCGATGTTCAGGTCATCGCGCGCACGCTCGGCGCGCGACAGTTCAATGAACGTCTGCCGATGACGGTGACGCACGAACACGACGCCGATCGCCGAGGCCACGGTGCAGGCCAACAGGATGATCAGCAGCAGCCGGCTCATGCATCGGCCTCCCGCTTCTGGGCCACGCGCAGCACCGCGCTGCGGGCGCGCGGGTTGGCAGCCAGCTCGTCGTCGGTGGCCTTGATGGCGCCACCGATCAGGTCCAGGGTCGGCACGAACACCGTCGCCTCGGGCAGGCGGCGGTTGGCCGGCGGTGCCTTGGCCAGGCGGTTCATGTACTGCTTGACGATGCGGTCTTCCAGCGAATGGAAGCTGATCACCGCCAGCCGGCCGCCGGGCTTGAGCCGCTGCACAGCCGCGTCGAGGCCGGCTTCCAGATCGGCCAGCTCACGGTTGATGTGGATGCGGATGGCCTGGAAGCTGCGCGTGGCCGGGTGGATCTTGTCTTTCCCACGCGGCATCACCGAGGCGATCAGTTCGGCCAGCTCGGCGGTGCGGGTGAACGGCTGCCGGTCGCGGCGGGCCACGATGGCCTTGGCGATGCGGCGCCCTTGGCGCTCTTCGCCATAGGTCCACAGCACGTCCATCAGCTCGCGCTCTTCCACGCGGTTGATCCACTGCGCGGCGCTCTCGCCGCTGTCCGGGTCCATGCGCATGTCCAGCGGGCCGTCCTTGCCGAAGCTGAAACCACGCTCGGCCACGTCCAGCTGCGGCGACGACACGCCGAGATCGAACAGCACGCCGTCCAGGCCTTCGGCCGTCGCGTCCCACTGCAGCAGCTGGGCGAAGCTGCCGCGGAAGATCGACACGCGCGGGTCCGGCGCGAAGTCGCGCTCGGCAACGGCAATGGCTTCCGGATCCTTGTCCATGACCAGCAGGCGCCCCTCGGGACCCAACTGGGTGAGCACGCCACGTGCATGACCGCCACGACCGAACGTGCCATCCAGGTAACGTCCATTTTCGATCACCCTCAGGCCTTCCAGGACCTGGGTGTACAGGACCGGCAGATGCACCGCCGGCGACTGCGACACCGGAAGGTGACCGGTCTGCGCTTCTGGGCGCATCCGGGCACCCCGGCTCACAACTTCAGGTCGAGCAACCCATCACCCAGATCCTCGTCAGACAACGTCTGCTGGATCAGGGCCCGATGCGCCTGCTCGCTCCACAATTCGAATTTGTCGCCCATACCGAGCAGTACCGCCTTCTTCTCAATGCCCACCGCACCGCGGTGGCTGGCGGGAATGCTGATGCGACCGTTGCCGTCCAGCTCCAGATGGGCGGCGGAACCGACCAGCTTCTGCTGCAACAGGCGGACGACGCGCTGTGTGTTGGGCTTGGACATGACGTCGTCACGGACCCGCTCCCATTCCGACTCGGCGTACAGCCACAGGCAGCCGGCTTCGAACGGGTTGTAGGTCAACACGAGACGGTTGTTGCTGGCGCGCGCGACGAGGTCGCGGTAAGCGGTGGGAACCGCCATGCGCCCTTTGTCGTCAACTGTGATGGCCGTCTCGCCCTGGAACACGACGCCTGCACCTTATCCTTCGCCCGGTGAAACATTGAACCACGAAAACCCACAAAACACCCGGTTTTCCCTCTGATGCCCACCTTAGCAGCGGCCGAAGGGTTGTCAACAACTTTTCAAGGGGGAAATCGCCAGCCGCATCAATGGCTTGCAACGATGTTTAGAGAATTGTTCAAGGCTTATCCACAAGTTGCTGATCCGTCTCATTTTTTGAGATTGAACGGAAGTTCAGGGCTGTGGAGATCGCGTGAAACATCGCCTGCGCATTCATCCGGAACGAGCTGCAAGCGACCTGGAACTGCGCAAACGCGGCACAATGCGTCCATGTGCCTGCTTGCTCTTGGCTGGATGCACCACCCGCGCTGGCGGCTGGTGATGACCGGCAACCGTGATGAGTTCCACGCCCGCCCGACTGCGGCCCTGGCGCCCTGGCAGGATGAGACGTCCGTCATCGGCGGCCGCGACCTGCGCTCCGGTGGCGGCTGGGCCGGGGTCGGCGCCGGTGGGCGGATGGCGGTGGTCACCAACGTGCGCGATCCGCTGGCCGCGCAGGCCGGGCCATCGCGGGGCGCACTGGTGGCCGACTTCCTGCGCGGACGCGACCCTGCCGCCGTGCATATCGACCGGTTGGCGGCAGTGGCCGGCGCCTATGCGCCGTTCAACCTGCTTTTGGCCGATCACGACAGCGTGGAGTACCTGGGCAACCACCCCGCCGAGCGCCAGCGCCTGGGCCCCGGGGTGCATGGCATGTCCAACGGCGCCCTGGACGCCCCCTGGCCGAAGACGCGGCGGCTGATGGCCGCCCTTTCCGCATGGCTGCAGGCCGGCGATGACGACCTGGTCCCGCTCTGGGCCGCCTTGGCCGATGAACACCGCCCCGCCGACAGCGACCTGCCCGACACCGGCATCGGCCTGGAGCGCGAGCGCTGGCTGAGCCCGGCCTTCATCCGCGGCGACGACTACGGTACCCGCGCCAGCACCGTGCTGCTGATCGACGCCGACGGCCATGGGCAGATCCATGAGCGCCGCTTCGGTCCGCAGGGTGTCGCAATCGGCCAGAGTCGCGTCGACTTCTGACCGGGCCCGGGACGCACGCAGGCCTGTACCTGTTTTCTGTGTCTATAAATGCCTGCCTGCACGCCACACGATGACCGGGCGCGGCCTTGCCGTGCGCCCCACCGATCTACCGGGAGTCATCGATGCGCCGTGTTCTCGTACTTGTCGCCACCCACCTGCTCACGCTCGGCCTCGGCTTCGGCCTGGGCGTGTACCTGCTGCCGATCCTGATCGCCCCGGATGATCCGCCGGTCGCGCAGGTGCAGGCCGCCATGAAAGACGCCACCTACCGCACCACCTTCCGCCGCGACCTCAAGGGCAGCGACGCCGTGCACTGGGCCGAAGGCAAGGTCAGCGTCAGCCCGCGCCAGGTCGCGTTCGACGGCAGGATGGGACCAGGACCGGACTACAAGGTCTACCTGGTGCGCGACTTCGTCGACAACAAGGCCGATTTCCTGAAGATCAAGGCGCAGGCACAACGCATCGGCGAGGTGAAGACCTTCAACCGGTTCCTGGTGGACGTGCCTGAAAGCGTCAACGTGGACGACTACACCACCGTAGTGGTGTGGTGCGAGCGCTTCTCGCAGTTCATTTCCGCCGGGCAGTACCGTACGCCGGGCTGAACAACATCCCGGGCATCTGAACGGAGAGCAGCCGAGCATGGCCCGGCTCTACTGTAGAGCCAAGCCATGCCCGGCTTACCGTAAGAAGGAGGCGGAGCCGGCCGATAAGCCGGGTTCTGTCGTGGACAGTCATTCCTCTAGGCGTTACGTCACCGCAACGCTCAAGCAACCTACCCGGATCCAACGCGGGCCGCGCCAAAGGATCCCTATTTGGTCTTGCTCCAGGTGGGGTTTGCCGTGCCGGTCTGTTGCCAGACTCGCGGTGCGCTCTTACCGCACCATTTCACCCTTACCGGCCTTCCGAAGAAGACGTAGGCGGTATCTTTCTGTTGCACTTTCCGTCGGCTTGCGCCGCCCAGGCGTTACCTGGCACCTTGCCCTATGGAGCCCGGACTTTCCTCGGCACCCCCGAAGGGATGACGCGACTGTCTGGCCGGCTCCGCCAGCGTGCATTCTACACGGGTAGCGCAGCGGGATGCCCGGCGAGGGTTCGATGCCGCGCTGCGCGCTCGCCGGGCATGGCTCGGCGCTACCGGTCAGGACCCGTACAGCGCCTTGCGCGGGGCGCCGGTCAGCTCGGCCGCCAGCTTGGCTGCGGTCGATGGCGGCAGGTGCTCGCTGAGCTTGGCGTAGACCTGGCGGCCATGGGCCAGCTGCGCCTCGGCATCATCGCCGGCGCCCTGCACCATCACCACGAATTCGCCCTTGCGCTGGTTTTCATCCGCTTCCACCTGGGCCAGCAGGCCCGCCAGATCGCCATCAAGCACGGTCTCGAACAGCTTGGTCAGTTCACGCGCCAGCACCGCCGGGCGCGTGCCGCCGAAGATCGCGGCCATGTCGGCCAGCGATTCGGCGATGCGGTGCGAGGATTCGTAGAACACCATCGTGCGCACCTCGCCGGCCAGCGCCTGCAGGCGGTCGCGGCGGCCGCTGGCCTTGGCCGGCAGGAAGCCCTCGAAACTGAAACGATCGCTGGGCAGCCCGGCCACGCTCAACGCGGCGATGGCCGCGCAGGCGCCGGGAATCGGGCTGACCTTGATGCCGGCTGCACGCGCGGCGCGCACCAGGCGGAAGCCGGGGTCGCTGACCAGCGGGGTGCCGGCATCGCTCACCAGCGCCAGCGACTCGCCCGCCTGCAGCCGCGACACCAGCCGCTGCGACAGCGCCTCCTCGTTGTGCTCGTGCAGGGCCACCAACGGCTGCTGGATGCCGAAATGGGACAGCAGCTGGCCGCTGCGGCGGGTGTCCTCGGCACAGATGGCCGCCACCGAGCGCAGCACCTCCTGCGCGCGCGGACTCAGATCGGCCAGGTTGCCGATCGGCGTGGCGACGACATACAGGGTGGGAACACTCATTTCAGCGGTACTCACGGGGCAAGGGTAGAATCCTAGCGTGTACCTGGCCAAGGCCGCTGCCCTCATCGCATGGACCCGATCATGAACAAGCCCGCCGCACGCATCTCTGCCCTGTCGTTGTCGCTGATGCTGTTGGCCGGTTGTGCCACCACCAGTCTCACCAGCGCCCCTGAATCGCCGGCCCAGAGCCAGGCGCTGGCGCTGATCGACCAGGGCAAGCCGCGCGACGCCGCACTGCAACTGGAAGCGCTGGCCGCCACCCTGCGCGGCAACGCCCGCAGTACCGCCCTGGCCGATGCGGCCTGGGCCTGGCACCTGGCCGGTGACGGCGCGCGCGCGCGCAGCCTGCTCGGCCAGCTCACCGCGCGCCAGCTGTCCGGCGCCAGCCTGCAGCGCTTCCAGCTGACCAGTGCCGAGCTGGCACTGGCCGACAAGCAGCCGGCACAGGCCCTGGCCCTGCTGAAGGACCATGGCGACAGCGTGCACCCCAGCCTGCGCACGCGCTGGCTGCTGGCCCGCGGCCAGGCCCTGCAGGCCAGCGGCGATGCCTTCGGCGCCGCCACCGAACGTGCCCGCGCGCACGCCGCACTGAGTGGCGCCGCCCGCACCGAGAACCAGGCCGCGATCGCCGGGCTGCTGGGCACCCTGGACGATGCCACCCTGCGCAGCCGCGCGGCGGCGCTGCCGGCCAACGACCCGCTGTACAACTTCGCCGGCCGCGCGCTGATTGCCCGTGGCCTGCCGCTGCCGCGTCCCTTCGATCGCGAGGGTGCCGCCCAGTTCGATACCAGCAAGCGCCCGCCGGCAATGAGCGACGGTTACCGCCCACCGGCGAAGATGGCGGTGCTGCTGCCGCTCAGTGGCCGCCTGGCCACCGCCGCGCAACCGGTGCGCGATGGCCTGCTCAGCGCCTACTACGGCGAAACCCGCCGTCGCCCGGAGATCAACTTCTTCGATACCGCCGGCACCCCGGCCGGCGCATTGGCGGCCTACGACAAGGCGGTGGCCTCCGGTGCGGACTTCGTGGTCGGCCCGCTCGGCCGCGATGAAGTGGACGCCGTGTACGGTCGCCAGCAGCTGCCGGTGCCGGTGCTGGGCCTGAACCGCGGCAAGGATGCGCCGCCGGCCGGCAGCGCCGGCTTCTCGCTGGCCCCGGAAGACGACGGCATCGTCGCCGCCGAATACATGCGCGGCCGCGAGCGCAGCAAAGCGCTGGTGATCAACAGCGCCGACGACACCGGGCGCCGTGCCGCTGCGGCCTTTGCCCAGCGTTTCGCACAGCGCGGTGGCACCGTCGCCGCCACGGTGGCGGTCAGCGAAGCCGTGGGCGATGTCAGCGCACAGGTGCGCAACGCCGGCCAGATCGACGCGGTGTTCCTGGCCGTGCGCGCGCCGCAGGCCCGTCTGCTGGCCCCGCAGCTGGCGCTGGCCGGTGCCGGCGGCGCCACCCGTGTCGGCACCTCGCAGCTGACCACCGGCAGTGGCAAGGTGGAGGAAGACGTGGCGCTGGACGGCATCATCTACCCGAACGAAGCCTGGAACGTGCGCAGCGTGTCCGGCGTGCCCTCGGCCAGCCAGGTCGCACAGACCCTGCCCAGCGCGCGCGGTGCGGCCAGCCGCCTGTTCGCCTTCGGCGCCGATGCCTGGAAGATCAGCGCCTACCTGGACAAGCTGTCCAACGAGGGCGGCCTGGACGGCGCCACCGGCACGCTGTACCTGGACAGCAACGGCAACATCCTGCGCCAGCCGGCATGGTCCACCTTCAGTGGTGGCCGGCCGATGCCGATCGCCGGTGGTCGCTGAGCACCTGCTACGGGGCTCGGCGGTGGAAGCCGCCGCCGAGCAGCACCTTCAGCAGGCCGGGCTGCAACCGCGCGCGCGCAACGTGCGCTACCGCGGCGGCGAACTGGACCTGGTGATGGACGACGCCGGAACCGTGGTGTTCGTGGAAGTGCGTTACCGCGCGCGCCCGGACTTCGGGGGTGGCGCCGCGTCGGTGGATGCACGCAAATGCCGGCGCCTGGCCCATGCCGCGCAGCTGTACCTGCAGGACAATCCTGTGCTCGCCAATGCGCCCTGCCGATTCGATGTAGTCGAGGCCAGTGGTGATCCGCCGCAGCTGCGCTGGCTGCGGGATGCGTTCCGGCTGGACGATTGCTGATGCCTTCCATCATCACCCATGCCGCGGTGCCGCTGGCGCTGTGGTGCGCTGCCGATCGCGGCCGCATTCCGCCGCGCCTGCTGGCCGCCGGCGTGATCGCAGCGATGCTGCCCGATGCCGACGTGCTGGCCTTCGCCCTGCACATTCCCTATGCCGATGCGTTCGGGCATCGCGGGGCCAGTCATTCGTTGCTGTTTGCCTGCGTGTTGGCGGCGCTGGCGGCGGTGTTGGCGTTCTTTGGTAGCGGCCGACCTCGGTCGGCGGGTCTGTGCCAACCACGGTTGGCATCTACCGTGCAAGCCGCAGTGTTCGTCTTCATCTGTGCAGCCAGCCACCCCCTGCTCGACGCCATGACCTCCGGCGGCCTCGGCGTTGCGCTGGCCTGGCCATGGAGCGAGCAGCGCTTCTTCGCGCCGTGGCGGCCGATCCGCGTTTCGCCGTTCGCCCCGCAGTTCTTCAGCGCACGCGGTATCGCCACGCTGCTGTCGGAACTTCGCTGGGTGTGGCTGCCATTGGCGGGCGCCGTCGTCGCCTGGAAACTCATTCAACCCGCTCCTGCTGCCCCACGAGACCCATCATGAGTACCGCACTGCCCCCTGCACTGGTTGCCGAACTGTCCGCCCTGCTGGGCGCGGAGGGCTGGCGCATGGATGACAGCGCGCTGGAAGCGAACGCGCAGGACAACTCGTGGCGCCACCAGCGACCGGCGGCGGTTGCCCTGCCGGCCGATGTGGATCAGGTGCAGGCGCTGGTGCGTGCCTGCCGCGCGCATGGCATCGCGTTGGTAGCACGCGGCGCCGGTACCGGCACCACCGGCGCTGCGGTGCCACTGCCGGGCAGCATCGTGCTGTCGTTTACCCGCATGGACCGCATTGTCGAGATCCGCGCCGGCGACCGCTGCGCCGTGGTGCAGCCGGGCGTGTTGAACGGCACCCTGCAGCAGGCGCTGGCACCGCACGGCCTGTTCTGGGCGCCGGACCCGTCCAGTGCGGCGATCTGCAGCATCGGCGGCAACCTGGCCTGCAATGCCGGCGGACCGCGCGCGGTGAAGTACGGCACCAGCCGCGACAACGTGCTGGGCCTGGTCGCGGTGACCGGCGCGGGCGAGGTGATCCGCTGCGGCGGCGCCTACACCAAGGATGCCACCGGCTACGACCTCACCCATCTGCTGGTGGGCAGCGAAGGCACCCTGGCGTTGATCGTGGAAGCCACCTTGAAGCTGACCCCGCTGCCGGTCAGCCAGGCGGGCCTGCGCGTGCTGTACCGCGATGCCGATGCAGCGGCCGCCGCAGTGTCGCGGCTGATGTCGCAACCGGTGGTGCCCACCCGCCTGGAATTCATGGACGCCCGCAGCCTGGAACTGCTGCGACTCAATGGTGCCGACGTGCCCGAAGCCGGCGCAATGCTGCTGGTCGAGGCCGATGGTGACCACGACACCCTGCCTTACCTGCTGCAGGCACTGGCCAGCGCCGCCGAAGGTGACGGCATGATTGAACTGGACGTGGCGATGGAAGGCCGCGCGCGCGACCAGCTGTGGGCCGCACGCAAGGCGCTGTCACCCGCGCTGCGCAGCGTTGCGCCGGGCAAGATCAACGAAGACGTGGTGGTGCCGGTGTCGCGTATTCCGGATCTGGTGGCCGGTGTGCAGGCGCTTGCACGCGACTACACGTTGACCATTGTTACCTTCGGCCATGCCGGCAACGGCAACCTGCACGTCAACATCCTCTATCACCCGGAGGATGCCGACGAGAACGCACGCGCGCATGCCGCGCTGCCGAAGATCTTCGAACTGACCCTGGCGCTTGGCGGCACGCTGTCGGGCGAACACGGAATTGGATTGGCCAAGCGCGATTTCATGGCCAAGGCGTTCACTGCGGAAACGCTGGCGGCGATGCGCGCGATCAAGGCCGCGCTGGACCCGGATGGCATCCTCAACCCGGGCAAGGTGCTGCCGCCGGCGTAAGCTTTCGCCGGGCATGGCCCGGCGCTACCGACCCCAGCAAAGGAAGCGCCGGGTCATGCCCGGCGCTGCGACATCTCCATCGCTTGCTACCAGGCCATGCGCAGGCCCAGCTGGGCACCCACATTGCGGTAACCGTAATCACCGCGCTGCGCGCTCACGCCGCCCCACGCCCCCCAGCGCTGGCCCAGCTTCAACTCGGCACCGGCCTGCACTTCATAGCGGTTGCGCGGCAGGTCCGCACCCAGCGTGTCATCGTTGAACTGCAGGGTGCTGGTGCCGCTGCCACGCAGCCAGTTCACGCCCAGGTACGGCTGCACGGTGTTGCCGGATGCAGTGCCATGACCGAACACACGCACGCCCAGGCGCCCGCTCAGGCCACCGGCATCGGCGTGGTCGATGACCGTGCCATTGCTCTCCACATGGCGATCGGCGCGGAAATCGACATGGCTCAGCTGCAGCTGCGGCTGCACATACAGCGCGCGGGCGGCGCCCTGCCACACATTGAAGGTGTAGCCGGTCTCCAGCGATGCACTGGCCATGCGCGAATCGTAGCGCTCCGGCGCCAGGCCGATCCCCTGCACCCGGTTGTCGAAACGGCCGTATTGCAGGGTTGCATCGATGTATGCACCCTGCGTGCCGTCAGCCCCCTGCAGCCACGTGCCATAGATACCCACGGCATTACCGCGCACGCGCCCCTTGGCGCTGTAGCCGGTCAGGTCGGATAGTGCGTTGCTATCAGCACGCCCCGTACCCAACATCACACCGAATGCTGCATTGCCACGGCGCAGCAGGTCGCTGCCGATCTGCAGCACCGAGGTGGTCCCATCGATCGACAGCTGACCACCCACCGCGCTGAAGTCCGCCTGCTGCCGGCCCACGCGTGCCCATGCCGCACGGCCCTCATCCAGCGAGACGGCGCCGATGCGGTCGTTCAGACGATGGGAAAACATGTTGATGGCGGCCGACTGGTTGGCCAGGTAGGCACCGGCCTCCGGGCGCAGCACCGGTGGCGGGATGACCGGGTCACCGCCGCCACCCTCACCTTCTTCGCCGCCCTCACCCGGGTCAGGCCCCGGACCCGGATCGACCACACAGCCCGGCGCGTTCGGATCATCCGCGCATGCATCGAACCACTGCGAACGCAGGTACCAGTTGCCATCGGAAGGATCGGCAAGACCGCCCTGGAACAGGAAGTACTCATGGGAACCGGCCACCGCGCGGCCGGTCAGGGTGTAGTTCGCCAGCGATGCGCCATCCACCTCGATCAGCTGGATGCCGTCGGTCGTCTGCGCGCCGGCACCCCCGATGTTCCTCACCGCAATACTGGCATCACCCGAGGTATCGCCACGCACATGCAGGCGATCAAAGGCGCTGTCGTCACCGCCCAACGCGCCCTGGAACAGGAACGTCGCGCCCTCGCTGTGCAGATCGCCGTCCACGGTGAGCGTGTTGAAGCGGCCGCTGCCATCGGACAAGGCCACGCCACTGTCAAGCACCTGCAGTTCACCCACCGTAGCGTCGCCGGTCAGCGTCCACTGGCTGCCGCGCTCGATCGCCATCGTCTGCACCAGGTCGGAAGACCCCTGCCACAGCGAGCCGTCCGCCAGGCGCACATGCACATCGGACTGCGGCACCAGACCGGCGTCCTCGTCCTCGGGCGTGATGACGATGTCGCCGACCATCTGCGAGCCACCCTGGAGCACCACGTCGAAGCGCCCTGCTACCGCCGCATCCAGCGCAAGGCCGATGCCGTTGCCGCCCGATACCAGCGCACCGTTGGACAAGGTCAGTCCAGGGTCGCGGCTGCTGCGCAGCCACACACCGCCGTGCCGTGCGCTGACCAGCGAGCCGCCGTCGATACCCAGGCTGCCGTTGTCATTGATCACCGCTGCCCATGCACCTTCACCTTCGGTGCGCACGTGGGTGTTGACCAGCGTCATTTCACCAACCCCACCAGAGAGCACACCATAGGCGCCATCGCCGGTGGTCAGCACGGCGCTGTCCGCCAGATGGATGCTGCCGCCCTTGCGTGCCACAGCCCCTATGGCGCTGTCGCCGGTGGTACTGAGCAACGTGCCGCTGGCATCGATTCGGGGGCGTACCGAGCCATTGGATTCGGCGTAGAGCGCATGGCCGGACGCACCCGTTGTGTGGAACTCCACGTCTTCCAGCGTCACAAAGCCGCCGCGATTGTCGATGCCAACGCGATTGTCACCTTGGTTGCGGACCACACTACGCAGAAGCGTCAACGTTGCCGAGTCATACACTGCAATCGTGGCGGCTCCGCCCTCGCCCAGCAGTTCCGATCCCTGGACATGCGCAGCAGTCCCCAGTCCCGAAACCCGCAGCGCGTCCTTTGCCGCACGCACACGAATGCCGGCCAGCTCCAGCTGCGCACCGACGCTGGCGAAGATGCCGTAATGACCGCGAACGTCCACCGACTCCATCCGCATGCTCCCACCATGCATATCCACGGCAGTGGCCTGCGTTCCATCTGCAACAACGGAACCTCCCAGCATCACGATATCGCCACCACCTGCCAGGCCGGTTGCCGCTTGCTGCGTCGTCATGATGTGCACATTGCGCAGATCGCCAGTACTGCCGGCCTGGATGACGACTCCCATTCCCCCAACACCTTCATGAACAACCGCTGTGTCCTGCAGGTACAGGGCCGCGCCCGAACTGGCGAGGGCGACGTAGGTACTCGCGCCACGGCTGACCAGTGTGCTGTCTGCGATCCGTACCGTGCTGCCCGCACCACTGGCCTGTACCGCATTGGCATTGCTTCCTTCCGTGGTAACCGCACCGCCGCTCAATTCCACAGTGCCACCGCCACTGACACTTACACCGTGCGCACCGCTGCCGCGGGTGAGAACGTCCGCATGGCCAATGCTGGCAACAGAACCTGCAACGCTCACGCCATGACTGGCGGAACCATGCGTTTCGATGCTTACCCTGTCGATCTGGTTCGTACCGTCGGTGCCGGAGAGGGAAACACCTGCTGCATTGTCGCCGCGGGTGGTGATGGCAGCATCGGCCACGTGCAGGCTGCTGCCGGCGCCTTCCACCCGGATGCCGGCGGCGCCGTTGCCTTCGGTAGCCAACACCACCGGGTCATCGGCGGTGATGCGACCACCATTGAGAACGTGGAAGGCATGCTCGTCGAGACCGGTGGTGGAGTAGCTGCCGCCGGCAGGGGTTTCACTGGTCCCATCGGCCACCACCTGCTGGGCCCTGGCCCCCGGCGAAAGAATCAAGATGCCAGCGAGTGCAATCGTGAGCGGATGCCGATGAGGGGAAGCAATGCGCATGCGTGGTCTCCAGAAAGTGGACGACATGCTCACCGCACCGCCGACGCTCCACTATCGAATCCATTGCAATCACGCCTGCGTCAGGATGACGCAGGCGGCAGCGCCCCGCATTGGCGCCTTAATGGCATCCCTACGGAAAGCGCCCGTCAAGCGCGCTTTGCAACTAATTGCATGGGAGCAGCGCTGCGGCGGGCCGACACTGATGCCGTTCAGGACACGCGCAGTCGCAGACAGCACCCGTCCTCACATTTTCTACACAAACTGCAGGCCTATACCTCAGCGCTGCGGCCGAGGGGGGCTGCGGTTTTCATGTAGTGCCCCGCCTTTCTCTCTCTGCAAAGGACAAGACCATGAACCTTCATTCCACCCGCCCCCTGTTGCTCCGGCCGTTGGCCCGCGGCCTGCTGCTGGCTCTTTCCTCGCTGTCGGCAGGTGCCGCATTGGCGGGCGATCTGGACGCAGGGGATCCGGTGGAGACCTGGAGGTTGAAGAATGGCTCCACGTTGATCGGTCGCGAGGCGGCCATGAACGAGATCTCCGCCGAGGATACGTCGGCCATCACACTGCAGGGCGGCACCGTGACGTCGGTGAGCACATCTGGCGCGGTGACGCTGGCAGGCAACGCCACGTTGACAGCGGTCGGCACTCATTTTCGCGGTGGTGCCATTGGACTGAATGGTGCCGACACCGTGGCTCGCCTGACGGGCGGTTCCATCATCGTGGCCGCTGCCGATCTGAAGCCCCAGAGCCTGGCAGCTGGTGTCGACCTCCGCAGCTCGCCCTTCGGCTCAGGGAGCCGCAACCCCCTTGCCGTGCTTGATGCCATGCAGATCCGCGTAGAGGACAATCCTGGCACGCCTGCCCCGTACAACAGTGGCCTGGGTGTTCGCCTGCAGTTCGGCACGATGGACATCCTCAACGGCTCCCATGTGACCGGTGCCAACGTGGGCGCGATGCTGTGGGGCGAGCTCAACCCGGCTGGCGCGGTGACGCTCAATGTTGATGGTTCCACACTGGTGTCCCAGCGCAGCGGCGCCATCCAGGTCATGCCGCTGGAAGACAACGACTACAACATCACGATCCGCAACGACGCAAAGCTCTTGGGAGCCGATGGCAACCTGCTGTTGGTCAGGAGTGAGTTCGGCCCTTCCGCCGGGCGCACCGACGTCAATCTCACCGTCGACGACTCGCGCCTGGCAGGCAACGTGACCTTCGACCCCACCACCGTTACCAACGGCACGCTGGATGTCATCCTGCGCAACAAGGCGCAGATCGACGGCCGCTTCATCAACGTCACCAGCGCCGACATCGGCAGCGACAGCACCTGGCTGCTGACCGGCGACAGCAACGTCGGCGCGCTCACCCTGGGCGCCACCGGCACCATCGGCCTGGGCGACGGCAGCAGCTTCAACACCCTCACTGTGGATGAGTTCACCGGCAACGGCGGCACGCTGCTGTTCAATACCGTGCTGGGCGATGACACCTCGCTGACCGACACGCTGGTGATCGCCGGCGATGCCAATGGCCAGGCCAACGTGCGCGTGCTCAATGCCGGCGGCGCCGGTGCCAAGACCGATCGCGGCATCGAGCTGATCGATATCGGCGGCGCGTCCAATGCGCAGTTCGATCTGGTCGGCCGTGCCGTGGGTGGCCAATACGAGTATTTCCTGGTGAAGGATGCCAACGGCAACTGGTACCTGCGCTCGCAGACCGGGGCTGGCCCCGACCCGTGCGTCGTGGATCCGAGCCTGCCGGAATGCGAGCCGATCGACCCGGTCGATCCGGTTGAACCCCCGCCGCCGGTGCTGCGCCCGGAGGCCGGCGCCTACCTGGCCAACCAGTTCGCACTGGACCAGATGCTGCGCCATACCTGGCGTGACCGCCAAGGTGGCGCCGCAGCGGCGGACGGCATTCGCGGCTGGGCGCGCGTGGATGCCAACCAGAGCAGGCTGGGTGCGGTGGATGACCAGCTCGACCTGCGCGTGGACCGCTCGCGCCTGCAGTTGGGCGCGGACGTAGGTGTCTTCGATGACGGCCGTGGCCGCGTCGGCGTGATGGGTACGCTGGCGCAATCCAGTGCGACGTCGCGTTCGCAGCTGACCGGCTACAGCGCGCGCGGCAAGGTGGAAGGTGGCGCGCTGGGCGTGTACGGCAACTGGGCCAACGAGGCCATGTACGTGGATGCCAGCGTGCAGCGCGGCCAGTTCCGCAACCGCGTGCAGGGCGAAGGCCTGGCCGAGGAACGCTACGACTCGGACATCTGGCAGTCGTCGCTGGAAGCCGGCTACCGTTTCGGCCTGGGCAGCGTCGGCAACACCGCGCTGAGCCTGCAGCCGGAACTGCAGCTGGTCTACACCGATGCCAGCACCGACCGCCATGAAGAAGCCAATGGCACTATCGTGCGCAGCCTGGGCGACAGTGGTCTGTCGGGCCGCATGGGCCTGCGCCTGCAGGGCGAGAACCGCTCGCCCAGCGGCGCCTCGGTCAGCCCGTATGTGGTGGCCAACTGGTACCGCGATGGCGCCAGCAACGGCATGGCCTTTGATGATGAAGCGTTGAAGGCCAGCGTGCCGCGCAACCGCTATGAACTGAATGCCGGTGCGCGCGTGGACTTCCGTTCCGGGCTGAGTGCCTGGGGTGGTCTGGGCGTGATGCGCGGCGACCATGGCTACCGCGAAGCCACGGCGAACCTGAGCGTTGCGTATAAGTGGTGAGGTAGAGGAAAGCGCGGCGCCGGAGTGATCCGGCGCCGTTTCCGTCTGCGTGTCCGCCGGGCATGGCCCGGCGCTACCGATGGAATGTCGTGAATGGCACGTGCGGCCCGACTGCCCAACGCGTGCAATAGGTTTCCGGTTTTTTCGAGATTTGAAACCTTTCTGATTGGCAGCAAGGGGATGAGCGGCGAATCATGTGGCGCCACCGACAACGGGTGGCACGGGCTTGCAATCCCGTGGGTTGGTTTGTTGTTTACGCTTGTCTGCCGGCGTCGCTCATTACTTGTTGGGTGGCGCCGGCAGGCAATCCGTCCGTGCCTCTTTGGCGGGCGGTGCGTGGGGGCCTTGCGCCCGCCGGCAAATCAACACCAACCCCCGGTATTGCAACCACGCACCGCCTGCCACCCCCGCCGTAAAGCGGGGTGGCGCCTTCGCCGCATGCATAGGACGCCGCCATGACCCGTTCCCGCTATCCGTTCCTGTTCGCCACCCTGGGCGAGGCTGCCAACCAGCTGCCCGATGCGATCGCCGAGCCACTGGAAACCACGCTTGCCGCCAGCCACGGCGACACTGGCATCACCTTGTTGAGCTGCCTGCAGCGTATCCGCAACAGCGAGGGCGCCGATGGCCAGCCGCTGCAGCGCACCGGGCGCACGCCGGGGCAATGCGTGGCGTTGTCGCGCCTGCATCGCGCCAACGCCGGGCTGGGTTTCCTGCTGCAACTGCTGCACGCGACCGAGCGCGTGCGCGTGGATGGCGACATCGACCAGCATGTCGGGGATGACGCGCGTGAGGGCCTGTTGCTGGCGTGCCGGGGGCTCTCTGAGTACGTCGATACGCAGGTGGACGCGGCCTGATCCGCCGGTGTTGATGGTCGCCGGGCAGGGCCCGGCGCTACCGGGGTGCGCGGCGCACGCTCACTGATAGTCCGCCGTGACCACGATTTCGGTGGACACCTCGCCCGCCACCCGCGCCTGGCCCACCGGCGCGTAGTACGCCGCGCGCAGGTCGTAGCGTGCGCTCGCGCCGGTCACCGGCACCTCGATGCCGGTGTCGCCGTCCTTCAGGTAGGTGTTGCCGGTGGTGCCGGCCAGCAGGGCGATCGACACGCCGCTGGCCGGATCGCTGGCGGCGGTGTTCTTCCAGCGCTCGGCATCACCGTCGGCGGCGGTGCCGGCAAACGACAGCACCGCCTTGCTGACGCCCACGCAGCCACTGAATTCCAGCGCGCCGGCCTTGATGGCGCTGTCCGCGCCGGGCGTGAGGTCACTGGCCTTTACCGGATCCAGCGCGATGGGGGCGGCCGAGAGCGTGCAGGTGCCGGGCAGCACACGGCCGCTGATGGTCAGCGTGGCGGTATCGGCAAAGGCGAGCGGCGCAAGCGCAGCCAGTGCAGTGAAGGCAACGGTGCGTAAGGCAAGGCGTTTCATCGGGCATCTCCTGTAGCAGGCAGTGATGGATCAGGGGGTGGCCGCAGCGGCGGCCTGCAGGCCACGCACGGGGGCCGCCAAGGGCATGCACAGCGCCTGGCTCCACGACAGGCCATAGCCATCGGGTGCGTCGGGCATGCGGTATTCCAGGCGGCAGCGCCGTGCGCCGTCGGGATCGACGATCAACGCGCCGGCATCGTGCGCGCCGCGCAGTGCGATCACGCCGCCCTGCCCGACCGCACCCAGCGGCCGCCCGTCCTCGCCTTCCACACGCGCGGCGAACGCCAGCGGTTGACCCAGCGCATCGGTGGCCTCAATGAACAGCGTGCGCTCGCGGCGCACTTCGAACGGCACGCGCACGATGCCGCCGGCAGTGGGCGCGACGCGCTGCGAGGTCTGCAGCAGTTCCACCTCCAGCGGCAACCCGGAAGGATCGAGATCGATGCGGTTCCAACGGTAAGGGCTGACATGCGGCAGCAGTGCATAGCCATTGCGCCCCACCCGGATGTCGGTGCCGTTGCCCACGCGTGCGCCCTGCGCACCCGGTGCCTGCACCAGCACGAAGCCCTCGCCCAGCGGCTGCCCGAAGTTGAGGCCGCCGCCATGCAGCACCACGCTGCCCGATGCGCCCGCGCTGACGCTGCGCCGGCCGCTGCTGCGGCTGGCACCGATGTTGGCATTGAGGTGGCTGCCCTGGTAACCGACGTAAGCGCTGTGGGCGCCGCCGCCCTGGCTGGCCTCACTGGCCGACAGGCTGTAGTTGACGGTGCGGGCCTCGCCCAGCGTTCTGTTCAGGCCCAGCTGTCCCTGCTGGCCGGTACCGGCGTGGCTGAGCTGGCTGCTCAGGCGCGGCGCGTTGGCACTGCGCCCCAGCGGCACGCTGAGGGTGAAGCTGTAGCGGGTGTCCTGGCGGTCATTGCCAAGCCGGTAGCGCAGCGCCGAAATGCCGTAGTTCACGCGCCCGGCAACGCTCTGGAAGCCCAGCTGGAAATCGTTGCGGCGGCGTGCACTGTCCCAGTAGCTGACATGGCCGCCACTGAGGTACAGCGTGCTGCGCGCGCCCACGCGCTGGGACAGGTTGAGCTGGTAGCGCTGCCGCGTGCGGCTGCTGTAGCCCCAGTCGTCCTGCTGCGCGCGCGCGGCATCGCCCAGGCTCAGGTAGCCACGGGTGCTGTAGCGGTAGGCGGCCAGGCCGAAGTTGGTGCCGGTGCGCGCCACGTAGCGCTGGTAGTTGAGCCGGTAGCTGTTGCCGGCCACCTGCCGGCCATCCTGCAGGCGTGCGCGCGAATGGGTGACATCGGCACCGAAGGCACCGACCGGCGTGTTGACCGCGGCACCGGCCAGCGCGGCGCCGTAGCCCTGGCCAATCTGCGCGCCACCGAGCAGGGTCAGATGGTTGCTGAGGCCGTGCGCATAGGTGCCTTCGGCGAAACGCAGCGCGCGCAGCCGGCCCTGCCCATCGCGCAGCTCACCGGCGGTGGCGGAGAAGCGCGAGGCGCCGGCACGCAGTGCCTGCGGCACGGCGGAAAAGTTGACGGTGAAGCGCTGCTCGCGCCCATCGGCCTCGGTGACCGTGACCTCCAGGTCGCCACCGAAGTTGGTCGGGTACAGGTCTTCGATGGAGAACGGACCCGGTGCCACGGTGACTTCATGGATGACGTTGCCGTTCTGGCGGATGCGCACCACCGCGTTGCCCTCGGCAATGCCCTGCACCACCGGCGCGTAGCCGCGCAGTGAATCGGGCAGCATGCGCTCATCGCTGGCCACGCGCGCGCCGGTGAAGGCCACGCTCTCGAACAGCTCGCCGCCGGTGTTGCCCTGGCCGATCCACAGCTGGCTGTTCCAGGCGGGAATGTCGCGCTGCAGATGGCTGCTGATGACCTGGTACTGGCGCCCCTGCGGGCCATCACTGAACGACGCGCGGTGGCGCAGCCGCCAGGGCCCGAGGTTGAGGCCGGTGTTCAGGCCCAGGTAGCTGTTGGCACGGCCCTCGCTGCGGTAATGGTTGGCGCTGTAATCGATGAAGGCGGCGCTGATGCCATCATCGCGCTCGGCCACCGGTACGTAACCCCGCGTCGCATGTGCCTGCGCGGCCTGCGGAATGCCGACATGCAGCTGCAGGGTGCTGCTGTCGAAGCGCACCGTGGCGCCGTCGATGTGGCCGGGCAGGTCCAGGCAGTCGTGCGCGGTGGCCAGCAGCGCATCGTGCAGCGCGGGCTTCAGCGACAACGCCGGCAACAGGCTGGCCGGCACGCAGGCCACCGCACCGTGCTGGCCGTCGACGGCCTGGAACAGCACATCGCGGGCGCCGTCGAACGTGCCGTTGATGTGGACGTCGACGCCATGCACGCCCGGTGCCACCGGATTGCCGTGCGCATAGCGCGCCAGATCGATGGCGTGGCCGCCGATCAGGAAGCCATCGCTGAATTCCAGCGGTTCATCGGCGCGCGCATCGGCCTGCGCCGACGCCTGGCCAGGCAGGGACAGTGCAATGGCCAGCGACAGGAGGTGCCATCGTGTGCCGCACTGCAGGGTGTTGTAGAGAAGCGGCGTCATCGCGTCGCACCGGTTCATCGGTAGTCGGCGGTGAGCACCGCCTCGCCGCCGATGTCACCCGGCACCAATGCATCGCTGGTGCGCAGGTAGCGTGCGACGAAGGGCAGCGGCTGCACGCCGGCCGATGAATAGCCGTGGTTCCATTCGCGCCCCAATGCCAGCGGCGCGCCGGCCATCAGCAACTGCATGCGCACCCCGGATGCCGAGGAAGCGGCAGTGGGGGCCAGCACGCCGTCGGCGGCGTTGCTGCCACTGGCATCGTCCACGCGCAGGAACACATCCACATTGGCACTGGGGCAGTTCAACGGCACCTCGAAGGGCGTCTCCTCGGTGCTGTCACCGGGCGTGGCCAGCGCGGCGAAGGCTGCCGGGTCCAGGCTGACCGGGGTGTCGCTGATCGTGCAGGTGACTGGCCGCATCGGCAGGCCGAGTCGCACGTAATGACGCATGCTCTGCCCGGGGTCGCCTTCGACCGAGGAGGTGGCGAACCCGATGTCGGTGTCGGGGATGCCCTGCATGGCGCCGCCGCGTGCGAACAGCACGATCAACAGGGTGGCCGTGATCGGCGCAGGGGCGGCCAGCATGATGCCAGGGTTGCGGTTGCGGCCCAGCGCGACGGGCAACTGGCTGGTCTGGGCCCCGCCGGGCGTCTGCAGGTTGTGGAAGAACCCGATCAACGGCGAACGCGGGCCGAAACTATAGGCTGGGTAGGTGCGCCCGTTGTGTTCGATGTCACGCTCGTAGGTGAGCCCGGGGAAGGACAGATCGACATCGAAGGCAGTCTGTCCGGCGGTGCACGCGAAACTGTCGCTGATGTTGCCGCTGCCGCCGAGCGGGCCAAACCCGGCATCAGGCCGGTCGATGTTCGGCATCGCCCAGGAAAACACGAAGTGCTGGTCACCCGGATTGAGCCGCGTACAACTGGCATGCCCTGCCGCTGGCAGCAGCAGGGCGCACAGGACCAGCGCTGCGCGCAGGCGATGTGCATGCGATGAAGGTTTCATGAGACGTGGATGCACGGCGGGAAGGAGCGCGCAGTCTAGGAACCCGGCCCGGTGTATCCCATCGGATTAGTTGCAGTTGCCGCGCGTCACGCGCTGTTTGCAACTAATTGCATTGGCCCGCTGCGCCGTCGCGCGGACACTGCGGCGCACTGACCGGGCGCCCGCCGCCCGCAGTGATCCTTCCTGTCCAACGAGAGAACTCCATGTCCGCTACCCTGCGCCTGCTCGGCGTGGCATTGCTTGCTGCCGCCGCACCTTCGGCCTTCGCCGAGGAACTTGAAATCACCGGTGAACTGATGACCTCTACCTGCAGTGTCGCCTCCTCCGGTGGCACGGTGACGGTGCCGATGGGCCAGGTTGACCTGGCCTCGGTGAATGCCGGCACCCGCGCCGGCCAGAAGAACTTCAGCATCAGCCTGGACTGCACCGGCTCGGGCGCACCGCAGGACGTCGGCGTGCGTTTTGGCGGCACGCCCGATGGCAGCACCGGCAACCTGGCACTGACCGCTGCATCCATCGCGACCAACGTGGGCGTGGCGCTGTACGACGCCAGCGGCAACCACCAGAAGATCGGTGAGGACCCGGTCCAGTGGGTGACCATCGCTGCCGGCGGCAACGGCCAGCTGGACTACTCGGCCTGGTACGCCTCGCCGGCACAGAATGCGACCGCGGGCACCGCCAATGCGTCCGGCGATTTCGTGGTGCTGTACCGATAAACAGCGGCAGCCGGTCGGCGCGAGGCGCCGGCCGGCCGTTGCAACGAGGTGACCCATGAAATTTCCTGCATCCTTGTCTGTGGGCGCGCTGCTGTGCCTGGCCGCGGCCTTGCCGGCTTCGGCCGCGGTGACCCTGCAGGGCACCCGCGTGGTCCACGACCTGGGCAAGGGCCGCGATGTGACGGTCAGGGCCAACAACCGTGGCGAACGCCCGGCGATGACCCAGGTATGGATCGATGCCGGCGACAGCCAGGCACGCCCGGAACATGTGCGCACGCCGTTCCGCCTGACGCCTTCGGAGCCGCGGCTGCTGCAGCCGCAGCAGGGCCAGGCCTACCGCATCACCTACGCGCCGCGCCCGTCCGATGATCCACTGCCGAGCGACCGCGAGTCGGTGTTCTACTTCAACCTGCTGGATATTCCGCCCAAGCCCAGCGATGCGGCCGGCAGGAACCTGCTGCAGTTCGCGGTGCGCACGCGGGTGAAGCTGTTCCATCGTCCGGCCGGCCTGGCGGGCAGCCCGCGCGATGCCGCCGCGCAGCTGCAATGGCGGGCTGTCGGCGATGCGCTGCAGGTCAGCAATCCCAGCGCCTACCACGTGACCCTGAGCCGGCTGACACTGGCCGATGGCCGCAGTGTCGAGGTGGACATGATCGCGCCCGGCGCGCAGGTGACGCTGCCACTGCCGGCCGGTACCACCCTGCCGTCAGCCGTGACGTTCCAGTGGCTGGATGACTACGGCACGCCGCGCGATGCCGAGGCGACCGTCGTCCGTTGACCCGCACGCCACATGCTTCAGCAGCACGGTAGCGCCGGGCCCTGCCCGGCGTCATCGCTCAGGCGAAGTGCTGGTAGCCGCCGCTGCTGGCCTCGCCATCCACCTGCACGCCCTGCCCTTCGACAATGCGGCCGATGCGGGTCAGCGGCAGTTCCAGTGATTCGGCCAGATAGTGCAGCGCGTCGCGCTGGTCGGCGGCGGCGGTGAAACACAGTTCGTAATCGTCGCCACCGCGCAGCGCGCACTCGCGTGCGCCATCGCGGCCCAGCAGCGCGCGCAGGGCCGGCGATATCGGCAACAGGTCGGCATCCACTTCGGCACCGACGCCACTGCGTGCAGCGATATGGCCGAGGTCGGCCAGCAGGCCATCGGACACATCCACCGCCGCATGCGCGAACGCGCGCAGACGCAGGCCCAGCGTCACCCGCGGCGTCGGTCGCAACAGGCGCAGGCGCAGGTGTTCGTAGTCGGCCAGCAGGGTTGCCGTGCCCACATCCAACGCGTTCTGCTGCCACAGGCGCAGCGCACCGGCGGCGTCGCCGAGCGTGCCACTGACCCAGATGTCATCACCCACCTGCGCACGTTCGCGGCGCAGCGCCTGGCCGCGGGCGACCTGGCCCATCGCGGTGACCGACAGCGACAGCGGGCCGCGCGTGGTGTCGCCGCCGATCAAGGCGATGTCGTGCTGGTCGGCCAGTGCGAAGAAGCCATCGGCGAAGGCTTCGATCCAGTCTTCGCTCGATTCGGGCAGCGACAGCGCCAGCGTGCACCAGGCCGGGCGCGCGCCCATCGCGGCCAGATCGGACAGGTTGACCGCCAGGGTTTTCCAGCCGATGTCGAAGGCAGCGGTTTCATGCGGAAAATGCACGCCGCTGTTGAGCGTATCGGCGGTGACCACCAGTTGCTCGTTGGCACGCGGCTGCAGCAGCGCGGCGTCGTCGCCAATGCCGAGCAGGATGTCATCGCGCTCGGCGGTGCGGGCGCGGATGCGGTCGATGAGGGCGAATTCGGCCAGGGACATGGGGCGGTCTGCTGTCATGTAGAGCCGAGCCATGCCCGGCTGCAGTTTAATCGCGCGCCGCACTACCGGACGCAACCGTGCGCTGCACGGCAAGCCGAGCATGGCTCGGCTCTACAGGAACCGGGTCAGTGACCCGATTCGACCTTGCGCCATTCCACGGCGGCACGGTCCAGTACGCCGTTGACGTAGGTGTGGCCGTGCTCGGAACCGAAGCGCTTGGCCGATTCGATGGCTTCGTTGATCACCACGCGGTACGGCACGTCCAGGCGGTAGCGCAGCTCGTAGCCGGCCAGGCGCAGCACCGCGCGTTCAATCGCATCCACTTCGTCGATGCCACGGTCCAGGTACGGCGCGAAGGCTTCATCGATGTCGCGGCGGTTGTCCAGCACGCCGTGCATCAGGGCTTCGAAGTAGGCCAGATCGGCGATTTCGCGGGCCTGCTCATGGGCGAACTGGGCGATCAGCGACTGCGCGTTGCCGCCGGAGATCTGCCAGGCGTAGATGGCCTGCACGGCACGGCGGCGCGCGCGCGAGCGCAGCACCGGATCGACGCCATCGCGGCGGACGGGTTTACCGGAGGGCTTGCCCTGGGTGTTCTTGTTCATGGCAGTTGCTCCAGCAGGTTGACCATTTCCA
Organism: Stenotrophomonas sp. 704A1; assembly: GCF_030549525.1. NCBI lineage: Bacteria > Pseudomonadati > Pseudomonadota > Gammaproteobacteria > Lysobacterales > Lysobacteraceae > Stenotrophomonas > Stenotrophomonas tuberculopleuritidis. Next base: position 701,325 of record NZ_CP130831.1, on the reverse strand, counting down.
GTGCGGCGAGTGCGACTTCCTCGCCTTTGTTGCCGTGGCTGCCGCCGGCACGTGCCTCGGCATCCTCCACCCGTTCCACCGCCAGCACGCCGTTCAGCACCGGCACGCCGAAGTCCAGCTGCACGCGCATCAGGCCTTCGGCGCAGCGGTCGGCCACGTGTTCGTAGTGGCGGGTATCGCCGCGGATCACGCAGCCGAGGGTGAGGATGGCAGCGTGTTCATGGGCCGCAGCCAGGCGCGCGGCGACCAGCGGCAGCTCCCAGGCACCCGGCACGCGGATCACGTCGATGTTGGCTTCGGCAATGCCGTTGCCGGCCAGGCTCTGGCGGGCGCCAGCGACCAGCACGTCGGTGATGCGGGCGTTCCAGCGGCTGGCCAGGATGGCGAAGCGCGCCGACTCGGGAGTGCGAAGATCGCCTTCGTAGTGGCTCATATGCGGCTTGGGGGTTCGATAAGGGGGTGATTCTACCGTGGATGGGCCCCGGCCGTGGCTGGCGGGGGCCGGGGGATCCGCCGGGCATGGCCCGGCGCTACCGGTTGGGGCACCGCTGCGCTCGCCGGGCATGGCCCGGCGATGCCGGGCGACGATTAGAGGGTGACCGTCTCCACCACTTCCAGGCCGTAGCCGGCCAGGCCGACCTGGCGGCGCGGGGTGCCCAGCACGCGCAGCTTGCCCAGGCCCAGGTCGGACAGGATCTGCGCACCGGCGCCGTTGCGGCGCCACTGGCCCACGTCCTTGTCCTTGCCCGGCACCACCGGGGCCGGCTGCTGGCGCAGGCGGGCCAGCAGGGCCTCGCCATCGCGCGGGGCCGACAGCACCACCATCACGCCGGCGCCTTCGGCGTCGATGGCGCGCAGTGCATCGGTGGCGGCCACGCCGAAATCATCGCGACGCCAGTGCAGCAGATCGGCCAGCGGGTTCTCCACCTGCACACGTACCAGGGTCGGGGTATCCGCATCCGGCGTGCCGCGCACCAGCGCGAAATGCACGTCGTGAGCGATGCGGTCGCGGTAGGTGACCAGCGTGAACGGGCCGAACTCGGTGTCGATCTCACGCTCGTCGACACGCTCGACGGTCTTTTCGGTGGCCAGGCGGTAGGCGATCAGGTCGGCGATGGAACCCATCTTCAGGCCATGCTCGCGGGCGAACACTTCCAGCTCCGGTCGGCGCGCCATGCTGCCATCCGGATTGAGGATCTCCACCAGCACGCCGGCCGGTTCCAGCCCGGCCAGCATGGCCAGGTCGACGCCGGCTTCGGTGTGGCCGGCACGGGTCAGCACGCCACCCGGCTGGGCGATCAGCGGGAAGATGTGGCCCGGCTGGTGCAGATCGGCCGGCCTGGCATTCGGCTTCACCGCAGTGCGGATGGTGCGCGCGCGATCGTGTGCCGAGATGCCGGTGGTGACACCCTCGGCGGCCTCGATGCTGACGGTGAAGTTGGTCTGGAACTGCGCGGTATTGGCCTGCACCATCGGCGCCAGGCCGAGGTCGGCGGCGCGGGTACGGGTCAGCGGCAGGCACACCAGGCCACGGCCGTGGGTGACCATGAAGTTGATGTCGCTGGCCTTGACCAGCTCGGCAGCCATGATCAGGTCGCCTTCGTTCTCGCGGTCTTCGTCATCGACGATGACGACCATGCGGCCCTGGCGGATGTCTTCCAGGATGTCCGGAATCGGGGCGAAATTCATGCGCGTGCTCCTTCGCCCAGCAGGCGCTCGACATAACGGGCGACCAGGTCGATTTCCAGGTTCACTGCGCTGCCCACGCCCGAGGCGGAGAACGCCGTGTTGGCCACGGTGTGCGGGATCAGTGCCACTTCAAAGCCTTCCTCGTCCACTTCGTTGACGGTGAGGCTGACCCCGTCCACGCAGATCGAGCCCTTCTTGGCGATGTAGCGGCGCAGCGCGGCCGGCGCGGCGAAACGCCAGCGCTGGGCACGTGCATCTTCGTGGATGGCCAGCACCTGGCCGAGGCCATCGACGTGGCCGCTGACCAGGTGGCCGCCGAGGCGGTCGGTCGGGCGCATGGCACGTTCGAGGTTGATGACCGCCCCTTCGCCCAGCTGGCCCAGCGTGGTCAGGCCCAGGGTTTCGGTGGACGCATCGGCCTGGAAGCTGCTGGCGTCGAAAGCGATGACGGTGAGGCACACGCCGTTGATGGCGATGCTCTCGCCCATCTGCACGTGGTCGAACGACAGGTTGCCGACGTTGAAGGTGAAGCGGACATCGCCGCCGATGGATTCGCGTGCAGCCAGACGGCCGACGCCTTCGATGATTCCAGTAAACAAGAAACGTTCTCCGCGAAAAGTGAGCGAAAAACGCCGCAAGGCAAACAGGCGGGCACAGGGCCGCAAAGGCCCTGGAGCACCGTCTTCTTTCATCCGGACTATACCGTCGGCTCCGGCATCGGACCGGATCTGCTGACCCCCGGCGTAAGGCCGGGGCGCTCGCGGGCTCGTGCTTGCGCACCTACCGCCGGTGGGGAATCGCACCCCGCCCTGAAGACGTTTGTATACCGGCGAACCGGCGCGCGTAGTGTAGCAGCCCGCTGGCCGGCGCCGGGACGGCCCCGGCCAGCGCCGTTCAGATGTGACCGGGGTCGCGCAATGGCGCGCGCAAGGCCGCAGGTGACTGGCCTTTCGTAAAACTTTCATTAAACTCAGCGCTCGGACGACATGAGGTCGCCACGGACTGCCGCCAAGGTGGGCCGCCAATGGACTGAAATTCACGGGAATTCCCATGCGCAAGATCCTGATCGTGGCCGGCCTGCTGGCTGCCGCTCCGTTCTCGGCCTCGGCCGATGCCCTCAGCTACACCTACGTTGAAGGCGGCTGGACCCAGGTCCAGACCGACGATGAAGTCTTCGATGACCCGAAGCTGGACGGCGGCTACATCCGCGGTTCGGTCGCGCTGGCCGAGCAGGTGCACGTGTTCGGTGGCTGGACCCAGACCAGCAAGACCCAGCACTACAGCGACGGCTCGATCAAGTTCGAACTGAACCAGCCGGAGCTGGGCATCGGCTACCACATGCCGTGGAGCGACCGCGTCGACTTCACCGCCGACATCGCCTGGGTGCGCCAGAACGCCGAAGTGACCGTCAAGATCGATGACCTGGGCAGCGGCAAGGGCAAGGACCACACCAACCTGGTGCGCGGCACCATGGGCGTGCGTGGCAAGCCCTCGCGCATGACCGAAGCCTGGATCAAGGCCGGTTACATGGACGGCGGCAACGAATTCAAGGGCACCTGGGTCGGCACCGTCGGCGGCCAGATCAACTTCACCAAGACCTGGGGTCTGGTGGGCGAGATCTCCGGCTACCGCGACGTCACCCAGTACTCGGCCGGCGTGCGCGCCAGCTTCTGATTGCTCGATCCTCGTCGTGCGATCGAACGGGCTCCGCAAGGGGCCCGTTTTTTTTTTGGGCTGCCTTTTCAGACAAATTGCATGGTGTCCGGCAGGCCACTGCCCCAGGCTGCTGTTCTTTCCCCTTCCGGATGGAAGATGCCGGCCTACCGCCTCCCCCCTGCTGCTGTGCCGGCCTGTACGGGCAGGCCATTGAACCTGCATGCAGATGCGCTAGTCTTTCGCGCTTCTGCACTACCCCACTGGAAACGGAACACCGTCATGAAGACTCCCCTGCGCACCCTGCTCGCCAGCGCCCTGCTGTGTGCCCCCGTGTTCGCCACCGCCGCGCCGGCGCTGACGCCCGAACAATCGCTGGACCTGTACGCACGCGTGCTGATTGAAGACGATGCCGCTGCCGCGCGCACGCTCAACGATGCCCTGCGCAGCGCCCACGACGGCAAGGACGCGGTGACGCCCACGCCGGGCGCGCTGGCCAAGGCCCTGGCCGAACCGTGGATGGCGCTGCAGGCCAGCACCGGCGGTACGGCCGATGCAGCCGCGACCGAAGCGCTGTACGCCAAGGTGCTGAAGGCATCGACGTGCCGCGCCACCGGCAGCACTGTCGAAGACAACGAGTACGTGGACGGGCAGAAGATCGCCACGGTCGATTTCAGCTGCAAGGTGGTGGACCTGGACAGCGTGCGGCCGTTGTTCGCCGCCAGCATGACCGGTGATGACCCTGCCGCCCGCAGCCGCTTCATCGATGCCTACACGCAGGCGCTGAAGAACGGCACCCAGCGCACGGTGAAGGGCAGCCAGAAGCTGTACTCCGGTGCAGAGCAGGCGTACTGGTTCAGCGGCAGCTTCGACGAGCTGGTCACCCCCGTGCTGGAAGCACTCGCCCCGTTCCAGCTGTGGATGGAAGATGCCGAAGCCGCCAAGGCGCCGAAGGTGACCGGGGTACCGGGCTGTGACCTGCTGCTGCAGCAGCACCGCAGCTGCGTGGCGAAGATCGCCCCGGACCAGATCAGCGGCGTGGATGCGATGGCCGAAGAACTGAAGGCCAAGGCGCAGGTGATGTCGGCCGAGGAGATGACGCAGCAATGCAAGGCGCTGCGGCCGGTGGCCGAGATGATGTGGACCGACGAATGCGCGTAAGCCGGTAACCTCTTCGCGATGGATCCACGCCCCGCGTGGATCGGCAACACGGCGCCGACCGCGGTCGGCGCCAACCGGCGCGTTACGCGCGCAGCAGCAGGCGCAGGTCGTCGCCGACCTGGCGCTGGTCGACCACGCGCAATCGACGCTGCTGGTCCATTGCTGCGATGCCCAGGCCCGCCAGCAGCGGGCGGCCCAGGTCACCCAGCAGCGTAGGCGCCTGGTAGAGCAGCAGCTCGTCGACCCAGCCACCGCGCAGCAACGCACCGGCCAACGTCGCGCCGGCCTCGGTATGCACCTCGTTGATGCCGCGTTCGGCCAGCAGTGCCAGCACCGCACCCAGATCGAGGTGGCCATGGCGCACCGCCACGCTGGCGAAGGCGGCGTCGGCCGCATCAGGAGGACTGACGATCGCATTGTGCAGATAGAGCGTCGGCGCCCCGCCCTCGCGCACGCGGCGGCATTCCAGCGAGCGCAGGCGCGAATCGAGCACCACGCGCAGTGGCGGCATCACCTCGGTGTCCGGCAGGCGTACGGTCAGCATCGGGTCGTCGGCCAACACGGTATCGGCACCGGTCAGGATCGCACCGGCACGTGCCCGCCAGTGCTGCACGTCTTCGCGCGCGGCCGCGCCGGTGATCCACTTCGAACTGCCATCGGCCATCGCGGTGCGGCCATCCAGGCTCGCGGCCAGCTTCACCCGCAGCCATGGGCGGTTGCGCTCCACCCGCGACAGGAAGCCCTTGTTGAGCTCGCGCGCCTGCGTGGCCATCAGCCCCTCGGCGACGTCGATGCCGGCGCTGCGCAGCAGATCGAAGCCCCCGCCATCGACCTTCGGGAACGGATCGCGCATCGCCGCAACCACCCGCGATACACCGGCCTCGATCAGCGCCAATGCGCACGGTGGGGTGCGGCCGTAGTGCGCGCAGGGCTCCAGGGTGACGTAGGCGGTGGCACCGCGTGCCTTGCTGCCGGCCTCGCGCAGCGCGAACACTTCGGCGTGCGGCCCACCGGCGCGCTGGTGCCAGCCCTGCCCGACCACGCGCTCGCCGTGGGCGATCACGCAGCCGACCATCGGGTTGGGGCGGGTGGTATAGGCGGCACGCTCGGCCAAGCGCAGTGCGTTGGCCATGTGCAGGTGGTCGAGGACGGAGAACGTTGCAGTCATGCCGCCATGGTAGCGCTGTCGATCGCGCCGGGCATGTCGATCCACGCCCAGCGTGGACCAGGGCGTCAGCCCTTCTTCTTCTTGGTCAGGGCGATCACATCGCCCAGCAGCTGCAGCTGTTCGGTGCTGGCCGGCAGGTCGCGCTCGAGCTTCTCGATCTCCTCGCGGAAATCGGCCACGTCCTCGAAACTGCGGTACACCGAGGCGAACCGCACATAGCCCACATGGTCGAGCTTGCGCAGTTCACTCATCACGAACTCGCCCACCTTGATCGAAGGCACTTCGCGTTCGCCGCTGATGCGCAGCTGGTGGACCACCGCACGCACCGCCGCTTCGATCTTTTCTTCGGGCACCGCGCGCTTCTGCAGCGCGCGATCGAAGCCGGCGCGCACCTTGCGCGGATCGAAGGCTTCACGCGTGCCATCGCTCTTGACGATGGCCGGCAGCTTCAATTCAACGGTTTCCAGGGTGCTGAAGCGCTCGTTGCAGGCCTCGCACTCACGCCGACGGCGAATCGTCGCGCCGTCTTCGGAGACGCGCGAGTCGATGACCCGGGTATCGGCATGTTGGCAGAAGGGGCAGTGCATGGAACGCCTGGCTCAGGAAAGAACGTCATGCCATGGTCATGGCAGCGTCGCAAAGGTACCTGAGAGCGGCTATTGCAGCAAATACGGGCGACGCTCAGCCTTGCGCGGCAAGGGCCGGCCCGCGGCGCAGCCAGACCAGGTGCGCAGACGGCAACAGCAACGGCGCGCCCAGCAGCAGATAGCCCAGCACCTGCCAGGGGCTGCCGGCGAACAGGCTGAACAGCACCACGCCGACCACGCCCAGCGCGGCCAACGCGCCAAGCAACAGGCCGATCCACGGCAGCACCGATGACCGCCACAGGCCCTCGCGGCCACGGCGCAGATAGCGCAGGCTCAACCACAGCCAGGCCAGCAAGCCGGCAAGCCCTGCGCTGGCCCACACCACCAGCACCGCGCCTTCCACGCCCCCCATCAGGCTGTGCCGGGTCAGGAAGGTATGGATGCCGAAGCCGGCGACGCCGCCGCCGGCGACCAGCGCGGGCAGGCCCAACAGCACGCTCTGGGCGATATACAGACGTTTGTGCGTGCGCTCATCCATGCGTCTGGTGCTTCCTGGTGGGTTTCATGGGCGTGGCCGCAGCCAGCAGAGCATGCCGGCCGGGACCAGCAGTGACGGCCCGGCCAGCAGCAGCGCGTGCCACTGCGCGCGGCTGCGGACGCGCAGTGCACTGCGTCCGGCGAACAGGTATCCACCGCTGAGGTCGAGCCACGCGAGACAGCCGGCAAGGCCGGCGATTCCCCACACCAGCATCAACGCCTGGCCGGGCAATGCGACCGTGCCGTCGGCAAGGGACAGCACGCTTCCGGCCATGCCGATCACCGCCATCGCCCCGCCAAACAGCACGCTGGGCGCCCCCGGCAGCACCGCCAGCGCGGCGTACACCAGGCGTTGTCGGCGGTCACTCACACGCTGCCCGGTGTCGGCCCCGCCACTGCTGCAGCCACAGGATCGCGGTCGGAACCAGCACCGGCGGACCGGCCAGCAGCAGCATCGCGTCATCGCTGTGATCGAACGCGACCACACCGACCAGCGCGAGCGCAGCTGCGGTGCCCATCGCCAACAGCCACCACCACGCAGGATGGGCTGCGCGGAGCCCTGCCCGCGCGGCCGTACACCAGGCCCAGCTCAGGCGCACCCAGGCCAGCAGCCCAAGCAGGCCTGCCAGACCCCACGCCGTCATCAATGGCGGTGCGGGCAGTCCACCATGGGCTGGCTCGCTCACCCCGACCACCACCCCCAGCCCCGCCAGCGTGGTGCCGAGAACCAGACCGGGCAACCCGAACAGGGTCGCCACGGTCAGGTAGAACCGGCGCTGGTCCAGCAGATCGATCAACCGTAGACCGGATACTTGCGGCACTGCGCGCTGACGGCGTCGCGCACGCGGGCGATGACGGCGTCATCGTTCGGTGCGTCGAGCACGTCGGCGATCCAGTTGGCCAGGTCCACGCAGTCCTGCTCCAGGTAACCGCGGGTGGTCACCGCCGGGGTACCCAGGCGCAGGCCCGAGGTCACGAACGGCGAACGCGGGTCGTTCGGCACCGAGTTCTTGTTGACGGTGATGTGGGCCTTGCCCAGCGCGGCTTCCGCGTCCTTGCCGGACACGTCCTTGCCGATCATGTCGACCAGCATCAGGTGGTTTTCGGTACCGCCGGAGACGATCTTGTAGCCGCGCGCGATCAGCGTCTTCGCCATCGCCTGGGCGTTCTTCACCACCTGCTGCTGGTAGGCCTTGAAGCCCGGTTCCAGCGCTTCCTTGAAGGCCACCGCCTTGCCGGCGATGACGTGCATCAGCGGACCGCCCTGGATGCCCGGGAACACGATCGACTGCAGCTTCTTGACCAGGTCTTCGTCGGCGCCCTTGGCGACGATGATGCCGCCGCGCGGACCGCGCAGGGTCTTGTGGGTGGTCGAGGTGACCACGTGCGCATGCTCCAGCGGGCTCGGGTAGACGCCTGCGGCGACCAGGCCGGCAACGTGGGCCATGTCCACGAACAGGTAGGCACCGACCTTGTCGGCGATGGCGCGGAAGCGCGCCCAGTCGACCACCTGCGAATAGGCCGAGAAGCCGGCCACGACCATCTTCGGCTTGTGCTTCAGGGCCAGGCGCTCGACTTCGTCGTAATCGATCAGGCCCTGGTCGTTCACACCGTACTGCACGGCGTTGAACAGCTTGCCCGAGGCGTTGACCTTGGCACCGTGGGTGAGGTGGCCGCCGTGGGCCAGGCTCATGCCGAGGATGGTGTCACCCGGCTGCAGCAGGGCGAAGTACACCGCCTGGTTGGCCTGCGAGCCGCTGTGCGGCTGCACGTTGGCGTACATATCGTCTGTGGAGCCGGCGCCGAACAGCTGCTTGAGGCGGTCGATCGCCAGCTGCTCGGCGATGTCCACGTATTCGCAGCCACCGTAGTAGCGCTTGCCTGGGTAGCCTTCGGCGTACTTGTTGGTCAGCTGGCTGCCCTGGGCTTCCATCACCGCCGGGCTGGTGTAGTTCTCGCTGGCGATCAGCTCGACGTGGTCTTCCTGGCGCTGGGTTTCGGCGGCGATGGCCTTGGCCAGTTCGGGATCGTAGGTTTCGATGCGGACGTCACGCGGGAACATCGGTCACTCCAGGCAGTAGGGGGACAGCGGGCCCGTGATTGTAAGCGCGCAGGGGGGCGGCCGCGACCGCGCCCAACGGGGCTTGGCGCAGCTGACATGGCATGATGGGCTGGCCCTGCTGCGTGCCGTGGATGGGCACGGCTGCCCGGGACAACGCCTCAGGAAATGAATCCCATCTCATGAATTGTGATTCATGCCCCTGAAATCCTTAACGATTTAGGCTAGCAGACCTAAAGCCCACGGGATCGCCGCCGATACGCCCTGTCCAAACAGGGGAAAAATCGCGTGATCCATTCGTTTCACAGCTGCAGGCCTGCATTGACGCCGGCCCGTCGTCGTACCTCCGCCACCGCACGCCGCGCCTCACTGCTCTCGCTGGCCGTTGGCCTGGCCATCAGCGCCGGAGCGCAGGCAGTCAATACCGTTCGCACCGCCGATGGTGACTGGTACGACGCGCCAAGCTGGACCGCCGGTGTGCCCAATGACACCACCAACTACGCCTACATCGACGGCTACACCGTTGGCCTGACCACCGCCGATACCAAGTCCTGGCATGTCTACCTCGGCAGCTCCGCCGATGCCGTGCTGGATGTCTCCGGTGCGGGCGGCTTGACCACGGCCACCGCCACGCTGGGCGTTGCCGCTGGACACAAGGGCATTGCCATCGTCCACGGCGCAGGCGCTTCGTGGAAGATCAACTATGACATTGGCGTGGGGCACGAAGGCAGCGGCGAACTGTCCGTGCTGGGCGGCGGCCACCTGTACACGAAGAACGCCTGGGTCGGCTCGATGGCGGGCAGCGATGGCTTTGCGATGACCGATGGGGCCGGTTCGCTGTGGGAAGCAGACACGATCTACATCGGCAATGCGGGCACTGGCCGCGTGCAGATCAGCAATGGCGGCAAGGTCAACAGCAACAGGACACTGATCGGCAACGTTGCCAACAGTGAGGGACTGTTGCAGGTGGCCCAGGCCGGATCGGAGATGGCGACCGGCACCCTTGGGGTCGGCGTGCACGGCCAGGGTGAGATGATGGTGATGGGAGGCGCTGTCGTCAGCAGCGATTCGGCCACCGTCGGTGATACGGGCGGCACGGGCACGGTCACCGTCAACAACACGGGCTCGCGCTGGTACAACAATGGCCTGCTGACCGTGGGTCGCGACGGGACCGGCGTGCTGTCCGTCTACAACGGGGCCGGCGTCTATTCCAGCGGCCTGGTGATGGCCGAACAGGGCGGCAACGCGACCCTGACCATCGGCAGCGACGGCGGCATGAACACCACCGGTGCGCAGACCGTGATCGGCAGGAGCGGGCATGCCACGGCCAACATCTCCAGCCGGTTCTTCGCCAGCGCTGTGACCCTGGGCGAAGCTGCGGGCAGCCAGGGGCTTGTGCAGCTGAGCGGCGCCAGCGGCGAATGGATCAGCGACGCGTTGACACTGGGCGATGCCGGACTCGGCCGCTTCACGGTGAGTGGCGGCGCTTCGGCGACCGTGACTGGTTCGATCCAGCTGGCAACGGCAGCCGGCAGCGAAGGCAAGCTGGTGGTGGGCAACAACGGCGTGCTCGTGGTGGGTGACAGCACCTCGCTGCTGACCTCCATCAGCACCGGCGCCGGTACCGGCGAACTGCAGCTGTCCGGCGGCGTGCTTCGCAATCCGGGGTGGCTCACGGTTTCCAGCAACATGCTGGTGACCGCCGATTCGCAGCTGGATGCGATCGGCAACCTCGACATCCAGGGCAACATCAGCGGTCGTGGTGGCCTGGCGAAAACCGGCGCCGGCGTGCTGATGCTCAAGGGTGACAACACCTTTGCCGGCGACCTGGCCATCAACCAGGGCACGCTGTCCCTGGGCGGCAACCAGGCCGCCGGCAACGGTCGCCTGATCTTCGCCGACGGCACGTCGCTGGGCATGGTCAACATGACCACGCTTGCCAACAGCGTCCGCCTGTTGGGCACCACCGATGTGCACATTGCCGGCAGTGACAGCGTGACCTTTGCCGGCGGCGTAAGTGGCGCGGCTACGACGGTGCTGGAAAAGCACGACAGCGGCGAGCTGGTGCTGGACAGCACCCCGTTCGCCGGCCGGGTCCGCGTGCTGGGCGGCAGCGTGCGCGCGGTCGGCAATGCGCTGCCGACCGGCAACATCGAAATCGGCAGCGCAGGTGTCTTCCAGACCGATACCACCCGCGTGCTGACCTATGCAGGCCAGCTGAGTGGCAGCGGCGTGCTGCGCCAGGGCCGGCATTACCTGGCCCTGACCGGCGACAGCAGCGCCTTCCGCGGCACGGCCTGGGTGAGCGAAGGCCAGCTGCAGGTGGATGGCCTGCTGGGTGGCCAGGTCACGCTGGACCAGGGGGCCTGGTTGACCGGCCGTGGCAGCGTTGGCGGTGTGCAGTTGCTGTCCGGCAGCGTGTTGTCGCCAGGCAGTGCGACGGCGGGTGGCATCGGCCAGCTGCAGGTCACCGGCGATCTGGCGTTCGACCGCAGCAGCCAGTACCGGGTGGAGGTGAGCGCCAACGGCATCAGTGACCACACCTTGGTGACCGGCACTGCGACGCTGGGCAATGCCAGCACGCTGGCAGTGGCCGCCGAAGGCGACTGGCAGGCCTCGACCCGCTACACCGTGCTGACCGCCAACGGCGGTGTGGCCGGGGTATTCACCGGCGCCAGCAGCACCCTGGCCTTCCTGGCGCCGACCCTGGACTACGACGCCAACCACGTCTACCTGACGATGCAGCGCAACGACATCGCGATGCCGGACGTTGAACTGGCCTTCCCGGATGTGGTGGTGAACAGCAACCAGAAGGCCGTGGCCGGCGCGGTGGAAGCGCTGGGCAATGGCAACGAGGTGTATGACGCGGTGGTGCGACTGGAGGTGGCCGATGTGGTGCCCGCCTTCGACAGCCTGTCCGGCGAGATCCACGCGGCCAGCCGCGGCGCCCTGCTGCAGAACCGCTTCTTGCACGATGGCGTCGACCGCCATCTGGATGGCGCGGCGATGGCCGGGCAGATCGCTCCGGGCGTGCGCGCGTGGGTGGCCGGCAGCGGCAGCCAGCGCCGTACCGATGCCAGCGCGCAGAACGCCGGGCTGCGCACCGCACAGCATGGGCTGATGGCCGGTGCCGGCTGGCTGTTCGGTGATGCGCTGGAACTGGGCGTGGCCGCAGGCCAGCAGCAGCTGGTCAGCCGCCTGGTCCAGCGCGATGCACGCGCCGAGACCGACAGCACCGAGTACGGCGTGTACGGCCAGTACCGCTGGCAGGGCCTGAGCCTGCGTGCGGGCGTCAGCCGCGCCGACTACCGCACCGACAGCACCCGCACCGCGCAGGTGGGCAGCACGCTCTCAGAAGGCCTGGCCGCGCGCGAAGATGCCACCGGCACCACCGCTTTCCTGCGCGCCGGTTGGACCTTCGGCGGGCCGCGCCTGCAGCTGACCCCGGAACTGGAACTGGCACAGGTGCGCCTGCGCAGCGACGGCAGCCAGGAACACGGCGGGCACAGTGCCCTGCAGCTGGATGGCCAGACCGCCCGCTACCGCACCGGCCTGGCCGCGCTGCGCGCGGACTGGGACATCAGCGGCGGCCAGCGTGACCGTGCGGCGCTGACCGCGCGCGTGGGCTGGCAGGTGGCCGGCGGTGACCGCTTGCCGCAGGCCACTGCGCGGTTCGTGGAAGGTGCGCAGGACTTCAGCATCGCCGCCGCACCGCTGGCCCGCCGCAGCGCGCTGGCCCAGTTCGGCGTGGCGGTCAGCCCGACCGGCAACAGCCGCCTGTCGCTGCAGATGCAGGGGCAGCGCGGTGGTGGCCAGCGCGATGTCGGCGCACAGCTGGATCTGTCGGTGGCGTTCTAAGCGCTGGAAGGGGTCGGATTCCTTCCCTCCTGCAGGGAAGGGCTCCGACCCCGTTGCCCTGTCAGCGGTTGTTGATGATGTAGTCGGCGATGATGCCGGTGGCCACGGCCACCAGCAGCATGTTGCCGCGGTCATCGCGGATCCAGTGGTGGCCGTACGGCGGGCGGCGCAGGTGGTAGCGCGGGTAATCGTTCACCACGTAGATCGGGCCGCGGTAGTAATCGCGGTAGCGGTGCCCACGCTGCCAGCCGTAGCCCGGGCCATAGCCGGGGCGGTAGACCACGCGCGGGGGCGGCGCGGGGTGGTAATAGCGGCGATCGTGATCGCGGTGCCAGTCGCGGCGGGCATCGCGGCGATCACGCTCATAGTCGCGACGGGCCTCGCGGATGTCGCGCCGGTACTCGCGACGGTCCTCACGGCGGTCCTCGCGCCATTCGCGGCGGTCGTGGCCGCGCCGATGATGGTCGTCGTCGGCGAAGGCCGGGGCGACGGCGGCAAAGGCCAGCACAGAGGCCACGGCTCCGGCCATTACTCGATTGATGCGCATGTCAGACCTCTGCTTGGGTGGGTGGTGAGCCCATATTGCGCAGCGGATCTGAACCGTTTCCGGCTGGAAACGCTTCCCGCGGCAGGACTGTGACCGGGTATTCAGGGCGCGGCCAGCCGCAGCGGCCTGTGGCGGCGCGGGCGGCAGCCGGTTCCGGCTATAATTGGCGGTATTCCATTCAGTCTGTGCCCGCTGCCGCAACGGGGAGTTCCCGTGACGGGCCGGGCGCAGGGTCGCGCCTACGGAGACCTCATGTCCTCGCAATACATCTACACCATGAACCGCGTGTCCAAGGTGGTCCCGCCCAAGCGGCAGATCATCAAGGACATCTCGCTGTCCTTCTTCCCGGGCGCGAAGATCGGCCTGCTGGGCCTGAACGGCGCCGGCAAGTCCACCGTGCTGAAGATCATGGCCGGCGTGGACACCGATTTCGAGGGCGAAGCCCGCCCGCAGCCGGGCATCAAGGTCGGCTACCTGGCGCAGGAACCGGAGCTGGACCCGACCAAGACCGTGCGTGAAGCGGTCGAGGAAGGCGTGGGCGAAGTGCTGCAGGCCCAGGCCGCGCTGGAAGCGGTGTACGCCGCCTATGCCGAGGAAGGCGCCGACTTCGACGCGCTGGCCAAGGAACAGGAGCGCCTGGAGGCGATCCTGGCCGCAGGCGATGCGCACACCCTGGAGAACCAGCTGGACGTGGCCGCCGATGCGCTGCGCCTGCCGCCGTGGGATGCCGTGGTCGGCAAGCTGTCCGGTGGTGAAAAGCGCCGTGTGGCGCTGTGCCGCCTGCTGCTGCAGAAGCCGGACATGCTGCTGCTCGACGAACCGACCAACCACCTCGACGCCGAGTCGGTGGAGTGGCTGGAACAGTTCCTGGCGCGCTACACCGGCACCGTGGTGGCCGTCACCCATGACCGCTACTTCCTGGACAACGCCGCCGAGTGGATCCTGGAGCTGGACCGTGGCCGCGGCATTCCGTGGAAGGGCAACTACACCGACTGGCTGACCCAGAAGGATGAGCGCCTGAAGCAAGAAGACAACCAGGAAAAGGCCCGCCAGAAGGCGATCCAGAAGGAACTGGAGTGGTCGCGCCAGAACGCCAAGGGTGGCCGCACCAAGGGCAAGGCCCGTCTGGCCCGCCTGGAAGAGCTGCAGTCGGTCGATTACCAGAAGCGCAACGAGACCAATGAAATCTTCATCCCGCCGGGCGAGCGCCTGGGCAATGCGGTGATGGAGTTCAAGAACGTCTCCAAGAAGTTCGGCGACCGCCTGCTGTTCGACAACCTGAGCTTCCTGGTGCCGGCCGGCGCCATCGTCGGCATCATCGGCCCGAACGGCGCCGGCAAGTCGACCCTGTTCAAGATGATCACCGGCCAGGAAAAGCCGGATACCGGCGAGATCGTGGTCGGCCCGACGGTGAAGCTGTCCTACGTGGACCAGAGCCGCGACGCGCTGGAAGGCAACCACAACGTCTTCCAGGAAATCGCCGGCGGCCTGGACATCCTCAACATCAACGGCATCGAGATTCAGTCGCGCGCCTACATCGGCCGCTTCAACTTCAAGGGCCAGGACCAGCAGAAGATGGTCGGTTCGCTGTCCGGTGGTGAGCGTGGCCGCCTGCACATGGCCAAGACCCTGCTGCAGGGTGGCAACGTGCTGCTGCTCGACGAACCGTCCAACGACCTGGACATCGAAACCCTGCGTGCGCTGGAAGATGCGCTGCTGGAGTTCCCGGGCAACACCTTCGTCATTTCGCATGACCGCTGGTTCCTGGATCGCATCGCGACCCACATCCTGGCGTTCGAAGGCGACTCGCACGTGGAGTTCTTCCAGGGCAACTACCGCGAGTACGAAGAAGACAAGCGCCGCCGCATGGGCGACGACGCCGCGCCCAAGCGCCTGCGCTTCAAGGCGCTGAAGTAAGAAAGGCAACCGGAAAGGCCGCGCTCGCGCGGCCTTTCTCCTTTGTGGGTCGCCCGCTTGCTGGCGACACCTCCATGAGAATCCCCATGTCCCTGTTCGAACGCCTGTTCCAGCTGCAGCAGCACGGCACCACCGTGCGCACCGAGCTGCTGGCCGGTGTGACCACCTTCCTGACGATGTCCTACATCGTCTTCGTCAATCCCGAGATTCTCGGAACCACCGGCATGGACGCCGGGGCGGTGTTCGTGGCGACCTGCCTGGCCGCTGCGCTGGGTTCGGTGGTGATGGCGCTGGCGGCCAATTTCCCGGTCGGCATGGCCCCGGGCATGGGCCTGAATGCCTTCTTCGCCTTCACCGTGGTCGGCGCCGCCGGCCTGCCCTGGCAGCAGGCGCTGGCAGCGGTGTTCATTTCCGGCCTGGTGTTCCTGGTGCTGTCGCTGACCGGCGTGCGGGCCTGGCTGGTATCGGGCATTCCGGCATCGCTGCGCTCGGCGATCGTGGCCGGCATCGGCCTGTTCCTGGCCATCATCGCCCTGCAGAAGTCCGGCGTGATCATCGGCAACGAAGACACGCTGGTGGCACTGGGCCCGCTGAACACCGCGCCGCCGCTGCTGGCGCTGGGTGGTTTCCTGCTGATCGCGATCCTGGAAGCGCGCCGCGTGCGCGGTGCGATCCTGATCGGCATCCTTGCCGTGACCGCTGCCGGCTGGGCGCTGGGCGATCTGCAGTACCACGGCCTGGTCTCGCTGCCGCCCAGCCTGGCGCCGACCTTCCTGCAGCTGGACCTGCCCGGCCTGCTGCACCACAACGGCGGTGCGCCGATCGCGGTGCTGCTGCAGGTGGTGCTGGTGTTCGTGCTGGTGGAAGTGTTCGATGCCACCGGCACGCTGTACGGCGTGGTCGGCCGTGCCGGCCTGCTGAAACTGCCGGGCGCGCAGAAGCGCTTCGGCCGCGCGCTGCTGGCCGACAGCACCGCCATCGTGGCCGGTTCGCTGCTGGGCACCAGCAGCACCACCGCCTTCGCCGAGAGCGCCTCGGGCGTGCAGGTCGGTGGCCGCACCGGCCTGACCGCGCTGGTGGTGGCCGCGCTGTTCCTGGCTGCACTGCTGTTCTCGCCGCTGGCGGCGATGGTGCCCAGCTATGCCACCGCCCCTGCCCTGCTGTTCGTGGCCGGGCTGATGCTGCGCGAACTGGTCGAAGTGGACTGGAGCGACCTGACCGAATCGGTGCCGGCTGCACTGTGCGCGCTGGCGATGCCGTTCACCTATTCGATCGCCAACGGCCTGGCATTCGGCTTCATCGCCTATGCCGCGCTGAAGGCCGGCACCGGCCGCTGGCGCGAGGTGCACCCGGCGGTGTGGCTGGTGGCGGCGCTGTTCGTGCTGCGCTACGCGCTGGAATAAGCGGCGAGGACCGCCGGCCAGCGGCCGGCACTCCCGGACGGTGCGCGCGGTTCACCCGCTGCGCACGGTGCTCTGGGATGATGGGCGCATGTCATCGCCTGTCCTGCCAACCGATCCGTCTTCGCCGCTGCGCCGGCGCCTGCTGCGTGCGGCACTGCTGACGCCGTTGGCCGGTGCGCTGGCCACCCTGCCGGGCTGTTCGTTGCCCGAACAGGTGGATGGCACGTTCCTGCAGCCGTGGCGCAGTCACCTGCAGTGGGCCATGAGCGATTGGCAGCGCTCGCTGCAGCTGGCACGCAAGCTGGGCTGCCGGCAGCTGGTACTGCAGTGGACCGGCATCATCGGCGGCGCCGAAGGTGACTGGCAATTGCCCGACAGCAGCGTGCGGATGCTGTTCACTGCGGCCGCCGAGGCCGGCATCCGCATCCGTGTCGGGCTGCCGTTCCAGCAGCGCTGGTGGCAGGCGATCGGCGCTGATGACAGCGCACTGCAGACGTTCTTCGCCGACAGCCTGGTGCAGGCGCGCAGCTGGCTGGCGCAGGCGCCGTGGGCACGGCTGCAGGCCTTCAACGGCTGGTACGTGCCCTACGAACTGGAGCAGTACCACTGGGCCGACCCGGGCCGCCAGCAATGGCTGGCGCAGTGGCTGCATGGCCTGCAGCAGGCTGCCAGTGACCGCGGGGGCGACTGCGCGGTGTCCTGCTATTTCAGCCGCCTGCAGACCGACGGCAACCTGGTGACGCTGTGGGATGCGGTGCTGGCGCAGGCGCCGCTGCGGCCGATGGTGCAGGACGGGGTGGGCGTTGCCGGCGCCGGCAACGTGCAACAGCTGCAACCGCTGCTGCAGCACCTGCGTACCCGCGGCGTTGCGTTCGATGCCATCGTCGAGCTGTTCCGCGAACTGCCCGGCGGCAACAGCGACGGCACCCAGTTCAAGGGCGAGACCGCCGATGCCGCGCGCATCGAGCGGCAACTGGACTGGGCCCGCGGCAGTGGTGCCGAACAGGTGCTGGTGTATGCGCTGGACCCGTGGCTGTCCCAGGACACGCCCGAAGCGGCGGCCCTGCGCAGGCGCTGGGGACTGTAGGCGCTACAGCGAGCGACCGATGAGATCGCGCAGAATTTCGCTGGTTCCACCAAAGATGCGCAACGCGCGGGCATCGGCCCAGGCCCGTCCAATCCCGTACTCACTGCTGTAGCCGTAACCGCCGTGCAGCTGCACCAGGTCATCCAGCACCCTGCCCTGCAGTTCGGTGGCGTTGAGCTTGGCCATGGCTGCGCGGGTCGTGTCCAGTCGCCCGTGCATCTGTTCGTGCAGGCACTGGTCGAGGAAGCTGCGCAGCATCGCCAGCTGCGCGGCGGCCGAGGCCAGCACGAAGCGCGTGTTCTGATGATCGATCAGCAGCCGACCGAACGCCTTGCGCTGGCGCACGTAAGCCACGGTTTCGGCCAGCATGCCCTCGGCCGAGGCGGCCGCGCGCAGGGCAATGGCCAGGCGTTCGGCGGCCAGCTGCTCTTCAAGGTAGGCAAAGCCACGCCGCTCTTCGCCCAGCAGGTGGTCGGCCGGCAGCAACACGTCTTCGAAGAACAGTTCAGTGGTGTCCTGCGCGTGCTGCCCGATCTTGGCCATCGGCGGGCCGCGGCTGACCCCGGGCGCGCCGAGATCGACGCAGAACAGGCTCAGGCCTCCGGCTCCGAGTTCGGGTGCCACCGTGGCCACCACCACCGCGACATCGGCATTGCTGCCGTTGGTGATCCAGGTCTTCTGCCCGTTCAGGCGGTAGCCGCCGTCCACTACGTCGGCACGGGTGCGGAGGGACTTCAGATCACTGCCGGCGTTGGGCTCGGTCATTGCGATCGCACCGATCGCCTCTCCGCGCGCCATCTTCGGCAACCACGCATCACGCACGCCCGCTGTGCCGTACTGCATCAGATAGGGCGCGACCATGTCCGAATGGATCGAGAAGCCGATGCCGAGGAAATTCGCGCGCGCCAGCTCTTCGATCACGCAGGCGGCATGCCCATAGTCGCCGCCCAGGCCGTAGGGCTCGGGCAGCTGGCAGTTGAGCAGGCCGGCCTCCCCCGCGGCGCGCCATAGCAAGCGCGGGGTGATGCCATCACGCTCCCACTGCGGGTAATGCGGAGCAATCTGCGTTTCGATGAAACGACGGACCTGTTCGCGGAACAGGTCGTGGTCATCGCGGAAGACCTGGCGCTGCACCATGGGATCAGCGACCTACCGGGTCGGTGCCGCTGAGCTGGCCCTGCAGCACCGGTGCGCTGGCGCTGCCGGTGAGGAACAGGCTGTAGTGGTCGCCGGGCTGCAGTGCCGGAAGTTCGACCGCGTTGCTGCTCCTGCCGCCACAGGCGGCCACCAGCCGCGCCTTGACGGGATTGATGCCGCGCGCGGCGCTGGCGCCGGCGGCAACGGCGGGGAACACCACGGCGCCCTTGTCGGCCATCGCCAGCGAGCCCTGCGCGCAGCTCCCGGCCAGGTTGTAGAAACGTATCTCGGCCTTCAAGGCATCGCTGGTGCCGCCGCCGTCCTGCAGCACGGCCACCGGCCTGGCGGGCGCAGCCGCGTCCAGCACCAGGGTGCTGAAGCTGCCGGCAGCGACTGCCGGCTGGGTGCGCGCCTTGCCGGCCACGCGCACGGCGAACGGCTTGCCGCCTTCGACGATGGCATAGCGGGTGGCCCGGGCGGCCGGCCCGATGCTCTGGTCGGCGCCGTTGGCGATACCGGCCTTGAGCACGCTGCTGCCGGGATTGAGCACGCGCACGAACGCCGAGCCGGCAGGCGGACGCGCCGCATACAACTGCGCCAGGCGCCCTTCCGGTGCTGCCTGCTGGGCGGATGCTGCGTACGGCGACAGCAGCAGGGTGGCGGCGATCAGCGATGTCAACGTGGTATTCATGCAGGTTTCTCCGTCGTGCGGAGCGTGCGCGCCAGGGCCTGGTAGCGCTGCTCCAGTTGCTTGCGATCGACCTTGTTGCTGATCGTCTGTGGCAGGGTATCCACGGCGAACAGCTCGGAAGGAATCATATAGGGCGGCATCCAGGCTTCAAGCTGCGCCTTCCAGTCGGCCAGCGCATCGGGTACGCGCTGCAGTTGGCCCGGTTGGGGGTGCGCCGGTTCGACGAAGCCGATCATGCGTACCAGGGAACCATCGGGCCGGCGCAGCACCACCGCGGCACCGGCGACCACGCCCGGCAGCCGGGCCAGGCCAACGTCGACCTCGGCCAGTTCGATGCGGTAGCCGTTGAGCTTGATCTGGTCGTCGCGGCGGCCACGGAAGTAGAACCGCCCCTGCTCGTCCTGGTCGCCCAGATCGCCACTGCGATACGCGCGCTTGCCGTTGTGCTCGAACAGCACGCCGGCATCCAGGTCGGGCCGTTCCAGATAACCACGCATCACGTGGTCGCCGGCCATGCAGATCTCGCCGTCGCGCAGGAACACCTCTGCATACGGTTTGCCGATGCCGATCGGGAACGGGTTGGGCGCGGCCGCACGCAGCGCCGGATCGATCTCCACCCAGGTGGTTGAACAGGTCGCTTCGGTGGGACCGTAGGAATTGATGATGCGCACCTGCGGGAAGCGCGCCCACAGTTCTTCGGCCACGCGTGGCGTGAGCGATTCGGCGCCGAACACGAACACGCGCAGGTCCGGCAGGTGCGCCGCGTCGAAGCGCGGATTGAGCATCTGCTGGCGCACGAACGAGGGCGTGGAGGCCCACACCGCCACCTGTGAATCGCGCAGATGGTCGATGAAGTGCTCGCTGCTGGCGATGACCTCGCGCGGGCACAGCACGCAGCAACCGCCGAGCCCGAGCGCGCCACACAGGTCGAACAGCGAGAAGTCGAAGCTGAAGAGCATCTGGTTCATCAACGCCGGCGCCGGCCCCAGCGCCAGGCAGTCGCGGATCCAGCCGGTGAACAGGGCGACGCTGTCGCGCCCGATCTGCACGCCCTTGGGATCGCCGGTGCTGCCGGAGGTGAACATGATGTAGGCCAGGTCCGGCACCGCCAGCGCACGCGGCGCATCGGCGCCGGGAAGGAAGGCATCGGCGGCAGCATCGTAGATCGCCCGTGCATGCACCAGAGCGGTGATGCGCTGCAGGCGGGCCGGCGGGTTGATGTTGTCCACCGGCACGTAGGTCACGCCCATGCCCAGGCAGCCGAGCATGGCGACCACGAAGGCCGATTCCTTGTGCCCGGAAATCACCAGCGCGTCACCCGGCCTGATGCCGGCAGCGCGCGCGCGATCACTCCAGTTCAAGGTGGCGCGGTGCAGGCCGACCCAGTCCAGCACGCCGTCGGCAGCGTGCAGGGCGGGCGCCTGCGGAGCGACCTCCAGATCGGCGAAGCAACCGTGCTCGAAATCGAAGTACATCGCGCAATCTCCGGCGCTGTTGAAGAGGTGTAGAGCCCAGCCAAGCGCGATCAGCGCGGGCTGTGCTCGGCCACGTAATCGGCCAGCACCTGCACCGAGTCGACCAGGGCATCGATCTCGTCCACCGGCAGGGTCACGCCAAGGCGATCCTTGACCTCGACCATCAGCTGGACCTTGGACATGGAGTCGAACAGCGACTCCATGTATTCGTCGGCCTGCACGCGGGTGCCGATCACCGATTCGATGATGTCGATCAGCTGGTTCTGGAGCGTCTGCTTGTCCATGTTGGAATCCACCTTGTCAGAACTGGAAGTAAAGGAATCGGGTTTCTTTGTGCAGGTTGAGCAGGCACAGGGCCAGCAGCACCAGCATCACCAGCAGCCATGCCAGGTTCGGCTGCCAGCGCATCCACGCGCGCGGCGCCGGGCTGGGCTTGGCCAGCGAGGGCGAATACACGCCCATGATCTGGTGCGCGTTCGGCGCCAGCCAGACGATGGCCAGCGCCACCACGATGTACAGCACCTGCAGGTGATGGCCCAGCAGCAGGCGCGCGCCGTCGGCCATGCCCATGCCGGCAAGGTGGCCCAGGTTCTCCATGCTTTCCCAGCCACGCACGCCGAACATGCCCTGCACCAGCTGCCAGGCATCCTGCACGCCGTCGGCGCGGAAGAACGCCTGTGCCACCAGTACCGCACCGAAGGTGAGCAGCACGTAGCCGGCGTGCTGGAAGGGATTGAGCGTGCGCATCGCCGCTGGCTTGCGGCCGCCGACGAACACCCGCCAGGCATGATTGACCGCCAGGTAGCCCGCATGCAGCAGGCCGAAGATCAGGAACTGCAGGCCCGCGCCGTGCCAGATGCCGGCCAGGCCCATCGCCCACACCGTGGGCAGCACGATCATCGAGAAGAAGCCGCCGGCCGAGGCCACTGCCGCCGGGCCGGTGGCGCGGCCATGGCGGCTGCGCCAGCGGGTCACCGCCATCGCCACCGGGTAGTACAGGTAAGCGGTGATGTAGCGGGTCAGCGTCATGTGCCAGCGCGCCCAGAAATCGATGATGCTGGTGGCCTTGTACGGCGAATTGAAATTCAGCGGGAAGCGGATGCCGAACATGCGCGCCAGGCCCAGCGCCATGTCCGAGTAGCCGGAGAAATCGAAGTACAGCTGCAGCGCATAGCTCAGTGCAGTGGCCCATGCGCCCCAGAACTGCAGCTCCCCGGTGGAGGCGAACCCGGCATCGGCGTAGGGCGCGATGGTGTCGGCCAGCAGCACCTTCTTGGCCAGGCCGATGACGAACAGCATGCCGCCGATGGAGAGGTTCTCGGCCTGGAAACGATAGGTTTCGCGCTTGCTGAACTGCGGCATCATCTCCTTGTGGTGCAGGATCGGGCCAGCGATCAGGTGCGGGAAGAAGGTCACGAACAGCACGTAGCTGAGCGGGCTGCGGTCGTTGACCACGCCGGCGCGGCAATCGAGCAGGTAGCCGATCTGGGTGAAGGTGAAGAAGGAGATGCCCAGTGGCAGGATCAACGCGTCCATCGGGCCGACGTTGAAGCCCAGGTCGTGGACGAAGGTCACCATCGCCGCGAAGTACTTGTAGTGCACCAGCAGCAGGATGTCGGCGGCAACGCCGAATGCCGTGGCCAGCAGCTGCAGGCGCGGTCGCCTGGCCAGGGCCAGGATCAGCAGGCTGACCAGGTAGTTGAAGACGATCGATCCTGCCAGCAGGATCACGAACTGCGGATTCCACCAGCCATAGAACACGATCGAGGCCACGCACAGCCACAGCGCGGCCAGGCGGGGCTGCAGCGCGCCCAGCAGGTAGTGCACGCCCAGCGCGATCGGCAGGAAAACCAGCAGGAACAGGAAGGAGTTGAACAGCATGGTCGGTCGGCGCTCAGTCGATACCGGCCAATGCCTTCTGCTCGCCTTCGGTCAGCGGCAGGGACAGGGCCATTTCGGAGAATTCCCAGATCACCAGTTTCACGGTGGGCGGCCACGTCGCCTGCTGCGGCAGCGCCGCCAGCAGCGCGCCGGAGAACTGGCCCCCATCCATGCTCTGGTTCCAGACTTCGCGCCCAAGGCCGTGGCCCAGGCGTTCGGCGAACAGGCTGCGGCGGCCGTTGGAGCTGCCCAGCAGCAGCACCTCCACCGGCGGCGTGTCATCCAGCAGGCCGCCGCTACGGATCGGGGCGATGACCTGCTCCGGCTCCAAGTCCAGCGGTGGCCGCCAGGCGGTCGGTGCGTGTTCCAGCCCGGCCAGCACGATCAGGTCCCCCATGCGCGGCTTCGGTGTACCGGGTGCGCCGACCTCGAAGGCCTGGGTGCCCGGCCCGCCCAGCATCGGCAGCGCGGCCGCCGTGACCGCATCGGCGGCGCGTTGCGCACCAACGCGGTTCATGTGCACATCGGTGCGGAAGAACACCGGCACGTCCTGCCCGGCCAGCACCGGCAGCAGGTCCACGCTCGGCACCCGGGCCTGCGCCAGCGCCTGCTGCCACTGCCCGTAGCGTGCCCGCATCGGTTCGGAATAACGCAGGCCACAGGTGTGCGCCTGCTCGATGCGCGACTTGTCCGGCACCACCACCACCAGCAGCTGCGCGCCGTTGGCCTGCAGCTGCTGCGACCAGTGCTGCATCAGCCGGATGCGGTCCTTGAACACCTGTGCGCCGGCGCCGGGCGGCGGGCGCAGGCCGTCGCGGTAGAACAGCCAGTCCGGGCAGCCCAGCGCGACCTGCTCGCCGAGATCGCCCAGCAGCCGGTAGCGCAGCGCGGCGCCGACCAGATCACCCTGGGCCTGGATCGGCAGCCGCAACGCCTGGTTGATCGCCTGCCCGGCCTCGCCGTCGGCCCACTTGGACGGCAGCAGTTTTTCCGCCGGCAGCTTGGCGTTGGCCAGCATCCAGCCGCCGGCGCAGATACCGGCCAGCAGCAGCGCCGCCACCACCACCGCGCTCAATCGATGCGCGCGCGGTGGGGCAGCAGGTGGCAGGGGCGCAGGCGCCCCGGGACGGGCATTCATCGGTTACTGCCCCAGTGCCTTGTGCAAGCGTGCCTTCCACTGTTCGGGGGTCATGATCGACGCGTTGTCCCACTGGCCGCGTGCATCCGGGCCCTGCGGGTAGGACGGCTCGAACATCTGCCAGACCAGCACCTGCGGCTTGTTCTGCTTGAACTCCGCCGATTCCAGGTATTCCAGCAGCATCACCCAGTGGCCGACGTTGCCCGGCTTCCAGTTCACCGATACCGGGCGGTCGAGCAGGTTGGACAGCTTCTGCGGGAAACCGAAATAGGGCTGGACCATGCTGTGGCCGGTGACATGCACCGGTGCCGGCGCATCATCCAGCAGCGACTGCTGTTCGGCCTGGCGGCGCACGGTGAACGTATCGCGGCCGATCGCCTTGCGTTGTTCGTCGGTGAGGAACAGCTCGGCCAGGTCGCCGAAACGGCGCTCCTTGATCTCGCTGCCCAGCGCCATGCCGCTGCCGGCCTGGCCGGCCAGGGTCGGCACCTGTTCCTTGACCCTGGCGGCAACCGCGCTGGCCACCGCGTCGGCAGCAGGCTGGGTCCAGTGCTGATCGCTGCGATAGAACACATCCACCCCGCCCTGCTTGACCTGGCGCATCGCCTGCAGCGCGTCCACGGCCGGTACCTGCGCCTTCGCCAGGCCGTCCAGCTCCAGTGCGTAGCGGCCCCGCACCGCGTCACCCAGGCGTTTGCCATCCGGCAGCTTGTCTTCATAGAACAGCGCCTTGTCCGGCAGCACCAGCACCTGCAGCTTGACCCCGGCGGCCGCCAGCGTGCGCTGTGCCTCGGCAATGAGTGCGGTGTTGCGGGCAATGGCAGCGGAATCCACCTCGGTCAGGCTGCCCCAGGCAGGGAACAGCCAGCCATCCTTGCCGGTCAGCACGATGGACGAATCCTGGTTGGCTGCAACCGGAGCAGCAGGCGCCTGCGCCTGCACGGTGCCGGCCATTGCCAGCGCACACAGCGCGGCCAGCAGCAGCGCGCGCGGGCGGCGCGCGGATCGGGGAATGGGGTTTACAGGCGTCATCTGCAGTTCCTTCATGCGGCGTCAGTAGTACAGGGTGGCGGTAGCGAACAAGCCCTTGGCACGTTGGGTATCTCCGCCGCCGATGGCGAAGCGGTAGGACACCGACAGATCCAGGTAGGAGCGTGCCGCGTGGTAGTGGTCTTCACGGAACCAGTAGCGGACGCCCAGGCCCGGACCGGCGCCGAGGGACCAGCTGCGCTCGGTGTCGGACAGGGCGAACGACTGCGGCCCGATGCCGGGGTAGTCGATGCCGCGTACGCGCGAGCGCTGGTCCTGCCAGTCCGCACCCAGCACCAGGTACGGGGTCAGCAGCCAGCGTGTCTGATCGGCGCCGAAGCGGTAGTTGCGGCCGGCACGCAGTTCGGCAGCGGCAAAGGCCTGCTGGCGGCGCAGGCGGCCGCTGGATTCGCTTACGCGCTGCGACGGGGCACCGTTGGCATCGAGTGCGTCGACGGTGAAGTGGGCGCGATTGTCGTCCCAGCTCAGGCCGGCCTGGGCATAGCCGCTGACCGTCCACCACTGGGTGACATCGGTGCGCATGCCGGTGCCGTTGTAGAACCCGTAGGTGGCGTAGGTCATCCAGCCGCCGGCACTGTCGTTCAAGCGGTAGCGGGCGAGCAGGTTGGCCTGCAGCGGGCGCTCGGATTCGATCTGGATCTGGCAGCGGATGGCCGCCGAGTCGGCGTAGATACCGCCGCGCCGGGTCGCACTGCCCAGGAACTGGCGGCGTTCCAGGCCGACGCTCAGGCCGGTCTGGCCGAACGCATAGCGCACCCCGAACGAACCGACGGTGGACGGCCAGCCGGCGATGGAACGCGAGCGGCTGAGGCGCTCGGCACGTTCGCGGTTGTCCGGCGTTGCCTGCCCGGTGCAGGGATCGGTGAACAGCAGCGATTCGAACGTACCGCCTTCGTCGTACAGGGTATTGGCGATGCGCGCGTAGGCTTCCAGCGTGCCGTGCTGGTTGTTGGTGGCCTGCGGCCGCCAGAACGCTTCCAGCGTTCCGAACACCGAGGCGCCAGGTGTGCTGATCGATGCGCCACCGAGATTGGTGGCGGCCTGGCGCGAGCCCCGGTAACCGGCCGAGGCGGTCACGCCCCAGGTACGCGAATAGCTGGCGATGGCGCTGCGCGTGTTGTAGCGCTGCGCCTTGTCCAACGGCAGCTGGCCAGCGTCGGCCGCGTCGATCGCACCGCGCAGCAGGGTGACGGCCTGCGGATGATCGCCGCTGGCGGCGCTGGCATAGGCCTGGTCCATCACCACGGTCTTCGGCGCCTTGCCGGTCGCCTCGGCGGCACGGAAATCAGCCAGCGCCCGGGCCGGCTCGCGCGCGGCCTGGTTGAGGTAACCGCGCTGCATCAGCAGTCCGGCATCGTCGGGATGGGTCGCCAGGGCGGTGTCCAGGCGCTGGCGCGCCTCACCCTGCTGGGCACGGTTGCCAGCGGCCAGGGTGGTGGTCAGCAGGCCCTGCAGCGGCACGCTGTCCGGTGATTCCTGCACGGCCTGGCGCGCTTCGCTGATCGCCCGCTGGTAATCCTGCCGACCATAGGCTGCGTAGGCGCGCTGCGCCGGTCCGCCTTCGCCCTGCAGATCGGCAGGCATCAGTTCGCACTGGGTGCCGTAGGGCGTGTCGCGGCATTGCTGGAACGGCGCCGGGTAGGACTGCAGCGTCAGGGTCTGGCCCGCGCGCGCAGCACGGATGGCCTTTTCGCGCTGCGCCACCGCTTCGCGGATGCCCTGCTGCGCGGAGGCGTCCACATCGGCGAGGGTGTCGCTCTGCAGGGGCGCCAGCAGGGCGCTGGCGCGGGCGCGGTCACCGGCGGCAACCGCGGCGTCCACCGCCAGCAGGCGCACGTTGCGGCGTTGCTGGTCATCCAGCCAGTCCTGCTGCAGCGCTGCATCGAAATCGGCGTTGGCCTGCACGGTGTTGCCCTGGCGCTGGCGCAGGTAGGCGCGCATCACCAGCGCGACGGTGTCGTCTGCATCGTTGTCCAAGGCCTGGTCGGCCGTGATCTCTGCTGCCGGCAGTTGCCCGTCGAGCAGTTGCGCGGTCATCAGCAACAGGCGGTGCGAGGCGACATCGGGCGCGCGTGTCACGGCTTCGCGGGCGAAGCCGACGGCCGCGCCGAAATCCTGGGCGATCAGGGCCTGGTAGCCTTCCTGGGCTGGCTTCACCGCACGTTGGCGGCCCAGCGCCACCCGCTTGGCACGCAGGTCGGCCACGTTCGGCGCACCCAGCTGCAGGGCAACCGCGGCAGCGGCGTCGGCCTGCTCAAGCTGCTGCTGCGCTTCCAGCGAGGCCACCCACAACATCGCCCACGCGCCCTGCTGCGGCTGCTGGCGGAAGGCCTGCTCGGCCTTGCTGGCGGCGATGGCCATCTGGTCGTTGTTGTAGGCGGTGTAGGCCTCGGTGGCGATCGCGAAGGCCTGCTCATAGGCGCGCTGCGCCGCGGTCTGCGGCACAGCGGGTGCGGCACGCGGGGTGCTGCGGGTGCCCGTGCGCGGGGGCGGCGCCGCGGCCAGGCCGGCCAACGCGGGATCCTTCAAGCCCGCATCCAGCGCGCGCCGCGCCTGCTGCCGGGCCTCGTCGCCGCGGCCGAGCTTCTGCAACGAATAGATCTGCAGCAGCCGCAATCGCACCACATCCGGCCGCAGCCGCGAGGCTTCGGTGGCCTGCCGATAGGCGCTGCTGTAGTCGCCGCGGTCGTAGGCCGCAAAGGCCTGCTCGGCCAGCCGGTAGGCCGGGCCGGACAACGGCAGGGGCGCGTCGGCCTGTGCGTACGCCGGCGCAGCAGCGGCCAGGGTGGCGGCAATGACGGCGGACAACAGCGTGGTCTTCATGCCGATACAACTCCTGGAGGCGGCGACTGCAGCAACGCCGCGCGGCGGCGCTGCTCCTGCATGGCCTGGGCGATGGCCTCTTCGGTAGCGATGCCCTTGGTCACCAGGTAGTCGCCAATGCGGCCATCACGCTGTGGCTTGTACTCATCCAGCGCGATCTCGAAGCGAGCGTGGTCGATCAGGCGCATTTCCACCAGCAGGTCACCCAGCAGCGGCACGGTGTCGATGCGCCACTGTTCGGCACCACCGATCAGGCGCAGGCCGGCGTTGATCTCGCTTTCGCGGGCCACGCTCTGTTCGACATGGGCGCTGCCGGTTTCCTGCTTGAGCAGGGCCACGGCCGGTTCGGACAACGGATTGGCCACCGCCAGGCGCAGGGTGCCTTCCTGCAGCGGCGGCAGCGGCAGCATGCGCCATTGCACGCAGGCATCGACGCTCACCGGGAAGCTGCCCGAGCCCAGGTAGTCGACATCGATCACCGCACGCTGCAGGTCACCCTGGAAGGCGATCGCTTCGGCCAGGGTTTCATCATCCAGCCAGCCCTGCGACAGCAGGATGCGGCCCAGGGGCTGCTGACGCCCGCCCTGCTGCTGCCGCAGCGCCTCTTCCAGGCGCTCGGGTTCGACCGCCTGCCAGGTGGTCAGCAGTTCTCCCAGGCGCTTGCGTGTCTGCACCAGCGCCGAGGCATCCGGGAAATCGTGCATGGTCTTGTCCCAGACCATGCGCTTGCCGAACAGCAGGTAGGCCAGGAACATCCGCCAGGCACGCGCAGTGGCCATGAAATTGACCATGTTGCCGACCACCATGCGCGGAATCGACATCAACGCGTGCTCCCAGCCATACAGCCGGTTGACGAAGTAGAAGCGCTGCACCACGCGGGTCGCCAGCGCAGCGGTGGTCAACAGCGCGACGTTCATCTGCCAGGAACCGGCCTGGAACACGCTGGGATACTGCAGATTCCAGACACCGGTCACCTTCAGCACCCAGAACAGCAGCAACTGCAGGAAGATCAGGTAGGCGATGATGCTGACGAACGAGGTGACGATGCCCTTGCGGTCGCGCGCCAGCAGGTACTTGGTCGCCAATGAGCCGCGCCAGCCCAGCGTCTCCCAGCTCTGCAGGCCGATGCCCAGCACCCAGCGCGCCTTCTGCCGGTACGAGGCGCGGAAGTTGTCGGGGAAGTACTCGCGCACGCACAGCGCCATCTGCTGGGTGCGCTCGCGCACCGGTCCCCACCCGAACCACGACGGACGCCGCACCAGGAACTGCACCGGGAAGCGGGCGAAGATCGAATGCATGCCCATCGCCGCCAGGCGTGCGCCGACGTCGTAGTCCTCGGTCAAGCTGTCGGTGTTGAACGGCTGGTTGTCGGTGGCTGCGCTCAGCGCCAGCAGGGCCCTGCGCGAGAAACAGGTGCCGACGCCGGCCGAGGGCACCATGCCGGACACGCTTTCGCGCACCACCAGGTCCTTGGCATGCCATTCGGCGAACTCGTCCATGTACACGCCGGCCACCAGCTCGTACCACTCGCGGTCCAGCGAGGTCACCGGCAGCTGGATCATGTCCTTGCGCGGCAGCAGGTAGTTGAAGAAGCGCAGCTCCATCGGGTGCAGCACGTCTTCGCTGTCGTGCAGGATGACGCCGGCGAATTCGATGTCGTGGCGCTTTTCGTAATCGAAGATCGCCAGGATCAGCCAGTTCAGGCAGTCGGCCTTGCTGGTCGGGCCATCGTGCGGCACTTCCACCCGGCGCAGGCGCTTGTAGCGCCGGCGCATGCGCTCCACTTCGTCGATGGTCGCCTGGTCGTTGGGATAGGTCCCCACGAACACCACGTACTCGCGGTAGTCGAGCACATCGATCATGTTCTCGACCATCTGCGCGATGACGTCGTACTCCATCCACGCCGGCACCATGATCGCCAGCGGCTGTTCGGGCCGCTGCAGCAGGTCCTGCTGGGTCAGCGGCCTGTACTCGCGGCGCTTCTTGACGGTCAGCGTGCGCCAGCCTTCCCGCACCCAGTACCAGAGATCGATGAACAGGTCATCAAGGCTGGAGATCAGGATCAGCACGGCAACCGCCGCCGCCACCGTTTCCAGGGCGGCGTAATAGTTGGCCAGCTGGATGTTCCAGAACAGACCGTCCACGGCGGATCAGTGACCGCTGTTGGCGGACTTGCGACGGCGGCGGATCTGGGCGACACGGGCGGCCAGCAGCGCAAGCACCACCACGCCCACCAGCACCAGCAGCCACACCATGTGCTGTTCCCACTTCGACTGCGGATTGCCTTCGTCGGCAATGCGCGAACCGTAGGGGTCCTGGCTGTCGAAATCGCGCACGACATCACTGCCGTCGATCACCGCCAGGTCGCCGCGCAGCAGGCGGAACGGTGTTCCCAGGGTCGGCCCCTGCGCACCGAGATCGCTGTACAGCACACCGATGTGGCCACCGGCCGAGGTCACCTGCACCGCAGCGGCATGCTCCAGCCCGGTCAGGTCGAGCAGCGCCTGCGGTGCGCCGGCGATGACCAGGCGGCCATCCTTCAGGCCGGCCAGGTTCACGCCCGACGGTGCCAGCCCGAAGGCCAGGTAGGGCTTGCCGGGGTTGATCGCCGCCGCGGCGTCGACCACCTTCAGTTCGGCAGCCTGCGGCGACGCGCCAACCGCACTGGCGATGGCGATGACCTTGGCCAGCGAGGCCGGCGCATCCTGCAGCCATGCCGCCGGCACGAACACTTCATTGGCATGTGCCAGCTGGCTGGCAGCACCGATGAAATCGGCGGCCAGCGTGCGCTTGGCCAGCGTCAGGTGACTGCTGGGCAGGATCGACACCGGGAACGCGGTGGCCGGGTCGTGGCAGTACGGCCGCGCCGGCTGGCGCAGGAAGCTGACGCGTACCTCGTTGCGTGCCGACAGTGCATAGGCCGGCACCTTGGCCACCAGCCGCTGCGGCTTGCCGTCGGCGGCCAGCACCTTCGCACCGAGCAGGTAATCGTTGAAATAGATCGTGGCAACCGCGCCCTGCCCGGCTGCATTGGGTGCGGCCGACACATCCAGCACGACTTCTTCGGGCAGGCGGCCATCGGCCGACAGCGCGCCCAGTTCGAAGGTCGCGCTGCGGTCACCGCGGGTGACGATGTCCTGGGTACCGGCGATATTGCCGAGGCGGCTGAGCAGCACGCGATCGCCTTCCATCACCGGCGTCCCGGCCTGCTCGACCTTCAGCGAGCGGCCCAGCGCATACTGCCGCCACTGTTCGGACAACAGCCCGGCGACCTTGCCGCCGGCAGCGGGATCGACCAGCAGCGTCGGTCGTCCGGCGATCGCCGCCACGCTGACCGAAGCATTGGCGACCGGCTTTTCGAGGGTGGCCATGTCGGTGCTGCGCCAGGTCGTGAAGGCAGCGGCGGCGTCTGCACCGGTGCCGGCAACCTGGGTGGCCAGTGCATCCAGCGCGGCGCGCACGCCGTTGCGCAGGGCGTCGCTGCCGATCATCACGTCGGCCGCCAGCGGACCGCTGTCGCGCAGGGTCAACAACGCACCCACTTCAGCCAGATCCCGGATGGCGTGCGCACGCTCGCCTGCGGCCAGTGCTGCATAGGCCGGCACGCCCTGCAGGCTGGCCGGAATGCTGATGCCACTGAGGTCGACGCTGTCGCCCACCTTCGGCAGCGCGACCACGTCGACCTGCTTGCCCCCGGTCTGCAGTGCGGCACCGATGCGCCATGCGGCATCGTAGACCGGCGCCTGCAGCGCCTTGCCATCGACCAGCAGGCGAACCCGTGGCGGCAACGCGCCCCAGGCCTTGGCGACGGTATCCACCGCACGGCCATCGAAGCGGTAGCTGAAACGCGAATCGGGCGACAGCCGCAGCACGTTGGCCGGCGCGCTCTGGTCCGCGCAGCGGTAGTCGGAAACGATCGACCACCAGCCCACGCCGACACGGACGAAACCGTTGTCACGCGGCTCACCATCGATCGCCAGCAGCTGGCTGGCATCGCCCTGCGCATCGGTGATCGAACGGGCGGCCATCGGGTCGCCATCGACCGACCACAGGCTTGAGGTACGGCCGCTGTGCCCGCGTACGTAGCGCCCGTCCAGCTGCAGCTGTGCCTCGCGGGTCGGCACGCCCACCGGCACCGGCAGATAGATTTCGCGCTGGCTCTCCTGGCCACTGAGCACCAGCGGCTGGCGGAAGCCCAGTTGGCGCAGCGTCATCTGACGGCTCACCGTGCGGTCACCGGTCCATTCGGCGAACTGGCCGGCCACGCTGTCGGCAGCGGCGGCGCTGGCCGCCGTACAGGCCAGGGCCAGCGCAGTGAGAGCAACGGGGAAGGTACGACGGCCGTTCTGGGTCATGGCGTCACTTCGTGTAGAGGAAGGGGGGCAGGGCCAGCACTGCGATGGCCTGCGGTGAATTCGGGCAGTGGGTGCCCACGCAGGGCAGCGACGATGCGCGCGCTGGCGCGGCCGTCGCCATAGGGACTGGCATCGGGGTCGAAACGGGTGGCGTGGGGCGGCTGTTGCAGTGCTGCACTGACCGCAGCGACGATCCGCTCAGGCGCGGTGCCGACCAGCGTGACGACGCCCGCCTCCACTGCTTCGGGGCGCTCGGTGACATCGCGCATCACCAGCACCGGCTTGCCCAGTGCCGGCGCTTCCTCCTGCACGCCGCCGGAATCGGTGAGGATCACGTCGGCACGCTGCATCAGGCGCACGAACCTCAGGTAGTCCTGCGGCGGCACCAGGTGCACGTTGCCGAGATTGCCCAGGTGCGCGTTGACCGGCCCCTGCACGTTCGGATTGAGGTGCACCGGGTACAGGATCTGCAGATCGCTGCGCTTGGCCAGCTCGGCCAGCGCGCGGCAGATGTTCTCGAAACCATGGCCGAAGCTCTCGCGCCGATGCCCGGTGACCAGCAGCAGGCGGCGATCGGGATCGAGCATCTGGAACGGCGCATCGGCGCTGGCACGCAGTGCCGGGTCGCGATCCAGCCGCTGCACGGTCTGCTGCAGGGCATCGATGACGGTGTTGCCGGTCACCAGGATCCTGCCGCCGAGATGCTCGCGGGCCAGGTTCGCGCGCGAACTGGCGGTGGGCGCGAACAGGAAATCGGAGACAACGTCGATCACCCGCCGGTTCATCTCTTCCGGCCACGGCCGGTGGATGTCGCCCGTGCGCAGGCCCGCTTCGACATGGCCCACCGGGATGCGATGGTGGAACGCGGCCACTGCAGCGGTCATCGCCGTGGTGGTGTCGCCGTGGACCAGCACGCGGTCCGGCTTCACTTCGGTGTACAGCGCATCCAGCCGCTCGAACAGTTTCGCGCACAGGCCGTTGAGGGTCTGGTTGGGCACCATCACATCCAGGTCGTGGTCGGCCGTGATGCCGAACAACGCCATCACCTGGTCCAGCATCATCCGATGCTGGCCGGTGGTGCACACGATGGATTCGATATCCGGCGCCTCACCCAGCGCCTTGACCAGCGGTCCCATCTTGATGGCCTCAGGACGGGTACCGAAAACAGAAAGAACCTTCACTGCAGAACTCCCTCAAGGCCTGCCAACATCCTGAATGGAAATCGTAAGCGATCTCGTGAAGTTCGGCCATAGAAATGTGATATACATCACAAAGATGCGCAGCAAGGTCCGCGTCACAAGCTGACGTAGCGCGTCACAACGTGGCGTCCGGCTTCTCCGCTGGCGGCAGTTCGAACACCTGGCGCAGGTAGGACAGATAGCCCGGGTCGTCGCACATGCTCTTGCCCGGCGAGTCGCTGAGCTTGGCCACCGGCTGGCCGTTGCAGCGGACCATCTTGATGACGATGTTGAGCGGGGTCGGCCCCAGGTCGTTGGTCAGGTGGGTGCCCACGCCGAACGCCACCTGGCAGCGGCCGCGGAAGTAGTCGTACAGGCGCATGACCCGCGCGATGTCCAGGCCATCGCTGAACACCAGCACCTTGCTGCGCGCGTCGACGCGGCGCTGCTGGAAATGGGCCAGCATGCGGTCGCCCCAGTCGAACGGGTCGCCCGAATCGTGGCGCACGCCGTCGAACAGCTTGCAGAAGTACATGTCGAAGTCGCGCAGGAAGGCATCCAGCCCGACCACATCGGACAGGGCGATGCCGAGGTCGCCGCGGTACTCGCGTGCCCACGATTCCAGTGCCGCCACCTGCGAATCGCGCAGGCGCGGACCGAGCGCCTGGAACGCCTGCAGGTATTCGTGGGCCATGGTGCCGTGCGGCGTCATGCCGTACAGGCGCGCGAAATGCACGTTGCTGGTGCCGACCAGTTGCGGCCCCAGCGCATCACGCAGCAGCGGCAGCAGGCGTGCATGCCAGTCGCGCGAATAGCGGCGGCGGCTGCCATAGTCGGCGATGCGGCACTGCTCGAAGCCGGGCGTATCGCGCAGCAGCGCGGCCTTGGCCTGCAGCCGGCGCTCGCCTTCGGCGAAATCGGCCGTGGTGGTATTGCGGAACCACACCTCGTTGATGATCGCCAGCAGCGGCACTTCGAACAGGATCGTATGCAGCCAGGGGCCGGTGATGTCCAGTTCGATCTCGCCCGGCACCACCTTCGAGGCACGCAGCTGGATGTACTTGCGGTCCAGGTGGAACAGGCCGAGGAAATCGGCGAAATCCGGCTTCACGAAGCGCAGCCCACGCATGTAGTCCAGCTCGGCGTCACTGAACCGCAGGCTGCACAGGTGGTCGATCTCCTCATCGATCTGATCGATGTAGCGGGCAAGGTCGATGCCGGGCGTGCGGCACTTGAAGCGATACTGGACCTGCGCGCCGGGGTGCTGGTGCAGCACCGCCTGCATCATGGTGAACTTGTACAGGTCGGTGTCGAGCAGGGACTGGATGATAGGCATGGGCGGAATTATGCGCCTGTCGGGGTGAATCAGGGTTCCCGGCCGATCCGGCGCGGCATGGCGGCGGCGTGCGGCGGCGGCGTTCAGCGCGACCTGCGCAGCAGCCTCGGAACCTGCACCAGCGCATGGGCCCAGATCGCGCCCCACACCGCCAGCCGCACCGGCCACGACCGCTGCGGCGCTTCGAACTTGCCGAAGTAGCGCCACAGCCCGCGATGCTTGTGCCATTCCACGAAGAACGGCCGCGAGCGGCTGGACACCCCGCGCACGTGGGTCACCTGCAGATCGTTGGCGATGGCCACCACCGCGCCGGCCTGGCGTACGCGGCGGCAGAGGTCCAGGTCCTCAGCATGCAGCCGGTAGCCGGCATCCCAGCCACCGATGCGGTCGAACAGCGCGCGTGGCATCAACAGCAGCGCGCCGGACAACGCCGGCACCTGCTGCAGTGGCTGCGCCGGGTCGCGCGCCACGGCCAGTCGGGCACCGCGTCCGGGCGAGCGCAGCATGGCCAGGAAATCCGGGTCGCGACGCCGCACCGCAGGATCGGGCTGGCCATGCTCGTCCACCTGCTCCACGCCCAGCAGGCTGTCGCCCACCGCCATGGCGCGGTCGCGCAGCGCCGACAGGGTATCGGCCTCGACCAGCAGGTCCGGGTTGATGAAGGCCAGCCACGGGCTGTGCGAATCGGCCACGCCCTGGTTGTTGGCGGTGGCGAAGCCCGGATTGTCCGGGTTGGCGATGAAGCGCACCCGCGGATCATGGCTGGCGTGACGCTGCACGATGTCCAGCGTGTCATCCAGCGAACCGTTGTCGATCACCCGGATCTCGGCGACATCGTGCGCCTGGCGCAGCCGGGACAGGCAGGCATCGACGGTGCTGCCGCTCTGGTAGGTCACAACGATGGCGGCAATGGCGGAATTCAAGCAGACGGCTCCAGCGGCGAGGACGACGCGAACAGGTCACCCTGGTCACGCGGCATTATCGCCTGCTGCATGCCGTGCTGCAGATCCTGGCGCAGGGCCTGCAGGGGATCGTGCATCAGGAAGTCGGCCAGGCGCGGCATCCAGCCGGGCCAGCGCGCGGCCAGCGCCTCCAGATCGCCTTCGCGACTGGGGGCTTCACCGGCACGGCTGACGAACGCGTTCTCGCACAGCACGTTGCGCCAGCCCAGGCCGGCCATGCGCAGGCTCAGATCGACCAGTGCGGCGTTCCAGCCCAGGTAGCTTTCCGCATCCAGCCCGCCGGCACGCCGGCGCGCGTTGGCCCGCAGCAGCACGGCGTGGGTCACGGCCGAAGGCAGTTCCGGGTGCAACGCGGGCAGCGCGGCGCACACGTGGGCCAGCAGCGCCGGGTCGGCCGGTTCGGGATTGAGTTCGCCCAGCCGCGGCCAGGCGGCCGTTTCCCCCACGTTGCACCAGGGCGTGGCGGTGGCGATGGCGGCGTCGCGGGCGAAGGTGGCCTGCAACTGCTGCAGCCAGCCCGGGGCCGGCACGCTGTCCGGCGCCAGCACCGCCACGTCCAGGCCATCGCAGGCGCGCAGCATTTCGTCCAGATGGGCGACCTCGCCCAGCGGCCGCGCGCGCCGCGTGTACTCGGCCTGCAAAGGGGTATGTGCCAACCAGTGTTCGACCACCGCCTGCGCACGTGGCCCGGCCTGTGCGTCATCGGCCAGCCAGATCGCCGTCCCCGCGGCGGTACCGGCATCCAGCGCGGCCAGGCAGCGGTCGAGTGCAGCATCGTCCACGCCCAGCGGCAACAACACGATCGCCCCCATCCCGCCTCCGTGGTAGTCGCTGGCGGTAGCGTAGCACCGGCAGGGCTGCGCCCTGCACCCGCAGCAACGTCAACGTCAACGTCAACGTCAAATGCCGGCATTGCGTGGGATGGCGCACCTGACCCCGATCCATTTCGATATCTGACGGAAAAATCGTGTCGACCAAGGTCGACACCTACCAACAGCCGCGTGAACCTGTCGAAGGTGGGGCGGTGTCGGAGTGCGGGGTGTCAGCCGCATGGGCCCGAGGCATGCCTCGGGCGGGTTGGGCAGGACGCCCAACCCCGGTCTTGCCGTGTGCGCAGGAACGCGCACACGAGCAAGCGGCTGCCAAGCCTACAAGGACGTACTTGCGGCGTCCCCGCAATCCGACACCGCCCCGCCCTCCCACGGACAGCCCGCTTTTGACGTTGCTTCGGCTTCGGCTTCGGCAGGTGCAGGGCGCAGCCCTGCCGAACACCCTACTTCTTGCGCTCGCGGGTGGGGAACGGCTCCATCGCGCGGAAGCGGTTGCTGTACTCATCGGTAAGCCTGCGTGCTTCGCCGGCATTGCGCACGATGGTCGGGGTCAGCAGCACGATCACCTCCGAACGCTTGTTCTTGCGCACCTTGCTGCCGAACAGACCGCCCACGATCGGCAGCCGGCTCAGCCCGGGAATGCC
This sequence comes from Stenotrophomonas sp. 704A1, assembly GCF_030549525.1. Lineage (NCBI taxonomy): Bacteria > Pseudomonadati > Pseudomonadota > Gammaproteobacteria > Lysobacterales > Lysobacteraceae > Stenotrophomonas > Stenotrophomonas tuberculopleuritidis. Next base: position 664,159 of record NZ_CP130831.1, on the reverse strand, counting down.
GCTGGAACCATCCTCGTCGGAATTGGTGATCAGGCCGGCCAGCATGATGGTGTCGCCGCTCTGCAGCGCCGCTTCGGTGGAGATCTTGCGGGTGTTGATCGGCGGGTTGCAGGTCGACTTGGTCGGATCGCAGCCGGACGGGGTGGCGCCGGCTGAACTGACTTCCTGCACGATGTCCAGGAACACCACGCCATCACGGGTGATGCGCGGGCGCACCTTGAGGATCACGCCGGTGTCCAGGTACTGCACCTGGCTGTAGGTGCTGTCGCTGATGCCGGTGTTGACCGACACCGAGTTGATCGGAATCTTGGTGCCGACATTGAGCTGGGCTTCGGCGTTGTTGCGCACGAAGATCGACGGCGTCTGCAGCAGGCGCAGGTTGGTCACCTTGTCCAGCGCACTGACCACCGCGGCCGCGTTCTTGCCGAGGAAGGTCCAGCCGGCACCTTCGCCACCGGTCACCGCGCCGGCGAAGGTGCCCCACACGCTGCGGCCGAGCGCGCTGGGCAGCGTCGCGCCGCCGGTGGCACCGGGGAAGGTCTGCCCCTGCACGGCATTCTCGAAGAACCAGTTGACGCCGTACTTGAGGTCGCCGTCGAGGTCGACTTCGGCGACCTGCGCTTCGATGTGCACCTGCATCGGCATCACATCGAGCTTCTCGATCACTTCGCGGATGGAACGCCAGGCCTGCGGCGTGGCGCGCACCAGCAGCGCATTGGTTTCCTCCACCGCCGACACGCCGACGGTATCGCCTTCCACCTCCAGGCTGACACTGATGTTGCCCTCCTGGCGCTGCGGCAGGCTCATCGTGCTGCTCATGCCGCCACTGCTGCCGTTGGCCGAACCGGTGCCGCCCAGCGAACCGACGTCGCTGCCACGGGTCTCGCCACTGCTGTCGACCTGCATCGGCATCGCGCCCGGCGCCAGCGAGGCCGATCCACCGCGGCTGTTGCGGTTGTTGCTGCTGGCGAACGCCTCGGACAGGCGCTGGGCCAGGTCACGTGCCTTGATGTAGCGCAGCTCGTAGGAGAACAGGCGCGCACTGCCACCGGCGGTGTCGATCCGGTCCAGCCACTGCTGGATCTGGTCCAGATAGCGGACCTGCGGGGTGATCACCAGCACCGCGTTGGCGTTCTCCAGCGGCAGGAAGCGGAACATGCCGGCGCTGGGCGTCTTGCTCTCCTCGCCGAATACCTTCTCCAGGTCGGCGGCGACCTGCTCGGCCTTGCCCGACTGGATCGGGAACACGCCCACGGACATGCCCGACAGCCAGTCGACATCGAAGATCTCGACCGTATGCAGGTAGTTCTCGAGTTCGGCGCGGGTACCGCCGAGGGTGATCACGTTGCGGCCGCTGTCGACATTGACGATGGCGTTGGGCCGCGCGTACGGCTCCAGCACCTTCTTCATCTCGGTGGCGGAGATGAACTGCAGCGGCACCACCCGCACCTCGAAGCCCCGGGCATTGGCGGCCGGCGCGGTGCTCGGCGCCACGGTACCGGCCAGGGCCTGGTCGGCGGCGACGATGTTGTAGCGGCCACCGCTGTAGACCATGCGCGCATTGTTCCAGCCCAGCACCATCTCCAGCAGGTTCAGCGCCTGCGCCGGCGATACCGGCTTGGGCGTCGCCAGGGTCACCGTGCCCTGCACGCCCGGCGCGATCACATAGTTCTGGCCCAGCATGTCACCGAGGATGGCCTTGACCACCGCGTGCACCGATTCGCCTTCGAAATTGAAGGTGGCACTGCCACCACTGGCCGAGTGCAGCGCGGGCGACGGCGCGCGGGCGGCCTCGCGGTTGATCATGGTGCCGGTGCCGCGGCGGATCACCGCCTGCGGTGCGCCTGCGGCGGCGTCACCTTCGACGACCTGCGCCTCGGTGGCCGCCTGCCCTGCGGCTGCGGGGGGCGGCGTCACGCCGCGGTGCAGGTGCGGGCCGGACACGGTGCTGCAGCCGACCAGCAGCGTCAGCGCGAAGGACCAGGGAAGAAAACGCAGATTCATGCATTCACTCTATCGGTTGGTGCCATCGCCCGGGGGCGGCGACGGTTGTTGCTGCTGTTGCAGCTGACGACGGCGGGCCTGGATGCGTTCGCGGATGGCCTGCATCTGCGCTTCGCTGGGGCCGTTGCTGGGGGGCGGCGCAGGGCTGGCCGCGGCCGCTGCAGGTGGCGGAGTCGCCACATTGCCATCGGTGGCGCGTGCGGCGGGAAGCTGCTGCGCAGGCGCTGGCGGCGGGGGCGGCACCGGCGAAGGAGCCACCGTGCCGGTGGCGGGGGGGGCACCGTTGGCGCCGCGCAACGCCGTCGGCGCTTCACCGCCCTGGCCATTGAACACGGCCAGCTCCAGCACCTGGCTGCCGGCGGCGCCGATCACCGTGGCCTGGCGGGGTTCCAGAGCGACCAGCTGCCAGCCATCGACCGCATCGCCATTGAGCCGCAGGCGCAGCGACCGCCCCTGTTCGGTGGTGAAGGTGGCCATGCTGAAATCGTCGGTCAACAGCACGCCGGTCAGGCGCAGCGCGGCGCTGGCAGTGGCCTCGCTGCCGCCGAGCAGATACGGGCGCGGCTTGCGGTCCTCGGCGAACAGGGGCCGCTCGCTGACCACGCGGTAGCTGTCGGCGCCGGCCATGCGTTCGGCCGCCAGCGCCGGCAACGCCGGCAGCGCGGCCTGGGCGTCGCCTGCATCGCTGGCAGCGGGCAGCCGGGCGCCCAGCCCGAAGCCGGTCGCCAGCCAGGTGGCCGCAGCCCACCCCGCCAGGGCCAGCAGCAGGCCGGTGCGCAGGCTGAGCGGTTCACGCTTCATCAGCCACCTCCTGCTGCGGCGCATCCGGCGCGGCTTCGGCGGCTGGCGCAGCGGGGGCCGGTGCGGCCGCCGGTGGCGCCGCCGCTGCCGGCGCAGGCGCATCGCCGGTGGTCGCGGGCAACAGGTAACCGGCCAGTTCGAAGGACACATCCAGGCCCAGCCCGGATTCGTTGGGCGACTGCTGGAAGCGCTGCGCGATCAGGTTGAGGTTGTCCACGAACAGGCGCGGGCTGCCGGTTTCCAGGCTGTGCAGCACGGTGGCCAGTTCCGCCACGCCGCAGCGCAGGCGCACCTGCATGGCGACACGGACGAAGGCGGCGTCGCGGCGGTTGTCGCTCAGCGGGGTGCGGTTGCTGATGGTGCAGCTGCGGTTGCCCGGGCTGGCCATGGCCACCGCGTCCTGCAGGCGCGCCCCCAGTGCCGCTGCCGCTGCTTCGGCAGTGCCTTCGCGCAGGAACCCGGGGCGCTGCTGCAGCGCCTCGCGGGTCGCGCGCAGCCGCTGTTCGATCTGCGGCCGCTGCTGCAGCTGTGCCAGCACGCGCTGCTCGCGCTCGCGCAGGGCGGCGACATCGGCATCGATGGCGCGCAGCGGCTGGGTGAACCACGGGTGCACCAGCAGCAGGTAGGCCAGGCCCAGCACCGCCAGCAGCAGTGCCAGCGCCAGCCAGCGGTCACGGGGTGCGCTTGGCATCGGCATCGGCCGCCTCCTTGCGAGCAGAGGCAGCAGGCGATGCCGCAGTGGCCAATGGCAGGGGCTGCAGTTCGGCGGTCAGGGTGAAGCGATCGCGGCCGCTGGCGGCGCCGTCGGCCTGCAGCACGCCGGTCAGGTTCACCTTGCGCCACTGCGGCGCATCCTGCAGCAGCGGCACCAGCTGCGATGCTTCGCTGCTGAGGCCGATCAGCTGCAGGCTGTTGTTCTCGATCGCCAGCTTTTCCAGATAGGTGCCATCGGGCAGGCGACGGGTCAGTTCATTCCACACTTCAATCGTGCTGGCGCGCTGGTTGCGCTGCGCCTCCAGGAACGCGGCACCATCGAGCAGGGTCTGCAGCTGGGTGCGCTCGCTGGCCACGCCACGTGCACTGCGTGCGCTGCGCTCGACCTGTTCACGCAGGGTGTCGGCGGCATCGCGACGGTTGTCCAGTACCTGCGCGGCGGCCAGCACCAGCATCACCACGGCGGCCACGGCCAGCAGCAGGTTCCAGCGCCGCATCGGGTCGGGACGCTGCTGGCGGTACGCCGGAGGCAACAGGTTGACCTGCAGCGGCCGGCCCTGCGCGTCGATCGCATCGATCCCGGCCAGCGCATCGGCCCAGTCCGGATTCTGCTGGCGCCACTCGTCGAGCTGGCGCAGCGGCCAGGCCACCAGTTCAACCTGCAGCTGGCCTTCCCCGGCAGTGCCCAGCTCGCGCACGCCATAGCTGACCTGGCTGGCTTCGAACGGCGTCTGCCGGTCGATCTCGTAGCCGACCACCGCGTGCAGGCGGTCGGCCGCCGCGGCGGGCAGGCGCAGGCTGCGCCGCAGCACCTCGGCGGCGGGCAGGACCCACACCCGCGGCAGGCTGCGCAGGCGCGGCTCCAGCACGCGGTCCAGATCGGCCGGCGCCAGCGGCCATGGCAGCCGTACCACCGGCTCCAGCCCGTCACCCGCTTCGCGCCAGACCTGCAGCTGTCCGTCGTCGCGCTGCAGCAGCAGGCGTGTCTGCGACCAGCCCAGCGCCCACTGCCAACGCACCGGCACCCAGGCCAGCAGCGATTGCCGCCACCAACGCAGGAAACGGCCGGCGCCGGGACCGACCTGGCCCTGCACCTGCCGCAGACTGTCCTGCCAAGCCGTCATCTTGCTGCCATTCCCTGCTCCCAGCGAAGCACCGTGTAAGTCCGGCCAGGCACTCCGCCCGATCCGTTGCGCACCACCGCCCGCAGAACCGACAGGCGTCCACTGCCGTCGGCGGCACGGGACTCGATACTATAGGTGCCGCTGCCGCTGGCAAGGGTCGGCGCACCGGCAGCGTTATCTTCGTCACGCTCCTGCTGGCTTCGCTGCGCCAGCACCTGCTCGGCATCCAGCCCCATCGCCGTCAGTACCGGCGCACTGGCGACACGCGGATCCGGCCGCGCCTGGCGGCTGTACAGGGTCAGATGGGGCAGCATCGCCGCATACAGCGGCCCTCGCATGCCCAGCACCCGCTGCAGCTCGCCCAGGGTTTCAAAGCGCTTGTTGCGCGGCCCGTAGGGCAGGCCCGCCGCGGCGTAGTCGGGCGCCTCGGCGCCACCTGCGGGCTGCAGCAGGCTGTCTTCGTCGCGCCAGTCGATGATCGCCCCGGCCAGTTGCCGGGCCTGCTCGGGCGGCTCACCCAGTGCCTGCAGGAACGCCGCGAGCAGGGTCGCATCGGCCAGGTTGAGATTGATCTTGCCGTTCTCGTCCACCACCCGGATCTCGATGCGCGCCTCGTCGAACTGCCAGCGGTAGGTGCGGCCATCGGCCTGCCACGGCGGCCGCAGCGGATCGGGCTGCAGCCGCAGCAGTGCATATTCCAGCCCGGCGCGGGCGCGCTCCTGGCCGCGCGCGTCTTCATCGAGCACACGCTGCTGCAGGTGTTCGACCCGGGCGCTGAGCGCGAACGCACCGACCAGCGCGGTCATCAGCGCGATCAACCACAGCACCAGTACCAGTGCGGCCCCGTGCGCGCGGTTCATCGTGCCGCCCCGGTACCGCCGGCACGCAGTGCGACCACCAGCGGCGGCCATGGGGTGCCGGCGGACGGCACCACGCGGACTTCCACCAGCAACGGCAGCCGCCGGGTGTCATCCCAGCGCGGCAGCCAGTCGGTCATCTGCCCGTTGCCGGGGTCGATGCCGCGGTAGCGCAGCTGCACGTCCTTCAACGACGCCGCCAGTACCTCGGGCGGGCGTGGCGGGTTCTCCGCGATGCGCTCGCCGTCCTGCACCAGCACCAGGTCCAGCAGCAGGCGGCGCTGGCCGGGCGCACCCTCCACCGTCAACGCGTGCAGATAAGGTCCTCCGCGGCCGAGGTAGCCGGGCAGGTCGGCGATGAACTGCAGGCCGTGCGCGTCGCCCTGGAAGAAGACCGGTTCACGGGTGGGATCGGGCACCTCGAGCGGGCTGCGCAACGCACCGGCCAGCTGTCGCCGCAACAGGGCCTGGACCGCGCGCATGCGCTCGCTCTGCGCGGCGATCTGCTCGCCGCGCTGGCTGACCGCCATCGCCGAACGCACGCTGGCAAAGGCCAGGGCCAGCCCGCCCGCCAGCAGCACCGTGGCCAGCATGACCTCGACCAGGGTGAAGCCACGTGCGCGACGCATCACCGCGCACCTTCCAGCTCTGCAGGCAGCAGGCGCAGGCTGCGCCAGCGCAGCTGCTCGCGTGCGCCATCGCCCCAGCGCACCTGCAGCTGCAGCTCGGCCAGCCACGGCGCGCCCGGCGCGGTCGTGGCCGGCACCGTGCCGGCACGCGGCTCGACCCAGGGCTGCACCTGCAGCTGCCACTGGTAGCGCCCCTGTTCCCACTCGCCCTGCTGGCTGCCGGCCTGCAACGGCGCTTCCACGCCGGCGGCGGCCAGCAGCGATTGCGCATGCAGCACCGCGCGCGTGCGCAGTTCGGCCTCGCGGACCTGGCGGGCGCCCCCGGACAGGCTGCCCAGCAGCAGGGTCAGGGCCAGCCCCAGCAGGGCGAAGGCCACGATCACCTCCAGCAGGGTGAAGCCACGCGCCTGCCGCTTCATTGCGCCCGCCACGGGCCGGAACGCACTTCGCCGGTGAGCCAGCCGACATCGATGCGCCATTCGGCGGCCTCCAGCTGCAGGCGGATGCGGCCGCCACTGGAGCCGCCGTCGGGATGGAATTCGATCACGCCCTGCCCCGGCGTCGCGGCCAGCTGCGCGGCGCCTTCGAACTGCACCTGCAGCCGCGACGGCAGTTCGCCGCTGCGCGCATTCGCACCCTGCCAGCGATGCTGGCCCGGTTCGATCACGAACCGTTGTGGCTCGCCGCGTGCGATCGCCTGCGCGCGCACCATGCGCAGCTGGTTGGCGATGTCCTTGCCGGCGCTGCGCAGCTGCATGCCGGCAAAGCCGCGCGACATGCCCGCTGCGGTGATCAGGCCGATGGCCGCGATCAACGCGATCACCAGCAGCATCTCCAGCAGCGACAGGCCGGCCGCGCGCCTGCCGTGCAGGCGCGGTCGGGGCGACCGGCGCGGCAGCAACGGCGCCATGCAGGATCAGGGCTGGTAGCGGATGTCGGCGTCGACGCTGCTGCCGCCGGCCTTGCCATCCTTGCCCAGGCTGATCAGCTCATACGGCTGGCCTTCGCCCGGCGCACGGTACTCCAGCGCGTTCCCCCACGGATCGTTGAGATCGGCGCTCTTCGCATACGGGCCGAGCCAGCCGCCCACTCCGGCCGGCGCGGTCACCAGATCGTTCAGCGTACCGGGCAGCTTGCCGGTGTCGATCTGGTAGTTGTCGACCTTGGACGCCACGGTCTGCACCTGCGCCTTGGCGATGTTGGCCTTGCCACGGTCGGCGCCGCCCAGCACGCGACTGGCGACCAGGGTCAGCACCGCACCGATCAGCACGATGACGATGATGATTTCCAGCAGGCTCATGCCGGACTGGTGGCGTGCGGCGGTGAAGGAAAGGCGGATCGGTCGACGGGAAGCAATCATGGTCGGTCCTTTCAGGTGCGGGAGGTCGGGGTTGCGGAAAGAGCCATCGTCAGCCGATGGCGTTGGTGAGGTCGTACAACGGCACCAGCACGGCGACGATCACCGCGCCGACCACCGAGGCCAGCACCAGGGTGATCGCCGGCACCATCGCCGCCAGCAGGCGGTCGATGCGGCGGGCACTGTCCTGTTCAAAGGTATCGGCGGCTTTCAGCAGCATGCCGTCGAGCGCGCCTGACTCCTCGCCGACCTGGATCATCTGCAGCGCCAGCCGCGGAAAGCGTTTGCCGCGCGACAGCGCAAGCGACAGGCCGGCGCCGTTCTTGACCTCGTCGGCGGCCGTTTCAAGATCGGCGGCCAGCGCACGGTTGCCCAGCACGTTGCGGGCGATGCCCAGTGCCCCCAGCAACGGCACGCCATTGCGCAGCAGGGTTCCCAGCGTGCGCGCCAGCCGCGCGGTTTCCAGCTCGCCCAGCAGGCGGCCGATGCCGCGCCGCTGCAGCAGCCAGCCATCCACGGCCAGACGGAAGGCGGGCTGGCGCAGCTTGCGTTCCAGCAGCAGCACCAGCACGCCGGGCACCACCAGCAGCAGCACCCACCCGTCGCGCACGAACAGGCCCAGCTGCAGCACCAGGTTGGTGAACCAGGGCAACGCCACGTCCAGGCTCTCGTACATCTGCGCGAACTGCGGCACCACGTAGCCCAGCAGGAACAGCAGCGCGCCGCCGACCACCAGCAGCAGGATCGCCGGGTAGACCAGCGCGTTGATCACCTTGCCCTGCAGCGCGAGGCTGCGCTCCAGGTAATCGGCCAGGCGCTGCAGCGTTTCGTGCAGGCTGCCACCGGCCTCGCCGGCGCGCACCATGTTCACGTACAGGCGCGAGAACAGTCCATGCTGGCGTTCCAGCGCGGTCGACAGCGGTGCACCGCCGCGCACCACATCGCGGATGTCGGTGATCGCCCGCCGCGAGCGCTCGTCCTCCGGCAGGCCCAGCAGGATCGACAGCGCACGGTCCAGCGGCTGGCCAGCGCCCAGCAGGGTTGCCAGCTGCTGGGTGAACTGCAGCAGCGCCGCGCCCTGCAGCGGGCGCGGGCGGAACAGGCTGCGCAGGCTGCTGCCACGGGTCGCGCCGGCATCGGCCAGCTGCGTTTCCATCGGCAGGTGGCCCTGGTCCTGCAGCCGCGCGACCAGATCGGCCTCGCTGGCCGCTTCCATCTGTCCGTCGAACACTTCGCCGTGCGGATTCAGCGCCTTGTAGCGGTAGGTCGGCATCTCAGCGTCGTCTCCCGGCGCGCATCAGCCTTCCTCGGTGACGCGCAGGACTTCCTCGAGGGTCGTCTGCCCGCTCAGGGCCTTGGCCAGGCCGTCCTCGTACATGGTGCGCATGCCGGCTTCGCGCGCGATGCGCTCGATCTCGCCCATGCCATCGCGGCGCATGACCGCACGCCGCAGCGCGTCGTTCATCACCAGGAACTCCATGATCGTGGTGCGCCCGAGGTAGCCGGTCGGCGCCAGCGCCGAGGGCCTGGGGCGATACAGGTGGATGCTGCCCTGCGGTTGCAGGCGGCGCAGGTCGAAGCGTTCGATCTCTTCCGGCGACGCTTCGTAGCGCTCGGCGTGGGTGGGCTCCAGCCGGCGCACCAGGCGCTGGGCGAGAATGCCGTTGATGGTCGAGGTCAGCAGGTAGTCTTCCACGCCCATGTCGAGCAGTCGGGTGATGCCGCCGGCAGCGTTGTTGGTATGCAGCGTGGACAGCACCAGGTGGCCGGTCAGTGCCGACTGGATGGCGATGCGCGCGGTTTCCAGGTCGCGCATTTCGCCGATCATGATGATGTCCGGGTCCTGGCGCACGATGCTGCGCAGCGCGTTGGCGAAATCCAGGCCGATCTGCGGCTTGGCCTGGATCTGGTTGATGCCTTCGATCTGGTACTCGACCGGATCCTCGACCGTGATGATCTTGACGTCGGCGGTGTTGAGCTGGCTGAGCGCGGTGTACAGCGTGGTGGTCTTGCCCGAACCGGTCGGGCCGGTGACCAGCAGGATGCCGTGCGGCTGCTCCAGCACCTTGCGGAACTGCGGCAGGAAGGCATCGGTGAATCCCAGCCGATGGAAATCGAACACCACGGTTTCGCGGTCGAGCAGTCGCATCACCACGCTCTCGCCGTGCGCGGTCGGCACGGTGCTCACGCGCAGGTCCAGTTCCTTGCCCTGCACGCGCAGCATGATGCGGCCGTCCTGCGGCAGGCGGCGCTCGGCGATGTTGAGCCGCGCCATGATCTTGATGCGGCTGATCACCGCAGCGGTCAGGTTGGCCGGCGGGCTCTCGCCTTCCACCAGCACCCCGTCGACCCGGTAACGCACCTTCAGGCGGTTCTCGAACGGCTCGACATGGATGTCCGAAGCACGCAGTTCCACCGCACGCTGGATGACCAGATTGACCAGGCGGATCACCGGCGCTTCGGAGGCCAGATCGCGCAGGTGTTCGATGTCGTCCACCGCCCCGCCCTCGCCGTCGGCGGTCTCCACGATCGCACCCATCGCACTGCGGCCCTGGCCGAACCAGCGCTCGACCAGATCGTCGATCTCCGCGCGCATGCCCAGCAGCGGCGTGACCGGTACGCCCAGCGCCAACTGCACGGCCTGCTGCGGATACGGATCGTGGGCATCGGCCAGCCACAGCTGCACGCCCTGTTCATCCAGCGCCAGCGGGCAGACGTGGAACTGCTTGAGGAAGCGCAGCGACAGCGGCAGGCCTTCGGCCAGCGCCTGCGGCGGCGACTCGGGCAGCTGCCGGGCTTCCAGCAGCGGCAGCCCCAGCACATCGGCGCTGGCCTGGGCCTGGTCACGTTCGGACACCAGCCCCAACCGCACCAGCAGGCCGAGCAGGCTGCCACCGGATTCGGCGTGCAGCGGCCGCGCCCGGGCCAGATCCCCTTCCTTGAGCCGGCCGCGCGCCAGCAACGCATCCAGGATGCGGCCCTCGGCGTCGTCGGTAACGGTGGCAGCGAGCGCGTTCACGTGACTCTCCTGTCGATCGTCCCGACTTTAGCAGTTAAGCCGGGACTTCCGCTGTCCCGGCGGCCGGTTTCGTAAAAAGACGAAGCCCGTCACAACGACGTGACGGGCCTCGCGCGTTCAACTACGACATGGCGGGATTACTGCGTGGCGAGAATGCTCACGCCGCTGTAGGCCGCTTCGCCGACTACCTTGATGTAGTACGTGCCCGCCACCGGCTTGGCCACGCGTACGGTCTCGGTGTTGCCCGGACGGGTCGACCGGGCATCGTTGTCGGTGGCGGTCGGCACGCGGCCCTGCGCCAGGTACACCGACACATTGCCGCTGCCACCATAGGTCAGCACGCTCAGCGTCTTGCCAGCCGCGGCTTCGAAGGTATACACGGTCTCGCTGGCGGCGGCGCCGGCCAGGCCACCGACGGTCACCTTGTTGGTCAGCGGGATGCCTTCCGGTTCGCAGTTCTCGGTGCACGGCTCGGCCAGCGCCGCATCCAGCGCGGCCTTGGCGTCGAGGATGCCGGTTCCGATCGGGGTCGCGGCCGGGATGGTCACCGGGAAGCGGCGGGCCGACTGCTTCAGCAGGGCTTCCAGTGCCGCCGGCGCCAGCGCGTCCTTGCCCTGGGCGATCAGCGCGCTCTGCACCAGCGCGGCCACGGCGGCCACGTGCGGCGAGGACATCGACGTACCGCCCTTGCCCATCAGCACCCACTCACCGGCATCCGGGGTCGTTTCCGAGCTGGAACCGACCTGCCAGATGTACCCGTTCGGGTTGCCGTCGACGCTGCCACCGCCGCCGGGCGCCGACAGGTCCACCGCCGTACCGTAGTTGGAGTAGTAGGTGATGCCACCGGTGACCCGGGTCGCACCGACCGCAACCACGTTGTTGCAGCTGGCCGGGCGATACTTGGACGCGTTGTCGGTCTCATTGCCGGCGGCCACCACCACCAGCGTGCCGCGCGAGACCGCACCGTTGATCGCATCCTGGTACGCCGCGTCACACGCGCCGCCGCCGCCCAGGCTCATGTTGATGATTTCAGCCGGGTTGGCGTTGGCCGGAATGCCCGGCACGCTGCCACCGGATGCCCAGGTGATGGCATCGCTGATGTCGGCCAGGGTACCGCCGCACTTGCCCAGCACGCGCACCGGCAACACCTTGGCCTTGTACGCCAGGCCGGCAAGGGCGCTGCCATTGTTGGTCACCTCGGCCACGGTGCCGGCCACGTGGGTACCGTGCCACGAGCTGCCCTCCGGTTCCGACCCGTTGTAGCACTCGTTGGCGGTTTCCACCCAGTCACCGTAGTCGGTGGCACCGGGCGCGCGACCGTCGGTCGGTCGGCGCGAGGATTCCTTGTCGCTGATGAAATCATAGCCTTCCAGCAGGTTGCTGCCGAAGTCCGGCACGCCCGGCAGGATGCCGGTATCGAGCACGGCCACCACGATGCCCTCGCCCTGCGACACATCCCACGCCGCCGGTGCATTCACGCCGCCGGTGGCATTGAAGAAGTTCCACTGGTACTGCGCGTAGTTGGGGTCGTTGGGCACCAGCGCCGGCTGCACGCTGCCGCTGCTGCGCAGGTCCGAGCGCTGCAGGCGCACGTTGGCCACGGCGTACTGCACCGACGGATCGGCGTTGAGTTCGGCCAGCACCTTCTGCATGTCGGCACTGTCGAGCTTGCTCTTCAGGCGGATCAGGTCGCCGCCGGTACCGAGCCGGCGTTCGACCGCCGGTGACAGCGCCGCGGCGCGGCTGGTGGTGCCGCTGCTGACGATGGCGCGCGACAGTGCCGACTGCACCACCGACAGCTTGCTCGAACGGTCACTGGCCGCGGCGGTACCGCTGCGGTACTTCACGATGATGCCGTCCACGCTCTGCTGGGCAGCGCTGGCCACGCGCGCCGGCTCCTTGGCCGCGCCCGGCTTGGCCGCATGCGCGGCTCCAACGCCGACGGTCAGCGACAGCACGGCGGCAGCAAGCACGTTGATGCGAAGGGTCTGCTTCTTGGTCACGTTCGAAATCCTCTTCAAGGTCATGGTTGAGCTTTCCTTCTCCGCCCGTTGCACGGACGGAGCTCACTACGGCCATCACTCCCTGCGACTGCCCTGGCTGGCCCACCAGGGTTGCCGTGCCACGCCCCTTGGCGCTCTCTGCAAGACATGCCGATGGCGCGGGGCCATCGGCACGTGGTTCCGCACTTACCAGCCGAAGCCGGCACCGACGCCGACCGAGCTGTCATCACTGCTGAAGGCACCGCCGAGGGTGACCGTGGCGCGATCGCTGATCGCACGCTGGTAGCCCAGCGACAGGGCCGACTCGCCGCCCTGGAAACCGATGCCGACACCGACCCGGTTCTGGGTGCGGATACCGGCCGCACTGGTGGCCATGTTGAGCATCGCCGCGCTCATCGCCCCCTGGCGATCGATGCGGCGGTCCATGTGGCGCAGGCGACCGTCGACCTCGCCCTTGAACACGTCGAAGCTGTCGGTGACCGCCTGCACGCGGCTGTCGGTATAGCTGTTGGCGGTGGTGATGCCGCGGTCCAGCTGGCCCTTGTTGACCGCATCGGTGGCCGTGGTGCCGGCCGCCACGTTGGTGACCTGGCGCTCGTTGCCCTCGCTGCCGACCGAGACGGTGTTGGCGCGATCGGCAACCGACCCTTGGCCCAGTGCCACGGCGTTGGCCGCGGTGGCGGTCGCGCCCTGGCCGACCGCGGTGGACGAGGCCCCGCTGGCAACCGCACCATCGCCCATGGCCACTGCATTGAGGCCGCCACCGACCAGGGCCGGCTGTGCACTGCCGGCGCTGGCGGCGGTGGGCGTACCCTGCACCCGCGCGCCGCTGGACGCCGCGCTGGCGGTTGCGCTGGCAGCGGTCGCATCGGCGCTGGCCGGCGCATCGGCCAGGTTGCCGCCGTCCGCGGCCAGCGGCGCCGCCATCGAACGCAGGCTGGCCGTACCGGCACGCGCACCGCTGGCGGTACGACGATCGATCTCGCTGACCTTGCGGTCCAGTGCGCCCAGTGCATCGCCGACGTTGCTGTAGGTGGCCCCCTGGATCACGTAGTTGGGGGCCACGAACACGCCCTGCATGCCGACGCTGGCGCCGCCGCCGAGGAAGCTGGCGGCATCGCTGAGCGACTGGAACAACTGCCCACCGTTGATCGCCTGGCGGCTGCCGGAGGCGATGCTGCCGGCGCCGACATTGTCGATCGTGGTGCCCTGCAGGCCACCCAGGGTCATCCGCTCACGGCTGGCATCGTCGTAGCCCACCGCATTGGCGGCACTGGTTTCCACGGTGGCGATGCGCGAATCGAAATCACCGACACGGGTTTCCACCGCACCTACGCGCTGGTTGGTGACGTTGAGCTGCGAACCGGTCACTGCATCGCTGCTGCCCGCGGCGATGCGGCCATCGGCGACGTTGACGATGCGACGCGTAGCAGGACCGGCGGTGCCGTTGCCGCCGCCGACCGACACCACGTTGGCTTCCAGGGCGCGGGCACCGGTGCCGAGGGCGACCGAGTTGGTCCCAGTGACGCCGCTGTTGGCACCCAGCGCAAGCGCGCCGCCACCAATGGCCGAGGCATTGGCTCCCAGTGCGTTGCTGCGTGCACCGCCGGCATTGGCGGCCGAGCCGATGGCCACCGCGTCGGTGCCGCTGGCGCTTGCGGTGCCACTGCCGCTGGCGCGGAAGTGGCGGCTGGTGGCATCGGCGGTGGAAGCGACCGCATCCAGCTGCGCGCGGTTCACCGCATCAGTGGCCTGGGTGCCTGCGGCAACGCGGGTGATTTGCCGCTCTGCGCCTGCGCTGCCCACCGACACGCTGTTCGCCCGATCGGCCACTGCCGACGCGCCCAACGCCGTGCTGTTGGCGGCACTTGCCGTGGCACCGAAACCCACCGCGGTCGAGCCGGCTGCGGTGGCTTTGGCGCTGTAACCAACAGCGGTACCGAGACGACCACTGGCCTCAGCGTAGCTGCCCAGCGCCGACGCACCGTCGGCCGTTGCGGTGGCACGGAAGCCGCTGGCCTGCGACTGCGTGCCGCTGGCGGCGGATTGCGCGCCGCTGGCGGTGCTGTAGGCCCCCGTGGCCTGTGCACCGGCACCGGTGGCACTGGCGCCGAGTTCACTGGCGGCGGCAGCGCTGCCGAGCGCGACGCTGTCCACACCGGTGGCCTGCGCGGCGTTGCCCAGCGCAGCGCCGTTGCTGCCGCTGGCCAGCGCGTTGAAGCCCACGGCGGTGGCATTGGCGGCTACGGCGGTGGCACCGCTGCCGAGCGCGCTGGCGCCGTTGCCGATCGCATTGGCGGCCTCGCCGGCAGCCAGTGCGCTGTCCCCTTCCACGTAGGCACCGGCATCGCTGTCGGCACTGCCGCTGGCCTGGAAGTGCTTGCTGGTCTTGTCTGCAGTGGCTGCAACCGCATCGAGCTGGTTCTTGTTCACCGCGTCGGTGCCTTCGGTACCGTCGGCGACATGGGTGACCTGGCGCTCGCTGCCGGCGCTGCCGACCGCCACCGTATTGTCACGCTCGGCCTTGGAGCCGGCACCCAATGCGACGCTGTTGGCGCCGTTGGCGGTGGCGCTGGCACCCAGCGCGGTCGATTCGGCGCCGTCGGCCCATGAATTCCAGCCGATCGCAGTGGCGTAGTCATCGGTGGCCCACGCGCCGGCACCCAATGCCGACGCACCGGTGCCGCTGGCGCGCGACGGAATCAGGCCAAAGAACGTGCTGCCGCCGATGGCCACGCTTTCGGCACCGCTGGCTTCGCTGGACTGACCGACGGCCACGGCGTCGCTGCCGGCTGCGGCCGCGCCGAAGCCCACCGCGGTGGTGTTGGCACCGGTCGCCGCCGAGCCGTAGCCCAGCGCGGTACCGAGGCGGCCGCTGGCTTCGCTGTAACCGCCGATGGCGGTGGTGCCGTCGGCCGATGCGGTGGAGCGGAAGCCGCTGGCCAGCGACTGCGCACCGCTGGCGACGGACTCTGCACCGTTGGCGGTGCTGTAGACCCCCGTTGCCTGCGCGGCCGTACCGGTGGCGGTGGCACTGACGCCGCTGGCCACCGCATTGCTGCCCAGTGCCGCACTGTCTTCGCCGCTGGCCTGCGCGTTGCTGCCCACTGCCGCTGCGTTGCTGGCCGTCGCCAGGCTGTTGAAGCCGACGGCGGTGGCATTGGCGGCGACCGCCGTGGCACCGCCGCCCAGCGCGATGGCACCGTTGCCGATGGCGTTGGCGGCCTCACCGGCAGCCACGGCATTGTCCCCTTCCACGTAGGCACCGGCATCACTGTCGGCGCCACCGCTGGCCTGGAAGTACCTGCTGGTCCTGTCTGCGGTGGCTGCAACCGCATCGAGCTGGTTCTTGTTCACCGCGTCGGTGCCTTCGGTACCGTCGGCGACATGGGTGACCTGGCGCTCGTTGCCGACGCTGCCGACGGCGACGGTGCTGTCGCGGTCCGCCCGGGAACCGGCGCCCAGTGCAACGCTGTTGGCGCCGTTGGCGGTGGCGCTGGCACCCAGCGCGGTCGATTCGGCACCGTCGGCCCATGAGTTCCAGCCGATCGCGGTGGTGTAGTCGTCGGTGGCCCAGGCACCGGCACCGAACGCGGCGGCGCCGGTGCCACTGGCGCGCGCCGGAATCAGGCCGAAGAAAGTGCTGCCACCGATCGCCACGCTCTCGTCGCCGCTGGCTTCGCTGGAATCACCCATGGCCACCGAGCTGGCGCCCGAGGCAGCGGCGAACGCACCGGCCGCGGTGCTGTTGGCGCCGCTGGCCACGGTGCCATACCCCAGTGCCGAACCGAGGCGCCCAGTGGCCTCGCTGTAGCCACCGACCGCAGTGGTGCCATCGGCCGAGGCCGCCGCACGGAAGCCGCTGGCCAACGACTGCGCGCCGCTGGCATTGGCTTCGGCACCGTTGGCGGTGCTGTACACCGCCGTGGCCTGTGCCCCGGCACCGGTGGCGGTGGCGCTGATATCGCTGGCCACCGCGCCGTTGCCCAGCGCGGCACTGTCTTCGCCGCTGGCCTGCGCGTTGCTGCCGACCGCCGCCGCATTGGCGCCGCTGGCCAGGCTGTTGAAGCCGACCGCCGTGGCGTTGGCGGCCACCGCCGTTGCGCCGCCGCCGAGTGCAGTGGCACCGCTGCCGATGGCGTTGGCGGCCTCACCGGCGGCCAGCGCGCTGTCCCCTTCCACGTAGGCGCCGGCATCGCTGTCGGCGCTGCCGCTGGCCTGGAAGTACCTGCTGGTGCGCGCGCCTTCCGCGGCCACGGCGTCCAGCTGGTCCTTGTTCACCGCATCGGTACCCTGGGTACCCGCGGCCACGTTGGTGATCTGGCGGGTGTTGCCGCCGCCACCGACCGACACCGTGTTGTCACGGTCGGCGATCGAATCGGCGCCCAGCGCCACGCTGTTGGCGCCGCGCGATTCAGCCGCGTTGCCCAGCGCGGTGCTGTTGGTGCCCGGTGCATAGGCGCCACCACCGACGGCGGTGGAGTAATCGCCGGAGGCTTCGGTCGCCAGCAGGCCGAACAACGAACCGCCGACCGCGACCGCGTTGGTGCCGGTCGCCAGGCTGCCCTGGCCGGTGGCCGTACTGTAGGCACCGGAGGCTTCCGAATCGCCACCCACGGCAACACTGTTGGAACCGGACGCATTGGCGAAGTTGCCGAACGCGGTGGCATTGAATGCCGAGGCATTGGCATAGCCGCCGATGGCGGTGCTGTAGCCGCCGGTGGCTTCGGCACCGATGCCGAATGCGGCCGAGGCGGTGCCGCTGGCCACGCTCTCGCTGCCGACCGCCGTGGCGGCCTCGCCACTGGCATTGCTGAAGTAGCCTACGGCCACCGCTTCTTCGCCGCTGGCATCGGACAACACGCCGGTGGCGGTGCTGCCGGCACCGCTGGCAACCGATGCCGCACCGAAGGCCGCGCTCTGCTCGCCGCTGGCTTCGCTCTCTGCACCATGTGCGGTGGCGTATTCGCCGGTGGCCTGCGCGTTGGCACCGATCGCACTGGCATTCGCGGCGCTGGCCAGGGCGTTGAAGCCCAGTGCCTGCGCGTTGTTGCCCAGTGCATTGGCACCGCTGCCCAGTGCGGTGGCGCCGTTGCCGATGGCATTGGACGATTCACCGGCAGCCAAGGCGTTGTCGCCTTCCACATAGGCGCCGGCATCACTGTCATCGCTGCCACTGGCCTGGAAGTACTTGCTGGTGGTTGCCGCCGTGGACGCCACGGCATCCAGCTGCGCCTTGTTCACCGCATCGGTGGCCTGGGTGCCGGCGGCAACACTGGTGATCTGCCGTTCGCTGCCTGCGCTGCCCACCGACACGCTGCGGTCGCGGCTGGCCACCGAACCGGCACCCAGCGCGACGGCATTGTTGCCGCTGGCGGTGCTGCCTGCACCGAGGGCGATCGCGCTTTCGCCGCCGGCCACCGTGTTGGTACCGATGGCAATGCTGTTGATGCTGTTGCCCAGCGCCTGGAAGCCCAGTGCGACGCTGTTGTCGCCATAGCTGAAGGCACCGCGGCCGACGGCGGTCGAGCTGCTGCCGTTGGCCCAGCTGTTGTAGCCGATGGAGGTGGCACCGTTGGCGCTGGCCCATGCGGCTGGGCCGAACGCCGAGGCGTTGCGACCGGTGGCCCAGGCGCCGGCGCCGAAGGCGGTGGCACCTTCCTCGCTGGCAGTGCTGTAGCCACCCACGGCGGTGCTGTCGTCTGCCTTGGCGAAGGCACTGTCGCCCACGGCGACGGCATAACCGCCGGTGGCGCGCGACTTGCCGCCGGCCGCGACGCTGTTGTCACCGGTGGCCTGCGCCGCAGTGCCGAACGCGCTGCTGCTGGCACCGGTGGCCTGCGCGGCGTTGCCAACGGCAGTGGAACCGGCTGCGGCGGTCGTGCCGACCTGCACCGGATTGCCCTGCTCATCCAGCAGCGGCTGGTTGTACTCGTCGTAGGCCTGGCCGAGGCCACCCACGGCCACCGCACCGTCGCCGTCGGCGAAGGTGTTGCGGCCCAGTGCCACCGTGTCGGCACCAATCGCGCTGGCGCCAGCGCCCTGCGCCACTGCACCGGCGCCGATCGCATTGCTGGCCGAACCCGCCGCCACCGCGCCTTCGCCTTCAGCGAAGGCGCCGGCATCGCTGCCGCTTTCCGGCTGCGCCTGGAAGAAGCGCGCGGTGGCATCGGCGGTGGCGGACACCGCATCCAGCTGCGCCTTGTTCACCGCATCGGTGGCTTCGGTGCCGGCTGCCACGCTGGTGACCTGACGTTCGTTGCCAGCACTGCCGACCGCCACGCTGTTGGCGCGCACGGCTTCGGAATTGGCGCCCAGCGCGACGCTGTTGGCGCCGCGGGCGGTTGCGTAATAGCCCACGGCGGTGCTCTGCGCGCCGCTGGCCCAGGTCTGTGCCCCCAGCGCACTGGCGTTCTCGCCAGGCGCGTAGGCGAAGTAGCCCACGGCCGTCGCTTCGGTACCGGATGCCTCGGTCAGGCTGCCAGTGGCCAGCGCGCGGTCGCCACTGGCAATCGCGCCGGCACCGACGGCCGTGGCCGCTTCACCGCTGGCCTGGGTCTGCACGAAGAAGCCCAGCCCCGGAATCAGATCGGCCGGGCCACCGATGGCCACGCTGCTGGTGCCGGTGGCATTGCTCTGGGTGCCCAGTGCCGTGGAGTAATCCCCCACCGCATTGGCCACCGCGCCGAACGCCGAAGACTGCGCACCGGCTGCGTAGGCGCCTACGCCGTAGGCCGAGGCGGCAAACCCGCCGGCGTCGGCACTGGCGCCCACCGCAGTGCCGCCGACACCGGCGCTGGTGGCACCGGTTTCCACCGGAACACCGCCGCTGGTGATCAGCGGGTTGCCTTCGGCATCCACCGCTGCGCCACCCACCGCCACGCTGCCGGGCCCCACCGCCTGTGCGTTGTTGCCGAAGGCTGCGCTGTTCTGGCCCGAGGCCAGCGCGTTGTTGCCCACGGCCGTTGCGTTCTGTGCGACGGCGGTGGCACCGGCACCGACGGCGGTCGCACCGGTACCGATGGCATTGGCCGCCTCACCCGCGGCCAGCGCATCCTCGCCTTCGGCCAGCGCGCCGGCATCGCTGTTGCTGCTGCCGGTGGCCTGGAAGCGTTTGGCGGTGGCATCGGCCACGGCCGCAACGTCCTTCAACTGGCCCACGTTGACCGCGTCGGTGTCTTCGGTACCGGCGGCCACACTGGTGATCTGCCGGGTCAGGCCGTAATCGACCGCACCGACGGAAACCGTATCCACGCGATCGGCCAGCGAACCGGCGCCGAGCGCCACGCTGCCGGTGGCAACGGCCGCCGAATTGGAGCCCAGCGCGGTGCTGAACTCACCCACCGCCGTGCTGAACGCACCCACCGCAATCGATGCTTCGTTGGCGGCGGTCGCGCCGCGCCCCAGCGATGTGCTGCCCGGGCCCATCGCCACGGCGCCGGCACCCACCGCGGTTGCGCCATCGGCGCTGGCTTCGGACAGCGCGCCCAGTGCGGTGGCCGCACCGTTCTCGCTGGCCGCCACGGCGCTGGCGCCCACCGCCGTGTCGCCGAGGCCGAAGGCCGCCGCGCTCTGCCCGACCACCACGCTGGCATCGCCGAAGGCGAGTGCGTTCTGGCCGAAGGCGCTGGCGCCGATTCCGGCGGCGATGGCCTGGGTACCCACCGCCGTGGTGGCGTTGGCCAGCGACTGGCTGCCACTGCCGACCGCGATGGCGCCCTGCCCGTCGATCTTCGCCGCGTCGCTGTCGTCGCCGGCGCCGTCGGCCTTGAAGTAGCGGCTGCCATCGGCAGCCACGTCGGCCAGCGCATCCTGGGTGGCGCGCGCCTGCGCATCCAGCTGCGCCTTGTTCACCGCATCGGTCGCGGCCGTGCCGGCGGCGACGTGGGTCACCTGCCGTTCCTTGCCGGCATCACCGACGGACACGGTGTTGGCGCGGCTGGCCCGCGAACCAGCGCCCAGCGCGACGCTGTTGGCGCCGGTGGCACTGGTGCCGGCGCCGATCGCCACCGCGTTGCTGCCCTTGGCGCTGGCGCTGCCATCGACCAGGCACTTGTCCACCACCTTGCTGTTGAGCACCACGCAGTTCGCGCTGCCGCCGATCTCGACCGACTGCGCCGCAGCGCCGCCTGCCATGCCCAATCCCAGTACCAGGCCCAGTGCAACGGCCAGCCGTGCCGGCGCTGCCCCGGTTGCAGCACGGCGCTGGTCGATGACCCCGCCTGGCGAGCCGGAAGAGGCCAGTTCCGAGGCCACCACCAGCTGACCCAGTGCTTTGTTCCAGACCTTGCGATAAATCCGATTCATCGGTACGGCTCCTGATTGGACTGGTTTTGGGCAAAGCAACGCCACCGCCGGACCTTCTGGTCCAACGTCCCCTGGGGGCGTTATTCGCGTGATTTACTGCGGGGTATTGCCGAACGGCGCGCAGGGACAGAAAACCGAGCGCGTGCGCCGTGCGGTTACTGCGGAATGAACAGATTTGAAACGGGGTTCAAGTGTTAACGGCATCTTTGCGAATCGTCAAGACTTTGACACAGCAAAACGCATTGCCGTGAAGCAGTTCACTATTCCGCGTGTTTATCTGGGTATTTTGTTAGGTACGCGTGATGGAATCTTCACATATGAAAACGTATGTAACTGATGGCCAGTGCAGGATTTTCACGCGTTATTAAAGAAAAACCCGCCGGTTTCCCGGCGGGTTTCCATACGCGATGGCATCGTCAGCTGCGCAGCGCGCGCGTGATCAGCCGCACCAGACCCGTGCGTTGCGGAACATGCGCATCCATGGCGAATCGCCCTGCCACTCGGCCGGAGCCCAGCTGAGGTTGAGCGCGCGCGGGGTCCGTTCCGGGTGCGGCATCATGATGGTGACGCGGCCGTCGGTGCTGGTCAGGCCGGTGATGCCCTCCGGCGATCCGTTCGGGTTCAACGGGTACTGGCCGGTCACCTGGCCGTTGCCATCGATGTAGCGCAGGGCAACCCGCGCCGCCGCCTGGTCCACCGCAGTGTCGAACACCGCCTGGCCTTCGCCATGGGCGACCGCCACCGGCAACCGCGAACCGGCCATGCCGCGCAGCAGGATCGACGGCGATTCCACCACCTCCAGCAGCGCGGTACGGGCTTCAAACTGCTCGCTGGCGTTGCGGCGGAACTGCGGCCAGTGCCCGGCACCGGGAATGATGTCCTTCAGCTGGCTCATCATCTGGCAGCCGTTGCACACGCCCAGCGCAAAGCTGTCCTCGCGTGCGAAGAACGCGGCAAAGGCATCACGCAGTGCGCTGCGCTCCAGCACCGAGGTGGCCCAGCCACGGCCGGCACCGAGCACGTCGCCGTAGCTGAAGCCACCGCAGGCGACCAGGCCGGTGAAGTCCTGCAGCGCGACACGACCTTCGATCAGATCGCTCATGTGCACATCGAACGCACGGAAGCCGGCACGTTCGAAGGCGTTGGCCATCTCGATCTGGCCGTTGACGCCCTGCTCGCGCAGCACCGCCACGCGCGGACGCGCGCCGGTGCTGATGAAGGGCGCCGCCACGTCCTCGCTGAGGTCGAACGTCAGTTTCGGCTTCAGTCCTGGCGCATTGAAGGCGCGGGCTACCTCGCGCTCCGCATCGGCGTTGGCCGGGTTGTCGCGGCGCTTCTGCATGGCGTGGGTGACCGACCACCAGGCATCGAACAGCGCGTCCCAGCGCCACTCGGCCAGGGTTTCACCGCCCAGCGCCACCCGCACCACCGGCGCGGTGGTCGGCTTGGCGATGCGCTGCGCGCATTCGGTCAGCGCATGGCGCTCGACCAGGTCGGCGAACGCCGCGCGGTCTTCGCGCGCGATCTGCACCACGGCACCCAGCTCTTCATTGAACAGGCTGCGGAACGGATCATCGCCCCACGCATCCAGGGTGATGTCCAGGCCCAGGCGCGAGGTGAAGGCCATCTCGCACAGCGCGGCGAATGCGCCGCCGTCGCTGCGGTCATGGTAGGCCCGCAGCAGGCCGGCCTGGCGCGCGTCGCGGATCAGTTCGAAGAAGCCGCGCAGGCGCTGCGGGTCGTCCAGGTCCGGGGCCGCACCGGCAAAGGCCGGCAGGTCGCCGTGGTCGGCATGCACCTGCGCCAGGATCGAACCGCCCAGGCGCTGCTTGCCGGCGCCCAGGCCGATCAGCCACAGCTCGCTGTCCACGTCGCGGTCCAGCAGCGGGGTCAGCTGCTGGCGCACATCGGCGACCGGGGCGAACGCGGTGATCACCAGTGACACCGGCGACACGCTCTTGTGCGCCTCGCCCTGATCGTGCCACTGCGCCTGCATCGACAGCGAGTCCTTGCCCACCGGAATGCTGATGTCCAGCTGCGGGCACAGTTCCATGCCCACGGCCTTCACTGCGTCGTACAGCAGCGCATCCTCGCCGGGGTGCCCGGCTGCGGCCATCCAGTTCGCCGACAGCTTGATCTCGTCCAGCGCATCGACCGGCGCCGCGCACAGGTTGGTCAGTGCCTCACCCACCGCCATGCGCGCCGAGGCCGCGGCATCGAGCAGCGCCAGTGGCGTGCGCTCGCCGAGCGCCATGGCTTCACCGGCCACACCGTCGAAGTCGGCCAAGGTGATCGCCACGTCGGCCACCGGCAGCTGCCACGGGCCCACCATCTGCTCGCGCGCGGTCAGGCCGCCGACGCTGCGGTCACCGATGGTGACCAGGAAGTTCTTCGCCGCCACCGTCGGGTGCGCGAGCACGCGCAGGCCCGCTTCCTGCAGGTCCAGGCCGCCGGTCTTCAGCGCCGGCCAGCGCGGTGCCGGCGGGTGCGCGGTGTCGCGGTGCATCTTCGGCGGCTTGCCGAACAGCACGTCCATCGGCAGGTCGATCGGCGCATCGGCCGGAATGTTGCCCGGGACAGCACCGTAGGCCACCACCAGGTGTTCTTCTGCGGTGGCCACGCCCACGGCCGCGAACGGGCAGCGCTCGCGTGCGCACAGCGCGGCGAACTCGGCCAGCCGATCCTGCGCCACGCCCAGCACATAGCGCTCCTGCGACTCGTTGCACCACAGCTGCATCGGCGACAGCGACGGATCGTCGGTCGGCACCTTGCCCAGGTCGATGATGCCGCCCACGCTGGAATCGTGCAGCAGCTCGGGAATGGCGTTGGACAGGCCACCGGCACCGACGTCGTGGAAGAACTTGATCGGGTTGTTGGCGCCCATCGCCACGCAGCGGTCGATGACCTCCTGGCAGCGGCGCTCCATTTCCGGGTTGTCGCGCTGCACGCTGGCGAAGTCCAGGTCCTCGGCGCTCTCGCCGGAGGCGACCGAACTGGCCGCACCCCCGCCGAGGCCGATCAGCATCGCCGGGCCGCCGAGCACGATCACCGCATCGCCGTCCTGCAGCAGGATCTTGTCGACCTGCACGCGGTCGATCGCGCCGAGGCCGCCGGCCAGCATGATCGGCTTGTCATAGGCACGCACCAGGTCGGCCCCTTCCGGCAGTTCGAAGCTGCGGAAGTAGCCGAGCAGCGCCGGGCGCCCGAATTCGTTGTTGAACGCCGCGCCGCCCAGCGGCCCGTCGGTCATGATGTCCAGCGCCGGTGCCATGCGCGGATTCAGCGCGCGCGGCGCCTCCCACGGCTGCGGCAGTTCGGGAATGCGCAGGTGCGAGACCGAGAAGCCGGTCAGGCCGGCCTTCGGCTTGCCGCCGCGGCCGGTGGCACCCTCATCGCGGATTTCACCACCAGCACCGGTCGAGGCCCCGGGGAACGGCGCGATCGCGGTCGGATGGTTGTGCGTTTCCACCTTGATCTGGAAGGCGCTGGGCACCTGCGGTTCACGGCGGTACTCACCGCTGGCCGGGTCCGGGCGGTAACGCGAGGCCGGATGGCCTTCGATCACCGCGGCATTGTCGCTGTACGCGCTGAGCGTGTGCTGCGGGGTCTGCTGGTGGGTGTTCTTGATCATGCGGAACAGTGAACGTTCCTGATCCTGGCCGTCGATGGTCCAGCTGGCGTTGAAGATCTTGTGCCGGCAGTGCTCGGAATTGGCCTGCGCGAACATCATCAGTTCAACGTCGGACGGCGCGCGGCCCAGTGCGGTGAAGCGCTCGCGCAGGTAGTCGATCTCGTCCTGGGCCATGGCCAGGCCGAGGCGCTGGTTGGCGGCCTCCAGCTGGTCTACCGGTATGCGCTCCAGTTCGCCCCGGGCCGGCGCCGTGAACAGCGCCTGGCCCTGGGCCACGGTCTCCAGCACCGACTGCGTCATCGGGTCGTGCAGCGCCTTGACCAGCGCCTGCTGGGCCGCGGCATCGGCCGGCCAGCCCAGCACGTCGATGCGCAGGCCGCGTTCGACCCGGCTGACCGGCTGGCCGGCACCGCGCACCAGTTCGGTGGCCTTGCTCGACCACGGCGACAGCGTGCCCAGGCGCGGCACCACGATGCGGCTGACGGCACCCTCGCTGACCGCCTCGCCCTGCGGGCGGGCTTCCAGGATGCGGCACAGGGTATCGACGTCGGCAGCGGCCGAACCTTCGGCCTGCACGAAGTAGACGTGCCAGGCACCGCTGATGCGCAGGGAGGGAGCGATGGACTGCAGGCGGGATTCAAGACGTTCGCGGCGGAACGGCGACAGGGCGGGCGCGCCCTCGAGGACCATCATGTCCGGGGAACCGTAGTTGGGAAACGGGCCCGACATTGTACCGGAAGCGGGGGTGGGCTTTGGCCGGGCGGCGCCCGGCACCCGTGGCAGTGCCGGCCGCTGGCCGGCAGCCCCCCGCCAAAGCGCAGAAGCGGGTTTCCGGCAGGGAGACGGGACAGGTCCAGCGGCCGGACCTGCCTCCGATCCCCCCGCCGCCTTCCACCGATCCCCACCTACTGCAGCGCGTTTCATCCAGGACAGGGAACGGGTGCGGCAGACAGCAGTGATCGGCACTACCGACGAATCCTGTTCAGATGTCCCAATACGTAGTCGCAGTTGCTTTTGGCGGCAGGCTCGATCGCCTGCAACCGGGTGAAAAACCTGCGTGCGTGCTCGCTCATGACGCAGACAAATTCATCCCTGTCGACTGCAACAGAAACCTCACCGTGGCAAGTGACGCTCACCTGCAGTCGATCCTTGCCCGGGGTCAGCTTGACTTCGATGGGCTGGTCAGGAAAAAAACAGCTGAACGACCTGCCTTCACTGACCTGCAGCAAGCCTTCTGACAAATAGCTCCACAGGTCATCGACGTAGTCATACATGCTTTTGTCGATAAGCGGTATGCCATCAATCGTCAGGACCAGCGCGCCTTCGATGGACGCCTGACTATTGAATCCTCCTTGATAGTCGAAGAAGTCGGTAAACCGCTCACCCGTCTTCACATGGGTTTCAACAACGATTCGGTTGTTCATCCTTGGAAAATTCTGGAAGGCGGTGAGATTGGTACGGAGACGCCTGGCAGGGAACCGGAGACACTGCTCCTTGATGAAATCCGCCATGCGCACTACCTGAAGGGTAGCGCCCCAGACCGGACAGCGCCTGCCTGACCGCTTCGCCGCTGTCATCCGCCAACCGCTCGGGCAGGCCATCATGCCGGCCGCTGGCCGGCAACGAGGGACATCAGAAGTGAGACATTGAAGAGCGAAGCTACCGGCAGCTTTTGATTCTTGTTCTGTCTTTGGTGGCTGGCCGCGCAGCCCACCCACCCGGCCAAACCCCAGAAATCCGCTGTACGCGACCCACCCCGGCCACGGGGGGCTCCGCCGATGGCCGCCGACCGCGCGCAGCGCTCTCCGCCCGAATCCCGGAACCATGCGCTTGCTCACGGATTGACCACGCAATTGATGACAACGTTGTCCCCACCTGGCGCCGGACTCTCTCCCCGGCCTCCCAGGTGCCTCCGTCCGACCCCTCCGTCGCCTTCCCGGGCGACGCCCGGACCTGCGTCACGCGCGGCGCCATCGGGGCCCGCGCGCCACTTGATCGATCGGAGACACACCATGTACGACCCGCTTGTGCAGAGTGCCGATGTACGCAGTGCCGAACGTCCCCTCCATCGCTGTCGTCCCCGCCGCCTGGCGTGGCTGCTGGCCCTTGCCGGGGCCGTCGCCCTGCCCGGCTTGGCCCATGCCGCCAGCTGTGCCGGCGTAGCCGAATGGGACCAGGCCAGGATCTACCGGGCCGGCGACACCCTGCAGAAGGGAGGCGTGCTCTATCGGGCCAACCAGGACATCTGGAACGCACCGCCGGACCACCCGGCCGGCGCGCCCTACTACACCAACCTCGGGGCCTGCGACGGCAGCGGCAGCAACCAGCCGCCGGTGGTCAGCCTGACCTCACCGGCCAACGGCGCCACGTTCAGCGCCGGCAGCACGGTCAACGTGACCGCCAACGCCAGTGATCCGGACGGCAGCGTCAGCAAGGTCGAGTTCTTCCGCGACGGCAGCTCGATCGGCGTGGACAGCAGCGCGCCCTACAGCGCGAGCTGGGCCAATGCCAGCGCCGGCAGCCATACCCTGCGCGCGGTGGCCACCGACAACAACAACGCCACGGCCAGCACCGCGACCGTCACCATCACCGTCAACGCGGCCAGCGGCGATACCACCCCGCCCAGCGTGCCCGGCGGCCTGGCCGTGGGTACCCGCACCGCCAGCAGCATCGCGCTTAGCTGGAGCCCCGCTACCGACAACGCGGGTGGCAGCGGCGTGGCCGGCTATGACGTGTACCGCAACGGCAGCCTGGTCGGCTCGCCGTCCAGTGCCAGCTATGTCGATGGCGGGCTGACTGCCTCCACCACCTACCGCTACCGCGTGCGCGCCCGCGACAACGCCGGCAATGCATCCGCCCAAGGCACCGAGATCAGTGCCACCACCCTGGCCGGCGATGGCGGCACCACCGGCAAGCGGGTCATCGGCTACTTCACCCAGTGGGGCATCTACGGCCGCAACTACCGGGTCAAGAACATCGACAGCAGCGGCTCGGCCGCCCGCCTGACCCACATCAACTACGCCTTCGGCAATGTGCGCAACAACCGCTGCGAAGTGGGCATCACCCAGGCCTCCGATCCCAACACCGGTGCCGGCGGCGACGCCTTCGCCGACTACACCAAGGCGTTCGGTGCCGGCGAAAGTGTCAGCGGCAGCGCCGATACCTGGGACCAGCCGCTGCGCGGCAACTGGAACCAGCTCAAGCAGCTCAAGGCCAAGCACCCGGGCTTGAAGGTGCTGATCTCGCTGGGTGGCTGGACCTGGTCGCGTGGCTTCTCCAGCGCGGCGCGCCCGGAAAACCGCCAGGCCTTCGTCGCCTCGTGCATCGACGCCTACATCAAGGGCAACCTGCCGGTGACCGATGGCGCCGGTGGTGCCGGTGCCGCACTGGGGGTGTTCGACGGCATCGATATCGACTGGGAGTACCCGGTGGCGTGCGGCATCGAATGTGGCAAGCCGGAGGACAACGCCAACTTCACCGCGCTGATGGCCGAGTTCCGCCGCCAGCTTGATGCGGTGCGTCCGGGCCTGTTGCTGACGGTGGCGGTAGGTGCCGGCATCGACAAGATCCGCGTCACCGACCCGGCGGCCTACCACCCGTACCTGGACTACATCAACGTGATGACCTACGACTTCCACGGCGCGTGGGATGCGAAGACCAATCACCAGTCGGCGCTGTTCGATTCGCCCAATGACCCGTCCACCGGCGACCAGAAGCTGTACAACAGCAACGATGCCATCGAGGCCTTCATCAGCCGCGGCGTGCCCGCTGCCAAGCTCAACCTGGGCATCGGCTATTACGGGCGTGGCTGGACCGGTGTAACCAACGCCAACAACGGCCTGTACCAGACGGCGACCGGCGCGGCACCGGGCACCTACGAGGCCGGCATTGAAGACTGGAAGGTGCTGAAGAACCTGGCCTGGCAGGGTTATACCGACAACACCGCCGGCGCCACCTGGATCTACAACGGCAGCACGCTGTGGAGCTTCGACACGCCGGCCAACATCACCCGCAAGATGGGCTACGTGAAGACCCAGGGCCTGGGCGGCGCGTTCGTCTGGGAGTTCAGCGGCGACGATGCACAGGGCACGCTGACCAAGGCGGTCAGCGACGGCCTGAAGTAAGCAAGAAGCCGGGGGTGCGACAGGCACCTCCGGCGTCGCTCGCATGATGCATCCGCCGGGCATGGCCCGGCGCTACCCGCCAATCCACGGTAGCGCCGGGCCATGCCCGGCGGTGTTCTGATCAGCGCTTGGCCGACAGCTTTTCCAGCGCGGCACGCAACTGCGCCGGCGGCAGGTAGCCGCCCAGCTGGGTGCCGTCAGGTGCGAAGATTGCCGGCGTTCCGTTCACGCCCAGCTGCTGGCCCAGCGCGTACTGCATCGCCACCGGGTTGGTGCAGTTCTTTGCGGCCACCGTGCCACCGCGCTTTGCGCTGGTCAGCGCCTGGCGGCGATCAGCCGCACACCAGACCGAAATCATGTCGGTGTAGTCCTTGCTGCCCAGTCCCATGCGCGGGAACGCCAGGTACTCGACGGAGATGCCGTTGCGGTTCAACTCGGCGA
Source organism: Stenotrophomonas sp. 704A1 (assembly GCF_030549525.1). NCBI lineage: Bacteria > Pseudomonadati > Pseudomonadota > Gammaproteobacteria > Lysobacterales > Lysobacteraceae > Stenotrophomonas > Stenotrophomonas tuberculopleuritidis. The sequence goes on along the minus strand of NZ_CP130831.1, from coordinate 635,148 downwards.
TGTCCTGGTGCAGCTTGCGGCAGTAGCCACACTCGATGTCGGTGAAGACACTGATGGTGTACTTGGCATTGGGTGCCGCGAACACGATGCGGTCGCCATGGTTGGCCTTGGCCAGCAGGTCGCGCCGGTAACCGAGCAGGCCGTCACTGTTGGCCGGGCCCTTGGCGCGGATGTCGTACGGCTGGGCCTGGAACAGGTAGCGGCCGTCGTCGGAGACGTACAGCAGCTGGCCGGAGACGACCACTTCGCGGAAACCCGGGAACGGCGCAGCACCGATGTAATCCACCTGGAAGCCCGGGTTGAGCTCGGCCAGGGCCTTGCGCACCGCCTGCTCGGCCGTGCCGTTGGCCGCTACAGCGGGCTTGGCCGGTGCTGCCGCGGGCAGCTTGGCTGCAGGCGGGGCCGGCTCGGCGCAGGCGGTCAGGCTGAGCGCGCCGAACACGGCGGCGATGGCGAATCGGAGCATGGCGCAGTCCGCAGCAGAAGAAGACCCGCGATTCTGACACAGGCACCCTGAGCGGACCGCGATCCCGCGCACACGATACGCCGGCAGGTTCAGCCGCGTGGATGGTGCCGCGCGTGCAGCTTCTGCAGATGCTCGCGCGCCACCAGCGTATAGATCTGCGTGGTCGACAGCGAGCTGTGCCCCAGCAGCATCTGCAGCGCACGCAGGTCGGCGCCCCGGTTCAGCAGATGGGTGGCGAAACTGTGGCGCAGGCCATGCGGGCTGATCCGCACCGGATCGATGCCGGCCACCTGCGCATGGCGCTTGACCAGATGCCAGAACGCCTGGCGGGTCAGGGCATGCAGGGCCGGCTCGACGAACAGCGGCGTCTGCCCGTCGGCCAGGGCCTGCACCTGGCCCTTGCCCACCAGCTGCGGGCGCGACTGCTGCAGGTAGCGCTCCAGCCAATGCTGCGACTCCTCACCCAGCGGCACCAGGCGCTCCTTGCTGCCCTTGCCGGTGACCCGCAGCACCCCCTGGCGCAGATTCACCGCGGTGGCGGGCAACAGCACCAGTTCACTCACGCGCAGGCCGGCGGCATACATGAGTTCGAGCATGGCGCGGTCGCGCAGGCCGAGCGGGGTATCCACGTCCGGTGCCGCCAACAAGGCATCGATCTGGCTCTCGGCCAGCGCCTTGGGCAGCAGCCGCGGCAGTTTCGGTGGTTCCAGCAGCGCACTGGGATCTTCGCTGCGTTCGCCGCGGCGCACCGCATCGGCGAAGAACGCGCGCAGCGCCGACAACAGGCGGGCGTTGCTGCGTGGCGACCAGTTGTGTCGGGTGCGCCAGCCCAGGTAGTCGAACAGGCCGGCGCGTTCGACGCCGGCCAGCCCGCCCTCACGGCCATCCAGCCAGCGTGCCAGGCCCTCCAGGTCGCGCCGGTAGCTGTCCAGCGTGGCACGCGCCAGGCCGTTCTCGGCCCAGATCGCATCGAGGAAGCGCTGGATGCGGGCGCTGTCGTCGGCACGCAGCCCGGGCAGCTGCTGTATCAGTTCGCGGCGTTGCGCTGGAGTGGAAATGACGGCCATGGCTGCAGGATACGAGGCCCACTGCGGGCACGGCCAGCATTGCGTATGCTCGGCGCATGTCCAGCCCCGCCACCGATGCGGCCCACGCCGCTGCCGAAACGCCCCGCCCACGTGCACTGCTGCTGTGGCGCGTGCTGGCGATGGTCTACGACGCGCTGCCGGTCATGGCGCTGTGGATGCTGGCCGGCACCCTGTTCACCGTGGCCTATACCTTCAGCGGCCATGCACAGCGCGAGAACATCGCCCCCTTCAGTGCCTGGCAATGGCTGTTGTGGGCGCTGTGCTGGGTACTGACCGGGGCCTACGCCACGGCCAGCTGGCGCCGCGGCGGGCAGACGCTGGGCATGCGGCCGTGGCGGTTGAAGCTGGAATCCCGCGACGGAACCCCCCTGCGGCGCGCCCAGCTGTGGCAGCGCTTCGCGGTGGCGACGCTGTCGCTGCTGCTGGGCGGGCTGGGGTTCTGGTGGGCGCTGCTGGATCGCCAGCGCCTGACCTGGCACGACCGTGCCAGCGGCACCCGGCTGGTGCGCATGCCCAAGCGCTGAACTGCGCTGGCAGCGCCGGGCATGGCCCGGCGCACGCGGATTGCCGAAAACCTCCGCCAGGCATGGCCCGGCGCTACCGGAATCAGCCCGACTTGCGCCGGAACAGCAATCCGGAAACGGCCAGCATCACGATCGGCGGCAGCGCGTAGGCGATGCGGTAGTCAAATTTCAGTGCACCGGCCATGCGCCCGAAGAACAGCTGCAGCAGCCAGAACGCCAGCGCGAACAGGATGCCCAGGAACAGGCGCTTGCCCATGCCGCCGCTGCGCAGCGAACCGAACGCGAACGGTACCGCCGCCAGGCACAGCGCCAGCACGTTCAACGGATAGAACCAGCGGCTCCAGTACACGTCCTCGTAATCGCGCGCGTCCAGCCCGTTGCGCTCGCGATAGGCAATGCTGGTGCTCAACTCGGACACGCTGAGGTTGCGCGGCTTGGCGATGCCGGTGGCCAGTGCGCCGGCGTCGAGCTTGGAATTCCAGGGCTCGCGCGCCACTTCCTGGCGCGTGGCCGAGCGCTCACCGAACGTATCGCGGCGCACGCCGGTCAGCACCCAGCCCGCCTTGTCATGCTCGGCGGTGGCCGCGTGGGTCAGGGTGCCGACCCGGCCCTGCGCGTCCAGCTGGTAGAGGCGCACGTCACGCAGCACCAGCCGCGTGCCCTTGTCGCCCACCAGTTGCTCCTCGCCACTCTGTGCGTTGAGGAAGGTGTCGCCCTCGCGCGCCCACAGCCCGGAATAGCGCGCCACCGCGATGTCGGTGCCCCACTTGGCACTCATCTTCAGCGAGTCCGCGCGGTTCTGGCCCCACGGCCCCAGCGTCTCGGCGCTGAGCACCATCAGGCCGGTCAGCAGCGACAGTGCGATCGCCACCGACACGCTCAGGCGCTTGCGCGACAGGCCCAGCGCGCGCAGCGCGGTCAGTTCGGAGGTGGCGGCCAGCTGCCCCAGCCCCATCAGCGCGCCGATCACTGCCGCCGTCGGGAACATCGTGTAGGCCCGGCGCGGCACCGTGTACAGCACCCAGGCGGCGGCATGGCCCAGCGAGTAGCCGTTCTTGCCGATGTCCTTGAACTCTCCCGAGAACGCCATCAGCACGTCCAGGCCGACCAGCACCGCCCAGGTCAGCAACACCGTGCCGAACACCGCCCGGCCCAGGTACAGATCGAAACGCATCGGTCGCAGCTTCATGCGCGGGCTCCCTTCGGGCGGGGCATGCGGCCATCGCGCGCATACATCCAGATCGCCAGGGCCAGCAGCGGCACGGTCAGCCACCACAGGCCCAGCGCCGGCGGAATCTGCCCGTTGGCGATCCAGCCACTGCCGATGAACATCAGGTTGGTGCCGACCATGTAGGCCAGCAGCGCCAGCATCATCCGCCCGTAGCGCTGCTGGCGCGGCGAGCTGCGTCCCAGCGGCACGGTCAGCAGGGCAAAGGCCAGCGCGATCAGCGGCGGCGCCAGGCGACGGTGCAGCTGCGCCTGGGCCTGCGGACGCGGATCGCCGAACAGCGCCGTGGTCGGCATCAGTTCGGGATCATCGCCGTCCCGCGCCTGCGTGCCGTCGGGCAGCGCCACGTCGTTGCGGGCGAAGGTGGCCAGGCGGTAGTCGAGCGCGCCGGCCGCCGGGCCCTCCAGCTGGTGGCCGTCATCCAGCTCGAGGAAGCGCTGGCGCGCCCCTTCGAAGTACATGCGGCCACTGGCGGCGGACACCACTTCCAGGCGGTCCTCCTTCTGGCGCTGCAGGAACACCCGGCCCAGCTGGCTGCCGTCGGGCGAAATCGAGGCGACATACACCACGCCACCATTGGGCAGCGGGGTGAACCGGCCCGGCTCCAGGCCGGCCATCAGCACGCTGCGGTTGGCATCCTGGATCATCTGCTCTGCGGTACGCCCGGCCCAGGGCCCCAGCCACAGCGAGCAGGCCCCGACCACCGCCACCACCGGCAGCACCAGCAGCAGCAGGGGCTTGAGCAGGCGCCGCGGGCCGACGCCGATGGCGGTGATGACCGCCATTTCCGAGTCGCGGTACAGCCGGGCCACGGCCAGCAGCAGCCCCAGCATGAGCGCCAGCGGCAGGATCAGCGGCATGTAGACGATGAACTGCAGGCCCAGCTGCGAGAACAGCAGCTTGGCCGGCAGCCGCCCATCGGCGATGTTGCCGAGGATGTCCACCAGCACGCCGCCCACGCTGACCACCAGCAGGACGATCAGGGTAGCCAGGAAACTCTGGACGAAATCGCCCAATAGATAGCGGTCGAGCTTCAACATGGGGCGGTGGTTTAAACTCTCAGGTTCGTTCGCGGTGCCGCCCAGTCTAGCGTCTGGGCGTAAACGGTCCGCGATTGTACGGACTTGCCAATGGAATCTGCTCAATGGCTCTCGAATTCACCCTGAACCACCTCGCCGCAGCAACGGCCACCGTTGATTGCCTGGTGGTCGGCGCCTATGCCGACCATACCCTGACTCCCGCCGCACAGGCACTGGACACCGCCAGCGGTGGCCGCCTGGCGGCGCTGGCCCAGCGCGGCGACCTGTCCGGCAAGACCGGCGCCACCACCCTGCTGCACGACCTGCCGGGCGTGACCGCCCCGCGCGTGCTGGTGGTCGGCCTGGGCGATGCCGCCCGCTTCGGTGTGCCGCAGTATCTCAAGGCGGTGGGCGACGCAGTGCGCGCGCTGAAGACCGGCGCCGCCCGCAGCGCGCTGTTCACCCTGACCGAGGTGGCCGTGAAGGACCGCGATGCGGCCTGGGCGATCCGCCAGGCGGTGATTGCCGCCGATCACGCCGCGTACCGCTATACCGCCACGCTGGGCAGGAAGAAGGCCGACGATGCCGGCCTGGCGCAGCTGGCCATCGCCGGTGACGACGCCCAGGCCCTGGCCCAGGGCCAGGCCATCGCCGCCGGTGTGGAGTTCGCCCGCGAACTGGGCAACCTGCCGCCGAACTACTGCACCCCGGCCTACCTGGCCGAGGTCGGCGTGACGTTCGCCAACGAGCACGACGGTGCCGAGGCCGAGATCCTCGACGAGACCCAGATGGAAGCGCTGGGCATGGGCTCGCTGCTGGCCGTGGCCCGCGGTTCGGCCAACCGCCCGCGCCTGGTGGTGCTGAAGTGGACCGGTGCCGCCGACGCCAAGCCGTACGTGCTGGTCGGCAAGGGCATCACCTTCGATACCGGTGGCGTCAACCTGAAGACCCAGGGCGGCATCGAGGAAATGAAGTACGACATGTGCGGTGGCGCCAACGTCATCGGCACCTTCGTCGCCGCGGTCAAGGCCAGGCTGCCGCTGAACCTGGTGGTGGTGGTGCCGGCCGTGGAGAACGCCATCGACGGCAACGCCTACCGTCCGTCCGACGTGATCACCTCGATGTCGGGCAAGACCATCGAAGTGGGCAACACCGACGCCGAAGGCCGCCTGATCCTGTGCGACGCGCTGACCTACGCGCAGCGTTTCGAGCCGCAGGCCCTGGTCGACGTGGCCACCCTGACCGGCGCCTGCATGGTCGCCCTGGGCCACCAGACCGCCGGCCTGATGAGCAAGCACGACGACCTGGCCAACGAACTGCTGGCCGCCGGCGAGCAGGTGTTCGACCGCGCCTGGCGCCTGCCGCTGTGGGACGAGTACCAGCCGATGCTGGATTCCAGCTTCGCCGACGTCTACAACATCGGCGGCCGCTGGGCCGGTGCGATCACCGCCGGCTGCTTCTTGTCGCGCTTTGCCGAGGGCCAGCGCTGGGCGCACCTGGACATCGCCGGCGTGGCCAGCGACGAAGGCAAGCGCGGCATGGCCACCGGCCGCCCGGTCGGCCTGCTGAGCCAGTGGCTGCTGGACCAGGTCGCCCGCGCCTGATGCCGTACCTGCCCCTGGCCGGCGCCCGCCGGCCGGGGCATCCTCCGGCCTGCCTCCGCCCGGCATGCCGGGCCCCTGCCCGACCCGGACCCTGCCATGCCCCGTGCTGATTTCTACCTGATCGCCAAGCCCCGATTCCTGACCGAGCCGCTGCGCCTGGTCTGCGAACTGGCGCGCAAGGCCAATGATGCCGGGCTGCCCGCCCTGGTGCTGGCCCGTGACCAGGCCCAGGCCGAAGCGCTGGACGAACTGCTCTGGTCGTTCGACGAGGATGCCTACATCCCGCACCAGATCGTCGGCGAGGACGTGGACGAGGAAGAGGCCGTGGTGCTGATCTCCATTCCCGGGGACGAGGCGCCGATGCGTCCGCTGGTGATCAACCTGCGTGACGAACCCTGGCTGGGCCAGTGCGAGCGCGTGCTGGAAGTGGTCCCGGCCGATCCGGAAGCGCGCGAGCCGCTGCGGGAACGCTGGCGCCAGTACAAGACCGCCGGTTACGACCTGAACAAGCACGACATGTAACCTGCCCTCTCCGAGGTCCCCTTGATGCGCCTGCTGATCGCCCTGATTCTTCCCTGGTTGTCCTTCTTCACCATTGGCCGGCCGTTTGCCGGCATCGTCTGCCTGATCCTGCAGATCACCCTGATCGGCTGGCTGCCCGCGGCGATCTGGGCCGCCTATGCCGTCAGCCAGTACCACACCGACCAGAAGATCCGGCGCGCCCTCGGGCCGCGCTGATCTCCCCTCCCCGCCTTGATTACCGGTTCCCCTGCATGACCCAACTCGCCTCCAGCTACGACCCGACGTCCTTCGAGACCGACCTCTACGAGGCCTGGGAGAAGGCCGGCCACTTCAAGCCGTCCGGCCAGGGCGAGCCGTACACCATCCTGCTGCCGCCACCGAACGTGACCGGCACCCTGCATATGGGCCACGCCTTCCAGCAGACCCTGATGGATGCGCTGGTGCGCTACCACCGCATGCGCGGCTACGACACGCTGTGGCAGGTCGGTACCGACCACGCCGGCATCGCCACCGAAATGGTGGTCAGCCGCAACCTGGCGCTGGAAGGCAAGGGCGAGACCCGCGATTCGCTGGGCCGCGAGGGCTTCATCGGCAAGGTCTGGGAGTGGAAGCAGCAGTCCGGCGACATCATCGAGCGCCAGATGCGCCGCCTCGGCACGTCCGCCGACTGGTCGCGCAGCACCTTCACCATGGACCCGCAGCCGTCCGAAGCGGTGATCGAAGCGTTCGTGCGCTGGCACGAGCAGGGCCTGATCTACCGCGGCCAGCGCCTGGTCAACTGGGATCCGGTGCTGAAGACCGCCATTTCCGACCTGGAAGTGGAAAGCGCCGAGGAAGACGGCTTCCTGTGGTCGATCGCCTACACGCTGGATGACGGCCTGAGCTACGAACACGTCGAGCGCGATGCCGACGGCGTGGAAACCCTGCGCGAAACCCGCGATTACCTGGTCGTCGCCACCACCCGCCCGGAGACCCTGCTGGGTGATACCGCGGTGATGGTGCACCCGGACGACGAGCGCTATGCGCACCTGATCGGCAAGAGCGTGGTGCTGCCGCTGACCGGACGCCGCGTGCCGGTGATCGCCGACGACTATGTCGACCGCGCGTTCGGCACCGGCGTGGTCAAGGTCACCCCGGCGCACGATTTCAACGACTACCAGGTGGGCGTGCGCCACAGCCTGCCGATGATCAACCTGTTCAGCCCGGTGGCGGCGCTGAATGACAACGCGCCGGAGCGCTTCCAGGGCCTGGACCGCTATGAAGCGCGCAAGGCCGTGCTGGCCGAGCTGGAAGACCTGGGCATCCTGGTCGAGACCCGGGCACACAAGCTGCAGGTGCCGCGCGGCGACCGCACCGGCCAGGTGATCGAGCCGTACCTGACCGACCAGTGGTTCGTGAAGATGGACGACCTGGCCAAGCGCGGCCTGGAGCTGGTGGAGGATGGAAGCATTTCCTTCGTCCCGCCGAACTGGATCAACACCTACCGCCACTGGATGAACAACATCCAGGACTGGTGCATCAGCCGCCAGCTGTGGTGGGGTCACCGCATCCCGGCGTGGTTCGATGCCGCCACCGGCAACTGCTACGTGGGCCGCAGCGAAGACGAAGTGCGGGCCAAGCACAAGCTGGGCAGCGACGTGCTGCTGACCCAGGAAAGCGACGTGCTGGAGACCTGGTTCTCCTCGCAGATCTGGCCGTTCTCCACCCTGGGCTGGCCGAACGAACAGGCCATGGCCGAGCGTGGCTTCGACCGCTACCTGCCGTCGTCGGTGCTGATCACCGGCTTCGACATCATCTTCTTCTGGGTGGCACGCATGATCATGGCCACCGACAACCTGACCGGGAAGATCCCGTTCAAGGACGTCTATTTCACCGGCCTGATCCGCGATGGCCAGGGCCAGAAGATGTCCAAGAGCAAGGGCAACGTGCTTGACCCGCTGGACATCATCGACGGCATCAGCATCGACGACCTGGTGGCCAAGCGTACCGGCGGCCTGATGCAGCCGCGGATGGTGGAAAAGATCGAAAAGGCCACCCGCAAGGAGTTCCCGGACGGTATCGCCGCCCACGGTGCCGACGCGCTGCGCTTCACCATCGCCGCGCTGGCCACCCACGGTCGCGACATCAAGTTCGACATGAACCGCGCCGAGGGCTACAAGAATTTCTGCAACAAGCTGTGGAACGCCAGCCGTTTCGTCCTGATGAACACCGAGGGTGCCGCGTTCACCGGCGTGCCGACGCCGCGCACCGACGCCGAGCGCTGGATCCTGTCGCGCCTGGCGGCGACCGGTGCTGAAGCGCAGGGTCACTTCGCGGCCTACCGCTTCGACCTGCTGGCGCAGTGCCTGTACGAGTTCGCCTGGAACGAGTTCTGCGACTGGTTCCTGGAACTGAGCAAGCCGGCGCTGAACGGTGCCGATGCCGCCGATGCAGAAAGCACCCGGCACACGCTGCTGTACGTGCTGGAAGCGCTGCTGCGCCTGCTGCACCCGTTGACGCCATTCATCACCGAACAGCTGTGGCAGCAGCTGGCCCCGCGCCTGGGCCTGGCCGAAACCACCCTGTCGCTGCGCCCGTACCCGACCGCCGCCGAGTTCGAGGGCGACTTCGCGCAGGCCGGCGCGGACGTTGAATGGCTGAAGGCGGTGATCAGTGCCGTGCGCCGCGTGCGCAGCGAACTGAATGTCGCCCCGTCCAGGCTGGTGCCGCTGCGCCTGCTGGCCGGACTGGAGCAGGACCGCGTGCGCATTGAACGCTTCAGCGCGTCGCTGTCGTTCCTGCTGAAGCTGGACAGCATCCAGTGGCTGGCCGATGCGCACAGCGCGCCGCCGGCCGCCGCCGCGATCGTCGGCGAACTGAAGCTGCTGGTGCCGCTGGAAGGCCTGGTGGATCTGGATGCCGAGCGTGCGCGCCTGGACAAGGAGATCAAGCGCGTGGAAGGCGAACAGGAAAAGAGCGAGGCCAAGCTGGCCAAGTTCACCGACAAGGTGCCGCCGGCGGTGGTCGAACAGGAGCGCGTGCGTCTGCTCGACTGGAACACGCAGCTGGCGGGTCTGCGCGAACAGCGCGCGAAGCTGTAACGACCGGGGCCTTCCGCCGGGCAGGGCCCGGCGCTACCGCGGACGGAAATGCCGGGCCATGCCCGGCATTTCTTTTCCTGCCGCATGGCATCATCCCTGCGATGCCTCTGTCCATCTTCCTGTTGGTTCTCGCCGCGGCGGCGCTGCATGCCAGCTGGAACGCAATCGTCAAACGCGGGCCGGACAAGTTCCTCGGCACGGTGCTGGTGACCGGCAGTGCCGCGCTGCTCTCTGCACTTGTCCTGCCCTGGCTGCCCCTGCCCGCCCCCTCCAGCTGGCCGTGGCTGGCGGCTTCGGTGCTGCTGCAGGTGGCCTACTACGGACTGGTCGCGCGCTGCTACCAGCAGGTCGACATGAGCCTGGCCTATCCGTTGATGCGCGGCTGCGCACCGATCCTGGTGGCACTGGCCGGTGCCCTGCTCGGCGAACGGCTTCCCGCGCCGGCGTGGCTTGGCGTGCTGCTGGTGAGCACGGGCATCCTGTGCATGGCGCTGGGCGCGCGCGGCGGCCAGCTGCGCCTGCCCCTGCTGACCGCAGCGCTGATCGCCACCTACACCCTGGTCGATGCGCAGGGCGCACGCCAGTCCGGCCACGCGCTCAGCTACACGCTGTGGCTGTTCCTGCTGTCGGGCCTTCCGCTGCCGCTGTGGGCGCTGCATCGGCGCCGTGGTGAACTGCTGGCGTATGCGCGCCGGCACTGGCCGCTGGGGCTGGCCGGTGGCATCGGCACCACCGCCTCCTATGGCATGGCCCTGTGGGCGATGACCCAGGTGCCGGTGGCGATGGTGTCGGCGCTGCGCGAATCCTCCATCGTGTTCGCGCTGCTGATCTCGGTCGTGCTGCTGCGCGAGCGGATCCCGCGTGCACGCTGGCTGGCGGCGGCCTTGATCGTTGGCGGCGTGCTGGCGTTGCGGCTGGCCTGAGCAGGGCGCGCCCGCCCGGGTTGGGATCCACCGGAGCGGATCACCGGCACGCCATTGCCATGACACGGCAAGCACCGCCCGTCCGCGCCGGGCGTGGACATGATCCCTGCGCGGCGGGCACTACGGCGCCGCCACGCGACGCTGCCTACAGCGGCGGCATCGCGTCCAGTTCGCCGTCCACCAGTTCGATCGCCATCACCAGCGCATCCTCGCGCCCCTGCGCGGCCGGGTAATAACGCGGGCGGCGGCCGATCTCGTTGAAGCCCTCGCTGTGGTACAGCGCCAGTGCCGGCGCATTGGAGGGGCGTACTTCCAGGAACACGCGCTGGGCCCCGCGATCGCCGGCCAGGCGGAGCAGCGCGCGCAGCAGCTGGCGGCCCAGGCCGCGCGACTGCTCCAGCGGGTCCACACAGATGTTCAGCACGTGCGCTTCGTCGGCGGCGATGCTCAGCACGCCGTAGCCGATCAGCAGGCCGTCACGCTCCATCGCCAGCCCCGGATAGCCGGCGCGCAGGCAGTCGAGGAAGATGCCGCGGGTCCATGGGAACGGATAGCCACGCACTTCGATCGCCATGACCGCATTGAGGTCACTCTCGCGCAGCGCGCGCAGGCCTACGGGCCCCGGCTGGCTGACTGCACTCACGGCCCGCCCCGCTTGCGCAGCGCGCGCAGCTGCGGCCACAACGCGCGCTTGGCGGCCGGGTCGCGGCGCAGCAGGTCCAACGGCCAGCTGTCCATCAGCGCCTGGGTTGCCGGGTCATTGGGGTTGCAGCCCGACGCACGCAGCAGCGCGATCTGCAGCCGATCGGGCAGGCGCACCACCGGTTCGCGGGCAGTGCCGGCCGGCACCGGACGGGCGGCGGCTGGCACGGTATCCGGTGCGGCCACCGGCACCGCGGCGCGCGCAGGCGCCGGCCTGGCCTGCATTTCCGCTGCCGGTTCCCGCGCCTGCCGTGGCTCGCGCACCGGCGCGGCAGCGGCGGCCGTCGAGGCCTCGGCCTCGGCCACGCTCAACTGCAGTGCCGCGTCCAGTTCGGCGGCCAGCTGGCCATCGTGATAGACGGTGTAGCCCATGGCCTGCAGCCAGGCCTGCTGGGCCGGGGACCACAGCACGGGCAGGTCCTGGCTCACGCGGCCTCGGGCTTCTTGCGAAGGCGCTGCACGGCCCACATCACCGGGCCGGACAGGGCATAGAGTATGCCGACCACGAACAGTACCCGCGGCAGATCGATCACCGCGATGGCGATGGCAATCGGCACCAGCGCCAGCACCAGGAACGGCACGCGGTCGGACCGGGCACCGTTGGCTGCTCCGCCCTTGAAGCTCCAGAAGCGGATCCGGCTGACCATCAGCAGCGCCGCCACCAGGGTCACCGCCAGCGCCACGAAGCGCAGCTCGCTGCCGTTCCAGCCCAGGGTGCCATCGGCGAACGCCCACACGAAGGACATCATCAGGCCCGCCGCGGCCGGGCTGGCCAGGCCGACGAACCAGCGCTTGTCGACCACCGCCACCTGGGTGTTGAAGCGCGCCAGGCGCAGCGCCGCGCAGGCGGCATACAGGAACGCCACCGCCCAGCCGAGGCGGCCGGCCAGTTCGCCATCGAACTTCAGCTCGGACAGCGACCAGTGGTACATCACCAGGGCCGGTGCCATGCCGAAGCTGACCAGATCGGCCAACGAGTCGTACTGCACGCCGAACTCGCTGCTGGTGCCGGTCAGCCGCGCGACCCGGCCATCCAGACCGTCCATCACCGCTGCCACGAACACCGCGATGCTGGCGTTGACGAAGTCCCCGTTGGCCGCGGCGATGATGGCGTAGAAGCCGGCAAACAGGCCGGCCGTGGTGAACAGGTTGGGCAGCAGGTAAATCGTGCGCGAGCGCGGCGGCGGTGTGATGGGGTCCATGGAATCCAGTTTAATCGACTTGCCAGCGCTCGGCGCCAGTGCTGCAATCGGCGTTCTACGCCCATTCTGCGGAGTTTGCCATGCGCGCCCTGTCCTGCCTGGGATGCCTGCTGCTGTTGGTCAGTGCCAACGCGGTGGCCGGCCCGGTCTACAAGTGGAAAGACGCCAAGGGCGTGACCCAGTACTCGGAGACGCCGCCGGCCGGGGCGCACTACGAGACCCGTGCCCAGGCCAGGACACCGGTGCCGGATGCCCCCGCAGCGGACCAGGCCGCACCGGTCCCCGAGCAGTGCAGCACGGCCCGCGCCAACGTGGCGCTGCTGGAAGGCTCCGGCAAGGTGATGCAGGACACCGATGGCGACGGCAAGCCCGATACCGCGTTGACGCCGGAGCAGCGCAGCGCGCAGAAGGGGTTGGCCGAGGCCGCGATCAAGGCCTATTGCCCGGCGGAGTGAGGGTAGCGGCAGGGCTGCGCCCTGCCGATACCCCTCCCCCCGGCCGGGCTGGCAGAATAGGCATCTCTGCCGTTATCCGAAGCCGACGATGCGCCTCTCCCAGTTCCACCTGCACACCACCAAGGAAACCCCCAGCGACGCCGAGCTGACCAGCCATCGCCTGATGCTGCGTGCGGGGATGATCCGCAAGCTGGCGTCGGGCCTGTATACCTGGTCGCCGCTGGGCCTGCGCGTGCTGCGCAAGGTCGAACGCATCGTGCGTGAGGAAATGGACCGCGCCGGTGCCGTGGAATTCCAGATTCCGACCATCCAGCCGAAGGAACTGTGGGAGCAGACCGGCCGCTGGCAGAAATTCGGCCCGCAGCTGCTGAAGATCAAGGACCGCAAGGAGCAGGTGTTCTGCTACAGCCCGACCGCTGAAGAAGCGGCCTGCGACTTCGCGCGCAGCGAGCTGTCCAGCTACAAGCAGCTGCCGGTCAACTTCTACCAGATCCAGACCAAGTTCCGCGACGAGATCCGTCCGCGCTTCGGCGTGATGCGTGCGCGCGAGTTCCTGATGAAGGATGCCTACTCGTTCCATCTGCACGACGAAGACCTGGTGCGCGAGTACGAGAACATGAAGGTGGCCTACAGCCGCATCTTCACCCGCCTGGGCCTGGATTTCCGCATGGTGCAGGCCGACTCCGGTGCGATCGGCGGCGACGCTTCGCAGGAGTTCCACGTGATCGCCGATTCCGGCGAAGACGCGCTGGTGTTCTCCACCGGTTCGGATTACGCGGCCAACATGGAAGCAGCGGTCGCCGCCGAGCCGCCCGCGCGCGCGGCGGCCACCGAGTCCCTGCGCAAGGTCGACACGCCGACCCAGAAGACCTGCGAAGACGTTGCCGCGCTGCTCGGCATCGACCTGCAGCGCACGGTGAAGTCGGTCGCGCTGATGGCCGGCGAAGGTGACGCGCAGCAGTTCGTGCTGGCGCTGGTGCGGGGCGACCACGAAGTCAACGAGATCAAGCTGGGCAAGGTGGCCGGGCTGGAAGAACAGCGCTTGGCCAGCGAGGCGGAAATCGCCGCGCACCTGGGCAGCACCCCGGGCTTCCTCGGTCCGGTCGCGCCGGCCAGGCCGATCCGCGTGGTGGCCGACCGCGAGGTGGCGGCCATGTCCGACTTCGTGGTGGGTGCCAACGAAGCCGGCTTCCACCTGGCCGGCGTCAACTGGGGCCGCGACCTGGCCGAACCGGAAGTGGCCGACATCCGCAACGTGCAGGCCGGTGACCGTGCACGCGATGGTGGCGAACTGAAGATCGCCCGCGGCATCGAAGTCGGCCACGTGTTCCAGCTGGGCCGCACCTATGCGAAGGCGCTGGATGCCACCGTGCTCGACGAGAACGGCAAGGCCGCGGTGATGGCGATGGGCTGCTACGGCATCGGCATTTCGCGCGTGGTTGCCGCAGCCATCGAACAGAACCACGACGACGCCGGCATCATCTGGCCGGACGCCATGGCGCCGTGGCAGGTGGTGGTGTGCGTGATCAATCCGAAGGGAGACGCCGGCGTGGCCGACGCTGCCGCGGCGTTGCTGCAGGAACTGCGTGATGCCGGGCTCGATGCCGCACTGGACGATCGTGGCCTGCGCCCCGGCGCGATGTTCGCCGACATGGAGCTGATCGGCATTCCGCACCGGGTGGTGGTCAGCGAACGCGGACTGGCCGCCGGGACCTTCGAGTACCGTGCGCGTCGCGCCAGCGAAGCGGAAAACCTGGACAAGGCCACCCTGCTGCAGCGCCTGCAGGGCTGATCGAACGAGACCGGGGCCCGCCCCGGTCTTTTTTTTGCCTGCCACCGCATCGGCCAACATTCGCAACGGACATAATCCGGTCAAAATAGTCGCAACCGGGCCATCCCGCCGACAGGCGGTGACATAGGTGGTTTGTGCTGGGATTAATTCATCATTATTCTGTCGTGCGACGCCACGGACCGGCTCGTCCCTGTCCCTAAATTAGTTTCTGGAGTAATCGTTGATGAGCATCGACCTGACCGGCCTGTCGGCACGTGAGCTGGGCGCCTTGATCCGCACGGCCAAGAAGCAGCAGACCATCGTCGCCAAGCGTCGCCCGATCACCAAGGTGCGTGCCCAGCTGAGCAAGCTGGCCAAGACCGAGGGTTACACCATCGAGGAGCTGTTCGGTGGCGCCCCCGCGCCCCGCGCGCGCAAGACCGCCACCGCCACCAAGGCGCCGTCCAAGGCGGCCGGCCGCAAGCTCGGCAAGGTTGCGCCGAAGTACCGCAATCCGGCCAATGCGAAGGAAACCTGGACCGGCCGTGGCAAGCAGCCGCGCTGGATGGCCGAACTGACCGCCAAGGGCAAGAAGCCGGAAGACTTCCTGATCAAGAAGGCCTGAGGCCCACGATCAGGCAGGAAGGAAAAACGCCGGCGCAAGCCGGCGTTTTTTTCTGGTAGCGCCGGGCCATGCCCGGCGGGCGCAATGCAGGGTTTCCCGATCCGCCGGGCATGGCCCGGCGCTACCGGATACCGTCACAACGTCTTGCGCGCCGGCATCAGCAGGTTGCCGAACAGCAGGCCGGCCACCAGCGCCATCACCACGTTCAGCACGGTCAGGAACACGCTCTGGCCAGCGCCCACATCCTGCTGCTGGACCAGGGTCAGCACGCCGCGCAGGCTGGTGCTGCCGGGCACCATCATGATGATGCCGGGCAGGCGGATGATCGCGCCGGGGCGGCCGACCACGCGGCCGAACAGGTTGCCGCCGGCGGTCAGCAGCATCGCCGACAGGAAGATGCCGGCCGGGGCGCCCCACGCGTGCCCGCCGAACTTGGAGATGGCATAACCGGCCACCGAGGCCGCGATGACCCACGGGTAGTCGCGGCGGCTGGCCTTGAACAGCATCGCGAAGGCGAAGGCGGCGGTCAGCAGCGATCCCCATTCCACCCACGGGCCCTGTGGACGCGAGGCACGGATCAGCGGATCCAGACCGAGCACGTCGGCCAGGGTCACCGCGATCATTGCGCCGACGCTGAGCTTCATGATCGTGGTCAGCGCACCGGCAAAGCGCGCGGTGCCTGACACCCAGTGCTGGCTGGCCAGCTCGTTGACCGCGTTGGTCAGCGACATGCCGGGCAGCAGCACCACCAGCGAGGCGATGATGACCGTATTGAGGTTCAGCGCACCCACGAACGTGGCCACCACGGTCGCGACCAGGCCGGCCAACAGCGCGGCCAGCGCTTCGGCGGCCTCGCGGGTGGCCGGGCGACGGTCGGTGACCATGCCGAGCAGGCCGATCAGCAGGCCGATGACCCCGGCAGTGGCGATATCCAGCCAGGGCAGCTTCCACATGCCGGCCACGCCCGCAGCGCCGAGGGTGAACGAGAGGATGGTGCGCAGCGTGCCGCGCCGGCCCGGATCCTTGTCGAGCTGGCGCAGCGCGGTATGGCCCTGGGCGATGCTCATGCGCCCGTTGGCCACTTCCTCGGCAATCTGGTCGGCCACGCTGAGCTTGTGCAGGTCGTTCTCACCCGGTGCCAGGCGGATCACCCGGGTGATGTCGCTGGAACCGATGGCCTGCGCCGGGTCGCTGAAACTGAGGATGATGCCGGTCGGGTTCGACCACGGTTCACAATCCAGATCGAGCTGCCGCGCCAGCGCGACCACGGCCGTCTCCAGACGCTGGGCGGTAGTGCCGTAGCTGTGCAGGCGGCCGGCGATCTCGGATACGAAGGCCACGCGCTGTGCGTAGGTGGCCTGGGGCGTGGGGATCGTGTGAGCATCTGCGGACATGCGCCGTAGTATTACCTACGTCGGGCCCCGGCCGGAGAAATTCATCCAGGTTCGACGCGACGCTCAATACAGAACGGTTATGCTGCGACCCGAATGGCCCCCATGACCCCGAATCACGCCCCCCAGCTTGAACAGGACGCCCAGGACCCCGGGCTGATCCGCTTGTCCGGGCACTGGACACTGAAGACCGCGCTGGCCGCGGCCGAAGTGCTGCGCGGTGTTCCCGACGGGCTGACCGGCATCGATGCGACCGGCATCGACAAGCTCGATTCGGCCGGCGTGCTGCAGGTGCTGCGCGTGGCCCATCGGGCCGACCTGGGCGAACACGCCCTGCAGTTCCGCCCGGATCACCAGGCGCTGGTATGCACCATCGAGGAAGTGGCCGATGACCGCCCCAAGCCCAAGCGCGATTTCGGCGTGCTGGCCGCGCTGGAGCGGCTGGGTGTCAGCGTCCACGCCACCGCCCACAACATCAAGGCGCTGTGCAGCTTTCTCGGCGAGAACCTGGTCAAGGGTGCGCGCCTGCTCAAGGAGCCCCGCCGTTTCCGCCTGACCGCCACCGTGCACCAGATGGAACAGGTCGGGCTGGATGCCGTGCCGCTGGTGGCGCTGCTGTCCTACCTGGTCGGTGCGGTGATCGCCTTCCTCGGCTCGACCATCCTGCGCGACTTCGGCGCGGAGATCTACGTGGTCGAGCTGGTCAACATCGCCTTCCTGCGTGAGTTCGCCGTGCTGCTGACCGCGATCGTGCTGGCCGGCCGCACCGCCAGCGCCTTCACCGCGCAGATCGGTGCGATGAAGGCCCGCGAGGAAATCGATGCGATGCGCACGCTCGGCCTGGATCCGATCGACCTGCTGGTACTGCCACGCCTGGTCGCGTTGCTGGTCACGCTGCCGCTGCTGACCTTCATCGCGATGGTCGCCGGCCTGGCCGGCGGCATCACCGTGGGTGCGTTCGACCTCGACATCCCGCCGCAGATGTACATCGCGCGCATGCACGAGACAATGGAAGTGCGGCACATGCTGGTCGGCCTGTCGAAGGCGCCGGTATTCGCCCTGGTGATCGGCCTGATCGGCTGCCTCGAAGGGCTGAAGGTCGAAGGCACGGCGCAGTCGGTCGGCGAGCGCACCACCTCCAGCGTGGTGCAGACCATCTCGCTGGTGATCATCATCGACGCCTTCGCGGCGTTGTGGTTCATGCACATGGACTGGTGAGATGAACACATCGCCTGCCACCGAACCCCTCGACATGCGCGACAGCGACGGCCATGAGCTGGCCATCCGCGTGCGCGGGCTGGTCAACCGCTTCGGCAGCCAGACCGTGCACGAGGACCTGGACCTGGACGTGCGCCGCGGCGAGATCCTCGGTGTGGTCGGCGGCTCGGGCACCGGCAAGTCGGTGCTGATGCGCTCGATCCTCGGCCTGCGCGTGCCGGACGCGGGGCAGATCGAGGTCCTCGGCCGCGATGCGCGGGCCGACGATGCCGAAAGCCGCCTGCACATCGAGCGCAACACCGGGGTGCTGTTCCAGGATGGGGCGCTGTTCTCGTCGCTGACCGTTGGCGAGAACGTGCAGGTGCCGCTGAAGGAACACCACCGCGAACTGCCCGAGCGCTGGCATTACGAACTGGCGCTGTTGAAGGTCAAGCTGGCCGGCCTGCCCGCCGATGCGATCAGCAAGCTGCCTTCGCAGCTGTCCGGCGGCATGCGCAAGCGGGCCGGCCTGGCGCGGGCGCTGGCGCTGGATCCGCCGCTGCTGTTCCTGGATGAACCCACCGCCGGGCTGGACCCGATCGGCGCGGCCGCCTTCGACCGCCTGATCAAGACCCTGCAGGAAGCGCTGGGCCTGACCGTGTTCCTGATCACCCATGACCTGGACACGCTGTATGCGATCTGCGACCGGGTGGCGGTGATCGCCGACCGCAAGGTCGTGGCCAATGCGCCGCTGCCTGACATCGAGAAACTGGATCATCCGTGGATCCAGGAATACTTCCACGGACCGCGTGCGCGAGCCGCGCGCGGCGAACAGATCGAGAGTGCCTGAGCCATGGAAACCAAAGCCAACTACGTGCTGATCGGCGCGTTCACCCTGATCACCGGCCTGGCCCTGCTGGCCTTCGGCCTGTGGGCGGCCAAGTACTCCTCGGACCGCACCTGGCAGGAATACCGCGTGGTGTTCCGCGAGGCGGTCACCGGCCTGTCGGTCGGCAGCCCGGTGCAGTACAACGGCATCGCCGTCGGTTCGATCACCGAACTCAACCTGGTGCCGGATGACCCGCGCCAGGTGGTCGCGCGCATCCGCCTGAACTCCACCACGCCGGTCAAGACCGATACCCGCGCCAAACTGGCGATCACCAGCCTGACCGGTCCGTCGATCATCCAGCTCAGCGGCGGTACGCCGCAGTCGCCGGCGCTGACCACGGTCAACAAGGACCCGGCGCCGATCATTCCGACCACGCCCTCGGCTCTGCAGAACATCACCGACGTTGCCAACCGCATCGTCGAACGCATGGACCAGATCCTCAGCGACCGCAACGTGGCCTCGATCAACGCGACGCTGGCCAACCTGGAGACGATCAGCGGCGGCCTGGCCGACCGTGACCAGGGCACGCAGGCGCTGCTGCTCAGCGCGCGCGATGCCGCACGTAGCCTGGACACCACGCTGAAGACCACCAACGGCACCATCGAGCGCCTGGACAAGAACCTGGTGCAGCAGTTGCCGGGCATCATCGACAAGCTCGACGCCACCCTGGCCAAGCTCGATTCGGCGGCCGGCAACGCCGATTCGATCCTCGGCGAGAACCGGGCAGCGATCAACAGCTTCGCCAACGACGGCCTCGGCCAGCTCGGCCCGACCCTGGGCGAACTGCGCGGCCTGATTCGCGACCTGCGCCGGGTCAGCGACCGTCTTGAGAACAACCCCGCGCGCTACCTGCTTGGCCGCGACGCACCGAAGGAGTTCGAACCCAAATGAGCCCGACCACCCTTCCGCGCCTGCTGCTGTGCGCCTCGGCCGTCGCCCTGCTGGGTGGCTGCTCGATCCTCGGCAGCGGCGACAAGAACCCGGTCACCCTGTATTCGCCCGCAGTGCAGGTGAAGGTGGACCCGAGCTGGCCGCAGGCCGACTGGCAGCTGGTGCTGGCCAAGCCCAGTGCCGCGCGCATGGTCGACAGCCCGCGCATCAACGTGCGACCGACCCCGTCGGAGCTGGAGATCTACAAGGGCGCCAGCTGGGCGCAGCCGGCCACCGACATGATCGAAGACACCCTGCTGCGCGGCTTCGAGGACTCCGGGCGCATCCACGGCGTGGCCCGCGTCGCGGCCGGCATCCGCGCCGATTACAAGCTGTCCACCGATATCCGCCGCTTCGAGTCGGACTACCAGGGCCAGGCCACGCCGACGGTGGTGATCGAGATCAACGCCAAGCTGATCGATGTGACCAACCAGCGCGTGGTTGCCGATCGCACCTTCCGGCAGCTGCAGCCGGTGGGCAGTACCGACGTGCCGGCAGTCGCGGCGGCCTTCGAGCGCGGCCTGCAGCAGGTGGCGCAGGACGTGGTCGGCTGGACGCTGGTGAGCGGGCAGCGCGACAAGCAGGTGCTGAAGCGCTGAGGTTGCCCGTTTCGCACGCCGGGCATGGCCCGGCGCTACCGCCGCCTGTTCCTGGTAGCGCCGGGCCATGCCCAGCGAACCCCGGTCAACGCGGCTGGATCCAGCGGAAGGTCAGGTTGATGCGTTCGCCCTGCACCCGCGCCATCTTCGGCAACGCGTGCTGGTAATAGCGCTGGGTGCTGCCGCCCATCAGCAACAGATCGCCATGGCCCAGCAGGAATTCGGCCTTGCGCGCCGGATCGTCGCGCCGCCGCAGCAGGAAGCGGCGGGCCGACCCCAGGCTGAGCGAGGCGATGAGCGGCGACGGCCCCAGCTCCGGTTCGTCGTCGCTGTGCCAGCCCATGTAGTCACTGCCATCGCGATAACGGTTCAGCAGCACGCTGTTGAAGGCGCCGACGCCCTGCGCCTGCAGGCGTTCACGCAACCCCCGCAGCGGCGGCAGCCAGGGATGCGGCACGAACTCGGCGCCGGAATAGCGGTAGTGTGCCTGCGCGTCGCCGATCCAGCAGCTCAACCGGGGCGAATCCACCCAGTTGCCGAACATGCGGATGCGGTGGGTTTCCCAAGGGACCTGCGCCTGCAGGGCCGCCATGGCGGCATCGGCCGCGGCGGCAGGCAGCCAGCCCGGCAGGTGGCGGACATCGGCATCGGGCAGGTCGGCGGGGAACAGCATTCCCACACGCTAGCACGGCGGCGTTTGCCGGCGCGGCCGCCAGCGCCGAAAATGGGGGCATGATCGATGCCCAGATGTCGCCACCGTCCGATTGCCCCGTGTCGCGGGGAGCCACCCGATGAGCATGCGCCAGTCGCTGTTCCCGTTGCTGCGCGCCGTGTTCCGCGCCTTGCCGCTGCCGCAGGCGCAACGTGACCGGCTGCGCACCCGGTTGTTGGCGCGGCATGGCGACTGGGTACCGCCGCCGCCCAAGGGCCAGCAGGACGGGGGGGGCACGCGCGCCTGCGCCCAGCTGCGCTGGCGTGCCGACGAGCCGGCGATCGGCCACCGCCCCCATCAGCAAGCGGCGCTGCCGGACCCGATGCCCGCCACGCTGGTCGCGTTCTACCTGCCGCAGTTCCACACCTTCCCCGAGAATGACGCCTGGTGGGGCAAGGGCTTTACTGAATGGCGCAACGTGACCCGCGCCCTGCCGCAGTTCGAGGGCCACATCCAGCCCCGCCTGCCAGCCGACCTGGGTTTCTACGATCTGCGCAACCCTCAGGTGATGCGGGATCAGGCACGCCTCGCGGCCGAGCACGGCATTGGTGCATTCTGCTTCTACTACTACTGGTTCAGCGGCCGCACCTTGATGGAGGACCCGCTGCGCCACTGGCTGCAGGATGACAGCATCGAACTGCCGTTCTGCCTGTGCTGGGCGAATGAAAACTGGGCGCGGCGCTGGGACGGCCGCGACGAAGACATCCTGATCGGCCAGCAGCACAGCGCCGAGGACGACCTGGCATTCATTGCCCAGGTGGCGCCGTACCTGCGCGACCACCGCGCACTGAAGGTCGATGGCCGACCGATGCTGCTGGTCTACCGCCCGCACCTGCTGCCTGACGCACGCGCGACTGCTGAACGCTGGCGTCGCTGGTGCCGCGACAACGGCGTGGGCGAGATCCACCTGGCCTATGTGCAGGGCTTCGAACGCCCCGACCCGCGCGACATCGGCTTCGATGCGGCGGTTGAGTTCCCGCCCAACATGAGCAACCCGCGCTCATTGTCGGCGCAGCAGTGGCTGCTCAATCCCGACTTCAATGGCGACGTGCGCGACTGGCGCGAGCTGGCCAGCGACATCGCCGCCCGTCCCCTGCCCGATTACCCGCTTTATCCTGGGGTCAACCCGGGTTGGGACAACGAGGCCCGCCGTTCCGGCCGCGGGCGCGTCTACCTGCACGCTTCGCCGCGGGGTTACCGTGACTGGCTGCGCAGCACCGTGCATGAGCGCCTGTCGGCGGCGCCACAGAGCCAGCGCATGGTGTTCATCAATGCCTGGAACGAGTGGGCCGAAGGCGCAGTGCTGGAACCGGATGCGCGGCTGGGACATGCCTGGCTGCAGGCCACCCGCGAGGCGTTGTCGCCGGCGCCCGCACCGCGTCAGGCACCGGCAGTTCATCTCCACGCCTGGTACCTGGAATCGCTGCCGGAGGTATTGTCCGCACTGCGCGAGGCGGCACTGGACTGGACAATCGTGGTGACCACGCCGGTACAACAGATGGATCAGGTTCGGCAGGTCTTGGTAGCACACGGGCTGGAAGGTGAGGTCGTGGCCGTGGACAACCACGGTCGCGACATACTTCCGTTCCTGGAAGTCGCCGAACGGCTGCTGCAGAGGGGGCACGAAGTGGTGCTGAAATTGCACACGAAACGCTCGACCCACCGCACAGACGGCGACCATTGGCGGCAGGAACTGCTGCAACGGCTGGTACAGGGCGGACGTGCCGCACGCATCCATGCCGCGTTCCGGGCCGACCCCGCACTGGGCATGGTGGTCGCCGAAGGACATCTGTTGCCCGTCGCCGAGTTCATGGGGGGCAACGGTCCCACATGGGCACGGCTGCGGGCGCGGCTTGGGCTGGAAACACCAGTGGACGCCACTCAGTTTGGCGCCGGCAGCATGGGCTGGTGGCGATTGCAGGCCCTGCGCCCGCTGTTGGACGCGCATCTGTACCGCAGCGCTTTCGACGCTGAGCAGGGCCAAATCGATGGAACACTGGCCCACGCCATTGAGCGCATTCTTGGCGCGTGCTGCGAACACGCCGGCCTGAAGGTCATGACAGCCGCAGCATGCCTCGGTGAGGCCGACACCAGCAGCGGCGATTACACCTACGCTCGACGCAGCTGAAGGAGAAGGGGGCGCATGTGCCCCCTCTCCATCTCAATCAGCCGCGCCGGAACGGCACGCCGGTCTTTTCCCTCAGTTCGTCCTCGCTGACACCCGGCGCGGTTTCCACCAGCACCAGGCCATCGTCGGCGACATCGAACACCGCCAGGTCGGTGATGATGCGATCGACCACGCCGACGCCGGTCAGCGGCAGCGAGCACTCTGGCAGGATCTTGTGCTCGCCGTTCTTGGCGGTGTGCTCCATCAGCACCACGACGCGCTGCACGCCGGCCACCAGGTCCATCGCGCCGCCCATGCCCTTGACCATCTTGCCGGGCACCATCCAGTTGGCGAGGTCGCCCTTGTGGGTCACCTGCATGGCGCCGAGGATGGCCAGGTTGACGTGGCCGCCGCGGATCATCGCGAAGCTGTCGTGGCTGCCGAAGTAGCTGGCACCGGCACGCGCGGTGACGGTCTGCTTGCCGGCATTGATCAGGTCGGCGTCGACCTCGGCGTCGGTCGGAAACGGGCCGATGCCGAGCAGGCCGTTCTCCGACTGCAGCCACACATCCACGCCGTCGGGAATGTGGTTGGCAACCAGGGTCGGCAGGCCGATGCCCAGGTTCACGTAGGCGCCATCGGTCAACTCGCGCGCCGCGCGTGCGGCCATCTCATCACGGGTCCACGCCATGTCAGTTGCCCTCCGCGCGGATGGTGCGCTGTTCGATTCGCTTTTCAGGGGTGGGGTTGTGCACGATCCGGTGCACGTAGATGCCCGGCAGGTGCACCTGGTCCGGATCGATGCTGCCGACCGGCACCACCTCCTCCACTTCCACGATGCACACCTTGCCGGCCATCGCACAGGCCGGGTTGAAGTTGCGCGCGGTCTTGCGGAACACCAGGTTGCCGGCCTCGTCAGCCTTCCAGGCCTTGACCAGGGCGACGTCGGCGCGCAGCGCGGTCTCCATTACATAGTGCTTGCCGTCGAATTCGCGGGTTTCCTTGCCCTCGGCCACCACCGTGCCGTAGCCGGTGGCGGTGAAGAACGCCGGGATACCCGCGCCACCGGCGCGCAGGCGCTCGGCCAGCGTGCCCTGCGGGTTGAACTCCAGCTCCAGTTCACCGGCCAGGAACTGCCGTTCAAACTCCTTGTTTTCGCCCACGTAGGACGAAATCATCTTCTTGATCTGCCGCGTTTCCAGCAGCTGGCCCAGGCCGAAGCCATCGACGCCGGCGTTGTTGGAGATCACGGTCAGGCCCTTGGCGCCGCTGTCGCGCAGCGCAGCGATCAGCGCTTCGGGAATGCCGCACAGGCCGAAGCCCCCCACGGCCAGAGTCTGGCCATCGGCGATGACGCCCTGCAGGGCGTCCGCCGCGGAGGCGAAACGCTTGCTGCGCTTGCCGCCGGTCGTTGCCGGGTTGCTCATCTACGCCCTCACTTCGTTGATGTAATCGCCCCATTCTAGGCCAGCCCGCGCGCCGGTCACGTGGCGTTGCGGCATGGAAACGATTCCCATACAGCGCTGGGATTACACTAGCCAACTGATCTGACAAAGGATTCCAGCGATGCCCCTGCCCGCCTTCAAGGCCTATGACATCCGCGGCCGCGTGCCGGAAGAACTCAACGAGGATCTGGCCCGCCGCATCGGCAGCGCACTGGCCGACCAGCTGCAGCCGGGCAAGGTCGTGCTGGGCCACGATGTTCGATTGACCAGCCCGGCCCTGCAGGACGCACTGGCCGCTGGCCTGCGCGGCGCGGGCCGCGAGGTCATCGACATCGGTCTGTGCGGCACCGAGGAGGTCTACTTCCAGACCGACCACCTGGGCGCCGCCGGCGGCGTGATGGTGACCGCCAGCCACAACCCGATGGACTACAACGGCATGAAGCTGGTCAAGGAGAACGCGCGGCCGATCAGCTCCGACACCGGCCTGTTCGCGATTTCCGACGTGGTGGCCGCCGATGATGCGCCGGCGCGACCGGCCACCGCCGGGCAGACTGCCCAGCATGACAAGCGCGCCTATATCGAGCACCTGTTGTCCTACGTCGATGCCAGCACGCTCAAGCCGCTCAAGCTGGTGGTCAACGCGGGCAACGGCGGTGCCGGGGCCATCGTCGATCTGCTGGCGCCGCACCTGCCGTTCGAATTCGTCCGCATCTGCCACGAACCCGATGGCAACTTCCCCAATGGCATTCCCAATCCACTGCTGCCAGAAAACCGCGCGGCCACCGCGCAGGCCGTGCGCGAACACAACGCCGATTTCGGCATCGCCTGGGACGGCGATTTCGACCGCTGCTTCTTCTTCGACCACACCGGCCGCTTCATCGAGGGCTACTACCTGGTCGGCCTGCTGGCCAAGGCTGCGCTGGACCGTACGCCGGGCGGCAAGATCGTGCACGACCCGCGCCTGGTCTGGAACACCGTGGAGATGGTGGAACAGGCCGGTGGCGTGCCGGTGCTGTGCAAGAGCGGCCATGCCTTCATCAAGGAGAAGATGCGCGCCGAAGACGCGGTGTATGGCGGCGAGATGAGTGCCCACCACTACTTCCGCGAATTCGCCTATGCCGACTCCGGCATGATCCCCTGGCTGCTGATCGCCCAGCTGGTCTCCGAAAGCGGCCGCTCGCTGGCCGACTGGGTCGAAGACCGCATGGCCGCCTATCCGTGCAGCGGCGAAATCAACTTCAAGGTTGCCGATGCCAAGGCCGCGGTCGCACGCGTGATGGAACACTTCGCGGCGCAGTCACCGGCTCTGGATCATACCGACGGCATCAGCGCCGACTTCGGCGACTGGCGCTTCAACCTGCGCAGTTCCAACACCGAGCCGCTGCTGCGACTGAACGTTGAAGCCCGGGGCGATGCCGCGCTGATGCAGGCTCGTACCGACGACATTTCCCGCCTCATCCAGCAGTAACCGAGGAACGCATGAGCAGCATCCAGCCCGTCATCCTGTCCGGTGGATCCGGTACCCGCCTGTGGCCGCTTTCGCGCGAGGCGTATCCGAAGCAGTTCCTGCCTTTGGCGGGCGAACTGACGATGCTGCAGGCCACCTGGAAGCGCGTCGCCCCGATCGCCGCCCGCGGTCCGCTGGTGATCGCCAACGAAGAGCATCGCTTCGTCGCCGCCGAGCAGCTGCAGCAGGTCGGCGCCGAACCGGCCGCGATCATCCTTGAGCCGATCGGTCGCAACACCGCGCCGGCAATCGCCGTGGCTGCGCTGGAAGCCACCCGCGATGGCGCCGATGCACTGCTGCTGGTGCTGCCGTCCGACCATGTGATCACCGATGAGGCCGCCTTCCGCGCGGCCGTGCAGAGCGCCGCCGGCGCCGCCGACGCCGGCAAGCTGGTCACCTTCGGGATCGTCCCGACCGGCCCGGAAACCGGCTACGGCTACATCAAGGCCGCCGAGGGCCAGGGTGCACGTGCGGTCGAACGCTTCGTCGAGAAGCCCGATCTGGACACCGCGACTGCTTACGTGGCCAGCGGCCAGTACTACTGGAACAGTGGCATGTTCCTGTTCAAGGCCTCGCGCTACCTGCAGGAACTGGAGCGCTTCCAGCCGGCGATGCTCGCCGGCAGCCGCAGTGCCTGGCAGCAGGCCCGCCGCGATGCCGATTTCACCCGCCTGGACAAGGACGCCTTCACTGCGGTGCCGTCCGATTCGATCGACTATGCGGTGATGGAAAAGACCGCCGATGCGGTGGTCGTGCCGCTCGACGCAGGCTGGAACGATGTCGGTTCATGGACGGCGCTGCGCGATGTCTCGCAGCAGGATGGGGATGGCAACGCCCACCAGGGCGATGTGATCGCCATCGACTGCCGCAACACCTATGCCTACGGCCAGCGCCTGGTGGCGATGGTTGGCCTGGACGATGTGATCGTGGTGGAGACCGACGATGCGGTGCTGGTGGGCAGGGCCGACCGCATGCAGGAGGTCAAGACCGTGGTGGCGCAACTGAAAGCCGAGGGCCGCAGCGAAGCGACCTGGCACCGCAAGGTGTACCGCCCGTGGGGCGCCTACGATTCGATCGACAACGGCGAGCGTTTCCAGGTCAAGCGGATCACGGTCAAGCCCGGTGGCACGCTGAGCCTGCAGATGCACCACCATCGTGCCGAGCACTGGATCGTGGTCAGCGGCACCGCCGAGGTGACCCGTGGCGACGAGGTGATCCTGCTCAGCGAGAACCAGAGCACGTACATTCCGCTGGGTGTGACCCACCGCCTGCGCAACCCGGGCAAGCTGCCGCTGGAGCTGATCGAAGTACAGTCGGGCAGCTATTTGGGCGAGGATGACATCGTGCGTTTCGAAGATACCTACGGGCGCAGTTGATCCGCGACCCGCTGCATCCGGGGTAGCGCCGGCCCATGGCCGGCGAGCGCAGCGGTGATGAGGCATCCGCCGGGCATGGCCCGGCGCTACCGTTCGACCCCACCCGGGTAGCGCCGGCCCATGGCCGGCGAGCGCAGCGGTGATGAGGCATCCGCCGGGCATGGCCCGGCGCTACCGTTCGACCCCACCCAGGTAGCGCCGGCCCATGGCCGGCGAGCGCAGCGGTGATGAGGCATCCGCCGGGCATGGCCCGGCGCTACCGTTATCGGGCCACTTCTGCCATCACCCGCTTCAGGCCGTCCTGCCATGCCGGCAAGGCGATGCCGAAATCCTGCTGGAGCTTGCGGTTGTCCAGCACCGACCACGCCGGGCGCTTGGCCGGGGTCGGGTACTCGGAACTGGGAATCGCCTCGACCGTCGGCGCCTTGGCCAGCACGCCGGTGGCCAACGCCTCGGCGAAGATCGCCTCGGCAAAGCCATGCCAGCTGGTCTGGCCACTGGCGGTCAGGTGCCAGGTGCCCGACAGCTGCCCCGGATGCTGCAGCGCCTGCGCGGTGACATCGGCGATCAGCGCGGCTGGCGTCGGCGTGCCGATCTGGTCGGCCACCACGCGCAGCTGCTCGCGCTCCGCACCCACCCGCAGCATGGTGCGCAGGAAGTTGGCGCCGTGCGAGGCGTAGACCCACGCCGTGCGGAAGATCAGATGGCGGCCACCGGCCGCACGCACCGCGTCCTCACCATCGCGCTTGCTGGTGCCATACACGCCCAGCGGTGCGGTCGGCTCGTCTTCGCGGTAGGGCGCGCTGCCCTGGCCATCGAACACGTAATCGGTGGAGTAATGCACGAACGGCACGCCGTGCGCCGCACACCAGCGCGCGATCACGCCCGGTGCCTGCGCGTTGGCCGCGAACGCGGCCTCCACGTCCTGCTCGGCACGGTCCACGGCGGTGTAAGCGGCCGCATTGACCACCACCGACGGCTGCAGACGATCCAGCAGGGCTGGCAGGCTCTCAGGCTGGCTGAAGTCGGCGGTTTCGCAGACGCTGCCATCCGGCAGCGTGCCGCTGCGGGTGGTGGCGACCACTGCACCCAGCGGGGCCAGCGCGCGCAGCAGTTCCTGGCCGACCTGGCCGTTGCCCCCGAGCACCAGTACCGTCATGGGGCGTAGACCGGCAGGCGGTCTTCGGCGATGTCTTTCAGGAACGGCGCGTTTTCGTCCTTGGCCGACAAGGTCGGGGCGCTGACCGGCCAGTCCACGGCGATGTCGGCGTCGTTCCAGCGCACGCCGGCGTCGAAGTCCTTCAGGTAGACCTCGGTGCACAGGTAGCTGAACACCGCGCGCTCGGACAGTACGGCAAAGCCATGCGCGAAGCCTTCCGGAATCCAGAACTGCTTCTTGTTCTCCGCGCTCAGCACCACTGCTTCCCACTGGCCGAAGGTCGGCGAGCCGCGGCGGATGTCCACGGCCACGTCGTAGACCTCACCTTCCAGCACGCTGACCAGCTTGCCCTGCGGGCGCGGCCACTGGTAATGCAGGCCGCGCAGCACGCCCTGCGCCGAGGTCGAGACGTTGCTCTGCACGAAGCGATCCGGCAGGCCCAGCGCGGCGAAGCGCTCGGCATTCCAGGTCTCGAAGAAATAGCCGCGTGCATCGCCGAACACCGCCGGCTCGATCACTACACAGCCGGGCAACTTGGTTTCAATTACTTTCACGGAACAACTCCACGCAATGCGAGCTTGTGCAGGTACTGGCCGTAGCCGTTCTTGATCAGCGGTGCAGCCAGCGCTTCCAGCTGCTCGGCGTTGATCCAGCCTTGGCCGAACGCGATTTCCTCCGGGCAGCAGACCTGCAGGCCCTGCCGGGTCTGGATGGTCTCGATGAAGTTGGACGCTTCCAGCAGCGACTGGTGGGTGCCGGTATCGAGCCAGGCATAGCCGCGGCCCAGCGCTTCCAGGTGCAGGTTGTCTTCGGCCAGGTAGCGCTTGTTGAGATCGGTGATCTCCAGCTCGCCACGCGGCGACGGCTTGAGTTCGGCCGCATGCGCGCTGGCATTGCCGTCATAGAAGTACAGGCCGGTCACCGCATAGTTCGAACGCGGATTCTCCGGCTTCTCGACCAGGTCGATCACCTTGCCGCTCTTGTCGAACTCGGCCACGCCATAGCGCTCCGGATCATTCACCCAGTAGCCGAACACGGTGGCACCGTCGGTGCGCTCATCGGCGCGCTTGAGCACCTCGCGCAGGCCGTGGCCGTGGAAGATGTTGTCACCCAGCACCAGGCAGCTCGGCTTGCCGGCGACGAAGTCACGGCCGATCAGGTACGCCTGGGCCAGGCCATCAGGACTGGGCTGCACCGCGTACTGGATGTCCATGCCCCACTGCGAACCATCGCCCAGCAACTGCTGGAACAGCGCCTGCTCGTGCGGCGTGTTGATGATCAGCACTTCGCGGATGCCCGTCAGCATCAACACGCTGAGCGGGTAGT
The DNA here is from genome assembly GCF_030549525.1 of Stenotrophomonas sp. 704A1. Classification (NCBI taxonomy): domain Bacteria; kingdom Pseudomonadati; phylum Pseudomonadota; class Gammaproteobacteria; order Lysobacterales; family Lysobacteraceae; genus Stenotrophomonas; species Stenotrophomonas tuberculopleuritidis. The sequence continues at coordinate 605,301 of NZ_CP130831.1, read as the reverse complement.
AGATCATCGGCTTGTCGTACACCGGCAGCAGCTGCTTGCTGACGCCCTTGGTGATCGGATACAGCCGGGTGCCGGAGCCGCCGGCGAGGATGATGCCCTTGCGCTGGGTCATGTCGTCTCCTGGGTTCAGGCCGCAGTGCCGATGCGCTGCAGGCGGTAGCTGCCGTCGAGCACGCCGTTGACCCACTCCTGGTTGTCCAGGTACCAGTCAACGGTGAAGGCGATGCCCTGCTCGAAGGTGTAGGCCGGTTCCCAGCCCAGGTCGTTCTTCAGCTTGGAGGCATCGATCGCGTAACGGCGGTCATGGCCCGGGCGGTCGGCGACGTAGGTGATCTGGCTGCTGCGCGGCTGGCCATCCTCGCGCGGGCGGCGCTGGTCCAGCAGCGCGCAGATGGCCTGCACCACTTCGATGTTCTGCTTTTCCGAGTTGCCGCCGACGTTGTAGGTCTCGCCCACCTGGCCCTTGGCCAGCACGGTGCGGATCGCTTCGCAGTGGTCGGACACGAACAACCAGTCACGCACCTGCTTGCCATCGCCGTAGACAGGCAGCGGTTCGCCGGCCAGCGCCTTGGCGATCACCAGCGGAATGAGCTTCTCCGGGAAATGGTAGGGCCCGTAGTTGTTGGAGCAGTTGGTGGTCAGCACCGGCAGCCCGTAGGTGTGGTGGAAGGCGCGGACCAAGTGGTCCGATGCGGCCTTCGACGCCGAGTACGGGGAATTGGGAGCGTACTGGGTCGTTTCGCTGAACTTGCCGGTCTCACCGAGGGTGCCGTACACCTCGTCGGTGGACACATGCAGGAAGCGGAAGGCCGCGCCCTGGTCGGCCGGCAGCGCCTTCCAGTAGTCGCGCACGGCTTCGAGCAGGCCCAGGGTACCTACGACATTGGTCTGGATGAAGGCACCCGGACCGTCGATGGAACGGTCGACGTGGCTCTCGGCGGCGAAGTTCAGCACCGCCTCGGGCTGGTGTTCGGTCAGCAGGCGGGTGACCAGCGCGCTGTCGCCGATATCGCCCTGCACGAAGACGTGGTTCGGATTACTCTCCAGGCTGGACAGGGTCTTCAGGTTGCCGGCGTAGGTGAGCGCATCGAGGTTGATGACCTTGACGCCCCGGGCGACGGCTTCGAGAACAAAATTACCGCCAATGAATCCGGCGCCGCCGGTGACAAGCCATGTGGGCACTACCTGTTCTCCTGTTCTTTGAAGTCATCCCTGGGATGCCCGCAGGCACCCCGACACAGCGGCACAGCATACATGGCAGCGGTCTTCACGACTGCCTGCGAGACATGAATGACGCGGGGCCTGACCGCTCGCCATGCGGCGCCGCAGCATAACCATACGCATTCGCATGGTCACCTCAACCCAGCTAGAATCGGGATCCCACCCCCGAACCGGTTGCTGTTCCAGGACCGGACGTTCTCCCTGTTACTGAAGGACCCCGTACCAGATGAAAATCCTCGTCGCGTACAAGCGCGTGGTGGACTACAACGTCCGCATTCAGGTCAAGCCGGACGGTTCCGGCGTGGTCACCGACGGCGTCAAGCTGTCCCCCAATCCGTTCGATGAGATCGCCCTGGAAGAAGCGTTGCGCCTGCGCGACAAGGGCATCGCCAGCGAAGTGGTGGTTGCCACCATCGCCCCGGCCGACGCCCAGGCGCACCTGCGCAACGGCCTGGCCATGGGCGCCAACCGCGCCGTGCACGTGGTCACCGACCAGGCCATCCAGCCGCTGACCGCCGCCCGCACCCTGCTCAAGCTGGTCGAGAAGGAGCAGCCGGACCTGGTGATCCTCGGCAAGCAGGCGATCGACGACGACGCCAACCAGACCGGCCAGATGCTGGCCACGCTGTGGGGCCGCCCGCAGGCGACCTTCGCCAGCAAGCTCGACATTGCCGACGGCAAGGCTACGGTCACCCGCGAAGTCGACGCCGGCCTGGAAACGCTGGAAGTGGATCTGCCGGCCGTGGTCACCACCGACCTGCGCCTGAACGAGCCGCGCTTCATCAAGCTGCCGGACATCATGAAGGCCAAGGCCAAGCCGCTGGAGACCCTGCAGCTGGCCGATCTCGGCGTTGACGCCGCCGATACCTTCAAGACCACCCAGTACGCCGCGCCGTCCAAGCGCAGCAAGGGTGTGATGGTCAAGGACGCGGCCGAACTGGTTGCCGCACTCAAGCAGAAGGGGCTGCTGTAATGAGCAAGATTCTCGTCATCGCCGAACACCACGACGGCAAGCTCAACGCCGCCACCGCCAAGACCGTCAGCGCTGCTGCAGCCATTTCCGGCGCCAGCATTGACGTGCTGGTGCTGGCTGCCGACCCGGCCGCCGTTGCCGCGGAAGCCGCGAAGATCGCCGGCGTCGCCAAGGTCCTGACCGTGACCAACGCCGCCAATGCGCAGGCGCTGGCCCAGGTGCTGGCGCCGCAGATCGCGCAGCTGGCCAAGGGCTACACCCACGTGTTCGGCCCGTCGACCACCTTCGGCAAGGACCTGATGCCGTGCGTGGCCGCCCTGCTTGGCGTCAACCAGGTCTCCGACCTGATGGCCGTGGAAGGCAGCCACACCTTCAAGCGCCCGATCTACGCCGGCAACGCGATCATCACCGTGGAAGCCCCGGCCGACCAGATCGTGGTCGCCACCGCGCGTGCCGCGTCGTGGCCGGAAGCCGCCCAGGGCGGCAGCGCCGCCATCGAAGCGGCCAGCGTCGATGCTGCCCTGCCGTCCCACACCCGCTTCGTCGGCCTGGCCGCCGGTGCCAGCGACCGCCCTGACCTGCAGAGCGCCAAGCGCGTGGTCTCCGGTGGCCGCGGCGTCGGTTCGGAAGAGAACTTCAAGGTCATCTTCCAGCTGGCCGACAAGCTCGGCGCCGCCGTCGGTGCCTCGCGTGCGGCGGTCGACGCCGGCTACGTGCCCAGCGACCTGCAGGTCGGCCAGACCGGCAAGATCATCGCGCCGGAGCTGTATGTGGCGGTGGGGATCAGCGGTGCGATCCAGCACCTGACCGGCATCAAGGACGCCGGTACGATCGTGGCGATCAACAAGGATCCGGATTCGCCGATCTTCGAGATTGCCGATATCGGTCTGGTCGGGGATCTGTTCGCGATCCTGCCGGAGCTGGAAAAGGCGCTGTGATGCCTAGTCGCCCCCTGCGGGGATTGCAGGGGGCGCTAGATGGCCTGTCTTGGACAATTGACGCGGGGCTATAATCGCATCCGTTCTCCAAGAGTCTATATCGATGGGCGACACTAACAGCAGCAACATCGGAGCCTACGGCAATAGGCCGCTGGAAAGAGCACTCTGCGTTGATCTGGATGGGACCCTGCTCCGCTCTGATGTTCTTTACGAATCGTTGCTGGCCTTGCTCTCTCGCAACCCACTTTACCTCTTCCTGATCCCGCTCTGGCTACTCAAAGGCAAAGCGGCGGTCAAGCGGGAACTCGCCCTGCGGGTAACGTTGCCACCCGAGACGCTCCCCTACGATGCACGTGTTCTGGAGCTTCTGCGGACAACCGCGCAACGCCCACGCGTATTGTGCACTGCCTCTGATGCGCTTCTCGTAGAACCTATCGCAGCCCATTTGGGACTGTTTGAAGAGGTGATCTGCAGCAATGGCGAGGTCAACCTCGCCGGGAGACGCAAAGCAGAGGCACTTGTTGCCCGCTTCGGCGAACGCAACTTCGACTACATCGGCAATGGCAGGGTCGACCTTCAGGTCTGGCAGCATGCCGCGTCGGCCATCGTCGTCAATGCCAGCGCATCACTGGCCACAGCTGCCGCGGCGGTGACTTCAATCGGCGCACATTTGCTGCCCCATGGCGGTGGTCTGCGGGCCTGGATCAAAGCCCTCCGCTTGTATCAATGGCTGAAGAACCTGCTGGTACTGGTCCCCCTGCTCACCGCGCATCGGTTTCTGGACATCGCATCACTGAGTCAGGCCGCCATCGCCTTCTTCGCCTTCGGCCTATGCGCCTCCGGCGTATATCTGCTCAACGACCTGCTTGACCTTACGCCGGACCGCCTCCACCCACGCAAGCGCAACCGGCCCTTTGCCGCCGGCACCCTCCCGCTTGTGCAAGGGCTGTTCGCCGCCCCTCTGCTCACCTTGGCTGGGCTGGCCTTGGCGCTGTACTGCAGCCCGTCCTTCGCATTGGTACTGATCTGCTACTACGTCATGACCTTGAGTTACTCGCTCAAGCTCAAGCGTATCGTGATGGTGGATGTGGTACTGCTCGCCGCCCTGTACACCGTCCGCATCATCGGCGGTGCAGTAGCTATCAATGCAGAATTGTCGTTCTGGCTGCTGGCCTTCTCCATGTTCGCCTTCCTCAGCTTGGCATTGTTGAAACGCTATACGGAGCTATTCGCCGCGCTGTCCAGCGGCAAGCGGGAGGCCGCAGGAAGAGGTTATGGTGTCGCCGATCTGCCGCTCATCCAATCGCTGGGCGGGGCCGCCGGATACATCGCAGTTATGGTTTTTGCCCTGTACATCAACAGTCCGGAGAGTCTCGCGCTTTACCAGCACCCCAAGATCCTGTGGCTCCTGAGTCCGGTCCTGCTGTACTGGATGAGTCGGGTATGGGTAGTGGCACATCGTGGCCAGATGCATGACGATCCGATTGTGTTCGCCGCCACTGACAGAACCAGCCAGTTGGCTGCAGTGGTTTGCCTGATTGTGGTGTTGGCGGCATCGTGACCCGCGCCGGCCAGTCGTGGGGCAGCTACCCGGTCGTTACAGATCAGCGGCTGCAATTGATGGGGGGGCGTGACGATTGCATGCCTGCGTTCGAGGGCTTTGCTCTGCCGCGTGGCAGCGGCCGCAGCTATGGCGACAGTTGCTTGCTCCCGGGAGGCACGCTGCTCGATACCCGCATGCTCGACCGCATGATCTGCTTCGATCCAGCGACCGGCACGATACGCTGCGAGGCTGGCGTCACACTGGCCGACATCATTGCCATTGCGCTGCCGAGTGGCTGGTTCCTGCCAGTCACTCCCGGGACGCGCTATGCCACCGTTGGCGGTGCTATCGCCAATGACGTGCACGGCAAGAATCATCATGTTGCCGGTAGCTTCGGCCACTACGTGAGGCAACTGGAGTTGCTGCGCAGCGACGGCTCTCGCGAAGTGCTGCACGCCGACGCCCCATCAGGGCGCTTTGCTGCGACTATTGGCGGACTGGGGCTTACCGGCATGATCACCTGGGCAGAGGTCCAGCTCCGCCGTGTACCAGGCCCCTGGCTGGAGTCGGAGTCGATTCGATTCGATTCACTTGATGAGTTTTTCACGCTCTCGGCAGCGTCGGCTGCGACCCATGAATACACGGTCGCTTGGATCGATTGCCTTGCCAGTGGCGCCAGCCTGGGAAGGGGCCATTTCATTCGTGCCGATCATGCACGCGGCGACGCTTCGATGCCATGCCCAGGCAGCGGCACGATGCTGGGCGTTCCGTTTACTCCCCCGTTCTCGCTCGTCAATCGACTTACCCTAAAGCCATTTAATACGCTCTATTACTGGCGTCAAGCCGCGCGCCGTCGGCGCACTTTCTCGCACTACCAGAGCTACTTCTATCCCTTGGATGGCGTTTCCAATTGGAACCGCATGTATGGTCCAAAAGGATTTCTGCAGCACCAATGCGTGCTGCCTGGCGAGGTGGCCCGCAACGCCGTGGCTGATCTGCTGCGTGAGATATCCAACGCCGGACAAGGCTCGTTCCTCGCTGTGCTGAAGGAGTTTGGCGACATCCCATCGCGGGGCATGCTGTCCTTCCCACGACCCGGTGTCACCCTTGCATTGGATTTCCCCAACACCGGCGACCGAGTTCTGAAGCTTCTGAATCGGCTGGACAGTATCGTCAGCGAAGCGGGTGGCACGCTATACCCGGCCAAGGATGCCCGCATGTCTCCAGCTCTGTTCCGGCAGGGCTATGCACACATGTTGCCAATGTTCATCCCCCATATAGACCCTCGATTTTCATCCGGCTTCTGGCGCAGGGTGATGGAGCAACCATGCAAAGAGTTCTGATCATAGGCGCAACATCTGCCATCGCTGAGGCCACTGCCCGAGCGTATGCGTTGCGCGGCTCAAACCTGTTTCTAGTGGGTCGAAACGCGGCGAGATTGGATGCAATTTGTGCCGATCTTGTTGTGCGGGGTGCCGCGCATTGCCACGCACACGTCATGGACGTCGTCGATATCCACGCCCACGCCGCCACGGTCGATGCTGCGCGCATTGCAATGGGGGGAATCGACATCGCCCTGATTGCACACGGCACTCTGCCTGACCAGACCGCCTGCGACAGCTCGGTCGAGTTGGCGATACGTGAATTCACCATCAATGGCACCGCCACCATTTCCCTGGCTTCCACTATCGCAGCAGCGTTGGCTAAGCGAGGCACCTTGGCGGTGATATCGTCGGTTGCAGGTGACCGTGGCCGTGCAAGCAATTATCTGTATGGCAGCGCCAAGGCCGCCGTCAGCACCTATTTGAGCGGCCTGGGTCAACGCCTACAGAAGCCGGATATCAACGTGCTGGTGATCAAGCCGGGCTTCGTCGATACACCGATGACCGCGGCGTTCAAGAAGGGACCACTGTGGGCCACACCGGAGAAGATTGCCCGCGGCATCGTGGCGGCGATCGACAAGCGCAAGGCGGTGGCGTATCTGCCGTGGTTCTGGTGGGGAATCATGATGGTCATCAAGAACATTCCCGAAGGCATTTTCCGCCGGATGAAACTGTGAAGGGCAGTCGATTGGCCTTGTGGTACACCGCGTTCGCGGCATTTTCGATCGCGGTCAACATCGGCACGCAGATGCTATCGATATCGGTCTACACCGGTCGCTTCTCGATCGCCCTGTCCATGATCGCCGGGACTGGAGCCGGACTGGTGTGCAAGTACGTTCTGGATAAGCTCTTTATTTTCAAACACCAGACGGCAGGTGCAGCACATGAAGCGCGCACCTTCGGCCTATACACACTGATGGGCGGCGTAACTACACTAGTCTTCTGGGGAACCGAGTACATTTTCCATGTCGCGTTTGAAAGCGACACCCTGCGCTACGTCGGCGGCGTACTGGGGCTGGTGATGGGCTACCTGGCAAAGTATGTTTTGGACAGAAAGTACGTATTTAAGTGAGCCTCGACTATTTGCTGGCGAGCCGTTACTCGACTCGCCAGTTTCGGGCCCCCTCGCTCCACACACCATAAGCACCGGCATCCGATGCCGGGTCCCTGAGCTGAGGAGAGAGGCTGATGACGTCAGCGGCGTCGGAAGCAGCAACGACGACAAGTTTGTAGTCCGTGCCGTCGGAGCGATAGAGGTACATTGCCCAATCGTCTGCCGACAGACGACGCGCTACTGGCAACTCTGGAAGGTAGCCGGGAGTGAGCGCATCGATCCAGTCCGATCCCGCATTGCCCCAGCGGCTCATGAATCCGTCCCAGCCGTCGGACACTGGATAGCTGCCATGATCGAGTCGATAGCGCCGCAGCGCATCGTCTATGACTTCAATATCTTTCAAGCGTGGGCTCACTGCGGCAACACACGAGGCTGGCCGGAGGCCCTTCAACGGGCGCAGGTATACACCCGCGCCCAAGGCGCAGTCATGCTCGCTCGGCACCAGCAGTTGATTGAAGATGATGTAGTCGCCGACGCCGGCCGTTATCAGTTCGCGCATGCGCGCCATGGTTGGCGCCGGGTAGAGCCGTCGCGTCAGGCGCGGCCCGAATAGCGGGAATTCGCTGTAGGCCTGATCAAGTGAAACAATGATCGACGCATCCTGCGGCACCTCAGCTTCTATCTCGTTGAAAGCACGTTCGAACTCGCCTGTGTTGCGCGTCACTTGTTGGACCCAGGTCATATGCAGCGTCTTCCACCAGGGAGAATTGTGCCGGTCGAGCACTGCGTTGACCGAGGCCAGGCAGCACAGCGTGGCCGAGACGATCAGCAGAGCACGTGCCCAGCGTCGCGAATGGATGCCGTCCCAGCCCAGCGCCGCCAGTGGGGCAGCGAAGACCACAAGCTGGATGAAGTACCGCCCCCGCCAGGGATCATAAATACCCGCAAATGACTGGAAAGCGACGAAGACGGCGCCAGCGGCAACCAGTAGCAGCGCCATGCGCCAAGAGCGCCGCGTAAAGAGCGCACACGCTCCAAGTGGAAGAAACCAGAGAAGCCCCCAAGGACCCCAGTATGAAAAATCTTCATGCGCGGCGAATGGGACGCGGGCGATGTCATAGGGGGGCGCCAAGGTAGGCGCGTGCGCGAGGTCGATGCCAGCACTTTGCACCGCGCCGATGTAAACAGAACGGATTGCATCAACTGCTGCACTACTGGCTTGACTCTGCGGGACGCCGCTTGCGTCGATGAAGTCCAAGCCAAAGCGGGCTGCGTTGATCAGCCCGAGCTCGGCTTGCGATATCTGTCCGTGGTCTCCAAGCGACTTGCTGGAAAGGACTGCCGGATCCCCCAAGGGGCTGGCATATACCCGTGCATTCTCCCAGTATCCAGCCGGAAGGCCGAATGCCAGGCAGCCGATCAGGCCGAGCGCGCCGATAACAATGACGCGCTTGGCCCAAGGGAAGATGCCCATGCTGCCGCGCAGATGAAATGTGACTGCCACCAGCAGCACAGCCGCAGCCATCAGCAGCGGTATCGCACTGATCTTTGTACCGATCGCCACGCCTGCGGCTACGGCGGCCAGCAATGCCTCTCGCCGCGACCCTTGGCCAATGGCACCTATTCCGAAATAAAGGAACGAGGCGGCCAACGCGGTGATGAAGAGATCATCCTGTGTGGTCGTCGCCTGCATGATCACTTCCACGATCAAGCTGCCAGCCAAAGAGGCGATCAGCGCCGCCTTGTGACTTGCTCCCAGCCTTACCGAGATGCCGAAGTGGCACAGACCCAACACGAACCAGGACACGTACTGCAGCAGTTGCGCCGCATTGGTCCACCCTTGTGCGACCAAAGTAATGAAGGTCATCGAAAGGGCGCTGTTCTTGGCGTGCATCAACTGCGCCCAGAAGTTCGATTCGAATGCATTGATGTTGCCGTGCTGGAGATAGTAACCAACACGCGACATGTGATACGTCATGCTGTCGGTGTTGTGCGGAGCCGCCGCCACTATCACCGCTAGCTGCATCAGTGCGATCAACACGAAAGCGGCGCCAAGGAGGACGGTTTCTGGGCAGCGCGCGGCAAGCGCGGCGTACCGTTCCTGCACAACCACATCACCCCGCCGGAACCTCCACCCTATGACCGCCGCAGTCACCATGCAGCCCAACAGCCACCACCAGGGGTTGGCAAGCTGATCGGCTGCACTGAGTACGTAACCCACCAACAATACCTGGGCCAGCCAAACCGTGAAGCAGGCAGGCAATACCCCTGCACTCAGTCCCTTGGACGCCCGTCGGGCGGCCCACAAGAACCCCACACATGCCACAGCGGGTACGATCAACTCGAGCATTCCTTCCCCAGACTCCCAGTGCCCAATTAGTGCAGCGGCACGACACGTGCCCTGCCCACCCGCGCTGCCGCCGGTGGGCTATGTTCTTTGCCGATGGTGCCGCGTCAACCCTTCAAGCCGCGAAGGATACGTGTCCAGCGCCATGAAGATGAGGCAAGGATCATCCTGATCCGATACTCAAGGTCGCGCTCGCTCATCTGCCAGACCTTAGGATCACGCTGCCAAGGCCGCTTGGCCAGAATGTTCCGAAGCACGCGTATCGGCGAGGTGATTTGCCACGATTTGGACGTCACCAGATCGTGGTAACGATCACGCAGCGCGGCCAAGCGCTGGGCGTCGTCAGTTTGGACGTCATCCAGGAACGCCACATCGTCCCCAAGTTCAACCATACCCTGCAGGCGCTCCAGCTCCAGGTACATTTTGCGCAGCTTGACCGCGGACTTGGCCGGGAGCAGCAATGGCGAGTTGTCAATCTTGCGCAACGTCTTGATGTAGTTACTCTTCCACTCGAACTGGTCGTGGCTGCTGGCAGAGTTGTCGCCGTCCTTCCATAACCGGTACATCGCGGTGATTGCAGGCGTACAGGCGACACCGCAAAGCGGCGCCACCCGGATGATCAGGTCCCAGTCCTCAGCAGTGCTCAGTTCCGGGTCGAACCGATACCCGAGTTCGGAGAACAACACTCTCGGGAAGGCGATCGAGTGCAACGGGGTTCGGTTTTCAACGATATGGGCCAGCAGTTCGAAGGTAGGCGGATATAGCGCCTTCATCCCGCTGATTGCACGCGAGACGGGGGGGCGGCCAGACTGTCGCACGCGATCCCAGTCCTGTGCGATGGCGGTTGCGCGCAGCAACTGTCCTGGATTGGAAGACTCCAATCCCTTGAAGCGCTCCACCCAGTCACCAAAGAGTAGATCGTCATCATCGAAGGCGGCGACGTAGCGACCTGTTGCGGCCAAGAAACCCGCATTCAAGGGCGCCGAGCGTCCGCCGCCATCCACCTTCAGCAAGCGCGTGCGTTGGCGCAAGTCGGCATGCAGTTCCTCGATGACCCCTTCAACTGCAATCTGGCGCTCCACGTCGAGGCTGTGACCCGCAATGATCACCTCGAAGTCCTGGCAGGTCTGCGCCGACAGGCACAGCAATGACTCTCGCAACGTGGTGACACGCTTACCGACGGTGCGGATCACTACGGACAGGAACGGACCAGTCGGTTCGCGCTGCTCCACGTAAGGAACGCGCTCACCCCGCACCACCGCCGGTCCTTGCAGATAAGCGCGGACGAACTGATTGACATGGGCGAACTCATCGCGCTGAGCACGCAGCCCGGCAAGCAGCAGTGCCAGTGGCGCGGCCGGAGACAGCACCGGGAGCATTGCCGGGAAGTGCTGGTCGCTGCGAATCATCTGTACGTCGTTGCGCCCAACCTCATGCCAGCCGGCGTTGTTCATCATCTGCGAGAAGCGCTCGCTGGTGAAATACTGCATATGGGTGTGATCGAGCAACCCAGCTTCGGTGTAGTCAAAGCGACCGATGAGGAGTTTTGCACCGATGTCCAGATGCGCGACGTTGGGCACCGAGACCAGCAAGGGGGCTACGCACTGCCGCGCGATTCTACCCAATAGGTTCAGTGCCGCCAGCGGATCAGGCAGGTGCTCCATGGTGTCAATGGTGCATAGCGCGCAGACTTGTGCGCCGTCGGGCAGTACTTCCAGCACGCGCGCGAAAGCCTCCTCGACATCGCCCAGATCCAGGTCGACGGCTTGGAAACCGCGCTTACGCAGGGACGCCAGACCCGATTGGTTGATATCAAACCCAATGTAGTGCACCCCGTGCCGCTGGACGACCACTTCAGCGAGGCGGCCAAAGCCACAGCCGAAATCGAGAAAGTACTGACCCGGTGCGGGGTCGAAGCTGGCAAGCAAGTCAGCGATATGCCCGTAGACATTGTCCGGCGCGAAACCGTTGTCGTAGTTTTCCATCACATTGCAAACCTGTGGTTGGCATAGGCGCCGTTGGTGAACACCGCCACCCGGCGGTCATGATCCAGCTGGACCGGCAGCTCTCCTGCTGCCTTCCTTCTCTGGAACTCCGCCAGCGCCTTCAACCATACGTCGTCGCCGCTGGTGCTGAAGTGGTTGGATATTTCAGCTACTAGGTCATCACGACTGTACTTGTAGGCAAGCAGCAACGCCGCCTCAGCTGAATAGTACTTCTCAGCCCACCCCACTACCCAGCTTCCCTCAGGCCCAAGACGCTTGTCATGAAATGCTGCGGCACCCGGGCAGTAGACAACTTTGTACCCGGCGAGTTTGACCCGCCAGGAGAAGTCGACATCGTCGCAATAGAGGAAAAAGGTCCGGTAGTCGAATCCTTCCAACGCATTGATGACGTGGCGAGGAACTAGGGTACACGCGGTAGCGGCCCAGGATGTTTCGCCGCTCACCGGGTCATAGACCTTCGGATGCTCGATGGGCAGCTGCTTCGCTTCTGCCATGCCGACCTTGTTGTCGTTGAACGACCGCGCAAGCTCAACCAACGCATTGGGTGCCATCATGATGTCGGGGTTCATGATCAACACGAACTCAGAGTTGGCCAGTTCCAGCAGTCGATTGTGTCCTTGCGCCGAACCCAAGTTTGCATCGAAGAATACATATTCCACGCGCGCGAGCGCAGAACCGTCCGCATTGCCAGCCAGCACCGTATCGCGCAGCTCTTCGCGCGGTGAACAGTCGCCGTAGGCAAGCTCAACCTGGTCGAACACGCCCGCGCGCAAGGCCACATACGCGGCGCGCTCCAGATGGCTGATAGCCTGTGTGATGCGATCAGGCTCGTTGCCATACAGCACCGAGTTGACCCGCAGCCGGCCCAGCTTGGGCAAAGACACGGTCATGCGCGCGCGCCCCCAGCCAGACGTTCGTCGATCCAGTCACAGAGCTCCCGCACACCCTCTTCCAGGCTCACCTGCGGGCTCCAGTCAAGCGTCCGGCTACGTGCCACTTCACAGCCAGCATGACGAACATCGCCGTTACGATATTTTCCACATACGTGAGGAGCCGGTGCGCCGTAGTGACGGGCAATGACATCGGCAATGTCCTTGATCGTGGTCGGATGGCCGTACCCGATATCGAACACATTACCCACAGCTGCCGGGTGCCGCGTGGCCGCGAACACCGCTCGGGCCACGTCGGTGATGTAGACAAAATCGCGCCGCATAAGGCCATCTTCATACAACGGAATACTCTGGCCAGCCTTGGCCAACCGCGAGAACAACGAGACGATTCCGGTATACGGATTATCCAGCGACTGTCCTGCGCCGTAGACGTTCTGCAACCGGAGAATCGCCACTTCCGCACCGAAGCTTAGCGCCCACGCGTTGAAGATATGCTCCTGGGCCAATTTGGTCGCACCATAAACGCTGGTCGGCCCCGGGGGCGTCTGATCGGCCTGGAACGGCAGCGCATGCGCACCTGCAAAATCCCATTGACCGGCATCGAGCATCTGCTTGGAACGCTGTCCTGGATGAATCTTCTGGCCACCCTCTGTTTCCCAGATGCCCTCGCCGTAAACGGCGCGACTGCTGGTCAACACCATGCGCCCTGGCACATGACCCACTTCAGCGAACGCATCAAGCATCCGTGCCGTGCCGGTAACGTTGACGTGGGTGTGGCGAGAGGCCTCGTTGAGCGACTGTCCTGTGCCGGTTTCGGCGGCCAGATGGACCACGAGCGACGGGCGCCATTGGGCGAGGAACGCCGTCCAGCTCTCCGGTTCACAGATGTCGGCAACGATCAGTTCAACCTCGGAATGCAGCTCTGGCGGACGCTTCCCGCTGCGGTGCACCTGCGGGTGCATTACGTCTATCGCCACGATAGGCCGCGGGTCTTCAGCGCGTAGCAGGTGCGACAGCGCGCTACCGATGAAACCGGCGCCGCCGGTAATCAGGATGCAATCCTTCATGATTCGACTATTTCCTTGCTTGATTCACGAGCAGCAGCTGGGCGCTTGCTGGGCTTGTAGGACAGTGCACGCTTCTCGACCGTGTACCAGGACATGTAAGCAAGCGCGACAACGATGGGCACGGCCATGGCGGTGTTTTCCAACGGACCCATGCTGGGACCTGCAACGTTGAACAACGCCTGTTGAACCGGAAATCCGTAGAGATAGATACCATATGAAGGATCACCGAAACGGCCGGCCTTGGAAATCCACGGTGTGGCCGTGGTCGAAAACGCCAACACGACGTAGGGCAGCACAAGCATCAGCAGAACCTGTTGCATCCAATACGCTGATGGCTGGAACAGCGCGGCGATGGCCACCAGGAAAAGTGCACCGCCTTGATTGAGGGCATTCTCCAGCCGCGTCACTGCGAAAACTGCACCCAGGAAGAAATAGGGGCCGACGTCAGCCACAGAAATAGAGCCAGTACCCCATAGGACAATCTGGTCCTGGGCTGGCGTGGACAGCACGTAGTTGAGGCTCAGTCCGGTGCCGAACACTACGATGCCTACGAACACAGTCTTGCTGCGCGCCAGTGCTGCCAGCATCGCTATCACCGGCAGGATGAGGTACATCGATACTTCGACCGGCAGGCTCCACAACGAACCATTCACCGCATTCGGGTAAATATTGTCTGCAAACACGCCCGGCAATGCATAGACCGGGCTGAGCAGCAGGTTGGACAAGAAGTAGTGGCGAACTCCAGGATGATGGAGATACTCCGACAGGGGCAGCGAGGTGAACACCGGTCCGAGAACAAGGGTAGTCAGAAGCAACAGTACAATCAGCGCCGGGAACAGACGTAGTCCACGACGCAGGAGGAATCGCCCGATGTTCGGGTCGGAGCGCCAGCTTTTGGCGACCAGAAAACCACTGACAACGAAGAATATCTTCACCGCCACGCTTTGCACTGAATTGCCCAGGAGCAGTGGATCGGGCTGGGCCGACAACGGGTGCGCGTGGCCAAAGATGACCACCAGCGCGGCAATGATGCGCATCGCATCGAAGTTGTTCTCGCGGTTCATGGTATCGAGTCTGTCCCAATCAGACGCCTGCAGTGAATAGCAAGCATCGGAATGCCCACCAGGCCGGTGGCCACACTGCTGGCGCGGCTGCTCAGTATCAGCGCATCGTGGATCCATTGATGCATGATGTGATCTTCCTGCACGCCATCACTTACGGCAACGCTGATCGAGTAGTCCCCCGCTGGCAGGATGGGCATGCGGAAGTCGAACGTGAATTCCATGCGGTCGCCATTGTCGGCGGCGACCGGGAAGTCCCGGTAGCTCAAATAGCTGTTGTCGCCAAACAATGGCTGGCCCTGCTTGTCTTTCACCACAAAGCCGACGATCAGCGAGCGGATGGCGGCGTGGATCGAGAGCCTGAGCTGGAGCTGTACCCGCTCGCCGCCTACTACCCAGGACATCCGCCGTCCTTCGATATCGTACAGTCCCCCGCCCAGGAATTCCGCGCCTCGCTGCCCAAAATCATGGGCCGGCAGGAACGGGAATACCTCGATGTCGTTGCGCAGGTTAGTGTGGTTTAGCCATGGCTGGCGGGCATCCACTTCCAATTCTGGTTGCGAGTGTTCAATGGGCAGCACTGGCGGTGGCCCACCTTCGCCGGGAGCGGTGGCAGGCATCTCATCGCCGACGTTGTAAAGATCAGCCAGATAGGCGGCCGCGACGGCTTTGGGCGAATCGTCCATTGCCACGCGGCCATCCCTCAACCAGATCACACGATCGCACAGCGCTGTCACCGAGCCCATGTCATGACTGACGAACGCCAGGGTACCGCCCTTTGCCCGGAAACCATGCAGGAAGCGCATGCACTTTTGGACGAAGTAGGCATCGCCCACAGCCAGCGCTTCATCAACGATCAGCACGTCGGCGTCCACGTGCGCGACCACAGAAAAGCCCAGCCGGGTGAACATGCCGCTGGAGTAGGCCTTCACCGGACGATCAATGTATTCACCGATGTCGGCGAAATCGATGATGTCCTCCCGCCGCGCCTCAATCTCGGTTTCACTCAAACCGTAAATCTGCGCGCACAGATCAATGTTCTCACGCCCGGTCAACTCCGGGTTGAAGCCGGCACCCAACTCCAGCAAAGCCGCAACCCGTCCGTGGACCTGCACTTTTCCGGCCGTAGGGGTCAAAGTCCCGCACAAAATGCTCAGAAGCGTGGATTTCCCTGCTCCGTTCCGCCCAACAAGACCAATGGTCTGACCACGCGGAACGTCGAAACTGATGTCTCGCAACACTTCATGTTCACGGTAGAACCGACGCCGGCCGCGCAGCAACATCTGCCACAGGCGATGCGACGGCTTATCGTAAAGCAGGAAGCTTTTGCAGGCTCCTTCCACGGAAATGACCGAATGCTCAGAGGACATCGGCGAACCCCTTTCGCGTGCGCGAAAACGTCCAGTAGCCAAGTGCCATGACCGTCAGCGAGACAACCGAGTAGATTCCCAGCATCTGCAGGTCCGGCAGTTCTCCGAGGATAGTGACCGCTCTGACTTGAAGAATAATGGCAGTGGTTGGGTTAATGAACATGAATGGCTTGTATTGGTCGGGAATCATCTCCATGGGGAAGAAGATCGGACTCAGGAACATCATCATTGTCAGCATCAGGGGGACCACTTGCTGAAGATCCCGCAGGAACACCGAGAATGCGGAAAGCAGCCAGCTAAGCCCAAGCAATAGCGGCAGAAGGGGCAAGATGACAAGCAGCACCAAAGGCCACGTCGCAGGAATGCTTCCCACGATCAGCAGTTGCCCCACAAGTAGAATCGACAGATTCACCAGCAGATGGAATAACGCAGTCGAAAGTGTCATCCAGGGCAGGACAGCTAGTGGAAATACGACTTTCTTTACGTAGGTGACGTTTTCGAAGATCAGCCCAGGGGAACGCCCAACAACCTCAGCACAGAAAAGGTGGATGATTAATCCAGAAAACAGGACGACGGGATAGGCTACCTGAGGGGTGGCTCCGAACCGCGCCTGCAGCACCACACCCAGCACGAACCAATAGGCACACAGCAGCATCAACGGTGTAGCGAACGACCACAACGTGCCAAATACCGAGCCTTGGTAGCGCCCCCGAATATCCCGACGCACCATTCGCTGCATGAGGGCGCGATTGATCCAGAGGTCTCGGAAGGGCCCCTTTCCGTCGACCATGCTCATTGAGCAGCTCCCAGCGCCCTTTCCAGATCCACCTGCAGATCCCCCAACTCCTCCACACCCACGCTCAGCCTTACCAGCGCATCACTGATGCCCAGCTGCTCGCGGCGCGCGACGGGGATCGACGCATGCGTCATCACCGCCGGATGGTTCACCAGGCTTTCCACACCGCCCAGCGACTCGGCCAGGGTGAACAGTTCGGTCTTCTCGCAGAAGCGCTTGGCCGCTTCGAAGCCACCCTTCAGCACGATCGAGACGATGCCGCCGTAGCCGGCCATCTGCTTGCCCGCCAGTTCATGCTGCGGGTGCGAGGGCAGGCCCGGGTAGATCACCTTTTCCACCGCCGGGTGCTTGTCCAGCCACTGGGCCAGCGCCAGCGCGTTGGCGCAGTGGGCCTTCATGCGCAGCGGCAGGGTCTTCAGGCCGCGCAGGGCCAGGAAGCTGTCGAACGGGCCCTGCACGCCGCCCACCGAGTTCTGCAGGAAGGCCATCTGCTCGGCCAGCTCGGCGTTGTCGCCGACCACGACCATGCCACCGACCATGTCCGAATGGCCATTGAGGTACTTGGTGGCCGAATGCAGCACCAGGTCCGCGCCCAGCTCCAGCGGGCGCTGCAGCATCGGCGAGGCGAAGGTGTTGTCCACCACCACGATCAGGCCATGGCGCTTGGCGATGGCGGCGACCGCGGCGATATCGACGATCTTCAGCATCGGGTTGGTCGGGGTCTCGATCCAGACCATCCTGGTCTTCGAGGTGATGGCGGCCTCGAACGCAGCCAGGTCGGTCAGATCGACGAAGCTGAAATCCAGCCCGGCGGTGCGCCGACGCACGCGCTCGAACAGGCGGAAGCTGCCGCCGTAGATGTCATCCATCGCCACCACGTGGCTGCCGGCATCCAGCAGCTCGATCACGGTCGAGCTGGCCGCCATGCCCGAGGCGAAGGCGAAGCCGCGGGTACCGCCTTCCAGCGCCGCCACGCAGCGCTCATAGGCGAAACGGGTCGGATTGTGGGTACGCGAGTACTCGAAGCCCTGGTGCTCGCCCGGGCTGGACTGGGCATAGGTCGAGGTGGCGTAGATCGGCGGCATCACCGCCCCGGTGCTCGGGTCGGGCGCTTGGCCGCCATGGATGGCCAGGGTGGCCAGGGCGAGCGCGCGATCGGGCGAAGAAGGGTTGGACATGTGGTTTCCTGAATGGCGCCGTTGGCCGGCGCCGTCAAAGGAGCGGGAGTCTATCAGCGCGGCCTTAACGAGCTTTGACGCGGATAAACCGGAATTCAGTCGCGATCTACGGCGATCCGGCGGTTACTGCACGCGCCGGCGCAGGTAGTTCAGCAGATCGATGCGGGTGATCAGGCCGAGGAAGGCATCGCCGTCCATCACGATCGCCACCTGGCCGCGGTCGAACACCGGCAGCAGGGCCTCGATCGGCGACTTCACGTCCAGCCGGTCCAGCTTGCTGACCATCGCGGTGGCAACGGTGTCGCGGAAACGCGCTTCATCGCCGTAGACATGCAGCAGCACGTCGCTTTCATCGACGATGCCGACCAGCTGCTCACCGTCCATCACCGGCAGCTGCGACACGTCATACAGCTTCATCCGCTGGTAGGCGGTGGTCAGCAGGTCGTTGGGGCCGATCACCACGGTGTCGCGCTGGCCGTACGGGCGCAGGATCAGGTCACGCAGGTCGCCGTGCTGCGGGCGCTGCAGGAAGCCGTTGTCCAGCATCCAGTAGTCGTTGTACATCTTCGACAGGTACTTGTTGCCGGTGTCGCAGACCAGCACCAGCACCTTCTTCGGCGTGGTCTGCTCCTTGCAGTACTTCAGTGCCGCCGCCAGCAGGGTGCCGGTGGAGGAACCGCCGAGGATGCCTTCCTTGCCCAGCAGCTCGCGCGCGGTATGGAAGCTCTCCGCGTCGGTGATGGCATAGGCCTTGGTGACACGGCTGAAATCGGAAATCGACGGCAGGAAGTCCTCGCCGATGCCTTCCACCAGCCAGCTGCCCGACTTGTCGTTGAGCACGCCGTCATTGATGTACTCGGCCAGGATCGAGCCGACCGGATCAGCCAGGACCAGTTCGGTATTGGGCGACAGGGTGGCGAACGCGCGCGACAGGCCGGTCATGGTGCCGGAGCTGCCGCAGCCGAACACGATGGCGTCCAGCTCGCCGCCCATCTGCTCGAGGATCTCCGGGCCGGTACCGAATTCATGCGCGGCCGGATTGTCCGGGTTGCCGAACTGGTTGATGAAGTAGGCGCCCGGGGTCTGCTCGGCGATGGTCTTGGCCAGGTCCTGGTAGTACTCCGGATGCCCCTTGGCCACGTCCGAGCGGGTCAGGCGCACTTCGGCACCCATCGCCTTCAGGTTGAAGATCTTCTCCCGGCTCATCTTGTCCGGAACCACCAGGATCAGCTTGTAGCCCTTCTGCTGGGCCACCAGCGCCAGACCCAGGCCGGTGTTGCCGGCGGTGCCCTCCACCAGCGTCGCACCCGGCTTCAGGTCCCCACGCTTCTCCGCCGCCTCGATCATCGACAGGCCGATGCGGTCCTTGATCGATCCGCCCGGGTTGGCGCTTTCGAGCTTCAGGTAGAGCTCGCAGACACCGGCGTCCAGGCGCTGGGCCTTGACGATCGGGGTCTGGCCAATGAGTTCGAGGACGGAAGAATGGATGGGCATCGGGGACTTTCGGTTCGCGCCACGCAGGGCCGGACAGATGATTATCCGACGGATGGCGGCGAAAGTCAGGCCGGTTCGATGGCCAGGCAGCGGCCCGGGAGAAAAAGGTGCGGACGGCCCCGGATCGACGAGGAGACCAGTACCGCCCGCACCGGTGGACGTGTCCAGGCCGCATGGCCTGCAGGCCAAGGCACCACCGCATGTGGTGCCTTGGCGCGGCGGCCGCTATCGGTACCGCCGCGTGGCCAGGGCAGGTGCGCCTGGCGGGGCCATCGTTGGCCGGGTCATGCCGCTCCGGGCATGACAGCGTGCGTCAATGCGTGGGGGACGTCGTGGCGAGCGGTGTTTCGTACATTCGCAGAAGACGTTGCTTGGCCAGCAGCTTCTCACGCTTCATGCGACCCAGGGTGACATCATCGATCGGGAGTACACCCAGCTCCGCGTCCATGCACTTCTTGTTCAACTTGCGGTGCTGGTCATGGAGTGCCCGGAACTCCGGATCGCGCGCGCGGCGGGCGTCGATCTCGCTCTGGGGCTGATCTTCAAACATGATGGACCTCCTTCGACAGATACACGAACGCCCCGGCCGCAAGGCACGGGGCGTTGTTCATGGAGGAGCGCCGGTCGATGACCGCCTGGGTGCCCACAACGACCTGCAGCACTGGCCTGCGCATGTCGGTCTGCTGCGGTTCGCGCCCTGCGTGCATCGGCCCGGCCCTCCCATCGTCCGGTCCGCGGCATTGCGTCCCGGACGATTGACCCTACGCTTGCTCCGGGCGGGGTTCAAGCCCCTGCGACAGGAAACACCGAACCCCGCCGGGGCGGGGTTCAGGCTGAATACTCAACGCAACGAAAAACAAACAAATTCAAGCAATTACGGTGCGATGACGACCTCGGCCGAGCGGGCACGGGTGGACGCCGCCTTCTTGCCGCTGAGCTGGATACGGCTGCTGGCGACACCGGCCGATACCAGGGCATCCCGCAGGGCTTCGGCACGCTTCTGGCCCACGCCATTGGCGCTGTCATAGGCCTCGATGCGGATCCGCCCCTTCTTGCCGATGTTCAGGTACTCGGCCAGCGCCTTGGCCTGGTTGCGGGCGCCACCGGACAGGCTGGCGGCCCCTGCGGCGAAGGCATCGCCGGCGAAGGTGAAGACTTCGCCGCGGCCGTCGAACTTCGAGCCCGGCAGCTTCTGCCCCGATACCAGCTCGGCTTCCTCGCGGGCCAGCTTGGCCGCATTCTGCTGGGCCGCGCTGAGCCGCTGCTGCTGCTTGCCGGCCACGCTGGTCAGGGCGTTCTCGGCGTCCTGGCGGGCCAGGGTCTCGGCCTCGGCGGCCAGGCGCAGGCGCTCAGCCTCTTCGGCCTGCATCTGGGCCTGCATGCGCAGCTGCTCGGCTTCCTGGCGGGCACGGGCGGCGTCGCGGCGACTGGCTTCGATCAGCAGGTCGCTGCGGGTGCGCTCCAGGCGGTCGACCTCGCGCGCGGCCAGCGCCGCACGCACCGCGGTTTCGGCGATTTCGACCCGGCGCTCGGCCAGGTAGGTCGCCAGTTCCTGGTCGCGGCGCTTGGCCTTGTCAAGGGTGGCGATGGCCTGCTGCGCCTGCATGCGCTCGAAGGCGCCCAGCTCGGCGGTGTCCGGATTGGCCTGGATCGCCTGCAGGCGCTGGCTCAGCTGCCCGACCATCGGATTGTCGGCGGCCGCGGCCAGCGCCGGCAGCGCCAGCAGCACGGCCAGGGTTGCGACGGAAAGCGTCTTCATCGGCGGTCCTCTCCGGTCGACAGCTGGCGCTGCAGCTGGTTGACCTCGTTGCGGCGCAGCTGCAGCTGGGCCGTGGCGGTAGCTTCCTCGCTGCGGGCGCGGGCCAGGTCGGCGTCGGCGGCTGCGCGCAGCGCCATCGCCGGCGCGTTCTTGCGCTCGCGGCGGTCGCCCGCGGCCCGCTGGGCCTGCTCCAGGCCCTGGCGGGCCAGCCCGATCAGGTCCGGGGCGTACTGGTCGGCGTCGGCCTGGGTGGCCTTGTCCACCGCCTGCCGGGCCTGCGCCAGTTCCAGCGCGCCGTCCTGCGCCCAGGCAGGAGCAGACAGTGCGAATGCAAACGCCATCACATACAGGCTGTGGCGCATTCGTGCGAAGCTAAGTCGTTTCATTGGGGAGGCCGTACCGGTTGTCGGTTCACGGCCATTGTCGTCAAGCCGGTACCGTGCTTGCAACGGGCGCCGGCAGTTTCGTTGGGGAAAATTCGCGATGGATATCGGCTACTTCCTGAAGCTGATGACCGAAAAGAACGCTTCGGACATGTTCTTGACCACCGGCGCGCCGGTCTACATCAAGATCGAGGGCAAGCTGTATCCGCTCGGCAACACCGGCCTGCCGCCCGGCATGGTCAAGAAGATCGCCTATTCGCTGATGGACGAGGGCCAGGTGCCCCAGTTCGAACGCGACCTGGAGCTCAACATGGCCATCGCCCTGGCAGACGCCGGGCGCTTCCGCGTCAACGTGTTCAAGCAGCGCGGCGAAGTCGGCATGGTCATCCGCGCCATCCGCAGCCGGATTCCGAGCATCGAAGAGCTCAACCTGCCGCAGGTGCTGAAGGACGTCATCATGACCCCGCGCGGGCTGGTACTGGTGGTGGGGTCCACCGGTTCCGGCAAGTCGACCTCGCTGGCGTCGATGATCGACCACCGCAACAGCACCACCACCGGGCACATCCTCACCATCGAGGACCCGATCGAGTACCTGCACAAGCACAAGATGTCCATCGTCAACCAGCGCGAGGTGGGGCTGGACACCCATGCGTTCCACAATGCGCTGAAGAACGCGATGCGCGAGGCGCCGGATGTGATCCTGATCGGCGAGATCCTGGACGCCGAGACGATGGAGGCAGCCATCGCCTTCGCCGAGACCGGGCACCTGTGCCTGGCCACGCTGCACTCCAACAACGCCGACCAGACCATCGAGCGCATCCTCAACTTCTTCCCGGAAAGCGCGCACAAGAACGTGCTGATGAACCTGGCACTGAACCTGCGCGCGGTGATCAGCCAGCGCCTGGTGAAGAACAAGGAAGGGCGCCGCCTGCCGGCCACCGAGGTGCTGATCAACACGCCGATGATCCGCGACCTGCTGCGCCGCGGGCAGGTGCACGAGATCAAGGCAGCGATGGAGGCGTCGCTGGAAGAAGGCATGGAGAGCTTCGACCAGTGCCTGTTCCGGTTGGCCAAGAACGGCACCATCGAGCAGGAGGAAGCGCTGCGCGCGGCCGACTCGCGCGACGGCCTGGCGTTGAAGTTCCGGTTGTCCGAGGGCGGCAGCGGCGAGCATGACCCGTACGCCGACTTCTCGGCCGGGCAGCCGACGATCACCCACGGCTTCTGACGGCGCGCGCGCCGGTCATGGACCGGCGCTACCGGACGCGCGGGGACAGCGCCGGGCCATGCCCGGCGGGATCCTGAAGGGTTAAGGGGCTGTCTCATCCAATGAGACCCCCTGTCCGTAGGTTTCCTCAATGGAAACCATCCGCAAGCTGGCCATTCTGGCCGATGCCGCCAAATACGACGCCTCCTGCGCC
The DNA here is from genome assembly GCF_030549525.1 of Stenotrophomonas sp. 704A1. Taxonomy (NCBI): domain Bacteria; kingdom Pseudomonadati; phylum Pseudomonadota; class Gammaproteobacteria; order Lysobacterales; family Lysobacteraceae; genus Stenotrophomonas; species Stenotrophomonas tuberculopleuritidis. Next base: position 582,418 of record NZ_CP130831.1, on the reverse strand, counting down.
TCCAGCGGTGCGGGCAAGCGTGATTCGCGCGCCAGTGGCGGTATCGGCAGCACCGAGGGCATGGGCATCTGCCACAGCTACACGCCCGATGGCCGCTGCGTTTCCCTGCTGAAGATCCTGCTGACCAACTTCTGCGTCTACGACTGCGCGTACTGCGTCAACCGTGTGTCCAGCAACGTGCCGCGCGCCCGCTTCAGCGTGGACGAGGTGGTGGCGCTCACCCTGGATTTCTACAAGCGCAACTACATCGAAGGCCTGTTCCTTTCCAGCGGGATCATCCGCAATGCCGACTACACCATGGAACAGATGGTGGAGGTGGCGCGGCAGCTGCGAGAGGACCATCGCTTCGCCGGCTACATCCACCTCAAGACCATTCCCGAGGCCTCGCCGGAACTGTTGGCCAGTGCCGGGCGCCATGCCGACCGCCTGTCGATCAACGTGGAACTGCCCACCGAGGCCGGGCTGAGCGCATTGGCACCGGAGAAGACCGTGCAGTCCATCCGCGGCGCGATGGGCGAGCTGCGCTGGCGCATCGAAGAAGCCAAGGAAGCGCGCAAGGCACCGCCCGTGGTCGCGCCGACAGCCACCCGCAGCGCACGCCCGCGCCCTCCCCGCTTCGCTCCGGCCGGGCAGAGCACGCAGATGATCGTCGGCGCCGACGGTGCCAACGACCGGCAGATCCTGGCCAGCGCCGATGCGCTGTACGGCAACTACCGCATGCGCCGGGTCTACTACTCGGCCTTCAGCCCCATTCCCGATGCCAGCCGGCAGCTGCCGCTGCAGCCGCCGCCGCTGCAGCGCGAGCACCGCCTGTACCAGGCCGACTGGCTGCTGCGCTTCTATGGCTACGGCGTGGAAGAAATCACCGATACCACCCGGGACGGCATGCTGGACCTGGACATCGACCCGAAGATGGCCTGGGCAATCCGCCACCCGGAGCGCTTCCCCGTGGACCTCAACCGCGCGCCGAAGGAACTGCTGCTGCGCGTTCCCGGCCTGGGCGTGCGCAACGTCAAGCGTGTCCTGATGGCACGCCGCCACGGTCGCCTGCGGGTGGCCGACGTGGCGCGCCTGAAGGCGCCGTTGAGCAAGCTGCTGCCGTTCGTGCTGCTGGCCGACCACCACCCGCGCAGGGCGCTGGACGACCCGGCAGCGCTGCGCGCGCAGCTCGCTCCGCCACCACGACAGGGCTCGTTGTTCGATGCAGCGCCGGCAGCCTGACGCGCAGCGCTGGTCGCTGCGGGTGGATCCCCCGACCTCGCTGGACGCCTGGCGGCATGCTGCGCGCGAAGCGCTGCTGCGCGGCGTCGCGCCGGAACAGCTGGACTGGCTGGAGGGCAGCGAAGCGTCCCTGCTGGATGCGCCGGCCGTGCAGCAGGCGCCCCTGCCCGCCGGCGCCAGCGTTCCCAACGTGCCGCGCGACTTCCTCGAACTGGCCGCGACCTGCCTGTGCCACCGCCAGCCGCAGCGCCTGGCCCTGCTGTACCGGCTGCTGTGGCGCATCGCCCACGGCGAGCGCGGCGTGCTGTCCAATCCGGCGGATGCCGACGTGCTGCGGGCGATGGCGATGGCCCAGGCGGTGCGCCGCGACACCCACAAGATGAAAGCCTTCGTGCGCTTCCGGGAAGTGCCCGGCCAGGTCGACGCGTTCATCGCCTGGTTCGAGCCGGACCACCACATCGTCGAGCGGGTCGCGCCGTTCTTCGCACGCCGCTTCGCCGGCATGCGCTGGGCCATCCTTACCCCCGCGCGCAGCGTGTACTGGGATGGCCAGGCGCTGGCCTTCGGGCCGGGCGGTCGGCGCGATGACGCCCCGGCCGAGGATGCGCGCGAATCGCTGTGGCAGACCTACTACGCCAGCATCTTCAACCCGGCGCGGTTGAACACGCGGATGATGCTGCAGGAGATGCCGGCCCGGTACTGGCGCCACCTGCCCGAGGCGCAGCTGCTGCCTGCCCTGGTACGCGATGCGGGGGACCGCGTGCAGGAAATGCACGACCGGCCTGCGCAGGCGCCACAGCGGAAGATTCCGCAGCGCCAGGCGCTGGCACCGTCCGCTTCCAGCGCCGACAGCCTGGGCGCGCTGCGCGCCCAGGCCGCCGGCTGCCGCCAGTGCCCGCTGTGGGAACCGGCCACCCAGGTGGTGTTCGGCCGGGGCCCGGCCGATGCGCGCGTGATGGTGATCGGCGAACAACCCGGCGATACCGAGGATCTGTGTGGCCGTCCGTTCGCGGGCCCGGCAGGCCAACTGCTGGACCGCGCGCTGGCCGAGCTCGGCATCGACCGCGGCACGCTGTACCTGACCAACGCGGTGAAGCACTTCCACCACGAACGACGCGGCAAGGTACGCCTGCACAAGCGCCCGGAAAGCCGGCACGTGCACGCCTGCCGGCCGTGGCTGCTGGGCGAGATCGCACGCGTGCGGCCGCAGGTGATCGTCTGCCTGGGCGCGACCGCGGCCGCCTCGGTGTTCGGCGCGGGCTTCCAGCTGTCACGCGACCGCGGGCGCTGGCACACGCTGGAAGACGGCACCCGTGGCTATGCCACCGTGCATCCAGCCTGGGTGCTGCGGCAGGGCGACGACGCCCGGCGTGAGGAGGCCTACCGGCTGTTCCGCGATGACCTGCGTCGCTTGCGGGCCGACGATGCGGAATCCGCCGGGCATGTCCCGGCGCTACCACCGACGTCCGAGCGCTAGCGCCGGGCCCGGCGAGCGCGGCGGCCCATCAGGCGGCGTCGGGCTGGTTTTCCGGGCGGGCGCCGTCGAAGGCGTCCAGTGCCTGGCAGGCCGCTTCGATGCGGCGCAGGGTCGGGTACGGCGCCAGGTCCAGGCCGAAGCGGTGCGCGTTGTACAGCTGCGGCAGCAGACAGATGTCGGCCAGTCCAGGGCGGTCGCCGTGGCAGAACAGGCCGGTATCCGCACTGGCCGTGAGCATCGCTTCCATCGCCGCGAAGCCCTCGGCCATCCAGTGCAGGGTCCAGTGCATGCGCGCATCGGCGGGCAGCTGCAGCTCCCGCTCGAGGTACTGCATCACCCGCAGGTTGTTGATTGGGTGGATGTCACAGGCCACCAGCTGGGCCAGCGCGCGTACCCGCGCGCGCCCTGCCGCATCGGCAGGCAGCAGCGGGGCCTGCGGAAAGCGTTCCTCCAGGTATTCCAGGATCGCCAGCGACTGGGTCAGCGTATGCCCGTCATGCAGCAGCGTGGGCACCAGCTGCTGCGGATTGAGCGTGCGGTAGGCATCGTCGTGCTGCTCGCCGCCGTCGCGCACCAGGTGCACCGGCCGCGCCTCCCAGGCCAGGTCTTTCAGGGCCAGGCCGATGCGCACGCGGTAGGCAGCGCTGGAGCGCCAGTAGGTGTACAGCACGATGCCGTCGTCGACCGGGATCTCCATCGCCGTCTCCCTGCTCAGGACCTGGCCGCCTGTTCGATGCGCTGTTCGATCGCACCGAAGATGCTGTTGCCGGCAGCGTCGAGCATCTCGATACGCACCACATCGCCGAAGGACATGAACGGCGTGCTCGGCTTGCCGTCGCGGAGGGTTTCCACCACGCGCTGCTCGGCGAAGCAGGATGCGCCCTTGCTGGTGTCTTCGTTGGCGATGGTGCCCGAGCCGACGATGGTGCCGGCACCGAGCGGACGGGTCCTGGCCGCGTGTGCGACCAGCTGCGCGAAGTTGAACTGCATGTCCACGCCGGCTTCGGGGGCGCCGAACCACTGCCCGTTGATGTGGGTCAGCAGCGGCAGGTGGACCTTGCTGTCCTGCCAGGCATCCCCCAGCTCATCAGGGGTGACGAACACCGGCGACAGCGCCGAGCGCGGCTTGGACTGCAGGAAACCGAAGCCCTTGGCCAGTTCGCCGGGAATCAGGTTGCGCAGTGATACGTCGTTGACCAGGCCGATCAGCTGGATGTGGCCGGCGGCCTGTTCGGCGCTGGCAGCCATCGGCACGTCGTCGGTGATCACCACCAGCTCCGCTTCCAGGTCGATGCCGTACTCCTCGCTGACCACCCGCACCGCGTCGCGCGGGCCGTAGAAGCCGGCGCTGGTGGCCTGGTACATCAGCGGATCGGTATAGAAGCTCTCCGGCACCTCGGCGCCACGGGCCCGGCGCACGCGCTCGACGTGCGGCAGGTAGGCGCTGCCATCGACGAACTCATAGGCGCGCGGCAACGGTGCAGCCAGTGCCTGCGGGTCCATATCGAAGACGCCGTCGGCATCGCCGGCGTTCAGTGAATCGGACAGGGCGTTCAGGCGCGGCGCGACATGGCTCCAGTCTTCCAGGGCCTGCTGCAGGGTCGCGGCGATGCCGGTGGCGCGAACGCCGTGGCGCAGGTCGCGCGAGACGACGATCAAGGTGCCGTCGCGGCCGCCTTCCTTCAAAGAACCAAGCTTCATGGGGTGTGTCCGGAGTCGTGGGCAAACAAGTTTCAAGTGTAATCAAATGCGCGGCGGCGCCAAGCTGCAGCGCGGCATCGGCCCACCCTACCGCAGGAGGGGGTTCGCAGGGCTTGCAGCCCTGCACCTGCTCTTCAAGCCAAAGCCAAAGCCAAAGCCAAAGCAACAGCAACAGCCGGCTCTGGGTTGTCTGTGAGTTGGGCGGGGCGGTGTGGGTGGGCAGGACACGCCGTAAACCCATCCATGGGGGCTCGATGGCGCCATCCATGGCGCCAACGGTCCTGTCCACCCACACCGCCCCACCCCCGGCAGTTTCCCGATGACGGATTGAACATCCGCATCATTCATCGTCGAAATCCGTCAAACAACGAGATAAATCGAATGAGATCTGACAGATCGCGGAAAACTGTCGAAGGCGGGGTGGGTCCGGTTGAGGGGGCGTGAGCGGCAGGGATGCCGCGACCGAGCCTACATGGACGTATTTACGGCGTCCCCCTCAGCCGGACCCACCCCGCCACCCCTCAGGACACCAGCTTTGGACGTTGACGTTGCTTCGGCCTCTGCAGGTGCAGGGCGCAGCCCTGCAGAGACCCCCCCAACCTGAACAGGCCTTTTTGCGTGAAGTCTCAAACATCGTTTAGACTTGCAGGGTCTGCAGCGGCCGTCCGTTTCCCTCCGGGATCGCCGGCGTCCGGGGTCCGCCCCGTCGCCCGCCCCCACTCCGACGCCGTTCGTCACGCATTCCAGCCTGCGCTCCGCGTCGGCTGCACCCAATTCTCGCAGCGCGGTTCACGGGAACGCTCCGAGTCAGCCGATCAGTGTGATCTGCCCCCGTCTGTCCGTTCGGACAGGCGTCAACTGTACTTGGAGCAATCTCGATGTCTTTTGAATCCCTGGGCCTTGCGCCCTTCCTGCTGCGTGCGCTCGCCGAGCAGGGCTACGAAACCCCCACCCCGATCCAGCAGCAGGCGATTCCGCTGGTGCTGGCCGGGCGCGACCTGCTGGCCGGCGCACAGACCGGTACCGGCAAGACCGCGGCGTTCGGCCTGCCGCTGCTGCAGCACCTGGGCACCGCTTCGCAGGAAGTGCGCTCCGGCCCGCGCAAGCCGCGCGCCTTAATCCTGGCCCCGACCCGCGAGCTGGCCACCCAGGTGCATGACAGCCTGCGCGGCTACAGCAAGTACCTGCGCATCCCCAGCGCCTGCATCTACGGCGGCGTCGGCATGGGCAACCAGCTGGACATCCTGCGCCGTGGCGTGGACCTGCTGGTGGCCTGCCCGGGCCGCCTGATCGACCACCTGGAGCGTCGCAGCATCGACCTGTCCGGCATTGAACTGCTGGTGCTGGACGAAGCCGACCGCATGCTCGACATGGGCTTCCTGCCGTCGATCAAGCGCATCCTGGCCAAGCTGCCCAAGCAGAACCGGCAGACCCTGCTGTTCTCGGCCACCTTCGAGGACAACATCCGCCAGCTGGCGCTGGAGTTCATGCGCAACCCGGAGCAGATCCAGGTCACGCCGAAGAACACCGTCGCCGAGACCATCACCCACCGCGTGCATCCGGTCGATGGCGGCCGCAAGCGCGACCTGCTGCTGCACCTGCTGGCGCAGGACAGCCGTGAGCAGACCCTGGTGTTCGCCCGCACCAAGCACGGCAGCGACAAGCTGGCCGCGTTCCTGGAGAAGTCCGGCATCAAGACCGCGGCGATCCACGGCAACAAGAGCCAGGGCCAGCGCCTGCGTGCGCTGGGCGACTTCAAGGCCGGCCGGGTGACCGTGCTGGTCGCCACCGACATCGCCGCGCGCGGTATCGACATCAACGAACTGCCGAAGGTGATCAACTTCGATCTGCCGATGGTGGCCGAGGACTACGTGCACCGCATCGGCCGCACCGGCCGCAACGGCGCCACCGGCCAGGCGATCTCGCTGGTCGCGCAGGATGAAGTGAAGCTGCTGCGGGCGATCGTGCGCCTGCTCGGCCGTGACATGGACATCCGCGATGTGCCGGGCTTCGAGCTGCAGGTGCCGATCCGCTGGGGCAACAGCGCGCCGGGCAAGGCCGAGGCCGATACCGGTGAGCGCGCACCGCGCAAGACCCACGCCCGCCGTCCGCACGGCGATGCACCGCGCCATGCGCATGCCGGTCCGAAGAAGTCCGGCGGCGGTCGTCGCGAAGGCGGCGGCAATGGCCAGCAGCGTGCTGGCGCCGGCCAGGGCCAGCGTCGCGGCGGCGGCGGCAATGGTGGCGGCCGTGGCCGCGGCCAGGGTGGCAACGGCGGCGGTCGCGCCGGCTGATTGCTGCTGGCAGGGATGGCGCTTCCCGCAGTGCGGGGGCTATCGGGGGACGGCGCTGACGCGCCGTCCCTTTTTTGTTGCTGGCTGCCCGGAGAATTCCAGAGCCTGCGGTAGGTCGTGCGGGAGCGGTGGGGAGCGGGGGAACTCCCCCACACGTGTCATCCAAGGCACCAAACGCCTCAACCCCGCGCTTTCGCCGGATTCACCAGATTCCCGAAGAAGATCGCGTTGATCAGCAGGCGATCGGTCCCGTGCCAGTACTTGCGATGTGCCGGGTCATCGGCGAACAGGATCACGTTGCCCTGCCCCTGCGCCGACACCAGCAGCCACGCACTGCCCGCCACCCGGTCGCGGTTGCGCTCGGACAGGTACCCGTTCACCCGCGGCGTGGTGTCGATCCGCACCACCGTGGAGAACGCATTCGAACTCGGCTGCAGCGTCACCGTGTTCTCCTTGTTGATCGCCAGCTGCCGGCGTGGCACGCCGAATGCCAAGGGATGGGTGGTGTCCACATCGGCGCTGAGGATGTTGCCGCTGACCCGTTCGATCGCCGCGATGTCACGCTGGTCGCCGAACGCACGACGCGCCGCGCCGCTGGCCTGTTCGTCCTTGCCCAGCGTCTCGCCCTCGGCCAGCTTCTGCTCGATCGCCCACTTGGAGGCACTGCCGTAGGTCAGCAGCGAGCCGCCAGCCTGCACCCAGCGCTTCAGTGCGGCCACGGCAGCCGCGTCCACATGGGTATAGGTGCCACCAGCCAGCACGAGGGTGGTGTAGCGATCCAACGGCAGCGTGCCCAACTGCTGCGGGTCCAGCTTGCTGGCCGGCAACCGCAGCTGCTGGTCCAGCAGGAACCAGGCAGACCCGATCTCGGTCGCTGACACGCCCTCCCCCATCACCAGGGCCACCGTCGGCCTGCGCAGTGCCTTGACACCATCGCTGCCCAGATCGATGCCTTCCTGGCTGCGCCCGCTGGACAGCGCATGCACCTGTACGCCGGCATCGCGTGCCGCGCGGGATACCGCCTCGAGCAGAGCATCGCCGTGCAGCGGCTGCCCTGCGACGGGCACCACGATGCTGCCAGCGGCAAAGGTGGTCCCGCCCTGCGCGGTGCTGGCAGTGAACGCCTGGAACGCGGCACGCGTGGAGAGCCCTTTGGCCTGCAGCGCCGCCAGCGCGCGGCCAGCGTTGTAGTCGCGCCAGTCGATCACATACGCAAAGCCAGCCTGGCCGCCGGCCACGCCGCCCTGCAGCGGCGGCAGCCCGGCGACCCGTGCGCCGCCGTCGATCCGGCCGCGACTGCCGGCGAACGCCACGCCATAGGCCGGCGCGATCGCGTAGCTGGTGCTGCCGTAGAACACGTCGCCCTTGATCGGCGGCGTCTCGGCGAAGATCGAATGCACCAGCCGGAACTGCGCCTGCTGCACCGGCACCACATAGGCCGTGCCGGCAGTGAAGTGCTGGCCCTCCACCGTGATGTCGCGGTCCAGCGCGCGCACCTCGATCCGGTGCAGCAGCAGTAGCTCCAGCAGGCGCCGGGTCAATGCCGGATCGTGCGCATCGCCGAACACGAAGCTTTTCACCGGCTGCTGTGCTGCCTGCTTCAGCGCGCTCTGGAAGAACTGCTTCTGCAGATCGAACAGGCCGTTGCGCTCGCTCACCGCACCGCGCACCGTGCCCAGGCCGGTGGCCACCTGGTTGCGGATGGTGAAGGGGAAGGTCAGCAGGCCGTTGACCGACTCCTGCACGCGGCCACGCGAACTGGCCTGTTCAACGGTGACGCCGACCGCGCCGTGGAAATCAGGGTAGGTAGAGCCGTACACCGGCGAGAAATTGTCGAAATTCTCACCGGTGTAGTACAGCGAACCCAGCGCATCGAGCGCCTGCGCGTGGTAGCGGGCCAGGGTCTTGTTGAACTCGTACGATGCCACCGGAACCAACGGGCTGTGCATGCTCTTCGGCGAGGGTTCGAAGTAGTACGTGCTGTCCTTGCCCATCTCGTGGAAATCGATCTGTACGTTCGGGTACCACTGGTGGAAGACCTCGAGCTTCGGCCGCGACTCCTGCTGGGTCAGTGCCAGCCAGTCGCGGTTGAGATCGGTGAAGTAGTGGTTGGTACGACCCTGCGGGAAGGGTTCGACGTGTTCCTTGTCGGCCGGATCGGCCGACGCCGGATCGGACGCCCAGGCGTTGTGCCAGTTGGCGGCACGATCACGGCCATCGGGATTCTGCGCCGGGTCGAACAGCACCACCGCCTGCTGCAGCCATTGCCGGGTTTCGGCGCTGCGGTTGGCCACCAGGTAGTAGGCGGTGAGCATCGCCGCTTCCGCGCTGGAGGTTTCGTTGCCGTGCACGCTGTAGCCCAGCCACACCACCACCGGGCTGTCGGCGGCGGCGCTGCGCGGCTGCGCCGGATCGACCAGGGTGGCATGCTGCTGGCGGATCTGCTGCAGCCGCGCGTGGTTGCTGGCGGCGGTGACGGTGGCGATCAGCAGCGGTCGGCCTTCATAGCTGCGCCCGATCTCCTGCACGCGGATCGTGTCCGAGTGCCGGGCCAGTTCCTGGAAATAGGCCACCAGCTGGTCATGCCGGGTATAGCGGCTGCCGATCGGGTAACCGAGAAACTGCTCGGGCGTGGGAATGGCGGCATCGAACGCGGCGGCCTCGGTGGCCTGCGGAAAGAAGTATGCACTCTGGGCCTGCGCCGGCGGCGGCGAGGCCAGGGCAGTGGCGGCGACCAGCAGCAGCGGTAGAACGGCACGGCGGTGAAAGGACACGGTGACTCCCCGGGAAAGACAACGCAGCCGGCCACACGGGGTGGCCGGCTGTGCGGTGTGGATCAGAAGCGGTAATCGAAGCCCAGCGTGAAGTAGCGGCCGCGCAGGTCGTACTGGCTGAAGTCGTACGGCGCGCGGATGCCCGGGAACGACGCGTCGTACGGCGGCGTCTTGTCGCCCAGGTTCTGTACCTTGGCGTACACGGTCAGGTTGTCGATCCCGCTGTAGGCCAGGTACAGGTCGAACTGGTTGTAGGCATCGACACGGTCCTGCACCGCCGTGGCGGCGGTGCTGGCCTTCTGGTCATAGCCGCTGGTGTAGTACCAGGTGACCGCAGCGGTGTAGTCGCTGTACTTCCAGTCCAGCGTGGTGGTGGCCTTGTTCTTCGGCAGGGTGGCACCGAGATTGCTGCCGGCGTAGTCCACCAGCGGGCCGCCGACCACGGTCGGACGGCGATAGTCGCGCACGTGGGTATAGGCCGACGACACGGTGAAGTCGCCGAAGGCGGTGGTCGGGATGCGCTGGCGCAGCTCGACGTCGATGCCCGAGGTCTTCAGCTCGCTCAGGTTCTGGTAACGGTTGAACACGGCCTGCAGCTTGCCGCGTTCATCGCGCTGCACCGCACCGGCCACGTTGTCGTTGACCAGGGTCTGGGTGTTGTTGGTACCGACCAGGTTGTCCAGCTGGATGCGGTAGTAGTCGATGCTGAGGTTGGTGTTCGCCCACGGCGACAGCACCACGCCGAAGTTCAGGCTCTTGGTGCGCTCCGGCTTCAGGTCGCTGTTGCCGACGGTGAAGAAGGTCGGGTTCTGCCGCGAGCCCGGCACGTCCGGATCACGCGGATCGACCACGCTGCCGTAGGCGATGCTGGTGCTGTTGGAGTTCTCCGACAGCGACGGCGCACGGAAGCCCTTCGAGGCCGAGGCGCGCACCAGCAGGAAATCCAGCGGCTGCCAGCGCAGGCCCAGCTTGGGTGAGAACGCGTCGCCGAAGTCATCGTAGTGGTCGGCACGCGCAGCGGCGGACAGTTCCAGGGTCGAGGCCAACGGCACGTTGACCTCGGCATACGCGGCGCTGACCTTGCGTTCGCCATGCACTTCGGCAATGGCCGGGCGCACCTGCAGGCCGGCGTCGATCTGCCACGGGTTGTTGGAATCCAGCTTCTCGCGGCGCCACTCGGCACCGGCGGCAAAACCGATGTCGCCGGCCCAGGTGCGGCCGAGGCTGCCGGAAATCTTCGCATCGATGCCCTGCAGCACCGATTCGGCCGGACGCAGGGTGGCGATGTTGATCGAATCGCGGACCGACTGCGGCGTGGCGGCCGGGTTCAGCAGGTTGTAGCTGCCACTGGCCAGCGCATCGGCCAGCGCCCAGCGGTTGGCGAAGCCACCCGACACGCTTTCGCGCTCGCTGCTGCGCGCGCCGAACGCGGCCACTTCCCAGTCCCACTTCTCGGTGTTGCCGCGCAGGCCGAACACACCGCGGTAGGCGGTGGAACGGTTGGTCTTGATGGTGCCGCCGAGGTCGAAGAAGGTGTATTCGATCGGCACCGCACGACCGTACGGGTTGTAGGGGTTGCTGGCCGGCAGGCTGGACGACACCGGCTCGGCCAGACCGGTCTGCGCGTTCAGTGCGAAGCGCCCGCTTTCCAGGGTGAAGAACGGGCTGCTGCCGAACCACGCCGCGCTCTTGATCTGGCTGTACAGCACTTCGCCGAAGGCTTCGACGTTGTCGCCGAGGCGGAAGGTGCCGTTGGCATAGGCCTGGTAGCGCTTGGTGGAGGGAATCAGCGTGGTGTACGGCGCCTGGTTGAAGCCGCAGGTATCGCCGGCCAGGCCATCGATCGGGGCGCTGGCCACTCGGGTGGTGCCGGTGGGGCAGTTGCCGTTGGCATCCAGCATCGGTACCGAGACGCCGTTGACCAGATAGCGCGCGCCCTTGGCCGACCAGCCGTTCCAGCGGCCGCCGGGCTGGTCGCTGTAGATGCCGCTCTTGGTCAGGTTGCGCTCGTCCTGGTCCAGGCGCTCGCGGTTGTAGCCCTGCAGGCTGAAGAGGATGTTGTAGCCATCCGTGTCCAGGTCACCGAGGCCGCCGACGAACTTCAGGTTCTGTTCGTGCAGGCCGCCCTGGTCGGCACCGCCGAAGCTGCCGCCGATCTCGGCGCCTTCGAAGCTCTGCCGGGTGATGATGTTGACCACGCCGGCCACCGCGTCGCTGCCGTACACCGCCGATGCGCCGTCCTTGAGGACTTCGATGCGCTCCACCGCGACCAGCGGCAGCGCGTTGAGATCGACGAAGGTGTCCGACAGGCCACCGGCCGGGAACCCGTAGTTGGCCAGGCGGCGGCCATTGAGCAGCACCAGCGTGTTCTTCTGCGACAGACCGCGCAGGCCGATGCCGGCCGAGCCCGAAGCCCAGCCATTGTTGGTGGTTTCGTTGCTGGCGTTGCCGGTGTTGGCCGAGATCGAGCGCAGCACGTCGGCGACCGTGGCCTTGCCGGTCTGCTCCAGCTGCTGGCGGGCGATCACCTGCACCGGATTGGAGGCCTCGGTGTCGGCACGTTTGATGTTGGAGCCGGTGACGCGCACGGCGGCCAGGGTGCTGGCCTCGCCACTGGCATCGGCGGAGGATTCGGCGGCGGCAGACAAAGGCGCGGCCAGAGCGGCGGCCAGGGCCGCCACGAGCAGGGTGTGCTGGGGCATGACGATGTGGGGAGGTAGTGGAAGGACGACGTAAGTTCCGCAGTAATCCATGCCTGACCGGGCCCCGGCCAATAACATCTCTTCATACGGATATAAGAGAAACTATCATCCTTCATCCGGATGGAAAGAATTTCTTCACACCTACGAAACAGCCGCCCGGCCAGAGGCGACAGTGCGGCGTACAATTGCCGCCATGGAAATCTTCAAAGTCTTCATGCTCGAGGCGGCGCATCGCCTCCCCAATGTGCCGCCGGGGCACAAGTGCGCGCGCCTGCACGGCCACTCGTTCCGGGTGGAGTTGAAGGTGGAGGGCGAGCCGGGCGCCCAGACCGGCTGGATCATGGACTTCGGCGACGTGAAGGCGGCCTTCCAGCCGATCTACGAGCGTCTGGACCATCACTATCTCAATGACATTCCCGGCCTGGAGAACCCGACCAGCGAGAACCTGGCAGTGTGGATCTGGAACGAGCTCAAGCCGGCCCTGCCCGCGCTGAGTGAGATTACGGTGCACGAAACCTGCACGTCCGGCTGCCGCTACCGCGGTCCCGCGGGCTGATCAAGCCCTTGATCTGAAAGCGTTTCATCAGGTGAGGATGGCACCCGGGTGATTTTTGTTGCATTGCCGCATGATCGGCGTATGCTGCATTGCATCAACCGCTTCCGACGCCGTCATGGCCGCAGCCTTCGCCGATCGCTTCAGTGATGCCACCCGCGGATTCGCGGCGGCAGCCACGCGTGCGAACCGGCTGGCGCTGGAGAATGCGGAAAGCATGTTTGGTGTGCAGTTGAAGGCCCTGGAGCGCTCGCTGACCGCCACCGGCGGCTGGCTGGGTGAACTGGCCCGCAGCGAGGATCCCGCCGCGCTGCTGCCCAAGGCCACGCAGCTGTGGCAGGACAACCTGCAGCGGCTGGGCCAGGCGCAGCAGGACGTGGCCGAGCTGGGCCTGCAGGCGGGCAAGGCCTGGTCGGACCTGGTGCAGGGCTACAACGAATCAACGGCGGACGCGGACGGCAACAGCCACTGACGCGACGCAACGCTCATTGCATGGGTCCCTCCCCCCGTGCAATCCGGACCCGGCAGATCCCTCCCTCTGCCGGGTCTTTTTTTATCTGGCGCCTGGATTGCCGAGCGCTTCGCCGTCTGGCTGCGCCACGAACGGGTGGGCCCCGCCGCTGCGCTCATCCTGCTGAACCTGAGGGTGGCACTACGCGCGCCGGCTGCGGGACAGCCGCCCGGCAGCGGCAACGCAAACCGCCTAGCTGGCCTCGGCATCGGCACGCGGCAGCGCGAACACGAACAGCGCGCCCTGCTCGCTGTCGCGCAGTTCGATGCGGCGCCCATGCAGCTGCACGATGCGCTGCACGATCAGCAGGCCCAGCCCGCCATTCTCGCCGCGCCGTGACCCCAGTGCCGCCGGCGCCTGGAACAACTGCGCGCGCAGCGCTGCGTCCACCCCCGGACCATCATCGGCCACGCTGACCTCGACGCTGTCTGCGGTGGCAGCCAGCCGCACCTGCACCTGGCCCCCGTCCGGCGCATGCCGCAGTGCATTGTCGAGCAGGTTGGTCAGCACCCGCTCGACCAGCCCCAGGTCAGCGCGGACCAGCGGCAGGCCCGGCGGGAAATCCGCGCGCAGGCGCTGACCGCGGGCCTGCGCGGACAGTTCGAATTTCTGCAGCACGTCCTGCAGCAGCTCCGGCAGCGCGAACACCTCCCACTCCAGCCGTACCTCGCCGTGTTCCAGCCGCGCCAGTTCGAACAGCGCGCGGGCCAGCCGGCCGACCTTGGCGCTCTGGGCCAGCGCAATGCCCAGGTAGCGACGGCGCTCGTCCGGCGACAGCGTGGCCTCTTTCAGTGCCAGCGTCTCCAGATAGCCATGCAGCGATGACAAGGGCGTGCGCAGGTCATGGGAGATGTTGGCCACCAGTTCGCGCCGCTGCAGGTCCTGCTGGCGCAGCTGCTGCCACTGCTCGCCGAGCCGCTGCGCCATCTGCGCGTGGGCGTGTTCCAGGATCTTCAGTTCGTCACGCTCGCCGGCGCGCAGCGGCGCCGGTGCCGGCAAGGGCGGCGGCGCATCGATGTCGAAGGCCTGGATGCGCCGGGTCAGCTGGCGCAGCGGCCGGGTCACCCAGTAGAACGCGACCAGGCCGGCCAGCAGGCCCAGCCCGCCCACCAGCAGTACCGACCACAGGGTGGTATGCCACTGGCTGCCAGCCGCCAGATCGTCGGCCAGCATCTGCCGGTGCTCTCCCACCAGCACCACATACACATACCCGGCCTGTCGCCCCTGCACGACCAGGGGAGCGACACTGAACACCTTGCGTCCCGCAGCGCTGCGCGGATCGTCGCCGAGAATCGGCAGCGGCGCGCCGGCCAGCAACTGCCGCAGCGGCGCAACGTCCACCCGGGTGCGCAGCAGGTGCCCGCTCGGTGCATCGTGGCCAAGAATGCGGCCCTGCTCGTCCAGCAGGTACACCTCGACGCTGGGGTTGACCGCCATCAGCTGCCCGAACAGCGCGCGCACCGCTGCATCGCGCATGCCGCTGGTGTCCATCAGCTCGCTGCGCTGGGCAATGTGCTCGGCCAGGCCCAGCGACAGCCGCTGCACCACTTCCTGCTCGTGGCGGGTGTTGGTGCGCATCTGCCAGGCCAGCAGTGCCATGCAGCAGGTCAGCATCAGCGCCGACATCACCAGCGCCAGTTTCTGCCACAGGTTGGGCGTGATCATGCGGCGGCCCCGGCCGGGTCGACCAGCTTGTACCCCCGCCCCCACACCGTCAGCAGCCGCCGCGGATTGGCCGGGTCGGCCTCGATCTTGCTGCGCAGCCGGTTGATGTGGGTATTGACCGTGTGCTCGTAGCCGTCGTGCTGGTAGCCCCATACCTGGTTGAGCAGTTCCATCCGCGCGAATACCTGGTCGGGATGGCGCGCGAAGAACAGCAGCAGTTCGAACTCGCGCGGGGTCAGCTCCAGCGCATTGCCATCAACCGACGCGGTGCGCGCGACCGGGTCCAGACGCAGCCCGCCCAGTTCGATTGCACCGGCATCGATGCGCGCGTTCTGCGCCATCGCCTCGGCACGACGCAGCAGTGCACGTACACGCGCCACCAGTTCGGGCATCGAGAAGGGTTTGGCCAGGTAGTCGTCGGCGCCCAGTTCGAGGCCGACGATGCGCTGGGTTTCGCTGCCGCGCGCACTGATGATGATGATCGGCACATAGCGCGCCATCGCACGCGCGCGCTGGCAGACCTGCAGACCGTCCACGCCGGGCAGCATCACATCCAGCACCAGCGCGTCCCATGGACCGTCCTGTTCGATCAGGCGCAGGCCGGCATCGCCGCTGGCGGCATGCGCGACCTCATAGCCTTCGTCACCCAGGTGCATGCGCAGCAGGTCGGCGATATGGGCGTCGTCTTCGACGATCAGGACACGTTTGCAGGACATCGGGCTGGCCAGTGGGGGCTCGGTTGCATTGTGGCGCGGGAACGGCGGCGATACCTCACGGAAAATTGAATCCTGCGTGAGGATTCGTTGACCGGCGCGGGCGCAGCATGGCCCCGTCGCCCCTTGCAGGAGTTCACCATGACCCTCACCCGCCGCCATCTGCTGGGCCTGGGTGGTCTTGCCACCGCCGCTGGCCTGTTCGGGCTGGCCGCGTGCAGCCGGGCTGCGCCGGCCGCCGCTGCAGGCGCTTCCACGCAGTTCGAGGTCCAGCACAGCGACGCCGACTGGCGCCGCCTGCTCACGCCGGCCCAGTACGCGGTGCTGCGCCAGCAGGCGACCGAGCGTCCGTGGAGCAGTCCGCTCAACAAGGAACACCGGCAGGGCACCTTCACCTGTGCCGGCTGTGCGCTGCCGCTGTTCTCCTCGTCCACCAAGTTCGAGAGCGGCACCGGCTGGCCCAGCTTCTGGGCGCCCCTGCACAACGCCGTCGGCGAGGATCGTGACACCAGCTTCGGCATGCTGCGGGTGGAAGCGCATTGCCGCCGCTGTGGCGGCCACCTGGGTCACGTGTTCAACGACGGCCCGCGCCCGACCGGCCTGCGCTACTGCATGAACGGTGCAGCCCTGCTGTTCCAGCCCGGCGCGGCGCAGCAGGACCCCGCCGGCGGCTGGCGCGTGCCGCTCGGTGCGACCCCCACTTCTGGAGCCTGATGATGCTGCTGTTGCTGCTGGCCTATCTTGGCGGTGTACTGACCCTGCTCAGCCCGTGCATCCTGCCGGTGCTGCCGTTCGTGTTCGCACGCGCTGACCGTCCGTTCGTGCGCAGCACCCTGCCGTTGCTGATCGGCATGGCGCTGACCTTCACCGTGGTCGCCAGCCTGGCCGCGGTCGGCAGCCAATGGGTGGCCCAGGCCAACCAGATCGGGCGCTGGGTGGCGCTGGTGCTGATGGCGGTGTTCGCGGTGGCGCTGTTGTGGCCGACCCTGGCCGACCACCTGCTGGCGCCCGTGCAACGCATCGGGGCACGACTGAGCGCGCGTGCCGATGCGGCTGACGCCGCCGGTCGCGGCGGCGCGTGGACCTCACTGCTGATCGGCATTGCCACCGGACTGCTGTGGGCACCGTGTGCCGGCCCGATCCTGGGCCTGGTGCTGACCGGCGCCGCGCTCAATGGGGCCAGCGTCGGCACCAGCGCGTTGCTGCTGGCCTATGCGCTGGGTGCGATCACCGCGCTGGCGCTGGCGGTCTGGGTCGGCGGGCGCGTGTTCCGTGCCCTGCAGGCGCGACTGGGCCTGGGGAACGTGGTGCGCCGCGTACTCGGCGTCGCGGCCCTGCTGGCGGTGGTGGCGATCGGTCTGGGCTGGGATACCGGGCTGCTGACCCGCCTGTCCGCGGTCAGCACCGCACGCATCGAGCAGGGTCTGCTGGACGCGGTGCCGGGCGCACAGCCGGCCGCACCGCCGATGATGATGATGGCCGGTGCGACTGCCGGTGCCGATGCACCGCTGCCGATGGAAGGCACGCTGCCTGCACTGGACGGCGCCACCGGCTGGCTGAACAGCCCGCCGCTGAGCCGCGAACAGCTGCGTGGCAAGGTGGTGCTGATCGACTTCTGGACCTACTCCTGCATCAACTGCCTGCGGGCGATGCCGTTCGTGCACGAGTGGGCGCAGCGCTACCGCGACCATGGGCTGGTGGTGATCGGCGTGCACACGCCGGAGTTCGCCTTCGAACGCGACCCGCGCAACGTGATGAAGGCGGTGCAGCAGCTGAAGGTCACGTACCCGGTGGCGCTCGACAACCAGTACGCGATCTGGCGTGCTTTCAACAACCGCTACTGGCCGGCGCACTACTTCGTCGATGCCGAGGGCAACATCCGCGGCCATCAGTTCGGCGAGGGCAACTACGCCCACTCCGAACAGGTGATCCGGCGGCTGCTGACCGAGGCCGGGCAGACCGCGCTGCCGCCGCCGGCCGACCCCGCCGCCGGCGATCTGCAGGGCGTGGCCACGCAGGCGGACATGGGCAACCTGCGCTCGCCGGAAACCTACCTGGGCCATGCCCGCGCCGAACAGTTCGCCTCGCCCGGCGGCCAGCGCAGCGATGCCGCGTTCGACTACACCCTGCCGGCCACGCTGGCGCTGAACCAGTGGGGCCTGCAGGGACGCTGGGCGATCAGCGATGAAGCCGCACAACTGCAGCAGCCGGGCGGCCGCATCGGCTTCCAGTTCCATGCCCGCGACCTGCACCTGGTGCTGGCACCGGCGTCGGCCGGCACCCCGGTGCGCTTCCGCGTGTGGCTGGACGGCAAGCCGCTGCCCGCCGCCGATGCCGGCAGCGACGTGGGCGCCGACGGCAGCGGCACGGTCAGCGAGCACCGGCTCTACCAGCTGATCCGCCAGCGCGGCGCCGTCGGGCCGCACCGCTTCGAGATCGAGTTCCTCGATGCGGGCGTGCAGGCCTATGCCTTCACCTTCGGTTGAACCAGGAGGACATGATGAAACTCTCATTCGAACAAGGTGTTGCCGCTGGCGTCGCTGCGCTGGTGGCCACCGCGCTGATCGCTGGCGTGTTGCTGGTCGACCACGGCGCGATGGCGGCGCCTGCCGAGGCCAGCGCGCAGCAGCAGGCGCTGCCCGCACCCAGCGGCGACGCCGCGTTCGGCGATGACGCCACGCACGCCAGCGTGGTGTTTGCCGGCGGCTGCTTCTGGGGCGTGCAGGGTGTGTTCCAGCACGTCAAAGGGGTCAGCAACGCGGTGTCCGGCTACGTGGGCGGCAGCGCCGCCGACGCCCGTTACGAGCGCGTTGCCAGCGGCCGTACCGGCCATGCCGAAGCAGTCAAGGTGGACTACGACCCGCGCCAGGTGAGCTACGGGCAATTGATGCAGGTGTTCTTCTCGGTGGTGCACGACCCGACCCAGCTCAACCGCCAGGGCCCCGACCACGGCAGCCAGTACCGGTCGGCGATCTTCAGCGACGACCCGCGCCAGCAGGCAGCCAGCCGCGCGTACATCGAGCAGCTGCGCCAGGCCGGCAGCTACCGGGCACCGATCGTGACCCAGGTGGCCAGCGGCCAGCGCTTCTACCCGGCCGAAAGCTACCACCAGAACTACATGGCCAACTACCCGCAGGCAGCCTACATCCGCTACTACGACGCACCGAAGCTGGCGGCACTGGGCCGGCAGTTCCCGGCGCTCTACCGGCGCGATGCGGCGCTGGTGCCGATGCGCTGAACCGGTCGGGTAGCGCCGGGCCATGCCCGGCGGGCCCATGCAAAAAAAGACGCACGGCCACTGGGCCGTGCGCATGGGAAGTATCGATACGGCCCCGATCAGGTCCGCCCGACAGACCCATGCTAGGCTCGCCAGCATCATGGGTACAGCATCAGGCGCGGGCCAGTTCGATGGATACAGAAGACAGCACCTCGATGATTCCTCCCCGCTACCAGCGGCTGTCCGATGAGCTGGCTGAAGCCATCCATGGCGGGCGCCTTCCAGTCGGCAGCCGCCTGCCCTCGCTGCGGCAGATGGCCTCGCAGCGGCAGCTCAGCCTGAACACCGTGATCGCGGCGTATCGCCAGCTGGAAGACGCCGGCCTGGTCATTCCACGGCCCAAGGCCGGGTTCGAAGTCGCGCCGCGACTGTCGGCCCCGCAGCGGTCGCTGCGCGATGCACCGTCGGCGCCCACCGCGCCGCTGCAGCAGGCCCTGATGGCACGCGTGCTGGAAGCGCAGCGGCGCCCGGGGGTCATCGACCTGGCCTTTGCCGGGCCGCGCGGACGCCAGTTCTATCCTGGTGCGCAGCTGGCCCGGCACACCGCACAGGTGTTGCGGCATGGCCTGCAGACGGTGGAAACCTATGCGCGCCCGAACGGCTCGCCACGCCTGCTGGCGCAGATCGTGCGGCGCGGCCCACGGCTGGGCCTGCACACCCACGCCGATCGGCTGCTGCTGACCCACGGCGCCATGGAGGCGCTGCAGCTGGCACTGCGTGCGGTGACCCGGCCCGGTGATGCGGTCGGCATTGAAGCGCCCTCGTACTTCAACCTGTATCCCTTGCTGAGTACCCTCGGCCTGCAACCGATCGAGCTGCCCACCCACCCGCAGCACGGTCTGGACGTGGATGCGCTGGACGCGCTGCTGGAGCACACGCCGCTGGCCGCGCTGGTGGTGATGCCGACCGTGCACAACCCGCTGGGCTGCACCATGCCGGTCGACGCCAAGCGACGGCTGGCCGAGCTGGTCAACGCGCGCCAGCTGCCGCTCATCGAAGATGCGGTGTATGCCGAGCTGCAGTTCAGTGAACCGCCGGCACCTTTGCTGAAAGCCTTCGACCGCGATGGCTGGGTGATGGTGGTGGGCGGTTTCTCCAAGACCCTGGCGCCGGACTACCGGATCGGCTGGCTCGATGGCGGCCGCTTCGCCGAGCGCATCGCCCTGCTCAAGTTCCAGTCCACCGGTGGCGAGCCGCAGCTGCTCGGCGATGCGGTCGCCGCCTATCTGGAAGCGGGCAGCTACGAACACCACCTGCATCGGATGCGCCGGCTGTACCGCGAGCAGGTCGGCCGCCTGCGCCAGCTGGTGGCCGAGCATTTCCCGGCGGGAACCTGCGCGACCGAGCCGCAGGGCGGCTTCCTGCTGTGGCTCGAGCTGCCGGGCGTGGATACCCGCGAGCTGTTCGAGCGGGCCCTGCAGGAGGACATCGTGTTCATGCCTGGGCAGGTGTATTCGCGCGGCGCGCGTTACCGGCACTGCCTGCGGCTGTCGTGCTGCCAGGCCCTGGACGCGCGCTTCGTCAGCGCGGTGGAGCGCCTGGGCGCGATCGCGCGGGAACTGGCAGCGCGCTGATGGAGCGGCAGTGCCGGGCCCTGCCTGTGGGCTTCCCCGGGCGCCGCGCTGCGCGCTCGCCGGGCATGGCCCGGCGCAACCATCACGTGCTGTGCAGATGCGCGCCCAGCGCTTCGCCCCTGGCACCCGGCAGATGCGGCAGCCGGCCCCAGCACGGCATCGGCAGGCGCTGCTGCAGCGTGGCGAAGTTCTCATCCTGGCGCTGCATCGCCGGATCGACGTGGTTGCCGATCCACCCCGCGCAGGCCACGCCAGCGGCCTGCAGTGCCTGCAGGGTCAGCCGGGCGTGGTTGACGCAGCCCAGCCGCATGCCGACCACCAGCACCACCGGCAGCCGCAGGGCGCGCACCAGGTCGAGCTGATCCAGCTGCGCCGACAGTGGCGCCAGCCATCCTCCAACGCCTTCCACCACCACCACATCGGCCTGCGCCCGCAGGCGCTCGAACGCAGCCACGATTGGTGCCAGCTCGATGCGTACGCCATCCTCGGCGGCGGCCAGTTCAGGCGCCAGCGGCTGCCGCAGCGCGTAGGGGTTGAGGTCGGCATAGTCCGGCACCGGCCAGCTGGCCGCCTGCAGCGCCAGGGCATCCTCGTTGCGCAGGCCCTGGCCCAGATCCTGGCTGCCGCTGGCCACCGGCTTCATGCCCACCGCACGCAGACCACGGTGCCGCAGCGCATGCAGCAGGGCGGTGCTGGCGGCGGTCTTGCCGATCTCGGTATCGGTGCCCGTGACGAACAGGGCAGGCGGCAGCGTGGCAGGCAAGGACATCGACGGCTCCAGCGGATGGCGGGGCTGCATTATCGCCGGCCCCACGTGCTTGCTAGACTGCGGTCATGTTCGCCAATGCCTCGCTCACCGGCAGCAAGCCGGAACAATACGCCCAGCTGCTGGAACAGGCCCGTGGCCTGGTCTACGACGAGTCCGACCGCATCGCCAATGCGGCCAACCTCTCGGCGCTGGTCTACCACGCCCTGCCCGACCTGAACTGGGTGGGCTTCTACCTCTATGACGGCAAGGAGCTGGTGGTCGGCCCGTTCCAGGGCCTGCCGGCCTGCGTGCGCATTCCGCTGGACAAGGGCGTGTGCGGTGCCGCGGCCAGCCAGCGGGTCACCCAGCGCATCGACGATGTGGATGCGTTCCCGGGCCACATCGCCTGTGATTCGGCCTCGCGCTCGGAGCTGGTGGTACCGCTGGTCCGCGGTGATGAACTGATCGGCGTGTTCGACATCGACAGCCCCCGGATCGGCCGCTTCGATGCCGACGACCAGGCAGGTCTGGAAGCGATTGCCCGTGTGTTCGTCGAGGCCCTGGGATGAGCGCGGCCAAGCTGCGCAACATCGGGCCCAAGAGTGCGGCGTGGCTGCGTCAGGTGGGCCTGCGCAGCCGCGAGGATCTGGTCGCCACCGGGGCGGTCGGCGCATTCGTCAAGGTCAAGCGCGCCGGCTTCAAGCCCAGCCTGAACCTGCTGTACTCGCTGGAAGGCGCGCTGCTGGACTGCCATTGGCAGGAACTCAGCGAGCCCCAGCGCGAGGCGCTCGTGCAGGACTACGAAGCGCGCATCGCCGCACACCCGCTGAAAGCCGCCGGCCCGGCATCGGGCCCGGTGCATGAGCAGCGCTTCGACGCCGACGATGACGCCGAAGACAGCGCGCCCGGGTACGCCGACGAGGACTGATGCACGGCCCGGCGCCACACAGGGCGCACCGGACCGGTAGCGCCGGGCCACGCCCGGCGAGTGCACTCACGGCTGCTGCAGTTCCAGCAGTTCACCGACCAGCCCGACGTCAGCGCGTTCCAGCCGGACGCGCAGACGCGTGCCGTGGTCGATACGCAGCGCCCAGCACAACGACATCGGCAGGCCACACACCTGCGACAGCACCATGCGCAACGGGCCGCCGTGGCTGACCACCACCGTCGGCGGTGGATCATCGTCATCCAGCAGGCGATCCAGCGCGCGCGCGATGCGCCGTTCGAAGTGGCCCCAGCTTTCGCCGTTGGGCGGCGGGAACGAATGCGGATCGGCATGGAAGGCGGCCAGCGCGTCCTCCGGCAGATCGAACAGCGACTGCCCGTCCCAATCGCCGAAATCCAGTTCCTCCCACTCCTCGTCCGACTCCACGTCCAGCCCGCGCGGGGTGGCCAAGGCCATTGCCGTATGCAGGGAACGCAGGCGTGGCGAACTGATCACCCGTTCCCAGTGCTGGCCGGCGTAGGCCTCGACCAGCTCCTGTGGCAGGCGGGCCAGCTGGGGGGGATCGCTGCGGCCATCGAGGAATTCATCACGACCGTTGCCGGCATGACGGACCAGGTCGAGGATCATGGCGCGGGAACCGCGCGCATGGGGCGGCCCCGGGGCGGGCACGCGCAGCGCGTGGGACAGGTCGACGATTGCAGCAACATCATGGGCACGACTCACTTCCAGACAGCATCCCCGCAGCGGGGCGCACCATTCTAGCGTGGCCCACTCTCCGCCGGTCCGGAACGAAGGCCTGCGCGAGGCACGGACAATGACGCCATCATGCGCTTGCCCAGCCGTATCATCGGCGCTTCAACGCAGCGGTGCCCCAGCGCGGCCAGCGGCAGCGACACCGCCAGGACCACTGCGGCACATACCAGATAACCGGCTGTTCCCTCACCGGTCACGCCGAGTACGCGGCCGAACACCGGCCCCAGCACGGCAATCACGATCGGATGACCGAGGTAGAGCGAATAGCTCACCGTGCCCAGCCAGGCCGTCGTGCGATTGACCAGCCAGCGTGGGGGGCATTGCGAGCAGCCGAGCAACAGCGCCAGATAGCCCAGGCCGGTCAGCTGCCATTGACCGGCGCCGCTCCATCCACCCACGATCCCCGTCACGACCAGCAGCAGTATCAGCGCGCCGGTGATGTTCAACGCCATCCCCCACCGCCGCGCCGGCGCCGGCGCCAACCGCGAAAGTGCGCTGTGCATGTGGAAGGCCACCAGGCCCATCGCAAACACCGGCCCGTGCCTCAGCCAGCCATACCCCCCCAGCGATGCGGCTGCGCGTGCGCCCAGCCAGCCGTTGCCTGCCAACGCTGCCAGACCCAGCAGGCACAACAGCAGGATCCACGCTCTCCGGCCGTTGTTCACCAGCAGGATCAGCGCGGGGAAGATGGCATAGAACAGCATTTCCACGCCCACCGCCCAGCTGGCCCAGACGATGCCCTGCTCCCAGCCGGGGAACAGATTGAAGGTAAAGGTGGCATTGGCGACGATCTCGGCCCAGGGATGACCGGCATGACTGCCCCGGCCATCCCTGAAAACAGAGAATGCCAGCAGGACGTAGAACAGCGGAGCGATGCGCAGGAACCGGTGCAGATAGAAACTCAGCAACGGCCGACCGCTGGCCTGGTGGCGAGGGAGGGTGTAGCACAGCGAGAACGCGCTGATCACGAAGAACAGGGCGACGCCGGTGGCCCCCAGCTGCAGTATCGGCAACAACCAGCCCGCCACGGGCAGCGCCGGCGCCGGCATCGACTGTACGTGGAACAACACGACATACACGGCAGCCAAGCCCCGAAGTGAATCGAGGAACTGCAGGCGGTCCTTTGCAACCATCATCCAATTTCCAACGGGCGAGCAGGTGACCACCTCACTCTACCAGCTGGTGATGCCGTAGACTGCGCGCACTTCCAGGTGACCTGCGGCCCTGCCGGCAGGTTGAAACGGGAAGCCGGTGACGCGTGGCAACACGCCATGCCGGCGCTGCCCCCGCAACGGTAAGCACGTCAGTTCCAGGCAACCCGCCACTGTGCCGCAGGCATGGGAAGGCGCCTGGACGGTGGCCTCGCGCCACCTGGCGGCGAGCCCGGAGACCGGCCCGGAAGCCTCAGGTCGCGATGCGGTGGGCATGGCGCTGGACGCGCATGGCGATCGCCGTCGCGTCGGCGCTTGCCTGTCCCTGCGACTCCTCCCCTTCGCCGCGCGGGCGTGCGCGGCACCTGGAGTCCCCCCGATGAAGCTGCAGATTTCCGTGTTGTCACTGGCCATGCTGGCCGCCCTGCCCGCGCTGGCCCGCGCCGATGCAGGCACCGCCGACCTGGACCAGGTGCTGGTCACCGCCACCCGCACCCCCATCGCCCTGCAGGACAGCATCGCGCCGGCACAGGTGATCGACCGCGCCCAGATCGAATCCAGCCAGGCGACCTCGCTGCAGGAACTGCTGCAGGGCCGTGCCGGCATCAACCTGACCAACGCCGGCGGCCTGGGCAAGCAGAGCTCGCTGTTCCTGCGCGGCACCAATTCCTCGCACACCGTGGTACTGGTGGATGGCGTGCGCATCAACAGCGCCGACCTCGGCCTGGCGATGTACCAGGACCTGCCGCTGGCGCAGATCGAGCGCGTGGAAATCGTGCGCGGCCCCCAGTCCAGCCTGTACGGCGCCGATGCCATCGGCGGCGTGATCCAGATCTTCACCCGCCGCAACCAGGGCGACTTCGCACCGCACTTCCAGCTCGGTGGCGGCAGCAACGGCCTGCGTGAAGCCAGTGGCGGCATCGGTGGCGGCACCGAGCGCGGCTGGTTCGGCGCCGACATTGCCTACCAGCACTCGGATGGCATCGACGCCTGCCGGGGCTCGGCCACGCTGTTCGCCGGCTGCTTCGCCGATGAGCCCGACCGCGATGGCTATCGCAACGTGTCCAAGAGCCTGCGCGGCGGCTACACCTTCAGCCCGCAGTGGAGCGTGGAAGGCAGCGCGCTGCGCGCCGATGGCGAGAACCACTACGACGGCTACTACAACTACTCCGAAACGCGCCAGCAGGTGCTGGCCGGCAAGCTGCGCTACACCCCGTCCGAACGGCTGGCGCTGACCGCCAATGTCGGCCGCAGCGACAACGAATCGGACAATCGCGGTGATTTCGACGCGCACGGCAGCGCACAGACGCACCGCGACAGTGCATCGCTGCAGGCCGACATCGGCGTGGCCGACGGCCAGCTGCTGAGCGCCGGCGTCGACTGGAGCGAGGACAACCTGGATGGCAGCAGCGCAGGCTATCTGGTCGAAAGCCGCCGCAACACCGGTGTGTTCATGCAGTACCAGGCCCGCTTCGGCCGCCACCAGCTGCAGGCCAGTGCGCGCAATGACGACAATGCGCAGTTCGGCAATCACGCCACCGGCAGCCTCGGCTGGGCGATGGCGCTGGTTCATGGCCTGCGCATCAACGCCAGCTATGGCACCGCCTTCAAGGCACCGACCTTCAGCGACCTGTACGACCCGTGGAGTGGCGTGCCGACGCTGGACCCGGAGACCTCGAAGAGCGCCAACATCGGCATCTCGCAGCAGGGCCAGGGCTGGCATTGGGGCCTGGACCTGTATGAAACCCGCATCGATGACCTGATCACCTATGACGCCGCAACCTTCAGGATGCAGCAGATCGAGAAGGCACGGATCCGCGGCGCCGAACTGACCGGTGGCGTCGTGCTGGCCGGCTTCGATGTCAACGCCCAGCTGAGCTACACCGACCCGCGCAACCGCACCCGTGGCAGCACGCAGTTCGACAACTGGCTGCCGCGCCGTGCACAGCAGACCGCGCGCCTGGACGTGGACCGCCGCTTCGGCGACTTCCGCGCTGGGCTGACCGTGCAGGGCGCCGGCAAGCGCTACGACGATGCCGCCAATGCGGTGAAGCTGGCCGGCTACGGCACGCTGGACCTGCGCGCGGAATACGCGCTGACGCCGTCGTGGTCGGTACTGGCACGCGCGGCCAATGTGTTCGACCGCCGCTACGAAACCGTGGCGTGGTTCAACCAGCCCGGTCGCGAGTATCAGCTGAGCGTGCGTTACCAGCCGAAATAGCAGAACACGCCATCGACGCATGGCGTCGATCGACAGGATCGGTAGCGCCGGGCCATGCCCGGCGAGCGCTTCACGGTGTCCGAATGTCGGCAGCCAACCCCGGCAGTTCGCGCAGATCGTCGATCACCGCCACCGCCTTCGCGTTGTCCAGGTCCAGGCCACGTGGATAGCCATAACGCACCAGTGCGATCGGCATGCCGGCATCGTCGGCCGCACGGTAGTCGGTCAGCGAATCGCCGACCATCAGGCACTGCGCCACGGGCAGGCCGAAGTGGGCCGCGATATGCCGCAGCGGCTCCCCACTGGGCTTGCGCTGCGGCAGCGAATCCCCCCCCAGCACCAGCGCGAACGCATCACCGATACCCAGGTGCTGCAGCAACGGCGGCACCAGCGCTGCGGGCTTGTTGGTGCAGATGGCCAGCGGCACATGGCGTGCCCGCAGCTGCGCCAGTGCGTCGGTCACGCCATCGAACAGGCGCGGGCTGCGCAGCAGGCATTCGCGGTAATGCAGCATGAAGCCCGGCATCACCGTCGCCAGATCGACCTCGCGGCCGGCAGCGTGCAGCGCCTGTTCGACCAGGCGCCGCACACCGTCGCCGATCCAGTCCAGCACGGTGGCCTCGGGTACCCGAGCCACGCCGATGTCCTCCAGCGTGCGGTTCAACGCTTCGGCGATATCCGATGCGCTGTCGACCAGCGTGCCATCGAGATCGAACACGACCAACGGATAGGGATACGACATGGGACGGCACCTGTACGACGTGGGGCCGTCCATTGTACGCGGCAGCGTCAGCCGACCCGGCGTGCGCGGGTCGCCAGGAACGTGGGCAGGAAGCGGTCGATCAGGAAGCGCGGCTGCGGCTGCCAGTCTTCCATGAAGCGATCGATCACGAACCCTGCATCGAGCTGGCCGCCGAGCAGTTCAGCCAGGCTGTGGCCGAAGGTGAGTGCTTCGCCACGGGCCAGCTTGGCCTCGCGTGCAGCCGGCTCCAGGTCTTCCAGGTCCGAATACGGAATGGCGTACTGCGGCCGCATCAGGCCCTGCTCGCTCAGCTGCGGATCACGCGCGGCAACGAACACCACCGGATTGTAGAAGCTGGCCATCAGCAGGCCATCGCGTGCCAGCACGCGGTGGCATTCGGCCCACACCGGGCGGACATCGGGCACGTACAGATTCGAGATGGGATGGAACACCACGTCGAAACTGCCGTTGGCAAAGACACGCAGATCGCGCATGTCGCCCTGCACCGTGCGCAGGGACAGGCCATCGCGATCGGCCACGGCGCGATCCTGCGCCAACTGCCCGTCGGAAAGGTCGAACACCGTCACCTCGGCCCCTGCGGCAGCAAGCACCGGTGCCTGCTGGCCACCGGCCGAGGCCAGGCACAGGATGCGGCGGCCACGCACGTCGCCCAGCCAGTCCAGCGGCAGCGCGCGCGGGGTCAGGTGCACCTGCCAGCGCCCGTCGCGTGCGGCGGCGATCGTTTCTGCATCCACCGGTCGCGACCATTCCCGCACCTCGCTCGCCTGGCGGTCCCAGGCGGCGCGGTTGTGGTCGATGAAAGCCTGTCCATGGTTCATGCGTTCTCCTTGCCCGGGGGGCGCCAGTCCAGATCCTGGAACGCCGGGCTGGCAAAGCACTCGGCAAGGAACTCCAGGAATCGCCGCATGATAGCGGGCTGCTGTCGGCGCGAGGCGTACACCGCATGAATGCCCAGCTCGTCCAGGCTGTACGCGGGCAGCAGCTGGGTCAGCTCGCCACTGCGCAGCAGCGGCGCTACCTGGTAGGTCGGCAGCATGGCGATGCCGGCACCGGCACGTACCGCCTCCAGCAGCAACGAGGCTTCATTGGCACTGATGTTGCCGCCCACCGCCACCGACAGCGCGCGCCCATCGCGGTGCAGCTGCCACAGGCTCTTGCCCACGTAGTGGTGGGTCAGGCAGTTGTGTGCGGCCAGGTGCTCCGGCGCGGTGGGCGTGCCGCGCGCCTGCAGGTAGGCCGGCGTGGCGCACAGCACCGAGCGGCAGGTCGCCAGCCGCCGGGCGATCAGGCTGGGATCGATCTGGCGCGCGATGCGCACGGCCAGGTCGACCCGTTCTTCCACCAGGTTCACCGTGCGGTCGACCAGCAGCAGCTCGATGCGTGCGGCCGGATGACGCTTGACGAACGCGGCCACGGCCCGTGCCAGGTGACTCTGCCCGAACGACACGCTGGCGGTGACCCGCAGCGTGCCGTGCGGTTCCGGGTTGTCGCTGGCCAGCTCGCCCTGCAGCGCTTCGCCAATCGCCAGCATCTGCCGGAAGCGCGCCAGCGCGGCTTCCCCCGCCCCGGTCAGGCTGGTGCGGCGCGTGGTCCGGTGCAACAGGCGCGCGCCCAGCCACCCTTCGACCTCGGCCAGGTAGCGGCTGACCATCGCCCGTGACATGTCCAGCACGTCGGCGGCCGCGGTCAGGCTGCCGCGCTCGGCGACCTCGACGAACACGGTCATGGCGGTCAATCGGTCCATATGCTCGATCCATGCAACAAACAAGCGCGTTATACGCTGTTTTTCGACCGACTGCAGCGGCCTACAGTGGCCCCGTTCCCCACCTCTTACGGAGTTCCCCCATGAAAATCGCCCTCGTCGGTGCCACCGGCAACATCGGCCGCCAGATTGCCCGTCACGCCCTGGCCCGGGGTCACGCGCTGACCGTCATCGTGCGCAGCGCGCAGGACCTGCCGGACGAACTTGCCGGTGCCCATGCAGTGATCGCATCGCTGGAAGACCAGGACGCCCTGGTCGCGGCCATCGCCGGCCACGACGTGCTGGCCAGCGCCTATGGCCCGCGCCCGGGTGACGATGTCGGCCGCGTCGGCGAAGTGGCCGCGCAGCTGGCGGCGGCGGCACGCACGGCCGGCGTGCCGCGCCTGGTGGTCGTCGGCGGTGCCGGCAGCCTGGAAGTCGCGCCGGGCGTGCAGCTGGTCGATACCCCCGACTTCCCGGACGCCTACAAGCCGTATGCGCTAGCCCACCGGGAAGCGTTCAACCGCCTGCGGGCCGTCGATGACCTGGACTGGACCTTCTTCTCGCCGGCCGCCGAAATCGGCCCCGGTGAAGAGCGCGGCCAGTACCGCGTGCAGCCCAGGGCCTTCCTCGCCGATGCCAGCGGCCACAGCCGCATCAGCTACGCCGACTACGGCGCCGCGTTCGTCGCCGAGCTGGAAGCACACCAGTACCCGAAGCAGATCATCACGGCCGCGTACTGATCATGGCGTCCGCCGGGCATGGCCCGGCGCTACCCAGCTGTAGAGCCGGCCTGCGCTCGGCTCCCCATCCGACACAAGGAATTCCGAATGCGTACCGCTGCCCTGCTGCTTCCCCTCGCGCTGGCCGCCAGCTTCACCAGCGCGCCGTTGCTGGCTGCATCGGCCTCCTCCCCGGCGCCGGCTGCGGCGACGAAATCGCAGCTGCGCCTGCAGACCTTCCATCCCGGTCCACAGGCCATGTTCCCGGTGTCCTCGGTGCTGATCGAAGGCCGCCACGATGCGATCCTGGTCAACGCACAGTTCGGCGCCAGTGATGCGCGCAGGCTGGTGGATCTGATCCGCGCCAGCGGCAGGCAGCTGACCACGATCTACATCAGCCACGGCGATCCGGACTACTACTTCGGCCTGGCCACCCTGCAGGATGCGTTCCCGCAGGCACGCATCGTCGCCACTGCGCACACCGTCGCCCACATCCAGCAGACCCAGGCCAGCAAGCTGGCCTACTGGGGACCGAAGATGGGCGCCGACGTGCCGGCACGCATCGTGGTTCCGCAGGTACTGGATGGCGATGCCCTGCAGCTGGAAGGTGAGCGCCTGCCACTGATCGGCCTGGACGGTCCCACCCCGGACCGCAGCGTGCTGTGGTTGCCGTCGCTGCGCGCGATCGTCGGCGGTATTCCGGTGGTGGCCGGTGAACACGTGTGGATGGCCGACACGCAGACGCCGACGTCGCACACCGACTGGCTGCAGACCCTGCAGCGGCTGCAGGCACTGAAGCCGAAGGTGGTGGTGCCGGGGCATTACGCGCCGGGTGCGGCACTGGATGCCAGCGCGCTGCGCTTCACCGCGGACTACATCCGTACGTTCGACGCCGAGGCGGCAAAGGCGAAGGACAGTGCGGCGCTGGTGAAGGCGATGCAGGCGCGCTACCCGACGCTGGCCGGCGTAGCGTCGCTGGAGCTGAGTGCGAAGGTGGCCAAGGGCGAGATGCAGTGGCCATGAAGTAGGGAGTTTTCTTTTGCAGGGCGGCGCCCTGCACCTGCGGTAGTGCCGCCGCTGGCCGGCACCCTCAACATCCCAAGCTTGCTTGATAGGTGCGACCACGTTCGAATCACCAGATCGACGACGCGCAGGTCAACGCACATTTGCCACTCCTTGCCGAACGTCAAGCCGGGACGCACATCACAGACCTGAACATCAGCAGCTGTACGATGGATTGCGGAGTTGATTGAACCGATGGAACGGAGAATTCACGATGAAGATCAGACATGCTTTGGTGAAACTGCTGCTATCCACCACCGCACTGGCCGCGCCCCCCGCGTTCTCTCAACAAGTGACGCCCTCCACCGACCCCGTTGTTCAAGCCTTTGCGCAGCATGAGGGATTGTCCACCCAAGAAGCCGACAGGCGGCTCAGACTTCGAATTGCGGCAGGGGAAGAGCTTGCGCGCATTCTGGAAGGAATGCCTGATCGCTTCGCTGGCAAGAGCTTCAGTGAGAACCCGATGATCGTGACGGTCCGTTTGACCGGGACCGACTCAGTGCCATCCCGAACTGTGAGCACTGTCTATGGCACCATCACCTACCGCTTCACGGTCGGGGCAACTCACTCTCTGACGCAATTGAAGCAGATAGTTAAGTCAGGAAAGGTGGCAGAACTTTTCCCGGAGCATCAGGGAATCATGATCGACGCACAGCGCGGTGTGATTGTTGTGGAGCTGCCCAGCACAGATTTCGAAAGAATCTATGTCGACGAGGAAAAGAATGCGCGACGCATTCTATCCGCACCCATTGAACTAAAGAAGTCCTCAGGGCGTTCCAAGTTGCTGTCAGCGCCACAGACTCGTGCGGGTGGGAGAGCTGTTTCCAACAACTCTTACTGCACGTTTGGATTTCGGGCCTATGATTCTGATGAAAAGCCTGGGTTGATTACTGCCGCACATTGCCTGCCAACCCTGCGGTACGAACCGATTCCGGGATCTGGCGACACTGCCACAGTCGTACTTGATGTAGATCCTGACCGACGACGCTTTGATGCAGGTCACGACGTGCAATGGCATCCCGTCCCCGCCTCGAGCGGTTTTGAAGCGTCTTGGACGGGCTTCACCAAATTGAATGGATTTAACACGATTGGTTACTTGGGAAAGGTCAGACCCGATCTACTGCGGGAAACTCTGGAAGGACTCCTGGTGCTCTGCCATGCAGGAACACGGACAGGCTACAGCTGCGGCACGCTCACCTCCGTGAACGCAGAGCCTGAATCAAATACCTGCAATTCCCAAAGCTGCACGAGCGATTGGATCAGGGTGGAGGATCTAGCCGGCCCTTACGATTTGCTATGTGATGCAGGTGACAGCGGCGGACCTCTGGTTTCGGTGGATCTCGATGCTGTGGCGATAGTGACGTCTGCAAAGACCAATGGCAGCGAAATCGGAGATTGCGACTATCTGATAGGGATGTCTCTTGCGAAGGTTCACTCCGCCATAGGTGTGACTGTTCGTTGATCGCGAGAGAACCGTCACGCGCAGACCTGTACCAGCCATCATCGCTGAGCTGGGCTTGTCCTATTGAATGCCCTGGCAGTCCTGTTCCGCAGGGCCTTCGAGAGATCTGCAACTGATTGAGCTGGGAGGTTTG
Organism: Stenotrophomonas sp. 704A1; assembly: GCF_030549525.1. NCBI lineage: Bacteria > Pseudomonadati > Pseudomonadota > Gammaproteobacteria > Lysobacterales > Lysobacteraceae > Stenotrophomonas > Stenotrophomonas tuberculopleuritidis. The sequence continues at coordinate 550,254 of NZ_CP130831.1, read as the reverse complement.
TGCAGGCCCGCTTGACCGGCCAGAATCAAGACCCTTCTTAGCCCTATCAACGATTGCCTGCGGAATCGTTCGGTTCGTGCTCGAACAACTCGCCCTGCACCACCGGCTCTTTTTCGCGGAAGCCACCAAGGCCGACGCCCACCAGCCGATAGCGCGTCTCCGCCGGCAGGTCGACGCGGGCGCGCAGGGCCAGCGCGATGTCGCGCAGTTCTTCCATCGATTCCGGCGGGCGGTCCGGTGTGAAGCTGCGGGTGAGGATGCGGAACTGTGCGGTTTTCAGTTTCAGTACCACGGTGTGGCCGACACGTTCGGTCTTGCGCGTGGCGTTCCAGGTTTTCTCCGCCAGCTGCACGATGGCCTCACCCAGGTCTTCCAGTGGCAGGTCTTCGGCGAAGGTGTCTTCGGAGGAGATCGACTGCACCTGCTGGTCCGGCTCCACCGGTCGCTCGTCGATACCGCGGGCGCGGTTGTACAGGCTGCGGCCGAAGGTGCCGAAGTCCGCTTCCAGATCCGGCAGCGTCCAGGCGCGCAGGTCACCGCAGGTGACGATGCCGCGCGCGGCCAGCTTGCCTTCCATCACCTTGCCCACGCCCGGCACGCTCTTCACCGGCAGCGTGAGCAGGAACGCATCCACGCGTTGCGGCGGAATGACGAACTGTCCATCGGGCTTGCGCCAGTCCGAGGCGATCTTGGCCAGGAACTTGTTGGGTGCGATGCCGGCGGAGGCGGTCAACCCGGTTTCCTCGCGGATCTGCGCGCGGATGGTGCGCGCGATGTCGGTGGCCAGCGCGATCCCGCTCTTCGGCGCGGTCACGTCAAGGTAGGCCTCGTCCAGCGACAGCGGCTCGACCAGGTCGGTATGGCGCAGGAAGATCTCGCGGACCTGGCGCGACACCGCCTTGTAACGGGTGAAGTCCGGCGGTACGAATACCGCGTCCGGGCACAGCCGCTCGGCGCGCAACGCCGGCATCGCCGAGCGCACGCCGAACACCCGCGCTTCGTACGAGGCCGCACACACCACCGAGCGCGCGCCGCGCCAGGCCACCACCACCGGCTTGCCACGCAGCGAGGGGTCGTCGCGCTGCTCCACGGACGCGTAGAAGGCGTCCATGTCAACGTGGATGATCTTGCGCAGTGCGTTCATGGTTGGCGCCCATGATACCTGCACCGTACCTCTCCAAACGCTGAAGTATGGTCGTTGCGCATCAACGGGATGCGTGGTTTCAGCTGAAAACACTACGCACGCGTACGGAACCGCGGTTTGATATCCGCCTGATCCGTCGTGCATCCTCGGCGACTTGTTGCCTTGTTTTCGCTTCCAGGATTGCGCTTTCCATGACTCGTCTCCACGCGTTCAACCGTGACCAGCTGCTGGCCAGCGCACGCGGTGAACTGTTCGGCGCTGCCGCCGGCCGGTTGCCCAACGACCCGATGCTGATGTTCGACCGCATCACCGACATCCGCGAAGACGGTGGCCCGCATGGCAAGGGCATGGTACGCGCCGAACTGGATATCCGCCCGGACCTGTGGTTCTTCGGTTGCCACTTCATCGGCGACCCGGTGATGCCCGGCTGCCTCGGCCTGGATGCGATGTGGCAGCTGACCGGCTTCTACCTGACCTGGCTGGGCGCCCCCGGCAAGGGCCGCGCGCTCGGTTGCGGCGAGGTGAAGTTCACCGGCCAGGTGCTGCCGGATGCCAGGTTGGTCCGCTACGAGATCGACATCAGCCGGGTCATCAACCGCAAGCTGGTGATGGCCCAATCCGACGCCCGCATGTACGTGGACGACCGCGAAATCTACAGCGCGCGCGACCTGCGCGTCGGCCTGTTCACTGAAACCGGGAGCTTCTGATGCGTCGCGTCGTCATCACCGGCATGGGCATCACGTCCTGCCTTGGCAATGATCTGGATACCGTGTCTGCAGCGCTGCGCGAAGGCCGTGCCGGCATCACCGCACTGGCCGACCACGCCGAAGCCGGGCTGCGCAGCCAGGTCGGCGGCCGTGTCGACCTCGATCTGGACGCGTTGATCGACCGCAAGCAGAAGCGCTTCATGAGCGACGCTGCGGCCTTCGCCTACCTGGCCATGGCCGATGCCATCACCGATGCCGGGCTGACCCCGGAACAGGTCAGTGGCCTGCGCACCGGCCTGATCGCCGGTTCCGGCGGTGGCTCCAGCGAATGGCAGGTGGGCGCGGTGGACCTGCTGCGCAGCCGTGGCGTGCGCAAGGTGGGCCCGTACATGGTGCCGCGCACGATGTGCTCGACGGTATCGGCCTGCCTGGCCACCGCGTTCCAGATCAAGGGCGTCAGCTACTCGCTGTCGGCGGCCTGTGCGACCTCGGCACACTGCATCGGCGCCGCCGCGGACCTGATCCGCCACGGCGCGCAGGACATCATGTTCGCCGGCGGCGGCGAAGACCTGCACTGGTCGATGAGCGTGATGTTCGATGCGATGGGTGCGCTGTCCACCAGCTTCAACGACACCCCGGCCACTGCCTCGCGCCCGTATGACAAGGACCGCGATGGCTTCGTCATCGCCGGCGGTGGCGGCATGCTGGTGCTGGAAGACTACGACCACGCCGTGGCCCGCGGCGCGCACATCCACGCCGAACTGATCGGCTATGGCGTGACCTCCGATGGCGCCGACATGGTTGCCCCGTCCGGTGAAGGCGCGGTGCGCTGCATGAAGATGGCGCTGCAGAACGTCGACCGTCCGCTGGATTACCTCAACACCCACGGCACCTCGACGCCGTTGGGCGATGTGACCGAACTGGGTGCGATCCGCGAAGTATTCGGCGACGCGATCCCGCCGCTGTCCTCGACCAAGGCGCTGTCCGGCCATTCGCTGGGCGCGGCCAGCGTGCACGAGGCGATCTACTGCCTGCTGATGATGCGCGATGGCTTCGTCGCCGGTTCGGCCAACATCGGCGAGCTGGACCCGAAGGTGGAAGGCTTCCCGATCCTGCGCGAAAGCCGCGAGCAGAAGCTGGACACGGTGATGTCCAACAGCTTCGGTTTCGGTGGCACCAACGCAGCGCTGGTGTTCGGCCGGGTGTGATCGGAAGGCGTGCCGACCAACGGTCGGCACCCACCGTCAGGCGGTAGCGCCGGGCCATGCCCGGCGGGCAGGGTCAGACCCCGCGTGGCAGCAACGGCAGCAGCAATGCGTGGGCATCCACCAGCGAGCCGACGATGCGGTGCCCGAGCGCGCGCAGCGCCTCATCCGGATGCACCAGGTCCGGCACCTGGATCACGGTCATGCCCGCCGCCAGCGCGGCGCGCGTACCGGCCGGTGAATCCTCCAGCGCCAGACAGCGCTGCGGCGCCTGCCCCAGCCGCTGTGCAGCCAGCAGGTAGATGTCCGGCGCCGGTTTCGGGCGTGCCACATCGCCGCTGGTGATCACGGCGTCGAAGTACGGCAGCAGGCCGGCGGCGTCCAGCTTGCGGTTGGCGCGCGGTTGCCGCGTGGTGGTGGCCACCGCACGCGGGATCGCATGGGCCTTCAGCAGTTCCAGCAGCTCCACGATGCCCGGGCGCAGCGGCAGGCCGGTCTGGGTGCGCGCCTCGTACAGGTCGTGGCAGCGTGCGGCCATCGCCTCGATCATGCTGTCTTCGATGCCCTGCTGGCGCAGCAGCGCCTGGCTGTCACGGTCGCCCAGGCCGACCATGCCCACGAAGAACGTCGCGTCCAGCGGCAGGCCGAACTCCTCGGCAGCCTGGCTCCAGCAGGCCAGCGACACCCGCTCGCTGTCGATCATCAGGCCGTCCATGTCGAAGATGACGGCGTCGGGAAGAAACGGCAGCGCAGCGATGGCAGTCATGGAGCGAACAACGTATCCAGGTCGGTGGAGGTCAACAGCCGCCATTGCCCTTCGGCCAGTCCCCGCAGGTCCAGGCCGCCGACACGGCTGCGATGCAGTGCCTGCACGTGGTTGCCTGCGGCAGCGAACATGCGGCGTACCTGATGGTAGCGGCCTTCGTGCAGCACCAGGCGTGCCCGGCGCGGGCCCAGCACGTCCAGTTCAGCCGGCAGCAGGGGCGTCTTCTCGGACTCCAGCATCAACGTGCCGCTGGCGAACAGCGCCGCCTCGTCACCGCGCAGATCGTCGGCAAGCTCCACCTCGTAGACCTTGGGCAGCTTCGACTTCGGCGAGATGATCCGGTGCAGCAGGCCGCCATCGTCGGTCAGCAGCAGCAGGCCGCTGGTGTCGCGGTCGAGCCGGCCCACCGTGGACAGCACCGGGTCGCGGTCGCGGAAGCGCGGCGGCAGCAGGTCGTAGATCAGCCGCCCGGTATCCTTGGTCGAGCAGGTGTAGCCGGCCGGCTTGTGCAGGGCAATGGACAACCCCGGCGGCGGGTCCAGCGGCTCACCGTCCACCCGCACCGCCTCGTGTGGCACCTGGTCATCGGCGTACAGCACCTCGCCGTCGGCATCGGTAACCCGCCCTTCGCGGAACATCCACTGCACCTGCTTGCGGCTGCCGTAGCCCAGGTTGGCGATGTGCTTGACCAGCTTCACTGGCTCTTCCCCTTGCCCTTCACCGCTTCGACCAGCTTGAAGCCATCGCGCTCGGCCACCACGCTTACCGCGCCGAAGCTCTCGTTGAGGGTGTATTCGTACGGCAGGTGGCGGTTGGCCACCACGTACAGGCGGCCGCCGGGACGCAGTGCCTGCGCGGCCACGGCGATGAAGCGCTGGCCGATGTCCGGCCGGTCCGCGCGCGATGGCGTGTGGAACGGCGGATTGCTGATGATGACGTCGTACCCCGGTTCGATGCCGGCGGTGACATCCCGCCACAGGAAGCGCAGCGGCAACGCACGCGGCGGCGGCGCCAGGTTCAGCTCGGCCAGCGCCAGTGCGCGCTGCTCGGCCTCGTACAGATCCAGCGCGGTGATCTTCGGGCAGCGTTCCAGCAGTTCACGCGACAGGTAGCCGTAGCCGGCGCCCAGGTCGGCTGCGCGGCCGGCCAGGTCGGCCGGCAGGTGCTCGGCCAGCAGCGCCGAGGCCGGGTCGATGCGGTCCCAGGCGAACACGCCCGGGCGGCTCAGGAAGCGGCCACCGACGATCGGCCGCACCGCATCCAGGGATGCCCAGCGCCGGACCAGGTCCGGATCCTGCTGGCCCTGCAGCGGTGCCGTCCAGAACACGCGGCAATGGTTCTTGGTCAGGCAGCCGCCAAGGCCGGCCAGCTGCTTCAGGTCGCCTTCGCCGGAGCGCGCGCCTTCGTTGTTGGACTGGCAGGCCACGATGCGGCCGCCCTCGGCCACCAGCGCCAGGGCCCGCGCGAACAGCGCGCGGGCTTCATCGCGCTGGCGCGGCGGCAGCACCAGCACCAGCGGGTAGCGCCCCTTGCCGGCCTCGTCATCCAGCTGGCCGCTGACGGTCCAGCCGCTGGCCTGCAGGGGCTGTGCGAACGGGGCAAAACTCTGCTCGCAGTGCACCTCGCGGCCAGCGGCGTGCTCGCGCAGCGGCCAGCCATCGCGGGCGCGCAGGAACGCCACCGGGCCCTCCGGCCAGCGCAGGGCGCCGCTGGAGAAGGGCAGGAACAGGGTCTGCAGGGGGGCGTCGTCGCTGGAGGCCATCGGCGCGGTACTGAAAGCGTGAGGGCCGTCCATTGTACCGGCTTGTCCGGCCCGGCCCCGGCCGCCCTTTCCGAAACTTCAACGCTGCCTTGATGCCCCAGCAACATGCCTGCGTCCAGGGTAGAAGCTCCCTTGCAACCCCTGGAGATCCTGCATGCGCGCCTTGTTCGTCGGTGGTGTGGTCGACAACAGTGAAATGGACCTGGAAGGCAGCCATCCGCCCGTGCACTACCCCGAAGATACCGGTGGCGGCCACTCGCGCTACCGCCTGCACCAGGTTGGCCATGGCGCCGACGGCAGCGTCGCCTATGCGGTCTACGGCGCCCCCGATCTGGCCGACGACGAGGTCGCGCGGGTGGCCGAAGAGCGCGCCTACGCGCGCCGGTTCGAGGCCACGCCCACGCTGTTCGAGCATTGACCACCGCAGCCACGCCCTGCGTGGCTCTACTGCATCCAGGCAGGGGTGGCGCCAGCGTAGCTCCACGCCATGCGTGGATGCAGGGCGCTCAGCGCCTGGGCGGCAGGCTGCGGATGCTGGCGATCTCGTCCAGCCAGAGGTGGTGCTGCTGCACGGGTGCGTCGATGTCGTCCAGCCGCAGCTGGCCATTGCTGCCTTCATCGCCGGCCGCGTTGCGGTACTGCTGCAGCGTCGGCCGCACCGCGACGGTACCCAGCACTCTGCGCCCATCGTGCAGGGTCAGTTCGACCTGCTGTTCGCCGTCAAGCTGCGGCAACAGCGATTCCAGGCGCGCGATCTGCGCCGGGTCGGTATGGATACGGGGAGCAATTCGGGACATCGGCGACCTCCTGGCCCTGCAGGGTCGCCGATCCGCCGTGAATGCTCAGTGCAGTGCGTGGTCGCCGCGCATGGCCTGCACCCGGCGCACAACGCCTACCAGCTGCGCCACCGAGTAGGGTTTGGCCACGTGCTCCTGGAACCCGGACGCCAACGCGCGGCGTCGATCATCGGCGCGCGCCAGTGCGGTCACCGCCACGGCCGGCAGCGCCGCGGCATCCACGCCGAGGTCCTGCCGCAGGGTGCTCACCAGGCCGTAGCCATCCATGCCCGGCATGCCGATATCGGTCAACAGCACGTGGTAGTGCTGGTGTCCATTGTCGGCGAGCAGGGCCAGCGCCTCGCCCGCCGAACTGGCCGCGGACACGCTGGCGCCCTGCTCTTCCAGCATGCGCCGCAGGTATTCCAGCACTTCCGGCTGGTCTTCCACGGCCAGCACATGCAGGCCACGCAGCGGATACGGCTCGACCACCATCGGCTCCAGGATCGGCCCGCTGATGACCTCGCGCAGCGGCCGCCGCTCGGCATCGGGAATGTGCTGCGGCAGGCGCACGGTGAAGGTGGCGCCGTGACCATGGCCCTCGCTGGCGGCGCTGACCGTGCCGCCATGCAGTTCGACCAGCTGCTGCACGATCGCCAGGCCCAGCCCCAGCCCGCCATGCCGGCGGGTGGTGGTGCCATCGGCCTGGCGGAAGCGGCTGAACAGATGGTGGAGGAATTCGGGCGCGATGCCGTCGCCGGTGTCGCGCAGGGTGATCGTCCAGTAAGGCGCATCGACCTCCAGCCGCATGTCGATGCGGCCTTCGGCCGGGGTGAACTTGATCGCGTTCGACAGCAGGTTCCAGAACACCTGCTGCAGGCGGGTGGCATCCCCCAGCACCAGGCACGGCTGGTCCGGCAGCTGCAGGCTGACATCCAGTGCCTTGCCTTCCGCCACCAGTTCCTGTGCGCCGATCGCTTCGTTCAGCTGGTCGCGCAGATCCAGCACTTCCACTTCCAGCTGCACCTTGCCCAGCAGCATGCTGCTCAGGTCCAGCATGTCCGAGATCAGGCGCTTCTGCGCGGTGGCGCTGTTGGCGATCACGCCCAGCCCCTTGTGCAGCGGGCTGGTGGCATCCACGCGCTGCAGCAGCAGTTCGCTCCAGCCCAGGATCGTGGTCAACGGCGTGCGCAGTTCATGCGACAGGGTGGCCAGGAATTCGTCCTTCAGCCGCGCCATGTTCTCCGCAGCGCTGCGCGCGGCGCGCTCGGACTGCAGCAGTTCCTCGCGCGCCAGTTCGATCTCGCGGCGCTCGGTGACGTCGGGACTGCTGCCGGCCAGGCCGATGAAGCGCCCCATGCGCGAGAAACGCGGCCGGGCGTTCATCTCCAGCCAGCGCCACTGGCCATCGGCGCGGCGTGCCCGCACCAGCGCATGCATCGAGCGCTGCGCCTTCAGGGCTTCCTGCAGCTCGTACTCGAACACGGACGCATCGTCCGGGTGCACCAGGCCGCGCCAGACGTCTTCCGGCACGCGGGTTTCATCGCCACCGAAGAATTCGCTGAAGGCGCTGTTGACGAAGCGGGCATGGCCGCGCTCATCGAGCACCCACACCGGCATCGGCAGGCCATCGGCCAGCGCGCTGAAGCGGGCCTCGCTTTCGCCCAGCTCCACTTCCATCTGCTTGCGCGCGGTCACATCGAAGAACAGGATGCCGACCTTGTCCTCGCCCGGCCGGCCGACCCGCACTGCATCCACCGCGAACGAGCGGCCAAGCGCGCGCGCATCCATCTCGAACTGGGCAGGACGGCCGCTGCGCGCGACCTCGCCATAGATGCGGAACCAGTCCCGTTCGTGCTGCGGCTCGAGCGTGGTCATGCGCTGGCCACGGGCGTCCTTCAGGCCGGTATGGCGCTCGAAGGCCTCGTTGACCTCCAGGAACCGGTAATCCACCGCCTGGTCGCCCTCGAACAGCACCTGGATCACGCAGAAGCCCGCGTTGATGCGCTCAAGCACGCCCTGGTGCAGGTCGGATTCGGGCGTCGTCATCATGACGGGCGGACGCTCCAGCAGAGGCGGCAAAGTAGACAAGAGTGTGGAGTGAGGCCGGTATGGAGGCACAGCATCTTCCAGAGCGCGTATTCACAGCGTCAAGCGCCGTCAGTCACGGTTGACGAGCATGAATTGGCGGCAACCGCTATTGACCAAGTCGCAATTGGCCATTGCTGCGCCCAGCCCGCAGGATCAGACTCAGGCCGTGATCCCATCCTCCCCGCACCGGGGACGCAGGAGACTGCCATGAAACGCTCCCTTTCCACCGCCCTGCTGCTGGCTGGCGCGCTTGCCGTGGGCAGCGTCGCGGCCGCACCACGCACGGTGACCGCTGCCGATGCCCCACGCGCATTGCAGGCCGATGGCCCGGTCAGCGTGCACTGGGGCGATCCGGCCGCATTCGCCGAAATCCGCCAGAGCAGCAACCGCTTCGAAGCTGAACGCGGCGACTGGGTACAGCAGCTGGCCCGCCATGTGCAGTCAACTGCCGCCAAGGCGCTGCAGGCCGGGCAGACGCTGGATGTCACTCTGGTCGACATCAAGCGCGCGGGTGATTACGAGCCCTGGCACGGCCCGCGCGGCAGTGACATCCGGATCATGCGCGACATCTATCCGCCGCGGATCACCCTGCAGTACACGCTGAAGGATGCCAGCGGCCGCATCGTCGACGAAGGCGAAGCCAAGCTGAGCGACAGCGGCTACCTGCACAACATCGGGCTTCGCAGTGATTCCGATCCGCTGCGCTATGAGAAGCGCCTGATCGATGACTGGGTGAAGCGCCAGCTGACCGCCCAGGCCACCGCGGCGCGCTGACCGCGCACGGCACGGCGCTGCCGCTGGCATGCCACGTATCGCCGGGCCGCGCCCGGCGGCACGTCAATCGGCGTACACCCTGGCCACGCGCTTGACGCCGCACGGCAGCTGGTAGGCGCTGACACCGCAGCGCGGCGCCAGTTCGGCCAGGGTCGGGGCGCTGCCCCACAGCTCCACCACGCTGCCGACGCCGGCCTGCGGGTGCGCACTCAGGTCCACGGTCAGCATGTCCATCGACACCCGGCCGATCAGCGCGCCGGGCTGCCCATCGATCAGCACCGGCGTGCCATTGGGCGCGAACTGCGGATACCCGTCCGCATAGCCCAGCGCGACCACGCCCACATGTGTGCGCGCCTTGGCCACGAAGCGCGCGCCGTATCCCACCGGCTCACCGGCCTCGATCCAGCGTTCGGCAATCACCCGCGACTGCATCGTCATCACCGGGCGCAGGCGCGCGGTGACCGCGCTGGTCTCGGGCAGCGGGTTGGCGCCATACAGCATCAGGCCCGGGCGTACCCAGTCGCTGCGCACATCCGGCCAGCCCAGCAGCGCGGGCGAGTTGCACACGCTGGTCTCGCCCTCCAGCCCCGCGATGGCTTCGGCGAAGGTCGAGGCCTGCTGGTGGGTGCGCTCGCTGTCGAGTTCATCGGCGCGTGCCAGGTGGGTCATCATCACGATGCGTTCAACCTGCGGCAGCGCCGACAACCGCGCATGCGCGGCGCGGAAACCGGCGACGTCCAGGCCCAGGCGGTGCATGCCGCTGTCCAGCTTCAGCCACACCGTCAGCGGGCGCGGGCTGTCGAACGCGGCCAGCGCTTCCAGCTGCCAGGGCGATCCCACCGAGAACCACAGGTCATGGGCGGCCACCAGCGCCATGTCGCTGGGCTCGAAGATGCCTTCCAGCAGCAGGATCGGCGCCTGGATGCCGGCCTGGCGCAGTTCCAGCGCTTCTTCGATCGTGGCTACGCCAAAGCCATCGGCCTCGCCTTCCAGCGCCTGTGCGCAGCGCACCGCACCGTGGCCGTAGGCATCGGCCTTGATGATCGCCAGCGCCTTGCCGCCGCCCAGCTCACGGGCCAGGCGGTAGTTGCTGCGCAATGCGCCCAGGTCGATCAGCGCGCGGGCAGGACGCATGTGCGGTTCTCATGTTGCGGGGCCTGGCGGTACTGGCCGTAGCGGAAGATGTCCAGGCCTTCGGTGCTGATCTGCGGCTGGCGCGCACTCATCAGGTCGGCCAGGTAGCGGCCGGAGCCGCACGCCATGGTCCAGCCCAGGGTGCCGTGGCCGGTGTTGAGGTACAGGTTGCGGAACGGCGTCGCACCGATCACCGGCGTGCCGTCCGGGGTGGCCGGGCGCAGGCCGGTCCAGAACTCGGCCTTGGCCAGGTCGCCGCCCTTCGGGTACAGGTCGCGCACCACCAGCTCCAGCGTTTCGCGGCGCCGCGGCGACAGCGACAGGTCGAAGCCGGCCACTTCGGCCATGCCACCCACGCGGATGCGGTTGTCGAAACGGGTCACCGCCACCTTGTAGCTCTCGTCGAGAATCGTCGAGGTGGGCGCCATCGCCGGATCGGTGATCGGCAGCGTCAACGAATAGCCCTTCAGCGGGTACACCGGCAGGCGCATGCCCAGCGGCGCGACCAGGCCGGGCGAATAGCTGCCCAGCGCCACCACGAAGCGGTCCGCGGTTTCCAGCGTGCCGCCAACGCGCACGCCGGTGATGCGGTCGCCGTCGAACTCGAGGCCGGTGATGTCCTGGTCGTAGCGGAATTCCACGCCGGCCTCGGCCGCCATCTGCGCCAGGCGACGGGTGAACAGCTGGCAGTCGCCGGTCTGGTCACGCGGCAGGCGCAGTGCGCCGACCAGGCCGTCGACGTGGGCCAGGGCGGGTTCGGCCTGGATGATGCCGGCGCGGTCCAGCACTTCGTAGGGCACGCCGTACTGGGCCAGGATCTCGATGTCCTGGGCCGAAGCGTCCAGCTGCTGCTGGGTGCGGAACAACTGGGTGGTGCCCAGGTCGCGCCCCTCGAACTGGATGCCGATCTGCGCGCGCAGCTCGTTCAGGCAGTCGCGGCTGTACTCGGACATGCGCACCATGCGCGCCTTGTTGATCGCGTAGCGCTCATGGGTGCAGTTGCGCAGCATCTGCCACAGCCAGCGGTACTGGGCCAGGTCCATGCCCGGCTTGATCGCCAGCGGCGCGTGCTTTTCAAACAGCCAGCCGATCGCCTTCTTCGGCACGCCCGGCGCCGCCCACGGCGAGGTGTAGCCGAACGACAGCTGGCCGGCATTGGCGAAACTGGTCTCCAGCGCCGGGCCGGGCTGGCGGTCGATCACGGTGACGTCAAACCCGGCCTGTCGCAGGTACCAGGCACTGGTGGTGCCGATCACGCCGCTGCCGAGAACTAGGACTCGCATGGGAATTCTCCAACCCGATCATTCCCTGCGTTTGAGCACGCCGGGACCATAATCGGGGAAGTATATTCTTCCATTCCCAGATGATTTGCCTGATTTCCGCAACACAGGCAGGATGTTTCCCTGAGATTCATTCCTCGAGGTTGACGGCCATGGCCACCCGCCCCCGCGAACTGGACAAGATCGATCGCAGGATCCTGCGCATCCTGCAGGGTGAAGGCCGCATTTCCTTCACCGAACTGGGCGAACGGGTCGGCCTGTCCACCACCCCGTGCACCGAGCGCGTGCGCCGGCTCGAGCGCGAAGGGGTGATCACCGGCTACCACGCCCACCTGGACCCATCGGCGTTGAAGGCCAGCCTGCTGGTGTTCGTGGAGATCAGCCTGGCCTACAAGTCCGGCGACATCTTCGAGGAGTTCCGGCGAGCGGCGTTGAAGCTGCCCAACGTGCTGGAATGCCATCTGGTGTCGGGCGATTTCGACTACCTGCTCAAGGCCCGCATCAGTGAAATGGCCAGCTACCGCAAGCTGCTCGGCAGCACCCTGCTGACCCTGCCGCATGTGCGCGAGTCGAAGAGCTACATCGTGATGGAAGAGGTCAAGGAGACCTGGACGTTGCCGATCCCTGACTGAGCACGGGCCAGCACCCGCGCTGCGGGCTCTGGCCGTGCTGGTGTTGCGGTCAGCGCTGCTGCGGCTGCTTCATCGAGCCCTGCCGGGCCCCCTTCTTCTGCGCCGCGTCGTTCGGTTGCTGCTGCTGTTGTTGCTGGCGCTGCGGTTCCTGCGGCGCGCGGTGCTGCGCTTCCTTGCCGGGATGACGGGTCTGCGGGTTCTTCATGAGCGTGATCCAGGAGACGAAGGACAGGCGCCAGCCGTTGCCGACGCAGCGCCACGGTGGTCCGGCGGCGGTTAAACGCAGGCGAAAAAGCAGTGACGCGCAGCGTGCACGGCGGTAGCGGTTTTCGGACGTTCAGGCGCCGGACGTGGGCAGCAGTGCGCTACCGGATCTGCTGCCCGTTGCCGGTCGGCACGCTGTCGTGATAGCGGCCGGTACGCGAATCGAACACGCGGTTGGGCCCCACCGGCTTCACCCCGGGCACGATGCGGCCATTACGGTCATAGACCTTGTCGGGCAGCGTCGCGGCCGGGGTCGGGGTGATCTGGGCCGGGCCGGTGGAACGGATCGGCTGTGCGGGCTGCACCGGCTGGACCGACGGCACTGCCTGTGGCTGGGGCTGGGAACGCGCCGGCGGCGGTGCCGGGGTGGTGGTGGGCGCGACGCGGGTACCGCCACGGGTCGCGGTGGGGTCCGGCGCGCCAACCTGCGCCTGGGCAACCAGGGGCAGCAGCGCGGACAGCAGCAGGGCAAGACGGGGTTTCATGGGCACGCTCCGGCGTGGATCGTCCCCACCATGCGCCTGCCGCTGTGTGCCGGCCATGAACGGCCATCACACTTGCAAGCCGGCGCCGGCACCCCCATCTCTGCCGGCATCCCAGGCCACACCCACGGAGAGCCGGCATGACCGCTTTCGATCTGACGCCCCCCACTGCCGCCCAGACCGATGCGCTGGTTGCCGGCCTCAGCGCCGAAGAGCGTCGCGTGCTGCTGCAGCACGGCACCGAAGCACCGTTCTGCGGGGTGTTCCTCGACAACAAGCGCGAAGGCGTCTACTGCTGCCGCCTGTGCGCGCTGCCGCTGTTCCGCTCCAGCACCAAGTTCGATTCCGGCACCGGCTGGCCCAGCTTCTTCGCGCCCTACGACCCGGCCCACGTGCGCGAGATCCGCGACACCAGCCACGGCATGGTCCGTACCGAGATCACCTGCGCCCGCTGTGGCAGCCACCTGGGCCACGTGTTCCCGGACGGCCCGCCGCCCACCTTCGAGCGCCACTGCCTGAATTCCGTCTCACTTTCCTTCACCGGCCAGGGTGAGCCGTGGCCCAATCCGCTGCAGCGCGGCGGCGCCGAGACCGGCACGGCGGACTGAACACCCCCGCCGACCGACTTCACACAATCCGCTCTTCAGAAATCCCGGTGCCGGGCCGACAAGGGGATATCCCCCCTCCTTGCGTCGCGCCATGCTCATCATCGTTGGATTCCTGGTCGTCATCATCAGCGTGCTGGGCGGCTACCTCGGCGCACACGGCCGCCTGGGCGCGCTGTGGCAGCCCTACGAACTGGTCATCATTGGTGGCGCCGCCCTGGGCGCGTTCCTGGTCGGCACCCCGGCCAAGACGGTCAAGCAGACCCTGCAGGCCATGGTCGGCGTGTTCAAGGGCCCGCGCTACAAGCAGCAGGACTACATCGATGTCCTCAGCCTGCTCTACGAACTGCTCAACAAGGCGCGCCGCGAGGGCTTCATGGCCCTGGAAGACCACGTCGAGCGCCCGGCCGAAAGCGCGCTGTTCGCCAACTATCCCAAGGTGCAGGCCGACCACCACCTGGTCGACTTCATCACCGACTGCCTGCGCCTGATGATCGGCAGCAACATCGAGCCGCACGAACTGGAACCGCTGCTGGAGCTGGAGCTGGAAAAGCACCACGCCGAAGCGATGGCCCCCTCGCAGGTGCTGACCAAGGTGGCCGACGGCCTGCCCGGTTTCGGCATCGTCGCGGCGGTGCTGGGCATCGTCATCACCATGGGCTCGATCGGCGGCGACATCGTCGAGGTCGGTGGCCACGTCGCCGGCGCGCTGGTCGGTACCTTCCTCGGCATCCTGCTCGGCTATGGCTTCGTCGGACCGATGGCAGCGGCGATGGAAGCGCGCGCCGAACAGGACAGCCGCATCTACGAGTCGGTGAAGACCGCACTGCTGGCCTGCCTGCGTGGCTACAACCCGAAGATCGCGCTGGAATTCGCCCGCAAGACGCTGCCGTCGAACGTGCGCCCGGCGTTCTCCGATTTCGAGCAGCACCTGAAGACGGTCAAGTAAGCCATGGCCGAGACCAAGCCCACTGTCATCGTCCGCCGCGTCAGGAAGGGCGGCCATGCCGCCCACCACGGCGGGTCGTGGAAGGTTGCCTATGCCGACTTCGTGACCGCGATGATGGCCTTCTTCCTGGTGCTATGGCTGATGGCCAGCACCAGCAAGCCTGAGCGCGCGGCCATTTCCGAGTACTTCCGCAACCCCAGCCCGCTGGTCGGATCCAGTGCCACGCCGGCGCCGGGCATGGCCGGCCCCGGTGGTGCCAGCACCTCGATGATCAAGCTCGGCGGTGCCACCGATGTCTCGCGCGGCAACAGCAACGATCCCTTCCAGAACCAGCAGAAGGCGATCCCGCAACCGGTGGACGAGCAGCAGCGCGACAAGCAGCAGCTGGAAGCCCTGATGAAGGAACTGCAGGAGGCGATCAGCCGCAGCCAGGCACTGGAGCCGTTCAAGGACCAGCTGCTGCTGGACCTGACCCCGGAAGGCCTGCGCATCCAGATCGTGGACAAGCAGAACCGGCCGATGTTCGACCTCGGCAGCGCGACCCTGAAGCCGTACACGCAGCAGATCCTGCACGAGCTGTCCGAATACCTGAACCATGTGCCGAACCGGATCAGCCTGACCGGCCACACCGACATTACCGCCTACACGGCCGCACGCGGCTACGGCAACTGGGAACTGAGTGCCGACCGCGCCAATGCCGCGCGCCGCGCGCTGATCGATGGCGGCCTGGAAGACAGCAAGATCACCCGCGTGGTCGGCCTGTCGTCGTCGGTGCTGTTCGACCGCGCCGACCCGCAGAACCCGATCAACCGCCGCATCAGCATCGTGGTGATGACCCAGGCCGCAGAAGAGGCCGCGCTGGCCGGCGCCGGGCCGCAGGTCGGACTGTCGGCGACCACCGTGGACCCGGATGTAAGGGCGGCGCAGGGTGAAGCCGCGAGCGGGGCCGGAGCCCTTTCCCCCGGAAAGAGCTCTGACCCCTGACCGGTCTCCGCCGGGCATGGCCCGGCGCTACCTTGGGGCGCTGCATTCCGGTAGCGCCGGACCATGCCCGGCGAGCACGGGGCGCTGCATTCCGGTAGCGCCGGGCCGTGCCCGGCGAGCACGGGGCATTGCATTCCGGTAGCGCCGGGCCATGCCCGGCGAGCGCGGGGCATTGCATTCCGGTAGCGCCGGGCCATGCCCGGCGAGCACGGGGCATTGCATTCCGGTAGCGCCGGGCCGTGCCCGGCGAGCGCACTGCGCGTCACCCAGTACAATGGCGGTCTTTCCGTTTCCAGGTGACCCCACCCCATGTCCCAGAACTCCAAGGCCAAGCGCGACAAGCGCAAGAAGCAGCAGGCCAAGCGCCCGTTCCTGCGCCTGAACGCCCAGCAGCAGGTGCAGAACCATGCCGTGCTGACCAACGAGGACGGCCAGGTCGTGGCCGCCATCGGCCTGCAGGGCCGTGAGTGGCTGCTGGCGATCGGCGGCCAGACCATGGGCAACGCCGAAAACCCGGTGCCGATGCTGGCCATGCTCAAGCACCTGTCCAACGTGCAGGAAGCCGAAGGCCGCAAGGTCACCCTGGAATACTCCGAGCTGATGCAGAAGCTGCTCGACACCCTGGCCGCGGAAGCCGGCCAGACCGCCGAGGCGTATCTGGACACGCTGGTCGCCGAGTTCGCCACGGTGGAAGGCGAAGACGCCGTTGACGGCGAAGCGGCGGAAGCCGAGGCCGTCGCGGAAACCGCAGACGCCGACGGCGCTGCCGACGCCGACGCCGCTACGGCCACCGACGCCGACGGCAAGCCGCAGGCCTGATCCGGCCGCGGCGGTGTCGGTCTACGTCGATGACGCGGTGCATCCCTGGCGCGGCCAGCGCTGGGCGCACCTGATGGCCGATACCCTGGCCGAGCTGCACGCGATGGCGGCGCAGCTCGGCATTCCCCCGCGGGCCTTCCAGAACAAGGCCAGCGGCGCGCACTACGACGTCACTGCAGAGCTGCGCGCGCAGGCCATCGCGCTGGGCGCACGCGCCATTTCCCGGCATACCGACCGCGAACTGGTGAAGGCGGTGATCGCCAACGCACGGGCGCAGTACCGGCCGTAGGCTCGCCGTGTGTCCGCCGGGCATGGCCCGGCGCTACCGATCAATCTCAGAACGGATCGCTGCCCAGCCGCACTTCGACGTTCAGCAACGAGCACAGGGCTAGCAGCGCATCGTCATCGCGGGTCAGCGCCATCCAGCCGCTGAAGCCGTCGTTGCCGGCATCCACGCTCCACAGCGTGTAGTTGTGCTCGCGCAGGCGATCGAAGGCGGTGCCCATCAGCTGCACACCGTCCAGGTCCGCAGCGAAATCCTCATCGTCCAGGTCACCGCCCCAGTCCGGCTGCAGGTTGAAACGCGCCGACAGCTCGTTCACCGCTGACTGCAGCGATTCCAGGTCATCACGCTCGACCTCGAAACCG
Source organism: Stenotrophomonas sp. 704A1 (assembly GCF_030549525.1). Classification (NCBI taxonomy): domain Bacteria; kingdom Pseudomonadati; phylum Pseudomonadota; class Gammaproteobacteria; order Lysobacterales; family Lysobacteraceae; genus Stenotrophomonas; species Stenotrophomonas tuberculopleuritidis. The sequence goes on along the minus strand of NZ_CP130831.1, from coordinate 533,232 downwards.
GACTGCCAGGCGATGGCGGTGAACAGCGCCGGCAGCCAGTCGCTGTCGGCCTCCAGCGGCTGGCCGTCCTCGACCAGGCGCTCGCGCCAGCGGTTGAACTGCTGCAGCGCCAGCTCCTCGTCGCCAGGGTTGATCAGCACCAGCAGGTTCCAGACCCGCGCCTCGAAGTCGTCCTCGTCGAAATCGTGGGCGTCTTCCTCGAAGTCGAAATAGTCGCTGTTGTCGGGCATGGCGGGCACTCCTTGGGGCAGGTCGGCATTCTACGGTTTATCCTGTACCGCTGAAGCCGGCCGTGGTGGCCGTCACTGTGAATGAAGCGATGAGCGATACCCCTCCCGACCACCTGGCCATCAACCCGGCCAGCCCGTTCCATGACGCGCAGGCCCTGGAGCGCGGCGTTGGCGTGCGTTTCAACGACGTCGAGCGTGACAACGTCGAGGAATACTCGGTCAGCGAAGGCTGGATCCGCGTGCAGGCCGGCAAGGCCCGCGACCGTCGCGGCAACCCGATGACCATCAAGGTCAAGGGCAAGGTCGAGGCGTACTTCCTGGACCAGAACCCGGAATAACAGGCTCTTGTAGAGTCGAGCCATGCTCGACTGCTTTCGGTTCCGGGTTCATGACCCCGCGCCAGAAGCAGTCGAGCATGGCTCGACTCTACATGTCAGGGTCATTCGCGCTTGCGCGATTCCAGCAGGTCCAGGTTGCGGATCAGGCGCCGCGAGATCTCATCGGAGATCACCCCGCGCCGGGTCAGCCGGAACAGTTCCTCGCGTTCAGCGGTGAGGCCGGCACTGCGCAGCTGCCGATAGCCCAGCTCCATCCGGTTGACCTTCTCCGGGTCCACGTCCGGGTTGTCGCGGTCCAGGTGGCGCTGGTACAGCAGGCTCACCCGCGAGGCAGCGTCGTTGTACAGCTGCACGTTCTCGGTGTTCTGGTTCAGCACCAGCTGCTGGCGCATGCGCTCCACGCCGGCCAGTGCCGCCTTCGAGGACAGCTTGCGGGCCAGGTCCTCTTCCTTGCGCTCGCCCGAATCGGCCGGCAGCTGCAGGCCTTTCAGCAGCTGTGGCAGGGCCACGCTGGCGCCGACCAGCGAGAACAGGATGACGGCCGCAGCCAGGAAGATCACCAGGTCGCGCGCCGGGAACGGGCTGCCGTCCGGCAGGAACAACGGCAGTGTCAGCACACCCGCCAGCGTGATCGCGCCGCGCACGCCGGCCACCGAGGTGGCCACCACGATGCGCCAGTTCGGTGCCTCGCCGTGCTCCAGCCCGCGGCGCCGGGCCCGCAGCAGGTTCCAGCGCAGCGACAGCCACACCCACAACAGGCGCAGCGCGATCAGCGTGGCGTTGATCACCAGCACGTACACCAGCAGCCACCAGGCGCTCTGGTGGCCGGACTCGTTCATGGTGGTGGTGGCACGTTCGACGATGCCCGGCAGCTGCTCGCCCAGCAGCACGAACATGATGCCGTTGAAGCTGAACTGCAGCATGTTCCAGACCCCGGCACGCTGCACGCGCATGCTGCCGGAGACGCGGCCGGTCATTTCCACGTAGCTCATCGAGATGCCGGCGGCGACTGCCGCCAGGATCCCGGACGCGTTGATTTCTTCGGCCAGCAGGTAGGCCGCGAAGGGGATCAGCAGGTTGACCAGCATCGCCGCGCCGGGGTCTTCGCCGAAACGGCGCCACAGCCAGCGCTGGAAGGTGGACACACCCAAGGTGACCGCCACGCCGACCGCCAGGCCGGCCACCGCCACCCACAGGAAGGTCAGCGAGGCAGTGGCCAGCGAGAAGGTGCCGGTCATCACCGCTGCCACCGCAAAGCGGAAGCAGACCAGGCCGGACGCATCGTTGAGCAGCGACTCACCTTCCAGGATATGCATCAGGCGCTTGGGGATCGGCGCCTTCGATGCGATCGCGCCGACCGCGACCGGATCGGTCGGCGATACGATCGCCGCCAGCGCGAAGCACACCGCCAGCGGCATCACCGGAATCATCCAGTGGATGAGCAGGCCGGCACCGATCACGGTGAACACCACCAGGCCAAACGCCAGTTCGAGGATCGCGCCCTTGTCGCGGAACAGGCCCTGCTTGGGTATGCGCCAGCCATCGAGGAACAGCAGCGGGGGCAGGAACAGCAGGAAGAACACTTCCGGTTCCAGTGCGTGGCCACGATTGAAGACACCGGCGATCACCGCGCCCAGGCCGATCTGCACCAGTGGCAACGGCAATGAGAACGGCAGGACGCGGACCAGGTAACCGCTGGCAACAACGGCCACCAGCATCGCCAGGACGACTTCGATGGTGTGCATGCTTCTTCCAGGAAGCGGCGCGTGGGGCCCGTGTAACCGGGATGCGCCGGAGACTGGAAAAAAACTTATCACAGCGCGCCACCGCTGCGGCCGCCGATGTGAATGCGCGTCAGGCGAGCGACAGCAAACGCGCCGGGTTCCCGGCCAGCGGCTGCCGCCGGCCGCGCCGCCGCTGGGCCACGCCCGGCCGCGGCGGCCGCGACGCGTTCATCCCACGCCGTGCGCGCCGGCGGCGCCGTCGAAGCGATAGATGTCCATCGCCAGGAAGCCGGCGTCGATACCGGCATCGATGCGCCGCGCACCGAAGCCCGCCTCGCCCGCTGCGCCCATCGCGAAGTACAACGGCAACAGATGCTCGTCGGTGGGGTGCGCACGTTCGGCGAACGGCGCCTGGCGGCGGTAGTCGAACAGCGCGTCGGCGTCATCTGCCGCCAGCCGCTGCTCCACCCAGTCGATGAAGGGGCGCACGTACGGTGCTTCCCTGCCCTGTGCGTAGTTGCCCCAGTCGTGCAGGTTGTGGGTGATGCTGCCCGAGCCGATCAGCAGCACGCCCTGTTCGCGCAGCGGCGCCAGCGCGCGCCCCAGCGCGAACTGATGCCGCGGCCCCAGCATCGGCTGGATCGACACCGGCACCACCGGGATATCGGCCTGCGGGCGCAGCAGCCGCAACGGTACCCACGCGCCGTGGTCGAGACCGCGCTGCGGATCGAGCGCTACCGGCAGGCCCGCGGCGGCGATGCGGCCGGCCACATCTTCAGCCAGCGCCGGATCGCCCTTGGCCGGGTACTGCAGCTCGAACAGTTCGCGCGGAAAGCCACCGAAGTCATGGATCGTGGGCGGTTGCGGGTGCGCACCCACACGCGGTTGCCGTCCCAGCCAGTGCGCCGAGGCGATGACGATCGCCCGCGCCGGCGGCAGCGCGCGGCCCAGGTCGGCCAGACGCTCGCCGACCTGGCCGGGATCCAGTGCGGTCATCGGCGAGCCATGCGAGATGTACAGCGAAGGCAGGCGGGGCATGAGGTTCTCCAGAGGCGGAATCAGGGTGCGATCAACGCGAACGCAGGGTCCAGCGGCCATCGCCCAGCAGGAACAGCACGACCAGGGCCAGCGCCCAGAATGCCGGGTACTCCCAGCCACCGCCGGGGTTGGCGAAGCTGAAGCCATTGCCACCGTGCACGCTGATGATGGTGCCCAGCAGCAGCGGCACGCCGGCCAGGCCGACCCAGCGCGCGTACACGCCCAGCAGCAACGCAGCGGCAAGCAGCAGCTCCACGGCGATGGTCAGGTGACCCAGCACGCCGGGCAGGCCCAGCGATTCGAAGAAGGCGGCGGTTCCCGCCGGAGTGAACACCAGCAGCTTGGTCAGGCCGTGGACCAGGAACAGCACGCCCAACGCCAGGCGCAGCAGGGTCGCGGCATACGCGGCCAGCGGGGACAACGGAGCAGCGGTCGTGTGCATGAGGGTTCTCCAGGGGACCGGCACAGGTTATTGCGCCTTCACGGCCTGATAAATACGATGATTCGACCGTATTTATTTCAGAAGGCGCAACAATGGACACCCTCGAGGCGATGCGCGTGTTCGTTGCCGTGGTCGAACGCAACGGCTTCAGCGCGGCGGCCCAGGCGCTCGATCTGTCCACGGCCGGGGTCACCCGCCAGGTCGCCGCGCTGGAAAAGCGCCTGTCCACCCGTCTGCTTCACCGCACGACACGCCGGGTCAGCCCGACCAGCACCGGTGCGGCCTATTACGCACAGTGCGTGCGCCTGCTGGCCGAGTTCGACGCACTGGAGGCCAGCATCGGCGCGCAGGCGCTGGAACCGTCCGGAACGCTGCGCATCAATGCCCCGGTCAGCTGGGGCATCGCCCGCCTCGGCCCGCTGCTGGCCGGTTACCGCGCGCGCTACCCGCAGGTGGAGCTGGACCTGGCATTGTCCGACCGCCTGGTGGACATGGTCGAAGAAGGCTACGACGTGGCCATCCGCATCACCCGTGAACCCGGCCCGGCGCTGATCGCGCGGCGCCTGGGCGAGGCCCGGATCAGCCTGTGCGCCGCGCCGGCCTACCTGGCCGCCCGTGGCATGCCGCAGACCCCGCAGGATCTGCAGGCGCATGACTGCCTGGGCTACAGCTACTGGTCGGCCGGTGACCAGTGGCCATTGCACGGCCCGCAGGGCGAAACGCGGGTCACGGTCACCCGTGTGCTGCGCGCGAACAACGGCGATGTGCTGCGCGAAGCTGCCATCGCCGGCCTCGGCGTGATCCTGCAGCCGGACTTCCTGCTGCAGGAAGCCTTGGCCGACGGCCGCCTGGTGCGCGTGCTGCCGGACTGGCAAGCGGCCCCGATCGGCATCTTCGCCGTCTACACCAGCCGCAGCCACCTGGCGCCGAAGGTGCGCAGTTTCATCGATCATCTGGTGGACGTCGGGGTGTAAGGGTGCGTCCGCCGGGCATGGCCCGGCGCTACCCGGGCGCATCCATCACACGGTAGCGCCGGGCCGTGCCCGGCGGACACGGAGCGCGGCCTAGGCCGCCACTTCATCCAGCGAATCGATGATCTGCTGCAGCGGCGCCGGACGGCCCAGCAGATAGCCCTGCACCTGGTCGCAGCCATGTGCGGCCAGCCAGTCCAGCTGCCCCGGCGTTTCCACGCCTTCGGCGATGATCGTCAACCCCATGCTGTGCCCCAGCGACAGCAGCGCGCGGCAGATCGAGGCGTTGCGAGGGTTGGTTTCCACGTCGGCGACGAAACTGCGGTCGATCTTGAGGATGTCCAGCGGCAGGTGCTGCAGGTAGGACATGCTCGAATAGCCGGTGCCGAAATCATCCAGCGACACGCTGATGCCCTGCTCATGCAGCCGCTGCATGGTCTGCAGGGCCTGGGCCGGCTTGCGCATCAGGCTGCTCTCGGTCAGTTCCACGTGCAGCGCGCCGCGGGCCAGGCCGAAATCCTGCTGCGCGCGGGTGAACTCGGCCACCAGGTCGCTGTTGAAGAACTGCACGGCCGATACGTTCACTGCGATCGGCAGCTCGCCCCAGCCGGCCTCGACCAGGCGCCGTTGCGCCCGGGCCGCGGCGCGGATCACCCAGCGCCCGAGCGCGAGGATCAGCCCGGTGTCCTCGCACAGCTGGATGAACTCGCTGGGCGGAATGAAGCTGCCGTCGGCCTGTGGCCAGCGCAGCAGTGCCTCCAGCGCGGCCGGGCTGCCGTCGCTGGCATGCCGGATCGGCTGGAAGTACAGCTCGAACTCATTGTCGATGGCCGCATGGATGCGTCCAGCCAGGCGCAGGCGGTCGGCCAGGCGGGTGGTCACGGCCGCATCGAACCAGGCCACCACGTTGCCTTCGGCGCGTGCAGCATGCGCGGCCTGCGCCGCCATGCCGATCACCTGCTCGGCGCTGTGGCCGGCGTCGGCCGCGCGCACCGCCACGCCGATGCGCGGTTCGAACTGGTGCAGCGAATCCTGCCCGCGCATGGGCGCCGACACGATCTGCAGCAGGTCGTCCAGCACGCGCTGGGTGTTGTGCCCGGGCGCGATGGCCAGCACGAAGTCCTCGGCAGGCTGGAACGCCAGCAGCCCGAAGCGCGCCCCCAGTCCCCCCAGGCGCGAGGCCATCGACTGCAGCACCGCATCGCCGATCTCGCGCCCCAGCGTATCGGCCACCAGCTGCAGCCCCCGCAGCTGCACATAGGCGATCGTGTACGCGCCGGCCTGTTCGTCCAGCTGCGCGCTCAGCGCGCGCACGTTGAGCAGACCGGTGGCCGGGTTGTGCCGTGCGTGGTAGGCCAGGTCGCGCTCATAGGCCAGGCGCTCGCTGACATCCTCGGCCAGCACCAGGCAAGCGGGTTGGCCGTCGAAATCCAGCTGTGACAGGTGCACCCGCACCTCGAACACCGTGCCATCCTTGCGCTGGTGCAGACGCACGGCCGCGTCCTGCAGCTCGCCGCTGCGCACCTGCGCGATGGCGCCCTTGACCTCGTCCCAGCCCTCGCGCGGGCGGATGTCGAGAATGCTCATCGCCAGGAATTCATCGCGGCTGTAGCCGTACTGCTGCACGGCCGCCTGGTTGACTTCGATGAAGCGCAGGGTGTCCGGGTCGAACACCCAGAACGGCGCCGGGTTGCGATCAAACAACAACCGGAAGCGGCGCTCGACCTGGCGCATCTGCTCACGCGCCTGGTAGCGCTCGCTGAGGTCGGTCAGTGCACCGATCATGCGCCGCTGGCGGTCGGCCACCGCCACCCGCTGCCCGCGCGCGGCCACCCAGCGCACCGCGCCGCCGGGCAGCACCAGCCGGAACTCCTCATCCAGTACCGCCGTCCCGGCAAAGGCCTGGTCGAACGCCTGCTGCAGGCGCTCGCTGTCGTCGTGATGGACGCGGGCGAAGAACTCGGCCACCGGCAGCGCATCGGCCTGGATGCCGAAGATCTCGCGGGCCAGCGGCGACCAGCGCAGCAGCGCCGCATCCTCATCCACGTACCAGGTGCAGACCCGCCCCACCTGGTGGGCCAGGCGCAGTTCGGCGTGGCCGGTGCGCAGCTCTTCGGCCATCGACTGCTGGCGGTGGGTACTGCGGCGCACCGCATACAGCAGCACCAGCAGTACCGCCACATAGGCCAGCACGATGGCGATGGCCGCCTGCAGGTAGGGCCACCACGGCGCCAGCACATCTTCATCGGCCAGCCCGACCTGCACCGCCAGCGGGCTGTACTCCAGCGTGCTGATGGTGGAAATGCGCGCCACCTGGTCGACCGCACCGGCCACGCTGCCCAGCTCGACCACTGCCTGCCGGCCCAGCAGCTGCCGCTCGGGCAGCTGATAGCGGCGGCCGACCGTGCCCTGCGGGTCCGGCACGCGCGCCAGCATGTAGCCATCGGCATCGCTGATCGATACCAGGCCGTTGGGCCCCACATCCAGACCGCCGACGATCCGTTGCAGTTCGCCGCAGCGCAGGCGCGCCAGCAACCAGCGGTCCCCGGCCATCGGCAACGCCAGCGGCACGACCCAGCCACCGTCGCTGGCACGCTGCGGTGGGCCGACGTACAGCGCGCTGCCCTGCCCGCGCCGCTGCGGATCGGTCCACAGCGGCAACTGCAGATCGCCCTTGCCAGCGGTCAGTGCGCGGCCATAGGTATCGAGCACGACGATGCTGTGCAGCTCGGCATGCCGGCCCAGCACACCGGCGATGGCCGCATCCAGCAGCGCCGGTGCCTGCGCGGGAACCGAGCGGAACAGTTCGGCCGCATCGGCGGCAATGCCGCCCATCGCCCGTTCCAGGTTGCGCAGTTCCAGCGCCAGCAGGCGCTCGCTGCCCACCGCCAGTGCGCGGGTCTGCCGCTGCGCGGCTTCCAGGCGGCGCTGGTAGTCGTTGACCAGCATCGCCGCCAGCCCCGCCGCCAGCAGCACGCCCAGCACCACCCCGCCCCAGGTAATGGCACGCAGCGGCCGGGCCAGCGCGTGTCTCAGCGCCGGCATCGGTCGGTCTTCCCTGTCCAGTCGGCTGGCTTCATGCGCGAACGATTCCTCCACATCCCCGACCTCAGCGGCCGGCGGACGCCATTCTTGACGCTTCGACCCTTCCCGCATTCCCTCCCCCGGGGTGCTGCAGGCTTCCAGCGGGCAGCATGCACCACCCCGATGACCGCGTGAAGATCGCTGCCCCGCGTTCAGCCAGATCGCGCACAGCGGCGGGCCCACGGCGGAGCGTCCGGCCGACCCGCCGCAGATTAGACTTGGGGTTTTCCGCCGCAAGAGAAGTCCATGTCCAAGCTGCGCCGCCCCACCCTGGCACTGGCCATCGTTGCCAGCCTGTCCCTGGCCGCCTGCGACCGCCCGGCCGCGCCCGCCGCCGGCTCCACCGCGCCGGCCGATGCGGCCCCCACCGCCGCCAAGCCGATGCTGGGCAGCTTTGGTTTCGATGCCAGTGGCATGGACCGCAGCATCACCGCTGGTGACGACTTCTTCGGCTTCGCCAACGGCAGCTGGGTGAAGAACACCGAGATCCCCGCCGATCGCTCGCGTTTCGGCAGCTTCAACGTCATCGCCGAGAAGACCCTGGCCGATACCCGCGCCATTCTCGAAGGTGCCGCCGGCAACAGCCAGGCCAGCGGTGACGACAAGCTGATCGGCGATTACTACGCCGCCTACATGGACGAAGCCGGCATCGAGCAGCGCGGGCTGGCACCGGTGCAGCCGCAGCTGAAGAGCATCGAGGCGATCGCCGACAAGGCCGGCCTGGCCCGCGCCCTGGGTGGCGACCTGCGCGCCGACGTCGACCTGCTCAACGCCACCAACTTCTACACCGACCGCCTGTTCGGCCTGTGGGTATCGGTGGACCTGCTGCAGCCCGACCGCACCGCGCCGTACCTGGTGCAGGGCGGCCTGGGCATGCCCGACCGCGATTTCTACCTGGGCGACGGCCGCATGGCAGAACTGCGCAAGCAGTACCAGGCGTACATCGCGCAGATGCTGCAGCTGGCCGGCGTTGCCGACCCGGCCGGCAAGGCGCAGCGCATCCTCGCGCTGGAAACCCGGATCGCGCAGGCGCACGCCACCCAGGAAGAAACCAATGACGTGACCAAGGGCGCCAATCCCTGGACCCAGGCGGATTTCAACGCCAAGGCGCCGGGCATGGATTGGGCCGCCTTCCTGGATGCGGCCAAGCTTGGCCAGCAGCAGGACTTCATTGTCTGGCAGCCCAAGGCCGTGGCCGGCCTGTCCAAGCTGGTCGCCACCGAGCCGCTGGATGCCTGGAAGGACTACCTGGCCTTCCACGCGCTGGACCGTGCCGCCGCGTACCTGCCGAAGAAGTTCGCCGATGCCCGCTTCGCCTTCCATGGCACCGCGCTGAGCGGCACGCCGCAGCAGAGCGACCGCTGGAAGCGCGCGGTGGACGATGCCAACCACGCCGTCGGCGAGGCCATCGGCAAGCGTTACGTCGAGAAGCACTTCGACGCGAAGACCAAGGAGCGCGCGGACGAGATGGCGAAGAACATCATTGCCGCCTTCGCCAAGCGCATCGATGCGCTGTCGTGGATGTCGCCGCAGACCAAGGCCAGCGCCAAGGCCAAGGTGGCCGGCCTGACCGTGGGCATGGGTTACCCGGAGAAGTGGCGCGACTACAGCGGCCTGGAGATCCGCCGCGATGATCCGCTGGGCAATGCGCAGCGTGCCGAACTGTTCGAGTACCAGCGCAACATCGCCAAGCTGGGCAAGCCGGTCGACCACAGCGAGTGGGCGATGCTGCCGCAGACCATCAATGCGATGAACGTGCCGCTGGAAAACCGCCTGGTGTTCCCGGCCGCGATCCTGCAGCCGCCGTTCTTCGATGGTGCCGCCGACGATGCGGTGAACTACGGCGCGATCGGCGCGGTGATCGGCCACGAGATCAGCCACGGCTTCGACAATGCCGGTGCGCTGTTCGATGAGACCGGCAAGCTGCACAACTGGTGGACCGCCGAAGACCTCACCCAGTTCAACGCCGCCGGGGATGCGCTGGCCGCGCAGTTCAGCAGCTATGAGCCGTTCCCCGGTGTGCACGTCAACGGCAAGCTGACCCTGGGCGAGAACATCGCCGACGTGGCCGGCCTGGGGACTGCCTACGACGCCTACCAGCTGTCACTGCAGGGCAAGCCGGGCCAGACCCTGGAAGGGTTCACCCCGGACCAGCGCTTCTTCCTCGGCTTCGCCCAGGCCTGGCGCAGCAAGAGCCGCGAGCAGGCACTGCGCAATTCGCTGCTGACCGATGTGCATGCACCGGGCCAGTTCCGCGCGCTGACCGTGCGCAACATCGACGCCTGGTATCCGGCGTTCGAGGTGAAGGAAGGCCAGAAGCTGTACCTGGCCCCGGACAAGCGGGTCAAGGTGTGGTGAGGTAAACGGAACGGGCGCCGCAAGGCGCCCGTTTTGTTTCCATGGGTAGGTGCCAACCTTGGTTGGCGTTTTTCCGGCATCCACGCATGGCATGGATGGGCGCCGCGGCGAAGCGCACCGACCAAGGTCGGCGCCTACCCGGGCAATGCCGGCCACTCGCGCAACAATTCCACCGGCACACCCATGCGCGTGCAGGCGCGGCTGGCCAGGCCATCAGGCAGCGCGCGGCGGAACAGCGGGGCCATGCCCTGCATCAGCTTCGCCGACGCAGCAGCCTGCGCACGCTGGCGCGCATTGCGTTCCAGCATGCCTTCGGCCCAGTCCGGCAGCAGCGCTGCACCGGCGCCGAGGAACACCTCGCGCGACAGCCCCGGCACCGGTACCGGCAGGCGCACGCCGGACAACACCTCCAGCACCTCGCGGGAGCGTTCGTCCACGCGCAGCTCAGGCTGCCGCGCGCAGAAGTACGCCGCCACTTCCGCTTCGCTGCGTGGCACATCCACCGCGCCCAGCGCCTCGGCCACGCAGCGGTATTCGTCGTAGTAGCGATCCGCGATGTGCGCCGGCACCTCGCGTCCGTAACGGCGGAAGCCCTGCAGGAAACCGAAGGCCTCGGTCACATGCACCCAGGTCAGCAGTTGCGGATCATCGGCGGCATAGGGCTCGCCCTGCGCGGTCTGGCCGCGGATCTGCGCGTGGATGCGGCGCACTTTTGCCACCAGCGCCTCCACCTCGCCGCTGGGCGCGTAGCTGGTGCCGGCAACGAAGGCCGTGGTGCGGCGCAGGCGTCCCACCAGGTCCTGGCGGAAATGGGAGTGGTCGTAGACGCCGGCCAGCGCACGCGGGTGCAACGTCTGCAGCATCAGCGCGCACAGGCCGCCGGCCAGCATCGAGGGCAGCTCGGCATGCATGCGCCAGGTCACGCTGTCCGGCCCGAACCAGCCCGGATCGCCGTGCGGGCGGTCGTACTCGATGCCGCTCTGGCCACGGGGAAAGGCATCGAGCACCCAGCGCCGGATGGGCGCGGTGACGGGGCGGGACAGGCGCTGCAGCAGCGGCGGCATCGGTGCTCCAGAAGGCGGGGAAATCGAGTCGCGTCCTGCGCGGTCTGGCTCGATTCTGGTCGATCCCGGCCGCCGCGGCGAGTCCGGATGCTCAGCTGCGGTTTCATGTGCATGCGCAGCACGTTTCACCCTGCGACATCTTGTCGCAGGCCGCAGCACTGATGGTGCGCCGCACCAATCTTCACCTGTTCAGGCAGAAGCCTTGCGCCACAGGGCATTGCCCCCGTTGCACGGCGCGCTGGAAGTGCTAGAACTGAATCCGCCACACCGTCCAATGCTGATCGCCGCACGTTCCACAAGGAGCCAGCCATGATTGCTTTGTTCAAGGGTTTGGGACTACTGCTTCGCGACAACGAGCTCTACAGCAGCCCGTTCGATAAACAGGTCGCGCATTGGCGCAACCTCAGCGAGCAGCAGATCCGCGATGAAGTCGCGGTGCTGGCCCAGGCCAAGTGCCAGTGGCTGATTGCCTCGATCGTCGGCTGGCAGGCGGCCTCGCTGCTGATCCTCGGCCTGATCACCAATTACCTGTGGCGCGACGACTACCACATCACCTTCACCCGGGTGGTCGTGGTGTTCGGCTCCTGGATCTCGATCCTGTTCGTGATCTGGTTCATGGCCAACATGTTCGACCGCACCGCCGGCTTCGAGCGCTGGATGAAGGCGTTCAACAGCCGCGCCCGCATCACCTCCAAGGCCGACAGCGTCGAGCATGTCGCCGAGGCGCTGGACCTGGCCGAACACTACCCCGAAGTGCTGGACTACAAGCAGGCGGTGACCGCCAAGCGCGAACTGCGCCACGAGGACATCCGCATCATGACCGAGATCGGGCGCATGAAGCAGCACTCCGAGCTGGTCGGCCGCCTCAACCACGTCGGCGAAACCGAACACCATCACGACCTGACCCTGCAGCCGGCCTACTGAGCGGAGCGCAATCCGGGGGGAGCCACACTGCCACCGTGCTCAGTCGCGGTGGCAGTGTTCTTTGTGCCTGTCGTCAACGCAGTGGCTGAAGCCCGCCGGCAGATCCTTGAACTGCCGGGTCTGGCCCACGGCCAGCGCAAACGAGCGCAAGGGCGGCGTCGCACAGGGCGCATCCGGGCGACAGGCCGGGGCCAGCACCAGGTAGTGGCACTGCCCGCTGCGGCTGGCGAGGCACTCGAAGCGCGCCACGCCATCGACCACGCTGCGCTTGCTGTAGAGCGTATCCACGCCATTGGCGGTGCTGCGGGTGATCGACGTCTCGGTGGACTTCCCGCAGCCGGCAACGGCCAACGCAGCGATGCACATCAACAGGCAGGGACGCATGGGAGGCTCCTGGCAGGACCGGGACGCGGCTACATGCCGCGGAACAGACTCATGAACGGCTGGCTGACCACCAGCGTCTCGGTACGCTGGCGCAGGCGCAGCACACCGCGCCCGGTGTCGTCGCGGCTGACCGCCGCCACCGCCTTCATGTTGACGATGGTGGAGCGGTGCACCTGGCGGAAATGCTGCGGATCCAGCACCTCCAGCAGTTCGCGCAGCGGCGTGCGCAGCAGGCTTTCGCCGGCGGCGGTGACCACCGTGGTGTACTTGTTGTCGGCACGGAAATAGATCACATCGTCCAGCATGATCAGCTGCGTGTCGCGGCCGTTGCTGGCCGTGATCCAGGCCAGCGGGGGCCGTTCGCTGGCCACGGCTGCGGCGCCCAGCCGCTGCAGCAGGCGCTCCAGCACGGCATCGTCCTGGCGGCTGGACGGCAGGCGCGACAGGATGCGCTCACGGGTGGCCAGCAGGCGTTCATCGCTGACCGGCTTGAGCAGATAGTCCATCGCGCCCTGCTCGAAGGCATCGATGGCGTACTGGTCGTAGGCGGTCACGAACACCACCTGCGTACGCGGGCTCAGTTCACCCAGCGCGCGCGCCACTTCGATGCCGCTGATGCCGGGCATGCGGATGTCGAGGAAGGCGATGTCCGGCTGCTTCTCGGCCAACTGTTCCAGCGCACTGGCGCCGTCCTCGCATTCGGCCACCAGTTTCAGCTCCGGCCACAACCGGCCCAGCTGCTCCACCAGCGAGTGCCGCAGCAGTTCCTCGTCTTCGGCGATCAACGCTTCAAGCGGCATGGCTGCGCTCCGTGGCCGGCTGCGGCAGGGTCATGGTCGCGGCCACGCCGCTGGGGAAGTTGGCGACGATGGCCACGCCGGCCTGCTCGCCACAGGTCAGCCGCAGGCGCTCGCGCAGGTTCTTCAGGCCGATGCCGGTGCCACTGGTGCCCTGGCCGAACCCCAGGCCGTCGTCGGCCACGGTCACGGTGACATGGTCGTCGAAACCGCGTGCCAGGATCCAGATGGTGCCACCGCCCGGCTTGGGCTCCAGGCCATGCTTGATCGCGTTTTCCACCAGCGTCTGCAGGGCCATCGCCGGCAGCTTCACCGCGTGCAGTTCGGTGGGCACCTGCACGTCCACCGCCAGCCGCGCGCCCATGCGGATGCGCAGGATCTCCAAGTAGGCGCGGGTGCGCTCCAGTTCCACGCCCAGCGTGGACACCGATTCGTCCACCTGCGGCAGTGAGCTGCGCAGGTACTGGATCAGGTGCCCGAGCATCTGTTCAGCGCGCGCCGGATCGGTGCGGGTCAGCACCTGTGCGTTGGCCAGCGAGTTGTACAGGAAGTGCGGCTCGACCTGGGCGTGCAGCAGGTTCAGGCGTGCCACCGACAATTCCTTTTCCACCTGGGTCTGCTCGGCGGCGGCCTGTTCATCGCGACGCTGGTCGGCGACACGGCGGCTGATCGCGCGGGTGACCGCTTCGGCGTTCTCGTAGTTGCTGCCTTCATCCAGCGCGAGCAGGTCGGCCCACCAGCCAGCATCGGGTTCGAACAGCAGGGTGACGGTGCTGGTGCCCTGCCCCGGGGTCACCGTGGCCAGCACGCTGTTGCGCTTGATCGCCAGCCGCGCCGGCAGGTTCCAGCGCGACGGCTGGCGACCATTCCACAGGTCGACGCGGCGCACATACGCGCGCACCTGCAGGCTGCCGGCCGAACTTTCCACCTCTTCCACCCGCGGCAGCTCACCCACCGCTGCCTCGACCACGGCGAACGCGTGGCCGGCATCCATCGGCAGTTCGATCTGCCGGCGCTGGCGGCCGGACAGGGTGGCGCCGTCCAGGCGCCCGGCCACCAGCCAGACCCGGCGCACGTGGGTCACCGCGCTGCCCAGCGCGGAAATCATCAGGAACATCACCAGCAGCCCGAACACCCAGCCCGGGCCATCGTTCATGCCACTGAATATTCCGCTCCAGACCATGCCCGCCACGAACAGCGCTGCGGCCCAGGCCAGGAGATGACGGAGGATGAGGGAGAGGCTGGCGATCACGGCGGCGTCTGGATGGAAGGGGTGAGCCGAGCATAGAGCGGCCCATCGGGCAGACAAGCGGTATGCGACGAAGTGCGGGAAAGCAGGGATGGAAGCCTTCAGCGCAACGCCGGGCAGGGCCCGGCGCTACCGGGGGTGGCGGGGCAGCGCGCCCCGCTTTCCCTTATTTCCGCTGGTCGGCGCTGGCGTCACGCACGGCGCGGAACGACTCGTCCTGGCTCCAGTTCGGCCAGGCACGGGAATTGGCCAGCTGGTTGCCCAGCGTGTACAGCACCTCCAGGTCGCGCGCGGCACCGGCGAACACCCAGTCCGGCTGCCATTCGTCACCCTGCTGGTGGTAGCGCTTGGCGGTGTAGTCCTCGGAGGCCTTCCTGCCCACGGCTACGCCGCCGTCCACCCAGTCCTGGCCGGCCGACCAGGACAGTGCCGGCACGCCACGCTTGGCAAACGGGAAATGATCGGAACGGAAGAACAGGCCCGCTTCCGGCTTCGGGTCCGGCGTGTAGCGGATGTCCCAGCCCTTGGCGACCTCCTTCAGCTGGTCCAGCAGCTCGAAGCGCGCGGCACCGTAGATGCCGAAATCACGCGACGGACCGAACGGCGCCATGCCGTCCATGTTGATCATCGCCACGGTCTTTTCCAGCGGATACAGCGGATGGGTGGCGTAGTACTCCGAACCCAGCAGGCCCTTCTCCTCGGCCGTGACCGCCAGGAACACCACCGAGCGCTGCGTGCGCGGCGCCTTGGCGAAGCCGCGCGCCAGTTCCAGCAGCGATGCGGTGCCGCTGGCGTTGTCCAGCGCGCCGTTGAAGATGCGGTCGCCGCGCGCATCAGGCTCGCCCACGCCGATGTGGTCCCAGTGCGCGCTGTAGACGATCGTCTCGTCCGGATGGCGGCTGCCTTCCAGGCGTGCGGCCACGTTGTGCGAGGTGATCACTTCGGTCCTGACCGCGTACTTCGCATCCAGGCTGGCGCCGGTCAGCGGCACCGGGGTGAAGTCGCGCTGCTGCGCCTTCTTCTTCAGGGCCTCGAAGTCCTGCCCGGCTGCGCGGAACAGCTCAACGGCGAGGTCACGCTGGATCCAGCCTTCCAGCAGCGGGTGGGTCTCGGCCGGGTTGTCTCGCACCACGTCGAACATGGTGTTGGTGTTGGAGCCGGCCACGGTCGCCCAGCCGTAGGAGGCCGGTGCGGTCTCGTGCACGATCAGCACGCCGAGCGCGCCCTGGCGTGCGCCTTCCTCGTACTTGTACGGCCAGCGCCCATACCAGGTCATGCCCTTGCCGTCGAAATCGCCCTTGCCGGTTTCAAAATCCGGGTCGTTGATCAGCACGACGGCGATCTTGCCCTTCAGGTCCACGCCCTTGAAGTCGTCCCAGTTGCGTTCCGGGGCTTTCACGCCGTAGCCGAGAAACACCAGCGGCGCCTTGCTGATATCCACATCGGTGGCGCCATTCATGGCTGCACGCACCGCGATCTGCTTGCCCTGTTCGAGCGTGATGGTCTTGCCGCCCTGCTGCAGCGACAACTGCGGGGTGCCGACGATATCGCCCTTGCGCAGGGGGACGGCCTGGGTCCACAGGCGCTTGCCATCCTTCAGGTCACCGCCCGGCTGCAGGCCGGCGTCGGCGAACTGCCTGCTGAGGAAGGCGATGGTCTTTTCTTCGCCGGCCGTGGCCGGCGAGCGGCCTTCGTAGGCGTCGGACGCCAGTTCCTTGACGTCGGCGGAGATCCGCGCGCCATCGAATTTCGGGGTGGCCGCCATCAGTGCGCTCGACACCGACAGGGCGAGCACGCCCAGTACGAGTTGCTTCATTGCTCTCTCCAGCAGGGAAATCCTTCCGGAGTGTAAGGGGTTCGGCAGGGCTGCGCCCGGCACCTGCCGAATCAACGGCAACGTCAAAAGCCGGCTTCCTGAGGGCAGGTGCCGACCTTGATCGACACGGGAGATCCACGCGATGCGTGGATGACGAAAACAGGATGGGCCAGAGCCTTTCCCATCGGGAAAGGGCTCTGGCCCCCACGGTGTGCTGCCTGGGCGTCTTACCAGTTCGGGTCTTCGGCCGGTGCTGCGACGGGCTTGGGCGTGGGCTTGCTGGCCGGGCGTGCGGCGGCAGCCGGTGCCGCCGAGGCGGTGGCACCCGCGGTGGCCGCCGGCTTGCTGCCCAGCTTCTGCCGCAGTTCGATCTGGCCCGGACGGAAGCCGCCGCGCATGGCGTCGACCCCGTCTTCGATGGTGCCGTAGGAGGTCTGCGCGGCCACGCGATCGATGCGGATGGTGCAGCACGGGTGCTCGCTGCGGCCCAGCGAACGGCCGGTCTGCGGGTCCTTCAGTTCTTCGCCGAGGCGCACCGCCTGCCAGCGCTGGCCGGCCTGCACGGTATCACCGCCGTGGCTCAGCACCACCTGGTCACCATCGACCGAGACCACCGACACCGGGAACAGCGTGGTGACAATGGTGGTGCCGATCTGCCCGGACAGCGATTCCATCATCGCTGCGGCCATGCTGCGGCCGTTGACCACGCGCGGCAGCGTGCTCGGACCGGTCGAGGCCAGCTGGTGATCGAAACTGTCGGACATCACCACCTGGCCGGTGCTGGCGTTGACCAGTCGCAGGGTGATGCGGCCGCCACCTGCGTACGAGGTCACCTGGCGATCGGACATGCGCAGGTTGCGCACGCTGCGCGGATACTCGAAGCGTTCGATGGTCGGGATCAGGATCAGGTCGGTCGCCAGCTGCTGGCCGACACGTGCGGTGTCCTGCAGGCGCACGTTGCCGCTGTTGATGTGATCGATCTCGGCCTGCAGTTCATCGCCGAACTCGCGGTCGAGCACGATGAAGCGCTGGGTCTGGGTCAGCGTGTCGGACAGGCGCGCGCGGATTGCCTGGGCAACCTCGTCGGCATTCACCCGGCCATCGCCCACCGCGTAGCTGCCGGCGCGGGTGCGCGGCAACGCGACCACGATCTTCGGCTTGCCCTGCTCGTCCGGCGCGCGGTACTGGGCGATCTGCGCGCGCACGCGCACCTTCCAGTAGCTGCGCATGCTGCGCCGGGTGACATCCGAATCGAAGGCGCTGGCGCCACGCTTGGCGTCCACCTGCACCTGCTCTTCGTAGTGTTCCTTGACGCTGGCCGAAGACGCACCGCTCTTGGCCGATGCCTCACCGGAAGCACTGGCCGAGGCCGACCCCTTGAAGCTCCAGCCTTCATCGCTGGCGCGCACGCGGGCGATGGTTTCCTCGTCGAGCTGGGTCACTTCCTCCTGCGAGAGGATGTCATAGCCCAGCACCGCGCCCTGCGAGCCGGCAATCATCTGCTGCGAGAACGCGTCGGCGCGGATGTCGCCGACGTGTTCACCGTCCACATCCACATGCAGGCCTGCACGCAGGCCCTGCATCTGGCTGGCCACGCGTACGCCGTTGACCTGGGCCACGGCCGACTGCAATGCCGCCAGCACCGCCAGTTCCGGGGTGCTGCCGATGCCGTCGGCTTCGCGCGCGACCTGGGTGGTGCCGCCGAAATCCGGCGTGCCACGCAGGGGCGCTTCCTGCACCGGCGCATTGCTGGCCAGTGCACTGGTGGCCTTCTCCTTGGCCGGTGCCGCTTCTGCCGGTGCATCCTGCTTGCCGCAGGCTGCCAGCAGGGCAGCAACCAGCCCCAGGCCGATCAATCGAGTCGTGGTGCGCATGCGTGGCTGCCTCGGATCAGAGCGAATCCAGCATCGAATCAGCGTTGGACGGCACCTTCACCTTGCTCTTCCTGGCAAAGGTAACGGCCGACTTGGTCGAGCCGTACAGGCCCTTGATGAAGCCCGGCGATTCCTTGGCAACCCAGGCGCCGGCGGCCAGCTTGCGGCCAGCAGTGGCCATCTGGGTGGCACCCAGGTTCTTCATGCCTGCAGCAAAGCCGCTGGCTTCGCCGCTCAGCTTCTGGGCTTCGGCGGCCGAGGCCAGCAGCGAGACCAGTCCTTCAGCGTAATGCTGCTTGGATTCTGCATTCAGCTCCGGCTGCGCGGCCTGGCGCTCGTCAATGGCGGCCTGCGCGGCTTCGCTGACCGACACCGACTTCTTCATGGCGTCCACGTTGACCGAACCGGACGACAGCGCCTGGCGCTCGGCTTCCAGCAGCTGCACCTGTTCGGCCAGGCCGAAGGCACGGGCGAACGAGGTCTGGGCCTGCAGCGAGTGCGACTGCGAGCTGACGAAACGACGCACCAGTGCTTCCTGCGCGGCTTCGTCCGGGGCGGCAGCGCTGGCGCTGCTGCTGGAGGTGCCGGTGGCGGCGCCCGCCAGGTCCTTCAGCTTGCCCAGGCCGGCGTGCGCCGGCATCGACAGGGTAGCGGCGGCGATGGCCAGGGTGAGAGCGGTGGTACGGATCATGAGAGAGTCCTTTGGGAGAGACGGCCGCAGTGCGGCCCGTGGTAGGTAGCGCCGGGCCATGCCCGGCGAGCGCAGCGGAACCGCCAGCGCCGGACGAGGCCGGGTATCAGCGGACCGCCTTGACGTTCAGTTCGTTGATCATCTGCTGGGCGGCCTTCTCGGCAGCCAGCTGCAGGGCATTGGTGCGGGCCACGGTCTCGTTCGGGCCGGTGCCGGAGAACTGCACCGGGCCAACCGAGGACACGGTGCGCGGGAAGCGGCCGGTCACGTCCAGCACCTTGCCGGTGACGGTGACGAACACGCGGGTGTTGCCACTGGCCGGGTCGCGGTCGCGCATGCCGACGTCGAGGGTACCGACGGCGATGTACGGGATGTTGGCCGCACGGATGCCGTTGGCGGTGTCACGCAGGGTGGCGGCGGACAGGTCGTTGCCGGTGCTGAAGTCCTTGCGGATGCGCTCGATGCTGAGCAGGCCGCGCGACTCGCCTTCCACGTACTCGGCTTCGACCACTTCGTAGCCGGCGGCGCTGAACGCACCGGTCATCGCGGTGTTGACCTCGGCCGCGTTGGCCACCTTCCAGCTGATGGCGTCGCTGCGCTGGGTGGTGCTGCCACCGCTGGTGACCGACACCGAGCCGTTCTGGTTGATGCTGCCGTTGGTGCTGACCGAGTTGCCACGGAAGCTGTCGCCCTCGCGGGTGTTCTCGCTGTAGCTGCTGCTGGCATCGACGCGACGGTATTCCTTGTCCTGGAACGACTGCACGGTGTCCTGCGAGCGCGCCATGAACAGGAAGGTCAGCAGCGAACGCTGCGCGGCGGTGGCACCGGCCACGGCCGAGCCGGCATCCAGCTTGGTCTGCAGCAGGGTGGTGTTGATCTCGGCACGGACGGTGACGCTGTAGGTCTTGGCCTTCTTGTCTTCGGTGTCCGACAGCTGCACGGCGCTGAGTACGTAACGGTCGATCTCGCCGAGGAACTCGGCACGACGCGATTCGAACAGGCGCAGCTTGGCCGCACCGGATTCGGCGATGTACGCCTCCAGTGCATTGGCCTTGGCCTTGTTCAGGGCCTGGGCGCGGGTGTCGGCGCTCAGGCGCAGGCCGTAGCTGGCCGAACCGGTACCGCGCGAGCTGGCGGTCTGCGCGGCGACCGGCGAGGCCACCGCCAGCGCGATGAGGATGAGCAGGATGGTACGCATCAACGACATGACTTGATCAACTCCTGGAGGGCTTGGGTCTGCTGCTGCAACGGGCGGCCGCCCGGCTTCTGCTCGTCCAGCCAGGCGCGCGCATCGTCACGCTTGGCGGCGGCGCCGGCGAAGGCATCGAAGCCGGCCAGCAGGGTTTCGTAGCTGGCCGACCACTGGTCGACCTGCCACTGCGTGACCGGCACCACCTTGGTGGCGCCCTTGCGCAGCGGCTGCTGGAAGTACACCTTGCCGGAGAACGGCTCGGTGACCGTGGCGGTGAAGAACGCGCCGAACAGCATCGTCTTCATCGCCGGGGTCTCACTGATGACACCGTTCTTCAGCGCATCGACCTGCAGGCTGATGACGTAGTCCGCTTCGGGAATCTTCAGCTGGTAGACCTTGCCGTCGGCGAAGCGTGCGGCCATCGCGCCGCCGATCGCCTGCCCCGAAGCCGGCGGCAGCAGGCCGACACCGGTGTTGGATGACAGCGTCTTGGACAGTTCGTGGGCCAGCGTGGCGCGCAGCGGAGCGGCCCACGTCGGGTCGGGCAGCCTGGCCAGCGTGGCATCGGACAGGGTGACCGCACCGACCTGCAGGCGGCGCGTGGCCGCTTCGGGCAGCCTGGCCTGGGCCAGGGTGGCGGCCAGTACCTGCGACAGGCTGGTATCGGCGCCGCCATACAGCAGATCGGCGACGATCGCGTCGATGTCATCGCTGTCCGGCCGGTACTCCTGCACGTCGATGCGCTGCAGGGTGAGCGGATAGGACGCGATCACCTGGCGCTCGCGGAAGTCGAAGAACAGCGCCTGCAGCGCCACTTCCACCAGCACCTTGTACTGGTCGCCGATCGGTTCGACCGACACCAGCTCGCGGTCCAGCGCCGCGGCCAGCACCACGGCGCTGGTGGTGCCATCGAGCATCGCCACCGGCTGGTCGATCAGTTCCAGGTGCGCCGGCGCACGGCGCTTGAGTGCCTGGGCCAGGGTCTGGTTGAGCGGGATCAGGCCACGCGCTTCCAGCACAGCATGCGCGTGCGGGGTGGTCGCCTGTACGGCGGCGGCATCAGCGGTATAGGCAAAACCGGCCCAGTAGGCCTGCTGCGATTTCTCCGCCGCCTGCACCGCCATCGGCCAGACGGCCAGGCACAGCGCATAGGCAAGCAGGCGCGCAAACGCGCGCGGTGCGCCCTTCGTCCTTGAAAACATCCAACCGCTCCTCGGTCAACACACGCGAAAGGCGGGCGAAAGCCGCCCGCTGGGCGCGAAACATAGCCGCTCCGGCGCAAACCGACAAGTGCTGACCTTGTCGGCTTCACTCTTCCTGCGGCAGGCCGGCCCGTTGCCGCAGCAAGGTCCGCTCTGCCTGGTTCTGGCTCAACGCTGCGGCCGCGCCGAATGCATCGCGTGCGTCGTCCTCTCTGCCCAGCTGCAGCAGCAACTCGCCGCGCACCACCTGCAACGGTGCGTAGCCCTGCAGGCGTGGCTCGTCCAGCAGTGGCTGCAACAGCGCCCACGCGGCGAATGCCCCGTCGCTGCGCGAGACCGCCACCACCCGGTTCAAGGCCACCACCGGCGACGGCATCACCCGCAACAGCTGCGCGTACAGCGCAGCGATGCGCGCCCAATCGGTGTCTTCGGCGCGGCGCGCGCCGGCATGGCAGGCGGCGATCCGTGCCTGCAGGACATAGGGATCGTCGGCGCCGCCGGCAGCCAGGGCGCGGGCCAGCGCCTGCTGGCCACGTTCGATCTGCAGCCAGTCCCAGCGCGCGCGGTTCTGCTGGTCCAGCAGGACCGGTGCCCCGTGCGCATCCACGCGGGCGGCAGTGCGCGATGCCTGCAGTTCCATCAAAGCCCACAACCCCAGCACCGCAGGCGCGGGCATGCGGTGGGCCAGGATGCGCACCAGCCGCAACGCCTCGGCACACAACGCCGGTCGCATCCAGTCATCACCGGCACTGGCCGCATATCCCTCGTTGAACACCAGGTAGATCGCTTCCAGCACCGAGGCCAGCCGTGCAGGCAGGGCCTCCGTGCGTGGCACCTCATACGGCACCTGTTTCTGCGCCAGGGTGCGCTTGGCCCGCACGATGCGCTGGGCGATGGTCGGCTCCGGCTGCAGGAAGGCACGCGCGATCTCGACGGTGGTCAGCCCGCCCAGCAGGCGCAGGGTCAGCGCCACCCGCGCATCGGCGGGCAGCACCGGGTGGCAGGCCACGAACATCAGCCGCAGCAGATCGTCGCCCAGATCGTCCTCCAGCGCCTGGCTGTCATCGGGTGCCGGCAATGCCGCCGGGTGCAGCTGCTCGCCCCACTGCGCATGCTGCTGCGCCACGCGTTGATGCTGGCGCAGCACGTCAATGGCACGATTGCGCGCGGTGGTCATCAGCCAGGCTCCGGGGTTGTCCGGGATGCCCTGCGCCGGCCAGCGCTCCAGCGCGGCCAGCCAGGTGTCCTGGGCCAGCTCTTCGGCACGCCCCACGTCGCCGCCAAGCAGGCGCGCCAGGCGCGCGATCAACACCGGCGATTCCATCCGCCAGAGGGTTTCCAGACGTTGCGTCAGTGCGGGCTCGGACATCGGCCGATCACAGCACGCATGCCCGGCCCGCACAAGCAGCGCGGTTCACGCTTCAACGATGGGCTTGAAACCGCCCCAGAACATGCGCCGGGTATCGAACGGCATGTCCTTGGGCCCGATGCCGGCCAGCCGCGGATCGGCCATCACCTTCGCGTTGATGCGGTCGCGCGCAGCGCGCGAGCGGAACACCACGAAGGCGACGATGACCGTCTCGCCGGGCTTGGCCTTCACCGCGCGCGGGAACGAGGTCGACTTGCCCGGTTCCACATCGTCGGCCACGCATTCCATGTACTGCAGCGCGCCATGGTCCTTCCACACCGCGCCGGCCTTGCGGGCCAGACGCCGGTAGGCGGCCACCTTGTCCAGCGGGCACGGCAGCACGTAAGCATCCACGTAAGCCATCAGAGCTCTCCCCGGCGGCGGGCACTCAGCCCGGCTCGCCGTCCATGTGTGCGATTTCCCAGAGATGCCCATCCAGGTCCTGGAATCCACGCTGGTACATGAAGCCGTAGTCACGCGCCGGTTGCGGCTCGCTGGCACCGGCGGCCAGGGCCTTTTCCAGGGTCTGGTCCACCGCCTCGCGACTGGGCGAGGACAGCGCCGTGATCACTTCCGTGTGCGTGTGCGCGTCGGCAAGGCGCTTGGTGGTGAACTGCTGGAAAAAAGGCTGGGTCAGCAGCATCACGTAGATGCTGTCACTGATCACCATGCCGGCCGCATCGTCGTTGGTGAAGGTCGGATTGAAGCTGTAGCCCAGTGCGGCGAAGAACGCCTTGGACTTTTCCAGGTCCTTGACCGGAAGGTTGACGAAGATCATCTGCGGTTGCGCTGTACTCATTGTCACGGTTCCTTGCAGTCGGTCGGGCAGGCACTCAGGGCTGTTTCATGCAGTTGACCATCCACGGCTTGCCGTAGCGGTCGATCAACATGCCCCAGCGATGGGCCCAGAAGGTTTCGGCGATCGGCATCTGCACCTGGCCACCGTCGGCCAGTGCAGCAAAGACCCGCTCTGCTTCTTCGATGCTGTCCACATCGACATTGATGGTGGTCGCGCCGCCGTCACCGCTGCCGGGGCCATCGGCCGCCATCAGGATCGCGGCGCCGATTTCCAGCTGGCTGTGGGCAACGTGGTCGAGCGTGTCTGCGGGCATGTCATTGCAGCCGGGCGAGCCATCGGACGGCGGCATGTCCCGGTACTTCATTTCCGAGGTGACCTGGCCACCGAGTGCCTTGGCGTAGAACGCCATGGCGTCGTGGGCCTGGCCGCTGAAGCCGAGGAAGGGAATCAATTTCATGACAGTTCTCCGGGGTGTGGTTCTGGGCGGTCGCACCGGGCCATGCCCAGCGCGCAGATGGGTTGGCTCAGCCTTCCAGCTGTGCACGCAGACGCTGTTCCTGCTGCTGTAATTCGGGGGTGAAGGCCGCGCCGAAATCTTCGGCCGAGATCAACGGTCGCAGTTCGAGCGCCCCGCCGGCGGCGAACGGCGCCCGGCTGGCCCACTCGGTAGCCTCATCCAGCGAACGCACCTCCCACAGCCAGAACCCGGCGATCTGTTCGCCGGCCGGCGCGAACGGGCCGGCCTCGACCTGCGGCGCCCCAGCGCCGAAATGAATACGCCGGCCGCGCTGGGTGGCGTGCAGGCCTTCACCGGCCAGCATGATGCCGGCGGCCACCAACTGCTCGTTGTAGGCGCCCATTTCGGCCAGTTCCTGTTCGCTGGGCATGCGGCCGGCTTCGGAATCGGCATTGGCCTTCACGATCACCATCACCTTCATTTCGGTCTCCCGTGGGAACGCAGGGGGCGTGCCCTTCACTGGATACAACGAACCAGGGCGCGGCGAATCGACATGTCCTGCGAAATTATTTTTCCGGTGGACGGCGCGCCTCCCGCACTGCAGCATGCCCATGCGCAATCCTGCGCCATCATGGGCACCCGCCCCCGCCAGGACCCTGCCATGCAGCAGTACCTGCTCCTGATCTACATCGAGCCTGCCCTGCTGCAGGCGCTGCCCACCGAAGAATTCAACGCGCTGATGCGCGACTGCCTGGCCCACGCCGACCAGCTGCAGGCCCAAGGCACCCTGCTGGTCGCGCAGAAGCTGCAGCCGGTCGACACCGCGCAGACCCTGCGCGTGCGCGACGGCCAGAGCCGGGTGCTGGACGGACCGTTCGCCGAGACCCGCGAGCTGCTGGCCGGCTTCAACCTGATCACCGCCCGCGACCGCGACGAGGCCATGCACATCGCCCGGCAGTTCCCCTGGGCGCGCTTCGGCAGCATCGAAGTGCGGCCGCTGGAAGACATGGATGCCGAACGCGAGCGTTGCGGCGCTCCGGCGGCTATGGAAGCAGCCGCACCCTGAGCTCGCGCGGGCCCACGCCTTCGTTGCCGCTGTAGTCGCGCGCACTGGCGCGCACGATGTACTCGCCCGGCGGCAGCGCCGCCGGTTGCCAGCGCCCGGTCTCCATCAGGCCGTCGCGCACGGTATTGGTCACCAGGTAACGGAACCGGGTGACCGCACTGCCGTGCACGGTGATGCCGCTGTCCGGGGCATAGGCCGCCTTCACCGCCAGCGCCTGTGGCGGCATGCGGTTGAAGACGATGTTCCAGCGCGGCTGCTCGTAGCCCTGCAGCGGCTGCCCGGTGGCATCGAGGATCTGGTAGCCGACCTGGTACGGGCCCAGGCGGCGGCGCGGCAGGTTGTGGTCGACCTGGTCCCAGGCCTCCACCACGATCTGCACGCCACGCCCCTGCCGCGCCAGCAACACCACGCCATCGCTGCCGGGGGCCAAGGGTTGATCGTTGTCGTCCAGCAGCGCGACGTCGGTGATGCGGGGAGCAAAGTGGTCGGCGTAGTTGCGGAAGCCCAGCGCGACCGCATTGGTCTCGAACCCGCCGTTGCCCACGGCCAGGTGCACATGGGCCTGGCTGTTGATGCTGCCCAGGCGGTCACCCACGTGGATGCGCGTGCCACGCCGCACACGGATGCGCTCCAGCTTGCCTTCATCGTCATACAGCGCCTGCCAGCGCGCATCGAACGGGGTGCCTGACGGCGTGCGCCCCACCCGCATGTGGATGTACTTCAACCGTTCCACGGCCAGGCCCTCGGCCTGCCCGCCCAGGCTCCAGGCGGCGATCGGGCTGCTGATCTTGCCCTCGGCAATCGCCAGCACGGTCTGGCCGACATCCCCGCGCACGTCGAAGCCGCCGTGCAGGTGGTGGCGGCTCTCGCCGCTGAAGTTGCCGCGCACCTCGCCCAACGTGCCGACCACTTCGTGCCAGCCGTCCTGCGGCGCCAGCGGCCAACGCCCGCCACTGTCCGGAAGCGCGGCATCGGCGGCCGGGCCGACCAGTGCCGGCGCCGGCAGCTCACCGACCGGCAACGGGCGCAGCCGGTGCAGGCGGTACCCCGCCGAGTCGGCCACCAGCAGTCCACCATCGGCCTCCACCGCCAGTCCACTCGGCCGCGCCAGGCGTGGCAGCCGGTCGTTGCCCAGCAGCGCCAGCTGGTGGCCCTGCGGCGTCACCTGCACGATGCGGCCGTCCAGATCGCCCACGTAGAGCACGCCGTCGTGCGTCGTGGCCAGTGACAACGGCCCATTGATCACCCCGCCGCTGGCCACCGCCGTGCTGACACTGCCATCGGCACCGACACGCCGCACCGCGTTGTTGAACAGGTCGGCCACCAGCAGCGCGCCGTGCGCATCGAAGGCCAGCGCCACCGGCGTATCGAAGCGTGCGTCGGCGCCAGCGGCATCGATGAAACCGGGGCGGTCGCCGCCGGCCAGCGTGCGCACCGCACCGTCGGTACCGATCACCCGGATGCGGTCGTTCCAGGTGTCGGCAACGTAGACCTGGCCCTGCGCGTCCACGGCGATGCCCATCGGGCCATCGAAGCGGGCCTGCGCCGCGGGACCATCGGCGAACCCCTGCTCGCCACCGGCCAGCGTGCTGACCTGGCCATCGATGCCGATGCGACGGATCGCGTGATTGCCGGTGTCGGCCACGTACAGATTGCCCTGCGCGTCGGCGGCGATGCCCGACGGCGTGTTGAAGCGTGCCTGCAGCGCCGGTCCATCCACACGCCCCTCGCCCTGCCCGGCCACGGTCTCCACGCGGCCGTCGGGCCACCGGCGGCGGATGCGGTTGTTGTCGCCGGCATCGGTGAAATAGACGCTGCCATCGGCGCTGCGCAACAGCGCATAGGGGTCGGCGAAGCGGGCCTGTGCCGAGGCACCGTCCCGATCACCCGGATGGCCATCACCGGCCAGCAGTTCGATCTGGGCCGTCCAGGCCAACGGCGTGGGCGCCGGGCCTGCCGGTTCAGCGCGCGTGTGCAGCGGTGTTTCCCACCAGGTTGCCGCCAATGCCACCACGGTTGCCACCGCCACGCCTGCCGCCATCCATTGCCACCGTGCCATCGCGCTGCGCTGCCTGCCTGTTGCTTGACCAGGCACCGACAATAGACGCTGCGCGCGCGATGCGCCACGGCCAGGCGTACTGCCGGGCATCACAGTTCCATGCGCCGCGCTTGTTCTCGCTGGCCCCAGCGGGTTCAATGCTGTGCCCACGGATGGAGATCCTCCATGCCCCGCGCCCTCCCCTTCGCCGCCCTGCTGCTGGCCCTGCTGGCTGGCCCGCCCGTGTCGGCCTCGATCACCGTGGCGCCACAGAAGCCATCGGTCACCGGCGATGCCGTGCACCTGGCCTACGCCCAGCGTTGGGATGAAGCGATCCAGCAGTCGCGCAGCGGCAACACCCTGGGGGCGCTGATCACGATCGAACAGCTGATGGAAGACCCGCTGCTGGATGACTTCGACGCCGAGCATCGTGGCCGTGCGGCACAGGTGGCCGGTTGGACCGCGATGATGCAGAAGCAGCCGGACCAGGCCCGCCGCTATCTGCAGCGGGCGCTGGAGGCATTGCCGGTGGATGCGCAGATCCTGCTGACGCTGGTCTCGCTGGAGCTGTCCCAGGGCCAGCCCGCAGCGGCCACGAACTACCTGGTACGGGCGTTGCAGCATGCCGACGCGCCGCTGCCGCTCGAGCCGGACACGGTCAGGTATCTGCAGTACCGCCTGCACGCGCAGCCACAGCAGCGCATGGAACTGCTGCAGGCGCTGTTCGACAACGGCTGGAAGAGTGGCGGCCTGGAGCCGACCGGCATGTGGCTGGCACTGGCCACGTTGCAGGCCGAGAACGGTCGTGACGAGGACATCCCGGCGACACTGGCGCGTATCAGCGGCCCCGCCGAGATCATCCGGCTGCGCAGCGACAAGCGCTTCGACCGCTATGTCGATCGCAGCGATCCACGCTTTGATGCGACGCAGGGCGCGCAGCAGCATCTGGACGAACTGCGGGTGTCCGGCCTGCTCGATCGCGCACTGGATGGGCGCATGGCCGAGTTCGGCAGCACCCTGCTGATGCTGGACCGCAACGAGGAAGTGCTGGCGCTGACCGATGGCATCGCCCGCGCAGCCGCCGCAGGGGAGTCGCCTTCGGATGCCGAGGCCGAATGGGTGGGGCGGCTGCTCAACAACCGGTACACCGCCCTGCGCCGGCTGGGCCGTCTGGACGACGCACTGGCGGCCGCGCAGCAGGCCGCGCGCATCGGCGCACGCGGTCCCAACGGCATCGAACACCAGCTGAGTGTCGGCTTCCTGTTCCTCTCGCTCGGTCGCCCGCAGGAGGCGGTGCAGGCCGTGCAGGGCATCCAGGACCTGCCCGGCTACGGCAGGGCCGCACAGGCGCTGGTGCAGTTCGCCGCCGCCCGCGTTCGCGGCGATACCGGGGCCATGGAGGCCGCACGCGACGTGATCCTGGCCGAGCGCGAGGGTGCCTCCGTGTTCCATCGCGAGATGCTGCTGGAAGCGGGCGATCTGGACGGCGCTGCGGCGGTGCTGATCGAGCAGCTGCGCTCGCCGGTCGAACGCGGCGAGATCCTGGCCAGCCTGCAGGACATGCGCACCTATCCCTCGCTGCCGGGCGACGCACGCGGTGATGCGGCATGGCGTGCGCTCAAGCAGCGTGCCGACGTGCAGGCCGCGATCGAACGTGTCGGCCGCGTCGAGCGCTACGACCTGGTCAGCAGCGGCACCTCACGCTGAGCATCGCCGCCGTGGCGGCACGCGCGCGTCCAGCACCGCCGGCCTAGCGCGCGGGCACCTCGGTGCGGATGCCCATCGCCTCGCGGTAGCGCGCGTACAGCGCCATCACCTTGTCCACATACGCGAGGGTTTCGGCATACGGCGGTACGCCCTTGTAGCGGGTGACCGCACCGATGCCGGCGTTGTAGGCGGCCGCCGCCAGTGGCCGGTCGCCGTTGTAACGGCGCAGCAGCGCGCGCATGTAGCGTGCACCGCCATCGATCGACTGCTGCGGCGAAAAGGGATCGCGCACGCCGTATTCCTGCGCGGTATCGGGCATCAGCTGCATCACCCCCTGCGCCCCTTTGCTGGAGACCGCCAGTGCATCGAAGTTGCTTTCGGCATGGGCGATCGCGCGCAGCCAGGCATCGTCGACGCCGGTGGCCTTGGCGGCCGCCTTGAACTGCCTGGCGTGCTGCGCCAGCTGCGGCTTGCCGACCTTGCCCAGGCCCTCATGCGCCGGCTCGCCGGGCGGCGTGGCCACGGTGAACTTCAGGAAGACCCGCGAACCCGGCAGGTTGCGGGTGGAATAGACCAGCACGCCGTCCTGCTCGCGTTCGTACAGCACGCCACTGAACACGCCCATGTTGCCCCACAGGTTCGGCGTCTGGACGGCGTTGTCGTCAATCTCCCTGGCGGTACAGCGCGAGCCCGGTTCCGGCGCGGTGGCCAGGCTGACCGTATTGCCCTGCACGCAGCGGTAGACGGTGCGCGCAGCGGCCAGCCCGGGCCACAGGCCGGGCAGCAGCAACAGCGCAAGGAGGGCAGGACGGCGGATCATGGCGGCCGGATGATCCGGCCGCGCCCGCGAATACGGGGTGAATGGGCGATGGGCAACGGATCCGGCGCCGGCAGCGTCGGCGGTTCGTCGACGGCCTGCCCTGGTCCACCACGAAATCCCGCACTACGCGCGACAGTCGACGCTACCGCGCCCTGCGTCGCACCCAATAGCCCACGCCCAGCAGCACGAACCATACCGGGCTGGCGATCAGCGCCTGGCGGGTGTCGGCCTGCAGGCTCAGCAGCACCAGCACGGCAGCGAAGAACACCAGGCAGGCCCAGCACATCGCCACGCCGCCGGGCATCTTGAAGATCGAGGCGGCATGACGCTCGGGGTGACGGCGACGGTAGACCATGTACGCCGCCAGGATCAGCGACCAGACGAAGATGAACAGCACCGTCGCCAGGGTGGTCACCAGCGTGAAGGCGGTCACCAGGTTCGGGATCAGGTAGATCAGCAGGGTTCCACCCAGCAGGCACAGGCACGAGAACAGCAGCCCACGCGCCGGCACCGCCGCGCGCGACAGGCGTGACAGCCCGCGCGGTGCGTGGCCTTCCTCGGCCAGGCCGTAGAGCATGCGGCTGGTGGAGAAGATGCCGCTGTTGGCCGACGAGGTGGCCGAGGTCAGCACCACGAAGTTGATCAGGCTGGCGGCGGCGGGAATGCCGGCCAGCACGAACAGCTGCACGAACGGGCTCTTGTCCGGCACCACCTGGCGCCACGGCGTGACCGCCATGATCGCGACCAGCGCCAGCACGTAGAAGATGATGATGCGCACCGGGATCGAGTTGATCGCCTTGGGCAGGTTGCGTTCGGGGTTGGCGGTCTCAGCGGCGGTCGTGCCCACCAGCTCGATGCCGACGAAGGCGAACACCGCGATCTGGAAGCCGGCGAAGAAGCCGACCAGGCCCATCGGGAACATGCCGCCGTCATTCCACAGGTTCGACAGCGCGGCGGTATGGCCGCTGGGCGAGGTGAAGCCCCACACCACCAGGCCGGCACCGGTGATGATCAACGCACAGATGGCCACGATCTTGATCAGCGCGAACCAGAACTCCATTTCGCCGAACAGCTTCACCGTCACCAGGTTCAGGGCCAGCAGCAGCATCACGCACGCCAGCGCCGGTATCCAGGCGTCCAGCCCCGGGAACCAGAACTGCGCGTAGGCGGCGATGGCGATCACATCGGCGATGGCGGTGACGATCCAGCAGAACCAGTACGTCCACCCGCAGAAAAACCCCGCCCAGGGACCCAGCAGATCGGTGGAGAAGTCGATGAAGGATTTGTACTGCAGGTTGGACAGCAGCAGTTCGCCCATCGCGCGCATCACGAAGAACAGCATCGCGCCGATGATCAGATAGACGAACACGATGGAAGGGCCGGCCAGGCTGATGGTCTTGCCCGACCCCATGAACAGGCCGGTGCCGATGGCACCGCCGATGGCGATCAGCTGCAGGTGGCGGTTGGACAGGCTGCGGCGCAGGTGCTCGGGGGGCGAAGCGGGCTCGGTCATGGGCGCGGGCAAGGGGCGGGTGAAGCCATCGACGGTAGTCCTCCGATGGCCACAACACCAGCGCCGGCCGACCCTTGCCCGCCAGCGAGTGTCGCTTTCACCACAATGTGACCCAATACCGACATTGTCCCATTCCGCCCAGGCCGGCGGCATGTTCAGATAGCGCCATCGTCCAAGGACCGGCCCCCATGCGCCCTGCCCCGCCCGCCTGTCTGGAATCCCGGCCATGAGCCGCCTGCGGGTCATCATCGGCGGCACCCTGCTGGCCGTGGTGGCGGCGGCGGTGCCGATCGCAGCCATGGTCTACGCCACCTGGGACCGGGCCGTCAGCGTCGAGCAGGCGCGCCTGCGCATCATCGCCGAGCGGACCCTGCGCCGCGCCGACAGCTCCTATCAGGAAGTGCTGGCCGCGTTGAAGTCGGCCGAGGCCACCGCGCTGCCGCCTTGCGGAGACGAGCATATCCGGCGCATGCAGTCACTGGTGATGACCACGCCGTCGGCTGACCAGATGGGGTACTTCGAAGGCGGCAAGCTGCGATGCACCTCCTGGGGCCCGTTCCACGCCGATGTGCAGCAGCCACGGGCCGACCATGTCACCAGCGACGGAGCCGGCATCGCCGTGGACGTACGCCCCGAGGCGACCGCCCGGCGCCCGGTGCTGTCGATCCTGTACGGTTCCTACGACGTGCTGGTCGACCCGCGGCGCTTTGTCGATGTCATCGTCGATCCCCACGTACGGCTGGCCCTGGCCAGCCCGGACGGGCGCCTGCTGACCCGCCAGCAGGGCATGGACCCGGCCCTGCTGCAGCAGCTGCTGCGCGAGCCCGGCGAGGGCCTGGACAACAACACCCTGTACGCCAGCGCGCGCAGCGAGGAATGGCTGGCGATCGCCACCACCCCGCGCACCGCGCTGGCCGCCACGTTCCGTCAGCAGGCCTGGCTGTTCGTGCCGCTGGGCCTGCTGATGGCCGCCGCCGGCGCCGGCCTGGTGATCTGGCTGTCGCGGCGCCGGCTGTCACTGCGTGGCGAGCTGGCCATCGCCATCCGCCGGCGCGAGCTGTACCTGCACTACCAGCCGATCATCGAACTGGACACCGGCATCTGCGTCGGCGCCGAAGCGCTGGTGCGCTGGCAGCGCCCGGACGGCAGCCAGGTGCGCCCGGACCTGTTCATTCCCTTGGCCGAAGAGGCGGGAATGATCGCCGACATCACCGACCTGGTGATCGAGAACGTGGTGGCCGACATGCGCGAGCTGCTGGCCGAGGACCGCAGCGCGCACATCGCGATCAACCTGGCGGCGGAGGACATCAGCAGCGGGCGCGCGCTGAAGGTGATCGCCCAGCGCATGGCCGGCAGCGGCATCCTGCCGCAGCAGATCTGGCTGGAAGCCACCGAGCGCGGCTTCCTGGACATCGACCGCGCGCGCACCATGCTGGCCGCCGCGCGCCGGGCCGGCCACAGCGTGGCCATCGATGATTTCGGCGTCGGCTATTCCAGCCTGCAGTACCTGCAGCAGCTGCCGCTGGATGCCCTGAAGATCGACAAGTCCTTCGTCGATGCGATCGGCACCGAGAGCGCCACCAGCCCGGTGACCCCGCATATCATCGGCATGGCCCGGGAGCTGGGGCTGTGGGTGGTGGCCGAGGGCGTGGAAACCGAAGCGCAGCTGGCCTACCTGCACAGCCAGCATGTGCAGTTCGGCCAGGGCTGGCTGTTCTCGCGGCCGTTGCCACGCGATGAGTTCATCGCCTTCCA
Organism: Stenotrophomonas sp. 704A1; assembly: GCF_030549525.1. Classification (NCBI taxonomy): domain Bacteria; kingdom Pseudomonadati; phylum Pseudomonadota; class Gammaproteobacteria; order Lysobacterales; family Lysobacteraceae; genus Stenotrophomonas; species Stenotrophomonas tuberculopleuritidis. The sequence continues at coordinate 500,291 of NZ_CP130831.1, read as the reverse complement.
TCACAAGCGGCAGCAGCGCTATGGCGCCGCACGCGAACACATGCAGAATCCGCGCAGCGTGCCGTTCGAGCGCGAGCAGGCCGGCGAGGATCCGGGCGCATGAGCAGTGGGTGCCGGCCACGGCCGGCACCCGCTCGGTTACACCCAGGCTTTCGGCCGTGCCCACACCCACAGCCCGCACACCAGCAGCAGCGCCAGCGGCAACCCGCCCAGGGCGCGGGCACCGCTGGCCTGCAGCAGCAGCCCGCCGGCCACGCCGCCGGCGGCGATGGCCAGGTTCCAGCCGGTCACCAGCATCGACTGCGCCAGGTCGGCAGCGGTACCGGCACGGCGCGCCAGGGCGGTCTGGAACAACGTCGGTACGGCACCGAAGGCCACGCCCCACACCACGGTCGCCAGCAACAGCACGGTCGGCAGCGCCGGCCACAGCAGCAGTGCCACCACCGCGGCACCGAAACCGAGAATGCTGGTCCACACCAGCGCGCGCAGATGCCGGTCCACGCCCCAGCCGGCCAGCGCGATGCCACCGATCGCTGCCACACCGAAGGCCAGCAGCAGGCGATCCAGCCAGGCACCGGCGCCGGCCTGCACCGCCAGCGGTTCGATGTAGGTGTACAGCACGTTGTGCGCCAGCACGTACAGCGCCATCACCAGCAGCGTGCTGCGGATGCCCGGCATGCGCCACACCGAGCGCAGCGACGTGCGCTGCCCGGCACCCGCGGCGGGCAGTGCCGGCAGCGCCCAGCGCGCGTAGCCCAGCAGCAGCACCGCCAGCACGCTCATCAATGCGAACGCCCAGCGCCAGCCGATCTGCTGGCCCAGCAGGGTACCGGCCGGCACACCCAGCGACAGCGCCAGCGGTGAACCGATCATCGCCACCGCGATCGCGCGTCCCTGCAGCGCCGGCACCACCATGCGCGCGGCATAGCCGGCCACCAGCGACCACAACAGGCCGGCACATACACCGGCCAGCAAGCGCGCCACCAGGGTCAGCGCGTAGTCGTGGCTCAGTGCGGTCACCGTATTGACCAGCACGAAGCCGGCGATCGCGGCCAGCAGCAGGGGGCGGCGGGGCAGGCGCTGGGTCAGCGCGGTCATCGGAAGCGCGGCCAGCACCGATCCCAGCGCGTAGACACTCACCAGCTGACCGGCCGCCGCATCGCTCACGCCCAGGCTCTCGCCCATCGGCCGCAGCACGCCGGCCGGCAGGGTTTCAGTCAACAGGGTGATGAAGCCACCACCGGCCAGCGCCAGCAGGCCCCGCCACGGCAGACGGGTCGCTTCGCCTGCCGGTGCCGCCGCGTCGATCGCATGCCCGCTCATCGCGCGGCCTCCAGATCGCCATAGACCGCATCGCGCAGTTCGTCGACGAAGGCACCGTGCATGCCCTCGTACAGCGTGTTGGTCAGCGCAACCACGCTCAGCGCGCGCGCCGGATCGACGAACCAGCTGTGGCCGTACGCACCGCCCCAGCGCCAGCTGCCGACGGCCTGTGGCGTGCCGCTGGCGGCAGGATCGCGCAGCACCGCAAAGCCCAGCCCGAAGCCCCAGCCCGGCGGATCGGCCGGCCCCTGGTCACTCACCTGCGGACGCCCCATCTGTGCCAGCAGCGACGCGGGCAGCAACGACGACGCGCGCGCATCGCGCAGCGCCTCCAGTACCCTCATCACCTCATCGGCGGTGCCCACCAGGCCCGCCCCGGCCGAGGCGTGGTACTGCGGATCGGTGGCGCGCGCCAGGCTGTAGGCGATGCCCACGGTACCGTCGAACGGCGGCACCACCTCGCCTTCCTGCAGCCGGTGAGGCTGCGGCGTGTCACTGACATACGGCGTGGCCAGGCGGTCGTGCGCGGCGGTGGCGAAGGCGGTATCCCGCAGGCCCAGCGGTTGCGCCAGCAGCTGATCGAACAGCGCCTGCAGGCGCTCGCCGGTTGCGGCTTCGGCCACCGCAGCGGCAACGTCCACGCCCAGCGAATACAGCCACTGGCTGCCCGGCGCGAACAGCAGCGGCGCCTGCGCGATGCGCTGCACATTGTCCTGCAGGGTCAGGCGCGCAGCATCCATGCCGTCGCTGACCCCCGCCCGTGCATACGGGCCATCGGCCCCGGCTTCGAGGAAACGGTAGCCAAGCCCGCTGCTGTGGCTCAGCAGCTGGCGCAGGCTGATCGGCGGACGGCTGCCGTCGGCCAGCGCCGGGCGGAACCCGGGCAGCCAGCGCTGCACCGGCGCATCCAGGTCGAGTACGCCGCTGGCTACCAGGCGCAGGATCACCGTGGTCAGCAGCGGCTTGCTCACCGACGCCAGGCGGAACAGGTGATCGCGGCGCATCGGCGTGGCCGCTTCGCGGTCGGCCAGTCCGCTGGCGCTGGCATGGCGCAGCACACCGTGCTGGCGGACCAGCACCACCGCGCCGACCAGGCGTTGCGGGTGCACCGTGTGCAGCAGCCGGGTCACCGCCGGCAAGGCGGGCGCGGCATCGGCAGGAAGGGCGAGCGTCATCAGCGGAGTTCCGTGGGGAGAGGCCCGCCACGGTAGGCAGCTGCACGGTCGGCAAAAAGCGGGGTCCGGCTCCGCGCATCATGGACCGGCAAGTCCGCAATCGGCATCATGGCCGGAACCAGTGGGCCGCAACACGGCCCGCCGGAGCTGCATCGCCGTGTTCCGGCGGCCCCAGCGCCGCGGTGCTGCGTGCGTCCTACCCTGCCCTTCCGTCCCGGCCCCGCCCATGTCCGTCCTCGACAACCTCGCCAACCTGCAGACCTTCGTGCATGCCGCCGACAGCCGCAGCTTCGTCGAGACCGGGCGCCTGCAGGGCATTTCCGCCTCGGCCGCGGGCAAGTGCGTGGCCCGGCTGGAGCAGGCGCTCGGCGTGCGCCTGTTTCACCGCAGCACGCGCAGCATCACCCTTACCGCCGAAGGCCAGCTGTTCCTGGCACGCTGCCGCCGCATCCTCGACGAACGCGACGCGGCCCGTACCGAGCTGGCGCAACCGCACGCGGTACCCAGCGGAACGCTGCGCATCAGCCTGCCACTGGTAGGCGACCTGACCCTGCCGCTGATGGCCGAGTTCATGGCCGCCTATCCGGACATCCGCCTCGACCTGGATTTCAGCGACCGTCTGGTCGATGTGATCGAAGAGGGCTTCGATGCCGTGCTGCGCGTGGGCGAACCGAGCGATTCACGCATGAACGCACGTCGGCTCGGCGTGTTCCCGCGCCGCATCGTCGGCTCGCCGGCGTATCTGCAGCGGCGCGGCACCCCGGCCACGCCTGCCGACCTGCTGCAGCACACGCTGCTGCATTACCGCTTCCCCAGCACCGGCAAGCTGGAGCCGTGGCCGGTGCGCTGGCCGCAGGGCCAGGCACCGCAGGAGCTGCCGGTGCACATGGTGGCCAACACCATCGAGGCGCGGGTGGCGCTGGCGCTGCGTGACATCGGCCTGGCCTTCGTGCCGGTGCACTCGGTGCGCGACGCACTGGCAGACGGCAGGTTGCAGGCCGTACTGGAAGACCATGTGCATTCCTGCGGCACCTTCCACCTGCTGTGGCCCTCCGGCCGCCATGTGCTGCCGAAGCTGCGGGTATTCATCGACTTCGTCGGCGCCCGCCTGGACACCGTACCCTGATCCGGTCGATCCGCGCCGTGCGCGCCGCTTCTGTAGATCCACGCCCGGCATGGATTGCCGGGCATTCATCAAGCGCCGCTATACTGCCCGCTCACTCCTCCAAGAGGCTCGCGACCGATGCGCCAGTGATGCCGCCGTCTCTGCACTAGACGGCCCGACTCTTCCCGCCCCTGCGCGCAGGGGAGAACCTGGCATCCCTGGAGGTCGCATGACTTCGCATTCCCTCACGCTCGACCGCGTGTCGTATCGGTTGGCCGATGGCCGGCCGCTGTTTTCCGATCTGTCCTTTTCCTTCGACCCGGTGGCCACCGGTCTGGTCGGCGCCAACGGCGTGGGCAAGAGCGTGCTCGCCCGCCTGCTGGCCGGCCGCCTGTCGCCCGATGCAGGCCAGGTGCACGGCAGTGGCCGCGTCTTCCTGCTGCCTACGCCCGGCCATCCCCCGACCGGCACCGTCGGCGAACTTGCCGGCGTGGGTGCGCAGCTGGCGGCGTTGGCACGGATCGAGGCCGGCGGCATCGATGACGCCGATTTCGCCTGCATCGGCGAGCGCTGGAACCTGCGCGAACAGCTGCAGCAACAATGGAAGGCGCTACGGCTGCCGCCGGACCTGGACCCGGCGCAGCCGGCCGCACGGCTCAGCGGCGGCCAGGCGATGCAGGTCGCGCTGTCCGGGGCCTGGGCGAGCGACGCCGACTGGTTGATCCTGGACGAGCCCAGCAATCATCTGGATGCGCGTCACCGCCAGCAGCTGTACGCCCAGCTGCAGCAGTGGCAGGGTGGCCTGCTGGTGATCAGTCACGATCGCCAGCTGCTGGCGTACATGCAGCAGATCGTCGAACTCGATGCACGCGGCCTGCACCGCTATGGCGGCGCCTGGCAGCACTACGCCGAGGCGCGCGCGGCCGAACGCGAGGCGGCTACTGCGCAGCTGGAACACGCCCGCGCCCAGCACCGGCAACAGCAGCGCAGCGCGCGCGAACAGCACGAGCGCCAGCAGCAGCGCCAGGCGCGTGGCAACCGCCAGGCCCGGGACGCCAACCAGGCGCCGATCCTGCTCGGCCGCCAGAAGCAGCGCGCCGAAGCCAGCCAGGGCCGCGCACAGCAGATCCAGAGCGAGCGTCTGCTGGCCAGTGCCTCGCAGGTGCGCGCGGCGGCGGCGGCACTGCCGCTCACCCCCGAGTTGGCGTTGTTCAGCACAGACGCAGAGCGCGGCCAGGCACGGCTGCTGCAGGCCCACGACCTGGTCCTGCCGCATGGGTGCCAGGCGCCACTGCAGCTGGATATCCGCCGCGGCCAGCGCATTGCCGTGGTCGGCGACAATGGCAGCGGCAAGTCGACGCTGTTGCGTGTGCTGGCCGGCCAACGCACGGCACGCAGCGGCGACGTGCAACGGCATGCCCCGTTGGCGCTGCTCGACCAGCAGCTGCTGGGCCTGTCCGGCACGCGGAGCATTCTCGACACAGTGCAGGCAGCACATCCCGGCGCCGACCCCGGTGAACTGCGCACGCGTCTGGCCCTGCTGGGCCTGGACGCGCAGCGGATCCAGCGTCCCGCCGGCAGCCTCAGCGATGGCGAGCGGGTCAAGGGCGCACTGGCCAGCGTGCTGTACGCCGATCCCGCGCCGCAGCTGCTGCTGCTCGACGAACCGGGCAATGCACTGGACCTGGCCGCGTTGCAGGCGCTGGAAGCGTTGCTGGCGGCGTGGCCGGGTGCGTTGCTGATGGTCAGCCATGACACCGCCCTGCTGCAGACGCTGCGCCCGACCCGGGTACTGCAGATCAGCAGCGCAGGCTGGCAGTGGCGCGACGCGCTGTAGGGGCACGCGCCGGCCTCCATCCACACCTGGCCTTTCAGCCGTGGTTCCACGCCATGCGTGGTTGCATCGATCACGCAGCGTGCCGGCCACGGGCCGGCACCTGCGCATCCTCATCGCCCGCTCAGCGCTTCCACACCGGGAACGCCTGCGGCAGCTGCTGCCACAGCAGCGGCCCGGCGCGCAGTTCGCTGTCGTTGAGCAGGCACGCATCCAGCACCGAACGCACCGCACGCTCATCCATGTGCACCCCGATCACCACCAGCTCCTGGCGGCGGTCGCCCCACAGCGGGTGCCACAGGCGCGCCATGGCCGCGTGCGCGGCGGCATCCGGAAACGCCTGTGCATCGGGCAGCGGGGCGCTCCAGCAGTCGGCCTGCTGCCGTGCCCAGCCCAGGTCGCTGTAGGGCAGTGGCGTCGGCGGCAGCAACGGCATCGCGTCCTCCTGGCCCGCCCGCACCCGCTCGCGCGCGGCATACCAGAACCCCGCCGCCTGCGTGCGCGTGGCCGCGCCCACGCTGTTCAACTCGCCCACCCAGTCCATGCGGTTGGCCAGCCAGAACCAGCCCTTGCTGCGGATCACCCCGGGCATGCCTTCCTGCAGCGTGCGTGCAAACCGCACCGGATGGAACGGACGCCGCGAGCGGTACACGAAGCTGCCGATACCGTACTCCTCGGTTTCCGGGGTGTGCTCGCCGCGCAGCTCCTTCACCCAGCCCGGCGCCTGCTGTGCCCGTTCAAAGTCGAAGCGGCCGGTATCCAGCAGTTCGTTCAGCGGCACATCGCCGAAGCGCGACAGCAGCAGGCGCGCGTCGCGGTTCAGGCCACGCAGCACGCCCAGCGTGTCCTGCAGCAGATCGTCCTGCATCTGGTCGACCTTGCTGACCACGATGACATCGGCGAACTCGACCTGTTCGCAGAGCAGGTCGACCACGCCGCGATCGTCGTCCGGGCCCGCCTGCTGGCCGCGCTCGGCCAGCCGCAGCGTCGAGCCGAAGTCGGCCAGGAAGGCATTGCCGTCCACCACCGTCACCATCGTATCCAGCCGCGCGATGTCACTCAGGCTGAAGCCCTGCGCGTCGCGCACCGCGAAGGTCGCCGCCACCGGCATCGGTTCGCCGATCCCGGTCGATTCGATCAACAGGTAGTCATAGCGACCGGCATCGGCCAGCCGCCGCACTTCCTGCAGCAGGTCATCGCGCAGCGTGCAGCAGATGCAGCCGTTGCTGAACTCCACCAGCGTCTCCTCGGTCCGGCGCAGTTCCGCGCCGCCCTCGCGCAGCAGCTGCGCATCGATGTTGACCTCGCTCATGTCGTTGACGATGACCGCCACCCGCAACCCTTCGCGGTTGCGCAGGATCTGGTTGAGCAGGGTGGTCTTGCCGGCACCGAGGAAGCCGGACAGGACGGTGACCGGAAGACGACGGTCGGCGCGGGAAACAGTGTTCATCTGGGGCTGGGTTGGCTGCGGATGGAAATGTTACTGTATAACACTTACAGCCTCGGGAGCCCGCCCATGAAGTCACCCTCCGCCGCCCTGCTCGATGCCGGCGCCGTCGCCCTGTCCAGTCTGTGCCTGCTGCACTGCCTGGCGCTGCCGCTGCTGGCGGCCGCGCTGCCGTTGTTCGGCGCCTGGGCCGAAGCGGAATGGGTGCACCTGCTGTTCGTGGCGATCGCCCTGCCGTTGACCGGCTATGCGCTGTGGCGGGCCGAACGCCGCCATCCGCTGCCGACGCTGGCGTGGGCCAGCGCCGGCACGGGGCTGGCGCTGCTGCTGGCCGGCGCGCTGGCACTGCCCTCGCACGACTGGGAAACGCCGCTGACCGTTGCCGGCAGCCTGCTGCTGGCCGCGACCCATCTCTGGAACGCACGCCAGCGGCCCCGCCACCGGTAGACCGGCGCGCGCACGGCTGCCGGCAGCGCCGCCGTGTTCTTGCCGAAAACCTGTACCGCGTGCGTCGGGCGGCTGCCTACACTGGCCGCACCTGCCCCGTCGGAACGTCCCATGCACGCGCCCCGCCTGCTGCTGACCGGTGCCTTCCTGCTGCTGGGCGCCTGTTCCGGCGATACCCAGCTGCCGTTCTCCTCCGACCCGATGCTCGGCTGCTTCGCCACCAGCGCGCGCAAGGCGGCCGAGTTCCGCATCGAGAAGGAAGGCGGCCAGTACTATGTGTCGTTCGAACGCGAAGGCCAATGGCAGCGCGAACCCAACGCGCTGTACAAGGCCAGTCGCAGTGATATCCAGCAGTACTTCCGCGACGATGCCGAACAGATCGACAGCGCGTTGATCCGCCTGGCCGGCGGCTTCGGCATCTTCCACCTCAAGAACGGTGCATCGCTCAAGGCGCGCGCGCGCGACAGCGACTACATGGCATTGCTGCTGATCGGTGCCGGGCCGGTGTATGCGGTGAAGTGCGAGTGATCTGCAGCTTTCCTGATGGTCTACCGCCCGCACCATCGGGAAAGTAGACGATTTGGAGACACTGGCATGCTGCTGCCGCTGCTGATGGCGTTCGCCCCGCTCGTATCCCTGGGCACCCACGATCAGGTCGGCAGGACTGAAGACGGCCATGTCCTGGTGATGCGCACCATCGACTGGGAACTGCCTTCCGGCCATGTTGAACCCGTGGTCGTGCTGTGGCTGCTGCAGCAGGACGGCAACCTGCGCTACGCGCTGGATCGCCAGCTCCCTGCCACGCAGGAGGTTCACCGCAGGGCCTGCGCCCAGCAAGGCCTGGCGCCCGCAGACGGGATCGCGGTCATTCCCCCAGGCACCCCACACGCCTACCACTGCTCCAGCCGCGCCGCCGGGGCGCCGCTGGTCAACTGAGCTGCAGCGATGCCCCCTTGCGCACCGCGCACCGCAGGGCTCAAGGCTCGTCGGGTGTACCATGCCCTCCCCCCGCCATGCCCCGGTACCCGCCGTGCCTCACTACACCGGCCCCCTGCTGACCCGCGACAGCGCTGACATCCTGCGTCGCGCCCACGACAAGGGCGCGGCCGACTGGCAGGGATCGCTCGACCTGGCACGCAGCCAGGACGCGGTCGGTCTGGATGCCGAGGGCTTCACCTTCCGCGGCCAGCATTACCCGTGGCCGGGCAAGCTGAAGGACCGCACGCTGTACTACTGGGATGGCGAAGAGTTCGCGCCGATCTCGCGCTTCAGCGGCGCGCTGATCAAGCTGGTGCCGACCGAATGGGGCGCCCCCACCTTCGAGATCGACGGCATCAAGATGCTGCCGACCTCGAAGCTGTCGCCGTTCGAGGATGCACGCCGCAAGGTGGAACTGGTGGCACCAGCGGGCAAGATCCTGCTGGATACCTGCGGCGGCCTCGGCTACTTCGCCGCCTGCGCCCTGGAGGTCGGTGTCGGCCAGATCCGTTCGTTCGAGAAGAACGCCGATGTGATGTGGCTGCGCACACTCAATCCGTGGTCGCCCGATCCCGAATCCGCCGCCGCCGGTGGCCGCCTGCAGTTCAGCCACGGCGATGTCGCGCAGCAGATCGAACAGGTGGCCAGCAACAGCGTCGATGCCATCCTGCATGACCCGCCGCGCTTCGGCATCGCCGGCGAACTGTATTCGCAGGTGTTCTACAACCACCTTGCGCGCGTCATCCGCAAGGGCGGCCGCCTGTTCCACTACACCGGCGCGCCGAACAAGCTCACCAGCGGCCGTGACGTGCCACGCGAAGTGGCCAAACGCCTGGAAACGGCCGGATTCAAGGCCGAACTGGCGCTGGACGGCGTGCTGGCCGTCAAGCGCTGACGCCTACTCGTAATCGACCTTGGCCAGCGTCTTCACCCATTGCGGCACTTCCGGCTCGCCGGCGTAGAACGCCTTGGGCCGGTTCTCGGCCATCGCCCAGCGGTGCAGCCAGCTGGGACCGTAGCGGCCGTTGTAGCCCTCTGCACCGCGGGCATAGGCGGGGTCGCGCATCGCCTCGTCCAGCGACACGAAGCGGTAACCACGGCGCTGGGTCGCGGCCACCAGCTCGGCGAAGGTAGCCGCGTTCAGTTCGTTGGCGTGCATCAGCCACACCTGGGGCAATGCATAGCCCAGCAACGCCTGCGATTGCCGTTCGTAGTAGTCGACCTTGTTCAGCATGTACGGCACGTAGCCCTTGCGCAGGCGCGCCAGCGTGGCCTCGCGCTCGGGCGAATCCGGCTGCCCGTTCATCACATTGGCATAGGCAAAGGCCCATACCCATTCGCCGTTGTCCACGGTCACCGGTGCAACGCGGTAGCCGTGCGCGGCGAAGAAGGCGTCCATCACCGCGCGGTCCTCGGCGGTGCGGCCGGCGCGCAGATAGGGATGGCGCATCCACTGCGGGGTCTGGCCGCGCTCGGCCAGCAGCGGCCGCAGCACCTGCTCACCGCGCAGGAAATCCTGCTGGAACGCGGCCACGCCCTGGGCATTCAGATCCATATGCGACCAGGTGTGGTTGCCCAGCGCGTAGCCGGCATCCAACCAGTCGCGCAGCATCTGCACGCGCGCCGGCTGCACCTGGCCGCCCACTTCCAGCTTGTTGCCATTGACGAAACCGACCACCGGCACATCGGCCTGGCGCAGCTGCGCCATCAGCGCCGCATGCCGTGCCTGCAGGTCCTCCGGCACGATTTCATCGACCCGGGCCCAGGGCAGGTCGTCGATGGTCACCGCAATGCGGCGATCCACCTCGGCTGCATGCAGCGTCAGGGACAGCAACAGCAGGGGCAGAGCACGCAGCAATGAACGCATCAGCACAGCCTGGAAGCACGAGGTATGCGCGACTCTACCCCAGCATGGCGATGGCGTCCCCTGCCCGGCACCGGACCGCGCTCAGATCAGAAGGCCCACAAGCAGCAGCGGAACGAGCAGCAGCGGGATGACCGCAAGATCGACCCATCAGTGCAGGGGCCCGCCGAACAGGGGGAACGCCAGCAGGAGCAGATATCTGGCTACCCCGGTGCTGCGCGCCCATTTCCACAACGTCTGAATCATGCTCTTCCCCCTGCCCGCAGTATCACGGCGTTGGACCTCAGCCCGCAACGATCGCCGCGACCGGATGCAGTGCACACCGCCGGCCTGCCGCAGCCGTGCTCAGTCGTAGGCATCCTGCGCCGATGCACACCACAACCACAGGCCGACCACCATTGCCGCCAGCAACAGGCCGATCAGCACGATGGCCAGGGCATCGGGCGCATGCGGCGGCAACAGTTCCAGCGGGCCGGACATCTGCAGCAGCCACTGCTGCGGTGATGCCACCCACGGTCGGGCCCCCGTGGCAAGTTCGAGCATGCAGGCCGACGGCAACGTGGTGGTGATACCGGCCCAGACCTGTTCGTACAGCCACAGCATCACACTGGCCAGCAACAGGGCCGCACCGTGCAACGCGAGCAACCCCCAGGCGCTGCGCCGCAGCGTGGCGTCCACGCGGTGCAGCCAGTGCACACACGCCGACAGGGTGCCTGTCAGCGCCAGCAGCAGCGCGGCCATCGGCAGCCAGCACAGCGGCTGCCAATCATCCAGCGCACCCACACGTGCCAGCAGGTGCTCGGCCACCCGCATGCGCGCCGCCAGGTCGGTGGCGCCGCAGGCCGGGGTAAGCGACTCCAGCAGCAATGACTGGCGGTGATGGAAGTAGCCCGATGCCAGGCCGACGGAGAGTATTGCTACCACCTGCAGCAGGAACAGCATCAGGCCGGCGCCGAAGAACAGGCGCCGAAGACGAACAGTGAAGTCGGTCATTGCATCGTCCGCAGCGAAGGACGCGCATCCTAGCCAAGGCGACGAAGGCTGTCGGCTGGCAGATGCGACATCGCGGCGGAGGATGCGCCATCATGTCCGCTGCAGACAGGAGTGTTGGCGATGGAGGGGCTGTATCTGTGGGTGCGCACCGGGCTTCCGGCGGTGCTGGGCGGGGCAGTTGCGATAGTCGCCGCGCGCGTGATCAGCGCCCGCATTGCGCGTCTTCCTGCACGCCATGTGCCCTTGCCCGAGCACAGCCTGCTGCCCGGCGCCGGCGCCCAGCGGCGCTACCGCCGCCTGCGCCGCCGTCGGCCGGGGCTGACGTCGATCGCCCTGCCGCCGAAGGTACCGCGCAGCTGGCTCTGCATCGCGGTCCTCTCGGTGATCAGCACGGTGGCCCTGGCGGTCTGGGTTGTGCCCAACGGCGCCCGTTTCCAGGTGATGGTGGAAAGCGTGACGGGGTATCCCGCCACCGTCATCCAGGTGCAGGCGCCGGCCGCGCAGCACACGGCCTTGCTGGACGCGTGGGCGCCGGTGCTGCAGCAGGCCACCCGGCCGGTCACCATGCGCTATCGGCAGACCCGCACCGGCCCGCCGGTGGCCGTGCACGATGTCGTGCCGGTGCAGGTGCGTCGTCAGGGCACGATGCTGCAGGTCGCCACTGCACGGCCGATGGACCCGGCCGCGTTGCGCGAGGCACTGCGTGCCTGCGCCGGTGCGCAGCACGTCCCGCTCACTCTCCATGCAAGGACGGTCGCGCCATGGCGCGAGCGCGGCTGGCAGCCATGGACCGCCGCTTCCCCGTAGCGCGTCATCCGCGCGGCAGCCTGGCCGCCCACATGTTGTCGACCAGGTTCGGGTAGCGGCGCCCATTCTCTTCCGCGCGCTGGCGCGCCGCCACCTTCTGCGCGTCGGTCAGCGGCTGCGTCTTCTGCCCCTTCGGGTTGGGCTTCTTCCAGGGCGGCGTGCGCGGGGTCGACATGCGTTGATGATGCCGCAGATCGGCGTTACTTCTTCAGGAACGCCAGCAGTGCCAGGTTGAACGCCTCGGTGTGGCTGGTGTTGCAGCCATGCGGGGCGTTCTTCAGCACCACGACCTCGCTGCCGGCAATCGCGGCATGCGTGCGCTGGCCCGAGCCCTCGAACGGCACCGTGGCATCGCTGTCGCCGTGCAGCACCAGCGTGGGCACCGTCACCTTGCGCAGGTCCGCCCGGAAATCGGTGGTGGCGAAGGCCTTCATGCAGCCCAGTGCAGCAGTCTGGTCCGACTGATGGCATAGCGCGATCGCCGCCTGGCGCTCATCCTCGGTCACCATCAGCTTGCCATCGGCACTGAAGAAGTCCCGGGTGAAGCCATCGAAGAAGGCTTCGCGGTCCTTCTCCAGCCCTTCGCGCATGGCATCGGCCTTGTCCTGGCTGAGCAGTCCCTCCGGGTTGTCACCGGTCTTCAACAGATACGGCGGCACTGCCGAAGCGAACACCACGCTGTGCAGGCGGTCCTCGCCGTGATTGGCGATGTAGCGCGCCACTTCGCCGCCGCCCATCGAGAAGCCGATCAGGGTGACATCGCGCAGGTTGCGCTCGTCGATCACACCGGCCAGGTCGGCGGCCAGGGTGTCATAGTCGTAGCCGTCGGCAGGCTTGTCCGAGCGGCCGAACCCGCGGCGGTCGTAGCTGATCACGCGGTACCCGGCGTCCCGCAGCAGCGGCACCTGCGCTTTCCACGCTTCGGCCGACAGCGGCCAGCCATGGATCAGGATGACCGGGCGGCCGCTGCCGCCGGTGTCTTCGATGTGCAGGCGGACAGTGGATGCAGACATGGCAGCTCCCGGGGGAAAGAGGATGTCCAGCCTAGGCATGCGCAGCGGAGCAGGCCGTGATGGAATCGGCGCGGGTGCTGACATGCTGTACACAGCCCGCCGGAGCGGGATCAGCCATGCGGATTGCTTACCCGTACCAGCCACCAGCACCCGTGCCGGCGTGCGAACAGGTAGTGCCCGTCCGCGCCCGCATCACCGAAGTCCACCCGCTGGCCGCCCTGCGGCAATGGCGTCGGCATGGCTGCCGCGCGCAGGGTGGACGCACGCAGGCGCTTCATCCGCGCAGGCCCGGTTTCGCGCAGCACTTCGGTGGCCGGCAGCGTGTCTGCGCTGGCCGCTGCATACGCCGGCACCGCGTAGTCCAACGGATCGGCGGTGTAGCGCAGGCGCACCCGGTCATCGGCGGGATCGGCAAAGCGCCGCAGGAACTGCGCGAAGTCCTGCGACGGACAACCGGGATCAGCCACCTCCGGCTCCGCGGCCGGCGGCTCAGCGGCAGCCACCGCAGCGGCACAGCCCAGCATGGCCAGCCCCAGCCAGCGCTGCACCCGCCTCGTTCCCCATGCGCACATCCTCTCCACCCCGACCATCTCCCTGCGTACGTGGCTGCATCCGACGCCCTCCCCTGCGTCGCCCAGCCACAGGCTAGCAACAAAGCCATTTCCAGCGCAGCCGAGCTGCGCTTTACACTGGGCGCATCAGGCCACCCGGCACCGGCCGCACGGAGCATACCGATGACCCCCGACCACCCCGTCTACCCCCTCCACCAGCAGATCCGCCAGGGCGTGGCGACGCTGGACGAACAGCATGGCCGCCGCTTCGACAGCACCAGCGAAAACCTGACCGCGAGCCTGACCGTAAAGGCCCGCGAACAGGGCCTGGAGCGCGCCGACCATGTGCTGGTCAGCACGGCCACGGCGAACCATCCGGCCGGGCACAACATCTTCGTGGTGCAGGGCGACCCGGCCAACCCCGCCCACCTGCGCGCGATGCTGCCCACGGCCGAGGCCGCGCAGACCCCGGCCGAGCAGTCGCTGCAGAAGCTGGGCGTCAGCCCGCAGCAGCCCGGCATGGGCCTGCAGGCCGAGCAGCAGGCGCAGGGTCAGGAACAGCAGCAGAACCCGGTGCACCGGCTGGGCTGAGGCTGGCGCCTGCAGTCAGCCCATGCGTGGCTGCGATGGCTGGGTCTGCTGCAACGAATCTTCCTGCGCGAGGCGGCTGGACTCGCGGCCCTGATGCTGCACGCTGGCATGCTGGTACACCTCTTCAACCGTGCCCTGCCGGGCATCGTCCAGCGAAAGCCGCTGGCGGTTCGCGGCTGGGTCCGGCGAGGCGGTTTCACCGGTGCGCTGCAGGAACACATAGCCCGGTGAATCCGGCGCACCACCGCTGCTGAACGCCACCTGCAGCGCATCCCGTTCGGTGTAGCCGCCCTGCACCGCCAGGCGCGTCAGATGGCCTGCCAGCAGCTCAGGCTGCTGGCCCGCCGGCAGCCCCTGACGCTCGGCCGCCTCGCCCAGTGCCGCGCGCACACGCTGGTCCAAAGGATGCAATACATCGCCCGGCACGCGTGCATCGCTGGCCAAGCGCTCACCGCTGCGCTCAACGATGTCGCCGTTCTCGCTCAGCAGGTGCTGCTTCAGCGTGCGCTCGGGCATCGGGTGGGTCTTGGTGCGATTGAGTTCGCTGTTGGGGAACGGTGGATCGATGCTGTCCACGCCATGGATGTTGCGCAGCGGACGGTAGCCATCCTTGCCCTCGCCGCGCCCTTCCAGCGGAATGCGGACGTCCGGCAGCAGCTGGCCAAGCGCGCCTCCCACTGCATTCACGTCGATGCTTCTTTTACGCTCGATGCCGGCATGGTTCAGGGCATCCCAGGTGAAGTCCACGCAGTTGTTGCGCACGTCCTGGTAGTGCTTGCTGAAACCGAACTTCTCCGGATCCGAGCCGAAAGCTTCGAGCTTCCTGTACTGTTCCTCGCTGATTTCGAGGGTGCGGGTGTGGCGTGGGTTCTTGTAGACGTCGACGTCGTCTTCCATGATCGTGCCCGCACCGTTCATGCTGCCATGCTCCTTGGGAGCGAATCCGAAGCTCTTCGGGGGCTGCCCCGGCGCATGCAGGACATAGAACATGTGGCCAGGTGTGGAGGTCTGGGGAATACCATTTTCATCGACCACCTGCTTGCTCGTCTTCGGGTCCATCAACGGCGTGCCCGGTGCGGCAATGACAATGTCCAGGGTATAGCGCGGCTTATCCATAAGAGAATTCCGTCATTCCTTACAAGGGTTCAGAGATGGGCTACTTCCCGGGCGGTCGCGCAGCATGCACCTGCAATCGGGCGGAATAGCCCTGCAGCTCTGGTGTGGCTTGCACGGTCTTGACCTGTACGCGATATCGGGTGTTGGGCTGTAGCGGCAGGGCAACCACGCTCAGCAGATACTCGCCATCGCTCCCCATGTGCGGCGATGTGTAGCGCCATTCACCCGATGCGTGCCACTCAGGAAGTGACTTGCCTGCATTGAGCACGCCTGCCTGATAGCGGTCGTAGGTAGGAACCTCGTTCCACGCACCCGCAGTCCATTGCTGCAGGATCACCTTGAACGGAATCCTCAATGCGCTCACGCTGGGCTGGTTGTCCCTGACCGGTCCCTGCCGCAACAACTCCAGTTCCACCGCGTAGGTACGATGCGGAATGAAGTTGTGCTCGTTCATTTCGAATTCGAACTGGACTTCCTGATTGGGCTGGTCTGCGGCGATCGCCTGGATCAGCTCCAGCGGCGCTGCAGGTTCGGGGTCGCGGCTGGAACAGGCGCCCAGCCCGGCGCTCACGATGATGAACAGGCCGGCGTGCAGCCAGCGGTGAATTCCCAGCATGTTCCAGATCCTTTGGCTCCCTGCCATGGGTTTCAACACTAGCGGCTGTCGCGTGGGCGCTGCAAGCCAGCACAAAAGAAGAAGGGAGGGTCTGCACTCTGCCTCCTTCTCACAGACAGCCCTTACAGCTGGATGCGCACCACGCTCTCGTTCGAGCCCTTGGCGTCCTCCATAAGGTGATTCCTTCAGTTCCTTCCGGTTGCGAGCGGGTTACTTTCCAACGGGGCGCGCGGCATGGATCTTCAAACGGGCGGAGTAGTGCTGCAACTCGTCGCTCTGCTTTACCGTGCGGACATCCAGGCGGTAGCGGGCATCCATCTCCACGGGCAGAGCAACGATGCTCCATTGATACTGCCCACCGCTACCCGCACTCAGTGCGGCATAGCGCCAGACGGTGGATGTGTGCCAAGCGGGGAGAGGCTTACCTGCGTTCAGTGCCAGTGCCTGGTAGCTGTCGTAGGTGGGGACGTCTTGCCAGACACCTGCGACCCATCGCTGTAGGGAAACGTCAAAGGGAACATTCAGCGCGCGCATGTCCGGATCTCCGGCTTCGCGCCCTCGTTGCCGTTGCACCTCAAGCTCAAGCGCATAGGTGCGACCTGGATCGAAATTACGCGCGTTCGTCTCGAACTCGAACCGCACTTCCTGGCCGGGCTTTTCCACCGCGATCGGCTGAGTCAGCTCCAGCGGCGCTGCAGGTCCAGGGTCGCGGCCGGAACAAGCGCCCAGCCCGGCGCTCACGATGATGAACAGGCCGGCGTGCAGCCAGCGGTGGATTCCCAGCATGTTCCAGATCCTTTGGCTCCCTGCCATGGGTTTCAACACTAGCGGCTGTCGCATGGGCGGTGCAAGCCAGCACAAAAGAAGAAGGCAGGGTCTGCACCCTGCCTTCTTCCCACAGACAACCGCCGGGCATGACCCAGCGTCAGCCCTTACAGCTGGATGCGCGCCACGCTCTCGTTCGAGCCCTTGGCATCCTTCTCGCCGTTCTTGATGCTCACGTACAGCACGTTGTTCTTCGCATCCAGCGCCAGGCTGTTCGGATGCGTCGGCACGGTGTAGGTGGCCACCTTCTGGTAGCTGTCGCTGTTGTATGCCGTCACCGTACCGGCTTCGCGGTTGGTCACGTACAGGCGCTTGCGCGGTGCGTCCAGCAGGATGCCCAGCGGGCCGGCGTCGGTCGGGATGCTGGCCAGTTCCTTGCCGGTGCTGCGGTCCAGCACCAGCACGCGCTGGCCCGGGTGCTTGCTCACCAGCCCGCTGCTCTTGGCCTGGTAGCCACGCAGCATTTCCGAGCCCTGGTCGGTCACGAACAGGCGCTTGCCGGCCGGGTCCAGCGCGATGTTCATCGGCTGCTCGGCGGCGATCTTGTGCTGCGCCACCACCTTGTTCGAAACGGTACCCACCACCACCAGATCGGCCAGCAGGTTGCTGGTGTAGACGCGCTTGTTGGCCGCATCCAGTGCCAGACCCGGCGCCTTGGCGTTGCCGAGGCCGTCGATGGTGTTGATCACCTTCAGCGTGGTGGTATCGATCACGAAGAGCACGCTGCTCACGTCCGGCTGGCTGCTGTGGCCGGTCACGTACAGGCGGTTGGCGGCGCTGTCGACCACCAGCTCGCGCAGGTCGTGGGTGTAGCCCGGCTTGCCGTCCTTGCCGGGCTTCTTCTCCATCAGCTGGATGGTGCCAATGGCCTTGTTCTGCGCGGTGTCGACCACCGTGACCGACAGGTCCACGGTATTGCCCACGTACAGGCGGTTGTGGGCGTCATCCAGCACCACGCCGAACGCTTTGCGCTCGAGCGGAATGCGGGTTTCCACGGCCAGCGTGGTCGGATTCAGGCGCAGCACCTGGGACGGGCCGGCGTCATCGCCGAAACCGCCGGACGAGGCCACGAACACCGCCTTCTGGGTCGGGCTGTAGGCCAGTTCGTACAGGCCCTGGGCGATCGCCTGGCGCTGCACGGCGGCTGCGGTGCGGGCGGCGGGGGCGCCGTCAGCGGCGAAGGCGGTCGGAGCGCCGAGGCTCAGCGACACGGCGACAGCCAGCGCGGCCGAACGGAAAAAAGAATTACGGATCATGCGAGCGTCCTTCAATGGGCACGGAGGGTGTCCTGGCTCGCGGGGCCGTTCATCGACGGCCCGGCCCCGCATCTGTCTGCGCGGGGTGGGGCTGGCTGGGTAGCGGGAGAATGGTAGCAGCTGGAAGCCGTGGCGTCCGCCTGCGGATGCATGGCGGACGCCCTGTTCCGCGCCGGCCGCCTAGACCATGCGCGGGGCGTGCGCCTGGGCCAGCTGCTGCTCTTCCTGCTGTCGCTGGGCATCCCGTTGTGGCTGCGCCTGCGCGAGCTGCTCGATGCGCTCGAAGGACGCCGCCACCGGCGTCTGCGCGGCGACGTCTGCCGGAATGCTGGCGCGCTGGTGAGCCGGGTCGCTGCGGTCACCCTGCACGATGAAGAGGTTGGGAGCCGCATCGCCACGGCGCTCGCCGAGCAGTACGTCGTCCACACGGGTGAACTGCTGCTCTTTGGAGAGGGCCAGGAGGCTGGCGCTGACGTTGCCGTTCTGCGCGCCGAAGGCACCGAGGTCGGCCACCTGCTGGTGGAGCTGGTTGAGGCGGGAGTGGTCGCCGTGGGACGGGTCGGCGGGAGTTCCGCTCAGGGGATGGGCATCCTGCGCCCGCTCACCATTCTGCGAGATCCACCACTGGCCGAAGGTCTGCGTCGGCATGTCGTTCCACTTCACCTTGTCCAACTCGCTGTCTTGGACCTGCTGAGGAATAGCGTTGATGGCCGGAATGTTGTCCAGCACCTTGATCGTGCCTTCGTAGTTCCTGATCTCACCGGCCAGCCCCAACGGGCGCAGACCAGCGTGGTTCAACGCACCCCAGGCGAAGTCGGTGCAGGCGTTGGTGACCAGGTTGTAATTGTCCTTGTCGAAACCGTGCTTTTCCGGGGCTTCGGCAAACTCCAGGATCTTGTCGTATTGATCGCGAGTGATTTCGATTGTGCGCTGGTAGCGCGGATTTCTATAGACAAGGTTATCGTAGGTATCGACTTCACCTGCGTCCGGGTTGGTAGGCGTAGGCGCGCGCGTATAGCCGTAGCTTTTGGGATCGCGCCCGCTGCCGTCATCGATCGTGAGGAACATGTGGCCCACGGAAGAGTTATCGAGCCGCACCGGCACAGAATCCCTTTCACCCCAACGGGGCGTTCCCGGAGCAGCCACATGGATCGTCACGGTAAGTCGCCCTGCAGTGTCCTTCTGCATCTGTCATTTTCCCAGTAGTTGGAAGCCGGCAATAAGCTCGGCCGATATGTCATTGAGCTGGGGTCGATCTTCCAGCAGATCCACGGTCAAATGGTATTTCCCAGCATCCAGCAAGCCCGCATCGGCCAGTTGCAGCATGTGGTAGGAAACATCGTGCGAGTAGAGGCCTGCCTCGATCAGCATTCCACTTTCTACTTTCCCTTGGATCAGCTTGTTGACGTGGCCGTCAGCCGGCAAAGGCTCCATGCTGCGACCTCCAGGGGCCGTGGTCATCAGCCGCACCTGTGTAGCGTGGCTGCCATCCAAGCGCTCCAAGCGAACACGCGCAGGGAGACCCACGGCCATTATCCGCTCTGCCTCGGCAAGCAGAGGCTTGACATCTTGACCTTGCAGGCGGATTCCGATCTTCAGACTGGGAATCGCGGGAGGCGTTGCGGACGGCAGATCAAATGTCACGTCCACTATGCGGCCTGCCTTGTCCAGTCTCACGCCACGCGTCAGCGGCACCTCAGTGCGTGCGTCGGCCTCGGCGCGGGTCAGCAGCTTCGGCGGTTCGGTCTGCGAAGAAGACAGACCGCAGCCAACCAGCAGCGACAGCGCGGCTACCGTTCCCAGCATGCGCAGCGCCTGCATCACTGTTCCTTCAACCGCAGCGAATCGGCCACATCGGTCTGCGCCGCCACCTCGGTGGCGATACTGGCGCGGCGATGCCCCGGGTCATCGCGGTCGCCCTGCACGATGAAGATGCTCTCGGCCTCATGGCTGCTCCTGGTGGGCTGGCTCAGCAGCACGTGGTCCACGCGGGACAGGTTGTTCTGCTTGGCCAGCACCAGCAGGCTGGCGCTGATGCGCTGGCTGGTGTCGTCGAAGGTGCGTCCATGTGCGGCGTCCAGCTCGGCCACCTTCTGAATCAGCTGCGCGAACAGCCGGTGATCCGGGTGCGAAGGATCCAGCAGCGTGCCGGCCACTTCTATCGGGCTGGGCGGCGGCTCGTCGCTCAGGCGTCCGCCTTCGCGGTGCAATTCGGCCTCGCGTTCGGGCATCGGGTGATGCGTTTCGGTGTTCAGGTCGCTGTCCGGGAACGGTGCGGCGATGCACTGGATCTCGGGCAGATTGAACAGCACTGCGAACTCGCCCAGATCGCTGCCACCGTCCAGCGGTGTGGGCTGCGAATGCAGGCCGGCATAGTGCAGCGCGGCCCAGACGAAATCGCTGCAGCGGTTGATGGTGGCCGGGCGATCCACATCGAATCCGAATTCAGCCGGCTCCTCGGCGAAGTCACGCAGGCAGCCGTAGTGCTCCTCGGTGATCTCCAGGGTGCGGCTGTAATAGGGGTTACGGTGGGCGTCGGCGTCGTCGTGTACCACCTGGGCGTACGGCACCCCGGACGGCGCCTCACCCGGGGGCAGGCGCGGCGGTGCGAAGCCGTAGCTGTGTGCTTCCTCGCCGGCGGCGGTCTGGAAATACATATGGCCGCGCGGCGAGGCGCCGCCGCCGATCAGCGGGGTGCCGGGCGCGGCCAGAAAGAGGGTTACCGTGTAGCGTGTTGCTTGCTCCATGCCTGCTCAGCCTTGTTGGGTACTGCGGTCCTGGCCGGATGATGGCATAGGTGGGTTCGCGGGCAGGTGGAGGCGGCCTGGGTGACGGGATTGGCTTGCTGAATGTGTGAACCAGGGAGCAGTACGGAGGCCTTTAGGACCGGAGCCTATAGAGCAGCCAGGATGAGGGCCGTATAGTCCGCAAAAGGACGCGATGGAATCCTTGGATCCCATCGCCTGCAACCGGGCTCCATTGAAGGATCAATCATGCCGCTGGAATTTGAGCGTCAGCCAGGCTCCGCAGTCGATCGCCGCACCGGCGTCACCATCACGGCACCGCGCATCCTGCCAGCGAGCCCCCCCGAAGATCCGAGCCACACCGAGTATCAGTATCTCTTCTATCTCAATGGCCAGAGAGTTGACGGACTAGGGCTGTTTGGAAGTGACGAGATGGTTGAGACTCCGAACGGGCGCGAACGTGTCTTTACCCTAGATCTGGGCCGCGACTGGATCCTGAAGTCCATCCTCGGCTTCAAGCAAACGTTGAGCAACACCGACAGCGACCTCGCGTTCATACGCTCGCTGGCGCAGGGCTTGGTGTTGGCCAATATGGATGACAGCAACACTCAGCATGCCGTGCGATACGTAGTCCTCACCACTGGCGAAGCACTTGCTCGAACCAATGTATCCACTATGGATCCGATCATTTCCAGTGACGGTTCCACCATCGTTCTGACTTGCGAGCTCGTTCCTCCCGCATGAGATGCGGTGGAACGTGACACTCTTCCTTCTTACCGCCAAACTTTGACCCTATCTCATTCGAGAACGAGTCCCGATAGAGCAGCAGAAACTGGTGAACACTGTCATGCCTTTCAACTTCGAACCTCAAGAAAAGTCCGCTATAGATGAACTGAGCGGAATCTCCATCCTGCGACCCAGGATGCTTCCGGATGCTCAGTCAGATGGCAGCGTAGGCATCGAGTACCAGTACGCGCTCCGCCGCGACGGCAAGACTGTGGGGACCATGGGATTGTTTGGCAAGGAAGTGCTCATCAGCACGAAAGCAGGTCGTGAACGACGTTACACACTAGATCTTAGCCCTGACTGGGTCCTCGAAGACATACTCAAGCTCAAAGACACACTCGGCAGCCCAGACGAACCATTCGCGTTCGTTCAGAGCCTTGCACAGGGTCTTGTAAACTCGTTCGCTGTACAGACCGGCAACCTGGAAGATCTGCGCTATGTAGCTTTCACCCGTGCAGATGCCCTGACACGAGTTGCCGTACCGATCCCGGAAGAAACTCCAGTTCTTGATGACGGCGTAATCATCCTCGCCAGCGCGTTCATCCACGCCCACCAAGTCTGAGGAGGAGGATCATGGCCAGATTCATCTTCGATGACTATGCCAGAACGACGTTCTCCGTGGCGACAAACTTGGGGGACAACAGCGTCATCAGTCCCCAGCAGATGGACGAGCTGATCGGCTATCTGAAGTCACCAGGTTCGGGCCCCGATAACGCGACGAGTTTTTCGGAGTATATGGAAGGGAGACTGCGCAGCCTTCCTCCAGAACTTCCCGCCGGCATGGATTACCTGGGATTCTCGGGCAAGGACAGCGCCGGCATTTCCAACTACAGCAATGCTGCGACCTACCGCGGAGACCTGGGCACGAAGGCCGGCATAATTGGCGATACTCCGTGGGGTAACTTTGTTCAGGACCTCTACGAGAATCCGGCAAATCATCCAGACTTCGGCGTCATTGAGGGAAAGCTCCAAAGCTTCCTCAACTCGCGAGGTATCAAACCCCTCGGGGGTGAAGCCGCAGGAGCACTCCAGGACATCATGTGGAATGCCGGCAGTCCCCGATTCTTCGAGAACGCCATTGCCACGGGTAAGCCGCTCGTTGCATTCGTTGAGAATGCACCTGCCAACCGTGGTTTCAGCAATTTCGAACTGCCCACCGCGCTCGAACATCCCCACGTTCGCATCAATGGCTACCCCGTAAGCGCCTTCGGTACCGACCCACTCACCTTCGTGAGCCGATCTGCCGCCGAGTACCAAACCCTCGAGCGCACCCTCGCACAGCACGCTGCTACGAATAGCGGTCATGCGGTCGATGTGGCCCAGGTGCGCTTGCACCTCAAGCCCATCGATGGCTATGACGCCGTCAGCAAGACGCTTTTCGAAAAACCGCTGCACCACTTCAGTTCGCTCAATCTCAGCGAGATGTCGACCACCCGTGCGGAATGGGTCGCCGCTCGCTCGGCGCTGTCCACAGGGCCTCGTCTGTTCGCCGATCTGCCTGAGCCAACGCCGCATTCAACGCTGCAACCGGGCGCGCCACGCGGGCCTCCGGGTGCGGCAACAGCAGCCGAAGCTGTCCCCCACGGCGTAAACCCCGGCATGAAGGCATTGGGCGTTGCCGGCGTCGCCTTGATGGCGCATGACTTCGCCACCTCCGGCCATAAATGGGTGGAACTGAACTCGCAAGGAAACACCGCAGGCGCAGACTCAACCTCGGCGCATTTCGTCGGCCGCAACCTGGGCGGCGCGCTCGGCGGCTTCGCAGCAGGTGCAGGCGTTGGCCTTGTATCCGGCTCGTGGACGGGCCCGGGCGCTTTCGTCGCTGGCATCGGTGGCGGTGTGCTGGGCGCCCATCTGGGTGAGAAGTGGGCCGAACAGAAGGACATCGAGCGGGTCTATGTCCAGCAGGATCCATTGCAGCGCACCTGGGTGCGCAGCCCGGCAGACCCGGATGGCCGCTGGCTGCGCAGCGCCGAGCAACAGCAAGTGCAGAGCACCGATCTGGGAACCGGCGTGGAAGTGCGGCCCGTGCAGACGCCACAGGGCGCCGATGTCACCTTCAGAGCCGACTATGTGGCCACCGGCACGCTGGAGCGCCAGTTGAACTGGCAGGCCGCCCGTGCCTCTTACGAGCTGGGCCTGGCCAACCTGCCACCGCCGCAGAATCCCTATCGACTGAATGCCAGTGGCTTGAAAGAGCCGCCACCCAGCGCCTTCGAGACCGGAAGGGAGTTCGTACGCGATACCGTCTCGCGGCAATGGGAGCTGGAGATACGGGAAGTCGTTGATGGGCGCACGCCCATCACCCGGCGCGAGCCCGTTCCGCCGGAACGCGAATCGGCCCTGGATGAGCAATCGCGCACCGTCATCGCGCAGAACGCGGCCAACACCCCTGCGTCGGTGGCGTCGCGCTACATGGTGGCCCACGAGCAGGGCCGCTGGAGTGACTTCGGCGACCCGCAGAACCCGTCCGTTCCGCAGGCAATCCGCAAGGCGCAGGAAGGCGCCGATACCCTGCGTGCAAGCGACGGCGGCAGCTACAGCCGCCATGCGGATGGGCAGTGGGTCCACGAGGGCGTGGCCTACGACAGCCAGGCCAATCGCAATATCGGCGATGAGCTGGAGATCACCTGGCAGAGCCAGAACGCCGGCATTGCAGACATGGGCAGGATGGCCGAGCAGATCAAGGCCACCGTACACATCGCGCCTGAGGGCGTGCGCGGCCAGGTGGAGACGCTGTACGCAAAGCACGGCATTCCACGCACTGAGGAGCAGCTTGCCGCCACTACCGCTGCGGTTGAACAGAAGCTTGCCGCCGTTGGACGGCAGACCGACATCACGCTGGAACTGATGCCGGACCCGCGCACGCACGCGCCCAGCGCGGACAGCGCCATCGCCTCCTTCGGCACCGCCCCGGGCAACCGCATGGAGCTGACCTCCACCACCACCGTGGAGGACATGGTGCGCATGCAATCGGCCCATGGGTCCCCGACCCCCACCCTGCCGCAGATGGATGGGCAGCAACACGAACGCCCAATCGTTCCCGCCGTGGTACAGGAACCGGAAGCCCCCGGCCATGCAGTGCACGGCCACGCCGGCAAGCCTGTGGAGGAAACCCAGAGTGCAGGCGGCCCGTTGATGCCGGGCCACCCCGACTACCCACTGTACGAGCAGATTCGCGATGGAGTAGCTGCCCTGGATGCCAAGCACGGGCGCAGCTTCGACGCGATCAGCGAACGCATGAGCGCGAGCCTGCTGGTGCTGGCCAAAGACAGCGACCTGTCACGCGTGGACCACGTGGTGCTGAGCAACGCGACCGCGCAGAGCCCTGCGGGACAGACCGTGTTTCTGGTCCAGGGCGAGTTGAACGATCCCTCGCATCTGCGTTCCTCGATGCCCACAGCGCAGGCCGTGCAGACGCCGGTTGAGCAATCGCTGCAGCGGTATGAAAGCGTGAGCCAGGAAGCACAGCAGCGTGCGGTGAGTCGTGAGCTTGAGCAGCAGTCGCAGGAGGAGCGGATGGAGCAAGAGGTGAGAGGGCGTGCGGCGAGCATGGGGTGATCGGCACCAGCTACCCACGAAGGTTCAGGACGACGGAGGCGTCGACGCTGCAGCTTCGGCGGCTCGGCGACGCCCTTCATCCAGCAACAGGCAGTCGGCATACACATCGCTGAGCCTTCGAACCTCGCCCTGCAGGCCGGGGACCCCGGTGAGGATGGCCATGTGCTGTCCTGCCATCATCAGCAGATTGTTGCTGTAACGCACGACATTCACGGCCAGCTCCAATGGGAAACCTGCGCGGCTTCGATCAACCGCGTGTACACCGGCGTGAATGAATGAGTTCAGCGCGTCCCACGCATGCTTCTTCAGTTCCTTCAGCAATGGAACAAGGTTGGCCATTAGGGGTACCTGGGCTAGCGCTCCAATCATCTTGCTCAGCATCGGAAGTGCCCTGCCCTCATCCCCCTTGGGCGACGCTGCCAGTAGCTTTACTTGATCGTCGGATGCACAGTGAAGCACCCAAACGCCGCGGACGAATGCCTCGAACTGACAGCGCAGCATTGCAGCCGCGGATGACTCAAGCCCTGCCTCCATAAGCATGCGAACCGCCTCTGCATGCTCCAGACTCAACACCGTCGCGTCCAGTGAAGTCCGGAACCTCACGCCGTTGTCAGCCAGTGGATAGTCGACGGTGGCCAGCATTGCTTGCCGGAGCAATGCAGATTGATTGAACAGGTGGTCCATCATGTTGATCCCCTGAATTTCCCTGGGCCGAATTGCGATCCCTGCAAGAACCACAGGCAATCAAGCGGAGTACGGGATAGGCCGCGAGAAACGCCATTTTGCACACCTACCCGCGCTAGGAATGCGACTTCATCCCCAGCCACCGCTCCAAGCTCTTGCCGCCGTTGAGCAGAAGATCCGATTGAGAAAGGCACCGCCATGCCATGCCAACGCCAACAACCACCCAAAGCCAATAGCCAAAAGAAACGCTGGCGGTCACCTTGCCTATGACGAGAATGTAGCCAAGCAGGAGGGCCACCATGGCGGCCACCCCATAGCCGACCATAAGCGCTACGGCAATGATGTTCCTGGTCTTGGGATTGCCGAACCATTTCCGGCGCCAGCGAATCTCGCCTGTAGCGCCATCGGTTTCAACAAGATCCCAAGCGTTGGCAACATCCACGATGGCGCGTGCGGGTTGATCTAGCGCGCACAACTTACGGATGACGGAGACCGGCAGATAGACGCCGCAGTGGTGCCTGATGGCAACGGAGAGCCAGAGGTCATTCTTGGCACTCTCCTCACGGAATAACTCAAGGAAGTCCTTCCGGGCCGAAGTACGCTGATGATTCAGGCCTGACAGCCATTTGAAGATTAATACCAACACCGCACAGAGGGCGACGGGCACCAGAAACTGGTCGCCTGCAAGATCGACCAGTTTGTTGACGATGCCTTCCATGGAAATCCCCCTTCGTCCCTGTCCTGCGTGAAGCATCGCTGATCGGATGGGGTTCCGCAATTGATCGTAATGGGACCAGACGAGCCCAGTCCTGGCCCACGAGACGGGCCTCAGCGAAGCTGGCGGCCCGCCTCTTCGACGATGACCATGACACCGATCAATCCCGCCTGGCTCGCCGCCTTCGATGCCGAGCTTCTCTACCTGTTTGCCATCGACCACCAGGATGCTGGCATGGATGCCTCTCTGCTGGGCTGCTACGTCGATTTGCCGCCGCGCGAGGCAGCGCTGGCGTTTGGCAGTGACTACGATCTGGAGCGCGACGATGCGCTCTGGCCACGCCGTGGGTTGGGAGTCAGTGTTAAGTAAGTGACGCAATTGGCCTGTTTTTATCGTGGGCGCTGGATGAGGGTGTGTCGCAATTAAGCATCTGTTGCTGCGAGAAGTGCGCTCCGCGTTCGACGTAGCGGCTGCAGCTTAACTTTCGCCGCAACCACTGTGCTGCAACGGGTTTCGCGGATTTTCTGCCGTGTCACAATGCTGGAAGCGTCAGAACTGACGGCCTTTTTGGCTGTGGTTTCTTGGCATTGGACATCTGTGCGGGTACACCTTTGCGCGCCACCGGAAAAGGGTGGTACGGGCGTCGAAAACCCGTGTAAGTACCAGATGTTTACGCTTGTCAGCCGGCGTCACCTTCGAGTGGCGCCGGCTGGCAATCCGTTCGCGTTCCATGGCGGGCGGTGCGTGGGGGCTTTCGAGCCCGCCGGTCTGGTACTTACCGGTTTTCGAGCCACGCATCGTCCGCCGCCCTTCGGGGTGGCGCTGCCGTCTGTCCTGTACGGAGCACTGCCATGAACGCATCGGAATTCCGCCCCCTGTACGCTGCCACCGACCCGGCCAATGCCGAGCCCGAACTGGACAGCGGTGCAGACCCCACCGCCTTCCTCACCACGCTGCGCCGCATCCAGAGCGGTGCCGCCGCCGATGGCCAGCCCTGGCCGGAGCGCTCGGCCGCGCCCGGGCGGCGCATGGCCTTGGCCGATGCAGACTGCGCCCTGGCAGGTCTGCGCGTGGTGCAGGAGATGCTGTTGGCCGGAGAGCGCGCGCGACAGAACGGAGAACCCGCGCAGCACTTGGGCGACCGAACGATGGAAGGGCTGATGCTGGCGTGCGTGGCGCTGACCGCGCAGGCCAGCGCCTGCCTGCAGGTGCGTGGATAGTGCTTGTGCTGTGGGTCTGGTGCGCTGCGGCTCGGTTGCCGCAGCGCGGCCCATGAGGGTGCCGCCCGTTGTTGTTACCAGCACGCTGATGGTGGTGGGCCTGGTGATCTCGGACTACTTCCTTCCCCAGGCGACGCTGGAGGTGAAGGCCTATCGCAGCCTGTCGGATTACTCCTTCGGGGTCATGCGGGAAGAGGCTAAGGCGTTTGCGGAGGCGCGGGGTGGCGTCCGGTTGGACGAGAGCCCGAGGGATGGGAGTGAGCGGTACTTCGTGCTGCACGCCGACGGACGACCGGTGATGCTGGTGGACAATTCGTCGATGCAACTGGTGGTGATGGTTGTTGGGGATGCGGGGGAGAGGTCTACGGATCTGAGGGATTTGCAGCAGCAGTGGCGGGTGCGCACGCGGCCGGATTGGGACCGGTGGCGCTGATCTGCGCAGAGATCAGTTGTTGGCACCCTTAAGTCCTGGCCTGCCGTGCCTTTGAGCTTTCCCGCCACCACGGGGGCACCCCCTATGTCGGGGCTGCCTGCCGGACGCTCGCGTCTACTTCTTCAACAATACATCCCGATGGTAGTTGAGGTAGCGAGCCTGAGCCGCAGAGAACGGAGTGCGGGGAATCTTCTGCACTACATCCCACTTCACCCGCACCGCATCCGGCAACTGGCGGCTAAGAATTAGGCCACCGTCATCCTCAAAGGAGATGTAGCCCCGGTCGAACAAGCGATCGATATGGGGCGCGAGCATGAGGCCGTTGTGACCATCAAGGCGCTCACTGTTCTCGCTCCTTGACCACGGCTTGATATGGCTGGCAATCAGGAAGTTGGCATCGTTGGTGCCGGTCACCCGACAGGCCTTCTCAATGTCGCTGACATTCTTTCGGTAGATACCCTGACCTTTCCTGGCCTTGATCAGCTGGAGCTTCTCGGTCTCGTCAATGTTCTTGTCATTCACGATGTCCTGGACCGGCCCCTCGTCCTGCCACTCTCCGAGATCATCAAGATCGACTTCGAGGAGCTCCAGCAGCTTGGCAGCCATGGTCTCGGGAACCGGGAACAAGTAGGCCTGATTGCCCTTGCCGTCAGCTTTGAGGGGTGAGTACTTCGAAGGAAGCAGCGGCTCAATCTGAGCCATGTAGTCGCTCACCTTTAGCGGAGCGTCCACCAGATGGTAGTGCACCGGGACGGCCCAGCCGTCCTTGCGCCACTCCTTGTCCGTCTTCTTGAACTCCTCGGGGCGATCCATCGAGTAGTGGGCGCCGCTGACCACTGCGATGGCCCTGATTCGAGTGCTCGCAAACGCAAAGACCACATCGCCGGGCCGCACTTGCGTCATGTTCTCGTAGGAGGGGTTGATGTTCCCCTTTACGTTGGTCTTAGGCGACCACAGGTAACCCGCCTTAACAGCGTTGTCGAAGGTCTGCTTCTGGTTCACCCACCAGTACCTCATCCCCGCCCCCTGTCTCGTCCAATTGATGCGGCCTATTGGCCGTCGAGACGGTGATGGCACCTGTGACTGTCGCAATCGGCACGGCTCTTGCGGCGCCGAGCTGCATATCGCTTATGGGAACCTCCTTAGGACAACGATTTTGGGAGCTTCCACGCTCCTGGCAGCACCAGCAATCCTCGGTCCAGGTCAAATGGCAGCACCCAAAGGTGCAACTCAGGGCTGAAGTCGAACGTTGGCAACGGCTGTGCGAAGCCAGCGTGCTGCGGATAGACCAGCGCCATCTTCCCCGCTCCACCAAGGTACCGCTGCCCGTAGGCACACATCTGGTAGAGGTCGGATTGCTTTAGACCGTACTTCTCACGTGCGTCACTAGCGGCTGCGTCGAGCACCTTCCATTTGGTGTCCAGCACACGCAGTTCATTGCCCCGGCGTAGCAAGAAGTCCGGAATCAGATTGAACCAGCTTGCTTCACCATGGCGACATAGGCACTCCGACCCCGCGCCAGCAACACGCCACTCAGGTGCGAACTGGCGGACTAGGCGAACGCCTACATAACGCTCAAAGGGAGCTCCACTGGGCACATCATGTTGGCGCTGCGCCAATCGCCTGCCAGTGCCAATGGGCTTTGCCCAAGCAGAACCAACTCACACAGCGGACGAACTTAGCGATAGTGGGCCATAAGCCGGTCGCTGCCCCTGGCGCGTAAGTCTCTGGCGACCTGAGTGCTCCTCGCTACGCTCGCCAGACGCGTAGCAAGCTCTTGCGCCAATCGCCAAGTTCCTTCATCACGCGTAGGCGCACACACGCGATCCAAGGCAACACGCAGAAGTCGGTTCTCTGGGCGATCCTCACTAAGAACAACTTGCTGGATGCTGGACATGCATGGGTAGGTAGGTGACTGACGAAGCTGGCGCGACATGTACATGCTGCACGCAGGAGCAGCTGCTCCTCTCGAACACGGGCGTAGTCGAAGCGAGGTCCATGCTTCAGTAACTCATCGAGTTATGAGATGAATCGACCCGTGACCCATTCATTCAACGACGCGTCGAAGATAGTCACATCAGCCGGACTGCCTTCCCTCGGCGGAATGTCCAGCACAGTGCACAGCACGTGCCGCAGCAGTCGTCGTGCGTCGAGCGCATGCGCAACGTGCTTCGGCAGAACCTCCAACGTGGTGCCGTCGGGGCATCCCATTACGCCTACAAATTAGCCAATGTGCGCCGTCGCGCTACATGGGCGCCGCTCCAACAGCGCGTAGCACGGCTGAGAGCTCATAGACGCGGTACCCGCACGATCTTAATGACTGCACACGCCCAAAGGATCTCCTTGTCCATCGCCAGTTAAGTGCACAAGCTAACGCAATAAGGATTGCGTGCAGGTTGGAGAAGGCGCTTTCAGAAGCGCCATCCCCATCGAAGTCGATCATAAAAGCAGGCAAGCTTTCTAAAGTAGCTCACGTAGCCAGTCGATCCTGCCTTAAAGATCTCAAAATTGTGCTCAAGGAAACCTCGGAGAACTTCAAGATCGATCTTATCCGCAGACAGGAAGGGGATATATGCAGCCGCGACCTCCGGAGCAAATTCATCGATGACATCCTGGATGTCCATATCTTTGCACTTCTTAGCGAAAGATTTCTTGTAAACGTCGGAACGGAACTCATCAATCCTTCGCTCAACCCATTTCCGCAACTCATACCCTGACTTATTAAAATCAGCCTTTGTCGTAATTCCGACAGCATTCAAATATTTGAAGACCGGGACGTTACTTGTATTTCTTCCAACGATTTTGATGACGCTTTTAAGTATCATATCAGCGTTGTACTGACGATCCTGAATTATTAGATCAGACAGCAGATCCACCGACTGGATTGACTCGTAGCCAACCGCGGAAAGTCCTCTAGCGATTACTCCAACCCCCACCAAGAACTCAACATCATCCGCCTTAGTAATTCTCTCTATGTCAATAACGCTTATCTTCTTATCTGGATCACCGTTCTTGACAATTTCATACATCTGATCTTTACAGAAACGCAGAATGCGTGCGGGCACCTTCCTCTTGGTCTTCTCAAGAGCAGAGTAGACCTTTGAGAAATCATGTGTTTTCACGAGAACTATTGGAATCTGTTCGGCATCCAGCGCGTAATACGACTCCGAGATGGAATCTCCCCCTCCGTCATCCGGCCTTTGCAAGAATATTAAATTCTTTCGCAGCTTATTAACATTCTTACTGCCGATGCACGAACTTATAGACCTTAGTATTGACTGAATGTTCGGGTCAGAGAGCGAATAACCAATAAATACGACGGGATGCTCAACAAACACTGTGATCAACTTAGCCGCCAGGTACGGATTCCTACTTGCGAATAGCGCGTAGTCGTCCGAAGTCAGGACCAGTGATTCAGGATCCGAGCAACCCCCATGGATCTTATATATCTCGCCAACCTCCTGCGGGTTAGCGAACAGTAAATCACCTTGCCCAACGTAAACCTTGTAATCCGGAAAAAGATGCTCGGCAAAGCAGTCCCAATTGGTGGTGATGACACCATCCACATTGAGCTTGCGAATTATCTCAACCTCATCACCGAGAAGCACTCCATCAGGAAACTTTTCAGTAAGCGAAGAAAGATACTTGCAAATCTCGACCCTCAGCGCTGATGAACTGGTGGAAACATTCTCGCCATACTGAGCGCGACTGCCCTCAAACTCAGGATCAGACCACCATCTTTCGTTAAAATCGACAGACAAGAGCTTTGCCGCTTCCGGGTAGTCGCCATCAACCCGAGAAAGATAATATTCAAACTTTTTCCCCGGCGCGCAGAAACGCTGCAAAAGCCCCTTCCAATCCTCCAACCCGATGTAGCGCCTAGAAAAACCGGAGCCAAGGAACAGAAAAGCTCCAGATGTTTTCTCTTTGAACAGATCGGTCAGATAGCCTTCAATATCCATATTCAAGCCCTAAAAAATGGGCGACCCACGGGCCGCCCATTTAATGAAAGATAACTACCTAATCAAACCCCAACAGGGTTAGCCTTCTCCGGATCAATCTTGTACTGCTTGATCGCCCGGGCCACATCCTTAGCCGTCATCTTCCCGTCCTTAGCCAGCGCCGCAATCGCGGCATGCGCGATGTAGTACCGGTCAACCTCAAAGAACCGGCGCAGGTTAGCCCGCGTATCCGAACGGCCAAACCCATCCGTACCCAGCACCGTGTAGCTCATCGGCACGAACGCGCGGATCTGGTCCGCATACGCACGCACGTAGTCGGTGGCGGCAATCGCCGGGCCCTGGCGGCCTTCCAGCAGCTCGGTCACGTAGGCCTTGCGCTGCTCACCTTCCGGATGCAGGCGGTTGGCACGTTCCACGTCGAAACCATCGCGACGCAGTTCGTTGAAGCTCGGGCAGCTCCAGATGTCGGCGGTCACGCCGAAGTCCTTGTCCAGCAGCTCGGCCGCGGCAATGGCTTCGCGCAGGATGGTGCCCGAGCCCAGCAGCTGCACGCGCAGCTCGCCCTTCTTCGGCTTGCCGGCGTCGGTCAGCAGGTACATGCCCTTGACGATGCCTTCGGCCGCGCCTTCCGGCATTTCCGGGTGGGTGTAGTTCTCGTTCATCAGGGTGACGTAGTAATACTCGTCCACCTGGTCTTCCATCATGCGCTTGGTGCCGTGCTGCAGTACCACCGTCACTTCGAAGCCGAAGGTCGGGTCGTAGCTGCGCACGTTCGGGATGCCACCGGCCACCAGATGGCTGAAGCCATCTTCGTGCTGCAGGCCTTCACCGTTCAGCGTGGTACGGCCGGCGGTGCCACCCAGCAGGAAGCCGCGGGTACGCATGTCCGCTGCCTGCCAGGCGATGTCGCCCACGCGCTGGAAGCCGAACATCGAGTAGTAGATGTAGAACGGCAGCATCGGCACGTTGCTGACCGAGTAGCTGGTACCGGCGGCCATCCACGAGCTGATCGCACCCGGCTCGCTGATGCCCTGCTGCAGCACCTGGCCGCTCTGGTCTTCGCGGTAGAACATCAGCTGGTCGGCGTCGACCGGCTTGTACTTCTGGCCGAACGGCGCGTAGATGCCGATCTGGCGGAACAGGCCTTCCATGCCGAAGGTACGGGCTTCGTCGGCCACGATCGGCACGATGTGCGGGCCCAGTTCCTTGTCGCGCAGGGTGATGTTCAGGCTCTGCACGAAGGCCATGGTGGTGGAGTAGCTGCGCTCGCCGCTGCTCTTCAGCAGGCGCTCGTAGCTTTCCAGCTTCGGCGCCACGAAGGTCTTGTCGGCCTTGCGGCGGCGCTGCGGCAGGTAACCGCCCAGCGCGGCACGGCGTTCCTGCAGGTACTGCACTTCCGGCGAATCCGGGCCCGGGTGGTAGAACGGCACCTGGCCGTCGGCCAGCTGCGCGTCGGTCACCGGAATGTTGAAGCGGTCGCGGAAGTGGCGCACCGCTTCGTCGTCCAGCTTCTTGGTCTGGTGGGTCGGGTTCAGTGCCTCACCGGCGCTGCCCATGCCGTAGCCCTTCACGGTCTTGGCCAGGATGACGGTCGGCATGCCCTTGGTGTTCACGGCCTGGTGGTAGGCGGCGTACACCTTGTGCGGGTCGTGGCCACCACGGTTCAGGCGCCAGATGTCGTCGTCGCTCAGGCCGGCGACCATCGCGGCGGTTTCCGGGTACTTGCCGAAGAAATGCTCGCGGGTATATGCGCCGCCGAAGGCCTTGCAGTTCTGGTATTCGCCGTCGACGGTTTCCATCATCAGCTTCTTCAGGACGCCGTTGCTGTCCTTGGCCAGCAGGGCATCCCAGTAACCGCCCCACAGCAGCTTGATGACATTCCAGCCGCCGCCACGGAACACGCCTTCCAGTTCCTGGATGATCTTGCCGTTGCCGCGCACCGGGCCGTCCAGGCGCTGCAGGTTGCAGTTCACCACGAAGATCAGGTTGTCCAGGCCTTCACGGCCGGCCAGCGCGATCGCACCCAGGGTTTCCGGCTCGTCGCTCTCGCCGTCGCCGATGAAGCACCACACCTTGCGGTCGGACTTCTCGATCAGGCCACGGTTTTCCAGGTAGCGCATGAACTGCGCCTGGTAGATGGCGGCCAGCGGGCCCAGGCCCATCGACACGGTCGGGGTCTGCCAGTAATCCGGCATCAGCCACGGGTGCGGGTACGAGGACAGGCCACCGCCGTCCACTTCCATGCGGAACTTGTCCAGCTGCTCTTCGCTGATGCGGCCTTCCAGGAAGGAGCGCGCGTAGATGCCCGGGGCGCTGTGGCCCTGGATGAACAGCAGGTCGCCCGGGTGGTTTTCGCTCGGGGCGCGCCAGAAGTGGTTGAAGCCCACGTCGTACAGGGTGGCGCCGGAGGCGAACGAGGCGATGTGGCCGCCCAGGTCACCCGGCTTGCGGTTGGCGCGGACCACGGTGGCCATCGCGTTCCAGCGGATGATCGAACGGATGCGCCATTCCAGCTCGGCGTTGCCGGGGCTCTTGGCCTCCAGCTGCGGCTCGATGGTGTTGACGTATTCGGTAGTGGGAGAGAACGGCAGATAGGCACCCGAACGACGGGTCAGTTCCACCATGCCTTCCAGCAGCTGATGCGCGCGCTCGGAGCCCTCGACATCAATAACGGCCTTCAACGACTCGATCCACTCCTGGGTTTCCACAGGATTCGGGTCGTTGTTCAGCACCTCGTTCAACCAGTTCATTAGCGCTCCCATTACCGCACGCACGCGCGCGACTGTTGATAGATTTCTAGACCGCAAAGTGTAGCGCACCAAGGGCTTTCGTCACTTGGCTACGCAGGCGTATGGATGCAACCGGCCAGTGTCCGCAACGACTGTCCCGGGTCATCGGGTGGCACCACGGGCCCCGGCCGCAGGCCGTTGTGGCGGCCTGCAGGGGCTGCGCCAGTTGTCGCCCCCGGCCCGCCGCGTCCATCGGCAGGACGCAGTGTTACCGCCACCGATGACCGTTGTAGGGCAATGCCGGCCGGGTGTCGGCCTTGTCTGACGGGCTACCGCTGAACCTGCGACAACGTGTCGCGTCCCGCTCTCGACGCGGGTCGGGGGCGTGCGCACGGTGGGCGCCAGCAGGCCCCTTCCCGCGGTGTACCGCCTGTCTGCTGCGCCCCGTTGCCGGGGCCATCGTTGTACGGCCTGCCAGGGACGGCGGGCCGCGCAACGCTGGCATGCGCGCGGCGCACGAATGCGCTGCGCCCTTGCGGCGCTTGACGTGTGGCCGGAATCGTCAAGCAGTCTGGCCGAAATCGTACTTGTCGGGTCCGGCTTATCGATATATCGTTTGGCCACACCCTGCCGATATATCGAAATGGGCCGATCCCGCTCCCCCCGCAACCGTACCGATGACCCGCCGGTGCCCCGCCGCAACGGCCAGCCGCGCGTGCTCAGCCGCGGCGACCTGCGCCTGCTGGTGCTGGCGCTGATCGGCGAGCAGCCGCGCCATGGCTACGAACTGATGCAGCACGTCAGCAGCATGTTCATGCAGGCCTACACCCCCAGCGCCGGCACCATGTACCCGCTGCTGGCCAGCTTCGAGCAGGCCGGCTGGGTCGCGTCGGAAGAGGTGGAAGGGCGGCGGGTGTTCCGCATCACCGCCGCTGGCGAGTTCGAACTGAAGGTGCAGCGCACCCAGGTGCGGCTGGCGCAGCGGCGCGCCTTCGACCGCGCCCGCGAAATCACCAAGGCTTCGCTGCCGGCGCCGCTGGCCGCCGCGCTGCGTGAGTTCAAGCGGGCGCTGGTGCACCACCACGGCCGTTGGGCCGAGGGCGAGGCCGAGCAGGTGGCGGCGCTGCTGTCGCGTGCCTCGGCGCTGATCAACGGCCAGCCCGGCGACGCGCCCAATCCCGTTTCAACGACCCAGCCAGACTGAATCCCGCCAGGTCTTCCCCCCTGCCGCGCGCCCCACGCGCGACCTACCTCTGACAGGTAACCCCATGACCGAACACAACAACACGCGCCTGCGCCTGGATGTGCGCTTCCGCGAACTGACCGTACTGCGCAGCGAACCGGTGACCCCGCACATGCGCCGCATCGTGCTGGGCGGCGAGGATCTGGCCGGCTTCGATTCGCCCGGTGCCGACGACCACATCAAGCTGTTCTTCCCCAATGCCAGCGGCGAGGTGGTGCTGCCGGTGCTGACCGCCGAGGGCCGCAGCTACCCGGAGGGCAAGCAGCCGTCGCCGGCGCGCGACTACACCCCGCGCTGGTGGAACCACGAGACCGGCGAGCTGGCCATCGACTTCGTGCTGCACGACCAGGGCATTGCCGGGCCGTGGGCCGAGCGCGCACAGCCGGGCGACATCCTGGTGATCGGCGGCCCGCGCGGTTCGTTCGTGGTGGCCGACAGCTACGATGCCTACGTGCTGATCGGCGATGAGACCGCGCTGCCGGCCATCGCCCGCTGGCTGGACGTGCTGCCCGACGGCGCCGACGTGCAGGCGTACATCGAAGTGGCCGACGAAGCCGAGCGCCAGGACCTGCCGCAGTACGAGAACGTGCGCATCCACTGGCTGGAGCGCAACGGCTTCCCGGCCGCCAGCAGCACCCTGCTGGAAGACATGCTGACCGACTTCGAGGCCCCGGACGGCGACGTCTTCTACTGGATCGCCACCGAATCGCGCCGTGCACGCATGATGCGCAAGTTCATCGAAGGCCACCTGGGCGTGCCGCGCGACTGGATCCGCTCGACCGGTTACTGGAAGGCGCACCCGGACGAAACCGACGGCGATTGATCGCCACCGTTCTGTGGCGTCGAGCACGGCTCGACTCTACAGAAACGCATCGCCAGGATCTCTGCCACAATCGCGCTCCTTTCCTGCACCAACGAGGCCCCACGTGGGCAAACTGACCCTGAGCGGCATGGACACGCTGCGTGCCCGCCTGGCCGACGACGCGGCCTGCGACACGGCGCTGGCTGCATTTGCCGACCCGGCCGCGCTGCGCACGCCGCTGCGCGAACTGGTGCAGGCACAACACCGCTACCTGCAGGCCGAATTCGAAGTGGCCCAGGTGGCCGACATCCTGCGCCGCGACCAGAAGTACGCGCCGGTCGGCCGGCCGTCGGTGCATATCGTGCAGCTGCGCAAGCAGCAGGCCGCCACCCGCCAGGCCGCGCTGATCGCACGCCAGGTGGTGGCGCAGGCGGCACAGGCCTTCGTGCGCGCAAGCGGGCTGGCGGTGAAGGCCAAGCACAGCCCCAGCGAAGCGTGTGCGGCGTGGCTGGGCGCGCTGCGCTGAGAACGCGTACCCGGTAGTGGCCAAAGCGCGTTGCCCGCGCCCAAAAAAGAAGGCCCGCTTCGCAGCGGGCCTTCTGCCTTCTCACGACGAGTGAGCGGGATGCATCAGGCCGCCGGCTTCTCGCCGGTGGCTTCGGTGGTGATGCGGATCTTCACTTCATCGCTGACGTTCGGGGCGTACGCGCCGACGCCGAAATCGCTGCGCTTCAGCGTGGTGGTGGCATCGAAGCCGGCGGCCGGAACCTTGGCCATCGGGTGCTCGCCGCCGCCGTTCACGGTCACGTCCAGGGTGACCGGCTTGGTGATGCCCTTGATGGTCAGGTCACCGGTGACGGTGAGCTTGTTGGTGCCGGCCGATTCCACCTTGGTGCTCTTGAAGGTGGCATCGGCGAACTTGGCGGCGTCGAAGAAGTCGGCGCTCTTCAGGTGCTCGTCGAACTTGGCGGTGAAGCTGTTCAGGCCGCTCAGCGGCAGCTTCACTTCCACGGTGGACTTGGTGACGTCGGCGGCGTCGTACACCAGGGTGCCTTCGACGTTGCCGAAGTGCGCGCTCGGGTTGGAGAAGCCGAAGTGGCTCCACTGCGCCAGCACGTCGGTGTGGCTCGGGTCGAGCTTGTAGGTGCCCGAGGCGATCTGGATCGCTTCGGCGGCCGGCGCAGCCGCGGCGGCATCGGCGGCCGGGGTGGCGGCCTGTTCGGTGGTGGCCGGGGCGGCGGCATCGGCGGCCGGGGCAGCGGTGTCGGCCGGCTTGGAGCAGGCGGCGATGGCCAGGGTCAGGGCCAGCGGCAGCAGCAGGTTACGGGTGGCGCTCATCTGAGGAACTCTCCGGATCGTAGGGTGGGAACACAGTGCAGCAATGGCCCGCCACGGCGGGCGGGCCCGAAACCGATACAGCGACTTACGCGATGCGCGCCGCTTCGTCGAACGACAGACGCGGCAGACGGGGGAACAGGCCCGAATCGTCACCGTAACCCAGGTTGACCAGGAAATTCGACTTGATGCTGGTGCCGGCGAAGAAGGCTTCATCGACCTTGGCATTGTCGAACCCGGACATCGGGCCGGCGTCCAGGCCCAGCGCGCGCGCGGCCAGGATCAGGTAGGCGCCCTGCAGGCTGCCATTGCGGAACGCGCCTTCGTGGCGGCCTTCGCGCGGGCCGTCGAACCAGGCCTTGGCATCGGTGTGCGGGAACAGGTACGGCAGCTTCTCGTGGAAATCCTGGTCGAAAGCGACGATGACGGTGACCGGCGCGGCCAGGGTCTTGTCGTGGTTGCCTTCGGACAGCGCCGGGGCCAGCTTGGCCTTGGCCTCGGCCGACTTCACGAACACGAAGCGCGCCGGGCTGCCATTGGCGGCGGTCGGGCCCCACTTCAGCAGCTCATACAGTGCGTGCAGCTGGGCGTCTTCGACCGGGGTGTCGAGGAAGGCATTCTGGGTGCGGGCGGTGCGGAACAGCTGGTCCAGTGCGGCAGCGTCGAGCGCGTGGGACATCGGTGGATCTCCAGGGCGGCTAAGGTCAGTGCCCGCGGGCGGCGCGGGGCGAAACGTCGAGCCGCAGTGTAGAGTGTCGCGACTGTTGCAACACCCAGCAGGGCTGAAACGAATTAATGCCAATGGTGAAACGATCGAGCGCGCCATGGACGGTCACCGATGGCCGCGCCGGCAATGTCCGGCAGGCCGTCGCGCTGGCCTCGGCGCTGCGCCAGGGCAGCCACCGACCGCTGGTCCTGCAGCCGCGGGCGCCGTGGCGCTGGCTGGCGCCGCGGCGGCTGCCCGGCGATGTGAAGGGTTACGGCGAGGCATTGGCGACACTCGCAGCCGAGGCGCCGGCACTGGCCATCGGTTGTGGCCGCCAGGCCGCCGGTGCGCTGCGGGTGCTGCGCGCGCGCGGCAGCCAGGTGGTGCAGATCCTGGACCCGCGCATCGGCGCGCGCCATTGGGACCTGGTGGTGGTGCCCGAGCATGACGCCCTGCGCGGCAGCAATGTACTGACCCTGCTGGGCAGCCTGAACCCGGTGGACGACGACTGGCTGGCCTGGGGCCGCGCGGCGTTCGCCAGCTTCAGCACCCTGCCCGGCCCGCGCACGGCGCTGCTGGTGGGCGGGCCGACGCCGCTGGCGCCGTGGGACGAGGCCGCGATGGTCGGCGTGTTCGAGGCGCTGGCCACGCAGATCCGCAGCGAGGGAGGCAGCCTGCTGGCCACCACCTCGCGACGCACGCCGCCGGCACTGGCCGAGATCCTGCGCGCGAAATTCGCCGACCTGCCGCATGTGATCTGGGGCGATGGCGGCGACGGCGTGAACCCGTACGCCGGCCTGCTCGGCTGGGCCAACCGCGTGCTGGTCTCGCCGGATTCGGTGAACCTGCTGTCCGAGGCCAGCGCCACCCGCATGCCGGTGATGGTGGCCCTGCCCGGCACCGCGCAGGGGCGCCTGGCTCGGTTCCAGCAGCAGCTGCGCGAACGCGGCCGGTTGCAGCCGCACTGGCTGGACTGGCAATACGACCGCATCGAACCGCTGCGCGAAACCGCACGCATCGCTGCGCAGGTGAAGGCGCGGCTGGCAGTGCGGTAATGCCGGCCGGCACGGCCCAGCAGCGATTTCTGAACACGTCGCGCCCCCGGCACGGGTAGAGTCGGGCCTTCCCCATCGGAACGGATGTCCCATGCGCATTCTCCTGCTGCCAGCGCTGGCGCTGCTCGCCGCCTGCTCCACTGCCGCCACCGAGCTGGACCCGATTTCCTACACGTGCCAGCAGCAGCTGGATGCATACCGCGAGCAGCCGGCGCTGCGCGACCCGCGCAACGCGCGGCCGCCGCTGCCGGTCGCGCCGATCAGCGAGGCCTGCGACAAGGAACTGCAGCGCAAGGGTGTGGACCGCGCGCTGCGCTGACCGGCGTATGATCGCCGCGCGGGTGTTCCCGCGCCTGGAGCTGTCTACATGGAACGTTTTTCCCGCCTGTGCGTCGGCACGCTGCTGTTGACCGGTCTGCTGGCCACGCTGCCGGCGCGGGCCGACAGTGCAGCCTGCCGCGAACGCTACCCGAGCGTGGCCGCGCAGGCGGCGATGTTCGACGTGGCCTGGACCACGGCCGAACGCCTGGACGCGTTGCCCGCGGTGGACGTGGTGATCGCCGCGCGCGGCGGCCAGGACCTGAGCCGCTACGGCCTGCGCCACAGCCATCTGGCGTTTCTGGTGCGCGAGGAGGATGGCCGCTGGCGCGCGCTGCATCTGCTCAACCGCTGCCGCACCGACAGCTCGCAGCTGTACCGCGAGGGCCTGGGCAATTTCGTTGGTGAAAGCGGCAGCCATACCGACCTGCGCATCGGCGTACCGCCACCGGCGCTGCAGGCGGCATTGAAGACAATGCTGGCGCCGCCGGCGATCCAGCCCCGGGCGCTGCACGACGCCAACTACAACGTGGTGGCCTACCCGTTCGCCACCGACTACCAGAATTCCAACCAGTGGATCCTGGAAGTGCTGGCGGCGGCGATGGCACAGGCCGAGGGCGGCCCGGTCATCGTCAAGCGCGAACAGGCCCAGCAGTGGCTGCGGCAGCAGAACTACCGGCCCAGCGTGCTGCACATCGGCCTGGGCAAGCGCGTGGGTGCACGCCTGTTCGTAGCCAACGCCACCACCACCGACCACCCGGCCAGCGAGCGCATTTCCGGCAACTACTCGGTGGTGACGGTGGAATCGGTGTTCGATTTCCTGCATCAGCGCAGCCAGCTGCAGCAGGAACTGACCATTCCGCACGCGGCGGTGGCAACGACCGCCACCGCGGCCCCCTGACCTGGCAAGGAGAAGATGATGCGTACCGTGCAATTGTCCGTGTTGGCCGCACTGCTGTGCGGCAGCCTGCTGTCCGCTGCGCCGGCGCATGCCGAACGCCGCATCGTGATCATCCACAACGGTGAGCCCGAAAGACCGAGACTGCAGATGTCTGCACCGATGGTGGAACGGGCCCGCGCCGCCGCAGCCGGGGAAACCGACGATACCGGCGTGCCGCCGGGCCAGGGCCCGCGGGTGACGCTGCCGCAGATGCAGGTCAGCGCGATTTCCACCACCGTCGATGGCCGCCGGGAAGTGCTGCTGCAGGACCCCGGCAACCCGCAGAACACCGCGTCGGTGCAGTGGCCCAAGCGCCCGGGCGACCCGGCCGTGCAGTTCAGCGTGGGCCAGACCGTGAACGTCGAACCGGCCGGGTCGGGCGGCTGGCAGGTGAGCGACGGCCAGGGCCGTCCGCTGGAATACCTGCCTGAAGCAACCGGCCCGCGCGACATTTTCGATACGCAGCACTGAGCGCTGCATTCATTCCCGACCTGGAGGTCACCATGTTCCGTTCCCTGCGCGCGCCCGTTGCTGCCCTGCTGCTGTCTGCACTGACCGTGCCCGGCGTGCACGCCGGCGCTGCCCCGCAGCTCAACAGTGGCCAGGCCAGCGTGCTGGTCACCTCGCTGATCGTGGTGTCGGTGCCGCTGGCCACCTCGATGGGCCTGGCCGCCCTGTCCAACGCGCCGTTCAAGGCCAGCGAGCGCAACGGCAAGGTGGCCACGCGCACCCCGGCGGTGCCGCTGCCGCCGATGGAAGTGAAGCAGGTGGCGACCACGCCCGCCGGCGAACGCCAGGTGCTGCTGCAGGTGCCGGACAAGGCCGACCAGACCGCGACCCTGCAGTGGCCGGCGATGCAGGGCGATGACCCGGTGGCGCGCTTTGTGGTCGGCCAGCAGGTGCGCTTTGACCCCACCGATGCCGGTGCCGGCTGGACGGTGAAGAACAGCGACGGCCAGGCCCTGGCCTATGTGCCCACCGCCTATGCCGCAGGTGATGCGCTGAGCGAGCAGCTGTAAAGCTGAACGACCGTTTTTGGCATTGCCGCGGGCCGGGCGGATAATGGGCGATCCCCCTCATCCCCCTGGCTCGCCATGTCCGTGCGTCCTGCGCCTGTGTTTGCCCCGTTGACCGCCCGCGCCCTGGTGCTGGCGGTGCTGGCCATGGGTGCGGTGGTGCTGCTGTCCAACGTGCTGGTGCAGTACCCGATCAACGACTGGCTGACCTGGGGCGCCTTCAGCTATCCGGTCGCCTTCCTGGTCAGCAACCTGATCAACCGCCGCTTCGGCCCGGGCCCGGCCCGGCGCGTGGCGTGGATTGGTTTTGCGCTGGCGGTGCTGCTGTCGGTGTGGGTCGCCACCCCGCGCATCGCCGTCGCTTCATGTTCGGCCTTCATCGTGGCCCAGCTGCTGGACATCACCGTGTTCGACCGCCTGCGCCGCGGCAGCTGGTGGCGCGCCCCGATGGTGGCCACCACCTGCAGTGCGACCGTGGACACCACGATCTTCTGGTCGATCGCCTTCGCCGGATCGAGCCTGCCGTGGCTGAGCTGGGCCGCAGGCGACCTGGCCGTGAAGCTGGCCATCGGCGTGTGCCTGCTGGCGCCGTTCCGTGCGCTGCTGTGGAAGATGGCGCCGCTGCGCGCGGCCGGCTGACCGCCGTTGCCCTGGCGGGTGCGACCGCTCAGGCGAACGACAGCCCGGCGGCGATGCACGCGGAGGTGATCGCCGCACACGCCGCTTCAATCGCGGGTGTGGTCGGTGCCAGCCGTGGGCGTCGATCCAGCGTGCAGACCAGCCCCACGTCGAGCAACGTGGCATGCGCTCCATGCAACGCCTGCGCGGTGTGTTCCGGCAGGAAACCGTCTGCGGCCAGCGCATCGATCAGCGACGGCGTATCGCGCGGCTGCAGCAGCGCCGGCTGCTGCGCGCTGCGTGCCAGCACGCCGGTCTGCAGCAGGAATTCCAGGTCGACCACGCCACCGGGGCCCTGCTTCAGATCCAGCCGAGCGGCATCGCTGCGGTCCAGTTCGGTGCGCATGCGTCCGCGCATCTTCAGCACATCGGCATACAGCGTGGCAGGGTCGCGCTCGCGGCCCAGCGTCCGCGCCCGTACCTGTTCGAAGTCCTGCAGCAGGCTGGCATCGCCGGCCACGCCGCGGGCGCGCACCAGCGCCTGGTGTTCCCAGGTCCACGCGCGTTCGCGCTGGTACTCGGTGTAGCTGGCTAGCGAGGACACCAGCGACCCTTTGCCCCCATCCGGGCGCAGCCGCACATCGATGTCGTACAGCCGGCCGGCGGCGGTGACCGCGCCCAGCAGCGCCATCACCTTCTGCGCCAGCCGCGCGTACCAGCGTCCCGGCTCCAGCGGGCGCGCGCCATCGCTGGCTTCCACGCCGGCCGGGTGGTCGTGCAGGAACACCAGGTCCAGATCGGAACCGAAGCCCAGTTCCAGGCCACCCAGGCTGCCGTAGCCGATGATCGCAAAGCGCCCACCAGGAATCGCACCGTGCGCGGCATGCATGTCGGCCTCGGCCATCGCCAGCACGGTGACCACCACCGCCTGCGCCAGCTCGGCCAGCTGCCGGGTGCTATCCACCGCGCCCTGGCGCCCGTCCAGCGTGGCCATCGCCATGCGGAAACTGAGCGCCAGCCGCGTCTCGTTGAGCCAGCGCAACGCGGATTCGGGATCTTCCACCGCCAGCACCTGCTGGCACTCGGCCAGCATCCCGGCCGCATCGGGCATCGGCCCGGAAACGCGCACGTCCAGCAGTTCGTCCAGCAGCAGCGGATACGCGGCCAGGCGTTCGGCCAGCAGCGCGCTGCGCGCCAGCACATCCACCAGCCGCGCCAGCGCGCTGGGCTGTTCGTCCAGCAGCGCCAGATAGCTGGTACGGCGCAGTACCGCCTGCAGCAGGCCCAGCACGCGCTTGAGCGCGGCATCGGGCTGGGGCGAGCGCGTGGCGGCATGCAGCAGCGCCGGCAGCACCCGGTCCAGGCGCGCACGCGCTGCGTCGGACAGTGACTTCACGCCGGTGCCCTGGGCGAAATCACGTAGCGACTGGTCGGCCCCGTTGGCATCGAG
This sequence comes from Stenotrophomonas sp. 704A1, assembly GCF_030549525.1. NCBI lineage: Bacteria > Pseudomonadati > Pseudomonadota > Gammaproteobacteria > Lysobacterales > Lysobacteraceae > Stenotrophomonas > Stenotrophomonas tuberculopleuritidis. Next base: position 456,033 of record NZ_CP130831.1, on the reverse strand, counting down.
GAAACCGGCTTCGGCCAGCAGTGGTGCATTGCTGCCTTCCGGCAGGCTGCGCCAGTAGTTGGCCAGCGCGTCGGGCGCGGCCTGGCCCTTGCGCGGTGCCAGCAGCGCGGCGAACTCGGTACTGACCCGCTGCTGCTGCACGGTCAGCGCCGCACGCAGCACGTCCCAATCCGGATAGCCCAGACCCACAGCGATACGCTCGCGGTCCACCGGATCGCTGGGCAGCACATGGGTCTGCGCATCACGCAGCATCTGCAGGCGGTTTTCCAGGCGACGCAGGAACAGGTAGGCCTCGCGCAGTGCGGCGCCGTCCCCGGCCGCGATCTGGCCGGCCGCCATCAGCGCGTCCAGCGCCACCAGCAGCCGGCGCTCGCGCAGCGCCGGCTCGCGGCCGCCACGGATCAGCTGCAGCGCCTGGCACAGGAATTCGATCTCGCGGATGCCACCGGCGCCGCGCTTGATGTCGTCGTGCATCTCGCGGCGCGCGACTTCGGCGGTGATCGCCGCCTTCATCTCGCGCAGGCCGTCGAGTGCGGTGAAATCCAGGTAGCGCCGGTACACGAACGGGCGCAGCGTCTGCAGCCAGGCTTCGCCGGCGGCGATGTCACCGGCCACCGCGCGTGCCTTCAGCCAGGCATAGCGCTCCCAGTCACGGCCCTCGCGCTGGAAGTACTGGTCCATCGCGGCGAATGACAACGCGACGCGGCCGGCGCTGCCGAACGGCCGCAGGCGCAGGTCGACGCGGTGGCAGAACCCGTCCACCGTGGTCTCATCCAGCAGCTTGGCCAGGCGCTGGCCGAGGCGGGCGAAGTATTCCTCGGCCGCCAGCGGGCGCGGCCCGTCCGATTCCCCGCCCTGCGGATAGGCGTAGACCAGGTCCACGTCGGAACTGAAGTTGAGCTCGCCACCGCCGAGCTTGCCCAGCCCGAACACCACCAGCTGCTGCGGCCGGCCGTCGCTGTCGGCGATCACGCCGTGGCGCTGGGCGAACTCCCGCTGCAGGGCATCCAGCGCCAGGCGCAGGCAGTCCTCGGCCAGGGTGGTGGCCCCGGCGAGTGTCTGCGGCACGTCGTCGAGACCGGCCAGGTCACGCCAGATCAGTCGCGTGGACATGGCGGTGCGCCAGCGCCGCAGCTGCGCCGGCCAGTCGCTGGGCTGCAGCGGGTCGAGCACCGGGGCCGGGATCGCTGGGCAGCCCGGTTCGGCCAGCTGTGCCAGCAACGCCGGTTGCCGCACCAGGGTGTCCAGCGCGAAATCGCTGACCACGGCCAGCCGGGTCAGCAGCGGCAACAGATCGGCCGGGACGGGCGCGGGCAGGACCTGGCCCAGACGCGCCAGGGCGCGGTCGACAACAGGCTGCAGGGAAGCGGACGGTTCAGCGGGGGCGAGGGTCATGCCTCGATTGTATCGACCCGGTGGTGCCGGCCGCTGGCCGGCAGATCCGAGGGTCTGGCCGAAGGTGGCTGGGGTTGCCGGCCAACGGCCGGCACTGCCGATCATCGAGGTCGCGTATTCATACTGGGCGACAGGCAATAAAAAAGCCCGCTTGCAGCGAACTGCCAGCGGGCTCTGCTCCCTCCCCCACGTCGGGATGCAGGGCCATCCTGCGGTGTGCGAAAGCACTTTGCACGCTGCACTGCAAAACAAAACCGGCGGGTACGGGAGCGGCCGCGGCGGAAATACCATTCCACGAAGGTAGAACCCCCCGTACGGCGGGGGATGGCCGATAATCGGGCTTCCCCCCAGAAACACGTGTCGTCATGTCTGTTGATCGCATCGCCAACGCGCGTCTCCGTGACCGCGTGGTCTCCGCCGAGGCCGCAGCCGCGCTGATCCAGCCCGGTGAAACCGTGGCCATGAGCGGCTTCACCGGCTCCGGGTATCCCAAGGCCGTTCCCGTCGAACTGGCCCGCCGCATTGAAGCGGTGCACGCCCAGGGCCTGCCCTTCCAGATCAGCCTGATGACCGGCGCGTCCACCGCCCCGGAGCTGGACGGCGCACTGGCCAAGGCCGATGGCATCGCCATGCGCATGCCGTTCCAGAGCGATCCGGATGCGCGCAACCGCATCAACGAGGGCAAGCTGGACTACATCGACATCCATCTCAGCCATGTCGCCCAGCACGTCTGGTTCGGCTTCTATGGCGAGATCGATACCGCAGTGGTCGAGGTCTCCGCCATCCGCGAGGACGGCTCGCTGGTGCCGTCCACCTCGGTCGGCAACAACAAGACCTGGCTGGACCTGGCCAAGAAGGTGATCGTCGAGGTCAACGAATGGCAGCCGGCCGGCGTCGACGGCATGCATGACATCTACTACGGCACCGCGCTGCCGCCGCACCGCAAGCCGATCCCGCTGGTGAACGCCAACGACCGCATCGGCGACACCGCGCTGCGCTGCGACCCGGACAAGATCGTGGCGGTGGTGCGCACCAACGGCCCGGACCGCAACAGCCCGTTCAGCCCGATCGATGCCACCAGCGAACAGATCGCTTCGCACCTGATCGACTTCCTGCAGCACGAAGTGAAGAAGGGCCGGCTGCCGCCGAACCTGCTGCCGCTGCAGTCGGGCGTGGGCAACATTCCCAATGCGGTGCTGGCCGGCCTGGCCAAGAGCGGTTTCCGCGACCTGGCCGCGTTCACCGAAGTGATCCAGGACGGCATGCTCGACCTGCTGCGCGACGGCGTGCTGAGCTATGCCTCGTGCACCGGCTTCGCGCTGAGCCCGCAGGCCAACGAGACGTTCAAGGAGAACATCGATTTCTACCGCGAGCGCATCATCATGCGCACGCAGGAGATCTCCAACCATCCCGAGCTGGTGCGCCGCCTTGGCTGCATCGGCATGAACGGCATGATCGAGGTGGACATCTACGGCAACGTCAACTCGACGCACGTGATGGGCACGCGGATCATGAACGGCATCGGCGGGTCCGGTGACTTCGCCCGCAACGGGTTCCTGTCGGCGTTCCTCAGCCCGTCCACGGCCAAGAACGGCACCATCTCGGCGATCGTGCCGATGGCCAGCCATGTCGACCACACCGAGCACGATGTCTCGGTGATCGTGACCGAGCAGGGCCTGGCCGACCTGCGCGGGCTGACCCCGCGCAAGCGCGCGCAGGTGCTGATCGACAACTGCGCGCATCCGGATTTCCGCCCGCAGCTGCAGGACTACTTCGACCGTGCCAGCCGCGAGAGCTACGGCAAGCACACCCCGCACCTGCTGCCCGAGGCGCTGTCGTGGCACCAGCGCTGGCTGGATACCGGCACGATGAAGGGCTGAGGTTCGCCGGGCATGGCCCGGCGCTACCGGGGCATCGCGATTCGCCGGGCGTGGCCCGGCGCTGCCTGGGCATTGCGATTCGCCGGGCTTGGCCCGGCGCTACCTGGGCATCGCGGTTCGCCGGGCGTGGCCCGGCGCTACCGGGGCATTGCGATTCGCCGGGCGTGGCCCGGCGCTACCGGGGCATTGCGGTTCGCCGGGCATGGCCCGGCGCTACCGGGGCATTGCGGTTCGCCGGGCGTGGCCCGGCGCTGCCTGGGCATCGCGGCTCGCTGGAGGTGGACCCGCGCTACCGAGGCATTACGGTAGCGCCGGGCCATGCCCGGCGGATGCCCCGCATCAGCTGCGCAATGCGGCCAGCGAATCGGCCTGGATGCGCTCGTAGATCGCGAACTCGTCATTCACCGCCACGCCCAGCGCCTGCTCGAAGGCCTCGCGGTTGGCATGCGCGGCATAGGCGCGCTGTTCTTCACCGCCCAGGTTCGACTGGAAGATGCCGGCGGCGCTGACCGGCAGGAAGTCTTCGTAGACAATCGGGTCGGCCGTGGCCAGCCCGGCGGCCACCAGCACTTCGGCCGGCAGGTCGGCCACCCGCTCCGGTGCGGCGCGACCGGCATCGGTCAGCTGGTAGCGGTAATACCCCAGGCCTTCCTGGCGCAGCGTGTCATGGTCATCCGGGAAGCTGGCGAACACCGCCTGCAGGCGCTGGCCGTAGTCGCCACCGGTGCTGCCTTCGCCACCGGCATCGCGCGCCTGCGCCAGCAGCTGGTCGTACAGCGCGCGGCCCTTCGGGGTCAGGGCCAGGCCGCGCTGTTCGATCTCGCCGAAGCGCGCAGTATGGGTGCCGGCGTCGCCACCGTCGGTATCCGGGAAGTGCACCGCCTCTTCCAGCGCCTTGAAACTGGTCTGCCGCAGCAGGATCGGGCAGGCGCGGCGCGGCGGGCCTTCGATCACCGCCTTGGCCGCCATGCCGTGCTCGATCATCGCGGCCTGCGCGGCATCGATGTCCAGCGTGCGCGGGGTCAGGTGGTTGATGTGCGGGCCCCGGAAGCTGACCACGTCGGCCACCAGGCGATGGGCGTTGTGCAGCGCGTGGTAGGTCGGCAGGTCAACCGTGGCGTCGCTGTGCCAGCGGAAGGTTTCCAGCGCCTGTTCGATGAAGCGCTCGGCGTCGGCCTGCGCCAGCCCTCCATCGCGCTCGGCCTGCTCGATCAACGCCAGCGCGCCGTCGGTGAAGATGCGGCGACGGGCCAGGATCTGCGCCGACTGTGCGCGCAGGGCCTCGTCTTCGATCAGCTCCAGGCGCAGCAGCGAGGTGAACACCCGGAACGGGTTGTGGGCCAGCGCCTCGGCGGTGAGCGGTCGGAACGCGGTGGAATGCACCGGCACGCCGGCCACCGACAGGTCGTAGTAACCCACCGGGTACATCCCCATCACCGCGAACAGGCGCCGCAGCGTGGCCAGTTCCTGCACGGTTCCGACGCGGATCGCGCCATGGCGTTCTTCATCCAGGCGGCCGCGCTCGTCGTTGCGCAGCAGCTGCGCGGCCAGCGCCGGGTCCTGCTCCAGCACCTGCGTGTTGATCCGCTCCACCAGCTCCACCAGCGTGCCGTACAGCGGCACTTCGGTGCGGTACATGCGGGACATGGCCTGGGCGAACAGGCGGCGGATCACATCAGGCGAAACGAAAGAGGCGCTCATCAGTCACTCGATTACGGGAACGGGGAACGGCGAGAGCCGTATTGTCGCCGGAGTGCGCGATGGGGGCGATATGCAGAGCAACATGACGACTGCCGTTCGCCGGAAACACCCCGGTAGCGCCGGGCCATGCCCGGCGGGCTCCCTGGCCGCGCTGCACGCTCGCCGGGCATGGCCCGGCGCTACCGCTTCAGCTGGCGCTTCAGCGTGGCATCGAGGGTGATCGGCCGGTCCCAGTGCTCGTAGCTGGCCACGATGGCGTGGCGCACGGCGCGATAGTGCAGGTTCTGCGGCTTCACCGGCAGCCGCGACACCACCGCCTCCCAGCCGCCGTCCGGATTCTGGCTGAAGGCCCGCACGCTGTCGCGGCAGCTCAGGCCGCTGGCCTTGGCCCAGAAGCAGGCGAAATAGATGTCACCGGCCTGCCACTGATGGGTGTTGGCCAGCGCCGCGATGTAGCTGCGCGGAATGCCGGCATAGCGCGAGACCTCGTCGAGGAAGGCGTCGGGGTAGCGCTCGGCATAGTGGTTGATGTCGGCCAGCTGGGCGTCGATCCAGGCATCGCCGGTATTCACCTCGTAGGCCGCCGAGCGTTCGGCGGTCTGCTGGGCCAGCGCGATGGCCGGCGCCAGCAGCAGGGACAGCAGCAGCGCGCGCAGTGACAGGTTCATGCCCCGATTCTGCCGCAGCTGCCGCGCCCTGTCAGGCCGCCGCAGCGGCCTTGGCCTCGATCGCGGCCAGCGCGGCCGGCCAGTCCCACGCGGTATCGGCGTTGACCATGCGCGGTTCGTCGTCGGCGACGCCGTGCTGGGTCTCGTGCGCCCAGGTCACCGCATACGGAGTATGGATGCCCCAGCCACCCAGGGTGATCACCGGCTCGATATCCGAGCGCAGCGAATTGCCCACCATCACGAACTGCTGCATCGGCAGGTCGAATTCGGCCAGCACGCGGGCGTAGGTGTCCGGGTCCTTCTCGGACACGATCTCGATGCGCGGGAACAGGTCCGACAGCGCGGCGACCTTGATCTTGGCTTCCTGGTGGAACAGGTCGCCCTTGGTGATCAGCACCACCGGATACTGCGCGGCGATGGCGGCAACCGATTCGCGCACGCCGTCGATCAGCTCGACCGGATGGCGCAGGGTGTCATGGCCGATATCCAGGATGCGCTGGATGTCGTTCGCTTCGATGCGCTGGGCGGTGATCTCGATGGCCGCTTCGATCATCGACAGCGTCATGCTCTTCACCCCGTACCCGAACACGCCGAGGTGGCGCTGCTGCACTTCCAGCAGGTGGCGGGCGATCTGGGTGTCGTGGACGTCGATGTAGCGCGACAGCAGGTCCAGGTAATCCTGCTCGGCCTTGCGGTAGTAGTCCTCGCTCTTCCACAGCGTATCGTCACCGTCAAAACCGACCAGGCCGATGGCGCGCGACGGCGCAGGCGTGGAGGTGTTCATCGGCCAAGGATACAGGGGCGGCGATGACGAAAAAAACCCGGGCGGCCGCAGCCGCCCGGGTCTCCCATGCGCCGGTTGTCCCGAAACAACCGTGGATCAGCGGCCCTGGCCGGCGGCAGTGCCGCCCGCGCCGGCACCGGCCTGCTGCGCGGCCACGTAGGCCTTGTACTCATCGGCACTGAGCTGGCCGTCCTTGTTGGCATCGGCCTGGTCGAACACCTGTGCCAGGCCTGCGTTCACCTGCGCCTCGCTCTTGCTGATGGTGCCGTTGCCGTCGGTATCGATGCTGGCCCAGGTCTGGCCACCACCGTTGGCCTGGGCCGATGCCGCCGCGGCCGCGTCGGTCGCCTGGTCGGCGGCCTGGCCGGCCTGCGCCGCCGACTGCTGGGCCTGCGCGGCCTCGTTCTGCGCCTGCGCCGCCTGCTGCTTGGCGGTCTGCGCCATCGCCGGAATGGCCAGCACGCTGCCGGCGGCGACGATCAGGGCGATCAGGGGCTTGCGGTTGCGAATAGTCATCTGGGGTGTCTCCTTTGGGTGGTTGCGCGGCCTGTTGTTTCCGCACGGCCTCCACCCTGCCACCGTGTTTCTGAATCGATTTTGCGCCGCGATCAGCGCCCACACGCCGGGTTAACCACCGGCGCCATGGCATGCATTAGCGCGCTGGTTAGCGTGAAGTGAGTGAGGAGTAAGACGCGCATTCAGCGCCGGCGGATTTAACCGGCAGCGAACGAAAAAGCTGCGTCAGTCGACGGTTTTTTCCGCTGACCGCGAACTGAACATCAGCCATCCCAACGCAACACCGGCGAGTGCGCCGGCGATCTCCAGCACCACGCGGCTGCCCAGTTCGTTGGGATCGTGGATGGTGGACAGGAACAGGCGTGCGTACAGCGGCGACTCCAGGCGCACGATCCCCATGTAGAACAGCTTCCAGGCATCGATGCCGGCGGAGAGGATCACGGCGATGACGCATGACCAGCCGATGGCGTGGCCCATCGTCCAGTGCAGCAGCCGGCACACGCGATGCCACAGCAGGTACACCAGCAGGCCGACCAGCAGGGCGATGGCACCCGCTTCGAGCGTACCGAGCAGGCCGAAATGCAGGGGAAGGTTCATCAGCGACGCAGGGGTGAGAAGGCCGCCAGTGTAAGGGCATCGGCTGGGCTGCGCCCGGCACCCACAGGCGTCCTGGCCGTTGCCGCCGGCAACCCGTGCGGGGCTCGCCCCGCCCTACCGGACCGGCACGTCGTACGCGGTGCCCGGGTCCGGTTCGGGCTGCAGCGTGTAATGCCACCACTCCTGCGGGTAGTTGGCGAAGCCGTGGCGCGCCATCGCCCGCAGCAGCTGCTGGCGGTTGGCCACCTGCGCCGCGCTCAGCCCGGGGCTGGCGGTGTGCGCACGCGGGCCGAAGAAATCGAAGTCGGTGCCCATGTCCATCGCCGTGCAGGTGCCGCTTCGGCAGTCGAGCAGGCCCAGATCCACGGTGGCACCGCGGCTGTGCCCGGAGTGCTCGGCGATGTAGCCCTCGGCCAGCAGCCGAGGCTTGTCCAGGTCCGGATACTGCAGCGCCCTGCGCGACTGTTCCTGCGGATCACGCACCCAGGCCATGAACGCCTGCACCGCACGCACCGGGCGGTAGCAGTCGTAGATGCGCAGCGCGAACCCTGCGGCGCGCAGCTCGGCCTCGACGCGGGCCAGCGCCTGCGCGGCCGGTGCCAGCAGGTAGCACGCCGGCGCCTGGTAACCGGGCACGCGCACACCGGTGAAGTTGTCTGCACCGGCGTAGCGGATGTCCAGATCGATCTGCGGCGCCAGCGCGCGGATCTCCACCAGCCCCGCTGCAGCAGGATCGCTGGCCGTCGATACACGGGGTGGCTCAGCCGCGCGCGCCGCCGGCAGCAGGACAACCGCCAGTGCGAGTGAAATGCAGGTCCTGGAAGTCATAGCTGAAGTCGATCTCCGGATCGATGGCGCGCAGTTGCAGCGTCGGCGTGCCTTCGCCGGGCTGCAGCCATGCCTGCGCCGAAGGTTCCAGCGTATCCCAGCGCAGCAGCCAGCGCCCCTGCAGCTGCTGCACCTGCGCGCGAAGCCGCGGTGACTTGTCGACACTGAAACGCAGGCCATCGGCCTCCGGGCACAGCGACGCCGCTCCCAGCCAAGGGTCGCGATACCGTCCCTGCGCCTGCAGCAGGTCGGCCGCGCCCGCCGGACGTGCGGCGCGGGTGGACGGTGCCACGTCGCCGCGGGCGGCACGCGTCGCGCGCTCGCCTGCCAGCTCCGCCAGGTAGTACCTCGCCGGCTGCGCCTCCTGCGGCGCGGTGAACCGTTTCAACGTCGCCTGCATCAGCGCGCTGCGGGCGTCCTCGCCGTCACCGTTCATCAGCATCACCACCCCCACCCTGCGCTCGGGCAGCAGCGCCAGCGAGGAGTACATGCCGGACAACGTGCCGGTGTGCGCCACTTTCCACTGCCCATCCATGTCCGACACGCGCCAGCCATAGCCGTATCCCAGGAAACGGGCGTTTTCCCAGTCGCGCTGGCGCCTGCCCAGCGGCATCGGCATGTGCAGCGTCCACAGGGTTCGGCGCTGCCCGGCATCCAGCCAGTCCGGTGCCAGGGAAGGGTCCAGCAGCACCTGCATCCAGCGCGTCATGTCGCGCAGCGAACAGCGGATGCCACCGGCCGCCATCGAGGCCAGGTCGGGGCTGATGGTGCCATCGGCGCCAGCCACCCGCATGCGGCCATCGCGCCGCACGTGCGGCTGGGCCACGTTGCCGACCTGCTTCACCGACCAGGCACCGACCTGGCAGCGGCGCATTCCCAGCGGCGCGAACACCCGCTCGCGCAGCAGCTGGTCATACGGCTTGCCGCCGGCCGCCGCCGCCACCTCCCCGGCCACGACATACATCAGGTTGTCGTAGGCATAGCCGCTGCGGAAGCTGCTGGCCGGCTTCAGATGTGCCAGCCCGGCGATGATGTCGGCGCGGGTGAAGGCGTTGGGCTCGGGCCACAGCATCAGGTCACCGGCGCCCAGGCCGAGGCCACTGTTGTGGATCAGCAGGTCGCGGACCTGCAGGTGCTCGCCCACCCAGGGGTCATGCATGCGGAACGCAGGCAGGTGGCGGCGCACCGGATCGTCCCAGCGCAGCAGGCCGTCCTGTACCAGCGTGGCCAGCAGCGCGGCGGTCATCGCCTTGCTGTTGGAGGCGATCTTGAACACGGTGTCCTCGTCGATGCGCCCGCCATCACCGCGCACGCCCTGGGCATGCCGATAGACCACCTGGCCGTCCTCGACCACCGCCATCGCCAGCCCGGGCAGGCGCTCGTGCTGCATCACCGCCGCGACATCCGCGTCGATGCGCGCGCTGTCGGCCGCCGACGCCGGCGCGCCGGCCCATGCTGCCGGCAACAGCGCCAGGCCCGCGGCGACCAGGGGCCCATGGCAGCGCCGGGCGATGCCCGGCGGCCGCGGTGGCGCAATCCTCAGTAGGCCCACGTCACCGTCAACTGTGCGTAGCGCGGCGACTGGAAGCCGGTACCGTAGCCATACAACGGGTTGGGCGTACCGATGCTGTCCTGCGGCTCGTAGTCCTGGTCCACCGTGACCACGCGCTGCTGGTTGAGCACGTTGTACACCGCCAGCTTCAGGCGCAGGTCGGTGGGGATCGGCACCTTGTAGGAGACGCTCACGTCCAGGTCGTAGGTCCATGGAGTGCGGCCGTCGCCACCGCGCGGCGAATGCACGAACACGCGCTCGGACGGCACCGTCGACTGGCAGTTGGACACGCACACGTAGTAGCTGTGGAAGTCGGTGTCGTCAAACGGATTGCCGGCACCGAAGCGGGTGATCGGGCTGCCCGACTGCACGCCCAGGGTGGCCGCCACGCTCAGGTTCTCGGTCAGCGCATAGCTGCCACGGAACTTGAACTGGTGGCGGCGGTCGTTGGCCAGGTAGCCATAGCCCCGGTAGTTGACCCACGGATTGTCGAAGTTCTCGGTGCGGCCGGCATCGGCGAAGTCGGTATCGGAGTTCACCGGGCCTTCGGCGTTGCCGCGGCCATAGGCCAGCGTGTACGAAGCATTGAAGCCCCACCTGCCGTCCCACGCACGGTCGACCTGCAGTTCGAGCGCCTTGTAGTCACGCTTGGGCTTCACCCAGCCGCGCTGGCCCACGTAGTTGCCATCGTCGTCATACAGCGCCCAGCCTTCCTTGGACGTATCGATATCGATCCAGCCATCGTTGCTGCCATCGCAGTTGGTGTCACCCCACACCGTGTTGGTGCGCCCGGGGTTGCCCATGATCCACACCCCGTCGATCGCACCGCATTGGCCGGTGGCGGTGATGTTCATGTCATCGATGGCGTTGTGCAGCCGGCGGTAGGTGACGCTGGCGGCAACCGACCACGACTCGCTCAGCATGTGCTGGAAGCCGAGGATCGCCTCGTCCTGGTAGACCGGATCCATGTCACGGTTCACCTCGGCGCGCAGGTCGGGCACGCTGCCATCCCCCTGCGAGTTGTCGACCGGGCCGATCTGCCCGCCCAGCGTGGGAATGTTGTTGGCCGCGCCGGTGTAACCGAGGAATTCGTACCAGGTGCGCTCGTCGAGGAAGCCGCCGGCCTGCTTGATGTTGATCACGTTGGCCACCGGCAGGTAGTAGCGGCCCAGGTTGCCGAACACCTTGGTGGTGCCGTCACCGCGCACATCCCACGAGAAGCCCAGCCGCGGGGCGACCATGTTGTCGATCTTGATGTAGCTGTCGCCGTCGCCACCCTTGTTGTCGAAGCCCTCCACGCGCGCGCCGATGTTGAGCAGGAGGTTCGGGGTGACCTGCCAGTTGTCTTCCAGGTAGTAGGCCGAGTTGATGGTCTCGAACGAGCCGGCCACTTCGTAGCGGCGGGTACGTGCGACCAGGCCGCTGGCCGGCACGGTGCCGCCGTTGAGCGAACTGCCCGGCGTGCGGTAGTAGATGTCGTAGCGCAGGCCGCCCGGGCCGGGATAGGCGCGCTCGTAGTCGGAGGTGTTCTCCTCGCGGTCCAGGCCGAAGCGCAGCAGGTGGTTGCCGATGGACCATTCAAAATCGGCGCGCGCGGCCTTGCGCGTATCCAGCGCCGACTCCAGCTGCGAGCTGCTGGTACAGCTGCGGTCACCCTGCAGGTTGGACGGCACGCCCTGGCTGGCCGTGCGGTTGTCGAACACGCGATTGCAGTTTTCGTCCATCAACGAACTCTGCGTGCGGTTGCGCTTGTTCTCGCCATACATCAGCTTCATGGTCAGATCGTTGTTGACCTGCCAGCTGTAGGTGCCCGACCAGTTCCGGCCCCCCACCGTGTTGTAGATCTGGTTGTTGCGCTCGGCCGCGACGGTGCCGGTGTCATGGTCGTAGCGATAGACGTCGGTGACGGTATCGCTCTTGTCGGAGAATCCGAACAGCGACAGCATCTGGTTGTCGGTGATCTGCCAATCCAGCTTGCCGCCCCAGAACGGGTCATCGGCCTTGCCCCGGTTGAACACGGTCCCGGCATCGTTGGTCGAGTTGGGCGTGTAGTCGCGCGCTTCGTACATGCCGAAGAAGAACAGCCGGTCCTGCACCAGCGCGCCGGAGGCGAACACATTCAGTGCACTGCGCGAGTAGTCGTCACGGCTGGCGGTGATGTAGCGGCTGCCTTCGCCGTCATAGCGGTCGCGCGCCTGCGACTGCCACGCACGCGGCTCGAACACCAGTTCCGCGCCGGCCTTGAAGTCGTTGCTGCCGGAACGGGTGACGGCATTGATGACGCCACCGGTGCTGCGCCCGAATTCCACCGAGTAGCCGCCGGTCTTGACCTGGAACTCCTGGTAGAACGCGAACGGCACCGACGAGAAGCCGACCCGGTTGTAGAAGTCGGTGACGTTCAGGCCGTTGATGTAGACCGTGTTCTCGGCCACCGACGAACCACCGAAGGAGATGCCCTGCCCGCCCAGCGAGCCCTTGCCCTTCACCGCGCCCGGCGCCAGCAGCGCCACGGCGGTGATGTCGCGGTCCACCGGCAGCCGCGACAGTTCTTCGCGGGTGATGTTGGTAGCCGATTCGGTCGACTTCACGTCCACCATCGACACCACCTGCGGCGCACGGACTTCCACCGTACCCAGCGTGCTGACCGCACCCAGCGGCACGTTCACCGTGGTCGCACTGCCCAGGCTGACGGTGACCTGGCCGACACGGCTGGCCGCCCCGCCCGGCAGGCTCACCTCCATCTCGTAGGTGCCGATCGGCAACAGCGGAATGCGGTAGCTGCCGCGGCTGTCGGCCTGCACCGAACGCACGAAGCCGGTGGCCGGATTGCGCACGGTGACCGTGGCACCGGCCGGCACCTGCCCGACATCGCTGGTCAGGCGGCCGACCACGGCACCGTCCTGGGCGAAGGCACTGGGTGCCAGTGTGGCCAGGCAGGCGCCAAGGGCGACGCACAACGCCGCCCGCTTGATGTTGTAAGCCTTCATCCCCTGCTCTCTCCTGCAAGAATTGAATGGTGGTATGGGTGATATGTCGCGCTAGCGTTGCCCGGCTGGCAGGACTCGCCACTGGAAGTCATAGCTCCATTGGTCGAAGTACAGGTTGCCGCCTGCCCACTCGGCCTCGCCGCGCTGCGAGTCGACCGTTTCCGAGCGGAAGTGCTGCTTGGCCGGCACCAGGGCCTGGCCGAAATCGTCGTTGAAGGCAATGCGGTAGCCATCCAGGCCACCCAGATAGAAGTCGCGCAGGGCGGCGACGTCGCTGCCCAGCGCCCCTGTGGTTACGTCCATCGGCAGCCAGCCATACGGCGCCAGGTAGACCTGGCCCCAGTCGTGCAGATTGTTGTAACCACTGCCATCGTCGGAGAACACCATGCCCGACTGCCAGCGCGCGGGAATGCCGTTCATGCGCAGCAGCGCGATCAGCAGCAGGGTCTGCTGCCCGCAGTCGGCATGGCCGGCACGCAACGCGTAGTCGCTGATGTTGCTGATCGTGGAGTATTCGCGCGCCCCCGCCCATGGAATACGGTCGACCGCAGCGAACAGCCTGCGCACCACTTCATGGGGGCGTGTTTCCCCCTGCAGCACCTGGTCGGAGAACAGCTTCAGCGCCGGGGTGAAGCGCACATGCGGCAGCTGTTCGGCCAGGTAGGGTCGCAGCGCCGGATCGGCCGGGGTCGGTTGCACCTGCGCCGGGTCAATCGAGGTATGTCGCGCAAGGATCGTGAGCGCGTAACGGATCTCGAAGCGCGTCGGCTGCCCGGCCACCGCTTTGGCTTCCAGGTAGGCGGTGCGCTGCAGGGCGCTGGCCGGTGCCACCCGCGCCTTGCCGGGGGTGCTGCCCAGCCACTGCACGCGTTCCTGCTGACCGGGTAGTTCGCGTGGGTAGGGAATCCACGCACGAACCGTTTCGCCCGCCGGCACCGCATCGGCCTTCACCGTCAGCGATTGGGTGAATTCGATGCGCTGCGGCAGCACCGAGGCCTGGCCGCTCTGGTCGGCCGCGGCCACCACGCGCGCATGGTGCGCATTGAGCACCTCGTTCGGGCCAGGGGCCGGCATCGGCGCGTCCGCGCGGCGGCGTGCACGCGCCTCGTCACTGAGCAGGAACAGGTTCGACGGTGCGCGCTTGAAGTACCAGCGCGTGCCATCGACATCGAGATGCTCGATCAGGCCAAGCTGGTCCCAACGCGCGAACTCCTCGTCGGTCAGGTCGGGAATCCAGCGCCGCACGGCGGCCTTGGCGGCGGCTTCGTCGAGGCTGAAATCCAGGCGGATGCGCCGCATGCGCTCCTGCTGGAAACCGATGTCCTGTTCGCTGACGCCGGGCTCCGCCGCATCGGCTGCCGCCCATGTGTTCAGTTCGCTCCCCGCTTCGGCGAACCGCCCGGCATCGATCCTCTGCACGACCTGCGCGAACTGGATCGCCGAAGGCGGCGGCTGCGCGCCTGCCGACCACGCCCACAGCAACAGCGCAGCCCCCAGGCTGGCAGCAGGCAGACGCAGTTTGCGAACGGCAGGATCCACAGCGACACTTCCCCAGCGCGGGTGGTAACGGCTGTGTAACACGGGCCGGGAGACCGGTCAATAATTTATTCTTGCTTTCGGCGCCGAAAGGAATAAATATTCCAACAGGCATTCGAGGAGGGTGTGCAGCGCATGATCCTGGCGTCCCGCGAACCGCGCTGGCCTTGGCCGTGCCGGTTGACTCTGGCCCTGTGCCTGCTGGCCGCCCCGGCCTTCGCACAGGCGGCACCACCCGCACCCGATCCCGGCGCGCCACTGCCCTATGTGATCGGGCTGCACGAGGCCTACCTGACCCCGCAGTACTGGGCGGCGCGGCTGGACAACACCGATGCGCCGATCCTGGGCCGCAGCCAGATCGAGGCGCAGAACGCGCGGATGCGGGCACAGGACACCCACATCCAGGACATCACCGCACTGCCCGCGCAGCTGGATGCGGCGGCGGTGCGCGCCAGCATCACCGCGCTGTCGCGCTGGCCCAGCCGCACCCTGTACAACGACAAGGGCCAGGTGATCGCGCCCGCATTGCGCAGCGTGATCGAAGCCAATCTGGGCCTGCAGTCCATTCCCGCGCAGACGACACCGCAGTACGGCCTGGTGGTGAAGCGTGCCGCGCTGCGCACCTTCCCGACCCGCGAGCGCGTCTTCAGCAGCGTCGGCGACACCGACATCGACCGCTTCCAGGAATCGGCCCTGTTCCCCGGCGACAAGGTCGCCGTGGTCCATCGCAGCGCCGATGGAGGCTGGCTGTTCGTGCACAGCGAGCGCTACAGCGCATGGATCGAAGCCGATGCCGTCGCTAGCGGCGACAAGGCCACGGTGCTCGGCTACGGCGCGAAGGGTCCGTACCGGATCGTCACCGGCGCCACCGCGCAGACCGCCTACACCCCGGAAGAGCCGCGCGTCTCGCGCCTGCAGCTGGACATGGGCGTGCGCCTGCCGGTGCTGGCCGACTGGCCGGCCGCCGACCCGGTGAACGGCCAGCAGGCGCATGCCGCGTGGGTGGTGCAGCTGCCGGTACGCGAGGCCGATGGTCGATTGAAGCTGGTGCCCGCGCTGCTGCCACGTTCGCAGGACACCGCCGCCGACTACCTGCCGCTGACCCCGCGCCTGCTGCTGCAGCAGGCCTTCAAGTTCCTCGGCGAACGCTACGGCTGGGGCCACGACTACGACACCCGCGACTGCAGCGGGTTCGTGTCCGAGATCTACCGCAGCTTCGGCGTGCTGCTGCCGCGCAATACCAGCGCGCAGGCGGTCAGTCCGGCGCTGGATCGCCTGCCGTTCACCGCCACCGACGGCAAGGCCGTGCGCGACCGCGCCGTCACCGCCCTGCAGGTGGGCGACCTGGTCTACATCCCCGGCCACGTGATGATGGCCATCGGCCACGTCGAGGGCCGCACCTGGGTCATCCACGATACCGCGGGTGGCAGCTGGTACGGTGCCGACGGCAAGCGCGTGCAGGCCCATCTCAATGGTGTTTCGGTCACGCCGCTGGAGCCGATGATGGCCAGCGACAGCGTCCGCTACATCGACCGCATCACCAACATCCAGCGCCTGCGCGCCAAGACTCCTGAATGAAGATCACTGCCATCGAACTGGGCATGCTGCGCGTGCCGCTGAAGACGCCGTTCAAGACTGCCCTGCGCACGGTGGAAACCGTGGAGGACGTGGTGGTGCTGATCCGCACCGACACCGGCCACACCGGCTACGGCGAGGCCCCCGCCACGGCGGTGATCACCGGTGATACCCATGGCTCGATCATCGAGGCGATCCGCCACTTCATCGCGCCGCGCCTGATCGGCCAGGACGTGGTCAACCTCAACCGCCTGTGCACCCTGGTGCAGACCGCGATGGAGCGCAACAGCAGCGCCAAGGCAGCGGTGGAGATCGCGCTGTACGACCTGTGGGCGCAGCTGCATGGCGCGCCGCTGTACCAGATGCTGGGCGGTGGCGACCCGGTGATCACCACCGACATCACCATCAGCGTCGACTACATCGACAAGATGGTGGCCGATTCGCTGTCGGCGATCGACCGCGGCTTCGAATCGCTGAAGATCAAGGTCGGCAAGGACATCGGCCTGGACATCGAGCGGGTCAAGGCGATCCATGCCGCCGTCGAAGGCCGCGCCCTGCTGCGCCTGGACGCCAACCAGGGCTGGACCGCCAAGCAGGCGGTGCACGCGATGCGCACGCTGGAAGAGGCCGGCGTGGTGCTGGAGCTGCTGGAGCAACCGGTGAAGGCGGCTGACATCAGCGGCCTGAAGTACGTCACCGACCGCGTCAACACGCCGGTGATGGCCGACGAAAGCGTGTTCAGCCCAAGCCAGGTGATGGACCTGATCCAGCAGCGCGCGGCCGACATCATCAACATCAAGCTGATGAAGACCGGGGGCCTGTCCAACGCCATCCGCATCGCCGACATCGCCGGCATCTACGGGGTGCCCTGCATGATCGGCTGCATGATCGAATCGAGCATCAGCGTGGCTGCGGCCGTGCACCTGGCGGTCGCCAAGAGCGATGTGATCACCAAGGTCGACCTGGACGGCCCGTCGCTGGGCCAGTTCGACCCGGTCAGCGGCGGCGTGCGCTTCAACGAATCGGAGATCAGCATCGGCGACGTGCCGGGGCTGGGCATCACCGAAGTGCGCGGGCTGGAGATGCTGGGTTGAACCGCGCAGTCGAGCATGGCTCGACGCTACAAGGGCCGTGCCCCGGCAGATCCACGCCATGGGTGGATGCTCCTGCTCTTGCTTCTGCCCTACCCCGTACCCCCTTCGCGGCTGGCACCCGCCCGATCCATTCCATGACACGCTCTATGCTGCCAACCGCAACGCCTTTGCAGACACCCGGACACCCCGCATGCCGCCCCTGCTGAAGATCCGCACCGAGCGCGGGCAGATGTCGGCCATCGAGCGCCGCATTGCCGACTTCATCCTCGACAACGCCCACCTGCTGCGCGACTACTCCTCGCAGCAGCTGGCCAGCGCGCTCGGGATCAGCCAGTCCAGCGTGGTCAAGTTCAGCCAGAAGCTGGGCTTCAAGGGCTATCCGGACCTGAAGTACTCCATCGGCCAGGATGTCGCCCGCGCCGGCGCCACGCCGCAGCAGCCCCCGCGCGCGCCCGACGGTGGCGACGACTACCTGCGTCTGGGCGAGGCGCTTGGCCGCAGCAAGGTCCAGGCCGAGGAGGAAACCCGCCAGGCCAACCCGCGCGAGGAGATCGAGCGCATCGTGCAGCTGCTCGACGGTGCGCCCAAGCTGTTCGTCCACGGCCTCGGTGATGACGGGCTGTACGCCCGCGAGTTCGCCATGCGGTTGTCGCTGCTGGGTTTGCTGGTGGTGCCGCATACCGACCCGATCCTGATGCTGGCCAACCTCTCGGCGGCACGGCCCGGCGATGTGCTGCTGATGTTCTCCGAGTTCGGCAACCTGCCGCAGCTGTCACAGCTGTCGCGCCAGTTCCAGGACATGGGCGGCAAGGTCATCTCGATCACCCGCCACACCGCCAATCCACTGCGCGCGCATGCCGACGCGTCACTGGCTGTGTGTGCGCACGATCGCACGCCACAGGTGGCGCAGCTGCTGTACCGTAGCGCCATGCACGCCCTGCTCGATTTTCTGTTCGTGCTGCTCTGCCATGCCAATCCGGACCGCCAGCAGCAGCTTGCGGTGAACCTGGAGCGGATTGACCACCTGCTGGATTCCTGACCGGAGCGCACATTGATGACATCGCTGGCCCGTCTCGCCACTACTGCGCTGCTGCTTGCCGCTGCGGTGTCCGCCCACGCTGCACCGCTCGATGGTGCACGCCAGCTGATCGTGGTCACCAGCGAGAACTGGGACAGTACCCAAGGGCAGCTGCAGGCCTATGTGCGCGATGGCAAGGGCTGGCATGCGCACGGGCAGGGCTTCCCGGTCGCGCTGGGCCGTACCGGCAGCGCGTGGGGCCTGGGCCTGCACCCGGCGCAGGCGGACGGACCGCAGAAGCAGGAAGGCGATGGCCGCAGCCCGGCCGGCGTGTTCGCGCTGGGCAGTGCGTTCGGCTATGCCATCACCCGCCCTGGCACCGCGATGGCCTACCAGCCCATGCTCGAAAGCAGCTACTGCATGGATGTGCCCGGTTCACCGTTCTACAACCGCATCGTCGATGCGAAGAAGGTCGGCAGCGCCGCGGTCAAGGGCTCCACCGAGCCGATGCGGCTGGACCTGCACAACAAGGGCGATGTGCGCTACCAGGAAGGCTTCGTGATCGCGCACAACCCGGACAACCAGCCCGGCAAGGGCAGCTGCATCTTCGCCCACCTGTGGCGCGCGCCCGGTGAGGCCACGGCGGGCTGCACCGCCATGCCGCAGGCCCGCATGAACGCGCTGCTGGACTGGCTGCGACCCCAGGACACCCCGCGCTTCGTGCTGCTGCCGCGCGCCGAGTACCGGCGCCTGCAGGCACAGTGGCAGCTGCCCGCGCTTGAAGGAGCCGCGCCATGAGCACGCCAGACGAACCGCAGCTGCAGCGCGCGGTCAGCCGCTGGCAGATCGTCGGCCTGTCGATCAACGATGTGATCGGCAGCGGCATCTACCTGCTGCCGGCCGCCACGGTCGCGCTGCTCGGGCCGTTCAGCCTGTGGGGCGTGGTCGCCGCCGGCATCGTCGTGGCGCTGCTGGTGCTGTGCTACGCGCAGGCCGCCAGCTACTTCGATGAGCCCGGTGGCAGTTACCTGTATGCCCGTGAAGCGTTCGGCCGCTTCGCCGGATTCGAGATCGGCTGGATGATATGGCTGACCCGCATCAGCTCGGCCGCCGCGCTCAGCAACGCGCTGGCCGATGCGGTGGCGCGGTTCTGGCCGTGGGCCGGTGCCGGCCTGGGCCGCATCGCAATCATCGTGGTCTCGCTCGGCTTCCTGACCGGGGTCAACATCATCGGCGTGCGCTCGGCCGCCCGCACCGGCATCGTGCTGGTGATCGGCAAGCTGCTGCCGCTGCTGCTGTTCGTGGCCATCGGCGCGTTCTACATCGACCCGCAGCTGGCCTTCTCCGGCCAGCGTCCCGATCCGCATGACCTGCAGCGCATGGGCGAGGCGGCGCTGCTGTTGCTGTACGCCTATGCCGGGTTCGAGAACATCCCCGCGGCGGCCGGCGAGTACCGCAATCCGCGCCGCGACATTCCGTTCGCGCTGATCACCATGATCGTGACCGTCACCGTCATCTACGCCGCCGTGCAGATCGTCGCGCAGGGCACGCTGGCGGGCCTGGCCACGTCGGCAACACCGCTGGCCGATGCCGCCGCCGGCTTCGGCGGCGAGGCGCTGGCACTGATCCTCACCGTGGGCGCGACCATCTCGATCCTGGGCACCAACAGCAACACGATGATGATGGGACCGCGCTTCCTGTTCGCCCTGGCCCGCGATGGCTACGGCCCGAAGGTGCTGGCCCAGGTGCACCCGCGCTTCCGCACGCCGGCCGCGGCGATCTTCTGCCAGGGTCTGATCGCATTGGCGCTGGCACTGTCCGGTTCGTTCGTGCAGCTGGCCCTGCTGTCGATGACCACGCGCCTGTTCGCCTACATCGGCACCGCGGCGGCCGTGCTGGTACTGGCCAAGCGCTACGCCGACCGCCCCGGTGCATTGAAGCTGCCGGGTGGACCGTTGATCCCGGTGCTGGCGCTGCTGCTGTGCGTGGCCCTGTTCGCCAGCGCCAGCTGGCAGAACATTGCCGCCGCGCTGGTCGCCTTCGCCATCGGTGCGGTGATCTACAGACTGCCGCGCAAACCGGAACCGTAACCTGCTCGACGCTACAGACCCGGCCTTCACGCAACCGGCCCGGACCGTTAACCGCCGCGCAGGCACGATCAGGGTTCGTCCACCACGGAACCCGACCGATGCCCGACTACCAGATCCCCGGCCGCGTGCCGGAAGACGGCACGCCCCGCCAGACCGTATCGGACTACTGGCGGGATCGCTACACAAGCGAGCCCTACTACGACAACCAGCTGTTCTTCGATGACTACGAGCCGGCCTACCAGATCGGCCACAGCGCACGCGCGCAGGACATGATCCGCGCGTACGAGGAGATCGAGGGCGAACTGGAATCACGCTGGTCCAGCGAACGTGGCAAGAGCCGGCTGGAATGGGCGCAGGCCCGCGCGGCAGTGCGCCGTGGCTGGGACGAGGCGGTCAACCTTGACCCGCGGCTGGACAAGGGCGTGCCCCGCGGTACCTGACAGTGCGGCCACCCGGTAGCGCCGGGCAGGGCCCGGCGCTACCGCCGCCTCACTCCTGTTCCGGCAGCGGCGGCACGACCGCGCTGCGCGTGCCGTCCGTCCCCGCAGCGGCAATCAGGTCACGGGTGTTTTTCTGCACCGCCACCGCACCGAACAGCGACAGTGCGAATGCCATGCCATAGAAGCCCTTCTCGCTCAGCAGCAGGGTGGCGTTCCACAGGCCGACCAGCAGCAGCAACAGTGCCGACAGCAGCGCGAACCAGCACAGTGCGTAGTACAGACCGCTCACCGGGATGGCTTCCACCCGGTCGCGCACGCTCTTCTGCAGCGACACCGCCGCGAACAGGCCGAACAACAGCAGGGTCAGGTAGTAGCCCTTCTCGTTCAGGGCCATTTCGGCATTGAACAGCCCGATCAGGTACGCCACCGCGCCGAGCAGCAGGGCGACCCAGGAAGCGGCGATGAAGGCGGGTGATGGGCGATGGATGGCGGGAGGGGTCATTGCAGTTCCTTGGCAGACAAGCGGGCAGGCTTTGCCCGGGCGTGAACACCCTAGACCATCCGTGCCAGGGCGCACAGGGGTGGCAGGACCTTCGGGCCACGACCGTCACCGGTCCGGTGGTATACAAGGGAGAGCCCGGCCATCCGCATCCCCACGCTGGAGATACCCATGACCCGCACGCCCCTGTTGCTCGCCCTCGGCCTGTTGCCGATCCTTGCCACCACCGCCTGCAGTGCCGCCGGCCCCGATGCTGGCGGGCAGAAGGTCGCCGCGGCCCCTGCAGCCAGCGCCGGGCAGCGGCCCTTCACCGCCACCGAGGTCAGCCGTTTCGACCAGCCGTGGGCGATGACCTTCCTGCCCGATGGCAGCCTGCTGGTGACCGAGAAGCGCGGCAAGCTGCAGCACCTGGACCTGGCCAGCGGCCAGAAGCATGAAATCACCGGCGTCCCCAAGGTCGCCTACGGCGGCCAGGGGGGCTTCGGCGATGTGATCCTGCATCCCGACTTCGCCCGCAACAACGTGGTCTACCTCAGCTACGCCGAGGAAGGCACCCTGGATACGCGCGGCGCTGCGGTCGCCCGCGCCACGCTGGCGCTGGACGCCACGGGCGCTGGCCAGCTGAAGGACCTGAAGGTGATCTGGCGGCAGACACCGAAGGTGAGCGGCGAGGGCCACTACGGCCACCGCCTCGCCTTCGGCCCGGATGGCAAGCTGTGGATCAGCTCCAGCGAACGGCAGAAGTTCGATCCGGCGCAGGACATGAGCGGCAACCTCGGCAAGATCATCCGCCTCAACGACGATGGCAGCCTGCCGGCCGACAATCCGTTCGCCTCGCAGGGGGGTGTTGCCGCGCAGGTCTGGTCGCTGGGCCACCGCAATGTGCTGGGCATTGCCTTCGACGCCAACGGCAGGCTGTGGGCACAGGAAATGGGCCCGGCCGGCGGCGACGAGCTGAACCTGATCGTGCGCGGTGCCAACTATGGCTACCCGATCGTCTCCAACGGCGACCACTACGACGGGCGCCCGATTCCCGACCATGACACCCGCCCGGAATTCGAAGCGCCGAAGGTGACCTGGAACCCGGTGATCTCGCCGGCCGGCCTGATGTTCTACAGCGGCACGCTGTTCCCGCAGTGGAAGGGCAGCGCGTTCATCGGTGGGTTGTCGTCCACCTCGCTGGTTCGCGTGACCTTCGACGGCGACAGCGCCCGCGAAGCCGAGCGCTTCAACATGGGCGAACGCATCCGCGAGGTGGAACAGGGGCCGGACGGCGCGCTGTGGCTTCTGGAAGACGGCAGCAAGGCACGGCTGCTGAAGCTGACGCCAGCCAAGGCCTGATGCCCACACGGAACGGCCCCGCATGCGGGGCCGTTTGCGTTCACTGGATGGTGATGACCTTCACTTCGGTGCGCGTGCAGGCCTTGTCCAGGCACTGACCGTTCAACCAGACCTGGCCATCGCCGATCATCACGCCCTGCTGGTTGACGAACACCGCGTTGAAGTCCTGTGCGGACACCGCCTTGACCACCGCCGGGGTGATGATCTTTTCGTAATTGCGCTGGAACTCGCCCGGTCCGGTGATCTTCCTGCCACCGGCGATGTTCAGCGGGAAGCGCACTTCCTCGACCACCGCTGCGCGGTCACCGCCGACCACGGCGGCCTTGAACGCGTTGAAGACCTTTTCGTACTGTGCCGAATCCCCCAGCACGGCGTCGATGCGCGCGTGTACATCGCCCCCTGCGCCGGTCTCGGCAGTGGCAGCGGGGCCAGCTGGCGCCGCAGCTGCCGCCGCATCGGCGGCCTGCGGTGCGGCGGCGGCATCCGGCGTCGCGCTGGCCGCCGCTTCGGCCGGGGTGGCACCGGTCATCGGCGGCGGCGCATCGGCAGCAGGCTCGGCCGGCGGTGCCGGCTGCGAACAGGCGGCCAGCAGCAGGGCCGGAATCAGGAAAGCCATCTTGCGCATGCGCGAACTCCATCGGATCAAGGCCCCGATGGTAGCGCCGGGCCCTGCCCGGCGTGTTTGCCAGGGGTGAGGACGCCGGGCACGGCCCGGCGCCATCCCCCTAGGCTCAGGCCTTCAGCAGCTCGAACTGCACGGCCTCACCCAGCGCCGACGAGGCACACACCCACAGGTCGAACTGTCCCGGTTCGGCACGCAGCACGCCATCGCGGCCGGTGAACGCCAGCTGCTCACGGGTCAGGGTGAACACCACCTCGGCCGACTCGCCCGGCTGCAGGGCGACCTTGCGGAAGTCCTTCAGCTCACGCACCGGGCGCACGCGGCTGGCCACGCGGTCGTGGATGTACAGCTGCACCACTTCCTCGCCGGCCACGGCACCGCTGTTGGTCAGCGTGGTGGTGATGGTCAGGCTGTCGTCCCAGCCGAGCTGCGGATGGCTCAGCTGCGGCACGCCATAGGCGAAGGTGGTGTAGCCGATGCCGTGGCCGAACGGGTACAGCGGCTCGTTGGGAATCTCGCGCCAGCGGGCCTTGAACTCCGACATGGTCGGCAGTTCCGGGCGGCCGGTGCGCGGGTGGTTGTAGAAATACGGCTGCTGGCCGGACACCTGCGGGAAGCTGACCGGCAGGCGGCCGGACGGGCTGTAATCGCCGAACAGCACATCGGCGACGGCATGGCCGGTCTGCGTACCGAGGTACCAGGTGACCGCCACGGCGTGCGCATTGCGCACCGCGCCCTGCAGCGCCAACGCGCGGCCGTTGCGCAGCAGCACCACCAGCGGCTTGCCGGTCATCGCCACGGCTTCGGCCAGCGCCTGCTGGGCCGGCGGCAGGGTGATCTCCACGCGCGACTGTGCTTCGCCGCTGTAGCGCTGCGGCTCGCCCAGCGCCAGCACCACCACGTCGGCGCGCAGCGCGGCGGCCACGGCCGCTTCGGTTCCACCGGGGATCGCGGCTTCCAACTCGCAGCCCGGCACGATCTCCAGCAGCGTGTCATCACCGATGGCGGCGCGCACGCCGGTTTCCAGGTCCACGTAGCGCTGCTTGTCGCCGAACAGCGTCCAGCAGCCTTCGATGTTCTCGCGGTCCTGCACGAACGGGCCGATCAGCGCGATCTTCTGCCCGCGCTTCTGCAGCGGCAGCACGTTGTCGCGGTTGTTCAGCAGCACGATCGAACGGCGGGCGGCATCGCGTGACAGTTGGTCATGGGCGGCGATATGCGAGGTATCGGCTTCGCGCGCCGGGTCCAGCGAACGGTACGGGTCGTCGAACAGGCCGATGGTTTCCTTCAGCCACAGGATGCGGCGCACGCCTTCATCCAGCACGTCCATCGGCACTTCGCCGCTCTCGACCAGGCCCGGCAGGTGCTCGGCATAGAAGCCGCTCTGCATGCTCAGGTCCAGGCCGGCGGTGAACGCCTTGGCGGTGGCATCGCGGTCGTCGGCGGCATAGCCGTGGGCGACCAGCTCCATGTCGGCGGTGTAATCGGAGATCACCACACCCGGGAATTTCCACTCGCCGCGCAGGATGTCGGTCAGCAGCTCGGCGTTGGCGCTGGCCGGCACGCCGTTGATGTCGTTGAACGAGGACATCACGGTGATCGCGCCGGCATCGAAGGCGGCCTTGAACGGCGGCAGGTGCACATCGCGCAGGGTCTGCGGCGAGATGTCCACCATGTTGTACTCCATGCCCGCCATCACCGCGCCGTAGGCGGCGAAGTGCTTGGGCGTGGCCAGCAGCGAATCGTCGGCGCGCAGGTCATCGCCCTGGAAGCCACGCACGCGGGCAGCGGCGAAGGCACAGCCCAGCACCACGTCCTCGCCGGCCCCCTCGGCACCGCGGCCCCAGCGCTGGTCGCGGGCGATGTCCACCGCCGGCGCATAGGTCCAGTGCAGGCCGGCGGCGGTGGCTTCGATGGCGGTGGCGCGCGCGGTGCGCTCGGCCAGCTCCGGCTCGAAGCTGGCGGCCTCGCCCAGCGGGATCGGGAACACGGTACGCATGCCGTGGATGACATCGGCGGCCAGGATCACCGGGATGCCCAGGCGGCTCTCCTCGGTGGCGACCTGCTGGATGCGCCGGCCCAGTTCGGCGCCGACACCATTGAACAGCGAGCCGACCTTGCCCTCGCGCACCTGCTGCAGCACCTGGTCGGCATTGCGCACGTTGGCTTCCGGGTTCACGTCCGGGGCGAACGGGCGGACCATGTCCGCGAAGACACCCAGCTGGCCGACCTTTTCCTCGACGGTCATCTGGGCAATGAGGGATTCGATGCGATCGGAGGCCACCGGCAGTCCTTGATGAAAACGTTTACAAGCCCGGCATTCTAGCGATCCCGGGCCGTTTGGCGAGAGGTTTCGTCATTCAGTTTCAGCCACCAGCGGGGTCCGTACGGTCCTGCCGGCGGCTTCGCAGCTTACTCCGACCCGGCCAGCTGGCGCTGCCCGGCCATCAACATGGCGTCGCTGGAGGCCTGGAACACGCGCAGGCCGAAGGCCGGCAGGATCGCCAGCAGGTGGTCGAAGATGTCCGACTGCACGGCCTCGTACTCGCCCCAGGCGGTGCTGCGGGTGAAGCAGTACAGCTCCAGCGGCAGGCCCTCGGTGGTCGGCTGCAGCTGCCGCACCAGCAGGGTCATGTCGGTATGGATGCCGGGGTGGCTGCGCAGGTAGCGCTCCACGTAGGCGCGGAAGGTGCCCAGGTTGGTCACCCGGCGGCTGTTGACCTCGGCCACGCCCTGCTCGCGCAGGCGCCCGTTCCACTGGCCCAGCTCCTGCGCCTTCTCCTGCAGGTAGTCGCGCAGCAGCGCGAACTGGCCGAGGAAGGCCAGGTCGCCCTCGTCCAGGAAGCCGACGCTGTGCTGGTCCAGGTACAGCGCGCGCTTGATCCGGCGACCGCCGGCCTCCTGCATGCCGCGCCAGTTCTTGAACGACTCGGTCACCAGCTTCTTGGTCGGGATGGTGGTGATGGTCTTGTCGAAGTTCTGCACGGTGATGGTGTGCAGCGCGATATCGATGACGTCACCATCGGCGTTCTGGCTGGGCATCTCGATCCAGTCACCGATGCGCACGCGGCCATCGCCACTGATCTGCACGCTGGCCACCAGCGACAGGATGGTGTCCTGGAAGATCAGCATCAGCACCGCCGTGGCCGCGCCCAGGCCGGTGACCAGCGGGCCCAGCTTCACGCCCAGCAGGGTGGCGACGATCGACAGGCCGGCAGCGACGAACACCACGATCTTGACCACCTGCAGGTAGCCCTTGATCGGCTTGTTGCGCGCATCCGGCTTGCGTTCGTACAGGCTGTTGGCCGCGTCCAGCGCGTGCGAGAACGCCATCGACACCGTCAGCACGGCCCATACGATGCACAGCTTGATGACGATGTTGACCAGGCTGGGCGGCAGGTCGGGGATGAGGGTGATGCCCGAGGCGATCACCTGGCTGGGCACCACGTTGGACAGGCGCGAAATGACCCGCATCAAGTGGCTGCCACGCCCGGACTCGGCGCCCGGCAGGCGCTGCAGCAGGCGCCGCAGGCCACGCACCAGGATGCGCTTGGTCACCCAGTTGGCCAGGCCCGCTGCGATCAGCAGGGCCGAAATCATCAACGCCAGGTAGGCGCCGGGATAGGGTTCCAGTGTGTTCTGCAGCCGTTCCAGCCACTGTACCGCCACCACCGCATCCACCATCAGCTGTCTCCTTTCTGTTCCAGGGTTGTTCGATGGCCGGCCGGGTCAGTCCCGCGAGCGCTCGATGATCACGCCGACCGCACGCGCGCCGCGCACGGCGCCGGGCTTGCTCAGCTTCAGGCGCAGCCAGCGCACGTCGAACTCCTCCAGCACGATCTGCGCGCAGCGCTCGGCCAGCGTCTCGACCAGGCCGAATTCCGACTCGCGCACGAACTGCTCCAGGCGCTTGCTCACCGCCTTGTAGTTCAGGGTATGGGCAATGTCATCGCTGGCGGCCGGCCGACGGTTGTCGAAGCCCATCTCCAGATCGAACACCAGGTCCTGGCGGATCCGCCGTTCCCAGTCGTAGATGCCGATCAGGGCGTCGATCGTCAGCCCTTCGATGAAAACCTTGTCCATTGCGGTTACCAGCCGAAAACAGGCGGCCATGGTAACGGGACGGCGGTGAGCCTGCCCGGAACGGGCGCTGGGGCACCGGGCTACGCGCGCGCGCCGGCGCACCGGGCGCAGTGCCAGCGGCTCAGACCGCCGGCAGCGTCGCCATGTCCCAGCGCGGGGTCACGTCCACCTTCGGCGGGCTGTGCTGGCCGGCCTGCAGGCGCAGCGCACCGGCGAAGGCGATCATCGCGCCGTTGTCGGTGCACAGGGCCGGCCGCGGGAAACAGGCGCGCCCGCCCAGGCGCTCGGCCATCTGCTGCAGGCGTGCACGCAGGCGCTTGTTGGCCCCCACCCCGCCAGCCACCACGATCACGTTGGTGCCGGCCGCCTCCAGTGCACGCTCGCACTTGATCGACAGGGTCTCGACCACGGCGTCTTCAAACCCGCGCGCGATGTCGGCGCGGGTCTGCTCGCTCTGGTCGCTGTCGCGCCAGGCCATCAGTACCTGGGTCTTCAGGCCCGAAAAACTGAAATCCAGCCCCGGCCGATCGGTCATCGGCCGCGTGAAGCGGTAGACCCCCGGCGTGCCCTGCTCGGCCAGCCGCGCCAGCTGCGGGCCGCCCGGGTACGGCAGGCCCATCATCTTGGCGGTCTTGTCGAAGGCCTCGCCGGCCGCGTCATCCAGGGTTTCGCCCAGCAGCCGGTAACGGCCGATGGCATCGACCGCGACCAGCTGGGTGTGGCCGCCCGATACCAGCAGGGCCACGAACGGGGCCTGCGGCGGATCGTCTTCCATCAACGGGGCCAGCAGATGACCTTCCATGTGATGCACGCCGACCGCCGGGATCTCCAGCGCCCAGGCCAGCGAACGGGCGACACCCGCGCCCACCAGCAACGCGCCGACCAGCCCCGGGCCGGCGGTGTAGGCCACCCCGTCCAGATCGTCGATGCCCAGCCCGGCCTCGGCCAGGGTCTGCCGCACCAGCGGCAGCAGCTTGCGCACATGGTCCCGGCTGGCCAGCTCCGGGACCACCCCGCCGTACTCGGCGTGCAGGGCGATCTGGCTGTAGACCGCATGGGCGCGCAGGGCCGCGCTGCCGGACAGGTCGGTGTCATACACCGCCACGCCGGTCTCGTCACAGGAAGATTCGATGCCAAGGACTCGCATGCCTGCTATTATGACGCCCCTGTCGACCCCTCGGGGACCCGGCAGATCCCCATCGCATGCAATCGACTGCCCCGTATTCAGGGTTCGGCGCTTGCAGTTCGTTTATTCGCCGCTATAATGTGCGGCTCGCCGGGCGTGACCCGGTTCTACTGTGTCCCGGAGATTCCATGCCCAGCGTCAAAGTCCGCGAGAACGAGCCCTTCGAGTTTGCTCTTCGCCGCTTCAAGCGCACTTGCGAAAAGGCCGGTGTGCTGGCCGAAACCCGCAAGCGCGAGTTCTACGAAAAGCCGACCCAGGAGCGCAAGCGCAAGGCCGCCGCTGCTGTGAAGCGTCAGCTGCGCCGCTCGTCGCGCGACGTCACCAAGCGTCAGCGCCTGTACTGATCGGACGCATCTTCATTGCGGTGGGCATGCCCTGCCGCGATGGAGCCGAAGCCGGCACGCGCGAGCGTCGCCGGCTTTTTGCGTTTCCGGGCCCGGGCATCCGCCCCGCCCCACCACCACCACGAGGTTCCTCATGAGCATGAAGCAGCAGCTCACCGACGACATGAAGGCCGCCATGAAGGCGGGCGAGAAGCACAAGCTGGGCGTGATCCGCCTGATCAACGCGGCCATCAAGCAGCGCGAAGTGGACGAGCGCATCGAGCTGGATGACACCGCGGTGATCGCCGTGCTCGACAAGATGGTCAAGCAGCGCAAGGACTCGGTCAGCCAGTACGAAGCGGCCAAGCGCGAAGACCTGGCCGAGATCGAACGTGCCGAGATCGTGGTCATCGAAGCCTACCTGCCGGCCAAGATGGGCGAAGCCGAGATCGTCGCCGCCATCCAGGCTGCCATCGCCGAGACCGGCGCCAGCAGTGCAGCGGACATGGGCAAGCTGATGGGCGCGCTGAAGCCCCGGCTCGCCGGCCAGGCCGACATGGGCCTGGTCTCCAAGCTGGTCAAGCAGCAGCTGTCGTAAGCCGGCGCTGATGCGGTGGTGCCGGGCATCGCCTGGCGCCACCGATGCGTCACCTGCTTCACCGCGCCTTCGACTCCCGGCTGCTACAACGGCAGCATGGTTGAACCCGCGACCCCTGTTCCCGTGAATCTGCGCAAATACGTCCAGCGCCTGCAGGACAGCTTTCCGATGGCTGTCGGCAAGCGCTTCGTCGAAATCGACGTCCTCACCCAGGCCGCCTCGGTCTCGTTCTACGCCCTGCTCTCGATGGCCCCCTTGCTGGTGCTGCTGCTGTGGCTGACCGCTTCCCTGTATCCGCCCGCGCAGCAGGCCCTGGTCGAACAGATCAGCGCCGCCGCCGGCAGCAGCGCGGCCACCGTGGCCGAGACCGTGCTGAAGAACGCCGACAACCAGCCCGACGTGGGTTCGCTGGCCGGGTTGTGGAGCACCCTGCTGCTGTTCATTGGTGCCACCGCCGTGTTCGCGCAGCTGCAGAACGCACTGAACCTGATCTTCCGCACCAGCGGCGAGCGCCTGGACGGGATCAAGGCGTGGCTGCGCAAGCGCGTGTTTTCCTTCGGCGTGGTGCTGGCGCTGGGCTTCCTGCTGATCCTGTCGATGACCGCCACCACCATGCTGCAGGTGGCGTTCGCCCAGCTGCCTTCGGTCCTGCCGGCCATCGGTTATCTCACCAGCCTGCTGCTGTATGCGGTCGGCTTCGCTTTCATGTACCACTACCTGCCGGACCGCCGCGTGGCCTGGCGCCAGGCGTTCATCGGCGGTGTCATCACCTCGGCACTGTTCGCACTGGGCCGCTATGGCATCGGCGTCTACATCGCCACCGTCGCCCCCGGCAGCGCCTACGGTTCGATGGGCGCGCTGGTCATTTCGCTGGTCTGGATCTACTACGCCACCGTGGTGTTTTTCGTCGGCGCGCTGATGACCGCGGTGATCGACGAGCGCCTGCGCGCACGCACCCACCTGGCAGCCGCCGGCATCGATCCTGCGCAGGCCAGCCCGCTGCCCGGCAGGGAGTAGACTAGGTGGACTGATCGTTCCGCCTCGCGTGGCCTGCTGGCCGCGCCCTGCCTCGTTGCCCATGGCCCGTATTCCCGACGCTTTCATCGACGACCTGCTGGCCCGCTCCGACATCGTCGAGGTGGTGGGCAGCCGCGTGCCACTGAAACGCCAGGGCAAGGAGTACGCCGCGCGCTGCCCGTTCCATGATGAACGCTCGGCCTCGTTCACGGTCTCGCCCACCAAGCAGTTCTACCACTGCTTCGGGTGCGGCGCGCACGGTACTGCCATCAGCTTCCTGATGAACTACGACCGTCTCGAGTTCCTCGACGCGGTGGACGAACTGGCCAAGCGTGCCGGCATGGAAGTGCCGCGCAGCGAGAACCCGCGCAGCGCCCAGCAGCAGGACGACAGCCGCGAGCTGTACTCGGCGCTGGATGCGGCCATGAAGTTCTTCCAGAAGAACCTGGAAGGCAGCGACAAGGCCCGCAGCTACCTGGACGGCCGCGGCGTGGACGAGGAGAACCGCGCGCGCTTCCAGATCGGCTATGCACCCGATGGCTACAGCGGCCTGCGCGATGCACTGGGCAAGGACGAGCGGCGGATGAAACTGCTCGACCGCGCCGGCCTGTTCTCCAAGAACGACCGCGGCCACGTCTACGACAAGTTCCGCGACCGGGTGATGTTCCCGATCTTCGACCGGCGTGGCCGGGTGATCGCGTTCGGCGGCCGCGTGTTCGAGAAGGACGACGGCCCCAAGTACCTCAACTCGCCCGAGACCGCGCTGTTCCACAAGGGACGCGAGCTGTACGGGCTGTGGCAGGTGCGCCAGGCCAACCAGAAGATCGAGCGGCTGATCGTGGTCGAGGGCTACATGGACGTGGTCTCGCTGTTCCAGTTCGGCGTCACCCAGGCGGTGGCCACGCTGGGCACGGCGACCACGCCGGATCATGCCGAGCTGCTGTTCCGCAACGCGCCGGACGTGTTCTTCTGCTTCGACGGCGACGCTGCCGGCCGCCGCGCCGGCTGGAAGGCGCTGGAATCGGTGCTGCCACGCATGAAGGATGGCCGCCAGGCCTTCTTCCTGTTCCTGCCCGATGGCGAAGACCCGGACAGCATCGTGCGCAAGGAAGGCGCCGCGGCCTTCGATGAACGCCTGAAGCAGGCCACGCCGCTGTCGCAGTTCTTCTTCGATGAACTGACCCGTGAGATCAACCTCAACACGCTCGACGGCAAGGCCCGCCTGGCCGAGCGTGCCAAGCCGATGCTGGCGCAGATTCCCGACGGTGCCTTCGGCGATCTGATGAAGCAGCAGCTGGCGCAGCTGACCGGGCTCGGCGGCAACGCCCAGGCCGGGCGCGCGCCGATGCCGCAGCGCCCGCCCTCGCGAACGATCCAGCCCGTGGCCAAGCGCAGCCTGGTGCGCGGCGCGATCGCCGTGCTGCTGCAGCAGCCATCGCTGGCGCTGACGCTGGGCGGCAAGCACCACTTCCAGGGCCTGCGCCTGCCGGGCGTGGAACTGCTGCTGGAGCTGCTGGGGCTGGTCGAACAGCGCCCGGACATCAGCACCGGCGCCCTGCTCGAGCACTTCGACGGGCGTGAGGAGCAGGCCGCGCTGCACACGTTGGCCGCGCAGACCATGCCCGGCGACGAAGCGATGTGGACCCAGGAGCTGCACGATGCGGTGGCCCAGCTGGAGAAACAGCTGCTGGTGCAACGCCTGGAGGAGCTGTTGGCAAAGCAGCGGCAGCAGGGCCTGGACGATACTGACAAATACGAACTGCGCGAGCTGCTGAAGGCCCGCGCCACCCTGCGCCTGTAGCGGCGCCACGCTTCCCCGGAGGGACCATGCTGCTGCGCCTGACCTGCCTGCTGTTGTTGTCGCTCTGTCCGATCGTGCCGGCCTGGGCCGAAGGTACCGATCTGCCGGAAGTCCGCCCGGGCCTGTATGCCGGTGGCCAGCCCACGGCGGCCCAGCTGCGCGAGCTGGCCCGCCAGGGGGTGCGTACCGTGATCGATCTGCGCCAGCCCGGCGAGGACCGCGGGTTCGATGAGACCGGCGTGGCCGAGTCGCTGGGCATGCGCTATGTGCGCATTCCCGTCGCAGGCGCCGAAGGGCTGGATGCGGCCAACGTGCGCGCCGTGCATCAGGCGCTGCAGCAGAGCCAGGGACCGGTGCTGCTGCACTGCGCGTCCGGCAACCGCGCCGGTGCCGTGCTCGGCCTGGTCAACGCACGCTACGAACACGCCAGCCCGGAACAGGCGCTGCAGCTGGGCCAGCGTGCCGGCCTGCGGTCATTGGAAACGGCTACGCGCGAGCGCCTGGCGTCGCCCGCCCCCACCCCCTGACTTCCCGCACCAAGGAGCCTGTCCACCATGACCCGCTGGTGGTCGCGCCTGCGACCGGACAATTTCACCCTCGCCCTGCTCGGCACCGTTCTGCTGGCCTCGCTGCTGCCGATGCAGGGCGCCGCGGCGCTCGTGCTCGACGATGTCACCACCATTGCCATCGCAGCACTGTTCTTCCTGCATGGTGCGCGCCTGCCGCGCGAGTCGATCATCGGCGGCATGCTGCACTGGCGGCTGCACCTGACCATCCTGGCCTGCACCTTCATCCTGTTCCCGCTGCTGGGGCTGATGTTCAAGCCACTGTCGGGCTGGCTGCTGACCCCGGAGCTGTACCTGGGCGTGCTGTTCCTGTGCACGCTGCCCTCCACCGTGCAGTCGTCCATCGCGTTCACCTCGATGGCGCGCGGCAACGTGCCGGCTGCGGTGTGCAGCGCGTCGCTGTCGAGCATCCTCGGCGTGTTCCTGACCCCGCTGCTGCTGACCGCACTGGCCGGCACCTCCGGCGGCATCCACGACCCGCTGCATGCCATTGGCGGCATCCTGCTGCAGCTGCTGGTGCCGTTCGTGGCCGGCCACCTGCTGCGGCCGTGGATCGCCGGCTGGGTAGAGAAGCAGCGCGCGCTGCTGCGCTACACCGACCAGGGCACGATCCTGCTGGTGGTGTACTCGGCCTTCGGCGAAGCCGTCACCGAGGGCCTGTGGAGCAAGACACCGCTGCTGTCACTGTTCGCGGTAGCGGTAGTGGCGGCGGTACTGCTGGGCATCGCGATGCCGCTGATCACCTTCCTCGCCCGCCGCCTGCACTTCAACCGCGAAGACGAGATCGCCATCGTGTTCTGCGGCTCGAAGAAGAGCCTGGCCACCGGCGTACCGATCGCCAAGGTGCTGTTCGCCGGTGGCAGCCTCGGCGCCATCGTGCTGCCGGTGATGATCTACCACCAGATCCAGCTGATCGTCTGTGGCGTGATCGCGCAGCGTTATGCGCGGCGCAGCTCCTGATCCCTCGGAACACCGCCGGGCATGGCCCGGCGCTACCACGGCGCCTCCGGTAGCGCCGGGCCATGCCCGGCGGCTTCAGCCGGTCACAGCCAGGGCAGGATCCAGTGGTCCACCAGCAGGAAGGCGAACAGCGCCATCAGGTACACGATGGAGTAGCTGAACATCTTCATCGAGAACAGCTCATCCGGCGGATCGAGCATGCGCCAGGCGTACCAGAGGAACACCGCATTGAGCACGATCGCGCCGCCCAGGTAGAACGCACCGCTCATGCCCACCACGTACGGCAGCACGCAGACCAGCGCCAGCACCACCGAGTACGCCATGATCTGCTTGCGCGTATGCACCACGCCGTGCGTCACCGGCAGCATCGGGATCTCGGCCTTGGCATAGTCCTCGCGGCGGAAGATCGCCAGCGCCCAGAAATGCGGCGGGGTCCAGATGAAGATGATCAGCACCAGCAGCGACGCGTACGCCCAGTCCGACGAACCCTGCATGCCGGTCACCGCCGCCCAGCCCAGCATCGGCGGCATCGCCCCGGCCAGGCCACCGATGACGATGTTCTGCGAAGTCGCGCGCTTGAGATACACGGTATAGATCACCGCGTAACCGATCAGCGAGGCAAAGGTCAGCACCGCGGTGATCAGGTTCACCCACAGCACCAGGATCGTCATCGACAGCACGATCAGCGCGCCGGCAAACACCAGCACCTGCCACGGCTTGACCTTGCCCACCACCAGCGGGCGCCACGACGTGCGTGCCATCTGCGCATCGATGTGCGCATCCAACAGCTGGTTGATGGCCGCCGCCGCCGAAGCGGCCAGCCAGATGCCGAGGAAGCCCAGCAGGCCGGCGCGCACCTGCTCCCAGCTGGGCACGCCGGGAATGGCCAGGACCATGCCGACCAAGGCGGTAAAGACGATCAGCGCGACGACCTTGGGCTTGGTCAGGTCCCAGTACTGGCGGTAATTGGAGAACATGCAATCAGTCCGGGGCACGCAGGCGGGCCAGCAGGCTGACCAGCACGAACAACAGGGCAACGGCCACGCCGTTGTGGGCCACCGCCACTTCCAGCGGCAGCGCCAGCTTCACATTGAGGATGCCAAGGGTGACCTGCAGCACCAGCAGCGCCACCAGCGCGCTGGCCCAGCCGCGCATGCTCGGCAGGCGGAACAGGCGCAGCCCCAGCCATACCAGGTAGACCGCAACCACGATGGCGAACAGCCGGTGTGCCATCTGGATCGCGATACGCGAGGCACCATCCAGCACGCCGCCTTCGTAGTCCACGCCGATGCCACGCCAGAGGGTGAAGCCTTCGCTGAAGTTATGCTGCGGCCACCACTGGTTGGCACAGCGCGGGAAGTTGTCCAGCGAGGCACTGCCGCCACCGCAGGCCAGCGCCGCGTAGTTGGCACTGACCCATCCGCCCAGCGCGATCTGGGTGACCAGCACCGCCACACCGACGCGCAGCAGCCACTTCAGCTTTGGCGCCTCAGCCAGGGTGATCGGCATATGCGTGGCCCGCCACGCCATCCACACCAGCAGGCCGAACATCAGCATGCCGCCGAGCAGGTGGCCCATCACCACGATGGGCTTCAGCAGCAGGGTCACCGTCCACATGCCCAGCAGCGCCTGGAAGATCACCACCGCCAGGGTCAGCAGCGCGGCGCGCGCCAGGTCGATGTTGCTCCAGCGCAGCGCGGCGATCAGCAGGATGGCCTCGCCCACCAGCGCCAGCGCGCTGGCCGTGACATGCCACCCCATCATGTACAGCGGTATGCCGGCGGCCACCAGCACGCAGGCCGTGATCACCGCCGTGCTTCCGAAGCGGCGCCTGCGGGTCGCCAGCAGGGCCAGGGTCAGGATCTCGATGCCCAGCGCGCCAGCCAGGAAACGATGCACCTGCTCACGCCAGGCCTTGTGTGTTTCCAGCGGGCGGATCTCCACCGCCGGGTGGCCGATCGTTTCTTCCACA
Organism: Stenotrophomonas sp. 704A1; assembly: GCF_030549525.1. Lineage (NCBI taxonomy): Bacteria > Pseudomonadati > Pseudomonadota > Gammaproteobacteria > Lysobacterales > Lysobacteraceae > Stenotrophomonas > Stenotrophomonas tuberculopleuritidis. Next base: position 420,404 of record NZ_CP130831.1, on the reverse strand, counting down.
TGCTGCGGCCAGGTGGCCTGCCCATAGCAGGTCGGCCAGTCCGGGCAGCTCAGGCCGGCATCGGACAGACGCACGAAGGCGCCGAACATGATCGTGCTCGCGGTCATGATCATGGCGAACCACGCCAGGCGGTGGAAATTGCGGTGCAGCGCCGGACGCGCGGAAAGGCTCATCAAACGGGACTCACTTCAGTTTCAGCAACGTGGCCATGTCCTTGCGCAGGCCGCCGAGATCGCTCCCGGGGGCATGCCGCATGATCACGAAGCCGTTCGGATCGATCACGTAGACCGGCAGTCCAGCCGGATCATCGACGCCAGGCAGCGCCGCGCGCAGGGCTGGCGACGGTGCCAGCGGCCGCAGCGCGGGCAGCGAGGCGATCGACGCCGGTGGCGTTCCCAGCCACAGGATCTCGACATTATCGGCGTTATGGCCAAACAGCTGCCACACCTTGCCCAGTCCCTGCGACAAAGTGACGCACGCGGCGTCGCAGGTGCCGGCCGGGGCCACCAGCAGGCGCCAGGTCCGCGCCTCGGGGTTCCACGCATAGGGGGTGCCGTCGGCCAGGGTCGGCGCCTGCTGGCGCAGGTCCACCGGCGGTTTCAGCAACTGCCCGCTGTTTCGGTGAGCGGTCGGCTGCCAACCCGAGAAGCGCAGCACGGCGGCCACTGCCATCGCCCCGAAGAAAATGGCGAACAGCAGCACCAGGGTCCGGCGGCCGTTGCCGCGCGCCTGCGGGGTCGTAGCAGTGTTCATGCGGTGCATTTTCTCATGGTTGGAGGGGGGATGCGGTCGGCGCCCGGTCGTTCCGGCCGCAGGCCGGCATCCCGAGCGCCAAGGGGTTGCCGGCCGGCGGCCGGCACTACCGGGTGATTCGGGACCTCCTGCGCCACTCCAGCACCAGTGCCACGATCAGGACGGTCAGCGCCAACCCGAACCACTGCACCGCGTAGCCCAGATGACGCTGTGGTGGCAGCGTGTTCGGCAGCAGGTCGAGGTCGCGCTCATCACCGAAGGGCAGCGCCGGGTCCAGGCGCAGGACGCGGTCGGGCAGCACCGCCAGCCCCAGCGCGCGGGCCAGCCCGTCGGCGGGCAGGCGGCTGGCCAGCCAGCGGTCGGCCTGGCCGGTTGCGGAGAACGCCGGTCCCAGTGCCAACCCGGCCGCCGGCGGCGGCGCCAGCAGGCCACGCACGGCCACCGGCGAAGGCGGTGGGGGCACGTCCGGCAGGCTGCGGTCGGCCGGCAGCGCGCGCCAGCCGAGGTCGACCAGCAGCACGCTGCCGTCGTCACTGCGGAACGGCCGATAGATCTTCACCCCGGCACGGCCATGGCGCACCTGGTTGTCCAGCAGCACCACCCCCGGCAGGAAGCGCCCATGGTCGGCCACCCCATGCAGGGTGCCGGGCGCCGCCAGCGCCTGCGCCAACGGCCCGGCCTGTGCCAAGGCAGGCGCCTGCGCATCCAGCAGCGCTTGCTTGGCATGCATCCGTTGCAGCTGCCACAGGCCCAACGCGGTGAATCCAGCCATGGCCAGCAACGCCATCAGCCATCCGACCAGGCGCGTGTGCTGGCGCATCATGACAAGTCCGTGCAAACGCGGTCAGATAGGCACATCCACCCTGCCCTCGAGCCGCGCATGAGTGATTCGCTGAAGACCCTGCTGGTAATCGCGTTTCTGATCGTCATCGTCTGGAATCTGGGCGCCGGCCTGTATTACCTGCTGGTCGACCGTGGCCAGACCAAGCGCACGGTCAACGCACTGACGCGCCGCATCGGGGTGTCGGTGGCCTTGATCGTACTGGTGATCGTGAGCATCTACATGGGCTGGATCAAACCGCACGGCATCGGCGGCTGAGCCCACGACAGCACAGGCGGGGCCGGCGGAACGCGCAGCCCACGGCCGTGTGATCAAAGCACGTAGACGAACAGGAACAGCATCAGCCACACCACGTCGACGAAGTGCCAGTACCACGCCGCGGCTTCAAACGCGAAATGGTTGTCGCGGGTGAAGTGGCCCTTGGCCGAGCGCAGCCACATCACGATCAGCATGATCGTGCCCAGCAGCACGTGCGCGCCGTGGAAGCCGGTCAGCATGAAGAAGGTCGAGCCGTAGATGCCCGAACCGAGCGTCAGGTTCAGTTCCTTGTAGGCATGGATGTACTCCTCCGCCTGCAGGGCCAGGAAGCCGAGGCCGAGCAGCACGGTCAGTCCCAGCCAGACCAGCAGCTGGCGGCGGTGGCCCGCCTTCAGCGCGTGGTGGGCGATGGTCAGGGTCACACCGGAGGTCAGCAGGATCAGCGTGTTGATCAACGGCAGGCCCCAGGCCGGAATGGTCTGGAAGGCCCCGCCGATGGCCGCCGGGCCATTGGTCGGCCAGCCGGCCGAATAGCCCTGCCACAACAGTTCGTTGGTCATCACCCCGCGGCCTTCGCCGCTGAGCCAGGACAGGCCCAGATTGCGCGTGTAGAACAGCGCGCCGAAGAACGCGCCGAAGAACATCACTTCGGAGAAGATGAACCAGACCATCCCCATCCGGAACGAGCCATCGACCTGCCGGTTGTAGTTGCCGGCCTGGGATTCGCGTACCACGTCGCTGAACCACCAGAACAGGGTCAGCACCAGCATCGCCAGGCCGATGTAGAAGGTCCAGCGCCCCCAGCTGGCGTCGTTGAGCCAGCTGGCCACCCCCACCATGGTCACCATCATCGCGATGGAGCCGACAAAGGGCCACTTGCTCTGGGCCGGTACGAAGTACACGTTGGCGTCGGAAGGTGTCTGGGCCATGGTCGGTATCCGGGTCAGGGCGCGGCGTGCGCGCCTTCCGATGCAGCGGCCGGGGCCAGCCGATCGGAAAGCGCGTCGTTGCGATAGAAGGTGTAGGACAGGGTGATGGTCTTGATCTCCGGCGGCAGGTCCGGGTCGACGATGAAGCGCACCGGCATGTCGCGCTTCTCGCCGGCCTGCAGCGTCTGGGCGGTGAAGCAGAAGCACTCGGTCTTGCTGAAGAAGCCCGATGCGCGTGCCGGCGCCACCGAAGGCACGGCACTGCCGACCACGGCCTGCGCGCTGTCATTGCGGGCGAAGTACAGCGCCTCGTTGAGCTCGCCGGGCACCACGTCCATGGTCAGCTGTTCGGGATGGAACGACCACGGCAGGCGTGAGTTGACCCCACCATCAAACTCCACGCGCACGGTGCGCCTGGCGGTGCCCGCGCTGGCGCTGGTTTCGCTGCCCGGGCCGCGCTCCAGGCGCACGCCGAACACCTTCTCGCAGGCAATGCGGTACAGCGGCACCAGCGAGAACGTCAGCAGGAACACCACCACCGCCACGCCGATCAGGCGCGGCAGCCCGGCGCTGCGGGACGGAGCAGTGGCCGGCGCGTCACTCATCGGCCGAGCACCCCGCTGAGGATGAAGCCGACATAGACCAGCACCGCGATGGCGCCGACCCACATCGCCGTGCGCTTCGCGCTCTGGCGTTGCTGTTCGATGCGGCTTTCCGGGGCGTCGCCCTGGCTGTTGCAGAGCCGAGCCATGCTCGGCTGCTTTTCGCCAGTCGAGCAGGGCTCGACTCTACACACGGCATCAGTCGAGCAGGGCTCGACTCTACCGATCTGCAGCGGGCTCTCGTTATGCATGCCCCACCTCAATGCGTGATGTCGTCATGCGCCAGGTCGCCCGGGCGGATCGTCGGCGGCGTGGTGAAGGTATGCGCCGGTGCCGGTGACGGCAGCGTCCACTCCAGTCCGCGCGCGCCTTCCCAGGAGCGGGCCTCGGCCTTCTCGCCATTGCGCAGCGAGGACAGCAGGATCGCAGCCATCATGAACGGCGTGGCGAACATGCCGAACGCACCGATCGAGCTGATCAGGTTCCAGTCGGCGAAGGCCACGCTGTAATCGGGGATGCGGCGCGGCATGCCGGCCAGGCCGAGGAAATGCTGCGGGAAGAACAGCAGGTTGACGAACACGATCGACCACCAGAAGTGCACCTTGGCCCACTTCTCGCTGTACATGCGCCCGGTCCACTTCGGCCACCAGTAGTACACCGCCGCGATCAGCGCGAACACCGCACCGGTCACCAGCACGTAGTGGAAGTGGGCCACCACGAAGTAGGTGTCGTGGTACTGGAAGTCGGCAGCCACGATCGCCAGCATCAGCCCGGAGAAACCGCCGATGGTGAACAGGATGACGAAGGCCACCGACCACAGCATCGGCGCTTCGAAAGTGAGCGAGCCACGCCACATGGTGCTGACCCAGTTGAACACCTTCACGCCGGTCGGGATCGAGATCAGCATGGTGGCGAACATGAAGTAGATCTCACCGCCCAGTGGCATGCCGACGGTGAACATGTGGTGGGCCCAGACGATGAACGACAGGAACGCGATCGCCGCAGTGGCGTACACCATCGCCTGGTAGCCGAACAACGGCTTGCGGCTGAAGGTCGGGATGATCTCGCTGACCACGCCGAAGGCGGGCAGGATCATGATGTAGACCTCTGGGTGCCCGAAGAACCAGAAGATGTGCTGGAACATCACCGGGTCGCCGCCACCGGCCGCATTGAAGAAGCTGGTGCCGAAGAACTTGTCGGTCAGCAGCATGGTCACCGCACCGGCCAGCACCGGCATCACCGCGATCAGCAGGAAGGCAGTGATCAGCCAGGCCCAGCAGAAGATCGGCATCTTCAGCAGATCGATGCCGGGTGCACGCATGTTCAGCACGGTGGCGATGATGTTGATCGCGCCCATGATCGAGCTGATGCCGGCCACGTGGATGGCGAACACGGTGAAGGCGACGTTGTAGCCGCCCTGCAGTGACAGCGGCGGGTACAGCGTCCAGCCGCCGGCCGGCGCGCCGCCGGGCAGCAGGAAGGTCAGCAGCAACAGGCTGAAGGCCACCGGCAGCAGCCAGAACGACCAGTTGTTCATCCGTGGCAGCGCCATGTCCGGCGCACCGATCTGCAACGGGATCATCCAGTTGGCCAGGCCGACGAAGGCGGGCATCACCCCGCCGAAGATCATCACCAGGGCGTGCACGGTGGTCAGCTGGTTGAACTGCTCGGGGCGGATGAACTGCAGGCCCGGTTGTGCCAGCTCCAGGCGGATCAGCACACTCATGAACGCACCGATGACGAACATGATGAAGCTGAAACCCAGGTACAGCGTGCCGATGTCCTTGTGGTTGGTCGAGAAGAACCAACGCTCGAAGAAGCTCTGGTGATGATGGTGATCGTCGTGCCCAACTGCCGAGTGCGCCATTGCAAAACACCTCTCAGAATCGGTTGTCGCCACGGCCGCGATGCGGCCGCGGGCAGTCATATCAGGCGCCGCTGGCTGCCGGTGCCGGCGCACTGCCGGTGTCGGCCGCCGCCGGTGCAGCCGGCGTGGCCGGGGCGTCAGCAGCCGGTGCGGCGGGTTCAGCCGGTGCGGCCGGCGCTGCAGGGGCAGGCGCCGGCTTGCGCTGGGCCAGCCATTGCCTGAAGTCTTCCTTGGACACCGCCTCCACCACGATCGGCATGAACCCATGGTCCTTGCCGCACAGTTCGGCGCACTGCCCGCGGTACACGCCCGGCTGCTCGATGTTGGTCCACGCCTCGTTGATGAAGCCGGGGATCGCATCCTGTTTCCAGCCCAGCGCCGGCACCCACCAGGCGTGGATCACGTCGTCGGAGGTGATGACGAAGCGCACCTTGGTATCCACCGGCAGCACCAGCCGGTTGTCGACATCCAGCAGGTAGTGCGGATGGCTCTCGCGGGTCGGCACCTTGCCGCTCTGCCGCATGCGGTCGGACTCGCGGTCCAGGCGGCTGGTGAAGGCCACGTTCTCACCCAGGTATTCGTACTTCCACATCCACTGGTAGCCGGTCACCTTGACGGTCAGCTCGGCATCGCGGGTGTCGTACATCTTGATCAGGTTGGCCGTGGCCGGCCACGCCATCACCACCAGGATGATCACCGGGATCACCGTCCAGATGACCTCGGCCTTGGTGTTGTGGCTGAAGGTGGCGGCAACGGCGCCCTTGGACTTGCGGAACGCGAACATGGCGTAGGCCATGGCACCGAACACGATCACGCCGATCACCGTGCACACGATCAACGAGAGGTTGTTCGACTCCCAGGCCAGGCGCGAGGTCTGGGTCACCCCCTTGCCCATGTTCAACTGCCACGGCTTGGGATCGGCCGCCTGGGCCAGCACCGTCCCCGGCATCGACAGCAGGGCCCCCATCGCGGCGGCCATTGCAACGCACTTCGTGCCCCACCCTCTGCTTTGCTTCATTGCCTAGACCCTTAGCGTCGTCGGTTGCCGCCATCGCTGGCGGCGAGCAAATCTTCAAGCGTTTCAACAAGCGTTTGACGTTCGGCCGGCGCGAGGAAACTCCCCACCTCCACCTGCCGGCCGCTGGATGCCAGCCGGACCCTCTCATCGTCGGTGAGCAGGCGCACCCAGTGGGGATGGGCCCGGAACACCGGCGAACCACCGGGTACGGGGATGACCTCCACGCACGCCGGCACCACCCGGATCTCCTCCTGCCGTTCACCGCTGCGCCACAAGGCACGCAGCGCGGCTGCCAGCAGCAGGCTGTACAGCAACGCGAACAGGGGAGCGAAAGCATTGCCGGCCACCCACCCGAGGGCGGACACCAGCCACATCACTCCCGACAACACGGCAAACAACAGGACGAACTGCCGGGCATCGAGCGCCCGTGGGGGACGCAGCCGCAGCTGCGTACCTGACCCATCCGGAGCTGTAAGCACCTCGATCATGTCGCAACCGCGTTCCTGCCGCGGGAAACGTCTCGATGGTAGCCCTGCGCTCTCGCCGGTAGCAAGGGTGCATTCACATTTTTTCCGATGTTGCAATACAGCATGACCTCAGCGGCGCGAATGACGAATTCGGCACAAATTCGACGGACTTTGCTGAACAGGCTGAATCCACCACGGTTAGGGGCTATCAGCATTCACGAAGGTGGCTGCGGGGCACTTCCGGAAGGCGTAAAAATGATTAAAATCGCCAAGTTTTCCACTGGCCGGACCGGCATGAACGCACCTTCCACTTCCCCCGCTCCCAGCGACGCTCCGCGTCCCTCGGCGCTGCTGTCACCGGAGCTTCCGGCGTCTCCAAACCCTTTCCGCCAGGCCATTACCGATGCCTGGCTGAAGGATGAGGCCAGCCATGTCCGCGAGCTGCTGGCGCAGGCGCGCCTGCCCGCCGACGAACAGGCCAGGGTGCAGGCGCTGGCCGCCGACCTGGTGGCCCGGGTGCGCGTGCGCGCCAAGGACCAGGGCGCGATCGAAGCCTTCATGCGCCAGTACGACCTGGGCAGCGAGGAAGGCGTGCTGCTGATGTGCGTGGCCGAGGCGCTGCTGCGCATTCCGGACCAGGACACCGCCGACAAGCTGATCCGCGACAAGCTGGCCGATGCCGACTGGGAAAAGCACCTGGGCGGCAGCGACTCGGTGCTGGTCAACGCATCGACCTGGGGCCTGATGCTGACCGGCAAGCTGGTGCAGATGAACGATGCCACCCGCGCCGATGCGCCGAGCGCGTTCAAGCGCCTGGTCGGCCGCGTGGGTGAGCCGGTGGTGCGCCTGGCCGTGCGCCAGGCGATGAAGATCATGGGCCACCAGTTCGTGATGGGCCGCACCATCAGCGAAGCGCTGTCGCGCTCGCACAAGGGCGACAACGCCAGCTACCGCTACTCCTTCGACATGCTGGGCGAAGGCGCGCTGACCATGAAGGACGCGCTGCGCTACCTGGAAGACTACCGTCGTGCGATCCACGCCATCGGTGGCGATCACAAGGCACGCGGCGGCCGTCCGGAGGGCGACGTCAACAACGCACCGGGCATTTCGATCAAGCTGTCGGCGCTGTACCCGCGCTACGAGCATGCCAAGCGCGAGCGCGTGCTGAAGGACCTGGTGCCGGGCGTGCTGGAACTGGCACAGCTGGCCAAGAGCTACGGCATCGGCTGCACCGTCGACGCCGAAGAATCCGACCGCCTGGAACTGTCGCTGGACATCATCGAGCAGGTGTTCTCCGATGCGTCGCTGGCCGGCTGGGATGGCTTCGGCGTGGTCGTGCAGGCCTACCAGAAGCGCACCCCGTACACGATCGACCACCTGGCCGACATGGCGCGCCGCGCCGGTCGCCGCCTGCAGGTGCGCCTGGTCAAGGGCGCCTACTGGGATGCGGAGATCAAGCGCGCGCAGATCGAGGGCTATCCGGGCTACCCGGTGTTCACCCGCAAGCAGAACACCGACGTGTCCTACCTGGCCTGCGCCAAGCGTCTGTTCACCCATGCCGACGCGATCTACCCGATGTTCGCCACGCACAACGCGCACACGATCGCAGCCGTGCGCAGCATCGCCAACGGCGGTGTGTACGAGCACCAGAAGCTGCACGGCATGGGCGACGACCTGTACGCCGAAGTGGTGCCGGCCGACCGCCTGAACCTGCCGTGCCGCGTGTACGCACCGGTCGGCTCGCATGAAGACCTGCTGCCGTACCTGGTGCGCCGCCTGCTTGAAAACGGCGCCAACTCCAGCTTCGTCAACCGCATCACCGACGAGCGCGTGCCGATCGCCGACCTGATCCGCGATCCGGTCGAGATGGTTGCTTCGTTCGAATCGATTCCGCATCCCAAGATCCCGCTGCCGGTTGACCTGCTGCGCAGCCAGAACCACGACAGGAAGAACTCCATGGGCGCCAACCTCGCCAACGACAACGAACTGCGCGCCCTGGCCGAGCAGCTCAACGCGGCCATCAAGCCGTGGCAGGCCGCCCCGCTGGTGCCGGGCGCCAACCCGGCCGGCGCCTCGCTGCCGGTGACCAACCCGGCCGACACCCGCGAGGTGGTCGGCCAGTGGCAGGCCGCCGACGCCGCTACCGTGCAGAAGGCACTGGCCAATGCCGTGGCCGCACAGCCTGCCTGGAACCGCACCCCGGCCGCCAGCCGTGCGGCCATCCTCGAACACGCCGCCGACCAGCTGGAAGCGCGCATGCCGGAGTTCATGGCCCTGTGCGTGAAGGAAGCCGGCAAGAGCCTGCCCGACGGCATCGCCGAAGTGCGCGAAGCCGTGGACTTCCTGCGCTACTACGCCAAGCAGGCGCGCGAGCAGTTCGCCCACGCCGAGAAGCTGCCGAGCCCGACCGGTGAATCCAACGAGCTGCAGCTGCATGGCCGCGGCGTGTTCGTCTGCATCAGCCCGTGGAACTTCCCGCTGGCGATCTTCCTGGGCCAGGTCGCTGCCGCACTGGCCGCCGGCAACAGCGTGATCGCCAAGCCCGCCGAGCAGACCAACCTGATCGGTTACTACGCGGTCAAGCTGCTGCACGATGCCGGCGTGCCGGCCGAGGTGGTGCAGTACCTGCCGGGCGACGGTGCCACCGTCGGCGCCGCGCTGACCGCCGACCCGCGCGTGGCCGGCGTGGCCTTCACCGGTTCCACCGACACTGCACGTGCGATCAACCGCGCGATGGCCGCACGCGACGCCGCCATCGGCGTGCTGATCGCCGAAACCGGCGGCCAGAACGCCTTCATCGCCGATTCCTCGGCGCTGCCGGAACAGCTGGTCAAGGATGCGATCGGTTCGGCCTTCACCTCCGCCGGCCAGCGCTGCTCGGCCGCGCGCGTGCTGTTCGTGCAGGACGACATCGCCGACAAGGTGATGACCATGCTGGCCGGCGCGATGAAGGAACTGAAGGTCGGCAACCCGGGCCTGCTGTCCACCGACGTCGGCCCGGTGATCGACGCCGATGCACTGAAGATCCTGCAGGACCATGCCGAGCGCATGGACCGCGAAGCGCGCCTGATCGCCGCCGCCGAGCTGTCCGCCGATGCCGCCAACGGCACCTTCTTCGCCCCGCGCGCCTACGAGCTGAACAACCTCGACCAGCTGCAGAAGGAAATCTTCGGGCCGGTGCTGCACGTGATCCGATGGAAGGGCGACCAGCTCGACGCGGTGATCGACCAGATCAACGCCACCGGCTACGGCCTCACCCTGGGCGTGCATTCGCGCATCGACGAAACCGTTGATCGCATCAGCAACGGCGTCCATGTCGGCAACGTCTACGTCAACCGCAACCAGATCGGTGCAGTGGTCGGCGTGCAGCCGTTCGGCGGCCAGGGCCTGTCCGGCACCGGTCCGAAGGCCGGCGGCCCGCACTACCTGCTGCGCTTCGCCACCGAGAAGACGGTGACGGTGAACACCACCGCCGCCGGCGGCAACGCCTCGCTGCTGACCCTGGGCGACTGATTGCAAGCGTCATGACGTGAACGAAAAACCCCGCGCACGCGGGGTTTTTTGTGCGGTTGCGGTAGCGCCGGGCCATGCCCGGCGACCATCACGCCACCACGCTGAACCGGGTCTCGGCACGCGTGGCCAACGCCTCCAGCACCCGCGCGACCCGTGTATCCAGGTCGCCCTCCAACAGCACATGGTCGACCCCGCGCGCCTGCAGCTGGTGCTGGTACCACGCGTGTTGCTGCGCACGGAAACCCTCGCCCACCCGCGTCCCATCCTGCTCGAACGGAATGTCCGGCGCACACAGGAACAGCAGGTCGTATGCCCGCTCGGCCGCCCGCAGCAGCGGCTCGGGCGTCGTACCGAACATCCAGCCGCTGTAGCCCAGTGTCACCAGGGGCGTGGTATCGCAGAACAACCAGCGATGCGCCTGCTGCGCGGCCTGGTCCTCGTGCTGCGCCTGTGTGGCCGCAATGCGCAGCAGATCCTGCGCCAGAAGATCACCGCCCTGCTGCTCCCACAGGGTGCGACCGAACTCCGGTACCCACACCGTGCCCAGCCGCTCGGCAAGCACGCGCGCCAGCGTGCTTTTGCCGGTGGACTCACCGCCGATGAAGGCCACCCGTTGCACATGGTCAGCGTATACCGCCGGGCTCAGGCTGCTCCGATGCGCATGCGGGTCGACCCGCAGCTGAGTGCCGCTGGCCTGACCGATATCGGTCGAACGCTCGAGCCGATGGTGCTGCACGGGCGCATTGAAATGCTGCGCCAGGACCTCAGCAAAACCATCTCCATAGTCTTCGCCAGTGAAAACAGCCTGCACCGGTCCACCAAACAACGCCACGCACAGCCAGGCAGTGAACGCGCGTTGCACCTGCTCGCTGTCGTTGTCATGCGGCAGCGCACGTACGGCAATTCCCCGTTGCCTGCACAACGCCGCCAGCCGCGCATCATCCAGCACCGCCACAATCGCCTGCGGAAAGCGCGCGCGCAGCCAGCGCTCGCGGCGCGCCGCGCTGTAGCCGGCAAAGCCCGGCTGCGACCAGCCGATCACCAGCAGCTGTGCGCAGCGTGCGGCAGCGAATTCGATCAGGCGCTCGTGGCCGAGGTGCAGCGGGCAGAACTTGCCGACCACCAGCCCGCGCGCAGCGGGCTCAGGCAGCGCCATCGGCGCCCCTGGCCTGACCGCGCATCAGGTGGCGCCAGTGGCGCAGCGCGACCAGCGCATTGATCCAGAAGCCGACATACAGGATCGAGGTCAGGTGCAGGCCGCGGCTGTAGTACAGCGGCACCGCGATGGTGTTCACCAGCAGCCAGACCCACCACGATTCCAGCTTGCGCCGCATCATCAGGATCTGCGCGATCACGCTCAGCACCAGCACCGCCGAATCGACATAGGGCGCATAGGCATGGGTCAGGCGGGTCAGCATCCAGCCGTAGCCGAAGGTCGCCACGACGGCCAAAGGCAGCAACCATGCCCACGCACGTGGCCGCACCGGGGTGATCGGCAGGGGCGCGCCGTGGTCGCCGCGCAGCCACTGCCACCAGCCCAGCACGCTGATGGCGATGAAGAAGAACTGCAGCACCATGTCCGCATACAGGTGCGAGCGTTCGAATACGGCGGCGAACAGCGCGCAGCCGACGATGCCCAGCCACCACGTATGCACATTGTTGCGACCAGCCAGCAGGATCGAGCCGGCGACGGCGATGTTGGCAGCCAGCTCCAGCTGGAAGTTCGGATCGGACAGGTTCATGGCGCCATTGTCGTCGATCCGTCCCCTGCACGGAGGGTCCGTGGCGGCTGCGTCCACGCAGGGCGCGGTGGTTGGCGTGACACCCGCGCCACGCGCAGGCACCTGCCCAAGGCGTCAACGGCGCAGAAAAAAGGCCCCGCTTGCGCGGGGCCTTCTTGTTACTGCGTCAGGCCGTGGCCCGGATCAGAACTTGTAGTTGATGGATGCCGCCAGCACGTCGCCCACGACATCGTACTTGCCACGCACAACGTTGCCGGTGTCCGAGGTCGCGGTGACGGTCGGATCCTTGGCGAAGATGTGCAGGTAGCCCAGGTTGAACTCCATCTGCTCCGAGGTGGCGTAGCTCATGCCCAGCGTGACCCACTTGCGGGTGGTATCCGGCACCCGCACGTCACGGTGCGCATCGGTCGTCGGGGTCTGGTCGTAGGCCAGGCCGCCGCGCAGGGTCAGCTTGTCGTTGACCTTGTAGTCGGCACCGATCGAGGCAAAGGTGGTGTCACGGTAGCTGAAGTTCAGCACCGAGTTGGCCTGGTTGGAATCGTAGTCGATGGTGACCGAGTCAAACGCGGTCGACCAGGCGGTACGGGTGACGTCGGCGGCGATCAGCAGCTTGTCGTTGACCTGGTGGGTCACGCTGAAGGTGGCCGAGGCCGGCAGGGTCACGGTGGCGCGGCCCTTGGTATCGACGAACCAGCCCGGACGTGCTGCGGCCAGGACGGCCTTCGGGCCGTTCGGAACGTCGAACGTTGCATCACCGTCGGTGATCTTGTGTTCGACCTTGGAACGGTAGCTGATACCGATGTGGGTGTTCTCATCCGGGCTGAACAGGCCACCGACGGTCCAACCGATTTCGTTGTTGTCGCCCTTGACCTTCAACGAGCCGTCAGCGCTGCCCGGTGCATAGCCCGGAACGCGCGACTGCGCCATGATGGCGCCGAAGTCGATGGCGTTGCGCAGTTCGATGTTCATGCGCTCGACGAACACGCTGGCACCGAAGGACACGTAGGGATTGACGTCGTAGGAGGCCGAGAAGCCCAGGTCGACGGTTTCCATCTCGGTGCGGGTGCCGCTGTAACGGCCGACCCAGTCGGTGTCGTACTTGGTGGCGAAGCCGTACGGCACGCTCAGCGACACGCCGAAGTGACCCTTCTCGCCGAGCGGGGTGTGGAAGTAGGCGGCCGGGATGGCAGCGATCTTGCCGGCGTCGCCGCCGTCGCCACCACTGATCGCGGTGCCGGTACCCGGACCGGTCGGGCCGGCATTGCGGCCAGCGCCCTTGAACTCGGCCGAGAAGCTGACCGCGCTGGCGTCGAACTGGACCTGGCGTCCGTCGAGCTGGCGCATGCCTGCCGGGTTGTTGACGATGATCGAGGCGTCATCCGGCGCACTGGCCGAGCCGGCGAAGGCGCGGCCCAGGCCCTTGGCGCTGTTTTCCTTCAGCTGGAAGGCGGCGGCATTGGCGTCGGCGGCGGCCAGCGCACCGGCAACGCCGACGGCCAGCAGGGTCAGGCGGGCAATGGTGGAAGCGGTTTGCATCGTAGTTCTCTCTCCGGTAAGCGGTGATGGTGCTCTGAGTGCGCCTGCGCCCGTCAGGCCGGGTGGCCCTTCGAAGCGCGCCGGATTCCCCTCCCGACATACGACGCCGTATGCGAGTATTACCCAGAGCCGTTAATGAAACAATAACAGCAGCGGCGCTTTTTTCGCCGCAAAAGCTGAACAGGACTTTCCCCGCGAAAAGCGCGCGCACGCTAGGCTAGCGCCATGTTCGTCTCCCTCCCCTCGCGCAAGAAGGCGACCCTGCGATGGGCCACGCCCGTGCTGTTTGCGGCACTGTGGCTGGCCTTCCTGTGGTCGATCTCGCGCCCGGACGATGCCCGCGGGAGCCTCTGGCTGGACTGGGGCGCCCTGTCCACCGGCCTGACCCGGCCGCTCGACTGGTGGGCGACCCTGCAGGACGGCAGCGTCCTGCGCCTGTTCACCGCCCTGTTCCTGCATGCCGACTGGTCGCACCTGCTGGGCAATCTGGTGTTCCTGCTGATCTTCGGCCTGCCGGCCGAGCGCGTGCTGGGCCCGTGGCGGCTGCTGCTGCTGTTCCTGGTCGGCGGTGCCATCTCCAATCTGGTGGCGATCTACACGATGGGCAGTCCGGACCAGATCATCATCGGCGCCAGCGGCGCGGTGTCGGCACTGATCGGCGCCTACCTGGCACTGTTTCCCGGTGCGCGGCTGGGCGTGGTCATTCCGCTGGGCCTGTTCCTGGAGTTCGTGCGCGCCCCGGCCTACCTGCTGATCGGCGTGTGGGCCGCGCTGCAGGTGGTGTTCGCCCATATCGGCCCCAGCTTCGGCATGGTCGCCTGGTGGGCGCACATCGGCGGCTTCCTGTTCGGCCTTCTATACGGCGTATACGTGCGTGCGGCGATCGCCCGCAAGCTGCGCAAGCGGCACGGGTTCTGATACCTGGCAGTAACGGCTGCGGCCCGGCACCTGTGAACCCGACGCTTTCGGGTTGGGCAGAGGGTTCGCCGGGCATGGCCCGGCGCTACCGTCAGGGCTTGGCCGGGGCCGGCGTGGGCTTTGCTTCGGGCTTTGCTTCGGGCTTGGCCGCAGGCGTGGTTGCGGGCTTCGCGGCCGCCTTGGCCGCCGCGTCCGCTTCAGCCTTCGCGGCGTCGGCCTTCAACCGTGCAGCCACCGAACCGGGATGCTTCAGTTCGGCCAGCGCGTCGTTGATCGGGCCATCCCCCGGCAGCACGGCGCCGGCGCGGTAGCCTTCGGTGCCTTCCTCGTCGCCGCGCAGATGGCCCGGCAGCGTCGCTTCGCTGTAGTCGCTCAGGCTGGCCGGCAGCGCGTCTTCGCCGGGCTGCGGTGCGGCCTTCAGTTCCACCTCGGGCACGATACCGGTGGCCTGGATCGACTTGCCGCTGGGCGTGTAGTAGCGGGCGGTGGTCAACTTGACCGAATCGCCATTGTCCAACGGCAGCACGGTCTGCACCGAGCCCTTGCCGAAGGTACGGCTGCCGATCACGCGCGCACGCGCGTTGTCACGCAACGCCCCGGCCAGCACTTCGGACGCACTGGCCGAACCGGCGTCCACCAGCACCACCACCGGTGCGCCCTTGAGCAGGTCGCCCGGGGTGGCATCGAAGCGGGCATCGCTGATGCTGATGCGGCCACGGGTACTGACGATGTTGCCCTTGTCGAGCAGGTCGTCGGCCACCTGCACCGCAGCGGTCAGCAGCCCGCCGGGGTTGCTGCGCAGATCCAGCACCAGCCCCTTCAGCGTGCCGCCGGACTGCTTCTGCAGCTGCTGCAGATGCTTCTGGAAATCGGAACCGGTATCGGCCTGGAACGTGCTCAGGCGGATGTAGCCATAGCCCGGCTCCAGCAGGCGGCTGCGCACGCTGGTCACGCGGATGGTCTGCCGGGTCAGGCTGACATCGAACGGCTTGGCCTTGCCCTCGCGCACGATGGTCAGCACCACCTTGCTGCCGGCCGGGCCACGCAGCGGCTCACTGGCATCGATGGCACTGATCGGCTTGCCGTCGATGGCGATGATCAGGTCGCCGGCCAGGATGCCGGCCTTGGCGGCCGGTGTGTCGTCGATCGGCGAAATCACCTTCATGCTGGCGTTGTCCGGCTGCTGCTGCAGCTCGACGCCGATGCCTTCATAGGCGCCATTGGCCTGCTCGTCGAAGGCCTGCGCATCTTCCTTGTTGAAATAGGTGCTGTGCGGATCGAGGTCGAGCAGCAGCCCGCGTACCGCCGACTGCATCAGCTTGTTGTCATCCACCGGATCGACATAGGCCGCGCGCACCGCGTTGTAGACCGCCACGAAGCGCCGGATGTCTTCCAGCGGCACCTTCGAGGTCACGGCCTCCTCGTTGCTGGCGGCCTGCCCGGTGCGCTCTTTCAGCGGCACCGGCGCGGTCTGCTGCGCCCAGGACAGGGCCGGCAACAGGGCCAGCAAGAGGGTGGCGGTACGGGCTGCGCGCATGAAGCACTCCTGTCGACGATGGCATCGTGCCCAAGGCACATGCACCGATTATGCGCGAAGCATGGCTAAATTCCCGTTGAATCCACCGCAGCCGCGGCGTCGCCGGATTCAGCGCCGCTGCAGCCAGCTGTCCGGATTGACCGGCTGGCCACCACGACGCAGCTCGAAGTAGAGCGCGGTGACGCCCTGGCCACCGGAGTTGCCGACCTTGGCCACCGCGTCGCCACGGCTGACCCGTGCCCCGGCGTCCTTGAGCAGGGTGTCGTTGTGCGCGTAGAGGCTCATGTAGCCATTGCCGTGATCGACGATCAGGATCATGCCGTAGCCGGTCATCCAATCGGAGAACACCACGGTGCCATCGGCCACGGCGGTGACGGTGCTGCCGGCCGGCGCGCCGATCAGCACACCGCTGCTGGTGCGACCGTCGGGCAGCTTGCCGCCATAGCGCGCCAGCAGGTTGCCCGACAGCGGCCAGCCGAGACCGCCGACCTTCGGCGCAGGCGCCGAGGCCACGGCCGGCGGGACCTTGGTCGCCGGTGCCGGACGGCCTTCGGCCTTGGCCTGGCGTGCGGCCTTCTCGGCCGCCGCCTTCTCCGCGGCGGCCTTGCGCGCCGCAGCGCGGCGCTCGGCTTCGGCACGGGCGGCAGCGGCCCGCAGGTTGGCCAGCAGTGTCTCCAGCGCCTTGGCGTCCTGGCCCAGCGCCTGTTCCTTCTCGCGCTGGTCCTTGAAGCGCTCTTCAAGCGAGGCCACGGTCTGAGCACGTTCCCGGCGGTCCGATGCCAGCGTGGCAATCTGCTGTTTCTGGTCGCGCTGGGTGCCCTGCAGCTGCTGCTGGCGCTCGGCGATCTGCGCCTGCAGCGCCTCCAGCTCCTTCAGATCGGCGGTCAGGGCGGTGATCCGCTGCGCGCGTTCACGCTGCAGGTAGCGGTGGTAGGCCAGCGCACGGTTGGCGTCGGCCACCGTGTCCTGTGACAGCAGCAGCTTCAGCGGGGCGTGGTTGCCCAGCTGGTAGGCCGCGCGCAACAGGCCGGCCAGTTCGCGATGCTGCCGGGCCAGGGTGGACTGCAGCGCATTGCGCCGCTGCTCGGCGTCGGCCAGGGCCTGGCTCTGCTCGCGCAACGCCGATTCGGTCTGGGCCAGCGCACGTCCACTGCGCGCGACCTTCTCATCGGCCTCGCGCAGCTGCCGCGAGGCCTGGCCACGCTGGCCTTCGATCTGCCGGCGCTCCTGCGCCACGCCCTTCAGTTCGTTGCGCAGCTTCTGCAGCTTGCGCTCGGCCTCGCGGGTCGAGGACGTCTGCGCGCTGCCCGGCACGGGCAACGCCAGCGCCAGCGCCATTCCCAGCAACAGGCAACGCCCACCGCGCAGGGGGACCATGTGATGCCGGCGTGAGGGGAAGGCGTTGTTGCGCAAGGGCTTTCCAGTGACTTCAGGCAGATGCGGGGAATCCCGGGGAATGGTGACATCTCCGCACGCGGCCTGCCAGCCGCACAACAACGAGGTTCCCATGAAAGCTCTTTCCATTCCGCTGCTGTTGGGTGTCGCGCTGGCGTGTGGCCCGGCCTGGGGCCAGGCGGATGTCAGCAAGGTCAACGGCAGCATCAGTGCCGATCCGGGCCAGCGCTACGGGAAGCTGGATACGGTCAATGGTGGTATCCGTGTCGGCGAGGGTGTGGAGACCGGCAGCATCGACACCGTCAACGGTGGCGTCAAGGTTGCCGATCGCGCGCGCACCGGCAGCATCGAGACGGTCAACGGCGGCGTGCGCCTGGGCCGCGAGGTGACTGCCCACGGCGACGTCAGCACGGTCAACGGCAGCATCTTCAGCGACCGCGGCAGCCAGATCGAGGGCGGCGTGGAGACGGTCAATGGCGGCATCGGGCTGGTCGGCAGCCGGGTGCGCCGGGACGTGGAGACCGTCAACGGCGACATCACCGTCGGCATCGGTTCGCAGGTGGGCGGCGGCGTGCACGTGCGCAAGCCCAACTTCAGCGTCTCGCTGACGGCCAGCCGCAAGCCGCGGGTCATCATCGGCCCCGACGCCGTGGTCGAAGGCAGCCTGCTGTTCGAGCGCGAAGTGGTGCTGTATGTCCACCGCAGCGCCCGCATCGGCCCGATCACCGGCGCCGATCCGATTCCGTTCGACACCGACACCGCTCCGGCGGACTGAGCGTACCGATTGGGGGATACTCCCCCTTACCGGCCGTGCCCGCCGCGCGGTCGTCCCTTGTGTTTCCAGGAACCGATGATGCCCCGCAAACTCCTCCTGTGCCTGGCCGCTGCGGCCGCGCTCAGCGCCTGCAAAGGCGAAGACACCCCGGCGCCGACACCCCGTGCCGACACCGCCGCCAAGCCGGCTTCGCATGCGTTCTCGCCCGAGATCAACGCCGCTGATTTCGGCGAGATGGTGAAGACGCTGGCCTCGGACGCCTTTGAAGGCCGCTCGCCCGGCAGCAAGGGGGAAGAGCTGACCGTCAACTACATCCGCGACCAGATGCAGCGCATCGGCCTGCAGCCCGGCAACGGCGACAGCTGGTTCCAGGACGTGCCGATGACCGAGACCACGGCCGATGAATCGACCGTGCTCACGCTCAACCAGGGGGGCAAGACCACCACGCTGAAGTTCGGCACCGACATGGTGGTCGGCACCCGTACCGGCCAGACCGAGGTGAAGGTCGACGCCAGCGATCTGGTCTTCGTCGGCTATGGCGTGGACGCGCCGGAACAGAAGTGGAACGATTACGCCGGCCAGGACTGGAAGGGCAAGACGGTCGTGATGTTCGTCAACGACCCGGGCTTCCATGTCGATGACCAGACGCTGTTCGACGGCAAGCGCATGACCTACTACGGCCGCTGGACCTACAAGTTCGAGGAAGCCGCACGCAAGGGCGCCGCGGCCGCGCTGATCGTGCATGACACCGCCGGCGCCTCCTACGGCTGGGACGTGGTGAAGAATTCCTGGGCGGGCCCGCAGTACGACCTGCCGGCCAAGGATGACGCCGAGCCGCGCCTGCCGGTGCAGGGCTGGCTGAGCGCCGACGCAGCCAAGGCCCTGTTCGCCGGTGCCGGGCTGGATCTGGCGCAGGCCTACAAGGACGCCAGCAAGCGCGGCTTCAAGCCCGTGCCGCTGAAGGCCACCGCCTCGGTGGACCTCAAGAGCCAGGTGGCACAGAAGCAGTCGCGCAACGTGGTGGGCGTGCTGCCGGGCAACACGCGCGCCGACGAGGCCGTACTGTACATGGCGCACTGGGATCACCTGGGCAAGCATGAGGGCGAGACCGGCGACAACATCTACAACGGCGCGGTCGACAATGCGACCGGCGTGGCCGGCATCCTTGAGGTGGCCGAAGCCATGGCCCACCAGCAGCCGAAGCCGGAGCGCTCGGTGGTGTTCCTGGCGGTAACCCTGGAGGAATCCGGACTGCTGGGCTCGAAGTACTACGTCGCCCACCCGACCTTCCCGCTGGACAAGATCGCCGGTGTGATCAACATCGATGCGATGTCGGTGGCGGGGCGTGCCAAGGACATGACCGTCACCGGCTTCGGCAGCTCCGAACTGGAAGACATCCTCAAGCCGCTGGCGGCCGCGCAGGATCGCACCCTGCACGGCGAGACCTCGGTGCAGAGCGGCTTCTACTTCCGCTCCGACCACTTCAACTTCGCCAAGGCCGGCGTGCCGGCCCTGTATGCCGACGGGGGTGAAGACCTGCGCGATGGCGGCATCGAGGCAGGCCGCAAGGCGGCGTCCGATTACGGTGACAACCGTTACCACGGGCCGAAGGACGAATACGATCCGGCCACCTGGAAGCTGGACGGCACGGTTGAAGATCTGCAGCTGATGTATGGCGTCGGCAAGGAACTGGCCGGCGGCGATCGGTGGCCGAACTGGTACGAGGGCAATCCGTTCAAGGCTGCCCGCGACGCCATGATGAAGGGCAAGTCACCGGCTCCGGCAGCGAAGTAGGTTCGCCAGCACGTGAGTGGCATGGAAAGCGGCGCCCTCCGGGCGCCGCTTTTTTTGTGCGTGCGAAGTCTGTACCCGGCCGCGCCAGTCAGTCCCGGCCGCTGGCCGGCAACCTCATGAACGCCACGTGCCTGCAGCGGACTGCCGGCCGGCGGCCGGCACTTCCCGCGTTTCCCCCGTGCAAAGAAAAACCCCGCTGCGTGAGCAGCGGGGTTTTTGGGGTGTAAACCCTGGCGATGACCTACTCTCGCATGGCTTAGGCCACACTACCATCGGCGCAGCTACGTTTCACTTCCGAGTTCGGGATGGGATCGGGTGGTTCCATAGCGCTAATTTCACCAGGGAGACGGTTGCAGCAGCGCTTGCAGCGCCAGCCTCGCGATCTTGCCCTTGGGGCGGAAGCCACTCGGAAAAGCAGTGCCTTCACTTAATAAGAAAAACCCCGCTGCATGCGCAGCGGGGTTTTTGGGGTATAAACCCTGGCGATGACCTACTCTCGCATGGCTTAGGCCACACTACCATCGGCGCAGCTACGTTTCACTTCCGAGTTCGGGATGGGATCGGGTGGTTCCATAGCGCTAATTTCACCAGGGAGGCGGTTGGAGCGTCGCCATCCATGAAACGGATAAGGCGCCTGCCTCTCGTAGTTCTTGTGACGTAGCGTGCAGCTTGGATCTATCGACATGTCATGTCGGCCAAGGCAACTTGAGGTTATATGGTCAAGCCTCTCGGATCATTAGTATCAGTTAGCTCAATACATTGCTGTACTTACACACCTGACCTATCAACCACGTAGTCTACATGGTTCCTTCAGGGGGCTTGTGCCCCGGGAGATCTCATCTTGAGGCGCGCTTCCCGCTTAGATGCTTTCAGCGGTTATCGCTTCCGAACATAGCTACCCGGCAATGCCACTGGCGTGACAACCGGAACACCAGAGGTTCGTCCACTCCGGTCCTCTCGTACTAGGAGCAGCCCCTCTCAAATCTCCAACGCCCATGGCAGATAGGGACCGAACTGTCTCACGACGTTCTGAACCCAGCTCGCGTACCACTTTAAATGGCGAACAGCCATACCCTTGGGACCGACTACAGCCCCAGGATGTGATGAGCCGACATCGAGGTGCCAAACACCGCCGTCGATATGAACTCTTGGGCGGTATCAGCCTGTTATCCCCGGAGTACCTTTTATCCGTTGAGCGATGGCCCTTCCATACAGAACCACCGGATCACTAAGTCCTAGTTTCCTACCTGCTTGATCCGTCGATCTTGCAGTCAAGCACGCTTATGCCTTTGCACACAGTGCGCGATGTCCGACCGCGCTGAGCGTACCTTCGAGCTCCTCCGTTACTCTTTAGGAGGAGACCGCCCCAGTCAAACTACCCACCATACACGGTCCCCGACCCAGATAATGGGCCCAGGTTAGAACGTCAAGCACGACAGGGTGGTATTTCAAGGATGGCTCCACTGCAGCTAGCGCCACAGTTTCATAGCCTCCCACCTATCCTACACAGACGAACTCAACGTTCAGTGTAAAGCTATAGTAAAGGTTCACGGGGTCTTTCCGTCTTGCCACGGGAACGCTGCATCTTCACAGCGATTTCAATTTCACTGAGTCTCGGGTGGAGACAGCGCCGCTGTCGTTACGCCATTCGTGCAGGTCGGAACTTACCCGACAAGGAATTTCGCTACCTTAGGACCGTTATAGTTACGGCCGCCGTTTACTGGGGCTTCGATCAAGAGCTTCGCCTTGCGGCTGACCCCATCAATTAACCTTCCAGCACCGGGCAGGCGTCACACCCTATACGTCCACTTTCGTGTTTGCAGAGTGCTGTGTTTTTGATAAACAGTCGCAGCGGCCTGGTTACTGCGACCCTCTTCAGCTATAGCTCGCACGAGCCACCAAAAAGGGTGCACCTTCTCCCGAAGTTACGGTGCCATGTTGCCTAGTTCCTTCACCCGAGTTCTCTCAAGCGCCTGAGAATTCTCATCCTACCCACCTGTGTCGGTTTACGGTACGGTCTGCGTAAGCTGAAGCTTAGGAGCTTTTCCTGGAAGCGTGGTATCAGCGACTTCGTCTTAAAGACTCGTCTCGGTGCTCGGTCTTAGAGGATCCCGGATTTGCCAAAGATCCAAACCTACCGCCTTTCCCCGGGACAACCAACGCCCGGTACGCCTAACCTTCTCCGTCCCTCCATCGCACTTACGCGAGGTGCAGGAATATTAACCTGCTTCCCATCGACTACGACTTTCGTCCTCGCCTTAGGGGCCGACTCACCCTGCGCCGATTAACGTTGCGCAAGGAAACCTTGGGCTTTCGGCGTGCGGGTTTTTCACCCGCATTATCGTTACTCATGTCAGCATTCGCACTTCCGATACCTCCAGCGGACTTCTCAATCCACCTTCAACGGCTTACGGAACGCTCCTCTACCGCGCATAACAAAGTTATGCACCCCAAGCTTCGGTTCTGTGCTTAGCCCCGTTAAATCTTCCCCGCAGACCGACTCGACCAGTGAGCTATTACGCTTTCTTTAAAGGGTGGCTGCTTCTAAGCCAACCTCCTGGCTGTCTGTGCCTTTCCACATGGTTTTCCACTTAGCACAAAATTTGGGACCTTAGCTGTGGGTCTGGGTTGTTTCCCTTTTCACGACGGACGTTAGCACCCGCCGTGTGTCTCCCATACAGTCCGTCTCGGTATTCGGAGTTTGCAATGGTTTGGTAAGTCGCGATGACCCCCTAGCCATAACAGTGCTCTACCCCCGAGAGGATACATATGAGGCGCTACCTAAATAGCTTTCGAGGAGAACCAGCTATCTCCGGGTTCGATTAGCTTTTCACTCCTAATCACAGCTCATCCCCGTCTTTTGCAACAGACGTGGGTTCGGGCCTCCAGTACCTGTTACGGCACCTTCACCCTGGCCATGACTAGATCACCCGGTTTCGGGTCTACTGCCCGCGACTAT